>CAWIJW010000005.1:0-488081 GCA_963836525.1 uncultured Acidobacteriaceae bacterium
CCTTCTTCGGCACCAAATCGCCTATCTTCTTTGGCAAACCTACTGAGACCCCGGCCGCGGCCCCGGCCGTGGTGCGCCGCCGCAGAGCCGCCGTGCTCTACGGCGGTTCCAGGGTAGCTAGACCCATTGTTGAGTGTCTTCAAGGTCGCTGCTCCCTGGTGGTCGCATCGACTTAAGTAAAGCGGGTTCGCGATGCAGTAACCCTGGAATCGCTTTAGGATGAGCGTATGGGGGCTCTTCTCGACATTCGCGATTTGAGTGTGCGTTTTGGCGCGGTGGAAGCCGTACGCGGCGTGAGCCTGAGCGTGGACGAAGGCGAGGTGCTGGGGCTGGTGGGCGAGTCGGGATCAGGCAAAAGCGCCACGGCGCTGGCCATCATGAGGTTGCTTCCAGCGACGGCGCGCGCCGCAGGACAGATTCTGTGGCAAAGGGCGGGCGGGGGCAGGGAACTGGATTTGCTCCGGGAGGCGCCGGGGGCGATGCGACAGATTCGGGGGCGCGAGATCGCGATCATCTTTCAGGAGCCGATGACGGCGCTGAATCCGGTGATGACGGTGGGCAGGCAGGTGGCCGAGTGCGCCGCTGCGCACGCGCCTTCCCTGACGGGCAGAGAGGCGAGACGAAAGGCCATCGCCGCGCTCGAGGCCGTCGCCATCCCGCAAGCGGCGCGGCGTTATGGAGACTATGCGCACCAGTTCTCCGGGGGGCAGCGGCAGCGCATTCTGATTGCGATGGCGCTCATCAACCGGCCGCGGCTGCTGATTGCCGATGAGCCCACGACGGCGCTGGATGTGACGGTGCAGGCGCAGATTCTCAAGCTGCTGGGCGAGCTGCAGCGCGAATACGGGCTGGCGATGCTGTTCATCTCGCACGATCTGGCCGTGGTGGGACAAGTGGCCGGGCGCGTGGCCGTAATGCGCACCGGGGAAGTAGTAGAGACCGGCGACAGCGCGCGCCTGCTTGCGGCGCCCGAACAGCCTTACACACGCACATTGCTGGCTGCGGTGCCAACGTTGCGCACGGACCGGTCGCAGCCGCTGGCGGTGGCTGAGGGGTAGGAGGCGCCGGCGAAACTCCGCCCCGTAAACTCGTCAGAGAGGTTGCGCACGATGCGTTGGTCGGCTCAATTCATGCTCTCGGCAGTTTCGGCGGCGCAGTTTCCCAGGGCGGGAGCGCCGGAGATTGCCTTTCTAGGCCGGTCAAATGTGGGCAAATCGAGCCTGCTGAATGCGCTGGTGGGCGAGAAGGCCGCAAAAGTGTCTTCCTCGCCGGGCCGCACGCGCGCCATCAATTTCTTCGCGCTCTCGGATCACAGGCGGCGCAAACTCATCTTTGCGGACTTGCCAGGGTACGGCTACGCGAAGATTTCCAAATCCATCTCGGCGGGTTGGCCGGCGTTCATTGAGCCGTATCTTGCCGAGCGCGAGGGGCTGGCACTGTGTGTTTGCCTGGTGGATGCAAACGTGCCTCCACGTGCGAACGACCGGCAGTTGATCGACTGGCTGCGCTCCGTAGGCCGTGCGTTCGTTGTTGTGGCTACCAAAGTGGACCGGCTGAGCGGCAATGAGCGCATGCGGAGCCTGGCGGAGCTGAGGCGCACACTCGAAGTCGAAGAGACTCTGCCTGTTTCGGCCAGAACCGGATACGGCATTGCGGAATTGTGGCGCCGGATTGAGGAGGCCAGCAGAGCGGCAGAAGAAAGCTAGGCTGCGCCAGAAGATTCATCCGGGACAAACCGATGCACGTCCTGCAAGCCGCGATGATGCAACCGAATCTCGACCGCAACGCCAATCTCGCCGCGCTTTACACTCTGCCAGACCTGCTCGGTAAAGCGGGCAGCGAACTCGCGGTCGCAGTCGAGCAATCGTAAGCCGCCCGTCAAGCGGCCGAGAAACCGCGGCGCCCAACACAACCATCGCCGTGCCGCCCATGCGTCGCTGTCGAGACATTGAAGCGCGACTTCGTCGAGCTTCAGCAACCATTTCGGAAGAGTCGAATCCACGCGCCAAGTAACGAGAGCCGGTATCTTCCTGAGATCGAATTCAGCTTGCTCTCCTTCCTGAAGCACGAGGGCTTCGTGGCGTGGCGCGATGGGCACGTCCCGCCGCAGCAGATCGGGCAGCACGCCGCGTTCGTCCATCTCGCGCTCAACCGCAGCCGGTGGCAGCGCAACGCAGACCGAACCCGGCTCGCACTTGCGAAGCTGATTTTTCAAGATGCGCAGGGACTCATCGAGCGAGGTGACGAGAAAATCGATGACACCGTCGCGGAGAGCGTGTTTTTGTGCGGCGCGATCGTCCGTTGCTACCAGCGTCGCGGCGCCGGTAATGTTGGACGCCACGACCAGCGCACGGCCCGCGTCATCCAGCTCACCCGCATAGAAGAGTTTGCCGCCGAGGCCAGTTTCCGGGGCAGTATGAGGGGATTCAGTCAGCTTTGCGTAGGCTTGCGCTACGTGTGCGATGAAGTCGAAAGCAGCCGGAGATGAGGGTTCGAGCGCCAAGATTCCATCTTAGCGGCTAGGGGGAATGCAGGCGCCAGTCTTGGTGGGCTCCTGGCGTCGAGAAGAAAGGCACACGTTGATCCATGCCGCAATCGCTCAGTTCCTTGTGAACCGCCTACTGCGTATTCTTTACGCGGCCGGAATTGTCTCCTTTGCCCTCGTCTACCCGGTATATGGTCTTCGACCCCGGAATGAGAGCCCCGATGCCGGCGCCGAGTGTGCCCAATCCGACGCCCGCAAAGGCGGCTGCTTCGTCGGCGCCTGAATTATGATTCGCCGCTGCGCCAGCAATCGCGCCGAAACCGCCGACCGCAAGAAAACCAATCAAAGCGTTCCGCCCGCGATGGCCGCCCTTGACTGTAATCCGAGAGACGTCGTCCCTGTTGATCTTCACCACACTGTCTCCTACATGAAGGGTCAGGTCGTTGTTGGAGAAACGGAGGAACGTGCCCGAGATACTCCTGTGGTCACGAACGATCACAGTTACCTTCTGGCCGGTCCGGACTTGTTCAAGATTTTGCCAACGGCTCTGTTCCGCGCGGGCATCTTGCGGCGCGAACAGCAGAAGAAGGATGGAGAGGGAGAGCAGACCACGGAGCATATTCACCTCCCGTCGTCCCCTCAGTTGATGCATGCAATTTTAGTCTGGGTCCATACGCCCCCGCAAAACGACAGTCATCCACTCGAGCAGGCGAGAGAATGAACGGACCAGCTTCACATTCTCACCACGCCCGTGGCCTAGTAAAGGACTTTCCGGTAGTGGCTTAATTTTGTGTTGCAAGGGGGCCAGGTGAGTGACGCTTCAGTAAAACTGCCAAACTTGGGTTCTTGGTGGCGGCGAAAATTCGCCGATTTCATGTGCCAGTCCCGTCTGGACCGCTTCTTCTCCCGAAAGGTAAAAGTCGTAGTAGTCCAAGTTAGACCATCTTTCTTCTGCGGGCAATGTGACGCTTTCAGACAGAATGGATTCTGCCCTTGCATCGTCGAGTATCAGGCTTTTTGTGACACCCTTTATCATCATGGCCGGAACGCCTGTCATGGTAGTAGTGTTTCGATGAATCATGAACATCGCACGAGAACTGGTTACCCGGCGTTTTGCTCCCAAATAGGCAACTACAGCGATGGAACTGAGGGAGCCTACGTTGTAGATTGTCAGCCCTACGGGTAGCGACTTGAAGAAGTTGTAAAGGCAAATACCTTCTCCGACTGTTCCGCCTGCAGATTGGAAGAGAAGATGTACGTTCTGCCTTTTGACGGTCGCGGTTGTGAGGCTGCTAATGAGCTTTGCGGTGTTCTCTTCATTGATTTGGCCGCAGAAGGCCCCGTAAACATCGGGCGGGTTTGCAGGTTGTTCGGGTGTGCTCATTTGAAACTTATCTCCAGCAGTTCGCGCAGGCTCAAGACGTGATCGGTAAGACCGGCCTCCATTCCAGGCGTAACACGGAGGCTAGAGTGGACTCGGCAGAAATTGTACCAAGCCATGTACAGGGCAACAGCGGCCTTGTGGTTGGCGAGTTTCTTGGAGTGAGCATTCGTGAGGCGGGTAAACCGGCGCAGGTGCATCCGCAGGCTCAGATTGGATCGTTCGATGTGGCTGGTGGAGATATGAGCGAAGTCGGGATTGCCGGTGCGGACGTTCGAAAGCACAGCGACCACGTGACCGTGGTTGCTGTACCATTCGGGACCTCCGTCGCCCGATCTGGAGAAAATCTTGGTGATCTGCGCAAAGTCAATATCCGCCCCGTAGAACTCTTCGACTGCTCCGACGTAGCTTTTGAGTGCGTCGGTCGTAAGTTGGAACCGCCCAAGCGTTCGGCTGCTCAGATCGCGCATGAACTCGAAAGCATTGACCGCGTTTCGAGCGCCGACGTGGAACGAGGGAACCATCTTCGTGTCGCTGTCCAAAGCGATCCAAGTGTAGGCATCGCCCCACTCGGCGGAGGCTTCTGGAGCGAAGCGTCCCTGATGACAACCGATATACGACCAAATTTCATCGGCCTGCAAATGGCGAGGCCGCACGTTGCGCACGGCGCGGTCGAAGATTCTGCGGCAATGTTCGCCTGCATCGACCATCAGCGACATGATGGTGTTCTTGTCCAGATCAGTAAGGCGGGAGATCGCGCGGATGCTCATCCCTTCCAGCATCAGGCTGAGGGCCTTGGAAGCGCGGTCCATGTTGGTGTAGTGGCTTCCGAGCGTCTTTGCGGGCGCGTCGGCGAAAGTCGCTTTGCAGGAATGGCAGCGGTAGCGCTGAATTCTCCGTTTGCCGTATGTGCCGAATTTGTAGGCTGTATTGTGCTTGCAGCGGATGCAGGTCATGTCGCTTTCCCCTTGAATTGGGGCAGGGAAAGCGGCACAATAGAAGTGGGTCTGGAGTGCGGCTTACCCCGCGTTCTGGATTTAGCCCCGCCGTGGGCTGGAACCCGTGGCGGAGGCTTCTCTCTAATCAGCTAGGGCGGCGGTTCGATGGTTATTTCTACCGTCTGACCGCGCACAGTGCGCGTGATTTTGATTGTGATCCGCATCGTGGTTGCCGCCTTTCTGAGACCGCTCAGGTGCCTGATATGCGCCTGGGCGGTTCGTATTTGACTCCAAAGCTAAAGCCGTCGTCGAAGCGTGCGCCGTTGGAGCGCATCCTTGTACGCACCCTTAGCACTCCATTGGTAAAGCGTCTGTCCATCGGGACCGGGCTTGGATTGAACATCTCCCGACGCTTCCAGTCGTTTCAAAACCGAATGAATCGAGGCCATCGCGTTGCTCTGTGTGCTCAGGTCGATTCCGGCTTCGGCCATAGCGCCGCGCAACTCAAGGGGCGTAAATCCCTCTCGTCGGTCGCGGAGCAGTCTGCGGATCGTTTCGGTGAATCCTGCCGGTTCCGTATCGTCAACTTGCGTTATGAACGTCTTCCGTTCCTCATCGGGAAGCATGTTGGCATTGGCGCGGATAAGCTGGCGGAGATTGACCATCTCGCGGTCAATCTCTTTCCGCTGTTCGCCCTTTGCAGCCAGTTCACGCAATGCAGCGCGGATTTGATTCCGGTATAGATCGAACTTGTCCACAGAAAGGATATTAAGCATGTCTAATAGATTTGTCAATAGGCAAGATGAAAATAGTTCGCCCTCCTGGGACTGGGCTATTCGGGATGCCAAAGAAAGGATCAAACGGCTCCGTGAGTCGATCCGCGTGTTTCAGCGCATGAAAAAATCCGGCGAGCCTTGGCGAGGCGATAGGGAATCAGCGGGTACCAATGCTCGAAAAGACGCTGGCAGTGCGGCACAGCTTGCAACACGGAATTAAGACGGCACCGACTTTCCGATAGGCGAGTTTTTCCACAGCCTTTGAAAGCGTGCCTTGGGAGGGAGCGGACCTGTGAAACGCGCGTTAGTCTTCCGGTCGGTCGCGCCAGTCGCGCTTGCGGACAAAGAAGATGAACTCGCCGGGCTTGGCGATGAAATCCGTTTTGCCGCACTCGTCGGGCGCGACGACTCCCGCCTTCAGAATGATCGACACCGGATACCAGATATTTCTCTCTCTATCGTTCTCCTTGGCGGCGTCGCAATTCACGTAGGTCTCCATCGACATGTCGTAGGTGGCCTTGATGGAGAATTCCTTGGCATCGGCGGGAAGCGTCACGATCACGGTTCCATCGTCGTTGATCCGCACCCATTCGGGATGAATGGTTTCATGGTGATCGATCCGCACCAGGAAATTCGAGGCCCTAACGGGCAGGCCGGTCTTGCCGTCGAGCAAACGAATGGAGATGGTCTTTCCGGTTTGTGCGTGCAGGCAGGCGCAGAATGCGGCCACGCATGCGAGATTGGCCAGAGCGCGAATCGTTGGCATGGCCCAAACCCTCACTCTTGAATTTACCAAGAGGAGTACGGCTGCCCATCGGAACCTTGCTCGTCGGAACCAGAATGAACATCGCTGATTCCGGGCTCGGTCTGGTCGAGCGAGTACATGGCGTCGCTGGTGTCGGTGACCCAGGTGTCTTTGCTGTGGGTCATGGGGTCTTCGGGAATCGACTTGAGATAGCCTTCTTGGATGAGGTCGTCGAGCGACTGCGGCGCCTTCTGCTTGTCCATGGTGTAGGAATCGATGGCCATGCGCATGGTCTGCAGATCCTCGCGGAGCACGGCCTCGCGCGCGTGCTTCAAGGCAGCCGCGAAGTAGGGAACGGCGAGCGTGGCCAAAATGGCAATGATGGTCATGACGACCAGCAGCTCGATGAGCGTGAAGCCGGATTGTGTGCGGCGGTTGCGCATATTCGCAGTTGTCAGTTATCAGTTATCAGTTTTCAGCAATCTGTTGCAGCAGAGATTGATTTGAAGTGCAGGCACTCTTAGCACGACCTGACTGACCACTGATAACTGATCACTGTTCACTGTTCTTCTCACCACGTCGAATACTTGGTCCCGTCCAACGCCGTGCCCTGGGACTTGGAATACACGTCAAAGACGCTCTGCCCACCCCAGGAGTCGGAGTCGGGATCGTCCTGCATCGAGCGCAATCCCCATTCGGTCTGGCCCGTCATGGGGTCCACCGGGATCTTGCGCAAAAACTTCAGCTTCTTGCCTTGTACGTCGACACCGTTCACCAGCGTCTCCAGGTCGGGTGGATAATTCTGGCTTTCAACCTTGGTCTGGAAAGCGCCCCTGTCGGCCGCGTCCTTGTACTTGTCGATGGCGTCGCGCATCATCCACAGGTCGTAGCGCAGCTCACGCTCCTTCTGCCGCTTGACCTGGAACCGCACGAGCGGCAGCGCGGCAGTGGCCAGAATGGTAAGGATAGCCACGGTCACGATGAGCTCGACCAGCGTGAGGCCAATTTCGTTCACCCGAGGGACGAAGACCTGTTCCCCCCGCTGCGCGACCTCCGGTCGCTCGCGGCGGATCGGAATGGAACGCTGAAGGCTCATCGGCGCGGCTCCCTACTTGACCACAATGCTGGTTTGCGCGCTACCAACCGGCAACTGCTGCTGCGCGCTGTTGACCACAGACGCGCGATTCATGATTAAATCGCTCGGGCCCGAAGCCTTGGCCTGGAAGGTGAGAACGCACAGCACGCCCGTGCCGCTTATGCCGTGCGTTCCCGGCGGGCGCGAGATGCCAATGACCAGGTTCCCCGGCGGCTCGTCCGCGTGGATTGGAGGCGCTGCCTGTCCGTCCCGGCTCAGGAAATCTCCAGCGGAAACGTTGACGAGCATGAGTTTCGATGCGTCGTAGTGCATCTGCAAAGCGATCGAGGCAATATCCGTGCCGCCATTCAACACCACCGGGACCTGGAAGGTGGCGCCAGGGGCTGGCGGAGGAGACGGCGCGTTGAGGGCGAAGCTGGCGCCGCCCGGTGCAGCGGCAGGCGCCGCGGCCTGTCCAGTTGCAGCGGGAGCCGGTGGGGCTTCCGGTGGAGTCGCGGGCGCGCCGGTTGTTTGAGCAGTCGCGGCGCTGGGCGGCGGAGTGGCCGCCGGAACAGGTGGCGGAGCTGCCGGAGCGACGGGCGCCGGGCTGGGCGGAGGAAGGGCTGCCTGCGGAGTCGCCGCTGGAGTTGGGTTCGGCGGCGGAACTGCCGTTTGCGCGGCCGTTGGCGGGCCTCCGGCGGCCGCCGCTGCCGCGCGAAGCTGATCGAGCATGACGGGAGCTGCCACCATCGCGCTTTGTGCGGAAACCGTGCCCACTGCCGGCTGTTCCAGGGCAGCCGGCCGCACGGTGGGCGCTGCCGCGGGCGCTACCCCCTGGTCCGTATGCCGCAGATCAATCGATTGGCCTTCACCGGTGTCGATGACGCGCAGATTGGCCTCATCCAACTCCTGTGCGCGCACGACATGGGGCACGACGACAAACACAATATCGTCGTCCTGGATGGTGTGATCCTTTGACCCGAAGATGTACTTGAGGATGGGAATCGCGCTCAGGCCGGGGATGCCATTCCAGTTGTTCTGTTCCTGCTTATTCTGAATGCCACCGAGGATGCTGGCCTCGCCCTCGCGCAGGCGAATCGTCTGGTCGACGACGCGCTGGCTGATGATCGGCTCCGTGACGCCGCTGATGGTCTCCGTTCCGCTCTCGGCTGAGACTTCGATCTTGATCTTCAGCGTTACGTCGCGGTCGTAGTGGATGCTAGGCGTCATCTCGACATTCACGCCCACGTCCTGGTATTGGAACTGGGTATTCACCAGCGAGCTCACGAGCGCCGTCGCCGCGCCAGTCTGGTAGGACCCTGTCGCGATGGGGATGCGCGAGCCGATCTTCATGGTGGCTTTCTGCGAATCGGTGGCCCGGATGCGTGGACTCTGGAGGACCCTGGTGTTGTTGTCGGTCAACAGCAGATTGAGCGTGGCCGATCCCACGCTCACGGCGAAGTCAGTGGAGTTGAGGTGGGCCAGAGTGTAAAGGGTCGGGTTTACGTTTGAGGCGCCGGTGCCTGTGCCGGTGCCTGTGCCGGTGCCTGTGCCAGTACCGGACGAGCTGCAACTGCCCGTTGCCACGCAGTTGGGCTGCAGGGCGGCCCCGAAACTACTCGGCCACGAGATGCCGAGGGTTCTCTCCCAGTTTTTGCTCACCTCGAGCACTGCAATGTCCACCACTACTTCACCGCGCGGCTTGTCGAGGTCGTCGATGAGTTTCTGGGCCAGGAGCAGCTCGTCCGGCGTGCCGCGCATCACGATGGCGTTCTGGCTCTGCACGCCGTAGACCTTGGCGTTGGGCATCACGTTGCGCAGGGCGGTCTGCACGTCGTTCAGGTCGTTTTGCTGCCAGGCATTGGTCAGATAGAAGGTCTGCACAGCCTGCTCGTCGAGCTCCTGCCGCTTGGTACGCGAGTTCTGCGCGACAAAGATCGTGTTGCTGGTGACCGGACGCCAGAAGGTATTCGACATCACGCCCACGATGCGCAGAGCATCGAGCAGCGAAACATTGTTCAGGTCCACCTGAATGCGCTTGGAGTTAAAGTCGGGGTCGAAGAGAACATTTACGCCCGCGGCCTTGCCCACGGCCTCGTAAACAATCTTGGCGTCTTCTGCCATGTGCAGCGAGAGCGGCTCGTTGGTGAGCGGCTTGAGTTCGGGTGGAGCCTCGACAGCCTCAAGCTCTTGCTCCTCGGCGACCGGCTGGGGCAGGCCGACCTCGGGCGCGGGCGCGCTTAGGCCCTGCTTCTGCCGCAGGCGCACAATCTCCTGCTGCGCAGCCTCGTTGGAGGGGTCGATCTCGGCGGCGTGCAGGAACTCCGCCAGCGCACCCTGAAGGTCGCCCGCCTGCGCCAGCTTGCGGCCTTTGGTGATGTGCGCCGATGAGGCAGTGACGCGCACGCGTGAGAACGCGATCTTGTAGCGCGGGTCCCTGGGATCGCGGCTGTTCGCCTTCTGGTAGAGGTCGAAGGCCGCGTCGTAATCCTCGCGCGCTTCGGCGGCCTGTCCGCGCTTGAAGTCGGTGTTGGCCGACTGCGCATGAAGCCCCGGCGCCGCCAGGCCAAAGCCAGCTGCGGCGGCGAGAAGTGCGATGGCGAGTGTGATTTTCGACGCCATGGTTGTGGGGGTCATGGTTCTGGGGGCCATGATTGCGGCTGCGGCCTGTGCGGGTGTGCGGCGGTTCATACGGCTCCCCGGCATTGCTTTGGGTCCGCGCTCCCGCGCCACGGCCGGCCCTTGCGGACTGCGGCGGGTATCTCCAGCGGGCGTCCCGATGCGATTCATTCTGCCGATCTTTTGCGAAAAACGCTCCCTCATTCTAGCAAAGCCCCACCCGCCGCCGATCAAAAGCCGCCATGATACCGGGGCCGGCCCAATCTCGCGCCGGCCCAACCCGTCCCGATGCTACGATGAGAATTCAAGGACGCCTCCCGATGGCCCGCCAAACCAGCCATGTCGTCGCTCAAAAGGAGGCCGCGGCCGCCAAAAAGCCGGTGAAGCCCCGCGACCCTGTGGCCAGCGGCAAGCGCGACGCCGCCCACAACCGTGCCGCCAGCCACCATTACTTTCTCCTCGAGAAGTTCGAAGCCGGCGTGGCGCTGCGCGGGACGGAGGTTAAATCCATCCGCGAAGGCAAGGCCAATCTCAAGGACTCCTACGGCCTGATCAAGGATGGCGAGGCGTTCCTGCTGAACATGCATATCGGGCCGTACTCCCACGGCAACATCGCCAACCACGACGAGACACGCACCCGCAAACTTCTCCTGCACCGCGATGAGGTTCGCAAGCTACTCTCCAAGACGCAAATCAAGGGGCATACGCTCATCCCGACGCGGCTCTATTTCCGCAATGGGCGGGTGAAGTGCGAGCTGGCGGTGGCCAAGGGCAAGCAGGATTGGGACAAGCGGGAGACGGAGCGGCGGCGGGAGGCGGATCGGGAGGCGCGGGCGGCGATCAAGGCGAATAAGCACAGGATGGGGCGGTGAGGACAGCTCGTAGCCGGTAGCTCGACGGGAGGCCCGGGGGCGGGGGTGCGTTCCCGAGAATGGGCCTGGACTTGGGCGAGTCGTTTTCAGAAATCAGGATGGGGCGCCAGGGGGCGAAGGGCCGGAGCGGGATTGAGGAAGGCTAGCGGATGACTTCGACTTCGATGCCCAGGCTCAGGTTTTTCCAGGTGGCGTCGGTGGTGTAGACGGTGGCCTTACGCTGGATAGCGAGGGCGAGACAGGCGCGGTCGCCGAGGGAAAGGCCGTAGGGGCGGGTGAATCTTACCAGACCGCCTGCAATGCGCGCCTGATCTTCGTCGAAAGGGACCGAAGGGCACCTGACTTCGGAGATGTGCCACCAGGCCAGCGCCTCGTCGATTCCGGCGGAGACCAGCTTAGTTTGCACTTCGGCTTGATTGACCGTACTGATGACAGCCCGCGACAGACAGTCGGCCACGATGGCGGCTCCCCGTTCGCCGCGAATCAGCGTTATCAGGGCAGAGGCGTCCAAAACGGCAGGACTAGCCAAGCCACTCCTCCATCTCGCGGCGAGCCTCTTCACGGCGGTCGGCAATCAGCTCGTCGGAGAGCAGGCGATCGGCGGGAATGAGGTGGCGCAGGCTCTCCTGAATGCGGCGGATGCGGGCCAAATGCGGCTCAACCTTCAGGACATCGCCTTCCAGGGTCAGGAAGAGCGTGTCTCCGGGCTTGATTCCCATGCGTTGCCGAATTTCGGCAGGGATGACGATGCGGCCGTTGTCATTGATGCGAGCCTTGACATTTTTAGTTCTTGTGACGTTTTCTTGATTTTTGGCAGTTATTGGCATGACTCAATCATATGTCATGAAATATAGCAATGTCAATCATATTTATGGTGACATTCTAAAGGCGTGGGTTCTGTTGAGTCCTTGCCTGGTGGCGAACGTGGGACGACCCCCGTCCGGGCACGCTGAGATTTGCCACAAGCCGAGCATTCCGTGAAGAATGGGCACTATGCGGACTGGACTCTCCTTTGCCCCAATCTCTGGCATTACAACCGAACTGCTGGCTGTTCTGGCGGCCGACACCCAAACCGGAAAGGGTTCCGAAGCCAAACCGCAGCCCACGTTGCTGATCGCCGACCCTGGCGTTCTGGCGGCTGCGGCCGGGGTGCTTTCGACCGGGGAGTATAAGGCCGGCGCCAATGAGACGGTCCTGCTGCACGCGCCGGCAGGGCTGGCGGCCAAGAGGCTGCTGATCGTGGGGGCGGGCAAGCTGGCCAAAGCCACGGTGCATTCGGTGCGCGAGGCCGCTGGAACCGCCGTCCGCTTTGCCAAGCCGCGCGGTGTTCGAGAGCTGGTTTTTGCCCTGCCTGAGGACTATTCCAAAGGTCCGCTCCACGCGGTGGCCCGCGTTGCCGTGGAGGGAGCGTTTGTAGGCGACTTCGATCCCGACACTTATCGCAGCGAGCGCAAGGACCAGAGCATCCAGTCGCTGACCATTGCGGCTCCGGCCGATGGGGACCGCGCGCTAATGGAATCGGCGTTTGCAGAGGGGGTGATCGTGGGTGAAAGCCAGAACTTCGCCCGCTCGCTGGTGAACGAACCCGGCAACAAGCTCACGCCCACGATCCTCGGGCAGCGCGCCGCACTCATGGCGCAGGAAGTGGGCCTGCAGTGGGAGGTCCACTCCACCGAAAAGCTGCGCGAGTTGAAGATGGGCGCCTTCTGGAGTGTGGCGCAGGGCTCCGCGGAGCCGCCGGCGCTGATCGTACTGCGCTACGAGCCGGAAGGCGTGAAAGAGGGGCCTGTTCTGGGTCTTGTGGGCAAGGGCATCACGTTCGATACCGGGGGTGTCTCGATCAAGCCGGCCGACAACATGGAGAAGATGAAGTACGACATGGCCGGCGGCGCAGCGATGATCGGCGCCATGCGCGCCATTACCCTACTCAAGCCGAAGGTGCGGGTGATCGCGATCGTTTGTGCGGCCGAGAATATGCCCTCGGGCGCGGCGCAAAAGCCCGGTGACGTACAGACCGCCATGTCGGGCAAGACCATCGAGATCATCAACACCGATGCCGAGGGACGGCTGGTGCTGGCCGACGGGCTCACTTACGCTCGCCAGCTCGGCGCAACGCACCTCATCGACGCGGCCACGCTTACCAGCGCCATCTCGATCGCACTGGGTAAGATCACCGCCGGCGTCTTCTCGAACGACGACGCGACGTACGCCAAGTTCAACGACGCGCTCCAGGTCTCCGGCGAGAAGTTCTGGCGGCTGCCGCTGGGCGAGGAGTACGCGGAGATGATCAAGTCCGACATCGGCGACATCAAGAACACGGGAGGGCGCTGGGGCGGAGCCATCACCGCGGCGGAGTTCCTACACTCGTTCGCCGAAGACACGCCCTGGATCCATCTCGATATCGCGGGCGTGGCCTGGGTTGAGGATTCCCGTCCCTACATCGCCAAAGGGCCCAGTGGCATTGCCGTCCGGTCGATCCTCGAGTGGGTGCGGAGTTTCTAGAGAAAGTTGGATAAATGGCGTTGGCGGGTTAGAGGAGATTCCCTCAGGGGCTGAAGCCCCAGGGTCTTGTGCGCCTGCTGCGGCACGGCTGAAGTGGTGCCATGATACAAAACTGCACCTCGAAGGAGTTTTTCCTGCGAGCTGTGAGGTCCCACCCTGACATATACGGGTTCTTGAAACACTCTTTAGAAACTGCCTTTTGCAGTGTTTCCGTCCCAACGACGCCGTGTTCGACGCCGTGCCGCGCCGGACGTCAAAGCCGCGCTCCATTTTCCACATTGGAATTTCCTCATTGCGGCATGACGCAATGAAGTTGCTGCGGCCTGAGCCGATGGAACTAGGTGAACGCCGTGTGGCGCGGTGTGCGCATGGCTCGACCTGCCTTGGCGAGGGGATCGGCCATGGGACTTGAACGAGGGCTGGAGAGACGCTTCGATGACCGACCGCACCGAACTGCTCGAAGCTGCGCTCGACAGCCTGCCAGACGGCATGGCGTTGGCCAGCGCGGAGGGCGAGGTAGTCTTTTGGAACCAGGCCGCGCAAGGCATCACCGGCTACACCGCGATGGAGGTGCTTGCGCGGCGGCTTCCTGAAGGCCTCGAGCCACTCCTATTCGAGGAAGGCGGGAATGGGGTCTCCCACATCTGCGTTGCTCCGCCGGAGGGGCGGCGGGCGTTGGTGCGCGCGCGGCATAAGCTGGGACATGGCGTTCCTGTGATCACACGGGTTCTCGTTCTACGCGATGGGCTGGGCGGGCGCGTCGGCGCCGTGGCGCTTTTTCATCCCGCCGAGAGCCTTGACGCGCTGCCGCACGGAGAAACCGGTGAAGACAGCGGCGTCGAGGAGAGCCGCAGCGAATTCCAGGAACGGCTGCAGTTGGAGTTTGACGATTTTGCGCGCGGCGGCCCATCCTTTGGAATCTTGTGGATCGGCGTGGATCAGGCGCAGGAGCTGCGCAAGACGCACGGCGCCGCCGCCTGCCACGCCATGCTGGAGAAGGTCCGGCGCGCGCTGGCGCAAGGGTTACGCCCAACCGAGGAGATAGGCCGCTGGGGCGACGATGAGTTCCTGATCCTGGCGCACGAGCGCAGCGCCGAGATGCTCGCAACACACGCGCAGACGCTTGCCGGCATGGCCCGCACGGCGGATTTCCGCTGGTGGGGCGATCGCGTTTCGCTTACTGTAAGCATCGGCGCGGCTCAGGCCGCCGGGGATTGCGCCGAAACGCTGCCGCAACTGCTGGAGCGCGCGCGTCAGGCCATGGAAGCGAGCAGTTCCGTGGGAGGGAACCGTGCAACCATTGCTGCAGCCGGCACCACGCCATCGACTCCAGTGGAGGACGCGACATGCTTGCCGTCGTAGGCATCTTCGTCGTCTTTGCCGCGATCATCGCGGGCTTTCTCATGGAGAAGGGGCACATCCTCGTCCTTCTGCAACCCGCTGAGCTTCTTATCATTGTGGGTGCGGCCTCGGGAACCGCGCTGGTCGCCAATCCCATCCGCATCCTCAAAGAGATCGCCGCCGGGCTCGCCGCATCACTGAAAGGCTCGCCCTTCACAAAGGCGCGCTACCTGAGCACGCTGAAGATGATGTACCAGTTCCTGAACAAGGTGCGCAAAGAAGGATTGCTGGCCGTGGAGATGGACGTGGAAAAGCCCGCGGAAAGCGGCATCTTCAAAAACTATCCCGAGTTCCTGAATGACCATCATGCGCGCGACTTTGTTTGCGACACGCTGCGCACCGCGATCACGGGCGGCGTGGAACCGTTCGACATGGACCAGATGATGGAGCAGGACACGGACGTGCATCACCACGCGGCCATGCAACCGGTTGACGCACTGGCAACCGTGGCCGACTCCCTGCCGGGCCTGGGCATTGTGGCCGCTGTGCTGGGTGTGGTGATCACTATGGGCTCGCTTGGCGGCCCGCCCGAAGAGATCGGCAAACACGTGGCCGCGGCGCTGGTGGGCACTTTTCTCGGCATCCTGCTCTGCTACGGCGTGGTTGGCCCCTTGAGCTCCAACATGCGCAAGCTCGCCGACGAGCACAATGAGTATCTGCATGTGCTTCGGGTGCTGCTGCTGGCGTTTCTGAAAGGCTCCGCACCCATGATTGCCATTGAGCTGGGCCGGCGCGCTATTCCCGCATACGCCCGGCCCAACTTCGACGAGATGGAGAAGAACTGCAAGAACAAGGCCGAGCCGGTGCAGGCGGCCGCGGCGTAGAAGCAGGGAACAAGGGAACAAGAGAACAAGAGAACAAGAGAACAAGAGAACCAGGGCTGAGTGATCGAATGGCGGCGAAGGCGCAACCCATCATCGTGATCAAGAAGAAGAGCGGCCACGGCGGCAACCACGGCGGCGCATGGAAGGTGGCCTATGCCGACTTCGTCACCGCGCTGATGTCGCTGTTCATCGTGCTGTGGCTGATGGGCCAGAGCGAGCAGGTAAAGAAGGCGGTGGCCGGTTACTTCAACGACCCCAGGGGTACAGCGAACCTGCTCGGCACAACGATGTCGGGAACCGGCGAGGGCTCTTCGTCTTCCTCTGCTCCCGACCAAAACCTGCAGAAGTTGCAGGAACTCAAGGAAAAACTGGAGCGCGAGATCGCGGCGCGAAAGGATCTGGAAAAGCTGATCAAGCAAATCGAGATCACAATTACTCCCGAGGGCCTGCGGATCGAGATGCTGGAAGACAAGAACGGCACGTTCTATCAAAGCGGCAGCGCGCGCCTGAGCCCGAGCGGCCAGGAACTGCTGGCGCTGCTTGCCACGGAGCTGAAGACGCTGCCCAACCAACTGCTCATCGAAGGGCACACGGACGCAGCGCAATACTCCACCGACGCGAACTACAGCAACTGGGAGCTCTCGGCCGATCGCGCCAACTCCGCGCGGCTGCTGCTGCAGGAGGATGGCGTGCGCGCGGACCAGGTGACGCAGGTGCGCGGCTTCGCCGACCAGATGCTGCGCGTGAAAAGCAATCCCTACGACCCGTCGAATCGCCGGATCACGATCCTGGTCAAGAACCAAGGGGATACGCCGGCGCCCCAGCTCGCTCATGCACGCGTGGTGGATGGCGTGCCGAATGCTGTGCATGCCGGTGCCGGGTCCGGAGGAAACCCCGCCGCGGCTCAACCGCAAACTTCGCCGCCACACTCGTCGGCCGCGCCAGCCAAGCCGGCCGCCGCCCCTCCGCCCGCAAAGCCAGGAATCACGAGCAGGCTTACCTCGTTGTTGCCTTGGGGGAAGAAGTAGCCTTGTGCGACGCGTCTCGCTGCGATGGTGTACTCTGATCTGCGGGTCAGCAAGCGTTTACTACGGCGTTTTCGGAAATGGTGAACGGTCTTCAGATTGAACAAGGTCAACGCTCCCTGTTGGCCGCTCAGACTTGAATCTCGTGAAAGCCCTGCCATTCTTTCCGAAACCGCTGTACTGGAGGAAAAGTTTCGATGGCCATCGTCGCCGGGGTTGACTTCGGCACACTCAGCGTTCGCGTCACTCTCGTTGACAGCAAGAAGGGGCCGATTGGCACCGCTTCGGCCAATTACCCGCTGCACCGCCGCCGCGACGATCCGAATCATGCCACGCAGGCGCACACCGACCAGATGGCTGCGCTCGCCGCCGCCACGCGGGACGCGCTCAAGAGCACGGGCATCGACGGGACGCAGGTTGCCGCGATCGCGCTTGACACGACGGGTTCCAGCGTAATTCCGGTGGGCGAAGGACTGGAGCCGCTCGACGAGTACTATCTCTGGTGCGATCATCGCGCCTTCGCTGAGGCCGAGGAGATTACACGCAAGGCGCATGAGCTCGGCTTTGAAGGCATCGAGTGGTGCGGCGGCGTCTACTCGCACGAGTGGGGATTCGCCAAGCTGCTGCACTGGCTGCGCCACAACGCGGAAAAGCGCGGGCGGTTCGCCACCGCGCTGGAACACTGCGATATGGTGGCCGCGACGCTGTGCGGAATGACGACGGTGAACGGGCTCAAGCGCAGCGTTTGCGCCATGGGCCACAAGTGGATGTGGAATCCCAAGTGGGGCGGGCTGCCGCCCGAGGAATTCCTCGTCGCGGTCGATCCGCTGTTTGCCGGCGTGCGCGCCAAGATCGGCGGGGAATACCTGACCAGCGATCACCTCGCCGGGCATCTCTCGCCCAAGTGGGCCGCGGCACTCGGCCTGCGCGCTGGAATCCCCATCCCTGTCGGCGCATTCGACGCGCACTGGGATGCCATCGGCTCGAACATTCGCGAGGGCGATGCCGTAAACGTTGTGGGCACCTCGACGTGCATTATTGCGATGGCGCGCCAAGCGGAGTTGGTCCCCGGCGTGTGCGGCGTGGTGCCGGGCAGCGTACATCCGCAATACACAGGCATCGAGGCGGGGCTCTCGGCAGTCGGCGACATCTTTGACGCAATCGCCAAGCGCGCGGGAACAACGGTGGCTGCGCTCTCAGAGGGGCTTGAGGCTTACAAAGCCGGCCAAACGGGACTGCTGCGCCTGAGCTGGGACAACGGCGACCGCACGGTGCTGGTGAATCCTGAACTGGGCGGCGTAACGCTGGGCTGGAACCTAGTGCACACCGCGCAGGACGAGCTCTTCGCGGCCATTGAAGGCACGGCCTTCCACACGCGGATCATTCTGGAGCGCATGGCCGAGCACGGCGTGCGTATCGATCGCGTGATCAACGCAGGCGGCGTTCCGCAGAAGAACGAAATCCTCAACCGAGTCTATGCCAACGTGTTGAACAAGCCGGTGCTGGTGCCCGCGGGGATTCCGACGAGTTTGGGATCGGGTATTTTCGCGTTGCTTGCTGCCGGGGCGTACAAGACCATCGAAGAGGCGCAGGCCGCGGTCTGCCTACCGTTCCGCAACGTCGAGCCCGATGCGAAATCGGCGGCCGTCTACGAGCCGCTTTACCGGCACTATCGCGATGTGTACTTTGCTCTGGGCAAACGCGATGCCGCAGCGCACCCAGAGGGTGCCCGGCTGGGCAAGGTGCTGCCGGAGCTGAGGAAGATTGCCGCGGGGGTGCGGAGAGCTGGTTGAGGATGATTTGAAACGGTGGCAGCACGATCAGGCTAGAACTTGTTTCCGCACTGGAGACATGTAGTGATGGTTTTGCCGCTTCCGATTAAACCCGTTGTCCACTGCCATCCCCGCTTCGCGGCCTGGACTTGCGTGGAGCCGCAACGTGGACACTTTATACCTTGTGGGCTGAATCCAGCCACATTGGCAGCTTGAGCGGGGAATTGCTGAGGAGCCGGCGGCATTGGCGGAGTGGGAATGGTCTGCGTATCTTTGGGCTCTACGCGTTTCCCGCATGAAGCGCAAAAACTACTGTTTGGCTGGAGGGGCGCCCCACAACCTGCGCAGAACCTGTTTCCATCAGTTCGGCCTTGATTAACCATTGTCGATTCCGGCAACAGTATAGCCCAAAGGAAAAAGGGCGGGTGGCCCAACCTAAACCGTTGTGCCGGTGCCATGCTCCGCGTCAGCTTGCGCTTCTTCTCCACTCAGTTTACCGTGGTGTTCACATTCCTTCGAGCCGGGTGCCCCGTGTCCTATTCCGTTGTGCGTCCCTATCTGCCTTTTCTCCTCTCCGCCTTCATCGCAGCCGCCGTTCCCGCGGCAGAGCGTGCGCAATCGCCGGCAGGAGCGCCCGTGCAAGCGGCCGCAAATCCGTCCGCGGCTCCGTCCGCCAATCCGCCGGTTGACCCCTGGGCCGTGCCGCACTTTTCCGTCGACCCCAAGACGTTGTACCAGGCCGCATCGGACGTGCCTGTGCCCGAGGGAGCCAATGTCGTCGAACTCCTTGAAGATGAAACGTACACCTTCGACGAAGCCGGCCGCATGGTCCATATCGGCCACTTCGTCTATAAGGTGATCACGCAAAAGGGCGCCGAGGGGTGGGACTCGCTCTCAGTCGGCTGGGAACCCTGGCATGAAGCCCGGCCCATCATCCGCGCGCGTGTCATCGCGCCGGACTTCACGGTCCACACCCTCGACGCGAACACCATCACGGAGGCCCCGGCCCGCGGCGGCGACTACAAAACCTACAGCGACGGCAAACGCCTGCATGCGCCGTTCCCGGCCATCGCTCCCGGCGTGGTGGTCGAAGAAGAATACACCCTGGCCGAAAACGAGCCGCTGTTTGCGCAGGGCCGCGTGGGGCGCATCGATCTCGGCCAGGAGAACGTCCCGGTGGCGCACAGCCAAGTTGTCTTCGATGCTCCCACTGCTTTGCCGCTGCGTACCAGTCTGCTGCTGCTCCCCGATGTGAAGCCCGTCCGCGCGGAGTCCGGAGGGCGCGTGACCCTCACTTTTGAAATGGGCTCGCTCGAAGGGATCGAGCCGCGCGAGCCCTATCTCCCACCGGACGCCATCCGCTTTCCCGCCATTGCATTCGGCACGGGTGCATCGTGGCAGAGCGTGGCGGCCGAGTACGCGAAGATTGTCGACAGCCGCGCCAATTCCGCCGCGGTCAAGGCCGTCGTTGCCCCGCTGATCGCCGGGAAGAAGTCCGCCGCGGACAAAGAAGCTGCCATTCTCGACTACCTTGACCGCGAGGTGCGCTACACGGGCATCGAGTTCGGCGAAGCCGCCATCGTTCCTCACGACCCCGCCGAAACCCTGGCCAAGAAATACGGCGACTGCAAGGACAAGGCCACGCTGCTTGTTGCTATGCTGCGCGCCGCCGGCATTTCCGCCAACGTCGCGCTCCTCAATGTCGAATCGCGCATAGACGTTCCCGCCGATCTGCCCGGCATGGGCGTGTTCGATCACGCCATTGTCTACGTTCCCGGTAAGAATCCGCTGTGGATTGACGCCACCGATCGCTACGCTTATCTGGGCCAGTTGCCTATGGGCGACCAGGGGCGACTGGCGCTCATCGCCAGTGTTGCGACCACCGCGCTCGTCAAGACGCCGGAGTCGTCGTCAAAAGACAACGGCCTAGTGGAAACGCGCGAGTTCACGCTGACAGATAACGGCCCGGCGAACGTAGTCGAAATCACGCAGCCCAGGGGCGTCTTCGAGTCGGCCTACCGCTCCTACTACGCCGATAAGCCTGACAAGGACACCCGCGACGGCTTGCGCGGGTACGTCAAGTCGGAGTATGTCGCTGACGATCTGACCAAGGTCGATCGCACCGATCCTGCCGATCTCTCGAAGCCCTTTGAGCTGACCATCGGCTGCGAAAAGGCGAAGCGCGGCTACACCGGCCTTGAGAACGCGCAGGCCGCCATCCGCGTAGACCGGCTCTTCCAGCTCCTGCCCGATGAACTGAAGCGCAAAGACGACACCGAGGAGAAAAAGAACACCGGCCCCGACAAGCCCAAGAAGCCGCGCACCGCCGACTGGTGGCTGAACGCACCTTTTACCACGGAGTGGAATTACCGCCTGATCCCGCCCGCGGGATTCATCCCCAAGGAATTGCCCAAAGACGCTTCAATCCCGGCCGGCCCCGCGCTGCTGACGGAGACGTTCTCGACGGATAAGGAGGGCGCGATTCTGGCACACCTGGTGTTCGATTCCGTCAAGCGCCGGTACACCGTGGCCGAGGCAACCGCGCTGCGGAATCAGGTGGCCGATCTGGTCGCCGGACCCGCGATTCTGGTCAACTTTGAGCCGCAAGGCGCGGCCCTGCTGCGCGAGGGCAAAGTGAAGGAGGCGCTGGCCAGCTATCGCGCACTCATCGCGCAAAACCCCAACGCGGCCGTGCATCACCTGCAAGTGGCGAACGTTCTACTCGAGGCCGGCATGGGCGAGGCCGCGCGTGCCGAGGCTCGGCAGGCGGTCAAGCTCGACGCCAACTCCGCGGTCGCCGAACGTGTGCTCGCCGATATCCTGGAGCACGACCTTGTGGGCCGCAATCTGCGCGCAGGCAGCGACCTGACAGGAGCAGCCGATGCGTATCGCGCCGCCATCAAGCTCGATCCCGACGATCACTCCGCGCAGGGCGACCTGGCCATCCTGTTCGAATACGACCGCGTCGGCCGCCGCTACAGCGGCCAGTCGCACATGAAAGAGGCAATCGCGGAGTATGAGGCGCTGGGCCAGGACAAGCTCAGCGATCTGGGCATCGCCGACAATCTGGCTTTCGCCCTTTTCTACGGCGGCGATTACGCCGGCGCATACAAGGCCGCGCAAGCGCTCAATCCCGAGCCCAAGGCCCTGCTGGCAGCGAGCATGGCCATGATGCAGGACAGCAAGGCGGGCCTCGCCGAAGCGAATAAGCGGTCCACCGACGACAACTCATTCAAAGACACCGCACGCACCGCTGGCGAGATGCTGATGAACATGAGGCAATATCCGCAGGCAGCGGACTTTATGCAGGCCGGCGCGGCCGGCGACGAAGCCGCGCACACTTTGGGCCTGGCCAACATGCTGCGCGGCGCACAACACCACGAGGACGTGAAGTTCGCCAACACGCCCGCGGACATGGTCAAGCGCTTCGCCATGGTTCCCTTCGACGCCAACATGACGGAAGACAGCCTGGCCGCATTGCTCAGCCGCAACGGGCTCAAGGTTCTGAATGCCACGGATGCCGATGAACTGAAAGACGAGCTTGAGAGCGGCAAAAAGATGAACAGCGAGCTGGCCCGCGAGGGCAGCTCGCTTGACGTGACCGAAGACATTCTGCTGCAGATGCTCGATCCCAAGGGCGAGGGTGACGACACGACCGGATACCGGGAGAAGGTTGAGGTTCTGGGCGGCAATACGGTGACCAACTACATCGTCAAGGAAGACGGGCAATATAAGCTGCTCGACACACTTGACAAGCCGAATTCCATCGCTCTGGAAATGCTGGACCGCATCAACGCGGGCGACCTGAAGGGCGCCAAGGTGCTGCTCGACTGGATGCGCGAGGATCAGCACCTGGAGGGCGGCGACGACCCCCTTGGCGGGCTTGTCTTTCCGCGCTTTTGGACCAAGGGCGAAGCGGCTGACGCGCGCAAGATGAAACTGGCCGCCGCAGCCATCCTAGTTAGCACCAAGCCCACGGTAGCCCAGGGCGTCGCCGTGCTTGAGGAGGGCCTGAAGGATGCGGCCAACGATCGCGAACGCACGAACATTCAGCTCGCCCTCGCCGCCGGCTACTCGCTCCAGGACAACTTTGCCCGCCTGCTCGACGTCTCCTCGGCGCTGGTCAAGCAGGTCCCGGAATCGAAGCAGGCTTTCCAATACAACGTAGAGGCGCTGATGGGGCTCAACCGCTTCGACGACGCCATGGCGCTGGCCGACGAGCGGCTCAAGCTGCTCGAAAACGATACCGACGCCCTGAACATGAAGATGCAGATCGAGGCTAATCGCGGAGACTTCGCGGCCGCACGCGCGTGGGGAGAAAAGCTGGCTGCGCAGGGCAAAGAAGACGCCGATCTGCTGAACGGCATTGCGTGGTTCGCACTCTTTACCGGCAAGGTGGATCAGGACGATATCGCCAAAGCCATTCGCGCGACGGAGATGCAAAAGGACGCGCCGGCCATTCTGCACACCCTTGCCTGCCTCTACGCCGAGACGGGCAACACCAAGGAGGCACACGACCTGCTTCTGCGCGCCATGGACGATTGGAATCTCGACGAGCCGAATGATGAGGTCTGGTATGTGCTGGGGCGCATCGCCGAGCAGTACGGCGAGCGCGACATCGCCATCGCCGATTACCGCAAGCTACAAAAGCCGAAGGAGGTACTTGCCATTCCCACATCGACGTGGCGGCTGGCGCAGATGCGGCTGAAAGCGATGGGGGTGGAGGAGTCGCGGTGAAATCGGAGCGCGGCTGGCAGGCGCAATTTCCGAATCACGAAGACTGAGCGCTACGGCGGTTCTCCTGCGACTATGTGCCATTTCCGGCGTATTTCAGGGTGGCTTCTTCTTGTTGAAAAAGCCACTTAGCGATTGTGCCTTGGTCTACACCTGCAGGAGAACCGCTTTAGCCCCGTTTCTCACGTGCAGGTCTTTGAAAGTCAAGGCCCGGCCGGTGCCGATTCACTGCAATCGCTTGAAAACGTGCCACAAAAATCGTCCGCCAAGTTTGCAGATTAATTCGTGCCTTTTGCTACTCTGATCTCAGATTCACGACAAGGCGATTTCGGGGGTGGTAGCCGGACAGAATAGGCCGGGCGCCACTGGCCTCGCTAGCACCGCTCGTCACCGACCTCTGATCCCTGAACCCTGACCCCTGTTCTTGCTAACTCTTTTGAAATTGCCAATTTACGGGATACCGCCTTTTTGAATGAGATATTTGGAGGTACACCCATCCCGTAAGTTCTTTGTTTTCAAATATGGAGGTATGGATATTGGGGAGGGGGCCCGGGGATTATTCAAATGGTAAACATGTGGCCTGCCCGAAGCCCCGTTTCATCGGAGATGTGGTTTGGAGACCGGCGCTGCAGGTCCTCGTTCAGGTAGTAGCCGATCATCTTGTGCACGTCGGCGTACACGGCTTTATCGTCGGCGAGGCCGGTGCCGAAGGCGTTGGCCACCGTCACGTTGCCGGCGCGGTGCGAATTCCCGAGCCGTTTCTATTCGCAGGAAAACCTATAAACGGCAATGGCCACCCACGCGACGCGCTTCGGGTCGTGTGCGTAGAAGGAGACCCAGAAGGGGCGGCTGACGACGACCATGAAGGGAAAGGATTCGCTGCTCTCGCGCCACTCGTAGACAATCCGTCCTTCGGACCTCCGTGTCTCTTTGAGGCTTAGGGGGCCGGCAGTCTGGATTTTTGCGAGCCTGATCAGCGCGTCGGAGGCAACGCGTCGAGGCTCTTGAAAAGCCCATGCCTCCTCTCCCCGATCAGCCCGCTGCTGCGCGCGAATTGAGTCGCCGGACCGTTCGCCGTGAGCAAGGTCTTCAAATCCGCAGCCCACTCTCTCAGCGGCCGGCTGGTCGTAAGATGCCCCGTAGTCAAGATCGTCTCGATCCTGCGGGCTCACCGATTTCACTTTCTGAATGGCAAGGAGGCTGCAACAGCCCATGTGCCCATAGGCGTCCCAGAAGGGCTCACCGTTGCCGAATAGTTCCTCCCTGCCTGCGAAGAAGCGGCCGATGAGTGTAGCGTGCACGATGGAACCGAAGTCTCCCGAGCGGAAAGGTGGCTGAATCTCCTTGTCAAATTGCCGGAAGAGCGAGTCTCGAACCAGGGGAATCAAGATGTCCTCCACATTAAGTTCCTGGCGACGGCTCCTCCCGGCGGTTCGGCCGCAACAATATGTCGTGCCGGACTCCATTTTGCCGCCATACTCCAGCCAGACTGCAGGCCAGTCCGGGCAAGCGGGGTCGAAGAGGGTGAAGTCCTCGAAATCGTGGGAAACGAAACCCTCCACTTCGATGAGTTTGTGATTGTAAGCGGATGGGTGGGCCTTGAGTTGGCAAACGGGGACTCGTTGGGGATCTTCGCACCAGGCGCGCGCGGCAACACAAAAGCAGCAGACCAGTACATAAACGGCAAGCCGAAACCGTACCATCGACTCCCCCGAGGCCGCGAGCAGACTGCAGGTTTAATGTGGTTGCGGTCTTCAGCAGAGAATCATACTCCGAGATGCGGCAAGGGGAATGCGGCTGCCGCCAAGCGAAAAGCGGCGCAGCCCGTTGAAGGCCGTGCCGCCATTTCAGTTTCCCGCCATTGGCCTGGAACAGGTTCCAAACCGGCGAACTCAGTTGATCCTGCTCGATGAGCCCGAGTTCTGGATCAGGCTGGAACCAACTCTCTGACTCCAGGCTTCGCTACGCTGCTCACCGTCTTGAGGATGCGCGAAACGATCTGGTAGGGATCGGCCTCGGAGTTCGGGCGACGATCTTCGAGGTAGCCCCTGTAACCATTCTTAATGAAGTTGACAGGCAGCCGGATGGAAGCGCCACGGTCAGAGAGTCCGTAGCTGAACTTGTCGATGGCCTGCGTCTCGTGGTGGCCGGTCAGGCGCAGATGGTTATCCGGCCCGTAGACCTCGATGTGTGCAGTGATGTTGTTCTCGAACGCCACCATCAGGGATTCGAAGTACTCCTTGCCACCCACTTCGCGCAGGTCCCTGGTGGAGAAGTTGGTGTGCATGCCCGAGCCATTCCAATCGCCGCGGATGGGCTTGCAATGGAGCTGGAAGTCAACCTCGTACTTCTCGCAGAGGCGGGCCATGAGATAGCGGGCAGTCCACAGGTCGTCCGCGGCCCTGGCCGAGCCCTTGGCGAAGATCTGGAACTCCCACTGACCCTTGGCGACTTCGGCGTTGATACCTTCGTGGTTGATTCCGGCGGCAAGACAGAGCTCCAGGTGCTCCTCCGCGATCTGGCGGGCAATGCTGCCCATGTACTTGTAGCCGACGCCGCAGTAGTACGGTCCTTGGGGAGCGGGGAAACCCTCTTCCGGAAAGCCGAGCGGCCGGCCATCCTTGTAAAGGAAATACTCCTGCTCAAAGCCGACCCAAAGGTCGGGATCGTTCTCAATGGTGGCGCGCGCATTGGTGGAGTGCGGCGTGCCGTCGGGATGCATCACCTCGCTGAGAACAATAAAGGCATTGTTGCGGCTGGCATCTGGATACAGAGCCACGGGTTTCAGAATGCAGTCTGAGCTTTTACCCTCGGCCTGCATGGTGGAACTGCCGTCAAAACCCCAGAGGGGCATGTCGGCGAGGGTGGGTGTCTTGTCGAAGCTCTTGATCTGCGTTTTGCCGCGCAGCTCAGGTACGGGCTTCTTACCGTCAAGCCAGATGTACTCCAATTTGTACTTTGACATGGATCTCCTTATTCGATTCAAAGGGATTTTAGGGACAGCCCCGGCGGCGAATGCGCCTGCGGCTCGTTGGGGAATCTTCTTTAGGTTACCCGGCGCTCGTGAGGATCGTATAAGGATCGCATAAGAAATTGCAGAGATTGTGTGGAGAACAGCGCGGCGCTGGGAAAGGCAGACGGGGAGCTGAGGCCGCATGCAGCCCGCAGTAAGCCGGCCATGCGAATGCAGATCGGAAGTCGGGCGGCGGGTGTGTGGCGGGCTGGGAGCCTCTGGCTGCGTTACTCTGGATGGTCAGGAGATTTCGGCCAACGATGCTTACAACGCGACGCTTTGCTCTTGCTGTTCTGTCTGCTCAGCTTCTTGTCTTGCCCTTTGCTAATGCACAGCAGAACCCGGCGCAGGTTCCCGCCGAGAACTATGTTCGCGCCCACTACACCAAATACGAGTACCGCATCCCCATGCGCGACGGCGAGCGGCTGTTTACGGCAGTCTATGTGCCCAAGGTCTCGGCATTCCCTGATGATCCAGGTCCGTATCCGGTCCTCATGGACCGCACGCCCTACAACGTGGCCCCCTACGGCGAGGACCGCTATCCCGTGCACCTCGGTCCCTCCGATGAATTCGAGAAGTCCGGCTACATCTTCGTCTACCAGGACGTGCGCGGGCGATGGATGAGCGAGGGCAAATTCGTTGAGATGCGCCCGCACATCGATGAAAAGAAATCGCCGCAGGACGTGGACGAGTCGTCGGACACCTACGACACTGTCGAGTTCCTCCTCAAGCACGTGCCCAACAACAACGGCAAAGTTGGCATCTGGGGTATCTCGTATCCGGGATTCTTCACGTCGGCTTCGATCATCGACTCGCATCCGGCCATCGCCGCGGCCAGCCCGCAGGCGCCCATGACCGACCTGTTTCTCGGCGACGACTCCTATCACGGCGGCGCGTTCATGCTCGCGGCCGGATTCGAATTCTACGCGCCGTTCTTCCATCCGCAGCAGAATCCTGTGCTGCCCAAGCCCGAGGCTCCCTTCGACTTTGGCACGCCCGACAGCTACAAGTTCTATCTGCAGGCGGGGAATGTGGCCAGCCTGGACAAATACTTCGACGGTTCGGCCTGGATGTGGGACGACGAATTCAAACACGACACCTACGACGATTACTGGCAGTCGCGCGATCTTTCGCGGTACATGAAGAACGTGAAGTGCGCGGTGCTGGTGGTGGGCGGATGGTACGACGCAGAGGATCTCGAAGGCCCGTACCGCACTTTCTACGCCCTCCGCAAATTCAATCCCGGTACGCCCGTCACGCTGGTTGAGGGCCCCTGGGTGCACGGCGGCTGGGCGCGCAGCGATGGCGACCATTTGGGCGACGTGCAGTTCAATGCCAAAACCGCGGAGTACTTCCGCACCAACATTCAGTTCCCCTTTTTCGAGCATTACCTGAAGGGCAAAGGCAAGGCGCTTCCAACGGCCATCGTTTTTGAAACGGGAACCAACGTGTGGCGCCGCTCTGACGAGTGGCCGCCGAAGAATGCCACAGCGAAGACTCTCTACTTTCATACAGGCGGCAGGCTCAGCTTCGATCCGCCAACTGAAGAGAAGAGCGCCGATGAGTATCTGAGCGACCCCAACCATCCCGTGCCCTTCGTGGGCTACACGACAGACACAGTGCCGCAGCGATACATGGTCGACGACCAGCGCTTCGCCAGCTACCGGCCTGACGTGCTGGTGTACGAGACCGACCCGCTGACTGAGGATGTGACCATCGCCGGCCCCATCTCGCCGCATCTCAAAGTCGCCAGCTCCGGCACAGACTCGGACTTCGACGTAAAGCTTATCGACGTCTATCCCGATGAGGATTCGGACGGCGGCGCCGCAACACGCCCCAACAAGCGCGTTCTCGACGCGCCGCCGCTGCGCATGGGCGGCTACCAGCAGTTGGTGCGCGGCGAGCCGTTCCGCGCCAAGTTCCGCTCGAGCTGGGAAAAGCCAGAGCCACTGACGCCCGGCAAGGAAACCGCCATCGATTTCGCTATGCCCGATCTCTACCACACCTTCCGCCGCGGTCATCGCATCATGGTTCAGGTACAGAGCTCGTGGTTTCCGCTCACTGACCGCAATCCGCAAACCTTTACGGACATTCCCTACGCAAAGCCGGGGGAATTCCAGAAGGCCACAGAGCAAATCTTTCACCAGAAAGACGCAGCCTCCGGCGTAGAAGTGCTGGTGCTGCCGCAACCGTAACCGCGAGCTGCCAGCGGGCGCTCGCGAGCAATGAGGATCGTATGTTCCTTCGTAATTTTCGAAATGTTTTCCTATTCCCAATTGTGTTGTTCTTCGCCCTCGCGCCGCTCCTGCCTGCCGAAGAGGGCATGTGGACGTTCGATAACCCGCCGCTCAAGCAACTGGCGGCCAAGTACAACTTTCACCCAACGCAGGAGTGGCTCGATCACATCAGGCTCTCCAGCGTACGGCTCAACGACGGCGGATCGGGTTCGTTCGTCAGCCCCGACGGCCTGTTGCTGACGAATCATCACGTGGCGCGCGGCCAGTTGCAGAAGAACTCGACCGCCGAGCACAACTACCTGCGCGATGGCTTCTACGCGGCGACGCCGGACCAGGAGATGAAGACTCCCGACCTGGAAGTGAATGTGCTGGTAGGCATGCAGGACGTGACGGCGCGCGTCGAGGCCGCGGCCAAAGGCATCACGGACGACGCCAAGGCGCTGAAGGCGCGCGAAGCCGAGATCGCGGCCATCGAAAAGGAGAGCAAGGACAAGACCGGCCTGCGCTCTGACGTGGTGACTCTCTACAACGGCGGCGAATACTGGCTCTATCGATATAAGAAGTACACCGACGTGCGCCTGGTATTTGCGCCGGAGCAGCAGGCGGCCTTTTTGGGGGGCGATCCGGATAACTTCACCTACCCGCGCTACGACTTCGACATGGCCCTCTACCGTGTGTATGACAACGGGAAACCTTTGCATACGGACCACTACCTGAATTGGAGCGCCAAGGGCGCCGCTCCCGGCGAGCTGGTTTTTGTCTCAGGCCATCCGGGCTCGACCGCGCGGCAGGACACCGTGGCCCAGTTGCTGATGGAGCGCGATGTGCGCGAGCCGGCGATGATCGAGTACCTGCAGCGCCGCATTGCCGTGGAGCAGGCGTTCGCAAAGCAGGGCCCGGAGCAGGCGCGGCTGGTGGCAAGTAACATCTTCTTTCAGCAAAACAGCCTGAAGGTTTACCTGGGCCGCGCCGAGGCACTTTCCGATAAGGCGATCCTGGCCAAGAAACAAAGCGAGGAAGACGGCTTGCGCGCCAAAGTGACCGCGAATCCCGAGTGGCAGAAGGAATATGGCGGCGCATGGGACGAGATTGCGCGCGTCGTGAAACTGGACAGGCCGGAGATGAAGAAGCAGGTTTTTCGGCGCACGGACAGCCAGCTCTTCACTCTCGCGCTGGAGATCGTGCAGTATGTCACCGAGATCAAGAAACCTGACGGCGAGCGGCTGCCTCAGTATCACGAGGCAGGACTGGATTCCCTGCGTTTCCAGATGCTGTCTCCGGCGCCGATTCATCCCTCAACTGAGAAGATGTTCATGGCCAACGCCCTGAAGCTGGCGACGGAAAAGCTGGGGGCGAACGATGCCTACGTGCAAGCGATCGTGCAGGGCGGCGACATCGACAGGACCGTTGCCGCACTCGTGGACGGAACCAAACTTGCCGATCCCGCATTCCGCAAGAGCCTGCTCGATGGCGGCGAAGCCGCCGTGGCCGCATGTGACGATCCGATGATCGTGGCTGCGCGCCGCCTGGATCCTGTATGGCGCGGCAGCTACGAGTACCGGCGCGACAACATCGACAGCGTGTTCGCAGCGGCGGGCGAGAAGCTCGGCAAGGCCCGCTTCGCCGTCTATGGCAAGAATGCGTATCCCGATGCCACATTCACTCTGCGCCTGAGCTACGGCACGGTCGATGGCTATCCGTACAATGGCACTATCGCACCGCCCTTCACTACGTTTTATGGGCTCTACAATCGCTCGGCGAGTTTCAGCAATCAGCCGCCGTTCGACCTGACGCCCAAAGAAGCAGCGGCCCGCGACAAGCTCGACCTGGCGACTCCGCTTGATTTCGTCTGCACCGCCGACATCATCGGCGGCAACTCCGGCTCGCCGGTAGTGAACCGCGAGGGCGAACTCGTGGGGCTGATCTTCGACGGCAATATCGAGTCCCTGGCCGGCGACTTCGTTTATGACGGCACAGAGAATCGCGCCGTGGCCGTTCACTCTGCCGGGATCATCGAGGGCCTGCGCAAGATCTATGGCGTGGGCGCGCTTGCCGACGAACTAGAAGGCAAGTAGTAGGCGCCGAGCGGAAGACAGAAGCGGGAGCCGCGCGCTCCCGCTTTCTGTTTGTGTTCCCGCGGATGCGCGCGGCAGGTTCCGGCGCAGTCATTCAGTGAATCGGCTCAGTTCGACGTACAATCAAAGATGGCCCGCAGACCGCGGAGAGGTGGCCGAGCGGTTGATGGCTCCGGTCTTGAAAACCGGCGTACCCGAAAGGGTATCGGGGGTTCGAATCCCTCCCTCTCCGCCACGATTGCATCGAGCAGCCGCTCGCTGATCGCTCGCAAGATGTTGCTCTGCACAACAACGCAGAAATCAGTCTGCCGTGGACTGCACCTGCTGCAATCCTTGCGGGTCCTTCGGCTTCGCTCAGGATTTCGCCTGCGGGCTCCCGCTTCGCTCACGCCCGCAAAGCGGCTCAAGTTCGAATCCCTCCATCTCCGCAATAAAGTATTTTTTAATTTGCAACTTAGATAGAGAATTCGAAATCTCCGTACCTTCCCGGCAAACGCGCAGGTCTTCAGGCCTGAAAGGGACCGGAGAGCATTCTCCGCCAGAGAGTACAGCTTGGAAATTCGATGGTTTCACCATCAGGGTATTTCGCAGTCCCTTTTCGAACTGTTCCAAAACAGAGCCAGGAAGATTGGGATCTGGTCTTGACCATCCCACCAAACACCCATGGGAGAATCGGCATTGTGGAGTTATCCGACTACCGAACACAAGGGCGTTGATCGGGACTGATTCAAGGAACAGTGCACCGCTCCTGCGGCTCTTGGTGGGTCAGTTCATGGTAAGGGGATTTATCAACATTTGACCCATGTGCCAGTTTGCTGACCAACCGCTCGGAACCAGGAAAAGCTGGCTGCGGTCCGGTTCGAAAAGTGCATCGGGCCGCTGGTCCCGGTTGAGAATCACTTCCGTTTCCCGGTTAGCCAACTGCAGCTCGGCATCCAGGGCGTCTCGCGAGGCAGCACCCATCGTCGCTGATTCACTCCTCCCGCAACAGGATCAAAGGATCGACGAGCAGCGCGCGTCGCGCCGGAATCCACGCCGCCATCAGGCCCAGGAACAGCATGGCTACAGTCACGCCGCCCAGCACCAGCGGATCTTTTGGCGTGGCCTGGTACACAATGAACGACAGCACGCGCGTTCCCACGAGTCCCAGAACCAGGCCGGCAACCGAGCCGATGGCCAGAAGCCGGAAGGCTCGTCCCAGCGAAGTGCGCAGGATTTCCCGGTTCCCTGCGCCCAGCGCTACGCGAATTCCCAGCTCACGCAGCCGCTTGCTGACCGAATACGACGCCATGCCGAAGATGCCGGTCACCGCCAGCATCGCGCCCAGCAAGCCGAGCACGCCCAGCGCGATGGTGGCTACACGTGCGGCAAACAACGCGGTATCCATTTCTTCGGTCCACGACCGGATGGTGATGGGCAGGCCGGAATCGAGCCCGTGCAGCCCGCGCTCCAATCCGCGCGCGATCTCCCCCGGTTCGCGATTGGACCGCGCTACCAGCCAGACAGCAGAGGAGTCATGTTGCAGGAGCGGGAAGAACATCGCCGGCTGCTGATCTTCGGTGAGCGTGCGGTATTTGCCGTTTTCCACCACGCCTACGACTTCCGCACGGTTTCCTCCCCAGAACTTGAAGTGGCCGCCGATGGCTTTGTCGGCCGATCCGAATACCTTCTCCGCAAACTGCCGATTGACGAGCGCGACGGTAGGCGATTTCTTGTCGTCGTTAAACGTGAAGTCTCTGCCTGCCAGAAGCCTGGTGCCGGACGCCCCAAGATAGCCGGGTGAAATGTTGTAGTTCATGGCGTCGGCAATATAGTTGGTGGGCCGATAATCGGTCGTGGAGTCGGTATAGACGTAGGAGTCGCCTCCGCCCAGTCCCAACGGAATCTGGCTGACCAGGCCGGCGGCTGAGACTCCCGGGATAGAGGAAGCTTGATCGATCATGCTGCGTTGCATTTGCTGGATGCGATCACCCGAGTACCCAGCCATTTTCAGATCGGCCGAAACGAGCATTGCATTCTGCGGCTGGAAGCCGAAGCTGCTGTGGAGCGAGCGCACCAAGCCGCGAACGGCGACCAATGAGGAAGTGACCAGCACGGCGCAGATCGCAATCTGCGCAACCAGCAGCACGTCGCGAAGGGCGAAGCGCCTGGTTCCCGCTCCACCGCTCGCGCCCGTGCGGATCACGTGCCACGGATCGGAGCGCATGACCTGGCCGACCGGCACCATGCCGAAGAGCAGGCCGCTGACCAACGCGAGCAGCAAGGCAACACCAAACGTGCGGAGGTCCGGATTGACCGGAACGTTGATCGGGACATCGGGAATCGGCTGCCAGGCGCTCAGCCCATGCAGGATGACCACGCCGCCGGCAAGTCCGATCGTGCCGCCGGCCAGCGAAACGAGCACCGCCTCCGTGAGCAACTGGCGAAGGATCAACCCACGCCGCGATCCCAAGGCGAGACGCAGCGCCACCTCTTTAGCGCGGTCTGCCGTGCGCGCTGCAAACAGGCTACCCAGATTCGCGCACGCCGCCAGCAGGATGAGCCCGGCAAGCAGCATCAAGCCGGCCATGAACGCCCGCGCCGGTCCGCCCAGCATGTCGCCAACCAGACCCGGACGCGCGAGGCTGAAATTGATGCCGTCATCGTCAGAGGGATAGGCTTTCGCCAGCCAGGCGCCGATTGCGTTCAGATCGGCCGTTGCTTCTGCCGGCGTCACTCCGGGCTTGAGGCGGCCGACCACCCAGGGCGAGTGATTGCCACGATATTTCATGTCGTTGAAGCCCATGACCGTGGGCTCTTCGACGAGCGGAATCCAGAGCGCCGGCGCGAAGAACAGCTCTGTGCCCCGGAATGCCGGCGGAGCCACGCCGAGAATGGTGAATGGATGCTTGTTGATGTTGACCGTGCGTCCCACGACGCCTGCGTCGCTGTGAAAATGGCTATGCCAGTAGGGGTAGCTCAGCACGACGTAGGGGGCACTGCCCATGCCTTTTTCATCAGCGGCGTGGAAGAAGCGGCCAAGATAGGGCTGAATGTAGAGCGCATCGAAGTAAGTGCCGCTGACCAAATAGGGCCACGCCGTCGACGGATCGTTGCCGGCATCGACGCCCACGGGGCCGATGATCTGGCAGGCCACCAGGCTCTCAAAGGTCCGGTTCCGGTCGCGCAGATCGAGAAGATCCAGGTACGACTGCGAAGGATACTGGTAGCGTTGCACCATATAGAGATTCTGAGCCTGGGGCACGTTCACTGGCCGCAGCACCAGTGCATTCAAAACGCTGAACACTACGGCGTTGGCGCCGATTCCCAGGGCGAGGGTGGCAATCGCAGTGAGGGTGAATCCGGGCGATTTGCGCAATTGACGGAGTGCGAGCTTCAGGTCGCTGAACATGCGGTGCCATCCCATTTGAGCGTTCTGAGTTTCACTACGCGTGCCATACGCACAATGTTCCAGGGACTCGGCAGCGCAACCCACTGTCCGAAATCGAACAGTGGTTTGACGGAAGCGGTCACTATTCTAGCCGTTGCCTGCGAGTCCGGCTAGAGCAACCCATTTGTTTTCAACATATACGATCAGAGAGAATTTGGCGCGGCACGTGCTACGTCTTCGAACGATGGATATTGCACGCCCTGATCTATTGCGAAAGAGGAAGCGCCGGATCATGATCTGGTCCGGTGCCGCGGTGGTAGTTGTTGCGGCACTTGCAGTAGCCGTCCTCCACCTGAAACCAGCCGCACCCGATGTGGATCGCTCCACCATCTGGACGGACACGGTCAAGCGCGGCCCGCTTGTCCGCCAAGTGCGTGGCTCCACCGGCACCCTGGTTCCGCGCGAAGACTCGATCGAGCTAATCCCCGCGCAGACCGACGCAACAGTCGTTCGCATACGCGTCTTGCCCGGCGCCCAGGTGACTCCGAATACGATCATCATGGATCTGGCCGATCCGCAACTCCAGCAGGAAGTGCTCAACGCGCAGTTGGCGCTCAAGGCCGCACAAGCGGACTACAAGAGTCTCCAGGCCACGCTAGAAAGCACGTTGATGGACAAAAAGACCGCGGCCGCGCAGGTGAATGCCGACTATACGCAGGACCAGTTGCAGGCGCAGACCGACAAGGCGCTTTACGACCTCGGGGTCATCTCCGGCCTCGCCTATCAGAAGTCAAGGAGCACGGCCGACCAGTTGACCACGCAGCACCAGCTGAGCCAGGAGCAGCTCGATGTGAACCAGAAGGCCATCGAGATCCAGCTGGCTTCACAGAAGACCAAAATCGACCAGGCCCAGGCGTTGCTCGATCTCTATCAGAGGCAGGCGCAAGCGCTTCAGGTCAGGTCCAGTATTTCGGGCGCGCTGGCGCCGCTGGCGACTCCCGTGCAGGTGGGCGAGCATGTGACAGCGGGAACATCGGTGGCCGAGGTGATCCAGCGCGACAAACTCAAAGCCGCACTCCAGATCGCCGAGACGCAGGCCCGTGACATTCAAATCGGTCAGCCAGCCTCAATCGACACGCATAACGGCATTATTCCCGGCCACGTCACCAGAATCGATCCATCGGTCGTGAACGGAACGCGCACGGTTGACGTAGATCTAGATGGGCCGCTGCCGCCGGGAGCGGTGCCGCAATTAAGCGTGGATGGAACCATCGATCTGGAGCGGATGAGCGATGTGCTTTACGTCGGCCGGCCGGCCCTGGGCAATGAGAACTCCACGCTGAGTCTGTTCAAGCTCGACCCGGAGGGCAAGACTGCGACGCGTGTGCCGGTCAAGGTGGGCCGCGCGTCGGTGAACAACGTTCAGATACTGGAAGGACTAAAGGAAGGCGACACGGTAATCCTCTCGGATATGTCGCGCTGGGACAACGTGGACCGCATCCACCTGGAATAGGCAATACGCACCAGGGAGTATGGAATCGGGAAGAGGAACCCGAGATCGACAGAGACTGCTGACAAATGATCACCGGTAACTGATCACGGATAACCGACAAGGGGGATCGAATGGAATCCAACGGTACGTTGATTGAAATCGAGGACCTGACCAAGATCTTCTACACGGACGAAGTGGAGACGCACGCGCTTTCCGGCGTTCACCTGACTATCGCGCGCGGTGAGTATGTGGCCATATCCGGCCCCTCGGGTTGCGGCAAGTCCACGCTGCTCTCCATTCTCGGCTTGCTCGACACGCCCACCGCGGGCCGGTATCTGCTCAACGGCAGTCCGGTCGAGAGCCTGAACTTCGGCGACCGGTCACGCATCCGCAACCAGGAGATCGGCTTCATCTTCCAGAGCTTCAATCTCATCGGCGATCTTACAGTCGAGGAGAATGTCGAGCTGCCTCTCACCTATCGCGCAGGCATGCCATCGGCAGAACGCAAGAAGCGTATGAAAGAAGCGCTAGAGCGCGTCAACATGGCACACCGCATGCGGCACTATCCGGCACAACTGTCCGGAGGCCAGCAGCAGCGCGTCGCCGTGGCCCGCGCCCTGGCCGGTTCGCCGTCGATTCTGCTTGCCGATGAGCCCACGGGCAACCTGGACTCGAAAAACGGCGAAGCCGTTATGCACTTGCTTGCCGAACTGCATCGGGAAGGCTCGACGATCTGCATGGTCACCCATGATCCTCGCTTTGCCAAGCACTCCGAGCGCGAGGTGCATCTGTTCGACGGAAAGGTGGTATCGGAAGATGAGCGCAAGAAGCTCGAGGCAGAAGCGGAGGCGTAGCCATGCTTTTCCAGGATTTGCTCCGCGACCTGCGCTACGCGCTGCGCCAGTTGCGCAAATCGCCGGGGTTCACTGTCGCGGCGGTGATCACGCTCGCTTTCGGCATCGGGGCCAATAGCACAATTCTCAGCTGGATTAACGCCACGCTCTTCGATCCCATACCCGGCGCGGCCCACACGGAGAACATGATCACGATCCAGCGCGGCGAGCGAAGCGAGCACGCCTCGCCTCCGCTGTCCTATGACGACTACGTCGACCTGCGCAACGGCACGACGACGCTCTCGGGCCTACTCGGCTATCACGACGACTTCATGGCCATCACCGGCAATGGCAAGCCGGAGCGTATCTATGGCGCGCTGACCACCGCGAACTATTTCGAGATGCTGGGGGTAAAACCCATTCTGGGCCGATCGCTGAGTGACGCTGCGGCCAATGAACGTACCGGGGCCGCGGAAGTCGTGCTTGGCTACGACCTCTGGCAGCATCGCTTCGGGGGCGACCCGTCGGTTGCTGGCAAGACCATCGAGATTAATCGTCATACCTTCACGATCGTGGGCGTCGCCCCGCGCGGCTTCGTCGGTTGCAAGAGCGGGCTGCGGACGGACGTCTGGCTGCCGCTCGGCATGGTCACGCAAGTATGGAACTGGGAACCGATCAATAACCGCGGCGTCTCGTGGTTGAACGTGTTGGGAGTGCTGCGGCACGGCGTGAGCCGGCAGCAGGCGGACCAAGAGTTGAACCTGCTGATGCAGCGCATTGTGGACCGCTACCCGGAATCGCACCGGGACGACAACCGGCTCTCCACGGACCCGCTGTGGCGGTCGCCGTTTGGCGCCAACGTCTATCTGGCGGGCACTCTCACCATCCTGCTCGCCTTGGCAGCGGTGCTGCTTCTGCTTGCCTGCGCCAACGTGGCCAACCTGCTACTGGTGCGGGTCGTTACGCGCCGCCGCGAAGTTGCAATACGGCTATCGATGGGCGCTAGCCGTTGGCAACTTTTCCGCCATCTCATGGTCGAGAATCTCCTACTCGCGGCGGGCGGATGCACTCTCGCGCTGGCAGTTACTTCCTGGACCGCACGGATGCTGGCTTCCTTCATTCCGGTCATTACGCTACCGCTGAATATCAATGGCCGGCTGGACGGCCGAGTGGTCGTGACGACGATGGCTGTCTCCGTGTTGACCGCCCTGCTGGCCGGCGTGCCGCCCACGCTGCGCGCATCCGCCTTGTCTCCAGTCACCGCGCTGAAGGACGAAACGCTCAGCACTTCTGGCGGGCTCCGCAAGTCACGGCTTACCTCAAGCCTGGTGGTGCTTCAAGTCGCGCTCTCACTGGTACTTCTTACCTGCGCTGCCCTCTTTTTCCGCAGCCTCCAGAAGGCGCAGAGCCTCGATCCCGGCTTCGATCCCGATCATGTTTACCTCGCCTCATTCGATCTGAGCCCGCTGAACTACTCCGATGCGCAGGCGCTGGAGTTCCAACGCCAGGTCCTGGCGCGCGTAAGCGCTCTGCCGGGCGTGCAAGCTGCAACGCTGGCCGACTTCTCGCCCCTGAACTTCAGCATTCACTCCTCGGGTGTCATGCCAGAAGGCTACGTCCCGCGCCCGCATGAGTCTGTGGAAGCCGACAGGGGAACGGTGTCGACCCAGTATCTCGAGACGATGCGCACGCCGCTCGTAGCGGGCCGCGAGTTCAGCTCTTCGGATACGGACGGTTCGCAGCCGGTCCTGATGGTCAACCAGGCCCTGGTCGATCGCTTCTGGCCGGGCCAGGACGCGGTCGGCAAGCACATCCAGGTTGGCCGCACAAACTACACAGTCGTGGGCGTCACGGGCAACGCAAAATACCGGCGACTGGTCTACGATCCGGCTCCGCTGGTTCTTTTCCCGCTGACGCAGCGATACGAAAACGAGGAATTGATTCTTCACGTGCGCGTGGCCGGCGATCCGATGGCCTATGCGTCGGCAGTCGAGCGGACCATCCACTCCCTCAATCCGGATTTGCCGTTGTACGGTGTCACCACACTCAAGTCGAGCATGCAGATGGGCAGCGTCTTTCAGCGCATCGGTGTGGTCTTCGCGGGCTCGTTCGGCGTGCTGGCCATGATCCTGGCCGCCGTGGGCCTGTATGGCGTGATCTCCTACACCACCCGGCAGCGCACGCACGAGATCGGTATCCGCATGGCGCTCGGCGCCAGTCGCAGTGACGTTTCCGGGCAGGTCCTACGACAGGGACTTCGCCTCACGCTGGCGGGACTCGGCGCCGGTTTCGTAGCCTCGCTGATCTTTGCTCGTTTTCTGCGCGGAGTGCTTTTCGGAATCGGGTCGAACGATGGGCTGACCTTCGCGCTGGTTCCAACCGTGCTGCTGCTGGTTGCGCTGGCTGCCTGTTATCTGCCCGCGCGGCGCGCCGCATCGGTTGAACCTGCGGAGGCTCTACGAATCGAGTAAGAGGAGTCCCGCACGGCAAGGAGACATGGAATGAGCAATCTCTGGCACGATATCCGCTACGCGCTGCGCCAGTTGCGCAAGTCGCCCGGATTCACGTTTGTGGCCATCATTACGCTGGCGCTGGGACTCACCGTCAACGCCACCATCTTCTTCATGATCAACAACTGGTTTCTGCGGCCATTGCCGGCAGCGGACCCAGGAAAGTTGGTGATGATTACACAGAAGATACCTCAGTCGCCGATTCTGCTTCAGGCTTCGTATCCGGACTTTCTAGACTTTCAGCGCTCTGCCGAGGGAGGCAGCCATGATTTTCCGGAGATGGCGAAGGCTTTCTCCGGAATCATGGCCTATCTGGAGTCGTCAGTCCAGATGAGCCGCCCGGGCGAAGCCGCCGAAAGAACCTATGTGCATGTGGTCAGCGGCAACTACTTTACGGTGCTGGGCGCGCAGCCGATGCTGGGTCGGCTTTTTCTGCCCGATGAGGGCCGCACAGCAGGCGCGGATGCCATCATCGTTCTTACTTACGACACATGGAAGAACCGCTTTGCCGCCGACCCGCATATTATCGGCCAACTGGTGAAGATCAACGGCCTGCCCTTTACCGTGGTTGGCGTCACGCAGCCCAAATTCGTGGGCGCGAGCTGGGGCACGGCGCTGAGCGGATTTGTGCCGATTTCGATGCTGCCGCTGATGAATCCCGGAGGCAACGAAGTCTTCACCAATCGAGGCTACTTATCGGTATCCATGATGGGCCGCTTGCAGCAGGGCGCCAGCCTTGCGCAAGCCCGTGCCGCGACCTCACTTGTGATGGCGCGTCTTCTCAAGGATTATCCTGTATTTCACCCGCCGGCCGAAGCCGCCGTGGTTCTGCGCGAATCGATGTGCCGGCCTACTCCCTTTGTGGCCAACTTCATGCCGCTGGTTGCCGGCGCGCTGATGATCCTGGCGCTGCTGGTGCTGGCGATCACGATGGCGAATGTGGCCAATCTGCTCTATGCGCGCACCGCCGACCGCGAGCGGGAGGTGGCGATTCGCGGCGCTCTGGGCGCCACGCGCTGGCGGCTGCTGCGCCAGTTGCTCGCCGAGAGCACGTTGTTGGCGCTCGCCGCCGGAGCCATCGGCGCAATGGCCGCCATCACCGTTATTCAATTGCTCGGCAAGATGTCCGTTCCCGGCGACTTTGCGCCCCGGGCCAACACCGGAACCGACTGGCGCTTGTTTGTCTTCACCTTTGTCGCCTCGTTGGCCACGGGCATCCTTACGGGTCTGCACCCCGCACTGAAGGCGACCCGGCTGGAGATTTTGCCATTGCTGAAGAACTCGCCTTCCGCCGCTGGAACCCGCCATCGGCTGCGCAGCTTGTTGGTGATTGCCCAGGTGGCATTCTCGTGCGTGGTGCTGATTTGCGCCGGATTGGCCGCGCGCAGCGTGCAAAAACTCGCGCAGATCAATCTCGGCTTTCGCCCGGATCACATCTTTCTCGCCACGGTCGATCCTTCGTTGCAACGCTACAGCGATGAGCGCAGCCGGCAATTTCAAGCGCAGTTGCTCGATAAGCTCCGCGCCCTGCCCGGCGTCACCAGCGCCAGCCTCGCCACGCATCTTCCTCTTGATATGGGAGGCGGTATGCGCGCCGGCGTCTGGCCAGAGGGTCAAACCCCGTCCGAGATCCAGAAGTTTTTAACCGTTGTTTGTACATCTGTCGAACATGGCTATCTTGCAACCCTGGGCACACGCGTTCTTGCAGGCCGCGATTTTACCGCGCACGACAATGAGGCCGCGCCGCGCGTGGTCATCATCAATCGAACGCTTGCTCAGCAGTTGTGGCCCAACTCCGACCCTGTTGGGAAGCGCCTGGTACTCCAGGGAGACACGATGCAGGTCGTCGGCGTCGTCGGCGAGATGCGCTACTATGCGATGGCCGACACCAATCGCCCGCTGATCTTTTATCCGCTAGCGCAGCATTTTCAGCAAGGCGTCACCATCGTTGTGCGCACAAGAATGGACCCGCTCGAAATCACCGCGTCGGTCAAGCAAGCCGTCGCCCAGTTGGACCCCGAGATGCCGGTCTACAACATTCGCTCCCTCGATCAGCAGATCGTCAGCAGTCCGCTGGGCATGTTTCCGATGCGCATGGGCACCATCATCGCGGGCGGCCAGGGCCTCATTGCACTCTTCCTCGCCACCCTGGGCCTCTACGGATTGATCTCTTACTCCGTCAAGCAGCGCACGCATGAGATCGGCATTCGCATCGCCCTCGGCGCTTCGCGCGGCAAAGCGCTTCGCATTCTCATGAAACAGGGCTTGCGGCTGGTTCTCATCGGTCTCGCTCTGGGATTAGCGGCCGCCTTTTCAGTGACCCGCGTGCTCTCCAGCGTGCTCTACGGCGTCAAGGCCACGGACCTGCTCACCTTTGGCGGCGTCTCGCTGCTGCTGGCCGGCGTAGCCGTCTTGGCCAGCTACATCCCCGCTCGCCGCGCGGCTTCCATTGACCCCATGCAGGCGCTGCGCGCCGAATAACGCGCTATCGAGGAGAAACGAATATGAACACGCTGCTTCAGGACATTCGCTACTCACTACGCCAGTTGCGCAAGTCGCCTGGGTTCACACTCACTGCCGTGCTGACACTGGCCTTTGGCATAGGCACCACCACCGCCATCTTCTCCATCGTCGAGGGTGTTCTAATGCGGCCTTTGCCTTTTCCTGAACCGGACCGGCTAGTGATTTTGGGAAATATCCCTGAGGGAGTGCCCCTCGACGGAGGCGCCCCTCGTGTCACGGCTCCGGCGGTGGGCATTTATTCGCGTGCGACAAATGTCTTTTCTGCGATGGGTGCATACCGACAGGTTGGGTTCGAGCTGTCGGGCCAGGGAGAGCCGGCGGCGATCAGCGCGGCACGAATGAACGCAACGGTCTTCCAGGTGCTCGGCGTCGCACCCCTGATGGGGCGAACTTTCACGCAGCGCGAGGATGACGAGAGCCAACAAGTCGCGGTGATCAGCTACCAGATGTGGCGCGACCGCTTCTCCGGTGATGCGAACGTTCTGGGGAAAAAGCTTCTGCTCGACCGCAGAACCTACGAGATCATCGGCGTCATGCCGCGCACATTTGAGTTCCCGCTGGTTCCCGGGCAGCTGAACCGCAGTGAGCTGTGGGTTCCCATGAGCTTTACACAAGGCGAGCTTGTGAACCAGTCCGGAAGCTGGAACTACTTTTTGCTGGGGCGGTTGAAGCCGGATGTGACGGCGGAACAGGCCCGGCAGAATATGGAGCCGGCGGGGCCGGAGATCGTGCAGCGCCTGCCCTCGGTCATCCAATCGATGCGCATTCACGCGCGGGTAGAGAGCCTGATGGACGCGACCGTGGCCCAGGCCAGGCCGCTCGTGCGCATGCTCTTTCTCGCCGTGGCCGTGGTGCTCATCATTGCCTGCGCCAACCTTGCGGCTCTGCTGTTGGTTCGGGTCATTCGCCGCCGTCACGAAACCGCGGTGCGAATGGCTATGGGGGCAAGCACGACGAGGATACTCTACGAGAACCTCCTCGAGTCTCTTTCCTTCAGCCTGGCGGGCGGCCTGGGCGGCCTCGTTCTGGCATGGGCCGCTCTCCGCGTCGGCACTCGCTTTCTTCCCGAGACTCTGCCTCGTGTCAGCGCCATCTCGCTTGATTACGGGGTTGTCGGGTTCGCATTTCTGCTGGTCTTGCTTACGGGCCTGATTTGCGGCGCCCTTCCGGCGGTTGCCGCGGCGCGGACCAGCGTGAATGACCACCTGAAGGAAGGCGGCCGAACGGATACGCCGGCCGGCAGCCAGGCTCGGCTGCGGTCGGTTCTCGTGGTTTGTGAACTCGCAGCAGCGCTTGTGCTTCTCACCGGGGCCGGCCTGCTGCTGCGCAGCTTTGAAAAGCTCCGCGAGGTCGATCTCGGCTTCAGCACGGACCACACGATGACGGCGTTCTTCGGGCTGCCCGGCCGGCAATACTCCAGCCAGGCCGCGGTGGACGTCTTCGACCAGACACTGTTGCAGAAGCTGAGAGCATTGCCGGGTGTCGAGGCGGTCGGGGTCACTACAGCACTGCCCGGCGGAGGCGCGGATAATACGACATTCGTTCCGGAGGGCTACGTTCCGCCTTCGGGAGCCGGCCTCAATCTGGCCTGGAACGGCCGGGTCATCGGCGACTACTTCCAGGCCGCGGGCATTCCTCTGCTGCGGGGGCGCTACTTCCGCGACGCCGACGCGGCCAGTGCTCCGTTGGTGGTAATCGTGAACCGCACTCTGGCCGAAAAGTACTGGCCCAATCAGGACCCAATCGGAAAGCGGCTCTACATCGGCGTGGCAGGGTCGCCGATGCCCTGGCAAACGGTTGTCGGAGAGGTGGGCGACATCAAGCAAAGCGGTGCCGATCAAGACACGCTGCCTCAGTTCTACCAGCCGGCGTCCCAGCTCAAACCCTCCATCGGCAAGTTTGCCCCTCCCAACATGCTGTACGGCAATTACGGCACGGTTGTGTTGCGCGGCACGTTGCCTCCGCAGCAGATGGCTGTGGGCCTTCGCTCTGTCGTCCACTCGCTTGACCCGCAGTTGCCGCTCATTCATGTTGCAACCATGGAGCAACTGGTCGAGGAGGGTCAGGGATCGCGCCGTTTCAACACCGTGCTGATCTCGACGTTCGCCGGCGCGGCCGCGCTGCTGGCGCTGCTCGGCATCTACAGCGTCATTGCATTCGCCACAGCGCAGCGCACCCACGAGCTCGCCATTCGCATGGCGCTGGGCAGTCGACGATCAAGCATCGTACGTCTCATCCTGGTATCCGGCGGCAGGTTGGGTCTTGCCGGCTGTGTTCTGGGCGGGGTCGGAGCCTTCTTCGCCACACGACTGCTGCGCTCGATGCTCTTTCAGGTTGATGCGCTGGACCCGGCAGTGATCGCGCTCGCGATGCTTTCCATTCTGGCGTTGGCGCTGGCGGCGTCGCTTGTTCCCGCCCGCCGCGCCGCATCCATCGAACCCATGCAGGCCCTGAGAACCGAGTAAATCACGCCGAAAACCAAAACGGAGAAGATACGTGATGAACAATCTGTGGCACGACCTTCGATACGCGCTGCGCCAGTTGCGCAAATCGCCGGGCTTCACGCTGACTGTTGATGCTCACACTTGCACTGGGCATCGGCGCCAACACGGCCATCTTTACACTGATTCACGGCATTCTGCTGCGCTCGTTGCCGGTCGCCGATTCCGCACAACTTTACCGCATCGGCGACACCGACGATTGCTGCGTCGAAGGCGGCTTTCCCGGCGACGCATCGACCACCGGCGACTTCTCGATCTTCTCCTTCGATCTGTATCAGTACCTCAAGAATTCCGCGCCGGAGTTCGAACAACTGGCGGCGGCTCAGGCTGGGCAGTGGCCATGGAGCGTGCGCCGCGGCGATGCTCTACCCAAACCGCTGAACGGCGAATTCGTCTCGGGAAATTACTTTTCCACGCTGGGCATCGGCGCGTATGCGGGTCGCGTGTTCAGTGACAACGACGACATGGCGACCGCGTCGCCGGCGGTTGTTCTGAGTTATCAGGCGTGGCAGGGCGAATACGCCTCCGATCCATCGATCGTGCGCTCGACAATCTATATCCAGGCGCGGCCCTTTACGGTGATCGGCATTGCGCCGCCGGGCTTCTTCGGCGACCGCGTCAGACCCAACCCCCCCGACTTCTGGATTCCGATCCAGACCGAGCCGTACATCCGCGGCAACAACTCTATCCTGCATCATCCCGACTCACACTGGCTCTATCCCGTCGGCAGAGTGCGACCCGGGACGAACGTCGCCGCGTTGCAGGCCAAGCTCTCCGGCGCTGTGCGCCAGTGGCTCTATTCGCGTCCGTCGATGACCTCGAGATGGCGGAGCGGCAATCATTCCCAAGATGCACGTCGTGCTTTCACCTGCCGGTGGCGGCATCCAGAACCTGCAGCAGCAGACGGGCAAGGGCCTCAAGTTGCTCATGATCCTCTCGCCTGGTCGTGCTGCTCATCGCCTGCGCAAACATCGCCAACCTGATGCTGGCGCGCGCCACGACGCACCGCTCTGAGATCGCCGTGCGCGTGGCCCTCGGCGCTGGACGCCGCCGCGTCATCCGGCAGGTTCTTACCGAAAGCGTGCTGTTGAGCTTATCGGCGGTTTTACAGGCCTGGCGGTTGCCTATGCCGGCTCTCATACCATTCTCGCTCTCGCATTCCCCGACGCGCGAAATCTGCCGATCGAAGCCAGCCCATCGTTGCCGGTTCTCAGCTTTGCGTTTGTTGTCTCGCTGGTCACGGGAATTCTTGTTCGGCACCGGCCCGGCGTGGCTGTCGTCGCATGCGCAGCCAGCGGAGGCTCTGCGCGGCATCAACCGCTCCACGCGTGACCGCTCTTCTCTGCCGCAGAAATCGCTGGTCGTCTTCCAGGCCGCGTTGTCAGTCGTTCTGCTGGCCGCGGCAATCCTGATGACCAAGTCGCTTGCTCATCTCGAAGACCAGGACTTTGGCGTCGCTACGGCCAATCGCTATGTGTTGCACTTCGACCCGGCCGGCGCCGGCTACACAACGGACCGGCTGCCCGAACTCTACCGCCAGATCGAAGACCGGTTCTCCGCGCTGCCCGGCGTGACCAGCATGAGCATGGCCATGTACAGCCCGCTCGAAGGCGACAACTGGGGCGAGTGCGTCATCCAGCAAGGTCATCCCGCTCCGCGCCCCGGCGATCACTGCGGCTCTACGTGGGATCGCGTCAGCACCCGCTTTCTTGATTCCATCGGCGTGCCCATTGTGCGTGGACGCAACTTTACCGAGCAGGACACGGCCACATCGCCGCCGGTCGCTATGGTCAATGAGACCTTCGTGAAACGATTCTTCCCCAACCAGGACCCCATCGGCCAGCACTTCGGCATCGATTTGCCGCAATACTCGGGAAGCTTTGAGATCGTCGGCGTCTTCCGCGACTTTAAGATGAACGTCCCGACGCATCCGGTTCGCCCTGTCTTTCTGCGTCCGCTTTCGCAACCATTTGCGGGTTACAAGGAGCCGGAGATGATCTCCACCGAGAGCCAATCCATGATGATGAACGCACTGATCCTCGCGTTCGACGGTCCGCAGCAAAATGTGGACGCGTTGGTTCGTCATACGTTGGCCGGCATCGATCGCAGCCTAACGGTGATGGATCTTCGCTCGTTTGGCGCACAGGTGGCCGGCAACTTCATTCAGGATCGCCTGATTGCACGGCTCAGCAGCCTCTTCGGCATGCTGGCGCTCATTCTTGCCTCGGTAGGACTTTATGGCGTTATGTCTTACTTCGTTGCCCGGCGCACCAGCGAGATCGGCATCCGCATGGCTCTGGGCGCAAGCCGAGCCAGCGTGGTGAACATGGTGATGCGCGGCGCGCTCTGGCAAATCCTCATCGGCCTTGTGCTGGGGATTCCCGCATCGCTCTATGCCGGCTACTTGATGAAGGTCATGCTCTACGGCGTGGACTGTTATGACCCGATGGCGCTGACTGGCGCGCCGCTGATGCTTGTCCTTTGCGCCGCTGCGGCCGGCTTCATCCCCGCCCGCCGCGCGGCTTCCATCGAACCCATGCAGGCGCTGCGCACCGAATAATCCCCGAGGAGGAACTCGAATGAACGCGCTCTTTCACGATCTCCGAACCGCGCTGCGCCAGTTGCGCCGCGCACCTGGGTTCACCAGCATGGCCATCTTGGTCATGGCACTAGGGATCGGCGCCAACGTGGCGCTGTTCACCGTGGTGCGCAGTGTGCTGCTCAAGCCGCTGCCCTTCGAAGACCCGACCCGGTTGTTGATGCTTTATGAACACCTTACGGTGAGCGGCAGCGAATTCGCATACAACGGCGTAGCGGGGGGCGTTTATTCCGAGTGGAACAGTCAGAACCGGAGCTTCAGCAGCATGGCTCTCATGCAGGATGCCCAGGTAGGTCTTTCAGGATCGGGCGGAGATCTGCCGGAGACGCTCAACTCTGAGTTAGTTTCATGGAACCTGTTCCCGACGCTGGGCGTGCAGCCGGCACTTGGACGCGGCTTTACTGCGGCAGACGACAACCTTGCTTCGAGTGGCACAGCGGTGCTGAGCTGGAGCTTGTGGAAGCGCCGATTCGGAGGCGACCCGGCCATCCTGAATCGGACCATCTATGTTGATGGCAAACCTTACGCCGTCATCGGCATCATGCCAGCGTGGTTCGAGTTTCCTCAATCCACTACGCAGCTTTGGATTCCTGTCTATCACTACGACCCCGAAAGAGTGACCTCGGCGCTCGACAATCACGTGTTCCATGTGGTCGGACGGATGAAGCCTGGGATCACCGAGGCACGGGCGACGGCCGACTTGACCGTCATTACGCGCCAACTGCATAACGCCCATCTCGACGATCCCTTCGTCTCCGCCGCAGCCAACAGCCGTCCCCTACTGGAGCACCTAGTGGGCAATATCGAGCGTCCGCTCTATGTGCTGCTCGCAGCCACAGCGTGCCTGCTGCTGATTGCCTGCCTGAACGTAGCCAATCTGCTTGTGGCCCGGGCGGCTGCGCGGCGCAAAGAACTCGCGATTCGCACCGCATTGGGCGGCGGCCGATTGCGCTTATTGCGCGAGCATCTGATGGAAAGTTTTCTCCTCTCGGCCGCGGGCGGCGCAGGAGGCCTCGTGCTGGCCTATGGCGCCATTTCATGGCTTGTCGACTTGCGCCAGGACATGGCGCGCTCCGGCTCCATCCATGTCGACGCCGTCGTGGCGGCCTTCACTGTGGGCGTAGTCGCGCTCTGCGCGCTCTTTTCGGGGCTGATCTCCGCCCTCAACGCCCACGACAAGCATGTCCTCGCTGCGCTGCATGAGTCTTCAAAATCGCACAGTTCAGGCAAGCAGCGAGCCCGTCTGCGCAAGGTCCTGCTTGCCGCCGAAGTCGGGTTGACCGTCGTGCTGCTCGTTGGGGCGAGCCTGCTGCTCAAAAGCTACCAGCGGCTTCGAGCCACGAACATCGGCTGCGCCACCGACAATGTCCTCACCATGCGCATCGCCTTGCCCGGCGCCCGCTACAAGACGCCGGGCCCTGCGCCTGCCAATTTCTTTCAGACGCTTCTGGAGCGGGTACGGGCGCTGCCGGGCGTGGAGGCCGCCGGTATTGTGACCGCAGTTCCCGGCCAGGGATACTGGGGCGATGTATCATTCAGCATCGTTGAGCATCCTCCCCTGACCCAAGGGAAGGGCCTTTTCGCCATTTACCGTAGGGCCGATCCTGGCTACTTCGCGGCCATGGGCATTCCCATCCTGCGCGGACATACGTTCGACGATGGACAAATACTAGACCACGCAAATGAGGTGATGATCAGCGGATCGTTCGCCCGGAAATTCTTCCCGGACGAGGATCCGATCGGCAAACACCTGCATCCCAGCGACCTGAATCGAGACGCCATCATTGTTGGCGTGGTAGGCGATACGCGCTACGCCGTTGGCGAGCAGCCCGCGCCAATGCAGTACTATCCGCTCTTCGCGGGAGATCAGAACATCGCCACCCTCGCAGTTCGCTCTGCAGGCGACGTGGAACAGTTAGCGCTGCCTGTGCAACGCGTGATTCAAAGTATGGACCGCGACTTGCCCGTCTCCGAAATTCTCACCATGAATCAACTGATTGGCAAATCCACTCTCGATCAGAGTTTCGACACAACACTGCTTTCCAGCTTCGCAGTGCTCTCACTTGTGTTGGCCGCTGTCGGGCTTTTCGGCGTTCTATCTTACGTTGCCGCGCAGCGCACAAACGAGATCGGCATTCGCATCGCGCTGGGGGCGCAGCGGGAGCAGGTGCTCTGCCTGATGCTTGCAGACGGGCTGCGGCCGGCGTTCATCGGATTGGCGTTGGGACTCGCTGCCAGCGCAGCATCAGTTCGCCAGATGCGCACCATGCTCTACGAAACGCAGCCGCTCGATCCGGCGGTCTTCACTGCAGTGGCAGGGACTTTGCTGTTGGTGGCGGCTCTGGCCTGCCTGGCGCCAGCGTGGCGCGCCTCGCACCTCGAACCCATGCAGGCGCTCAGAACGGAGTAGTCATTCTGATCTCTAACGGAGAAGAAACGCGATGAATCGACTATGGTACGACCTTCGCTACGCGCTGCGCCAACTGCGCAAGTCGCCCGGCTTTGCGCTGATCGTGGTGCTGATGCTGGCTCTCGGCATTGGCGCCAATACCGCTGTCTTCAGCGTGATGAATGCAATCCTGATGCAATTGCTGCCCGTGAACCGTCCCGAGGGCCTTTCCTATGTGCGTATGGCCAACGGCCAGGGCCAGCCGCCGGGCGCGGGCAATACCGGAGACTCAAATACCTCCTTTTCCGAGCCGGTCTTCGAGGCGTTGCGTCAGCACGGCGACGTCTTTGAAGAACTTATTGGCTATGTACCACTCAGCTTCACAGGCAGCGTAGCAGTGCGCCACGGTGAGCTTCCAGAAGAAGCCGAGGGTGAAGAGGTCAGCGGCAACTTCTTTTCCGGGCTGGGCGTACCGATCGAGCGCGGCCGCGGCTTTGCGCTGGCAGACGAGAAGAACCATGCGCCGCTGGTTGTGCTGAGCTACGATTTCTGGACGCGAAGCTATGCCCGCGATCCCACAGTGCTGGGGCACACGCTCTACGTCAAGGGCGTGCCCATGACAATTATCGGTATTGCGGCCCGCGAGTTTAAGGGCATAGAACCAGCCACCTCAACCGATTTCTGGATTCCGTTGCAAAGCCGGCCCGAACTGAATGCTTGGGGTGCGCCCGCCCAGTTTAATTCTCTCTACGGCACGCCCAAGTGGTGGGCCCTGCGCATGATGGCACGATTGCGGCCGGGCGTGACGCCGATGCAAGCGCAACAGGCGCTTAGCGGGGCCCTGGGCGAGGCGGTGAACCGAACGGTCGGTTCGGTGGATCCGAAGCAATGGAAGCCGCTCCTGGATTTCGCACCGGCCCGCGGTGTTGGCGGGTACAACGAGGAATACCGCACGTCTGTGCTGATTCTTATGGGACTTGTCGGATTGGTGTTGCTGATAGCCTGCACCAATGTGGCCATGATGGTGCAGGCGCGTAACACGGTCCGCAGGCGCGAATTCAGTGTGCGTCTGGCTATCGGCGCGGGCCGCGTCGCAATCTTTCGCCACTTGTTGTTGGAAAGCCTGCTATTGGTGGGCGCTGGGGCTTCGGTAGGCTGGTTGTTCGCGGTCTCAGCCACACGCATGCTGGCGGCTTGGTCGGGCATTGAAACCGGTCTCAGCCCGGATCGAACGGTTTTGGTTTTTACGCTGCTGCTCTCTGCGCTGGCCGCCCTGGTTTTCGGCCTCGTTCCCCTGCGGAGCGTGATGAATGCCCCTGTCGCGGACGTCTTGCGGTCCGCATCCTTAAACGCCACTACGGCGCAAAGCCGTGCACTCGGTGGTCGCATCGTGCTTGCTGCGCAGATGGTGATGTGTCTGGTGTTGCTTATGGCCGCCAGCCTGCTGCTGCGCACGCTGCGCAACTACGCCACGCAGGATCTGGGCATGCAGGCCGACGGGCTCCTGGTCTTCGGCATCACGCCGCTGGGACAGACCGATACGCACGCTTTCTACCGCGCCCTGCTTGACCGCCTTCGCCAGATGCCCGGCGTCGAGTCTGTCTCGATGGCACATGATCGTCCCGGCTCAGGATGGTCCGCCAACGGCGGCACCTTCATGCTCGATGGCGTCAGGGAGCGAGGCAAGTTGCGTTCGAACGATGTGGGATCAGGATTCTTCACCACCATGGGCATCCCGCTTCTTGCGGGCCGCGATATTGCTGATTCCGACGGGGCGGGCACGCCAAAGGTTGCGGTGGTGAACGAAACGTTTGTGAAGCGGTATCTTGCCAATACCAATCCGCTGGGACATGTGCTTCTCGGCTGCAGCATTGTCGGCGTGGCACGCGACAGCAAATATACGTCGGTGGATGAGGGGCCCACGCCCATCGCCTATTTTGCGCGCATGCAATCCAATCCGGTCGGAATCATGCATATCGAAATGCGCACCCGCGGCGACGCCCTGGCGATGTTGCCCGCGGTGCGCAAAATGATGGCCGCTGCTTATCCCGACATTCCCCTCGAAAAACCGATGACGCAGCGGGCGCAGTTCGAAGAATCCTATGAATCTCAACGTATGTTCGCTGCCATGGGCGGATTCTTCGGTGTGCTGGCGGCCCTGCTCGTCGCCACCGGTTTATACGGCACGTATTCGTTCCGCGTAAGCCGCCGCACCACCGAGATTGGCGTGCGCATGGCGCTGGGCGCAAGCCGCAGTCAGGTGTTGGCCATGGTCTTTTGCGAAAGTCTGTGGGTGCTGATCGCGGGACTTGCCGCCGGCATACCGCTCACGCTTCTCGCTGTTCGTTCGCTCAAGTCGATGCTCTACATGATGTCGCCGCTCGATCCGGTGAGCTTAGTGCTGGCGATTGCGGCGATGATCGTTGTGTCCGGCTGTGCAGTTCTGCTGCCGGCGCGCCGGGCAGCTTCCATCGAACCTATGCAGGCATTGAGAACCGAATAAGTTGAACGGATGCATAACCTCTGAGATTGGAGTCACTCGAACATCATGATCGAACTGAAAAACGTCGAACGAAGTTACAAGAACGGCTTCACGGAGACCTGGGTGCTGCGCCGGATCGGGCTCAGCATCCGCGAAGGTGAGTTTGTCACCGTCATGGGACCGTCGGGAGCGGGGAAGTCGTCGCTCCTGAACGTGCTGGCGCTCCTCGATGACGGATGGAAGGGCGAGTACTGGTTCGCCGAAACCGCCGTCCATACGCTCAACCGCAAGCAGCGCGCCGACCTGGCCCGCCAACGCATCGGAATGGTCTTTCAAAGCTATCACCTCCTCGACGATCTTACGGTCGCCGAGAATATTGACCTGCCGCTTTCTTACAAGAATCTGCCCGCAAGGGAACGGCAAGGCATGGTCGCCGACATTCTGGACCGATTCCAGATTGTGGCCAAGAAGGACCTGTTTCCCTCGCAGCTCTCCGGCGGGCAGCAGCAATTGGTGGGCATTGCGCGCGCCGTGGTGCACGCGCCATCACTGCTGCTGGCCGACGAGCCCACCGGCAACCTGCACTCCACGCAGGGCCGCGAGATCATGGACCTCTTCTGCGAACTCAACCGTCAAGGCACGACCATCGTGCAGGTGACGCACTCTGAAGAGAACGCGCGCTACAGCCGGCGCATTGTGGAGTTGCGCGACGGGTGGATCACGCGCGATGAAACCCTTGCAGCAAAGCCGATGGAGGTTGGCTCCAAGTGAACCGTTCCGATATCCGTCTTCATCCGTCAAGTCCGGCACGTCGGATCCAGGCCGTTGCCGCCATTCTGCTTCTGCAAGCGAACCTGGCGCTGGCCGTCGAACCATCCGGACCTGCCGCGCCTTCGATTCCGTTAGCTCCATCGGCCATGCAAAATGCGCCGGTCGCGCCGGCGCCTGTGCAGGCACATCAGGACAACATTCCCTTCGAGCAACTGCAGCACGCGTCGCGCAATCCATTCGACGCCTATCGCGGAAAGGCTGTTCCTCCACCCAGCCTGGCAAATTCAGTGCGCCTCGATTCTTTGATTCGCGACGGCAAGCTGTATCTAAGGCTGCAGGATGCCATCGATTTGGCGCTTGAGAACAACCTTGACCTGGTGATTGCGCGTTACAACCTGCCCATTGCGCAGATGGATGTATTGCGCACGGCGGCCGGCGGATCGGTGCGCGGCGTGAATACGGGCGTGGTGTCGGGCACTCCCGGAGGCGCAGGCGGCCTCTTTGCGGGCGGCGCGGGAGCGGGTGCTGGCGGCACCTCAGGCGGTGCGGGCGGAGCGGGCGCAGGTGCGTCGGGCCTTGTGCAATCCACACTGGGCACGGGCACTGCGGTTTCCACATACGATCCGTACATCAGCGCGAGGACTTACGTGGATCACACCACCCAGCTTTTGCCCAACCGCATCCTCTACGGCGTTCCGGTGATTCACCAGAACACGTTCCTGGGCAATTTCTCCTACTCGCAGGCGTTCCCCACCGGAGGCGGCATCCAGGTCGCTTGGAATAACAATCGCCAAACCACCAACAGTCCCAACAATACGCTCAATCCCCAGCTCAACTCCTATTTTGAGTTCTACGCGGATCAGCAGTTGCTGGCCGGTTTTGGCCTGGGACCAAACCTGCGGTTCCTGCGCATTGCCAAAACCAACCAGATAGTCTCCGATATCGCCTTCCGTGCCCAGCTCATTGCCACCGTGACCCAGATTTGCGACCTGTACTGGGATCTGGTGAACGCCTATGATAACGAGCAAGTGGGCGAGCGCTCGGTGGCCTTTGCCACTGAGACTCTGAACACCGCCCGCAAGCAGCTCGAGCTCCAGGCAATTCCGGAGATGGACGTACTGAAAGCGGAGGCGGATTTGGCCACCCGCCAGCAGGACTTGACCGTAGCCCGCACGAATCTTGAGCTGCAAGAGCTGTACATGAAGAACGCCATTACCCGCTCGCTCGATGACCCTGTGTTGCAGGACATGCCGGTTGTTCCTGTCGACCACATCAGCGCCGAAGTCGAGCCGAACATGGAGCCGGTGCAGGACATGATTGCCTATGCGCTCAAGAATCGCACCGAGCTTGAGGAGTCGAGCCTCGTTCTTGAGAACAGCGAACTCAGCCGCAAGACCGCCCGCAACGCTCTGCTGCCCGCGCTTACGGTTTACGGCTTCTATGCCGGCACAGGGTACGCTGGCACGCCCAACCCCTTGAACAGCTCCGGCGCAAACGTGCCTGCGGACTTCGGCGGCGCGGTAGACAATGCGTTCAATTATTCTTCGCCTGAATATCAAGTGGGCCTTCAATTGACCATTCCGCTGCGCAACCGAATCGCCAAGGCTGACCAGTACCGGACCGAGCTCGAATACCGGCAGTCGCAGGTCTATCTTGAGGAGTTGAAGAAGCGCATCCGCATCGAGGTTCGGAATGCGCGCTTTGCGCTGGAGCAGGGCGCCAGCCGCGTAGATGCGGCTCGCCAAGCCCGCGACCTTGCCCAGAAGACGCTCGATATTATGCAACAGGAGCAAAAGCTTGGGGCAGGGTCAAACCAGCAGACCCTTTCCGCCGAGCACGACTTGGCACTGGCCGAGTCTGCTTTGGTAGCCGCCGAAACCGACTATGAAAAGGCGCGCATCGAAGTGCGGCGCGCTACCGGCTCGGTCCTTGAGAACTATGGCATCTCGATCGCCGATGCAAAGAGCGGCGTAGTGGAGGCAGACCATTCCCGTTAAGCAAGAAAGAATTCGCGTTCTGGTTGCCGACGATCAGCCCCACATTCTGGAAGCCGTGGAGCTGCTGCTGTCTCCGCAGGGCATCGACGTCGATTGCGTGCGATCGCCGCACTTGCTGATGGAAGCGCTCGGCCAGCGCGACTACGATGTGCTGCTCATCGACCTGAATTACACCCGTGATACCACCTCCGGCCAGGAGGGTCTGGATCTGCTGGCGCGCGTCCAGGAGTACGACTCACGCTTGCCGGTGATCGTCATGACCGCCTGGGGCAATATCGGGCTGGCTGTCGAATCCATCAAGCGCGGCGCTCGCGACTTTGTCCAGAAGCCGTGGGAGAACGAGCGCCTCCTCTCACTCATTCGCGTTCATGCGGAGCTGCGCCAGGCACTGCGCCGCGCACGCCAGCTTGAGCTCGAAAACCGCCTGCTGCTTGCCGAAGGCATGCCCGAGTTCATCGCTCAGGCGCCCGCGATGCAGCCGGTGCTCGAGCTCATTGCGCAGGTCGGCCCCTCCGATGCCAACGTGCTCGTCACAGGCGAGCATGGCACCGGCAAGGAGATCGTCGCCAGACTGCTCCACGCCGCTTCGCCTCGCGCACGCATGCCGCTGGTGACGGTGAATGCCGGCGGACTGCCGGAGGGAACGTTTGAGAGCGAAATCTTCGGACATGTGAAGGGCGCCTTTACTGACGCGCGCACCGACCGCATTGGCCGTTTCGAGCTGGCCAACGGCGGAACGCTCTTTCTTGACGAAATCGCTAACGTCCCATTGCGCCAGCAGGCCAAGCTGTTGCGCGTGCTTGAGGCAGGCGAACTGGAGCGCGTGGGCTCTTCGCAAACCCGGCATGTGGACGTGCGGCTTTTGTGCGCCACCAACGCACAGTTAGGCGAAGAGGTCAAAGCCGGCAACTTCCGCGAAGATCTGCTCTTCCGCATCAACACCGTCGAGATTCACCTACCTGCGTTACGTGACAGGCGCGAAGATATTCCGCTGCTTGCTCAGCACTTCCTGCATCGCTGTTGCAGCCGCTATCGCAAGCGAATCAGCGGTTTTTCGCCATCGGCTATCCAGCACTTGATGCGTTATGCCTGGCCGGGCAACGTGCGCGAGTTGGAGCACGCCGTGGAGCGCGCTGTTCTGTTGTGCCATGGCGACGAGGTAGGTCCGCCCGACCTCGCCATCACGACAGCGCGACAGGCGCCGCAGTCCTTCGAAAGCATGAGCGTCGATGAGGTCGAAGCTCTTCTCATCCGCAAGGTTCTTCGCCGCTGCAACGACAACATCACTCAGGCGGCTGAGGCGCTCGGTCTGAGCCGCGCAGCGCTTTACCGGCGCATTGAAAAATATGGCCTATGAGAGCGGCGTGCGCGGGCACAAGCGATCGGCAATCCGCCGGGCGTGGTGGCATTCCCTGCTGCTCACGCTTCCCGGGCTGATTCTCGCGTCCGTCTTTGCGATCCAGAGCGGAATAAGTCTCTTCTCTGCGGTTCTCCTCGCCGGCGGCTTGCTGATCTACTTTGCGATTGTGGCCGCTTCTCTGTTGGACGGGATTGTTCGCCCACTGCAAACGCTCTCGAACGTGGTGGCCTCGCTGCGCGAGGGCGACACATCATTTCGCGCGCGAGGAGCTGGCGTGACTGACGCGGTCGGTGAGCTTGCAGCGGAGGTCAACGCCCTAGCCGACTTGCTGCAGAAGCAGAGAGTACGCTCGCTTGAATCCACGGTTCTGTTGGCTCGCATGTTTGAGGTCATGCATACGCCACTATTCGCGTTCGATCGCGAGAACTTGCTGCAAACTGTCAACCCGGCGGGCCTGAGACTGCTGGCCTTGCCATACTCCCGATGCATCGGCCATAGCGCGCGTGACCTCAGGTTGCTGAACCTTCTCGAAGCACCGGATCATACAATCCATGAATTCGGTTCAGGGTCTACGCGTTGGCTGCTGCGCAAGGCCGCTTTTCGTCAGGATGGCGTGCCCCACACGCTGCTCCTGCTAGCCGATGTCAGCCTGCCGCTCCGGGAAGAGGAGCAGATCGCATGGAAGCGCCTGATCCGGGTTCTTGGGCACGAATTGTCCAATTCGCTGGCGCCCATCAAGTCCATTGCCGGCAGCCTGTTGGCCCGCGTGGGCAGCCTGCCCGATGATGCACAGCACGATTTTCGGCGCGGTTTGAGTGTTGTCGAGAGCCGCGCCGACGCCCTGCACCGCTTTGTGCAATCGTACCGGCAACTTGCGCAGTTGCCTCCGCCGCAGTTCAAAGCAGTTCATCTCGCGCCGTTGCTGGAGCGCGTCGTGCTTTTGGAACAGCGCATTCACGTGGAACTCGTTCCGGGGCCCCAGGCCAGCCTGAATGCGGATTCGGATCAATTGGAACAGATGCTGATCAATCTGCTGGCCAACGCCGCTGACGCCTCCCTGGCGAACGGGGCAAAGCCTGTGCGCGTGACGTGGGAAACGAGCCCCTCCCGCGTGGAGATCATCATTGAAGACCGTGGCCTGGGGATCGCCAATCCAGACAACCTGTTTGTTCCGTTCTATACCACCAAGACCACGGGAAGCGGTATCGGCCTTGCGTTAGCTCAACAGATTGCCCGCAGTCATGGTGGCGAGATCTCGCTGCAAAATCGCGACGATGGCGAAGGGGCCCGCGCCACGGTCAGCCTGCCCCTGAAACTGACGGCCTGAAGTGATTAAGAAGCGCTAAGTGGACTGCCCGGCGGAATCTGTGCCGGTGGGAATGAGACAGACCAGTACGTGAAGGGCCCGAATCAGACAGACCGTTTTGCTGATGGAGTTGCCGCGGTTTGCAGTGGGCAGATCATTGAGGTGCTGAAACACCTGAGGTCGGGAGTGCCTGTGGTGGAGGTGATCGGAAGAACCGGCATCAGGCAAATTCTACCCCCTGATAGGCACATGATAATCTCCTGTTCGGTGCGGCTCGAAAATCGGAATTGCGTAGTGGGAACTTGCGTATATTCAGCGACATAGAGAACTTCGCTGGCAAGATTTAAGGGCAAGCTTCGCGAATTACCCTGTGTTCTTCCCTGTTAGCGGGGAATTCTGTCCAGAGAACGGTTCGCAGGAAACTCTGCCCTGCGCTACGATTGCATCGAGCAGACGCTCGCTGAGCGCTCGTACGGGAACTTCCTCCACAACCACGCAGCGATTCGTTTGCCGGGTCGTGCTTTCTCTAACGCAAAGCATTCAGAGCCAAAGACTCACGAAATGGCTTTGGACCCTGGCGCCCTTCCGGCCAAATCCTCGATTCTCTGGCGCATTTGGCCGGCCGCTAGAGTCTCACTGAGCGAGTTGGCGATCCTGCACTCATTGAGTTGCGCGGATTTTCAAAACTGAGTTCTGCGTAGCCCCAGGCAGATACCGACGCGATTGACTGGCATCCGGAATTGTGCAGCGTTCCGCGCCGTTGTGGCAGTTGTCCACGAGTGCCGCCGGCAGACCCGCCCAGCGGAGGATTATTGGCGATTGCTTCAGATTGGCAGGTCCGCTATAATTGCGCAGATTTTCCTCCCCTGTCGAACACGAACCCGGGTAACGTAATCCGTAAACGGCGCACCCGGCGCGCCGGCCGCGACCTTTGAGTCGCGCCAGAGTGCCGCGTGCAGGCTGTTGCTGATCTGAGTTTTTCACACAATATTCAAGGTGACTTGCGATGAACGAAGTGAGATGCCCACGCTGTGGCGGGACAAACGCGCCAAATGCCGCGTTCTGCGCAACCTGCGGAACGCCGCTCGTCGTCCAGCAACCCGCGGCCCCTGCGGACCAGTCTTCGGCGCCGGGGTGGCAGCAACCTGCCGCGAACCAACCTCCGCCCCCCAACGCATACCCTCCTCCGCCAAACGTCTATCCGCCGCCACCACCTGGTGCTATTCCCGCGCCCCCTGGCGTTTATGCTCCAATGGTCGTCGGCGCCAAGGTGACCGGTCAGAACACCAAATGGGCCATCGGGCTCGGTATCGTGGCCCTGTTCTGCTGCGGACCGTTTACGGCGATTCCAGGCATCTTTCTCGCCAAGAAGGACATGGATGAGATCGCTGCCGGGCGAGCCCCGCAATTGAACGAAAGCTCGGCCAAAGGCGCCTTTTACCTGAACATCATTGCCTTGATTCTCTCTCTGATCGGGATCTTCTTTTTCTGGGGCAGAACGGGGCTGCGCGGATTCTGAGGTCCACCGGAGCGCCACCATGTACGGCCGGAGAGACAAATCGGTTGCCATTGGCATGCTGGTGTCTGCCTGTGCTGTTCTCGCGGCCGCGGCGTGGCTGAAGCCGGCAGCATGCGGGTATGGCACGCATACCCAGCTCGGGCTGCCTCCATGCAACTTCCTGCGATTGACGCATCTGCCCTGCCCGAGCTGCGGATTGACCACCTGTTTCGCGTGGGCGATCCGGCTCCACTTCTGGAACGCATTTCTCGCCAATCCGTTCGGCATTTTGGCGTTCCTGGGCACAGTATTGCTGATCCCGGCGGCCATCTTTTTGCTCTGGCGCCGCATGTCATTTCGACGGATCACGGAGCACGCTTACTTCAACAAGGCCGTATATGCTGGGACTGCCCTTTACTTCCTGAGCTGGATTTTCAAGTTAGCAGAGTTTCAATTCGCGGGTCACTGAAGTTCTGGCTGCGCACCCGGAATAAGGAGAGCCCATGGCCACCGTCGCTTCCCCGCTGATCTGTCCGCAAGGTCACGGTCCTGGCATACCGGGCACACGATTCTGCACCATGTGCGGGACACAGCTTGTCACCCCAGTTGCTCCGGGACAACCGGCGCCTGCGAATGCAGCATTGGCACAACCGCCAACCGCGGGCGGGTGGCAACCGGTGAACACGGGGCCGGGCCAAGCGATGCCGGCAGGGCAGTGGCAGCCAGCGGCTGCGGCCCCGGTCCAGCCGCTTCCAACGGTTCCAGCGCCCGCGCCGGCGCCTTCGGTGACGAGCCAAGCGGCCAACTGCAATGTCTGCGGAGGCAATGGCGCCCGCCTCAGCGCAACGGAGGTTGTCTGCCCGGAATGTGGATGGCTCCGCCCGCTGCTTCCTGGTTACCAACTCGATCGGTCCGTCTTTCTTTGGGCGCAGGACGGCCAGGCAATGACCAAATTGCAAAAGATCCCCACGCTCCACACAGCCGTGAAGGCCGTCTCCGACAGGGTGGGCCGCCCGTGGATCGAATCGACGTTCAACGGCATTCGCCTCGGTCCGAGGCAATTTCCCGATATTTGGTTTCGAGCAGTTCTGGCTGCGCGAATTCTCGGCCTGCCGAATATGCCCGATGTCTATATTTCGGGCGATCAAATGTGGAACACCTTTACCTTCGGCACGGAGACCAGCTCCTTCATCGTGCTGGGCACCGCGATCCTGAATAACTTCCAGAACGACGAATTGCTCTTCGTGCTGGCGCGCGAGATGGGACACTGCCGCGCCGGCCACGCCCTTTGGAAGACGGTGTCTCGTTTCCTCGCCGGCGACGTGAGTACGCATGGCGTACTTTCCCAGGGAGTGTTGAATGCGATCAGCCTCAGCCCTACGAAATGGATCCAGGACGCAGTGGACATACCGCTGATGGCGTGGGCGCGCCAAGCGGATATCACCGCCGACCGCGCCGGGCTGCTCGCCGTCGGTGACGAAGCCCTTGTGCGCCGCGTTCTGCTCGCATGGTCCATCCGCTCGGCCAGGCTCCTCAAGCAGGTCAACATTGAGGAATGGATGAAGCAGGAAGAGGCCAGCGACGATCAATTGACGCGCATCTCCGAAATGACCACCACCTCCTCCATGTACACCACGCGGCGCTTGCGGTTGCTCGGTCAGGCGGCGCACGAGCCCGAGCTTATGCGCTGGAGCCAGAGCATCCAGCCGGTTCGCAAGAAGATTGCTCTTCCGCCGCAGCCGGTGCCGGGTTCGCCCGCTGCTGCGCCTGCCGCTGCGCGTGCCGTCGCGTCCGCCGCCGCGCCGGCGCCCACCGACTCCATTCGTGTGGCTTGCAACAAGTGTCAAGCCGCCATGCGCATCCCCCTTGCCGTTTTGCGCGGCAAAACGTCACTGAATGTCCGCTGCCCGCAGTGTCAAAACGTCTTTACGTTGCGGCCCAAACCGGCTTCACAGGCGGCGCCTGCCGCCGCGCCAGCAAGACCGGCTGCCGGCCCCCCGCCGCCTGCCACTGCACAAACTAAACCAGCCGCACCGCCGCCGCCCGCCACGGCACAAACTAAGCCAGCTGTTCCGCCACCGCCGTCCGCTGCCGCACCCGCAAAACCGGCTGCCGCGCCGCCGGCGCCTGCGAGTGCAAAAACAAAATCGAATGCCCGGCCGCCGGCGCCTGCCGCCGCAAGAAAATGAGCCGGCTAACCGAGAAAGAAAAGAGAGGTTGAATTATGCCAGATGATTCGAATGAAGTCGTAGTGATTGTGCCCGATGCACCCGGCAATGCAGCCACGGGTTCGGCGGACGGTTTGGCCCCTACCGAGTCCGAGCCGGTCGTTGTCGAAGTCTTTGACGCCGTCGTCGATCCAACCGGGAGCAATGATCCAACGGACCCGACAGCGAGCGCCACGACCACGGGCGAACCCGAAGTCATCGTGGTTGAAACCGCCGCCTCGCCGGATGGTGAACCGGAGGTCATTGTGATCGAGCCTGGCGCCGATGCTCCCGACACTGAAACCGGATCGGCGGCAGATCCCACTAGCCAGAGCGATCCGGGCAACGATCCGACAGGCGTCGCCGATCCCATCGCTGCCACTCCAGACACTGGAGACGCACCAACTTTGGGCGACCAAGGACCGGAGGGTTCAGTCGATCCCATCGGTACTTCTCCCGACACTGGAGACGGGACGGCGTCACCCGGCGGCACCGATCCCACGGATTCGACGACGGCCGGCTCCGACGATCCGACCGCAGGAGGAATCATCGGCTCCGATCCCGATATGACTCCAGCCGACCCCGACACTACGGGCACGACCGATCCTGATGCCACGGGCACAACTGACCCAGATTCCCAGACCCAGAGCGATACCTTGACGGCCGACCAGCAAACGCTGCAGCAAGAGGAGCAGGAAGAGGGAAAGGCCGCCGCCTCAGGCGACTATGCAACCGCGCAGAACGATGCCCAGCAAGCCTATGAGCAATCGCAGACCGTGGCGAACGAAGGAGGCCCGGACTCGACCGACCAGACCTGGGAAGCGGCTCAGAACGAGAGCTGGGCAAATTGGGACCAGCAGACCGCAGATCAGGACCAGCAGACCGCCCAGAGTTATGCCGAGTCAGGAAATCCTGACGATGCCCAGATCTATTCCGACGCCGCTCAAAACGAACAGCAGAATGCCGACAACTACGGCGAAGCGGGCGAGTATGGCGATCCGTTGGGCGAGCCGGTCGATACGCCGGCTGCGACGGATGACGCCCCGGCCGAGGAAGCCCCGGTGGATGATACGCCAGTCGATGATTCTGCTGCGGTGGATACGTCGGCGGTCGACGACGATTCGTCGGCTACATGAGACTCGCTATGCGCGACCGATAGGGAGAGCGCGGAGATCTTTCTGCCGCCGCGCGTGTGGGGCGAGCCGGAACAGGCCGGGCGGTCGTGCTCACGATGGTGGGGGCCGACTGCGGCCGCGCCAAGATGACGGCCGGTGTGCTCCGCACGCCGTTCTTCAGTCCCGCAGCTTTACCCATTTCGCAGTCTTTTGCGCTTTGAGCACCAGCTCAGCGGCGAGCAGAGCCTCATCGGGGTCTTGCGCCGTATGCGTGCGGTTCACGATGTCGGCCACAAACTGCGACCCGAAGGGAAGCGGCATGGCGCTGCAGTCGACATACCGCGCCTGCTTGCTGTCCACCACGAACAAATTGTTTCCCTGATGGCTAACGGCGATGTTGGTGTACTTGCGCACCTCCATATATCCGTCGGTGCCGAGGATAAACAGGCGGCCGTCGCCCCACGTGCCCAGGCCGTCGGGCGTGAACCAATCGAGCCGCACGTAGCCGAGGCCGCGGTTGCCGCGTAACACCATATCGCCGAAGTCCTGGAAGCGCGGGTACGAGGGATGGCGCACATTGGCGATCTGCGACTCCACCACCTCCGCCTCTGTCGATCCGGTGTAGAACAGGAACTGATCCACCTGATGCGAGCCGATGTCGCACAGAATCCCGCCAGCCTGGTCCGGATTCCAGAACCACGCGGGACGTGGCGCTGCGCCACCGGCGTTTCCGCTGTGCTGGATGATCTGATGCGGCGCAATGTTGATGGTCTGGATCACTTTTCCAATTGCGCCCTGCCGCACGAGCACGCCCGCATAGACTGCTGCCTTCACTTCCAGCAGCTCGCTATAGAGGATGGCGTAGATCCGCCTGGTTTCGGCGATGGTCCTGCGCACCTCTGCAAGTTGTTCAAGCGTCGTCATCCCCGGCTTATCGGAAAGAAAATCTTTGCCTCGCTTCATGGCGCGCACGGCCAGCGCGGCGCGCTCGCTGGCGATCTGCGAGGTCAGAACCAGTTGCACTGCAGGGGCATCGAGAATTTCGTCCTGCGTCGCGACGATCTTCACATCGGGGAATCGCTTGCGGAACAGCGCGAGCTTGTCCTCTTCGCCGCCCCACGCCGCCACCAATTCGCCGCCGCCGCGCTGGACGGCGCCGATCATGCCGTAGATGTGGTCATGGCTCATGCCGCAGACGGCAAACTTGATGTGGTATTTGGGAGCTTCCTCGTTCTGGGAGGGGGCTTGCGCGGGTACGACGGCGTCCTCCACGACACGTACCGCTGGGCCGCTGAAGGCCATTGCTCCTTCGGGCAGCCCGGCCATCATCGCCGCTGAACCCAGCGAACCCACCAGACCTGCTTGCTTCAAGAACTCACGCCGCTGTGTGAAACTCGTTGTCATTTTTCCTCCGCATTGCGACCGCATGAATCCGTCATCCGCTTTACTTAACGCCGCATCCCGGCGGTGCATTCACCGGATTGCATCGCGCCGCCACGTTGCCGGGCAGGCTCACCGAGTAGTGTCCATCCCAGCGCGCCGGCTCGCTCGCCGGATAGTCCGTGCTGAGCATCTGCGCGCCACTGGCCATCATGGTATCGCGCTTGCGTGTGTCGTTGGCTCGCGCCTCCTTGGTGCTGTCGTCGGTGCGCGTGCGCACCAGATAGCCTTGCCGCACAAGCGCCGCGATCGTGTCCGCCGGTTCGTCATTGCACTCGGTGAACGCGGCATCCGGCTCGCCCGGCACGGCATTGGTGAAGAGCACGCGCCCCCGCAGCGACGGATGCCCGTCGAGATATACCGGACCCGCCCAGCGCTGATCCATCAGGAACATCACCTTGCCGCGCGTGCTTTTTAGCGTGGGCCAGTTGCCGGCGAGCACGGCCTGGTTCAGCGTTTCGTAGCGGCCGCGCACATCGTCGGGCGTGATCAGCTCGTCCGGCCCGAAGACCGAGCGGATCTCGGCATCCAGCGCGTTGAAGACGGCTGGCGTGAACGGCTCCGCGGGCGTCAGTTGCATCGGGCCCTCCGATGACTTCTGTTTGGTCTCGATCAAGATGAAGATGGGGATATGGTGCGGATGCGCATGCGACCACGCCCACACCTCCCTAAGGCACGCGATAAACGGCTGGCACACGCTGCGGTAGTCGATATCTTGCACGTGCATCACTTTGAAGCCCGGCTTCAACATCACGCCTTCGGGATCGAACGGCGGATCGGGCGGGAGATTTGCCTCGGCCACCATGCGCGGCCCTGCGGGATGAGCGAAGCGTCCGCCCTGGCTGTCAGCGAATATGTCAAGCTCGATTTGGCGCACGCCAGCGTCAAGCTGCTTGGTAAGCGACTCGTGCCGGTAGTCGAGCCCCGTAAAGACCTCAGGATTCTTCGTCTGCCACAGCTTGGCTTCGCTGGGCGCAATGCCGGCGTGATAGCTGTTGTGCGTTCCGATCACCTGGATCTGATTCAGCTTGAGGCTCCCGTGACGATCCAGCTCCTGGCATTCAACGGCCGCAACCGTACCGGTCAACGCCACCCCCAGCGCACTCACAGCCATCCCCCGGCAATTCCGAAACATCTCCGCTTCCTCTCCATCTGGCATCGCGAAACCCGCCGCGACCAGCCTACAAGATCGACGCTCACAGCCGCATGTGAGAAAATCGCGTGGCTGGGCCGGTCGACCTTAAGTGACAAGTCTGAGGACGCACTCACGGCCTCTGCGAAAATGGACTTTCATGCTTTCGCTTCAACATGCCGGAAAGAGGTTCGGGCCGCGCGTATTGTTTCTCGAGGCCGATTGGCTGATCCGCAACGACGAGAAAACCGCGCTCGTGGGCGCCAACGGCGCCGGAAAGTCGACGCTGATGAAGATCCTGGCCGGCCTGGAAACGCTGGACTACGGCTTGCTCGAACAGACACGCGGCATCAGCATCGGCTACCTGCCGCAAGAGGGGTTGCGGCTTGCGGGCCGCAGCGTCTTTAACGAGTGCCTCGCCGTCTTCGACGAGCTGCACGAGATGCAGCGCGAAATCGAGCGACTGGCCGGTCAGCTGGCGGAACTCGATCACGAAAGCGCGGAGTACCAATCCGCGGCCGAGCGCTACTCGCTGTTGCAGGATCGCTTTCACGCCCTCGATGGCTACGCGCTCGATGCGCAGGTGGGCAGCGTGCTCACGGGCCTGGGCTTCGGCAAGGAGGATTGGGCGCGGCAGACCGACGAGTTCAGCGGCGGATGGCAGATGCGCATCGCGCTGGCCAAGCTGCTGCTCGCAAAGCCCAACCTGCTGCTGCTCGACGAGCCCACCAACCACTTAGATCTCGAAACGCGCAACTGGCTCGAGGACTATCTCAAGAGCTATCCCTTCGGTTACATCCTTATTTCGCACGATCGCTACTTTCTCGATGTGACGATTGACCGCACCGTGGAGATCTGGAATAAGCGCCTGACCATCTACCAGGGGAATTACACCAAGTACCTGAAGCAGAAAGACGAGCGGCGCGAACAACTGATGGCTGCCTATCGCAATCAGCGTGAGCGCATCGAGCACCTTGAGACCTTCATCAACCGCTTCCGCTACCAGGCCACGAAGGCCAAGCAGGTGCAGTCGCGCATCAAGGAGCTTGAAAAGATTGAGCGCATCGAGGTTCCCGAAGAAGAGCCGGTCATCCACTTCAAGTTTCCCCAGCCGCCGCCGTCAGGCCGCATCGTCGCCGAGGCCGGGGGGCTGGCGAAGAGCTACGGGCCGAAACAGGTGTTTGCGGGCGCGCGCTTCACCATCGAACGTGGCGACCGCGTGGCGCTGGTCGGCGTGAACGGCGCAGGCAAGTCCACGCTGATCAAATTGCTTACCGGCGCGGAGGGGCCCACCGCCGGCTCGATTTGCCTGGGCCACAACGTGGTCGCCGAGTACTTTGCGCAGGACCAGTACAAGGTGCTCGACCCCGAGGTACGCATGCTCGACGACATCAGCCGCGCCGCCCACCGCGTGCCGGAGGTGGAACTGCGCTCGCTTCTCGGCTGCTTTCTCTTCTCCGGCGACGACGTCTTCAAGCCGCTCGGCGTGCTCTCGGGCGGCGAGCACAACCGCTACGCTCTGGCACGCATTCTCGTCTCTCCCTCGAACTTCCTGCTCCTCGATGAGCCAACGAACCACCTGGACATGCGCGCCAAAGACGTGCTGCTTGAAGCGCTCGCCAACTACAGTGGGACGGTGATCTTCGTTTCTCACGACCGCTACTTCATCGATCGCCTGGCCACGCGCGTGCTCGAGATTGAGAACGGCGCAGTGACGGCGTACGAGGGCAACTACGAAGACTATCTGCGGCGGAAGGGCGCGCTGGCCGCGCCGGTGCCGGCTTCGCAATACGAAAAGCCCGAATCGATCGGAACCACGATTGTCATCGAGGGCGGGCCAGAGCCCTCCGGCAGCGCGACCTCGTCCACTGCCCATCGGCCCCGCCGTTTGAATCCGATCAGGCAGAAGCAAATGGAAGATCGCTGCGCGTTTCTCGAAGAGGAGATTCCACGTGTCGAGAGCGCCATTCTGCACACCGAAGAGCAATTGACTGTCTACGTCTCCGCCGTCGAGACGCAGCGCCTGACAACCCTCGCCGAAGAGCTGCGCGCGCAGCTCGCCACGCTGACCGGCGAGTGGGAGGAGTTGATGCGGCAACTCGAAGGCCAAACGACCTGACCCTGCGGCGAACCTCGAATCCGGTCGTGCATAATCAAATCACGATGGCTCTTTTGTGGAATCCCGAGAGCTGGTCGCAGCGGCTGGCCGAGCTCGAAGCGCAAAGCGGCGACCTGAAGGAGGCTCCGCTCAGGCGTGACGTGCGCTCGCTGGGCACGCTGCTGGGCGCGGTACTGCGCGAGCAGGCCGGGGATGAGCTATTCGCGCAGGTCGAGGCGCTGAGGCAGGGCACCATCCGCCGCCGCGACGCCGACGCGCGCGGCCACGCCGAAGAGGCCGCCCGCCACGCCGCCGCCGCTCTGGAGTTGGTGCACTCGCTGCCCGTCGAGCACGCCATCCTGCTCACCCGCGCCTTTGCTTTCTACTTCGAGCTCATCAACCTGGCCGAGACGAACCATCGCAAGCGCCGCCGCATCGCGCTGCGCCTGAGTGGCCAGGCCGGCCGCCAGCGCGGCTCGCTTGAGGGCACATTCTCTGAGATGCGCCGCGTGGGCATCGGCGCGGAAGAGGCATTGAACTGGCTGCGCCGCGTGCTCATCGTGCCCGTCTTTACGGCGCACCCTACTGAGGCGGCGCGGCGCACCGTCATGTTCAAGCGCCGCCGCATCGGCGAGTTTCTTGAGGCGCTTGACCGCATTCCGCTTCCCGAGCAGGACATGGCGCGACTGGAGGAACTGGTGCTGGCCGAAATCACGGGCCTGTGGCAGACCGATGAGGTGCGGTCGCGCCGGCCCACGGTCTACGACGAAATTAAGATGGGCCTCGACTACTACGACGTCTCTATTTTTGAGACTCTGCCTGAGCTTTACCGCGAGATTTCTTCAGCCCTGCGCGCCGCGTACGGGCTTGAGATCGAGCCGCTCGAGCTGCCGCTGGTCCTGCGCTTCGGCTCCTGGATCGGCGGCGACCGCGACGGCAATCCCTTTGTCACACCCGAGGTCACGCGCGCCGCCCTCCAGCTTGCGCGAGGGCACCTGCTGCTCTACTACCAGCGCCGACTCGACGAAATCATCGACCTGCTGACCACGAGCGCGCAGCAACGGCCAGTGAGCGACGCGCTGCTTGAGCGCCTGCGCGCCTACGTGGCTCAAGTGCACACGCCCGAGGCGCAGGTCTTCGGCGCGCAGTACGAGTTCGAGTACTATCGCCGCTTCGTCATCTGCCTCAAGGCGCGCATCCAACGCACGCTGGAGCAAGCAGGAGAAGGGCACGCGGCCGCCGGCGCCACGATGCCGGTGACGCCCTACACGCTGGCGCGCGGCCACGACAAGCTCGCGCAGGCGCTGCCCGCCTATTGCTCGGTCCAGGATTTTCTCGACGATCTGGGGACGCTGCGCGCCTCGCTCGCCGCCAACCAAGGCATGCGCATTGCACGCACGCTCATCGATCCGCTCATCCTGCAGGTGCGCACCTTCGGCCTTCATCTGCACGCGCTCGACATTCGCCAGCACGCGCGTGTTCACGCCGCCGCGTTGCGTGAGGCAATCAGCGACACTATCGCACCTGCGTTGCAGAGCGGGCTCTCCGCCGAGACGGCCAGCGTGCTTGAAACTTTCCGCGTGGTGGCCGAGGTCAAGCAAGGCTGCTCACCCGAGGCGATTCGCCAGTACGTCATCAGCGGCGCCGAGTCCGTCGATGATGTGCTGGCTGTGATTCGCCTGGCGCGGCTGGGCGGCGTGACGGTGGAAGGCGCGGGCGAGCAACCCGGGCTTGACCCAGGTCTGATGCCGGTGCCGCTCTTCGAATCCATCGAAGATCTGCGCAACGCGCCGTCGGTGTGCCGCGAGCTCTGGAGCCGGACGGACTACCGCCGGCTTCTCGAATCCTGGGGCAACTGGCAAGAGGTCATGCTCGGCTACTCCGACTCGAACAAGGACGGCGGCATGCTGACCTCAACCTGGGAAATCTTCCGTGCGCATCGCGATCTGCACATAGTGGCGCGCGAGACCGGCATCAAACTGCGTATCTTCCATGGCCGCGGGGGCACGGTGGGCCGCGGCGGAGGGCCCACGCATCGCGCCATCTTCGCCCAGCCCTTCGATGCGTTTGACGGCCAGTTGCGCATCACCGAGCAGGGCGAGGTGCTCAACTTCAAATATGCCGACGAGGTGCTGGCCGAGCGAAATTTGGAACTCATGATCGCTGCGTCGCTCGATGCCCTGGCGCGACCCAACGCGCGCGACCCCGAGGGCCACTTCACCGGCGTGCTCAAGCCGGAGTGGGAGGCCGCGCTCGACGAATTGTCGAATCTGGCATTCGGCTTTTACCGCAAGCACATTCTCGAGGACAGCGGCGTCATCGCCTACTTCGAGCAGTCCACGCCCGTTGGCGAGCTGGAGAACGCCAAAATCGGTTCGCGGCCCGCGCGCCGCAACGATTCACCCAGACTCTCCGATCTGCGCGCCATCCCGTGGGTCTTCGGCTGGACGCAATCGCGCCTGCTGGTTCCTGCGTGGTTCGGCGTGGGCTTCGCCATCGACCAGTTTCTGGGCCGCTCTGGCGCGCCCCCCGGTTCCAGTCTCGCCCTCCTGCAGACCATGGCCCAGGAATTTCCGCTCTTCATCGACCTGCTGCGCAACGTGGAGATGGCGCTGGGCAAGGCCGACCTGGGCACCGCGCGGCTCTACTCGACACTGGTAAAGGACGAGAAACTCCGCGAGCGCATATACGATCTCTTCGAGGCCGAATACCATCGCACCGTGCGCGCGGTTCTCGCGGTCACGTGCCAGACGGAGCTGCTCGAGAGCAACCAGGTGCTGGCGCACTCCATCAAGTTACGCAACCCGTACGTCGATCCCATGCACCTCATCCAGGTGGATATGCTGCGCCGCAAGCGCGCCGGGGAGGACACCCCCGAGGTGAACCGGGCAATTGCCGCGACGATCAACGGCATCTCGGCCGGGCTCAGGAACACGGGCTAAGGCGTAGGTTTCCTCCGCTCCGCAGACTCCCCCGCGCTTCATCGCTTCCGCGATTCAGGCAATGTAGATTTTGTGTCTCCAGGCATCCGAGACGAAATGGCTCTTGCCATCGGCGGGGCGTTGGGTCTAGGCTATTTGTATGCATCGATGTCGCTAACACCGTCCTGGTGCCAGCTCCGATGCCGAAGTGGGCCCGAACGCGCGCGATTTTCCCAACCTGACAGCTTGCACCGTTCCCCAAGAATCCGATCCACGAGCAATCCAGGCCTTTTGGCCCTGGAGAAAAGGAGATCATTTATGGCGCGCATTGCTGCGAACGTAACTGAATTGATCGGCCGCACTCCCCTTGTGCGGTTAAACCGCGTGGCGGCCGGACTGCCGGCTACCGTCGTGGCCAAACTGGAAAGCCAGAACCCCGCATCGAGCGTCAAGGACCGCATTGGCTTTGCCATGATCGATGCCGCCGAAAAGGCCGGCAAGATCACACCAGGCAAGACGGTGCTGATTGAACCAACCAGCGGCAACACCGGCATCGCGCTGGCGTTTGTGGCTGCGGTGAAGGGCTACCGGGTCATTCTCACCATGCCCGAGACCATGAGCCTGGAGCGCCGCGTTACGCTGCTCGCCTATGGCGCGGAGATCGTACTTACCCACGGCCCCAACGGCATGAAGGGTGCCATCGCCAAAGCCAATGAGATCAGGGAAAAGACGCCCAACGGCTACATCCTGCAGCAGTTTGACAACCCTGCCAACCCGGCGATTCACCTAGCCACCACCGGCCCCGAAATCTGGGACGACACGGACGGCAAAGTGGATATCCTCATCTCCGGCGTGGGCACCGGCGGCACCATCACCGGCGTCGCCAATTACGTGAAGCCGCGCAAGCCTTCGTTCAAGGCCATCGCCGTCGAGCCTACTGACAGCGCGGTGCTCTCGGGCGGCAAGCCCGGACCGCACAAGATCCAGGGGCTGGGCGCGGGCTTCATCCCCAGCATTCTCGACACGAAGCTGATCGACGAGGTTGTCCAGGTCACCAACGACGAGTCGGTGGAGATGGCTCGCCGGCTGGCGAAGGAGGAGGGCCTCTTTGTCGGCATCAGCTCCGGTGCTGCTGCGGCTGCGGCGCTCAAGGTGGCCGCGCGGCCGGAGAATAAGGGCAAGCTGATTGTGACCGTGCTGCCTGACTTCGGGGAGCGATATCTGTCGAGCATACTCTTCGAACCGCTCCGCCAGCAGGCGCTGGCTTTGCAGCCCGAGCCGATTGCGGTGACGGCGTAAGAATAGGGAAGAGGGTAGAGGGAGCAGGGAGCAGGGAACCGGGAGCGACGATTCGGTGCTCGTGCGGGCGCTTGTCGAATTTCCCGCGTCCCTATTCCTTGGCGCCCAGGTCTCTTGAAAGTTATGTCCTTGTTCGGCCGAATTCGCGACGACGTTGACTCCGTAATGGAGCGGGACCCGGCTGCGCGCACCCGCCTCGAAGTCCTCCTTTGCTATCCGGGGCTGTGGGCGCTGTGGATTCACCGCGTCTCGCATTGGCTCTGGCGGCACAAACTGCGCCTGCTGGCGCGCCTGCTCTCGCAGGTGGGCCGCTTCTTCACCGGGGTCGACATCCATCCCGGTGCGCTCATCGGCCGCCGGCTCTTCATCGACCATGCTACAGGCGTGGTGATCGGCGAAACCGCCATCGTGGGCAGCGACGTGACCATGTACCAGGGCGTCACGCTCGGAGGCACCGGCAAGGGCCACGGCAAACGCCATCCTACGATTTGCGATCGCGTCTTCATCGGCAACAACGCCAATATCCTGGGCAACGTGACGGTCGGTGAGAACTCGCGCGTCGGCGCCGGCTCCGTCGTTCTTACTGACGTACCGCCGAATTCAACTGTCGTTGGCGTTCCCGCCCACATCGTCTACCGCAACGGCGAGCGCGTGCTCATCACCGATCCGCACGACATCAAAGACCCGCTCTCCGACGCTCTGATCGCGCTCTCGGCCCGCGTGGAGGAGCTGGAAGAACGGCTGGGCGCGGAACCGTGCCCACCTGATCCCTTTGCAGCCGAAGAAGTGGAACGCGCTGCCTACCGCGTGGAGCTTGAGCGGATGCGAGTCTACGTCACCATGGGCGAAGGGATCTGAAGGCCGTTCGCTGCGAATTGCAAGAGTCTCCATCCACGTCATATTCTTTCTGAGCGGGTGAAGCGAATGCGGCCAGGTACACTGGTACTTCACTCTTCATCAATCTGCGTCAGGAAAGACACTCTCGCCTTCATGGCCTCCTCTCTATCGCTTACGAGACTTGTCTGGAAGAACCTGCATCGTCGACGGCTGAGAACTCTGCTGACGCTGTGCGGAATCAGCATGGCTGTTGGTGCATTTGTCGCACTCGTGGGCTTTTCCCGCTCGTTCGAACAGCAGTGGATGCAGATCTACTCCAGCAGCCGGACCGACATCGCCGTGATCCGCGGGACGTTTCTGAACACTTCTCTGGATGAGTCTGTGACGGACAAGGTGAAAGCCGTTCCACTCGTAGCGCAGGCCGCGCCCGCGATCTTCGACGAAATGGACCTGACCTCGGATCTAAATGCGCTGGTTTTCGGCTGGAAGGCCAGCGATTACCAACTCGATTCACTGCAGATTCTCTCGGGGCGGCGCTTTCGCGATGGCCAGCCGGAAGTGATGCTGGGCGATCTTTTGGCGCAGGATCTGAAGAAGAATCCCGGCGACACGTTGGGAATCCAGGGCACGCAATTCAAGGTGACTGGCGTTTACCATGGCGCCTCGGCACTGGAAGCCGACGCAGTGATCATGCCGCTCGATCAACTGCAACAGCTAAGCAGTGTGCAAGGCAAAGTCTCAACGATTGACGTGCGCCTGCGGCCGGCTCCGCGCGGCGAAACGTGGGATCACTACGTAAAGCGCGCGCAAGCCGAGATCGAGGCCGCTCTGCCGGGGCTCCGCGCGGTTCCCGCGGCCGAGCGCGCCAGCGACAATCAGTTCGTCAGACTTGCCCAGGCTTCCGCCTGGGGCACTTCCTCGCTTGCGCTGCTGATCGGCATCCTGGGGATCGCGAACACCATGGTGATGAGCGTCTTCGAGCGCACGCAAGAGATCGGCATCCTGCGCGCCCTGGGATGGAAGCGGTGGCAGGTGCTGGCGCTGATTGAGTTTGAGTCGGCCACACTCGGTCTGGGCGGGGGGATATTCGGTCTCCTGCTCGGATGGAGCGCTCTGCGTGTGCTGGCAAGCCTGCCGCAGACTGCAATTTTCGTTTCAGACTCCATCGGGTGGCCACTGCTTGCACAGGCGATGGGGATTGCTCTACTAGCGGGACTGATTGCCGGCGCCGTTCCGGCCTGGCGCGCCGGGCGGCTTTCACCGGTAGATGCGTTGCACCACGACTAGGTCTTCACGTTGGCCGCGAACCGCTCGCGCAGAACACGGCGCAGGATCTTGCCATTGGGATTCCGCGGCAGGTCGTCAGGATCGAGGATCCAGATACGCCGTGGCGCCTTGTAGGCGGCGAGACGCTCCCGGCACCATTCCAGCAGATCGTTTTCACCGGCCATTGCGCCCTGTTGCAGCTCGACCGCCGCAGCGGGAATCTCGCCTTTCTCGCGGTGAGGCAGACCGAAGGCGATTGCGCGAGACACCGCCGGATGAGCCGAAATCGCCTCCTCCAGCTCGCGGACGTAAACCGAATAGCCGCCAGACTTGATCACGTCCTTGACGCGCCCCACCAGCCGGATGAGGCCGAGGCGGTTGCGCGTAGCCAGGTCTCCGGTGCGCAGCCATCCGTCGCGCGTCAGGAGGCTGTCGGAGGCATCCTTGTCATTCCAGTAGTGCGGATTCAGGCCGCGGCGCTGAATCTGGCACTCGCCCGTTGCGCCTGCACGAACGCGCCGGCCGTTTTCATCCGCTACGCGGATGCGAAACGGAGGGACAGGAAAGCACAGATCGCCGCTGCCCGGCGCAAAAGGCAACTCAACGCCCATCATGGCCAGGCCGCCCAGCTCCACCATTCCGTAGCCATTCAACAGCACCGGCGGAACGCGGCGCCCGCCCGGCAACCGTACCAGAGCTCCGAGCTTGCGAAGGTTTTGGCGAACGTCGCCGGGGAGATAATCGCTGGCTGAGAGCCAGACGCGGACACTGGCAAGGCGCGCAGGCTCCGGATTGGTGTTCACGAGCCGCGCAAACATCGCGGGTACGCCAACCACCGCGGTTACGTGCCACCGTTCGATCAGCTCCAGTGCGCGGCCGACGTCGAAGTGTTCGAGGAAGCAACCGGGAATGCCTGCCATCAGTCCGTAAAGCGAGATGCTTACTGCCATGATGTGCGACCAGGGCAGCGAAACGAGCGCGAGATCCCTCGACCCCAGAAGAAGGCTGGCAAGCACGGTGGATGACCGCGCCCCCAGGAGGGCGCGGCTTGAGAGCGCCGCTCCCTTGGGAAATCCGCTGGTGCCTGACGTGTGAAAAATCGCGATTGTCGCCGCCGGATCAATGTCAACCGGCGCAAAGGATTCTTCGCTATCGTTCAGGTGCACGAATCCATTCAATGTTCCGGTTTTGTCGTCTTGAATCCATGTGTGCACAGGGAGCGCGCTCCGATCGGCGATGTTGCGCTCGAAGACCGCCCGATCCGTCACCAGAATCGTGGTGCCGCTTTCGGCCAAGATGCGGCGCACCTCGCTGAGCGAGAGCTGCGGGTTGAGCGGGACCGCGACACCCCCGGCGCGAATGATGGCGAGAAACCAGTGAAAGCAGCGGCGATCGTTGGTGCGATAGATGGCTACGAGTTGACCCGGACGCAGCCCGATGGCACGGCGAAGAAAAGCGTCGAGAGAACGGACGTCAGCATGCAGTTGGGCAAGATGAAATGGTCCAGTCTCGTCAACCGCGACCGTGCAGTTCCCCTTTCGCCGCAGCAGTTCATCCACCAGATTGGCAACCGTCACGCGGCGGTCGCGGGCGAGTTGGAAGCGGCGAACGAGGTTCATAGTACGGGACCGGCCTTGCGTCCCCAGTCGCTGGCGACGCAGTAGTGGAAGAGCCGGTCGAGATAGTCCATTACCGGCGGGGGACAGATTCCAGCTGGCGCAAGCAGCCGCTCCGCGTTCGCGGTGTCAAATTGCATGCGCATGGTGAAGTAATCGCGGTAGGCGCGGCCGTCGATGAGCACGCGCCGCTTGCGTCCCCTCAGCGTGAGGAACAGTAACGGCCGCACAGCGGCAAAGAAGATCTTCGGATCGACGTAGCGCGGCACGGGCCCCTTGAAGTACTCCGCGGCGCGCAGCGCGATCTGCTGGATGGTGGCGCTGCCGCGCGGCCCCGCGCACAAGTGGACGGTGCTGCCGAGAGCGGCGTCATCGAAGACAAGGCGGGCCACCGCAGCCGCCACAAAATCCACCGGCACAATGTCGAGCACAGCGTCGGGATAGCCGGGCACGGTGCGCCAGAGCCTGCGCGCGTAGATCTTCAGCGGCCAGTACATCATCTTGAAGCTGGAGGTCACGCCGGTACGGGAGTCGCCCACGATGATGCTTGGACGCATAATGACACCGGGCAGTAAGCCGAGGCGTGTGCGGACGAGGGCTTCCGCTTCGGCTTTGGTCTGTTCGTAGGTGTTGCGGTAGCTCTGGCCAACGGCAAGCTCATCTTCACGCACCAGGCCTGAGCGCTCACCCGCCACATAGGCCGTGCCCACATAGGCAAAACCGCGCAGCCGGCGCGCGGCCGCAGCAAAATCCAGTACATGGCGCGTGCCCTCGACGTTCATGCGGCGCGCCTCAGCCAGCGAGTGATCGAAGCGAACCGTGGCCGCAGAGTGAATCACGCGGGTCGTATCCGCAGTCAGGCGCTGCCAGGTTGGGGCGTCCAACCCGCAGTTGGGCTGGCTCACGTCTCCTGAAAACGCCTGGACACGCGCCCGCTCTTCCGGAGGGATGATGGAGTCAGCGCGCTGCTGGCCCGACTCACCGGATCGTGGGCGGATGAGCAGCGCAAGCGTGGCGCCTGGCTGACTGCGCAGCAATTCGCGCACCAGTTGCGTGCCCAGAAAACCTGTCGCGCCCGTTACAAAGATGAGTTCATCGTTCTGCATGCGGAAACCGGCCACGGTACGGATAGAACTCGAAGGCCGATGTACGATGCCTGCGCGCCTTGGCAGCCGTAGAGTTAAGTGAAATTATAGCCGAGCGATGGCCTCTAAGAAACGTCCGGCGCACCATGTGCACCCGTTCTCAAGCAACGCCGCGGAACTGCGCTGCCTCGTCGCTCAATGCACATCCACTGACCGGTCGTCCTCGTACTCCATGATGTGGAAGTAGGCCTCCCATCCGGCCCACTCGGTAGGCGCGGGCAGCTTGGCCATCGGATCCTTCAGGTGATCGGCAAAAGCCTGCACCAGCTCGCGCGTGCGATACACGCCGGTCAGCCAGTCGCCGCGATACCAGTTCTTCCACTTGCCATATTCGGCGGCGTGCATCGACGCCTGGGCCGCATCCAGCGCCCGCAGCGCCTCGGCCGTCTCGCTTTGCGCCTTCGCCGCCTGGCCGGCGTCGAAGTCTTTCACTGCGCTCGCAACCTCGAGTAACATGCGGTTGCTCTCGCGGTTGACGGTGATCATGGTGAGTACCTGCTCCTGGTAATAATCGCGGCGCGCCGGGTCGATCAGACTCTCCGCGGCCAGGGCGTGGTTCCAAACCGCATCCCAACGGGGCTGCGCGGCGGCGCATACCTTGATGTCGCGATCGATCAGAAACTGACGCACTTGCGCGTCCGGCTCCGGCAAGACGTGGGGCTGCGTCCATTTCGGCGACTGGCTGGGGATCGAATTCACCTGGTGCTCGGTGAGCGTGTCCAGAATCATCCAACGCGCCTCGGAGTGGTAATACTGGTCACCGATCGGAATTGGAACGCTGCTGGGCGGCGTGGGCGGCGGCGCGATGCCGGCCGAGGTCAGTCGCGGCGGACCGAATGGCGGGCGCGGCGAGGGCGCGGCAAAGTATTCCTTGTAGAGTTTGGTCAGCGCCTCGGCGGACTTCGCGCCGAACTCCTCGTTGATCCAGCGGCGATAGTAGGCCGTGTCTGCATCGCCCGCCGCATCCGCCGTCGCACCGCCCGTGGTCGCGGGCACGCCTCCCCAGGCCATCTCCATCACCGCGCGCGCCGTCATTGCCACGGGCCGGATGTCGCTCGTGTTCAGCAGCACGTATGAAGTCGCGCCTGCTTTGATATACCGCCCCAGCTCGGATTGAATCGTCTTCACGGGAACCATTTCCGAGAGCTGATTGGCCCGGCCATTCATCATTGCGTCGTGGAAGTACGCACCCTGCCCGGCCGCGACCTTGCCGTCATCCTGAAGGTCGCCGTAGCCCGTGTCGGCCCACACCAGAGTCACCTCCGGCGGAATCTTCAGGTAGCCCTCCTGCATCAGCCGCGCACCCTCCTGCCACAGGTCGGTGACGAACTGCGCGTTGGGGTACTTCGCGCGCACAATCTTCATCTGGTCGGCGATGGCCTCGCTGATCTTCTGCCCTAGGAGCGGATCGTTGTTGCGCACGCTTGGGTCGAGCGAAGCGTAGCTTTGGTCCGACAGCCCGCGCAGGCCCACGCTCCAAAGAATCTCTTCGCCGGGCTTGTACTCATTCACCGCGTTGGTCCATGCGCGCTCCAGAATCTCAGGGTGCATAGAAAAGTTGTAGGGCACACCCTCCGGCCATCGCGCCACGTTCAATCCGAGCGGAATCGCATGGTGCTGATTGATGATCAGGCCGCGCTCACTCGCAGCCTGCACCTGCGCGTCGTCGGGAAAGATCCATGTTCCCGGCACCACCATGTTGCCCTTCAGGCGCAGGATGGTCTCAAACACCATGTCCCAGACCTTGAGCGAAATGCCCGTCTGCTCGCCTTTGGCCGCCGGAATCCAGCCGCTGAGCAGGTCTTCATCGTTGGTGAAGAATCCGCGGAACTTGAAGACGGGGCTAGGGTAAGCACGGGCGAAGTCTACGGGCAGCGTGATGGCCGCGCGCTTTGCGGGCTGTTTATCGGTCCACAGAACCATCGGGTCGACGCCGAGGATGCGCTGCGAGAACTCGTAGATGGCGTAGATGGTCCCGCGCATGTCCGCGCCGGTCAGGCAGACCACGCGGCGCCGTGTTGGCCCAACTCCGGTTTCCGCATTTGAAAACGCGAATGCCTCTGTGCCGCTGGCCGAGGCGCAGCCCACACCGGCGGGCACGTTTTGAGTCTGCGCGATTAAGATCGCGACCTGGCCGGCGTCACTCAGACTCGTCACCAGCTTCGGTTCCTGCCCGAAGACCTTGGCGAAATCATGTCGTAGGTCTTCGGTAGCACGATGGATGGGGCCGGGTTCCTGCGTGCTCTCCACGATGGTCACGGATGAATTGATGGCGATGGGCGGCGTTTGAGCGGCGGCGTGAGCCAGTGCGGCTGGCGCCAGGAGGCAGAGCGCGGCCACAAATGGAAGAGAGCGGACGAAGGTTTGATCAAGACGCGGCAGTGGCATATTGGGTCTCCTCGCGCGGAATCGGCGGAACTTGGGAATTTCTTCGCGTCACGAATTATACAAACCGCCGCGCTCCGCTGTCGCTCCACTCTGGCCGCTGCACTCCGGTGCTACAGTGGTCTGGTTCCCGGACTTCGCTCCAGAGGGTTTGCCTGTTGGCCGGTTTTCGCGCGCTGTTCGTCGCCTTTCTTGCGCTCTCGAGCGCCGTCCGCGTCGCATCTCAGGTGCAGGCCGCCCCAGTGCCCGCAGAGATTCGCAACAGCTTCTTCGCCGTCACGGTGAACAACCAGCGGGTTGACGTGGCTCACGCCGCTTCGAACTATGAATTCGTGAGCTTCGACATCACTGGGCCGGTCGAGATTTCGATCACTGCGGCCGAGCCCGGCTTCTGGGATCGCGGCGTCGACATCGAGCCGTGGCGGCTGGGCTTGCGCGCTACGCACCCCGCAGGAGAACCACAGACCATCCGCTTTCGCTTGCCCGGCTCCGCCAAACTTTCCATCTCGCGACCCGGCGACTTTCTGAATGACGCGCGAATGCTCTTCGTCTTTGCCGGCTCGCCGCCCCCACCGCCGCCGACCGGGCCCAACGTCACCATCGTGCCGGCGGGCGTGCACCGCGAGAGCCTCAATCCAAAGAGCGGTGACACCGTCTACCTCGCGCCGGGGGCATTCGTCTTCGGCAGCCTGAATCTGTGGCAGGTGGACAACGTGAAGGTGCTGGGGCAGGGAACGATTGTGTACGACGGCCCACAGGACCCGAACGGCGACGAAGGCTGGATGCAGAAACCTGACTGGCACTGCATCGTCGCGTACCAGGCGCACAACGTGGAGATCGACGGCCTCACCTGCATCATCCGCTCGCGCACCTGGTCGATCCAAATGAAGGACTCGACCGGCTTCCGCTATGACGATCTGCGCGTGATCGGCGGCAATACAGCCAACGCCAACCAGGACGGCATGGACTGGCTGGGCGGCGGCGACACCGTGGTGAAGAACGCTTTCCTGCGCTCCTCTGACGACGACCTGGCGATGGAGGGCAACTGGGACGGCTACACCCAGGACGACATGCTCCGTCCCGGCGCCGACGTTGACAACATCCTGGTCGAGAACAGCGAGCTCTCAACCAGCATCTCCAACATCGTGCGCATGGGTTGGCCGCAGAAGATCTTCAACTCGCACAACTTCACCCTCCGCGACTCCGATATTCTGCACGCGGGCATCGGCGCTTGCGGGCAGACCTTCGGGCTGTTCGGATTCTGGGGCGCGAACGGCGCCAGCGGCGACCATTCGGGCGTGACATTCGAGAATCTCCTCCTCGACAACTGGTATTCGCTGGTGCAGATGGAGCAGGAACAACCCGCCCTGCGCGGATTCACCTTCCACAACATCTGGGCGCTCGATCAGCCGCCGCTCGCCGAGTCCAACCATCACAGGCGATGTGAAGGACGTTACCTTCGACAATGTGAAGTACGGACAGACGCGCGTGACCAGCGATGCGCAGATGCCACTTGTGGTTTCGGGCGGAGCGGCGCAGCCGGAAGTTTGCGCCGGCGCCCGCGCTGGCGGCGGCTTTCAGCGTCGATCCTCAGGTCTTTGCGCCGCATGAGAAGGTTACGCTCACTGCGCAGGCCGCGCCCGGTGCGAAGTACACGTGGCTCTTTGGCGATGGGACTCATGGCCACGGCCGCCGCGTGCGCCATCGCTTCCCTGACGCGCTGGGAACCGAGCTTGACGGCAGAAATGGCGCCGGCCGATTCCGCGTGCTGCTGCATGTGACGGATGAAGCCGGCCATCAGGATTGGGCGGCGCAGGGAATCGTGGTCGTCGGGCAATGGCACGACGCAGTCGGGGCGCACGATGCGATGAAGGCCGCGGGACCGGCGGCGGCTGGCTTGAGTTGGAAGAATTTATTCGGGCGGGTGGACCGAGCTGCCCGATTTCTCCGCGATGCAGCCGGCACTCACCGGCGAGTCAACGGATCTCGAAGCCAACGCGCAGGGATTCACGCACTACGCAACGGTGTGGGACGGATTCATCAGCATTCCCGCAGACGGCGGTTACACCTTTCATCTCATCGACCGCGACGGTGCGCGTCTGGTCATCGACGGAATGGAAGTGGCGAAGATCGGGCCGCCCTTCGCGCAGGTTTGCGGATCGCCTGGGAATGCACTACGCTACGATCGCGGCTCGATCGGCCTGCGCACCGGCCTGCACACGTTCCAAATCGAAGCCCTAAACACCGCCAGTGAAGGCGCGCCGAGGCTGTTGTGGGAGGGACCGGGGCTTCCGCTCGCCGACGTGCCTGCGACGGCTTTTTCGCACGAGCTGCCTTGAGGAGCCGTTCTGTCCGCTGCAGCTCGGTTCTATTCCCTATTGGCTACTCCCTATTCCCTATCTCTACGGCGTCTGCGTCACATCCCAGCCGCCGCCTAGCGCCCGCACCAGACTCACGCTGGTGGCAAACTGCCGGCTTTCGATGTTGATGGCGGCTACCTGGTCCTGCAGAAGTGTCTGCTCGGCGGTGAGCACCTCGAGATAGCTGGTTACGCCGCCCTTGTAGCGGGCGTTGGAGAGATCGAAGGAGTGCTGCGCAGCGTCTACGGCGCGCTGTTCCGCGCTCGCTTCCTGCTCCAGAATGCGCAGCCCGGAGAGCTGGTCCTCCACGTCGTTGAATGCCTGGAAGACGGTGTTGCGATAGCCGTCCGCCTGAGCCTCATAGTTATGCCGGGCCGCATCGGTGAGGGCGTGACGCTGGCCGGCATCGAAGAGAAGCTCCGTTGCCTGCGCTCCTAAGCTCCAGAGCGAGCTCGGCCCCTGAATCCACGTGCCGGGGTGCGCACTCTCGAATCCGCCGCCGCCGCCGAGGGTGATCGTGGGATAAAACGCGCTCACAGCGATGCCGATCTGCTCGTTGGCCGCGGCCGTCAGGCGCTCGGCCGCAGCGATGTCGGGCCGGCGCTGCAACAGTTGAGAGGGCACGCCCAACGGAACCTTCGGCAGCGCGAGATCGAGCGGCGAGGGCGAAATGCTGAAATCGGGCAGCTTGTAGTTGGCGAGGGTGCCGATGGCGTGCTCGAATTGCGCGCGCGCCACGCCCAGGTCGACGAACTGGGCGCGAACGGTTTCAAGCTGCGTTTGCGCCTGAGCCACGTCTACCGCAGTGGCAACGCCGCCCCTAAAGCGCCGCTCCGTCAGATCGAGCTGGTGCTCGAGGTCAGCTACCGTGGCGGTCAGCAGTTTGATCTGGGAATCCAGCCCGCGCAGGGCAAAGTAGTCGGTGGCCATCTCGGCGTGCAGCGTTAGGGACACGTTTGCTTCATCGGCGGCGCTGGCCTGCGCGTTCTCGCGCGCCTGTTCTACGGTGCGGCGGATGCGGCCCCAGAAGTCCGGCTCCCAACTGGCCTGGCCGGCGATGACGAAGTCGTTGTAGGTGGTGGTGCCGCCGGGCGTGGCCAGAGGGCGGTTGGCCGAAGCGCGATCACGGCTGATCGAGGGGCCTGCCGACAGCGTGGGATAGAGGTTGGCGCGGGCGGCTCGCACCTGGTCTTGCGCGGCCAGGTAGAGTTCCACTGCCTGCCGGAGCTGCACATTGTTCGAGTCGATGCGCTCTTCCAGCCGGTTGAGCTGCGGATCCTGGTAGATCTCCCACCACTTGCCCTTCAACATGCCGTCCGACGGATTCGCCGGCTGCCATGCGCCGCCTTGTGGATTGGGCGGAGGCACAACCACCGCCGTCGCGCCAGTTTCTTTGTAGACGGAGGGAGCGTTATAGCCGGGGCCGTTGTAAATGGGGCCGACGGGCTTGCAGGCAGCTAAGAGAATCAGCGCCAACGAGGCGCCCGCCAGCAGACCACAACGAGTCGTGCGCAGCGATGGTTCACGATCCATTGGCGATCGATCCACCATGGCTAGAAGCCTCCCGCGTTCGAGGCACTGTCCGGTCGCTCGACCGTCACTTTCTCTCCGTCGATCAACGAGTCCGGCGGGTCCTGAACCACCTGGTCGCCGGGGTTCAGGCCGCTGACAATCTGCACAGTGGCGCCGTCGTCCTCGCCGATCACCACGGGCACGAGATGCGCGACCGTGCCATCTTTGCTTTCAACGACGGTCGCGACCTGCAATCCATCGCGGCGGAAGATGAGCGCCGCCGTGGGAACGACGAAGGTGGGACCGACCGGCGGGACCTTGAAGTGAACCTGGGCCAGAGCGCCGGGCATCAGCTCGGCGGAGCGGTTGTTCAGGTCAACCTCAACCAGCAGCGTGCGGCTTACGGGATCGATGGCGTCGGCGGTGCGCACCAGCGTGCCCTCGAAGGTCTTTCCGGGATACTCAGGAAATGTGAGATCAATCTTCATTCCGCGCTTCAGGGTTTGCGAGTAGAGCTGCGGCACGTTCGTGTAAACGCGCAGCGTCTCGAGGGCCTGCATGTGGAAGAGCTCCGTCCCGGCGCTCTGCCCGGAGCCCTGGTTGATCAGTTGGCCAGTGTCGACCGCGCGCGCCGTCACCACGCCATCGAAGGGCGCATACACCTTCTCGAACGACTGCATCTCGCGCAGCCGCTCCAGGTTGGCCTGGGCCGACTTGACGGCCGCTGAGGTGGCGGCGGCCTGGCTCACATAGGTGTCGGTGTCCTGCTGCGAGACAGCGTCGGATTTGACCAGTCCCGTATACCGCTCCGCCTGGATGCGCGCGATATTGGCGTTTGCCTGCGCGGTCGCCAGGTCCGACTCAGCCTGCGTGACCTGTCTATCCAGCTCGGGAGTATCAATCACGGCCAGCAGCGCGCCCTTTTTTACCTTGGCGCCGATGTCGTAGTACCAGTGAACCAGGTAGCCGTCGGTGCGCGCGTAAATCGGAGAGTCCGTATAGGCAGTCACGTTGCCGGGAAGCACAAACGTCTCCGCCGGTGCACCGGACTTGGGTGGCGCAACGGCAACCGTCGGCGCGGCCAGGGCGACGGTGCGCTCGGCAAGGACCGCGCCGGCACGCACGCGGCGAAGGATGCCGACGGCCGCTAGCACACCCAGAATGAGCAGAATCACGACAACGGCCGTCAGGATCTTACGCGGCGAGACGGGGGTTTGCTCGGGAGCGGCTTCGTAGCCAGTCGTGGCGCTTTGTGGATTCGGATTGGGTTCTTGGGTCATAAGCATCTACTCCGGTCTCGCGTCGAATTCATCCAAGCTGGCGGAAGCGGAATCACGGTCCCGTTCACGCTGGCGCTCGATGCGACCGTGAATGAGAGAAAAGAACGCGGGAACAAAAAACAGCGTCGCCACCGTGGCCACCAGCAACCCGCCGATCACGGCCCGGCCCAGGGGCGCATTTTGCTCGCCGCCATCGCCCAGGCCTAACGCCATGGGCACCATACCGATGATCATGGCCAGCGCCGTCATCAGCACCGGGCGCAGACGGACGAAACCGGCATTCAGCGCGGCACGCCGCGCGTCGCCCACCAGAACCTCGAGCTGCTCCCGCGCAAAGCTCACCACCAGAATGGAGTTGGCCGTGCCCACACCCATGCACATGATGGCTCCGGTGAGCGCGGGCACGCTCAGCCGGGTTCCGGTGAGAAAGAGAAACCAGACGATTCCGGCCAGCGCAGCCGGCAGCGCCGAAATAATCAGGAACGGGTCGAGCCAGGACTGGAAGTTCACCACGATGAGCAGGTAGACCAGCAGAATGGAGAAGGCCAGGCCGCTCAACAGGCCAAGGTAGGACCTGTACATCGTTTCGCTTTGACCGCGGAAGATGAATTCCGAGCCGCGGGGCAGGTCCTTTTCGTGCCGGGAGACAATCTTCTCCATGGCGCGGGTCACGCTGCCCAGATCTGTTCCTTCCACGTTGGTGTAGATATCGATCACCGGCTGCACGTCATAGTGGCTGATCGTGCCCTGCTCGGCGCCGGGGATGATGGAAGCAACGTTGCTCAACACCTGCACGGGTTTGGGGGCGCCCGGGGCGGCCGTGGCAGCGCCGGCGGTCTGCGCGGGAGCGACGCTGCCCAACGGCGAAGCACCGGGCGCGGCCGTCGACGTGCTGCCCGAGGGCTGCGTCATGGCCGCATTTGCGGCCGAACTCGTGATCGGCAGGCTCTTAAGGTCCGCGATCGAATTCACCCGGTACTGTGGCGCTTGGATGGAGATGTTGTAGGAAACGCCGTTTCGGGGATCGAGGTAGAAATTCGGGCTGGTTTGGAAACTGCCGCTGAGCGCCACCAACAGGCTCTGGGCTACATTCTGCTGAGTCAGGCCGGTTTCCGCAGCACGGGTGCGGTCCACATTTACCGTGAGGTTCGGATAGTTGAAAGGTTGCTGGATGCGCGCATCGGCCGCGCCGGGAACGTAGCGGATCTCATTCAACATGCGTTCGGCTAGGGCGCGGTTCGCGTAGAGATTGGGGCCGATGATCTGAATGTCGATGGGCGAGGCCAGGCCGAAGTTGAGAATCTGAGTCACAATGTCCACCGGCACAACGTAAAACGTCACGCCCGGGTATTCGCGGGCCAGGACAGCCCGCAGACGCTCAAGATACGCCTCGCTGGGATGATGGTTCCGGCTCAACTGAACCTGGATGTCTGCATCGGACGGACCCACCGGCGCCGACGTGGAGTAGGAAAGATTCAGCCCCGAGTAAGGCAGGCCGATGTTGTCGAGGATCGTAACCAGTTCGTTGCCTGGAATCTCGCGCCGGATGGTTGCCTCGACGTGGTCGCAGAGAGCGGCCGTTTCCTCGATGCGCGTGCCGGTGTGCGCGCGGAGATGAATCGTGAATTGGCCGGAATCGACGGAAGGGAAGAAGTCCTGGCCGAGCCACGGCGCCAATCCCAATGAAGCCAGGACAATTGCGAGAAACCCAATGAGAAAAGCTCCCGAGTGGTCGACGCAGAAAGTGAGCAGTCGGAGGTAGCCGTGGCGAAAGCGATCGAAACCGCGTTCAAATCCGAGTTGAAAGCGCGTGAATGGGTTGCGGCTCGCTTGTTTTCTGGCGGCCTCCGCATCGTCGTGCTCCTTGAGCAGGTACTTGGCCATGGTAGGCACAAGCGTGCGGGACAAGAAGTAGCTGGCCAGCATGGCGAAGACCACCGCCTCGGCCATGGGCACAAACAGATAACGCGCCACGCCGCTCAGAAAAAACATGGGGACAAAAACGATGCAGATGGCGAGCGTTGAGACCAGCGCCGGCGTGGCAATCTGCGCTGAGCCTTCGAGAATGGCCTGTTCGAGCTCCCTGCCGGTCTCAAGGTAGCGATTGATGTTTTCAATGGCTACAGTGGCGTCGTCTACCAAGATGCCCACGGCCAGCGCCATGCCGCCCAGGGTCATGATGTTGATGGTTTCGTGCAGCGCGTAGAGCAGGATGAGCGAGCAGAGAATCGAGAGCGGAATGGAGACGGCGATGATGATCGTCGACCGCCAGCTGCCCAGAAAGATCAGGATCATCGTCGCGGTGAGGCAAGCCGCGATGATGGCCTCGCGCACCACGCCGCTAATGGCGCCGCGGACAAAGATCGACTGATCAGACAGGGCGACGATCTTCAACTGAGGAGGCAGTTGGCCCTTCAAACTTGGGCTGGAGATGATTTTGCGAATACTCTCGATGATGTCCAGTGTTGAGGTCGAGCCGGTCTTGAGGATGTTCATCATGATCGCGCGGCGGCCGTCCACGCGCACAATGTTGGTCTGCGGTGGATTGCCGTCGCGCACGTGCGCCACGTCGCGGATATAAACCACCGCTCCGTTGACCGTCTTAATCGGCAGGTCGTTCAGGGCTTCCAGCAGCGACGGCGCTGAGTTGGTCTCCACCTGGTATTCGAAGCGGTCGAGCTTGATGGTTCCCGAGGGCGCGATCACGTTCTGGCTGGCGATGGCGTTGACTACGTCGGAGGGTGAAAGCCCCTTCGCCTCGAGCGCGTGAGGGTTCAGATCCACCATGATCTGGCGCTGCTTGCCGCCGTAAGGGAATGGCGTTTGCGCGCCTTCGACAGTTGCCAGTTGCAGACGGATGGTGTTGGTGCCAAGGTCGTTCAACTGCTGCTCGTTCAAGCCCGGCCCAGAGAGGCCCAATTGCAGGATCGGGACGCTGGAAGCGTTGTACTGAATGATGAATGGCGGCGTAGCGCCCGGCGGCAGGGAACGCAATTGCACCTGGCTGATCGCGGTTACCTGGGCGATCGCCTGGCCGATATTCACGTTGGGATGGAAGAAGATCTTGATGATGCTCATGCCGACCAACGACTGCGACTCGATGTGGTCGATGTCGTTCACCGTCGTCGTCATACCCCGCTCGGCGTTGGTCGCGATGCGGTTGGCCATCTGATCCGGCGAAAGACCGCCGAAGAACCAAACCACGGTCACCACCGGAATATTGATGTTGGGAAAGATGTCCGTCGGCATCGACTCGATGCTGAACACGCCGAGGATCAAAATCAGCAGCGCGAAGACGACGAAGGTATAAGGCCGCCGCAGGGCAAGCCGGACAATCCACATCATACGGCTGGTATTCGCTCCTCGGCCGGCGTCCTGATGGTGGTCAGACCTGCGACTAGCCCGCCGTTAACCCCGGCCGCAAACCGGGCCCGGCTGCAGCTCTGCTCCGGTGCGCGCCGGCTCCTCGCGTACCGGGCCGGATCGCGCAGACGCGTCGCTCCGGCTAAGCATTCTATTGAACATACTATGGTAGCTGAAAGACGAAGACGATGAGAACGTGCGTTGGAAAACGCTGCTCAATAAACCGCACACATCGATAGGACGCACGCAGGACGGAAAGAATCGGCATTCGCATGCGAGGGTCCGGCGATTCAGCGCAGGCCGGAATATCGATACACTCCCCGATGACCGTGACCGGCCTCGGTGGGCGAAGAAAGCACAACCGCGAGCAAGCCACGGGTGGAGGTTCCTTTCGCGCGGGGAATCCGCATCGCGAGGGGTGTCCTGAGCGGTGGAAGCGCGTCTAAGGGGCATGCCGCTAAGTGCGGGGGATCGCACAGGCATTGCAGACCGCCTGGTTCCGGTAGACTGTGAGATGGATTCCAAAAACGGGGATTCGTCCGGGATTCCGGCGGTGAGCACGGAAGGGAATTTGTGGCCAGGACACGGTTCCGTGGCTGAAGTTAACCCGCCAAGTGTCACCTGAGCGAGAAAGAGCTGTCGCCGGGGACGCCGCAAGTTTCCACCCCAGCGGCCCCGGCTCTTCGAGCCACCTGTCGCTGGGCCCCCGTGGAGTTTGGGTGGGGTGGCCGCGGTCCCATATAATCGATCTTTCCTGAGGGAAAGGCCCGATTTTCAGCAATTGAGGGTGTGCATATTCTTCCTGTGAAGCCGAACTTTGGAACGAAAGAGTATTTGTGCTCGCCGCAGGGTTCCAACCCGGTGAAGATCAAGCACACTTTCATCTCCCGCGCCGCGTCTGCCGCAAGGCGACTGGCGCGTGTTCTCGTGTTGCTGGCTCTGGCAACAAGCGCCGCCGCAGCACTGGCACAAACGCCGGATACCATCTCGGAGATTCGCGTCATCGGCAACCGGCGCATCCCCAAAGAAACCATCGTCGCCCGCATGTTTACCCATCAGGGCGACACCTACGATCCCGTCTCCATCGAGCGCGATTTCAACTCCCTCTGGAACACCGGCTACTTTGAGGATCTGCGCATCGAGCGCGAGGACTCCGAGAAAGGCATCATTCTCAACGTTTTTGTCCGCGAGAAGCCTACGATCCGCGACATCGCCTATAAAGGCAACAACTCGATCAGCAACTCCGACATCCTGGATCGATTCAAGAAGGAGAAGGTCGGACTCTCGGTGGAGAGCCAGTACGATCCCACCAAAATCACGCGCGCCGAAACAGTCATCAAGGAGCTTCTCGCCGAGCATGGGCACCAGTTCGCCACCGTCAAGACTGACGTGAAGACCATTCCGCCGGCCTCGGTAAATGTGACCTTCAACATCAAGGAAGGCCCGGTGGTGAAGGTGGGCAAAATCTCATTCGTGGGCAACCAGCATCTCAAGGCGCTCTACCTGCGCCGCGCCATGAAGAACCTCAAGCCCATCGGCATTCCGTATTCCATCATCTTTGAAGATCTTTTTCCGCAAACCTACGACGCCTCGAAGCTCGAAGAAGACACGGAACGGGTGCGCCAGGCTTATCGCGACAAGGGCTATGCCAACGCTGCCGTCGAGCAGCCCAAGACTCAGATTCGCGACGAAGGCGGGCTGAACTGGTTCACCTTCAGGCCGCGAAAGGGCAAGCGCATCGACATCCAGATGACCATCGAGGAGGGCGGCCGCTACCGTCTGGGCTCCATCACCTTTACGGGCAACAAGCAGATCACCAACCTCAAGGCCCTGCGCTCCACCTTTCCCGTCAAGGACGGCGACTGGTTCAACGCCACACTCATCGGCAAGGGCCTGGAAAATCTGAAGAAGGCCTATGGCAGCCTGGGCTACATCAATTTCGGCGCCATCCCCAAGATCAGCTACGACGACCAGAAGAAGACCGTCTCCCTGGACATCGACATCGACGAGGGCAAACAGTTCTTCGTCTCGCGCATCGAGTTCCAAGGCAACAGCATCACCCGCGACCGCGTCATCCGCCGCGAGTTGATGCTCGATGAGGGCTCGGTCTACAACTCCCAGCTATGGGAGTACAGCCTGCTCCGCCTCAACCAACTCGAGTACTTCGAACCGCTGAAGGTCGAGCAGGACTCGGAAGCCCACCAGGATCCCGACGCTGGCACCGTCGATCTCCTGCTCAAGGTGAAAGAGAAGGGCAAGAACTCGATCGGCATGAACGGCGGCCTCAGCGGATACTCCGGCGCCTTTCTGGGCGTGAACTATTCGACCAACAACTTCCTGGGATTGGGCGAAACCCTCAGTGTCCAGGCCAACCTGGGCAGCATCAGCCGCACCTTCCTGTTCGGTTTCACGCAGCCGTACATCCGCAACCGCCCCATCAACGTGGGATTCCAGATCTTCAACAACAAGCAGGATTACAACGCAGCTAAGAACTACGAGGCCACCACCGGCGCCTCGGTGAATTTGTCCGAAGCGGAGAAGTCGCTCACGCAGAACTACAACGTGGGCTCCGACGGCATTAATTTCTCCATCAGCTACCCATTGAAGCGGCACGCGTTTCAGCGCGTGGGCATGACCTACTCGCTCACCAAGTCCACGATCACGGCATTCAGCACGGCTTCGCAGACCTTCTTCCAGACTATTGCCTTCCGGTCAGGGGGTGGGGTGCAGGGATCAAACCCGCTGTCCGGCATCATCAATAGCTCGATCTCGCTCACCTACTCCTACGACACCGTGAGCAATCCGCTGCGCCCGCGGGAAGGCAAAGAGATCACCGCATTCGTTCAGGCCTCCGGCATTTGGGGTAGCGTGCGCTACGTGAACCCGGTGGTGGCGTACAAGCGCTTCATCCCCATGCACTACCTGACCCCCTCGAAAGAAGGGCACAACGTGCTGGGCATTCGCGCGCAGTTGGGCTACATCCAGGGCTTTGGCGGCGACGTGGCTCCGCCCAACAACCGCTTCTACGCCGGCGGCGAGCAGGAGTTGCGCGGCTTTGACGTGCGCCGCGCCACGCCCTATGGCTATGTGCCTACGCGGGTCCCTTTTCAGCTCACCAATCCCGATGGCAGTTGCGTTCCCCGTGACCCGACCAACCCTGAAGACAACCAGTGCATCGAGGTGCCGCTTCCGGTCTACGGCATTGCCTCCATTGGCGGCGACACCAACCTGACTGCCAACGCGGAGTACCGCATTCCCGTCATCGGTCCCTTCACGTTCGCGTTCTTCGATGACTTTGGCATCGATTCGGCGGTCAGCCGCGGGCAGTTGAAGCAGAGTCCCGAGGGCTTCGCCTCCCTGACCGCGCCGCTCTATGGCTGCCCGGTCTACAATAACGGCTCCTGCCAGGGCGGCATCCCAGGCTCCAAGGTCGGATTCAAGCCCGACATCCATCCGGTGCCGGGCACCAACTTCGTTCCGCGTATGTCTCTCGGCGCTGAACTCTCGGTGATCATGCCGATCGTCAACGCTCCCTTCCGCATCTACTACGCCTATAACCCGCTCCGCCTGTACGAGCAGCCGTACTGCAGCTATTCGCTCGCGGGGGCAAGCCACCAGTACAGTTGCAACACCCAGCTGATTACCCGGTCGCTGTTCCCGCCGGGCGGCGCGGGTGACTACACCTATCAGGAAGCCATCCAGTCCTACGGCTCCCAGTACATCTTCCGCGAGCCGCGCAAGACCTTCCGCTTCACCGTCTCCACCACGTTCTAGAACATTCAGAACAGCTTCCAGCTGCCAGCTTGTTCCAGGTGGGATGGAGTCAGCGGAGCTAGCAGGGTTGCAATCCCGTCGTTCGCCGGAACGATGCGAAGGGTGGGCGTCCCAGGCCAGTGGTCAGTTCTTCGCGCTCGACGGACGCTCGTGATATCCCACCCTAGCCGGAAAAACAAGAACCCGGCTAGGATGGGGCACCCATTTTCGGGGGGCGGTAGAAGCTGGGCGCCCGGCAGTATGACCTGGAAGTCATTTTTTGGGGGGTGCCCCCCCTCCCCCATCTCTGGAAATAACTCCCTTTGAATCATCGGTTTGGCGCAAATGCCGGTTTGTAAGTCGCTCATTCTAAAACCACTTCCTTACTGGGATTAGACAGCAAAGGAGTTATGGGCGTTCGGATGGCCCTGAACCTCGAATTGCGCCGGTTTTCCGAAGAAAACTGCTGTAAAGATGTGCATGCGTGGGACTTAGTCCGCCGCGACGGAGACCTGGTTGAACACTCATGGTAAAAGTATGCGCCGGGAGCGGGAAATAATCTGCAAAGTTAGGGACCCAGGAACATCGGGACGTAGGGACCCGGAAAAGAACGAGTTAGGGCGGATATGGTGCGAACAGTCGGGTGATGGGGGTCTTGACATAAAGGGAGCGCGGGAGCGAGTCGGCAAGACTGCGAGCCAGCGAGTCGGCAAGTGAGCGGGCGAGGGGCGGTCCCGATCGTGCGACCCGGTACGACGGAGCTTAAGGATGGGGCACTCGGCCCCAGTCACAAAGATTCATCGTCAGCCCGCTTGACGCCCGCCCCTGTTCCTCGCCAAACTGGCGTGCATGCAAACATTGGGGTTGTCTGGCGAGAGCCGCCGCTCTGACGGCCGACTCAAGAGCATCTTCTGGCCTACGGTCGAAAATGCCTGGGACGTGAATTACCTCGGCCAACAAGGCTTCTGGATTTGCGTGATCGTCGCAATCATTGAGGCAGTCGCACAGGAGCATTTTCGGGCAATCCGCTGGATTTGGCGTTCTATTCGGTAGCATCGCTGGTGTTCCTGGTGGGCGGTATGGGCGTTCGCGAAGCAAGCTGGCCGGCCGCGGCCATGGTCTTCAGCTTGTTCTTTACCGGCCTGCTCTACATGATGGCGCTGGGACGGTTGCCGGGAATTCTGTCCATCCTTGCCGCCGGTATCCTTCTGTCGAACCTGCGCGCGGCCTTTCTGGCGTCGGAGTGGAGGCCTGCCGGTGAGGGCGAAGACCGGCCCACACGCTTCAGCGAAACCATCATGGATAAGATCGTCGATCAACTACCGGCAAAGCTCTGGCCGCACCTGCAGCCCTACTTTTTTGCCGTGGCTGCGGCGCTTCTAGCCCTGGAGCTGATGGGGCTTGGATCCGAGATCTGGCATCGCCTAAGTGCTTTCTCCGGCGTAGCGCATCCCTAGCAGTGGCGCCGCGAAAGCGCAGGCTGTGAAGCCGCGTCCGGCCTCCGCTCACTGCCCACGATTCACTGCCCACTGGCGTTGACGCTCCCCATCGCGGCTCCTATAATCGCGTCTAGTTCCCGGCGATGCCTCCGTGCGCGTGTTCTCTGTGCAGGTTTCATGCCGGACGGAGCCTCAAGCATTCCACGAGGTGCTGTGGCCCGAAGCTGCCGCGCTGACGGGACCGGCTTGCGGGAACCCCGAAGGAGTCATCGATTCGCATGAAGCGTCTGCCTGTAATTGCTCTCTCGCTCGCCCTGGCGGCTCTCATTCCAGCCGCCGGCCAAACCTCCGCCGCACCGCCAGCGCAAAGGCCCGCCGCTGTGGCTCCCGCTGCAGCCGCCGGCCCCGCCAAAGTCGCGGTCATCGCCTTCCAGGCCGCGATCACCCAGACCAACGAGTTCCAGCGTGACTTCGCCGACCTGCAGAAGAAGTACGATCCCAAGCGGCAGCAGCTCAAGAGCCTCAGCGACGAAATCGATACCCTGACCAAGCAACTGCAGGATCAAGGCACGCAGTTGAGCGAGTCAGACCGCGTGAACCGTGCGCGCATCATCGACGAGAAGAAGAAGCAGCTGGACCGCGATACCCAGGACGCGCAGAGCGACTTCCAGGGCGACATGCAGCAGTTGATCAACAGCGTGGCTGCGAAAGTGGGCGCGCTCATGACCGACTACGCCCAGACGCAGGGCTACACGCTGGTGCTCGATGCGGGCAACGAGCAGAATGCCACGGTGCTCTACGCCGTGCCCTCCACCGACATCACAAAGGCCATCATCGACGCGTATAACCAGAAGTCGGGGGTTCCGGCGCCGCCAGCCCAGGGGACCGGAGCAAGCCAGCCTACTGTGGACGCGCCCCAGCCGCAGCCTGCGCCTTCGCACTGAAGCGGTGTGCAAGGGACAGTGAACAGGGGGCGATCGCCAGGCGCTGACGCCCCGGCCGATCACGGACAACGATTCACCGTCCACTGTTCCTTCCCGTTTGACGCTCCCCCGTTGCCCACATATAATCCAGCTAGTTCCTGCTGACGTCTCCGTTCGCGTCTTTTTCAACCCCTGCGCCGTCCCGCGCGGAGTTTCCAAAGAAAAGCCGTGAGGTTTGTCAGAAGAGATAGGCTCGTTTTTGCGTCTAAGGGAAGAGCCGCACAGGAATTCCGAAGGAGTTTCTCACTCAAATGAAGCGTTCGCTAGCACTTGTTCTCACGCTGGCCTCAGGCTTGGCCCTGAGCGCCGCTGCCCAAACGCCGGCCACACCGGCCGCATCGGCTCCGCCCGCTGCCGTTCCCGCCGGCCCTGCCAAAATCGCCGTCATCGCCTGGGAGCTTGCCGTGGCCCAGACCAACGAGGGCAAGCGCGACTTCGCCGATCTGCAAAAGAAATACGCGCCCAAAGAGGCCACTCTCAAGTCGCTCAGCGACGAAATCGACAAACTGACCAAGGAGTTGCAGGACCAGGGGGCCAGCCTGAGTGAGGTGGAGCGCAGCAACCGCGCCAAGGCCATTGACGACAAGAAGAAGCAACTGGAGCGCGAGACCGAAGACCTGCGCAACGACGGGCAGCAGGATATGCAGGACCTGTTCAACAGCCTTCAGGCGAAGGTCTACGACGTGATGCAGTCTTACGCCGAGCAGCAAGGGTACACGCTGATTCTTGACGTTTCGCAACAGCAATCGCCCGTGCTCTTCGCCAACGCCGGCACCAACATCACCAAGCAAGTCATCGACGCCTACAACCTCAAGTCGGGCGTGCCGGCCCCCGCGGCCCAGCCTGCAGCCGAGGCGCCGAGGCCCAAGCCGGCCACGCCTGCGGCTAAACCCGCTGCCACGGCGCCAAAGCCCACCGCAACCCACTGAGGACTGCGGCGGTGCTTCAATCGAAGGCCCCGTTTCTCGGGGCCTTTGCTTCTCGCGAATTGTCATCCCTGTGGAAATTTTTGTGGATTTCTCCCGGAAACCCTCAGGAAAAGGCCGAAATTCCCCACTTGTCAGGCCGAATCTGATTCCGATAGAAAGCCTAACCCTTTGTTTTTGAATAGGACTTTGCTGGATAGCTTTCTCGGGCGCCGCTAACCACCGTAATCATCGCCCATTTGCTGGCGCGGCCTGGTTTCCACAGCCCGTCATGAATTTCCGGTGACAAAAATCACAGACCGGCCAATCTTTGGCATCACTTTTGCTGGTCTTCGCCCACCCGCAGAACCGCCAGAAACGCCTCCTGGGGAATGTCCACCTTCCCGATCCGCTTCATGCGCTTCTTGCCCTCTTTTTGCTTCTCCAGCAGCTTGCGCTTGCGCGTAATGTCGCCTCCATAGCACTTGGCCAGGACGTTTTTGCGCAGCGGGCTCACGGTCTCGCGGGCGATGACCTTGGCTCCGATCGCCGCCTGAATCGCCACCTCGAACTGCTGGCGTGGGATCAATTCGCGCATCTTCGACACCAGGGCCCGCCCGCGCTCGTAGGCGTGGTCGCGGTGCACGATGATCGAAAGCGCGTCCACGGGCTCGCCTGAAACCAACACGTCGAGCTTGACCATCGGCGACTCCCACTCGCCGGCGAGTTGGTAGTCGAGCGACGCATAGCCGCGCGAGATCGACTTCAGGCGGTCGTAAAAATCGAGCACGATCTCATTCAGCGGCAACTCGTAGGTGAGCATCACGCGCGTCGGCGTCACGTACTCGAAGTTGAGTTGACGGCCGCGCTTCTCCTCAACAAGTTTGAAGATGCCGCCTACGTACTCCTCGTTGGTGAGGATCTTGGCCGCGATCACCGGCTCCCGGATGCTGGCGATGCTTTGCGGCTCAGGCCAGCGCGAAGGGTTGTCGACCTCAAGCTCTTTCCCGTCGGTGAGCGTGATGTGATAGCGTACGCCCGGCGCGGTGGTGATCAGGTCCAGTTCATACTCGCGCTCCAGCCGCTCCTGGATGATCTCCATGTGCAGCAGTCCCAGGAACCCGCAGCGGAAGCCGAAGCCCAGCGCCACGGAGCTCTCCGGCTCAAAGAAGAACGACGAATCGTTCAGGCGCAGCTTTTCCAGAGCATCGCGCAGCATCGTGTGCTCGTGTGCGTCCACGGTGTAGAGCCCCGAAAAAACCATTGGCTTGATGTCTTCAAATCCCGGCAGAGCATGCGCCGCCGGGTGCGCGTCGTCCGTGATCGTGTCGCCGATCTTGGTATCGCCCACGTTCTTGATGGTAGCCGCGAAAAATCCCACCTCGCCCGCCGTCAGCTCGCCGATCTCCACCGGCTTGGGGCAAAGCACGCCCATCGACTCGATTTCGTAGGACTTTCCGTTCGACATCAGCCGGATGCGCTGCCCCTTGCGCATTGTCCCCTGCATCACGCGCGCCAGCACAACCACACCACGATAAGCGTCGAACCAGGAGTCGAAGATGAGCGCCTGCAGCGGCGCGCCGGGATCGCCTTTGGGGGCGGGCAGCCGGTGCACGATGGCTTCCAGCACCGCATCCACGCCCTGACCGGTCTTGGCGCTCACTGGGATGGCATCCGTCGCGTCCAGTCCCACCGCCTGCTCGATCGCCTCCTGCGTGCGCAGGATGTCGGCCGACGGCAGATCGATCTTGTTGATGACGGGAATGATTTCGAGGCCGTGGTTGATCGCGAGGTAAGCATTTGCCAGCGTCTGCGCCTCTACGCCCTGGCTCGCGTCCACCACCAGCAGCGCGCCCTCGCACGAGGCCAGCGAACGCGAGACCTCGTAGCTGAAATCCACGTGGCCCGGCGTATCGATGAGATTGAGCTGATAGGTGTTGCCGTCCCGCGCCTTGTACATCATGCGCACGGCGTGCGCCTTGATGGTGATCCCACGCTCCCGCTCCAGATCCATATCGTCCAGGATCTGGGCCTGCATCTCCCGGCCGGTGACCGCGCCGGTCAGCTCCAGCAGCCGGTCGCTGAGCGTCGACTTGCCGTGGTCGATGTGCGCAATGATCGCGAAGTTGCGAAGGAAACGTACGTCCATGGGAGGGCTTTCGGAGGGTTAGCTGATGAAATACGATGCGCATTTTGCGGCTCGCCCGCCGCATCTCGTCCTCCATGGCATAGCTTATCATCGGCATAGTGCCCTCTGCGGTCCCACACTCGTCCCGCTTGGTGCGTCTATTCGTGTGTATGCGTTGGATTTCGTTGCTGCGGTTCGGCCTGACGGCGGGAGTTGTCGTGCTGGCCCTATCTGTGGCCGGCTGCACGCCACAGCAGCCTACAGCCGCCTCAGCCGGGCAGCCGAAGCAAGCCACCGCGCCCCCACTGCCTGCAACTCCTTCGCCCCAGGCTGCAGCACCCGCAACGCCGCCGCCCACGCCCCAAGAGCAGCATGTCCGCCAGCTCATCGCTCAAGTTGAAGCGGCCTACGCTCGCGGCGATGCCGACTACCGCAGGGGAATGCTGGCCGAGGCCAAGGTCGAGTTCGATCGCGCCGTCGATCTCATGCTGGCGAGCGGCCTCGATATCCGCGCTATTCCGCAGTTGCAGGACGAGTTCGACAAGATTGTCGATCAGGTCAACGCTCTCGAGATGGAAGCCCTGAAGCAGGGTAACGGCTTTGTGCCGAAGGAAGAGATTACCCCCTCCGAGGCAGCCAGCGACGTCACCTTTGGCGTGGATCCCAACCTTGTAGCCAAGGCCACGGCCGATCTGGCCACCACGAAATCGGACCTGCCCTTGATGGTTAACGACTACGTGGCGGCGTACATCAACTTCTTCGCCAACACGCAAAAGGGCCACAACACCCTCCTACACTCCTTCGAGCGTTCCGGCCACTACAAGGCAATGATCCAGCGCGTTCTGGCTGAAGAGGGCGTGCCGCAGGACCTGATTTACCTGGCCGTGGCCGAGTCAGGCTTCCAGCCGCAGGCCATCAATCGCCGCTCCCGCGCCGGCGGCATGTGGCAGTTCATGCCGCACGGCGAATACGGCCTAGAGCGCAACAAGTACATCGATGAGCGCTTCGACCCTGAGAAGTCTACGCGCGCCTACGCCCGCTACATGAAGTTCCTCTACGACGAGCTCGGCGACTGGTACCTGGCCATGGCCGCCTACGACTGGGGCGCTGGAAATGTGCAACGCGCCGTCCAAAAGACCGGCTATGCGGACTTCTGGGAGCTCTACAAGCGCCACGAAATGCCCCGCGAAACCGGCAACTACGTGCCGGAGATTCTGGCCGCCATCATCGTCGCCAACCACCCCGATCAGTACGGCTTCAACGACATCACCGTCGATCCTCCGGTTCTGACCGACACGGTTACCATCAACTACTCCGTCGATCTACGCCTGGTCTCTGACCTCGTGGGCGCGCCGGTCGATGAGATAGAGGCCCTGAATCCCAGCCTTCTGCGCATGGTCAGCCCGCCCAACGCCTCCTTCGATCTGCACCTGCCTGCCGGCACGGCTACACTCTTCGAGCAGCGTGTGGCCCTGATCCCTGAAGCGAGGCGCAACTCTTGGCGCTACCACCCCGTCGCCGCGGGAGACACGCTGGCGGCCGTAGCGCAGGAGTATCGGGTGACCCTCGCGGAGCTCGCTGCCGCCAATCAGCTCAGTGCCGGCGACAGCATCGCGGGCCTCGAAGCCCTCGTCGTGCCCGTCCCGCCGGCTGCCGAGCCCCTGGCGCGAACCCGCCTCTACACCGTGCGCCGCGGCGACACCCTGGTGACCATTGCGGACCGTTTCGGCGTCTCCTTGAGCCAATTGCGGCGCTGGAATGGGATCCCCTCCGGCATTCGGGTCCAAGCGGGCCGCCGCCTGCGCGTGGCCGAGCCTGCGCCAGTAAGCAGAGCCAGCACCCATCGCCGAAGGACCCTCCGGCGGCGTCAAGACTGGCTCGGCCAGCCACACAACGGCCCCCGCCTCGACGCCCCACCAGGCCTCGCCAGCCCATAAACCGGCCGGCTCCACGCCCCAAAAGGGCCAGTCCCACACCGCCAAGACCGCCATCGGGGCCAAGAGCAGCGCCACGCACAAGTCCGCCGGCCCCGCCAAGGCCTCGCCGTAAGAAGAAAAACGGCCGCACTCCACATTCCATGCTTGTGTTTTGCTTGTGTTTCTGTGCAAGCTAAAGCTACAATCGCTTGCGCGAGCAGAATGTCTTCATTTGCTCTGCGAAACTGCAAAGGAAGAGTGATCAGCGGCAATCCGCTGGAGGCAATGGGATGGATGAAGTGTTCAAGATGTACGCAATGAGTGACGGCGGCCCGACGGGCAAGCCGGGTGAGGCCGAACATGTCGAGGCCTTTGCTGACGAGGAAGATGAGTTGGAAACCGCCGGCATCCTTACCTCCTCAGATGACGACGAGGTGATCGCCGAAGAGACGGTGGTCGTCGTAACCGAGAAACCCGCGCCGCCGCCAGCCCCTGTGAAGGCCCCCGCGAAGAAGGCCCCTGCCAAAAAGGCGGCAAAGAAGGCTCCTGCCAAGAAGGCGGCGAAGAAGAAGGCGCCAGTCAAGAAAGCTGCGAAAAAGGCAGCCAAAAAGGCTCCTGCCAAGAAGGCGGCAAAGAAAAAGGCTCCGGCCAAGAAAGCCGCAAAGAAGGTAGCAAAGAAGGCTGCCAAGAAGGTGGCGAAGAAGAAGGTCCCGGCCAAGAAAGCAGCGAAGAAGGCTGTTAAGAAGGCGGCGAAGAAAGCCGCGAAGAAGAGGGCGAAGAAGCGGGCAAAGAAGTAGGGTCGGCCTTCAATTGCAAGCACTTAGAGCGCGTGCCGCCCGGATCGATGCGGCCCGTGCATGAGGTGGTTCTTCGTCCCCCGGAGCACACCCAGAAAGACGCCAAAGGCCCGGTTGATCGCCGGGCCTTTTTGCATTCGTTACTCCCCGGCTGATTGCGCGAATCAGACTGCCTGAAGCTGCTTCAAGTGCCATCGCTGATGGCGCAGGTAATCCTCGATCAGGAAGCGGAGCGTGACCGGCTTGTCGTCGCCCACCACGCAGCTTGCCTCAAGCCGCTCTTCGGGAATCCGGTCCACCACGGCCATTAGAATCTCGTGCTCCGCCTGCCACCAGCGCAGCAATGTCTCCCAGGGTTCATCGCCGTACCCATGCACCGCCACCCACGCATCCTGAGCGTAATCGGGCCCGGCGTAGCGGCCCTCGATCGCGGCCCGCACAAAGCGCTGGCGGTTGTTGGCCGCTGAATCGAGCAAATGCCCAACAATCTGCTTGCGCGTCCATCCACCGACCCGCCAGGGAACGTCGGCTAGCGCGGGGGGAAGCGCAAGCAGCGCGGCATGCAGCCTGCTCATCTCGGCGCGAAAATTACGGGCAAGTTCCGTGGTCATGGTGCATTCCCGTCACCAATCCCGGAGCATCTGGAAGCGTTTGAGACGTGATCCGTTTATCTTACAATCGGCCGCCTAGGGAAGCGCCGCCAGCACATCCGACGCCGCGGTCTGGGGATTCACCTTAACCCACACCTTGGCGATCTTGCCCTGCGGATCGATGAGGAACGTGTTGCGGTTGGCCATCACCATGCCGGCAAATCCGCCCAGCGAGCCGTAGGCGCTCACCACTTTGTGGTCGGTGTCCGCCAGCAAATGGAACGTCAGCCCATCCTTGGTGCAGAATTGCTTGTGGCTGTCGGCCGAGTCCACGCTCACGCCCAGGATCACCGCATTCTTCGCTTCGAACTGCGGCAGCGCATCCTGGAATTTGTGCGCCTCAATGGTGCAACCCGTGGTCATGTCCTTGGGATAGAAGTAGAGCACGACCCACTTGCCGCGATAGCTATCGAGCGAGATCGGCGAGCCGTCCTGCGAGGGCAAGGTGAAGGTAGGCGCGGCCTGACCAACGGCGGGCATGGTGGCATCGTCGGCGCGGGCAGTCACGAACGGCAGTGCGGCAAGAACGGTCAAAACCAGGGCCGCTGCGATGCCGAAGAGAAGAAACTTGTTCACGAGGAACCTCCTAAAAGCAGGGAATAGGGATTAGGGAACAGGGAACAGAAACCGGGGAACGAAGGAGCGGAGAAGCGCGGTCACTGACCGCTGTTCACTGTTTCACAGTATTACCGCCGCGCCGCCACAATGGCAATGCCCGCCTGGCTGGCGCGCTTGAGCAGCGCATCGCGGTCAAACAGCAGCGTGCGGCCCGCCTCGATGGAAAGACAGCTCGCCCCGGCGTGAATCATCGTCTCGACGGTCGGTTGGCCGATCACAGGCACGTCGAAGCGCATGTCCTGCTCCGGCTTGGCCACCTTCACCACGGTCAGGCGCCGGGCAACAGTCGATTGCCCGGATGGGGGCTCGGATGGGGGCTCCGCTGTGGCGTTGTCGTGCGGAGCTTCATCGAGCGAGCGCATCAGCCGCCCGGCCCGCTCGATTGTCGCGTCCGTGCCCTCCATGGCTTCCACGGCCACGCAGGCCTGCGCCGCTACCACCACCGTCTGCCCGATGTCGAACGCCGCGAGGGCCCGCGCCACGCCCAGCCCGTACTCGATGTTCAGGCACTCCTCTTCGTCGGGCGCGCGCTCGGTCAACGCTCCCTCCTCGGCCAGCAGCGGCTCCAGGAACGCGGTCGAGCTGATCAGCTCGATTCCCTCGTCGCTGAGCACCTTGGCTATCGCGCCCAGCAGCGCGTCCGTCGAACGCGTCCTCAGGTTGAGGAGCAGCTTGGCCAGGCGCCAGTCGGGCCGGATGCTCGAGAAGATTTGTTTGTGCTTCACCTGGCCCGCCATCACGGCCTTCTCGACGCCCTCCCTGTGGAAGGTCTCGATGAGCCGGGAAAGCTCGCCCAGCGAGAGCCAGTGCACGGTGACGCGCGGATCCGTTTCGGCGCGGCGGTCGATCTCGGGATCGGTTTCCTCTTTGATGGCGGCGACGACGACTTCGAGGCCTTCTGCCCGCGCCGCATCGAGGAGCAGGAACGGGAAACTACCATTACCGGCAATGAGGCCGAGTTTCATTATGCCCATCCTGTTGGCACAAATTGGGCTTCGCCTTGATCCATCACAATCTCGCTCCTGCGGCTAGTTGAACTTAGCTGCTTCATCAAGCTTCTTTTGCGCTTCATCTGACCGCTCCATGGCCTGGAGTACCTTTGCATGGAATTGCAAGTCCCGAACAAATGGCCGTACGTACTCTGGCCGTAAGCTCGGTGCCTCCTTCTCGACCCAGGCAATTCCCTTACGGCTGAAATCCTCAGCTACAGTAAGATCGCGGTCTGCCGATTGTAAATCGCCCAACAATCCCTCAATCGTTCCCTTCGTTGAATAGGCGGCACTGCTACCGGAATTATCGTCATGGCCGAGCTTTACAACGTCGAGAGCTTTCCCCGCCCAGGTCAGTGCGTTGGGCAGATCTCGGTTGTTGGCACAGGCTGTGGCTGCATAAACGAACGCGGATCGTTTCTCGATGAAGCGCACTTGCGGACCAAATTCCTCGGCAGTTTCCGCGGCCTGCTTGCACACAGTCTCAGCCGCCCCATAATCTGTTCGCTCCCGAACCGCCTTCGCACACTGATCAAAAAGTGGGAAATATCGCGCTGCGACTTGCTCATCATTCGGACCCGGGTGATAATCGCTCAATGCAAAAATGATCGGTATCTGCCCGGTTGCCGGAACCGGGGCGCCATTTTTCTCAAAGGGGTGAAACGTCCACTGTTTCAGACAGTCGATGGCAGCTTGCTGCAGCATTGCAGGGCCACTCACGACCTTCACCGACTCGATTTTTCCGGAAACCCCAACGCGAATTTCGACGACCACGGTGCCCTGAATATGCGCGGCCTTCGCGATTGGCGGGTAGACCGGAGGGACTCCACGATCCACGTGTTGGGTGAGGGCCGCCTGATCAACGGAAATTGCTTCCTGGGCCGATGCTGCGCATTGAAGCGAGCAGAAGGCGACCGACGCGAAGAGCAGGAAACCGCGACAGTGCATGTGTCCTCCAACTAATCGGAGCTTTCTAGCGCGTTCCTACTTGATCACCCCGCGCTTGCTGCGCTCAATGAACCTTACCAGCAGCGCCACGTCCTCACCTTCCAGCGTTCGCATCTTCTCGAGAGCCTGGGTGGTGTTCAGCTTGGCCGCCAGCAACAGACGGTAGGCCTTCTGCAGTTGGTGCAGCCGCTCCGCCGAAAAGCCCCGCCGCTCCAGGCCGATCTTGTTGATCCCAAAGGCGCGATTCTCGCGCCGACACGAAGTGAGCGAAAAGGGCAGCACGTCCTGCGTCACAATGGTCCCGCCGCCGATAAAGGAGTACGTCCCCAGCGTGCAGTGCTGATGCACGGGGCAAAAGGCGCCCAGCGTCACATCATCCTCGATGGTCACGTGGCCTGCCAGCGTGGCGCAGTTGGCCAGGATGCAATGGCTACCCACCTGGCTGTCGTGCCCGACGTGCACGTAGGCCATCAACAGGTTGTTTGAACCCAGCCGTGTCACCCCTCCACCGCCCGGCGTGCCGCGGCTGATGGTCACGCACTCGCGGATCGTGTTGCGGTCGCCAATCTCGGTCTCGGTCGCCTCGCCCTTGTACTTCAGGTCCTGCGGCGCCAACCCGATCGCGCCAAAGGGATAAAACGTGTTGCGCGCGCCAATCCGCGTCCGCCCGTCGATCACCACGTGCGAGATCAGCGTGCACTCTTCGCCCAACACCACCTCGGGCCCGATCGTGCAATAGGGGCCGATCGTGCACGACTCCGGGATCCGCGCTCCCTTCGCGATCACGGCGCTGGGATGGATGCTCACACTGGCTCCGCTGGGGGTGTCTCTGGTTCGGCCGGCGCATCGCCGTGCGCGCGCTGCTCGCGCTCCCGCGTCACCACCGCGCACGTGAGGATCGCCTCACACGCCAACTTCCCCTCGACCGTGGCCCTGCCCTCGATGCGCCCCGCACGCGAGCGGAACGACAGCACGTTCACCTCGATGCGGATCTGATCGCCGGGCGTCACCGGCCGGCGGAACTTAGCCTTCTCAATGCCGGTGAAGACCGCCAGCCTCTTCTCGCGATCGGGGATCTCGGCCAGCATAATCAGCGCTCCGGCCTGGGCCATCGCCTCCACCACGAGCACGCCGGGCATAATCGGGTAACCGGGGAAGTGGCCTTGGAAGAACGGCTCGTTCATGGTCACGTTCTTGATCGCCACCAGGCGTTTGGTGGGCTCAAACTCCACCACGCGGTCGATCAGGAGGAAGGGGTAACGGTGGGGCAGGAAATCCATGATTTCCTGGATGGTAAACGTCATTCTGCGGCTCCTCAGAGCGCTGAAGATAGGCGTTTTGCGCTCGTTCGGATTATAAATATCGATCCCGCCTGCAGATGAATGGATCGTGCTCTTGGCCCCGGCCCGCCGCTACTTCTTCACCTTCCGCGCCTCGGCGTCCGGATCCCAGAATTCCGCAGACAAATTCTGGTTGAAGCTCACCTTGGTCACAAAGTACTGCCGAACCATGTCGTCGTTCTTGAAGCGGGAGATGGTGAAGGGGGTTTGGAAGCCGTCGACGACGTGGTAATCGTCGTACTCCTCGGCATCGATGTTCTTGTCATGGTACTCGGGGTCGCGCCACTCGAAGGTGCGGCGCAGCGGCAGGTGCGTCTGCACGTCCATGAGGATGGTGATCGCCTCGTTTTGCGGCGAGATCAGCGTAACCTGCTCGGCCAGGTGCCGCTCGGCCAGGTGCTGGCCCTCGTAGATCAGGATGGTATTCGGATCTTTCATCCACACCTTCACCGCCGTCTCAATCGAGTGGTCGCGGCGCCGCAGGTAGTCGTCCACGATGTCCTTGTCCAATGGCTTTTTGCCGCGGTAGGTCACCTCCCAGCCCTGCCGGCCCACGTAGAACTGCACCACATCGCGGTGCTTGGTGTACTCAATGCGATCATGGTCGGGCCACTGATGGAATTCGAAGTACTCTGTGGTGCCGGCGTCGGGATTACCCTGGAAAAATGCGGCAATGTGCCCCTGCCGCATCTGGTTCTTCATGTCGAGCCAGGCTTGCCCGCCCAACGCTTTCACCATGGCGTCCAGCGCCGCGCGTGCCTGGGCCGCATTTTTCGCGGCCTCCTGGCCGCCCACCTGCGTCTGTGCCGCCTGCGGTGCCATCAGCGCCACAACCACCAAGGCTACCGGCAAAACCCTCCGCATGAGTTCTCCCCTCAAAAGCTGGAAACTAGAAGACCGAAGCGAATGGCAAGGAGCCGGAGGCTGAAAAGCTGATGGCAGCCCTTTACCCAACCAGCACCGCTCCGCCATTCACGTTCAATACCTCGCCGCTGATGAACCCGGCCAGCGACGTGCACAGAAAAAGCACAGGCCCCGCAACCTCTCGCGCGCTAGCCACGCGCCCAAGTGGAATCGCCGCGGCGATCTTCGGCCCCGCGGCGGGATCCGCCAGCGTCGCCGCCGTCATATCCGTCGACGCCCACCCCGGCGCCACACAGTTTACCCTGATACCCTTCGGCGCCAGCTCGCTCGATAAGCTCTTGGTAAGACTGATCAGCGCGCCTTTCGTCACGGCATAGTCGGCGTGATACGCTTCGCCCCGCTGCCCCGCTGTCGAGCTGATCAGGACAATGTGCCCCGTTGCCTCTTCGCTCCGGACAGGGCCTTCAGGCATCCGCACCGCGGCCTCCAAGCGGCCGCGCGCCGCGATTTGCTGTTCCATCTGTGCGACCGCAGCCTGCACCAGCCCGAAGACAGAGTCCAGGTTCACGGCCAACGTCCGCCGCCACTGTGCCTCGTCCATCCGCGCTAGCGGTACGTCTTCGGCCTCCCACACGCCATGATTGGCCACCAGAATATCCAGCCGGCCCAGCGCCGCCACGGCCTTCTCCACCAGCGCCCGCCCATCGGCCGGCGTGCTCAGCTCCTGCTCGATCGCCACACAGCGACCCGCCGCAGGCGGCATCCCCAACTCGAATCTCGCCCCGCCACACTCGGCCGCGAGCGCCTCAGCCCGCTCCCGCGCCTGCCGGTAGCTGAACGCTACCCGCGCCCCAGCTTCGCAAAACAGCCGCACCGTCTCCGCGCCGATCCCCCGCGAGCCGCCGGTGACGAGCGCAACTTTGCCATCGAAAGACAGAAAAATCCCCGGCATAGGCCCATGCTAATCCACGTCGCCGCATCACTTACGGCATCGTCAGGTCGAAGTCAGACACGCCCGCTAATCCCTTTGCAGGTTGCCTGGCTGCTCGTTCGCGTGGAGCAGCAGCGAGAGGAACCTCCCGGATTGCGCCCTTCGAGCCCGTCCAGCTACCAAACGCGGCACATGGTTGCGGGCTCCATGGGCTGGCCAGCTTTACAACCAAAGGTCTTGCCGAACTCCGGCATATTCCGTACCACGCCATTGGTGCGGAACTCCTCGGGCGAGTGGAAATCGGTCTGCACCTGCACGCGTTGGCGCTCCGGCCGCATTTCGGAGCACCAGTTCTGCGCGAACGCCACAAAGAACTCCTGCAGAGGAGTAAGCCCACCCTGTTTGCTGTCGAGGCCGATCTTCTTGCGCTTCGCGTCCTCCAAGAATGCCGCATAAGCGAGGCGAATGCCGCCATTATCGGCCGTGTTCTCGCCCAGTGTCAGCTTACCGTTCACGTGAATTCCGCTTGGAATGGCGAAGTCTCCGTACTCCTTCACCTCACAGTCCGTCTTGTCGACGAACTTCTTCTCGTCCGTCGTGGTCCACCAGTCAGCCAGATTGCCCTTGGCGTCGAACTGACGGCCCTGATCGTCGAAGCCGTGCGTCAGTTCATGCCCTACGACAGCGCCAATGTGGCCATAATTCACCGCATCCGGCTCGCTGGGATCGTAGAAGGGCGGCTGCAGGATGCCGGCAGGAAAGTTGATGTCGTTCATGCTGGGGTCGTAGTACGCGTTCACCGTCGGCGGGCTCATGAAAAACTCGCCGCGGTCGACCGGCTTGCCGATCTTGCTCAGTTCGCGGTGATTCTCGAACTCGTCGGCGCGGAGCTCGTTTCCGAGTTCTTGTCCGCGCACAATCGTCAGGCTGGAGTAATCGCGCCACTTGTCCGGGTAACCGATCTTGTTGGCCACGGCGTGCAGCTTCTCTTTGGCCTTGGCCTTGGTCTCCGGGCTCATCCAATCCAGTTGGTCGAGATCGGCACCCATCGCCGCCTCGATGTCCCGCACCATGGCAAGCGTCGCCTCCTTGCTGGCTGCGGGAAAGGCCTGCGCCGTGTAGACCTGCCCCAGCGCCTCGCCCAAAGCGTTGTCCGTCGCGGCCACGCACCGCTTCCAGCGCGCACGCTGCTCGAGCTGGCCTCTGAGAATCTTCCCGTTAAACGCGAATTGCTCAGCATCGAAGGCCTTCGGCAATGCGGTAGACGGCATGGAGTTGATCAGTTGCCAGGTGAGATAGGTCTTGAGCGTGTCCAGCGGAGTGGAGTCGATCAAACCGTCCAATGCCTTGACGAAGCCGGGATTGGTGACGTTCAGCTCCGTCACAGGAGGAGTCTTCGTGATCTCGAGCAACCGGCTCCAATCGATCGCGGGAGCCGTCTTCTCAAGATCGGTCAACAAGACCATGTGATAGACGTTGTTGGGGTCCCGCCGCGAGGTGATGTCCATTGAGGCCTTGGCCAAGGCAGTCTCCAGTTCCATCACCTTGCCGGCATCCTCGGCGGCCTTGGCATCCGCCTCGCCCAGCAGCTTGAAGGTGTTGGCGATGTGCGCGACATACTCCTGGCGGATTTTCTCGTCCTCGGGGCCTGTGCGCAGGTAGTAGTCCCGCTCCGGCAAGCCGAGGCCGCCCTGGTCCAGCGCCGCGATCTGCCTGGTGGCATCCTTGAAATCCTGTTGCTCGCCATAGCCGAAGAATGCATTCACGTTGATCAACTGATCGTGCGCCAGCAGCGCGGTCAGATCCGCCTTGCTCTTGATCGCCGCGATGCGGTCGAGCTCGGGCTTGAAAAGCTTCAGCCCTTCCTGGTCGATTGTGTCCGTATCCATGCAGGAGGCGTAGAAGTCGCCGATCTTTTGCTCGTTGACCGTGCGAGACGCCCCGCCCGCCGCCGCTTTTTCAAGAATCGCGTGCAGGATGAGCAGATTGTTTTCGTTGAGCAGATCGAAGTTCCCCAGCCGCGTCCGGTCTGGTGGCAGCGGATGCACTACGGCGAAGTTGCCGCAAGCGTACTTGTAAAAGTCAGTGCAGGGATCGGCGCTCTTGTCCATAAACGCCGTATTCAGGCCCGGCAACTGTTCCGGGGCGTCCTTCGTTGCGCTTGCAGGCGTCTGTGCGATGGCGGCAACCTGAGCCAGCGCGGCCATCAGCAGCGTCACAGCCAATAAGCTCTTCTTCATTCGTTCGCTCCTCCGGCCCGGTAGCCGGGCCGCGGCTCGTGGATCACCGTTTCTCTACAACACGCGTGAAATGCGGAACCCACGGTTCGATCCATTGTACTTTCCCGTACCGGCAGAACCTCGGGACAGGCGGCCCGATTGATCGCAGCATAGACCTCAATCCAGCAGGTCCTACCCCCCGTGCCGCTCCCAAAAGGCCGCCGGCGTCACAATCGGATAGCGCCCCGCGAGCGCTATCAGATCTTTGTCTCCAGTAATGAGATAATCGGCCTGCGCCGGAAGCAGCGTCCCCAGCACCGCTTCGTCGGACTTGTCGCGCAGCGCCTCCTCAGAGACTGCAACCGGCTCGACCACCTCCGCCAGAAACAGAAAACTGTCGGCAAGGTCGCGAATCTCATCGTCGCTTAACGCAACCCGCGAGAGCCGTGGCAGCACGCGCGTCAACTCATCCAGAATGTAGCGCGAGAGCACTACGCCCAGCGCGCCCTGCTTCCATGCGCTCACGATGCGCCCGGGAATGCTTGCGGGATAAGCGAGTCCAGACACCAACACGTTGGTGTCCAGCACCACGCGCAGCCCCGCCATCAGCGGCGCCGTTCGGCGGCCACCGCCGCGTCAATCTCGGCCATCCCCTCGCCGACGGGTACATCCGCATACGCTGCGGCAATCCGGCCGCTGAGCGCGTCGAATCGATCTCGCATCCGGCGAATCCTGGCAAACAGTTCGGCGTCAACAAGAGCGGCCACAGGCTTGCCATCCTTGTTGATGACGATGCTGTCATTCCGGTACTGCACCTGGCTAAGCATCTCGCCCAGATTCTGGCGAAAGTTGACGGCATTGACTTCAGTGACCATTGGGGCTCCCCAAAACATATTGATCAATATGATCATTATGAATGATATGGCTCAATATGTCCAGATTTCCCCGGAAAAGCGCACTTTGCGCCTCGATTCTTGGCTTTGGAGGCAAAGGAGGAGGGGGATCGGCTGTTCTAGACCGCCCGGAGTACCCGCGCCGGCAGGAAGATGATTGCCCTCACCAGCTCCAGCACGCCGCCTACGGCAATCCCAGCCACGCGAAACGGCAGCAGGAGCAGCCACACCAGCGGATACAGCACCAGCGCCGCCAGCGCCAGCGGCCAGCACAACACAAAAAGAATGCACCAGAGAAGAAACTTCACCATGGCTTTCAGCGCCTCGTACGCGCATGCCTGAGTTTACCGCGGCCTGAGCTTTCCTACGAAGGTTCGAAGGCCGAGGTTCCCACGCGGCGTGCGGTTTGCTGTCGCCCACCGGTTCCCAGCGCAACTTCCCGTGCAGGCCTTCGAGAGTTTCTATTTCTCAAACTGGTTGATGAATTGCAGGCGTTGACATGCCCACGAACTGCTCAAGTCGCAGCCCTTCTTCAACAGCGCCTTGCCTTTTGCCTTGTCCTGGTTGAAGCCTATGCCATACCAGTACATGTCTCCCAGGCGCTCGCATCCGTCGCCTTCGTTGGCGTCGCACGCCTTTTGGTACAGGGCTGCCGCCTTGCTGCGATCGACGGCCAAGCCTTCCCCATCGTTGTATTGGACGCCCAGGTTGTAGCAAGCCTCCGCATCGCCGCGATCGCATCGCGCGGCAAAAAGAGCCGCAGCCTTGGCAAACAGCTCCCATGTCCGGCCCCAGTTCCACCCGATCTCGCGATAGAAACTGGCGAAGCTCGCGCATCCATGCGGGTCGCCCGCCGCGCACGAACGGCCTGCGGGGCCTGCGCTCAGAATCCCCTCGGCTAGCTTCTCGCCCAGGTAAGAATTTCCGCGAGCCGGGACATAGGTCGCGGCGTAGACCCTGGCCGCCAGGTCGCCAAGCCTTGCATCGCCACGCGAGTTTGCCTCGTAGAAGAAAAACGGAATCAGCCCGTGGCCAACGATCAGGGCCAACAGCGCAACTGCCGCGATGGACATTGCGATGCGAACCCACCGCCAACGGGCAAGAATGCCTGGCGCGCTGGCCGCTGGCAAACTCGGAGCGCCGCTTTCACTTCGGGTTTGCCGCAACGCCGCGGCCACGATCAAAGCGCCGCCGGCCACGCCCAGATCGAGGGCCCAGACGAACAAGAGTTCAATCAGCGCCTGCCCGGAGCCGCAGAAATCATCGAATCGGTAGAGGAAGAGCAGCGGCAAGAAAAGAATGCTTGCGGCGGCAAGGCAGATCGCCCCCGCCCGAGCCAGCCTCCGGAACAAAATCGCCGCCGAGCCGAAGGCCGCCAATGCGCCAAAAATCAACGAAAGTGGGTAGCTCCACAACCAGATCGAATGAAAAAGGGTCGCCACATCGTAGTTGAGATAGAACATGTCGAAGCCGGACTCGAGCCAGATGCTGAAGAGGAACTTGGCCACAATGCAGGCCAGCGCGGCGGCCGCGAAAACAAAGCGCGCCGTCTGGAACCGTTTGCGGATCTCTTCCTCACGGCGCCTCCCGATTCCGGCAAGCATCCACACGGCGCCGGCGAGCGCCAGAGTTTCCAAGGCAAAAAGAGGTGTGTTGAGGTCCGGGCAAACGTAGGCGCCGCCCGGAATCGTGAGCAAAAGCGCCGCCGCACCCAGGATGAGCGCCCACGTGTGCGTCTTGCGGCCAAGCGCAATCCCCAAACCAGACGCGATCAGAGCCAACCCGGCCAACCCGAGGTAAAAGAAGAAAACGTGATTGGTCTGAGGTGCGTCCGATGTCCAGGGCCGGATGATGCAGCCGAGGCCTTCGACCATGAGAGCCAGCGCCAGCAGCAGCCGGCCCACGCGATACAGCGTGTCAAGATTCTCCGCTTGGCCTGCAGCGGCCACACTCTGCGGCGAGCCGCTCTCGGCATCTGCGTTCGTCACGTGCTGCACCGGACTGCCTGAATTGGAATGATCTGCTACGGCGGTTCTCCTGCAACTATGTGCCATTTCCGTCGTATTTCAGGGTGGCTTTTTCTTGTTGACAAAGCCACTTAGCGATTGTGCCTTGGTCTACACCTGCAGGAGAACCGCTTTAGGGCCACTATAAGCCAACTTGCCCCGCATCAACGCCGAAAACCGAGGGAATGGGCAGCGCGCGCCCTCGCGCGCCCTCAGGAACGCAATCTCAGGGCATCACCGCGGACAATCTCCTGTCCCTATTTGCTACGCCTTGAGCCGGTCGCCGCGGGCGTCTTTTTCCGTGCTCCAGCGCGCCCCGCACCTCGCGCACCCAGCGTCTTCTTCCGCTCGCGGATCAGCTTCGCACGTTCGTTCTCCGGCATGGCCAACACGGCTTTGGTGCGCTTGGGCAGCTTCTCGAAGATCAGCGCGTGGGCCCGCTTGAGCTCATCCTCAACCTCCCGCGGCCGCAGCACATCCCAGCGCTCCACCGCCACCCAATGCGCCCGGGCCAAATGCGGGGCGGCAAGAATCCCCTCTCGCTCCAGCAGCTCGTGGAACCGCTCCGCCCCGCAATGGAACCACAGCACCCCGGTACCGGTGCCGTCCAGGTCGGTCATGGCGAACATCTTTCCGCCGATGTCGCGGTCTCCGGCCCAATACACCAGGTGATGGCCCCAGTTCAGAGTCTCCGTTACGTTTGGCAAGGCCAGGCAGATCTCACGAATGCGCTCGTTGTCCATCAGAACTTCGCCTCGAAGGTCCGGAACCGCCGCTCCAGCTCCCACTGTGCCGTGGCCTTCTCGCTGCCGTCCAGAAATGCCTTGCACGCCGCCGAGGGTGTGTCTCCGCCCAGCGTATCTCCTTCGCACGGCTTCTTTGAAGCCTCAAAATCATCCGGCCAGGCCCACAGGCTTACCCCCGGCAGAAAGCTGTGCTCGAGGCCAGTCCGCGACAATCTCTTCAGGTCGCGATAGGTCAGTTTGTATTCAAGCGCCGCGCGCACATACTCGTTCGTCAGGTCGATCCGGCTCACCCCCTCGTCGTCTGTCGAGAGCGCCTCCGGCACCTTTGCCGCCCGGTAGAGCGGGAATGGATGATTCGCGTCCTTCACCCCCAGAATCGCCTCGTTCGAGCTGAGGTTAATCTCGATCATTACGTGTTTCTGCGCCAATTCCTTCAGCAGTCCATTCGGGTCGTTCTCGTGCATCAGGTCTACACCGTGACCGATCCGTTCGGCGTCGCCCAGCTCCACCGCCTGGCGGATGTGATACTTCAGCCCCTCCGGAGGCACAAGGCCAAACGCCAGCTCCCCTGCATGCAGCGTGATGTGCACGTTCGGATATACGGAGTGCAGGTAGCCGACCATCTTCATCTGCAGCGTGTAATCGCGCATGGCGACGAGGTCATCTTCCGGTCGCACCAGATTGATGCCCACCCAGGTGTCGTCTTTCGCATTCTCGCTCGCCTGCACGGTTTCAAAACCGAGCAAGAGTTGCGCAAACACTTCTTCCGGAGCGTGGTCACGCAGAACATTGTAGAGATAACGCACCTCCACTTGGCACGCGGGCGCGGCCTGCGGCGCGCCGCAGTGTTCCATCTGCTTCCGCCCTGCCTCGGCCTGGTGCGCCGTTTCGCGGCCGGCTTCCACCTCGTCGCGCAAGCCCTTGTCCAGCAGTTCCTGACGGAATTGCGCGAACGCCTGCGGATCGGCCTGCCCCAACTCCGCGCTCCATCCAATCTGGTGCGCGATCTCGGCCGCATGGCTGAACGGCGGCGTAACCATCAGCTCCAGGTACTGGTTGTTCTGGGCCGCGGCCCGGCTTGCTACTTCGTCCACCCACTCGGCGGTATGCCCCGTGAGCCCATCCATCCTGTCAAAGACGGCAAAGAACTGGTCATGCCCGCTCCACCCCGCCGTCGGCACAAAACTGCGTATCGATAACGAATCGATTAGCTTGTCATAGAGCAATTGGCTCTGCCTGTTGATGTTGCCGGACAGGCTCATTGCTGGTATCAGATTGCCGGTGCAGGGAGGCTTCGCCAGTGAAAGCGCCACCGTATCCACGCACAACCCGTCCTCGCCTGCGTCGCGGATGAGGGTTTCGGCATACACCGCGCCGGAAAGGTGCACATGCAGATCGGCGCCCTTGGGAAACGCCTCCAGAAAACTCCGCAGCACCGGAGCGGGTTGTTTCACGGCCACCTGGTAGGCGTGGTCGGCGTCAGTTTCGGTCCCTTGCCCCGTCGCGGCCGAGCCCTGCCCACCCGGCGCAGGCGCCTGGGCGAGAATACCGGCCGCGAAGGCCAGAGCGAAGCACGTGAAAATGCGAATGGGGAGCCGCATGATCGATCTCCTGTGTCAAATAGGGCGCAAGCCGCAGCGAAGGTAGCGTCCTGATTCAACCCGTAAAGTTCTTACCAGGGAGCCGCATACTTGCCTACCAGTTTAGAACAGACGCGCAAGTCCCCCGAAGCGGTGTCTCTGGAACGATTGCCATCGTCTCCGGCATGATCATGATCGCCGTTTTGAGACGGCGCACCGCTGGCGCCGGGTCTGGCCACGCACAATTGGCGTTGGTATACTAGATCAGGTTGTTTTGAGCGCACGGCAAGTGGATTGACCCACCTTAGAGCGGTTTCGGAAATACTGGGTCCGGTCAATGCGGTATTCAGGATCGTCGCTTCTTCCACCCCACGGACCAAGACCTGTCCGTGGGGGCCCCGGCCTTGGGGTCGCGACGACTTGACTCGAGTGGATGCGGATTCACCATTTCCGAAACCGCTGTATCCCGGCAACGCCGGAATCCGCGCAGATTCATGCAACTTCACGTCTCGACTGAGGCCAGGTAGCTCAGTGGTAGAGCGCGGCCCTGAAAAGGCCGGCGTCGGCGGTTCAATCCCGTCCCTGGCCACCATTTCTTCCATCCTTTGACATTCCGGCCGCACGAGAGGCGCTTACGCCGTTGCGCTTGAGCGCAGTAAGATCGCCCGCGGCCGTCCGAAAGGCCCGCGCCGGCGGCAGACTCCTGCTCCCGGCTGCTTCACTCGCTGTCGTCGCCGCATTCCGGCTCGCGTACAATAAGCCCTATCCAGCCTGGAGGCTGAACCCCTGGTCGCCGCGCCCTTCACCCCTCTGCTCAATCTTGCCAGCCCGCTCGGGGGGGTGCTGCGCGAGATTGCCGCCTTTCTCGCCTTCGCTCCGCAGAGCGGCCTGCGCCACTACCTCAAAATGCAGTACGCCGACCAGACTTTCAAGGGGCTCTACCACTGGAACCTCTTTGACGCGTTGATGCTGCTGCCCTATTTCGCGGTGATGATCGTGCTCTCGTTCTATGGCATTCACCGCTACACCATGGCCTACCAGTACTTTAAGTACCGCAAGAACCACAATCCCAACCCGCCCCGCCACTTCGACGAATTACCCCTCGTCACCATCCAGTTGCCCATCTTCAATGAGCAGTTCGTCATCGACCGCCTCATCGAGGCCGTTTGCGCCATAGAATACCCGCGCGAAAAGCTCGAAATCCAGGTGCTCGACGACTCAACCGATGAAACTGTGCAGGTCGCTTCCGCCATCGTCGAGCGCTATGCCGCCCTCGGCCACAACATTGTTTACATCCATCGCACCAACCGCATCGGCTTCAAGGCCGGGGCCCTCGCCGCCGGCCTCAAGGTTGCCAAAGGCGAGTTCATCGCCATCTTCGACGCCGACTTCGTCCCTCCATCCGACTGGCTTATGAAGATCATCCACCACTTCGCCGAGCCCGAAATCGGCATGGTGCAGACGCGCTGGACGCACCTCAACCGCGATTACAGCCTGCTCACCCAGGTCGAGGCCATTCTCCTCGACGGCCACTTCGTTCTCGAGCACGGCGCCCGCTACCGCACCGGCGAGTTCTTCAACTTCAACGGCACCGCCGGCATGTGGCGCCGCCAGGCCATTTACGATGGCGGCGGCTGGCAGCATGACACGCTCACCGAAGATACCGACCTAAGCTACCGCTCGCAGATAGCCGGCTGGAAGTTCAAATACCTGCCCGACATCGAATGCCCCTCCGAGCTGCCCATCGAGATGACCGCCTTCAAAACCCAGCAGGCGCGCTGGGCGAAAGGCCTCATCCAGACCAGCATCAAGATTCTGCCCAGGGTCTTTCGCTCCCGCGCGCCGATGCGCAACAAGATCGAGGCCGTCTACCATCTCACCGCCAACCTCAGTTATCCGCTCATGGTCATCATGTCGGCGCTGCTCATCCCCGCCATGATTTGCCGCTTCTACCAGGGCTGGTTCCAGATGCTGCTCATCGACGTTCCCCTCTTCACCGCCTCCAGCCTCTCCATCGCCGTCTTTTACGTGATGAGCCAGCGCGAGATCTACCCCAAGACCTGGAAGAGGACCTTCTACTATCTCCCCTTCCTCATGGCGCTCGGCATCGGCTTAACGGTCACCAACACCAAGGCCGTCTTGGAAGCCCTCCTGGGCATCAAGAGCGCCTTCGTGCGCACGCCCAAGTACCGTGTGGCGCGGAAGGGCGAAAAATCCCAGGCCGCCAAGTACCGCAAGCGTCTCAAGCTTGCCCCCTGGATCGAGCTCGGGCTCGGCTGCTACTTTGCCGCCGCCATTTACTACACCTTCACCAACAACAACTTCTTCACCGCGCCCTTTCTCATCCTCTTCGTAGTCGGATACTGGTACACCGGCCTCATGAGCCTTCTGCAGGGCCGCTTCGAGCGCTGGCGCACCGGCGTCAACACCGACGAATCCAGTCCCAAGCCCTTTCCCGTGGGAGTCTAGCGGCGACTGCGCCGCGATGAGCCGGCGTGCTCAATCCGGCGCGCGATGTCCGCAAAAGGTACACGATGCAAGCCGATTCGATCAACTCATTCCTCACCACACCACTCGGCCAGGCTTGCTTCGCAGTCTTTTTTGTTGCTCTCTGGTGTGCTTCCTGCTTCCTCATCAGCTTTTTCACCGGCTGGTTCACGCTTGCCCGGCGTTTCAAAAAGCAATCTGAACCGTATGGAGAGATCAAGACCGCCGGGCCGTTCTTCTACACGGTTTACATGCGTTTCTGGAGCCACTATTACAGCGTGATCCGCCTGACCGCTGCCGGCGACGCACTCTACGCTTCAGTCCTGCTTCCATTCCGCATTGGCCATCCGCCGCTGCGCATCCCCTGGAACGAGATCAAGTTTGGCCGGACCAGCCACTTCTGGATCACGTACATCGAACTCACGCTCGGCAGCGAAGAACGGATCCCCATGCGCATCTCGCGGCGGATGGCCCGCAATCTAGGCATTCTCGATCACGTCCCTGCCTGAACTCAGCGGTTGTGACCGGAGTTTATCTTCCTTGCTACCGCCTCGCAACTTAAGCAAATGCTTGGCTTGCGTTGTGCTACATTCACGCCATGATCTTGAAGAACATGGGCCTTGCCGCTGTATTGCTCTCCTTGGCTCTTGCGGCGAGCGCCGCGCAGACAGACGGTCGAACCGCTCCCGCACATCCAGCCGCTTCGCCTCCGGCGGCTCCGGCTGCAGCCTCGCAGGCCGCTCCAGGTGCTGCCACACAGCCCTCCCCAGGCACCGCGTCCACACCAGCCGCGTCGCCTGCGACTCCCTCAGGCGCCGCCAGTCCCGTCCCGCGCACCGACTGCCAGGGCGGCGCGTGCGACGCTCAGCAACCTCACATCACCATCGCCACTCCCGCTCCCGCTCCCGCCCCGTGGCCGTTGCAGGAACGTATCGGTTGGGCGGCGAACCTGATTCTCGTGCTGATTGCGTACGTGGGAATCATGCTCGCCCTCTCAACCCTGCGCAAAATTGAGCGGCAGGCGCGCTATGGCGAAGCCGCTGCCCACGCAGCCGCTGAGAGCGCCAAGGCCGCGCTGCTCCTTGCCCAGGCCCAGGAACGGGCAGAGCGCCCCTGGATCGTGATCGCCCCCGAGCCCGTGCCCGGCATCCACAACAGCTTTACCGTCGTGGCTACGAATCGCGGGCGCAGTCCGGCCAGGATCATCTCGCTTATCGATGAAGTCACCATCGTGCACGATGAGTCGCACCTGCCGCCCGCTCCCGCCTTCAAGAACGAACCGCATGCCCCGCGCGTTCTCACCATCCTGTTGCCGGGCGAGTCCACGGGCATCAAGTCCTTCCACCGCGACGACGCGAGATTGGTTTGCGAGACCACGGAAGACTTGCACCGCGTGGAGGAGTGGGAAACGAAAATCTATCTCTACGGCGTCATCACCTACGCTGACCTGCGTGCCCCCAGCGAGGAACCGGCGCGCGAAACCTCGTGGTGCTGCTGGTACATCCACGGCCGCCAGAAAAGCGGCATGGTCATGGCCGGCCCGCCCGAGTACAACCGGCATACGTAGGTCGGCCGCCACCGTGCTCGGCGGGAAGGCTAACGTTCGGCTCGAAGCGGCGTAACAGATCGTGCTTTACTTTGGTTCATCGTCTCGTGCCGCCCACGGTCATCTTGTCCAGCTTTACCGTTGGCATCCCTACGCCTACCGGAACGCTTTGCCCATCCTTACCGCAGGTTCCGATGCCTTCGTCGAGCTTCAGATCGTTGCCCACCATCGACACGTACTTCAGCGCCTCAGGCCCGTTGCCGATCAGCGTCGCGTCGCGCACCGGCGCGGTCACCTTGCCGTCTTCGATCAGGTATGCCTCCGACGCCGAGAACACGAACTTCCCGTTCGTGATGTCCACCTGCCCGCCGCCGAAGTTCACCGCGTAGAGCCCGCGCTTCACGCTGCGCAGGATGTCTTCAGGCGCGTCGTCACCGGCCAGCATGTAGGTGTTCGTCATGCGCGGCATGGGAATCGACTGGTAGCTCTCGCGCCGCCCCGATCCCGTGTTCGCCATTCCCATCAGCCGCGCCGAAAGCTTGTCGGACAAATAGCCTTTCAGCACGCCGCCCTCGATCAGGACCGTTTCCTGCGTCGCCGAACCTTCATCGTCCACATTCAGCGAGCCGCGCCGCCCGGCGATCGTGCCGTTGTCCACCACCGTCACCTTCGGGCTCGCCACCGACCGCCCAATCAATCCCGTGAATGCCGACGTCTTCTTGCGATTGAAGTCGGCTTCCAGTCCGTGCCCCACCGCCTCGTGCAGCAGAATTCCCGGCCATCCCGGACCCAGTACAACCTCCATTTCGCCGGCCGGCGCCGGCACGGCGCCCAGTTGCAGAATCGCGCCTCGCGCCGCCTCACGCGCCAGACTCTCCGGGCTCTTGCTTCCCGAGAACTGCTCCAGCCCTGCCCGTCCTCCGCCGCCCGCCGCGCCCTTGGTCGTTACCGCGTCTTCTTTCGCAATCACCAACACATTTAGCCGGCACAGCGGTTGCGTGTCGCTGGCGAAGGCTCCATCCGATGCGGCGATTAAAATCCGCCGCAATTCTTCGCTGTAGCTCGCCCGCACCTGCACAATGCGCGCATCGAATGCCCGCGCCGCGCGGTCCGCGCGCAAGATCAGTTCCAGCCGCGCCGCCAGGTCCAGATCGTAGCCGCCCAGCGGAACGGGATAGAGATCGGCGCCGCGCGTCTCCGTGAACCCCTGCACCGGCTGCTTCGCCGGCCCCGATGCAATCAGCGCCGCCGTCCGCGCCGCGTGCAACAGCCGCTCCGCGCTCAGATTGTCGGTATACGCATAACCGGTGCGCTCGCCGCTCAGCACGCGGATGCCGCATCCCGCGCTCGTGCCCTGGCTCGCCGACTTCACAATCTGCTCGTCCACGCCCAGCGCCGTCGCTGTAACCGACTCGAAGTAGAGGTCCGCGTAGTCGCCGCCTGCGCTTAGAGCCTCGCCAAGGCAGCGCTCCAGCAGCCGCTCCGTCAGGCCGAATTTCTCAAAAAAGTAACGCCGATGGCTCAAGGTTGGGGAAGTTTCCGGGTGCGTCATCGTAATCTCAGTGTACCCTTGCCGCGTCTGACTTAGCGGCGAACGCGTGCGCCGGTCCCGGGCTACCCTCTCGCCTGCTCTTTGGATACGTGGGCCGTTGACACGCCTCCGCAGGCAAGAGAAACCATGTTAGGATTCGTCCCATGAAGAGACTACTTGCGGCAGCTCTGCTGTTGATGATGTTCGCAAGTCCGGCGTTCGCTTACGGGTCACATCATCACCATCACCATCATCACCACCAACATCATTACCACCACCACGCCTGAGTTCAGGTCGGCGGCTGGCAGCACGACAATCCAGCAAAGGGACTCCTGCGTCTAATCCGCGAGCGCCGTTCCAGTAGTGCACCCGGGCATGGTAAGTTTCTGCCATGACCAATCTGGATGATCTTCGGTACCCCATTGGGCGTTTTCAACCGCCGGCAGCAAGCCTGCCCGGCGTTCGCGCCGCGCACATTGAAACCCTTCGCCGCCTCCCCGAGCGCCTGCGCGCCGCGGTTGCCGGCCTCAGCGATGCCCAGCTCGATACGCCCTACCGCGATGGTGGATGGACCGTGCGCCAGGTCGTGCATCACCTCGCCGACAGTCACGCCAACACCTACGTCCGCTTCAAACTAGCCCTTACCGAGGACTGTCCTACCATCAAACCCTACGACGAAGCCGCGTGGGCGCGCCTGCCCGACGCACGCGCGGCCATTGAGCCATCCCTCGTCTTTCTCGACGGGTTGCACCAGCGTCTGGTCGCACTCCTCCAATCCATGTCGGAAGTGGATTTCCAGCGCGGCTTCAACCATCCGGAGCGGGGTCGCATCACCCTCGCAACCAACCTCGCTATCTACGACTGGCACTCCCGCCACCACACCGCCCACATCACAAGCCTTCGCTCGCGCATGGGCTGGTGAGAAAGATCATGGGCCCCGGCGCAGAAACCGCCTCATCCGCTCGCCTGGCGCAGACGGTCGAAGCCTATCTCGCCGACCATCCAGCCGCCGCGCTGCTCGAGGACGGCCGCATCCTCTTCGACATGCGCATCGCGCGCTACTCCGTCGGCGAGTCGCACGGCCGCTGCCTGCTCCAACTCTGGAGCGACGAGCGCAACATCGTGCGCACGGTCGTCGATGTGCAGCAGCGTGCGCAGTGCCTGCGCCTCATTACTCGGCGCATGGGCGCGGCGAAACCGCAATCGCTCGAACTCGTGCCCACCAGCGACCGACGCACGCCCACCGCCCGCGATACGGCCCGCCGCAACTACCAGCGCCTTCTCGAGCGTGTGCTCACGCGTCACTTCATCGGCTCCAAAGTCGACGGCCTGCGCACCGCCATGGATCTCGAGCACAGCTTCGGCCCCGCCTATGTGCGCGGCCACCTGCTCAAAGGAACCGCCGCCGATGCGGTCATCGGCGTCAGCGCCGCCGAATCCGCGTCGACGATCGACGGCGTACTCACCCTGGGAATTCTCTGGCTCGACTACTGCCGCAACCACGCCAACGCGCGCCGCCACTTTGGCGGACTCAAGGTCATTGTGCCCGCCGGGGCCCCCGGCGACAGGTTTTCGTCGCCGGGGTGGCCTACCGGGGCTTGGCGCACCACCGCCGAGCGCATGGCCTGGCTCAACCACGCCGCCGCCGACTTTGCCTTATTCACTCTCGACGAGCGCAGCGAAGAGCTCGCTCCCGTTGACTTTCGCGACACCGGCAACCTCGAGTCACGCTTGGTTCACGCCTTTTCCGCGTCCGCCGCGCTCGAGCGCTGCCGAACCGGCATCGACCGCCTGCTCGCGCTGGTTCCCGATGCGGCCCGCGAGCGCGTCGAAGTCCGTCCCCACTCCGCGACTGACGTTGGTCTCCTCCTCCATGGCCTCGAGTTTGCTCGCGTGCGTCACGGTGCCTTGGTGCACTCCTTCGCGCGCCAGGACGAGGTCACCTTTGGCGCGGGCGCAAACGAAACCCCGCTCACCGAGGAAAACGAAAACCTCTGCCGCGATCTATTCCGCCGCCTCTTCCTCAGCCGCCACGCCGACGGCGCGCACACAGACCCGCTCTTCCGCATGGCGCCCGAGCGCTGGCTTGAGTCGCGCCTGCGCGCGAGCCTCGCCGAGCTGCTGCCCGAGATGCGTGGCGACCTGCTCTACACCCAGGTCCCTACGCTCTCCGCCGGCGACCGCGGCATGTTGGACCTGCTCACGCTCGACCGCAACGGCCGCTTGGTCGTCCTGGAATTGAAAGCAAACGAGGACCTCCAGCTCCCGCTGCAGGCCCTCGACTACTGGATTCGCGTCCGCGCGCTCAACGACGACCGCCATCCCGGGCCGCCAAGCGCCACGCCGCTCTCGGCCTTCGAGCGCAACGGATACTTTGCCGGAGCTGAGGTCTCGCCACTCCCGCCGCGACTCATTCTCGCCGCGCCGGCCCTCCGCATTCATCCCGCCAACGAGCCGGTCCTGCGCTACCTCTCGCCGCAGATCGAGTGGGAGCTTCTCGGCCTCACCGAACACTGGCGCCGCGAACTGAAGATCGTCTTCCGCAAACGCAGCCGCGACCACGCGTAGCGAATTTCGCGTGCCCATCGCTTTCTTGTTCCCTTGTTCCCTCGGTCCCTTGTTCCCTGTCTTCTACGGCTTCGACATCAGGTCCGGCACCGGCTTGCCGGAGGAAAAGTCGAGGGGCACCGAAACGTGCTCCTGCACGATCAACCACTTCCCGTCGATTTTGCGGTAGACATCGGTCGCTCGAACCGTGAACTCTTCCGGCGACCCATCCGGGGCCGTCCCCACCACATGCTGGATACTGTGGCCATAAGCGATCTTCCCGTCGGTCTTGATGCTGATGTCGCTGATATCAAATTTGATCGGACCGTGGAAGGTGTTGAAGAAATCCTGCCAGTCTTTCTTGTAATCTTCCCAGCCCACATGCTGCCGCGGCACGCCCACGTCAAACACAAACAGCTCGTCTCCCGGCACGTAGTACTTCATGATCGCGTCCGTGTCCTTGGCGTTGAACGCCGCGGCAAACTTGTCTTCGAGCGCGCGAATCTCCTGCTCATCCTTCGACTGCGTCTGTGCCTGCGCCCGCTGGCATCCGCTCAAGCCGGCCAGCGCACACAGCCCAGCCACCACGCAAAATGCGATTCTCCTCATGACCTCTCTCCTCTTTCGGTTGGTTTTGATTGGGGAGCCCGGAGTCTCTCGTGTACGTTCCCTCCGGAAACCTTGTCAAGAAGGGAAATTTCGCGCCGTGGCCAAGCACGCCACGCCGCCGCAGTCAACTCTCTCCTGCCTGCCAGCGCTGTCCCTCAAGAATTTGAATCGAGCGCCGGCAAATCAATAGTGGAACACTCCCCAGGACTCCGAAACTGCAATCGATAAGACGCCAAACCACGGGGATGCCTCGAATCTGCCCGGCGATGAGCGCCAGCGGGATCACACCGGCACAGGCAATTAGGCCGAAGTTGATCACCCACTTGTTGCGGACCGGATCGACATACGGGCCGATGAACGCGGCCGCGATCACGAGGTGAGCGAAAGCAAGCCAATCGGTGCCGTACGCCAGAAAGGGATAGTTGGCATTGGTGGAGTTCAGCGCCGCGGCGACGCGATCGATCCACGCGGCCAGCCCGGCCGATGCGAAAAGCGCACGCAGCAAACCGGAGTGTACGAGCGAATCAAGCCAGTTGATTTCGGTCCGCAGCGGGAATGCCGTGACGCCGCTCAGCACCAGCCCCACCATGAAAACGCCGAGCCAGAACCGAATGCGCCAAATTGGATCGTGTTGCGTCATTGCCGTAGTCAGATGAGTGAGCCGTCCGCCGCCGCGTCGATCTCGCCCCAATCGCAGTCTCTCATTGCGCCGATCCCACCAACGCTGCCTGGGTCTTCTCGAGCACGCCACCAAAACGCCGCTCCCTTCGGCCAAATTCCTTGAGCGCGCCTTCCAGGTCAGCCTCATTGAAGTCGGGCCACATCCGGTCTGTGAACACGAGCTCTGCGTACGCGCACTCCCACAGCAGAAAATCCGACAGACGCTTCTCGCCGCCGGTGCGAATCAGCAGATCCACCTCGCCGCTTTCTCCCGCAAGCGCTTGCATCAGCGTCCGCCGCAACAGATCGGGCCGCTGCAGCGCTTCGCCTCGCGCTGCCGCGTCGCACGCTGCACGGGCAATCGAGTCCCGGGAAGAATAATCGATAGCCACGCGCAAATACAGCCCGCGCCCGCTGGCCGTCGCCGCTTCGGCCTTTTCAATCGCACGCAGCCCGGCCTCCGGCAATCGATCGCGACGCCCGATCATCTCAAAACGTGCTCCACGCTCCCGCAGCCGCCCGGTTTCCAGCCGCAGAAACGCCCTCAGCAGCCAGAAGATGCTCTCCACTTCCGCCGCCGGCCGCCGCCAGTTGTCCGACGAAAACGCGTAAAGCGTCAGGCAGCGGATGCCGATCTCGCCCGCGTGCTCCACAATGTGCCGCGCTGCCATGATCCCCGCGCGATGACCCGCCACGCGCGGCAGTCCCTGTCGCGCTGCCCAGCGCCCGTTCCCGTCCATGACGATTGCCACGTGTAATCCGTCCACGTATTCTCCCGGCGCCCTCAAATTCCCCGCATTTTGTTGTCGTTCGTATCCAATGACCCGCGTTTCCGCGGCTCCACGAACTCCCGGCACTCTCGCTCTACGGCGTTCCCTTTGCCGCCGTTGAATGGATATCTTCCCCCGGCACGACTTTTGCCGGGAGCGAGCTGTACCAGTCGATTCTGCGCGTGAAGTACATCGCGGCTGCAACCGCGATGAAGCTCGCAATCGCGCCCACCAGCAGCGCATTATCCTCAAGCCGCAGCAGCATGTAGATCAGTGCATAGAGCAATGTGAAAATCGTGAGCGCCTTCACTCCCTCTTTGCGGCTGGCGAAGATCCAGCCCGCATTGGCCGCGAGCAGCGTCACCGTCGCCACGCCGGCAACAAGAAACCCAAGATCGAAGCCGATTCTTTCGGCAAGCGACAGCAGGAGCAAATAGAAGATGAGTTGGGCCACACCAACCAGAACGTACTGCGCGGGATGAACTCGCTTGCCGGTGGTTACCTCGAAAATGAAGTACGAGAGGAAGACGAGTCCCAGGAACAGCGGCACGTATTTGAGCGAGCGGTTCACTGACTGATAGGGATCGACGAGCTCGACGAACGACACCCCAAGCGCCGTCGCGCTCAGCCCCGTGATCGCGCCGCTCCGCCCCTCGGCGCGCACCCCGCGAGCGATATAAGGCACTGACCACTCCGCGCTGAAGCCCTTGTCCCCAACGCTCCGGCTGACCGGCAGAAACCCTCCATCGAATCCCGGATTCGGCCAGTCGCCCTCGACGCCGAGGTGCGTCGTTTTGCCATAGGCCAAGACCGCAATTCGTTGTGCGCCTGAAAACCGAAGCACCGATGTCACATTGAATTTTGCGTTCGGCTTTGCCACTTCACCGGCCTTGACGCCAAACAGCGCCAGCTTCATCTGTTGGTCTTGGTCTCCGCCAATCGCCAGGTCCGCGGCGCTTTCTGCCGGCGCCAGTGTTGTGGTCTTTCCCTCCAACGTTAGCAGCGCGTCGGCCAACGCTCCGCGCGCATCGCTCACACCGACCAGAATCTCCGCTCGGCTCCAGTCAAGCACCGCGCCCTGCGGAGCCGCCGCGGGCACCCCGGTCAAATCGAAGGTCGCGCCGAGATTCAAATCGGCATTGAACACCGGCACCTTGAAGAGCGCGCGATGCCGTTCCTCCGTATGTGTTTTCACGTCGGCCGTCGCTTGCACGGGGAACACCAGGTACGTCCCGTGCTTTGCCGTATCCGCCGGCGACCGCGGCGCGATGTCGTAGGGAATGGCGAGCGTCGGTCCGAGGAACGTCTGCTGGCCGCCCACGTAGCCGCTGATCTCGTTCGCCACCTCCGCCGCTCGTGTGGTCCGGTCTCCCACCAGCCATGCAACAAATGCCGCCGGGATCGTCATCATCAGCGCCAATCCGCACACCACGATGAGCTTCACTCCCATCGACCTTGACTTCATCCTTGCCTGCAGGCTCGCCTGCAAAATCGAAAGATCGCTCATTCCTATCTCTCCCTCGTTAAAAGCCCCTTGTCACGCGATACCCCGTCACTTTGCATCGCCAAGTGACTACGCAAAAAATTAAACCCGCGAGGCTGCCAGGCCGCGCACTATGTTCAGCGCGGACTCAGCCTTTCTTCCGCCGGCCGCGTCCCGGATCACCTGCTCAAGCGTCTCAAGGTACTCCAGGTAGCTCTTGCGCCCCGCCGCCGTAATGCGGCACACCGTCAGCGGACGGTTGCGCTCTTGTCCCTTCGTAATTTCCACCATCTTCGCGCGCTCCAGCACGCGCAGGTGCCGGCTCAGATTGCCGTCCGTTAGCGCGCACAGCTCTTTCAGGTCGTTGAACGTCAGCCCCCTGGGATTGGTCATCAGCGACGTCAGCACGCTTAGCCGCGCCCGCTCGTGAATCACCCGGTCCAGCCCCTCGTAGGCAAAGCGGCCCTCGCTTCCTCGCGCCTTAGCCTTCATCTCTCGCCTCCCGGGCCTTGTAGCGCAGAATCCCCGCCACCAGCAACTGTCCCGCCCCGTATGGAACGCCCATCGCCCAGGGCGAGAAGGCGCGCGCATCTTTGAGCGCCAGGCAGAACAGGCCGGTCGTCAGGTACCACACGCCCGCCACGAACATCGGCCGCGGCAAAAAGCGGCACGAGGAAAACACGCCCAGGCCGAAGATCACCTGCCACAGTCCCGGCAGCATCCACGCCGACGCGGGCACGGAACGCGCCAGCACGAATGTCACCAGTCCGCCCGCCGCCACCGACGGCAAAAACTGCTCCACCGCCATCCGGATCATCTCGTCGGCCATGCCGCGGTGCACGCGCCGCGTGCGCGCAAACATCTCCGCGCCGATCGCCGCCGCGCTTACTACGGCCGTCGCAATCCACGTCGCCAGGTAGGCCGGCAGGTGCCGCTCCGGATCCGGCAGCCATCGCCATTGCGCCGTCGCCGCTGCCAGCGCCAGCACTCCCGTCGCCGCCAGCGTCGCCGGACCATAGCCGCGAAAGTCCGTGCTGCGCGCCACCTGCATTCGTATGCGGCTGATGTCGCCCAAAGCCTTGTTCAGGTCGTGCATCCCGGCCTCACTTTACATTGCAAAGTAAACCACCCGCCAACGCCTGTCAAGCAGCAAAACGGCTAGGCTGGCGTTCGGCGCCCGGCTCTGAACCCACGAGGCCGTCAATGCGGTGCGATCCTTGGCCTACACGCCCGGCCAAGGCGGCTCCCTGTCAAGCGGTTAATCCGATAACTCCTTACGGTCCATTCACTTCCATTTGCAGAGAATTTCCCGCACTTGGCGCACAATCAATCCATGATGTCCTTCCAGGCAAAGGAGCGCGCGCAGACAGCCCATCGCAGACGGAACCAGATTCTCCTGCAATGTTGACGAAAGAGTAACATTTGGCCTGAAAAACGCACCCTAACTCTTTTGGATGGACGATCTTGCGAGATAAGCCATTTGGAATCAACGGGTTGTGGCAAATGATCGCAGATCAAGTGGCTGAAAACAAACCCCTTAACCCCAAAACAGAGGAGGGGGGGATAGGTACTAGAAGGTAAACGCGCTGTCCTCCGACCCGCTGCCTTGCTAACTCGCTACCGGCCCCCGGCTACCGGCAGCCTCCCGGCCACGAACAGCTAGAAGCTAGGAGCCGCTCTCGCCCCCACCCCCAGAAGGGGCGCTGTGGATCTGTGAGACTGTGAAACTGTGAGACTGTGAGACTGCGAACTGTGAACTGCGAGCCGAAGGCTGAGAGCTGACTTGCCGGCTCGCCGCCCGGTTCACGCCTCGACTTGCTGACCTATAAAAACAATTCCAGAGCTGCTGCGCCTCGGAGCCGACACCTTCCACCTGACTTACTCAGCTTTGTGCGGCCCTGAGAGGCACAGCAACTCTGGAATCTCTTTAATCTATGGAGAATAAGCTAACTCGATAATCGAATCTCGTTCACTGGCGCTGAAGAGCTGGCGTCACTTTTGGCCGTTCCCCTGCTCCCAATCGTTTTTTTTGTACTGCCCACGCTTCGAGGGCAGAGTCTGCACATCATCCAGAACTCCGCCTTGTTCTTCTGTTGTGTGGTTTTGTCCGCGCCGCGGATGATCGCCATTTCCTCCGTGCCGAGCCCCGTTCTTTTCGGGTGCAACGGACCTGGAAGGATGGAATTCTCGCTGTTTCACAACCGGCCGCGATCTGTTGCCGTGCGCGTCGGCTCCGTTCGTTGCGGAAGGAGTGATTGCGGGATCGGGAATCGGAATGAATGTGCGTGCTGCGGCCGCGTGCTCAGCGCCCCCTTCCACCGGGTAAGCAGGAACAGAGCTGTGCGCGGGCGCCGTGTGATTGAACAGCGGCTCGAACGGCGCGATTGCGCTCATCAGCAGCTCGGCTTCGGCACTCTGCTGCGTGGCATTCCTCACCACATCCAACTCTTTGAGTCCCGCCGGGAAGAACGTGCCTCTGAGGTCGCTCAATCGCGGCGGCGTGACATGCGTGCGCTCCTCAGTAGCTGGTTTCGCCGTCTCATGCGACGGCTCGCTTCCGTCCGAGCGGCTGGAAACCTCGTGCCGGCGTCCGGCGCGCGGCATTCGCGGCTGCGTAAGGGCCGTATTGGCGCGCGCTGGAGTCTCACGAAGCCACCAGGGAATGTCATCAGGCGGCGTCACGTCACTCCGCGTGAGTTCAGGTTCCTGCGGCGCTGCAACTGCGCCGGGCTCCGCTTGTGGAGTCGGCTCCGCTGCCGCAGGCGGGTCGAGCACTTCTATGGACGCAGCGGTCGAGGTGATCTCCTTGAGAGAACTTGCTGCTCCTTGCCCCGCCAAAGCACTCTCAGGCTCAAGGCTGGCGCGGCCCAATTCCACCGCTGCGTGGAGTGTCTGAAGCGTTTGCAGGTCCGCGGACAATTTCTCGTAGCGCAGATCCCGTTTCGTCTCCTCTAGAGAACGCTGGAAAGCCTGGTCAGCGTTCGCCAGTCGAACGCGGTTAAGTACGAATCCGACCAATGGAACGTGAAGGCAATCCAACACACTGGCGATGGTACGAAGCTGCGCCCGCGTCGCCACGCCGGAGTCAATCACCACGATCGTGCAATCCGCGTGCCGCGCCAGGTACTCCGTCTCCGCCGAGGTCGTGAGTGGCGCGGTGTCGGTCAGGACCATTTCTGCCGGCTGGCCTTCTGCCTCGTCGACAACCAGATGCAGCGGCGCCACTGTGCCATCTATCACTACCGCCGCCCTACCCAGTGTCTCGAGCATCTCCTTCACCCGGAGGGCGACCGTTGTCGCGCCGGCTCCAGGGCCTGTTCCGGTGAAGACGCAATTCCTGACCTTGCGGTCTCTGAATGCAGCATCGATTCCCGTAACCAGCCGCATCAGATGTTCCTTGGCCACATCGTCTGAGACCTCCGAAAAGTCCGGCAACTGCGCCATCGGCGCAAAGCCCATCAGGCGCTCGACGTCTGACGCGATGTAGACGCGGGGATCGGATTTGTGCGCGACTATTGCAACTGCGGCTCCCAGGAAAGCGAAGCCGAGCAGCAGCGCCATCGCATCGTGGATCATGGCTGACGGCGTGGGCGGGATGTAGACCAGGCTTCGTGCGGTGTTGACGGCCCAAAGGCTAAGCAAATAGACCACGGCGAGGAAAAGCCCGAACAAGGCGAATCCAAGGGCCAGGCGGCGATGCATCAGGAGGCTGCGGCGAAGATCAAGCCGGAAGTGCAGCTGTTCTGCAGGCCCGGTTCCCGGGAACGGCAGCAAGGAGGCGGAAGAAGCGGAAAGGCCCTCCGGCGAACGTGGGGCATGAGAAGGCGCGAATTGCCAGCCAGGCCAACTCATCGAACCGCTCCAACCTGCGTTAGCGAGAGATCCTGCAAACCGTCCTCAATTGCAACTTGCATCTCCTGCCTCTTCCATGAGCTTGTCATCAGCAGCCGCGACGATTGACGCGTTCTCCACGGTTCATGCACTCTGTCGCATGCCTGATTCGCCTGTGCATGCGCACTCCTATTTCGCGAAGAACCGTCACCTTGCCGCTGCCTTGTTCGCGCCTTAACTCTGCAATCTTCCGGCGCTGCTGTGCAGTCGGCCTTGAGGTTCATTGGTCCGGATGTCTGATGAGATCGAAACTATTGATTTGAACCATGAAGCGCAATGCCTCAAAGGTGGGAACCGGGACGGTGGGCACTGTGTCCTTAGAGACTTTGAATTCCCGCAAGCAAGTAACTGAAAATGATTACCTTGGTCCTTATTGAGGGGAATGATTCGAGGAAGATGTACGAGTTGCGGAGCAGCCACAGGACGGGGTTGCTTGGTTCCAAATTGATCGCGGAAGAATTGTCTGGCGGATTGCCCTACGCCGGTTTCACGCCTCTGTCATCTCGCTGCCCCGCGCCTCGCGGCCCAATGCTGCCAAGCCTGCCAGCGTCAACGCGACCACGACTACCGTGATGGCAAGCACCGCGGGATAGTTGCCCCAGCGCTCGGCCGCCAGTGCCTGGCCTTTTCCATTCCACGAGGTGATGAGACCGCCCAACTGGTAAGCCAGCCCCGGAGCCGTAGCTCGTACAGGGGCCGGCGATAGCTCCGTGAGATAGGCCGGAACCACGCCCCAGGCACCCTGCACCATGAACTGCATCAACACAGCGCCGACGCCAAGTGTGACGGCGGAGTGCCCATAGGCGTAGAGCGGAATCACGGGAATAGCCAGCAGGGCCGCGGTGACAATCGCCCGCTTGCGGCCCCATGTCTCTGACAGCGCGCCAAAAACGATGCCTCCCGCGATGGAGCCAATGCCATAAAGGACGCCGATCAACCCGATTGCCTCGGGCGAGAGCTTGGCCTGCACGGCAAGAAAGGTCGGATACACATCCTGCGTTCCGTGCGAGAAGCTCATGAAGGCCGTCATAAGGATCACAAGAAAAAGGAAGGTGGGCAAGAAGTGGAGCAACTGCTGAGCCCTTTCTGACCCGGCATGAACATCAGCCCGCGCCATCCGCTTCTTGGCCCCGGCAAGCCACACCGGCGACTCCGCCACACGAGCCTGTACATAGAATGCCAGCAGCGCGGGCGTCGATCCGATGATGAACAACCCTCGCCAACCGATGCCGGGAATTGACACTCCATGCCAATGGACCCCTGCGAATAGCAGCCCAAAAGCCGCCGAGGCCAGAATCGATCCCACTGCGTACCCTTCCTGCAGGATCCCAGAGAACGTGCCTCGTCCGTCCTTCGGCAGCGTCTCAAAGGCAAGCGCGGCGCCCACGCCCCACTCCCCGCCCATGGCAATGCCGAACAGAGCCCGCAGCACTAACAGCACATTCAGCGATGGTGCGAAAGCGCAGGCCAGCTCGATGACGGAAAAGCCCAAAATATTCGCCATCAACACGGGACGGCGGCCATAGCGGTCGGCCAGCATACCGAAGAACAGAGCGCCGACCGGCCGGAAGGCCTGCGTCAAAAACACGGCTTCGAAGACTGCGGAGGGTTGTGTTCGGAATTCGCCAGCGATTGCTTTGACACAAAAGACGAGCAGGAAGAAGTCGAGGCTGTCGAGCGTCCAGCCCAGGAACGCGGCCAGAAAGACATGGCGCTGCGAGGGCGTGAGCCTTTGAACTTGGCTGAGGACGGACATTGGCGGCAGCATAGCAGACTGGCCGGAAGTTCACCCTGCAGGCGGATTTCATCCTTGGGCGCACGCGAGCGCCCCGATTCCGGATTCACTGCACAAACCTACCGAAGATCTCGCAATGCGAAAATGTTTGTTGCAACGAGTATCTTGCCTCCGGCATCTTACTTGATGTGCGGATTTCATCGCCAATGCCGTCGATGCCCGCAATGCTCGTTTCCGCGAAGGATTCTGATTGCGTCTTTTCCTGAGCAAAACGGCTCAAACAGCGCTGCACGAAAAGGAGTTTCCCCGCATGAATCGATTGGCCCTTGTAATTGGCGTTCTAGCGCTCGCGGCTCCGCTGGCCCTTGCGCAAACCTCGACGTGGGTCTCTGATCCGAATCACAGCGAAGTCGACTTCGCGATTGCCCACATGAGCATCTCGAAAGTCCACGGCCGATTCGGAAATGTGAATGCCACCATCCAGTACAACGCCGATGACATTACCAAGTCCGGCGTCGAGGTCACCATCGGCATAGATACAGTCGACACTGGCGTCCAAGCCAGAGACGCCGACCTCAAGAGCGCCCATTATTTCGATGTGGCCACCTTCCCCACGGCTACGTTCACCAGCACCAGCGTCACCAAAAATGGTGGCAACCTCACCGTCGCCGGAAACCTGAAGCTCCATGGCATCACCAAACCTGTGGTTTTGGACGTCGAGGGCCCTACAGCGCCCGTGACCGACCGCCAAAACAGGGTGCATTGCGGCTTCTCGGCCACGGTGACCATAAACAGGACTGAATTTGGTATTGCCCCCAAAATGCCCGCGGCGATGCTGGGCGACGACGTTAAACTCACCATCGAGATCGACGCAGTCAAACAGTGAATAGCTGCGCCGTCATGGGGTGCGCACTTGCTTCCGGCCCCGTTCTCTGGATTCACGCGACGGAATATCGGGAGGAATTCCGATGGCAAGCCTGAAATCTGAGATTGTGCAGGCGTCACCGTTTTCGAGCACGGAGGAAGAGGCTTTTCTGAATTTGCTGCGCACCTCGGATTGCCTGCACCGCGCCTTCCAGCAGAGAACCCGCGGCTGGGGTCTCACTCCGACGCAGTACAACGTGCTGCGCATCCTGCGCGGCGCGCAGCCGGGCGGGCTCACCTGCGCGGCCATCGGCGCCCGCATGATTGCCGCCGAGCCCGACATCACGCGCCTGCTGGCTCGCCTGAAAGGCCTCAAACTGATCCGCCAACACCGCGACCGGCATGATCGCCGCGTGGTCTGGACACAGATCTCCGATGCTGGCCTGGAACTTCTGCGTGCCATGGACCCGGTCATTCAGCGCATCCCGGTCGAACTCCTTGGGCATCTCCGCAGCACGGAGTTAGCAGAAATGATCCGGCTGCTGGAACTCGCGCGGCAGTCCTGCGTCGATACGCATCTCTCCGAGTAGCAGAGCGAAACAGGAAGATCCTTCGGGAGTCTTGCGGACAATGTTGACAGGCAGTGAGCGGCGCTAACTGGTGACAATCTTCTGCGCCACCGCCTCTTCATCCATGTCGGACTGGATGATCTTGTTATGCAGGCAGTAGAGAGCAAGTTCCAGTCGGTCTGACACTCCCAGCTTGTCATAGATTTTGCGCAGGTAGTTCTTGATTACCTGTTCGGTCGTTCCCAACTGGAAGGCAATTTCCTTGTTGCGCTTGCCCTGTGTGATACACGTGATGATCGACATTTCCTTGGGTGAGAGTCGGGGCTGGTTGCGCGGACTTACGAGGGCGGCTGCCTGGGCCCGATAAGCGTCGATGACCCAGTTGACCGACTGGTTGTCGATCCAGGTTTCGCCCGCGGCAATGCGGCGCACGCACCGGACGAGCAGATCGGGGGAGATCGACCGGGAAACAATGCCGCGGACGCCTCGCCGGTAAAGCTCCACGGTGTGGTTTTCGTCTGCCGCAACAGCCTGCACGATCAGTTTCACGTCTGGCGCCAGCCGCAAAAGCTCGGGAATCGCGTTGGCCGTGCCGGCCAGCATGCTTCCCTCCAAAAGAACGATGTCAGTTGGATAACGTTCAATGGCCGCGCGCAGGTTCTCCAACGAATCGGCCTGTGCAACCACGCGGATATCGTCTTCCAATGCGAAGACTTTGCGAATCCCTACACGGTAAATCGCCTGCGAATCCGCGAGAATTACGCGAATCGTACCCGGCTTCACCGGAGTATCTACGCTTTCGCCTTCGGGGTTATCGTCCAGGATTTCCATAGTCGGCTGCCATCAAGCCAACCGAGGTCTCACTGCTCCGCAAACCGATATTCGTCAATAGTAGCTGCGGCGAGATGCTCATTGTGGCTTGAGGAGCAGCGTACCACACGTCCCTTGCAGTGGACCAGAACATCCTGCGGAGCGCCCAGGACAGCGCGCGGCATCCGCATGGAAAAACGGACGTCGAGCCCCACCGGCAAATCCTTGTCCAGAGCGAAGAGCACGCCGCTCGCTGAGACGTTTCGAGTCAATCCTGCAAACTCCGCTTCTCCAGTTGAAAGCACCACCGGCAAAGAAAGAGGAAATCGCACTGCACATCGCACTTCTTGCCGTCCACGATCGGAGGTCGGGACAGCAGTTGGAGGCGGTGAATCTGGCTTGAGAGAATTCATGGCCGCGCCTGCATGAGAATGACTTATCTGTCAATGTAGCGAGTTTTGTTCATTTGGCCCACGGCACCAAAGTTTTCAGACTGGTAACCACGACGAAACCGTGTCTGATGCCGGACGGTAACTTGTGAATTCGGGGAGCGTCTCGCTCTGACCTCTTCCCGGAACCATGGTCGACCAACGCAGATTCTTGCTGAGCTGGGCTAAGCGTCGCAGACGCGATCCCGCGTTCCGTACAACCTTCCCCGTATTCCTTTGTGAATTGGCCAGACCACCGAGCGAAAGCGGAGGGGCTACGGCCCTGATGGCGAATATAAGACAAAACTTCAAGGAAAGTACCCATCGATTTGTTACCACCGGGAACCGGGAATGGGTACTTGTGGAAAGAATTCTTTTCAATACCACTTTTGTGCTAGCGTCCCTACACAATTTGGGTTAGTCTTACTTTGCATGAGTTTGAGGCGGGTTTTCCACCGCCGGGGGAGTGTGTCATGCGTTCGGGTTCGTTGGGTCTTTTAAAAGTCGGCTTCATCGCGGTTCTCTTGATCTCCGCTTGCTCGGCGAGTGCCTTTCCTGCGGGTCCCGTTAAGCTTCCGCCACCGAGTGCTTTTCCCGCGGGTCCCGTTAAGCTCCCGCCACCGAGTGCTTTTCCTGCGGGTCCCGTTAAGCTTCCGCCACCGAGCGCGATGTTCGTGAGCGCCTTTCCTGCCGGCCCTGTTAAGCTTCCGCCACCGAGCGCCTTTCCTGGGGGTCCCGTGAAGCTTCCGCCACCGACAGCCTAAGCAGCCTGCCAACCCTAAGGTTTTTAACGACCCCACTTCGGTGGGGTCGTTGTGTATTGGCCGGATGCTCGTTAATCGAATAGTCCGCATTGTTCCACCCGATTCGCTGGTAGACTCGGTGTATCACGCGGACGCGTTTGGGCGGGACGTAAATCGTGAGCCTGGATAACGAACTTTGGTTTGCGTACATTGCGGTCGAAGCAGCCCTTGTTGGACTGTTGCTTTATAGACGTGTCTGGCGTACGTTGCCGGTATTTTTTTCGTACTGCATTTGGGACATTTTTAGCAACATTGCGGTATACCTTGTTAGCCAACACTATGCAGCGCAGTACTTCCAGGTTTACTTCGCGGAAACCGTTTTAGATTCGTCGTTGCTGTTCTGCGTTTTACTTGAGCTGGCGTGGTCCGTGCTGCGGCCGGTTCGCGCCTCACTTTCACGCAGTGCTTTATTAGTGGTAGCCGCGCTGATCCTTCTTGCGGGCGCGGCGATTTGGCCATTTGCGGCACTGCCAGGTCTAGTGCATGCTACATCGAAACAGGGACTCCTCTTTGCACAACTGCAGCAAACTCTGTCAATTCTCCGGATCCTATTCTTCTTGCTACTGGCTGCGGGCAGCCAGTTCCTATCAATCAGTTGGCGTGATCGCGAATTGCAAGTGGCCACTGGACTGGGTTTTGTCTCCTTCATCGGTGTAGCAGTGGCCTTGCTTCAAATGCACCAGACGACGGTGTCAAAATACCAGCATTTGAGCCAGCTTGTGATCGCAAGCTATCTATGTTGTGTGTTCTATTGGCTCGTCAGCTTTGCGCAGAAAGAAGCTGAGCGGCGCGAATTTACGCCGCAGATGCAGAACTTCCTGTTGGCCGTGGCCGGAGCTGCGCATTCCACGCGCGTCGCGCTTACAGCGTCTCGCGAGAACAAAGCGCGGAAGCAGCACGATCGATAGTGCCGTTTCTTGTGCTTAACTGGCTTAGCCCACTCTTTCAAATCTATACCCGCCGAAGTGGACGACTGCTATCTGCGCTATGTCATCGCACGTTTCAGCGCCTGTCGCAAAGTGCGGCGGTCGCATCACGGCGTTCTCCGGGGCTTCAGCCTCGCCAAAACCGCCTTCCTGCGCGGGGCTGATGCGAGCAATCGCCGTGAACTGCGGCGTAGGCGCACGCCAGCGCATCGCCCACCGATCCGGCACGTTGACACCCGAACCCATTCCACGCTGTAATGAAAGCAGTGGTGAAGGAGTTCACCCTTAACCGCTGTCCCCTCTGCTAGCCGGACAGATGATGACTCCTGACAGGGAATCCTGTTGCGGAGTCATATTGCGGCGCGATCCCCGACAATGCTGTGAGTAGCACCGACTACGAGAAGGCCGTGCCGCAATTGCGACACCGCCAAACGACTCGCACGCCGACGCTGCCTGCGGCAACTTTTGCCCAAGGAGAATGACTTTGCAGAAATATCTGCTTATCGCCGCGGGCGGCGCGCTGGGTTCGGTAGCACGGTATTGGGTCGGATCCACGATTTCCGGCCGCATAGGGACCAAGTTTCCTTACGGTACCATCGTCATCAATCTCTCGGCCTGCATCATCATCGGCTTCACGCTGACCTACTTTGGCAAGCGCGCCGATCTGAACCCGGTCTGGAGATTTCTAGTGGCCATCGGCTTCATCGGCGCGTACAGCACCTTCTCGACGTACGAGTGGGAAACGCTGTCCACGCTTCGATCCGGCGCTTTTGTGCTGGGGGCGCTTTATGCGGTGGGAAGCCTGATTCTCGGTCTTGCGGCAACCTGGTGCGGCACAGCGCTGGCCGATCTTCTCTAGGAGAAGTCGATATCGCGCAAGAAGAACCGGCCGGCCAGCGCTGACGGTTCACGACATGACGCCGCGCCCTCAAGCAGGGGTTGCAAGTTCCATGCAAAGGTGGTTCAATCCTTCGTTGTCCATTTCGCCGCGCCTGCGCGTTCGCGAGCGTATCCTAGCGCCGCGGCCAGTGGAGAGAGGCACGCATGCTGACTACAGGCAAAGCCGTGAAAGTGACACTCTACCTGAGCGATGGAGCCAAGCACCACGGGGTTCCGGTTTACACCAGCATTCTGGACTTTCTTTTCCATAGCGGCATCGCCGGCGCCACAGTGGTGAAGGGTGTTGCGGGCTTCGGCGCCAAACACCGCATCCATTCCGCGCACATCCTGGAGATCTCAGACCATCTGCCGATCAAAGTCGAGTTCATTGAGACTCGCGAAAAAGTGGATGCAATTCTGCCCGAACTGGAGAAGCGCGCCGGATCAGGGCTGATTGAAGTGCAGGAGACCACGATCGTCGTTCCCGCGAAACCTTAGGGCATGCGCGGTTCGACAAGGAGCAAGGGTTGCGAGGCGGCGCGCCAGACCGTAGCGCAACATTTTCCTGAAAATCGCGTCTGAACAACTTTCTGGAAGGGTGCCCGGCGGACGCTCCAAGGTCTGCGTCCGCCACATATCAAGTATCCAGATTCATTGGTGATATGGAGGATACCGGCTCGGCTTTTCATCGATCCTTAAGCGGATTGGTGCATACTGGAAGGGAGAGAATTAGTAACTCTAACCCCAAGGGGGACCGATGCTCTCGATTCGCCAAGTACGCATTCTTTCATTTGCTCTTATCCTCTCAGGAGCATTCTTCTGCGCGCACGGGCACGCGCAGGCGGCTTTGCTGATGGAGGAGCCGTACGGCTTCTTTGGCACGGTGAACCCAACCGGGCATAACGCCATCTATTTCGAGCGGATCTGCGCCGAAACCCCGATGAAGCTGCGGCGTTGCCAAGCCGGAGAGATGGGCGCGGTGATTGCGCGCTATCAGGGCGTCGCCGGCTACGATTGGATAGCAATCCCGCTCATTCCTTACCTCTACTCGGTTGAAGACGCCGCCGACGTTCCTTCGCGTGTGGACCACGACACCGTGACGCAGTTGCGCAATCGCTATCGCGAGGCGCATCTCCAGAGCCTGGGAGTGAAGCTGTCGCCGGGCAATCTTGTGCGTGGCGGCTGGACCCAACTGGTGGGCGCGGCTTATGAGCGGCGCATCTATGTTTTCCGGTTTTGGACAACACCGGAACAGGATGACGCCCTGATTGAGCAGATGAATACGGGACCGAACCGGACCCGCTTCAATCTGTTGTTCAACAATTGCGCAGACTTCGCACGGGTGGTCCTGAACGGCTACTTTCCCCGCGCTTTCAGGCGCAGTCTTTTTCCCGATGCCGGCATGACCACGCCAAAGCACATCACCTACAAACTGGTGCGGTATGCGCGGAAGCATCCGGAGACACAATTGACGGTATTCGTGATTCCGCAGGTTCCCGGCTACCGGCGCGGGAGCCGTTCGAACAAAGGCATCGACGAGTCGTTCGTCACCACTCTTTATGCGGTGCCCATCGCGTTGGCGAATCCTTATCTGGCCGGCGGGCTGTTTGTGGACTACCTGGTGCGCGGCCGTTATCACCTCATTCCCAAGCATCCCGCAGTTCTGGGGCCTGAGAATTTGGCGGCATTGACAGCGCCGGCCGCAACCGAAGAGAATGCCGCCAGCGCCGGCGCCCAGGCCCCCGGCGCAGTTCCCGGCGGCGCGGGTGGAACGCAGGCCGCCGTGGGAGCCAACTCTGGCCTGAAGGGAAGCGGAGCTGCAGATGAGTAAGTCCGACGCGCAGAATCTCAAGAACCATGGACGGCTGGATCCGCTGTATCATTTCTTCCTGGCCTTCGTATCGCTCGCCACCATCATTATCGCCATCGTCTATGCGGTGCAGCATTTTTGCTTCTACTCGGTGTGGCTGGTGGTGTTGTCGTTGGCGGCGTTCATTGCACTGTTCAGGATGCGGCAGTATCCGCTCAAGGTGCAGGACCGCGTGATCCGGCTGGAAGAGCGGCTGCGGCTGCAGGCGCTGGCTCCAGCGGAGTGGCACTCGCAGATCTATCGGCTGACAGAAGACCAACTGATCGGGCTGCGCTTTGCCGCTGACGACGAAGTGGTGGAGCTGGCCAAGCAGGCGCTCGAGCACAACCTGAACCGCAAGCAGATCAAGGAGCGGATCAGGAGCTGGCGCGCGGACAACTGGCGAGTGTGAAAGAGACAGGGATCAGGGATCAGAAAAGCGGAGCCGCAGGACCTTGCAGCTTTCAGCTCGCTGCTATCAGCTTTTCATTCGAAGTTCGCCGGATTCGGCTCGAAGTGTCCATAGCTCGGCGGCAATATGACTTATAAGTCATATTTGAGGGGGGCCCCCCCTCCCCCATCTCTGAAAATAAGTTCCCTATATTCAGCAGGTTGGCGCACATTTCGTGTTGCAAGTAACTGATTCTAAAACCACTTCTTTGCAGAGTCTAGACAGCAAAGGAGTTAGGAGCGTGCAAAAGGCCGTGAATCTCGAATTGTGCCCGTTTCTCGAAGACAACTGTCGCAAAGTTTTCCATGCAAGGGACTTAGTGCGGTTCCACGATTCACATGCCCCTTTTCGGCGTCTTGCGGGGTGGCTTTACCTTCCAACCCAGCGATACCGGCTCTGCGAGCCATCTGTCGCCCCCCTGCAATGTGCGCAGTCTCCGGTAATTCCACCCCACAGACGAAGACCTATCTCCACCCCATCGAACAAAGACCGTTCGCTGGGGACCCCGTGTCTGTGGGGGCCCCGGTCATGAAAAAGCCAGTTGGCGGTTGCGATTCCGGGTGTGGCAATTGTGGAACCGGTCGAGTCCGCCGCAATGTAGGCCTGGTTGAGCGCTTATGGGATAAGTATGCGCTCGAAGCGGGAAATGATCTGCAAAGTTGGGTGGCGAAATATTGCGCATGGAATCAGCGGGATGGGCTGTGGCGGATGGGCTGACGCTCTTGACAGCTCGGTGGAGACGTCGGGTTGGCGGCGGTGTTGGGTGGTGATAGGCTGACTTCCCGGGACTGATCGTGTGTTACAGCGCCTTGGATCTGTAAGTTTAGGGCATACGGACGCCGAGGCGTTCCCGCTCACCGCTCTTTCACCATAAGAACTCCAACTCTGCAATGGCCCGCGAGTATAGGCGTTTTGCCGTGTGCAGATATCGATATGGAATACGAGAGGTCGGTCGTCCAGTCCTTCTGACGACCGGATGCGAGAGGCTGCTCTTCAGCCGTTCACCATGGATTCCGTTGCACAACTGAGACACTTCGGGATACCGCGTTCTCAGCCTCACGCTAGAAAGCACTGACCCAATGCGCCCGAGAGCATACGTGCCCAAGGCGGGATCGTGGAGGTAGAGGCGATTGAGCAGCAGGTCATTAAACACGTCCGAGGCGTTGACGAACGCCGTCACGTTGGTATCGGCGAGGGCTCGCATCTGGACCGCAAGTTTTTCGGCATGGCCATACTCGACACCAAACACGGCGCGCCAATTCAGGTTCGAGATTCTTCCGGTGAGTCGAGCAAAACTCCACTGAATCCCGCATGATCTACCTGGGACACGCCTCAAGACGCCGAGCTGTCGTAGCGCCTTTCCTCCGAAGACGTTGATTCCTCGGAGCGGCGGCATCAGCATGACGTTCAAACTTGCAATCTGTTGGGCCGCCGCAAGGCTGACGTCCGAGTTCTGGTCACGCAGCGCCTCGTTCAGGATGCCCTGAAGCGTGACCGTCCCATAGTGCCGCGTTCCAAGAGCGGCAACAACCTGTGCACGTGCCCACCAGTCGCGTAGGTAACGGGCTGCATAGCGCGTTTGGTTTACGGTCAGCATTCCTTCCCGAAACAAATGCGCACCAATCATCCCCTTTAGCTCTGGCCCGAGGGACCGCGAACCCCACAGCCGCTTAAGTGCCTTATTCAGTGGGGATGCCTCAGCGGATCTGATTCTTCCTTGAAGGACGCCGAGCCACGCGGCGGTGACATTCTCGTACAGCTCATTCTTGCTAACGCGTGCAGCGAGCTCGCGAGATACCCGGCGAGGCAGCACCTTGTAGCCTGCGAAATACCTGGCAATCGCGGGCACAAGGTCAGGCCGAGTCGCGCTAATGGCGAGCATCCGGCCATTCAGACGAGCGCTCGGTGCGGCGTGAGCGAGAAGATATTTAAAGCGAGTTTCATTCTCAATCCTCGCCATCGGAGTGAGCCGAGGACTGAGCGCGATCAGGCGGTTTGCCGACTTGACTTGGTCGACAACGGCTCCCCGTACAGCGGCCTCAGTGGGGTTGCTGATTGATTTCAGCTCGTTGTTGATGTCGACGACTTGATGGATGTCGATCTTTGACGCCTGCGGGAAGAGTCCGACGTCTTTGCTGAGACGATCCAGCCGGACGAGCAATCGGCGCAGGTCCACTTCGCGTTTCGCGAATAGGCGAATGTCGTCGACATCGCGCAGATAAACCAGATTCGCTTTTGCACCGTAGTACTGATCGAAGTGCTGCAGAACGACTTCCGATAAGAGCCCCGAGCTGAGAGGGCCTTGCGGAATGCCGTGGAATTGATTGATGCGGCGATCATTTGCGGTCCATTTAGTCAGACAGCGACCCAGGAAATCGCAGAAGTCCTTCTCGCAGCCGAGCTTCGCGAGGAAATGAGATAGCACCCATGGTCCACACTATCGTAAAAAGCTGTGAGATCGAAGCTGGCGCTATATACGAGTCCCCGGCTGAAGGCGTCCCGCGCCGCCTTGTTGAATGCGATGTATCCATCGCTCCATTTCCTGTAGAACCACTGACTGGTTTTGCCAGCGTATATATGGCCGAAGGTCTGTCTCAGATAGTAGCTGCGGATTCGCGGCGCCAAGCGTTCCGCCACAACATTAACGAGGGCCTGGTACACAATCTGGTCCTGGACCGTCAGGATGGTATACGGCCGAAGAATTCCCGATTTCTTTGGCATCAAGAGCTTGCATGAATGATCTGGCTCGTAAAATCCTCGCTGCAACCGCTGCCTGAGTTCGTGGATGAGTAGATCGTCAGCGAGGGCAAATCGGGAATATAGTTCCTCGCAATAACGCTTGTACGTAGCATCTGGATTGCTCCGTACCCAGCGCCACGCCCGATCGAGGTTCTGGCGGTCGAGAAATTCGCTGATCGCGGTCGTGTAGTTATCATCGAATCAACTACGATACATCAACGATTTGTACGATGCTTGCGCTCAGTCTACACCGCTCCTCGGACGGCTACCGTCAGGAAAAGCTGATTTCGCTCAAATCCGTACCAATAAACGCCGTGCTATCCATGGCTGCCGTTCAGAAACAGCCTTCAAGCCGGGACGCGAGCCAGCCGATCGCTTGACGGGCACGATGAAGCTGCTACTTTCCTCTGGGGGTTGCGGAGTCTGAGCCGTTCGCGTCGGAGGGCGAATCGGCGTCGAGCTCGTGGTCGAGTTCGTGCTCATGGCGATAGTGCTCGACGGGCATTTTGCCGTCCCACCAGGCCCAGTTCATGGGGTAGACATCGGGATCGAAGAAGACCTGGTAGAAGTGCCAGACGAGGATGGCGAGAGTGGCGAGGATGGCCTCGTAGAAGTGGACGGCGGTGGCGACATCGACCCACCAGCGGGCGAGCAGATTGCCGACCCAGACCTTGGCCCAAAGCATGATGCCGGTGAGGCCCATGAGGGCGGTGCCCCAAACGAGCGCCCAATACTCGGCTTTCTCGGCGTAGTTGAAACGGCCGTATTTTGGTTTCTCGCTCCTTAGGCCGAGGTAGTAGCGCATCGTGGCCCACACGTCGAAGGCGTCCTTTGGTGCGGGCGTGATGTCGCGCAGCAGGCGCCGGCCTTCACGCGCGATGGCGAGATAGAAGATGTGATAGATGCCGGCACCGATGAGAATGACACCGGCGATGCGATGGATGATGCCGCGCAGGTTCTCGCCCATGCCCAGGGTGTGCGCAAACCACGTTTCGGGGAATTTGAGCGCAAAGCCGGTGATGACGAGAATGATGAAGCTCGATAGCAGCACGAGGTGCTGCCAGCGCTGATTGACCGTCATGCGCACCATGAATGGGTTTTGCATGCGGCGGCGGGCGACGGCCTTGCTGCGCCAGATGATGGCGTTATGCAGGAACATGGCGCCGATGACGAGGAGGATGAGAGGGATGTAGATCCACCGCACCCAGCGCACGGCGATGGAATCGATGTCGCCGGAGTGGACGCCATCCTGCAGATGGACCGGTGTACGGGTGAACTTTTGCGTGACGCCTTTGTGACACTGGCCGCAGGTGGCGTCGAGGTTGGCGCGATTGACGGTGGAGCGGGGATCGCTGGAGGGGAGAATGTTGTGGACACCGTGGCAACTGGAGCAGTTGGCGGCGACGACGGAGCCGCCTTGCGCGGCCAGCCCGTGATAGCTGTCGAAGTAGCTGGTGACGCGGTTCGAGGGCACGCCAAACTCCTGCGAGAGGCGTACTCCCTCGTGGCAGCGGGCGCAGATGTCGCGGGAAACGTTCTGCTCCGCGACCGGAGAGTTGGGATCGGTGTGCGGCTTAATGGAGTGGATGCCGTGGCAGTCAGTGCAGGTGGGGGCGAGCGCATTGCCGCGAGCGAGCGCCTGGCCGTGAATGCTGGCAGTGAAGGTGTTGGCCACGTCAACATGGCATTTGCCGCAGGTGGACGCGACGGCGAACTTGGAGATGGGCGATTTGAGGTCGCTGGCGGGAAGAATTTCGTGCACGCCGTGGCAATCGGTGCAGACGGCGGCTTTCTGCGAGCCATTGGCGACGGCTCGGCCGTGCACGCTCGACTGGTAGGAGATGAAGGGCTGAGCGGTCTCGCCGTTCGACTCCATGAGGAATTTTTGCCCGTGGCAACGGCCGCAGGTGGCGGGGATGTTGGCGTGATTGACGGGCGACTTGGGATCGTCGCTGGTCACGATCTGGTGGACGTCGCCGTGGCAGTCTTCGCAGGTTGCCGCGGCGGTTTGACCGGGTTTGCCGTCCTTGGCATGGGTGCTATGGGAGTAGGCTTCCTCGGCATCGGCGTGGCACTGGGAGCAGGTCACTTTCTGCGGGCGTGACTCGTGCGCCAGGCTCTTGACGTCCTTGTGGCAATCCACGCAGGAAAACATGGAGCCGTGGACGGAGTGCTTGAACTTGTTCTGATCGACGTAGATGCTGACCGCCGAGCCGTTTACGTCTTCAGTGAGCGTGGGATCGGAGTGGCAGGTGAGACAGTCCGCGTCCTTGAACTTTTGCGCGGGAGCTGCGGTCGAGACCCAAATAAGAAGAAAGAAGACGAACAATGGAACAGAAAACCTTCGAGCAATGTTCACAATTTGAGGAGATGCCTCGGCGCAAAATCCCGCCGTGACAGGAGTCACAGAGCCAGCTTTCAGCTGTCAGCCATCAGCTTTCAGGTTGTCCCGTTTAGGTCCGGCAGTAGCCCTGAGCGATCAACTCGTTCTCTTGAGTGCCGAGGCTGAAAGCTGATCGTTGAAAGCTATGAATCGAAATACGCGGTCAGCGTCAGCACGAGCAGGAGGAGGCCGATGAAGATCGCGGTGTATCCGACGACTTTGGTGAAGTTGAGCAGCCAAAGCGGGGCTGCGATGCCGAGCCGGGTTTCCGTTTTGCCTTCGGAGACCATCCTCTTGTATTCGAGCGGGCGCTTGGTCTTGAATTCTTCTTCGCTTTCCACGCCGGTGAAGATGACCATGTCCATGGGGAAGCTGTCGGGGCGCAGATGCGTGTTGACGAAGTGGATGGAGAAGATGAAGAGAACGGCGAGCAGGGCCTCTTCACTGTGAATCACAAGCACGGCGTTCAGCGCCCATCCGGGCAGGAAGTGCGCGAAGAACGGCGCAAACCACATGGCGTAGCCGGAGAAGCCAATGACCACCATGCCCCAAAAAACCGCCCAGTAATCGAACTTCTCCCAATAGGCGTAGCGCTCGAACTGCGGCTTGGGGCCGAGGCCGAGGAACCAGCGCGTGTGGCCGAAGAGATCCTTGACGTCCTTCCAGTTGGGGATCATCGAAGTTGGACCCCAGAAGATGCCCTTTTCGCGGTTCACGATGCCTCGCTGGAGGACGTCTTTGAGGTGGATCAAGAAGGCCAGGGTGAGAACCACGGCAAAGAGCTTATGCAGGAAGAGGATGGCGCCAAAACCGCCCACACCGGCGGCGAACTTGCGCGCCCAGAAGCTCTCGCTGAAGCGCATGGGAAGGCCGGTGGCCGCCAAACCGAGAAACGTGGTGAACAGGGCGGCGTGCATGTAGCGCTGCTCGCGCGTGAAGCGCATGAAGTGCCGGTCCTTGACGCCGATTCCGGTGTTTGCGTCTGAACGCTCCAGCTCAGGCATTCTTTCCTCCATTTGCCGCTCTGTTCTTCACCTGGCTATAACGCGAGCGGATCAGCCACAGGATGGTGTGAATCAAGAAGAAGGTAAGCACGCTCGCCAGCAGCAGGTTCATAAACAGCCGGACGAAGTAGAGTCCCGGATTCAATCTGCGATCGCGCGCATTGGCATGCGGCTGGTACTGCACAAAGCTAAGGTTGGCGCCGGCATGGCACTTGCCGCAGGTGGCAACGAGGTTCGCCTTGTTGATCGGCGAGCTGGGATCGGCTGCGGGGCGAACGTCGTGCGCTCGGTGGCAGTCCCAGCAGCGAGCAGTCTCGACATAGCCGCCGAGCGATCCCAACTGCGAGTGGAAGGTGTCGCGATAGGTGGAAAACTTGTCCTTGTGGCAGTTGCCGCAAATGGGCGTGGACTGCATGCGGAAGGCCGCTTCAGTCGGCTGCAGGATGGCGTGGGCGGTGTGGCAGTCGCTGCAGACCGGCGCGTTCAAGTCGCCCTTCGCAATGGCTTTGCCGTGGACACCGTTCTCGTAATCGGCATCGATCTTGGCGTGGCATGTACCGCAGGTTTTGGGGATGTTGGTTTTGTACGTGGGGCTCTGCGGATTGGTGTGGCTGAGGATGTTGTGTGAACCGTGGCAACTTTGGCAGTTGGCCGCGACGAGCAGGCCTTCCTTGCTGAGCGCAAACCCGTGGATGGAATCCATGTAGAGCGGGTAGACGTTGGGCAGGCCGTGCTGCTTTGCCATCTCGGGATTGCCGTGGCACGTGCCGCAGGTCTTGGGCACATTGAGCGGGTAGACCGCCGAGCGTGGGTCTGTTTTGGGAAAGATCTCGTGCGCGTTGCCGTGGCAGCCGGTGCAGGGATGCTCGGAGGCGTTGGCGTGCACGCTGCCTGCGACTCCTGAGGCCTGATCGGCGTGGCAGGTCTTGCAATCGACGGGTGCGATCTTATCCGGATGGGGATAGCCTTTGATGTCCGCATGGCAGTTGTTGCACTGCAGGCTGCCGTGAATGCTCTGGCTGAATTTCTGGCCGTCGGCGGCGATGCTGTGGCCGGCGGCGTCGGTCATGCTGGCCTCACCGTGGCAGGTGAGGCAGTCAGCCTGCGCACGAAGAGCGATGGGTGCGAGTGCCAGAGCAAAAACGGCCACGCCGACTCCGATGACGCCCCCGAGGACGCTGAAACGTGCTCTTTGCCATGCGGCGCCGTTCATCCTGCCGTCTTCTTTCCCCAGGCCGAAGAGGGATTCTCTGCCCTCTTCCCGGTCTCGCTTTCAAGGAATCCGATGCGACTTTTGCATGGTTCGTATCGCAGGGATCACTCTACTGAGAAGACCTGTTTGGAAGCGGTTCTCGCAGTGACAGGTATCACAAGCCCGGCGATGCAGATCACAGATACAGGTTTTGGCCGTCAGCTCGCAGCGATCAGTGGCGGCGCACGAAGCGTTTCGTTTTCAAACGATCACGCCGCGTAGCCGGCAAACTCAGTCTTGAAGGACGCCCTCCCTGAAGCCTTCGCGAATAAGCCGAACGCTGAAAGCTGAGGGCCGAAGGCTTTGCCTTGTCGAGGTGATGTGGGTCACATGCCGGCGACTGTCCAGTTAAGGACAATAGAACCGCTGAAGCAGTTCCACGATTGCAATACGCCGAAGCCACGACCGCTTAGCGGCATTTTCAGCAAGAAAATGCCGCCCTGCGCGAACGCAAAAACGAATCCTGAATCGCGGAACTGCTTTGCTTGAGGAGCCACTCGATGGGAACAGTTGCGATTCCTGAAACGAAGACGATGCTCACCCTGCCTGGGGATGCGGTGCGGCAGATTCAATGGCGGTTTGCCGACCGGTTTGATTTGCAGATGCTTGTTGCATCGGCGCGCGGCGTGGCGCGGGGAACAGTGGCGCGGCTGGTGGCCGCGGGCGAGCGCAACACGCACGAGTGGACCGCGGCCAAGAACGAGATGATGGACGCCTTTGACCGAGCGGGAATCACGGCAGCCTTCATGGAGCCGGAGGAGGGCGGATTCATCGCCGGGCCGAAGAACCTGGCACTGGGGCTGGCAGCTTTCGAGCTGGCGTGGGTGGACGGAGGCGCGGCGACGGCGAGCCTGGCTGGATTTCTCGCGCTCTCTCCCATTCACGAACGTGGTACGCCGGAACAAGTGACCCGCTACAAGAAGCTGGCGGCACCGCCGCAACCGGGAGAAGACCGCAAACCGTGGCGCGGAGCTTTCGCGCTGACCGAGCCGATCCCTTACGTGGGCGTAGACACCGGCATGTTGAGCGGCAAGATCCGCATCGCCGAGTGGAAAGACGGCGAGGAGCCGTGGCTGCAGGTAGACAAGCGCGGCCGGTTCATCACGGGCATTGCGTTTGCGAATTTTGTGACGGCGGCCGTGAACTCCGACGACGAGCGCATCAAGGGCAGTTGCGTGGTGATTTTGGAACAGACCGACGAGGGAACGTTCGACCGCGGGACGGCCACCAAGAAGCTGGTGCACCAGCTCTCGTCGACTGGCGATCCGGTGTTCAATTTGAGGGTGCCGGCGAGCCGCATCGTCGGCGGCTACACGATGAAAGACGGAGTGATCGTACCCAACTACAACCACAGCGAGGTGATCGACGCCGTCTTCCGGCGGACGCGCGTGCCGGTGGGCCTGATGACGGCGGCCAAGCTGCTGTCGGCGGTCGAGCCGGTGATCCGCTATCAGCGCCAGCGCTTCCGCGGGGCCGAGGGCGCAAAGCCCGGGTCGGTGCGTTACGAGCAGGGCATCCAGCAACGGGAGGACGCGCTGCACCGCCTGGTGGACGTGTGGGCAGCGGGAGAGGCGGCGGCTTCGCTGGGCTTTGCCGCGGCGAGGCTGTTTGACGAACTCGATCCTCTGGAGAAGCAGAAGACGGCGATGCTGAAAGAGCGCGGCATCCAGGGTGGGCGCGCGGAGATGAAGGCGCTGAAAGACAGCGAGCAGCGGGCAATCGAGCTCGAGAAGCTCAAAGCGGACAGCCCTCGACGCGCCGAGTTGGAATCCGATCCGCTGGTGCAGTATGTGCTGAAGGACGCCGAGGCCAACGTGTTGTGTCCGGCGACGAAGCTCTGGAACACTGGCCACGGCGCGAACATGATGCGCGAGGCGGTAAGCCTGATGGGCGGCTACGGCATCACCGAGGATTGTCCCGGTTTCCTCGCCAACAAATGGATGGATGCACAACTGGAGGCAACCTACGAAGGCCCCGAGGCGGTGCAGCGGCGTCAGTTGACGGTGACGATGACCAGCGAGGTATACCTCGCGCAGTTTGCTGCGTGGACCGCGGAGATGCGACGGATCGCGTCGACGCATCCAGGGACCGGAGCCTGCACGCTTGCCTCGGCGATGAAGCTGTGGGCGTGGACGCTGAACCATCTGCAACGAGCCACCGATCCCGCGGGCAACAAGCTCTATCACGGTCAACGGCAGGGCGTGACCTTTGCGCTGGCCGATGCGCTGAGCTGGCTGATGGCGTCACGCTGCCAGATTCTCGACGTGCTGGAGCTGGAGACGCGCGGAACCACCGACGCAGTGGCCGCCGAAGGCCTGGTCGGCACTGTGCAATTCCTGAACGACCTGTGCCACACGCAGGCCGCGCAGGCAGCAGGCGAGGTTTCGCGCATCTGCGCCGAGCTGGTGTTTGGCTACAATCGCCATCCGGCGTGGGATGATGAGGAGCATCGAAACTGCTTCCTTGCCAGTGAACTCGAAGAGCTGGAAGAAACGATGCCCGGCATCATGGCCATGGCAGTCGATGTTCTGGAGGCCGACGGCAGCCACCCGCAGAAGGCCGGTCCGTGCGCAGGCTGCGCGGGATCAAGCGAGTTCCTCCGGATGCAGAGCAGATTGACCATGTGTTTGACCGGCGCGCGGCTGGCCAAAGATCGTGCGGCCGAAACGGTGAGCAAAGTGATGATCCCCGAAGCGCTCGATTATCCCGCGGCTGGGCCAGCATGAGCTCTGCGGCCCAGCCTGTCGAAGTCGACCGCCAAACGATGGATGTTGACATCGTCTGCGCCGGCTTTGGCCCGGCCATGGGCGGCTTCCTGACCACGCTGACGCAAGCGTGGAGCGAGAACCCCGCCGATACCGCCTTCGAGAGCAAGGTTGCGCCGGGCATGCCGCTGCAGGTCGTCTGCTACGAGCGCGCCGACGATCTAGCTGCGGGCGTAAGTGGCGTGGTGACGCGCGCCGCGGGAATTCGCGCGAGCTTTCCTGCTCTCGATCCAGCCGAGATTCCCATGGCCACCGAGGTCAAGCAGGAGCGTGTCTTCTACCTGCTCGATCCCATCGGAGCCAGCCGGCGCTCGCGCACACTGCGGTTTGCAGATTCCCTGCTTCGTCTTGGTAAAAGGTGGTGCCTCCGCGATCACGCGTTCGAGCTGCTCTGGACGCCGGCGTTTCTGCACAAGCACGGCGGGCTCATCTTTTCCATCGGCCAGTTCAACCAGTGGGTGGGCTCGCAGCTAATGGCCAGCGGCCTGGTGCAGATCTGGCCCGGTACGCCGGTGAGCGGACCGATCTTCGCCGGGAACCCAGGCCCAACGAGCAGAAGAGTCATCGGACTTCGCCTCGCCGATCAGGGAGTGGACAAGCATGGAATCCCGGCCGAGGGCTTTATGCCCGGCATGGACGTGTGCGCGCGCTTGACTGTGGTAGGCGATGGCCCGGTAGGCGCGGTGGGCCAGAAGCTGGACGAGCGATTCGGCCTGCCCGCCGGCCACGCACGCCGCGAGTGGGCGCTGGGCATGAAGATGGTCATTGAGCTGCCCGAAGACTCCCCGCTCGAGCCGGGCACGGTGTGGCACACCTTCGGATTTCCCGAGCCCGAGATCTTCGGATTCCTCTATGTGCATCCGGGGCGGTTGGTCTCGGTTGGTATTTTCGTGCCCTCGTGGCTGGGCGATCCCGCGCGCACGGCCTATCGCTATTTGCAGCACTACATCCAGCATCCCGCGCTGTGGAAGCATTTGAGAGGCGGCACGCTGCGCTCGTGGGGTGCCAAGTCGCTCGAGGAGTCGGGCAAGCACGGAGAACCGTTCCTCACCGGAGACGGATTCGCGCGCATCGGCGAGGGCTCCGGCTCAACCAACATGCTGACCGGCTCCGGCGTGGATGAGGCGTGGACGTCCGGCGTGCAACTGGGCGAAGCCGCGCTCGAGCTGTTACGCGCGGGCAAGCCGTTTACGCAGGAGAATCTGGCGGCAGCTTATGAGGTGCGGCGCCGCGCTAGCTGGGTAGAGCGCGGAGCGAAAGAAGCTGAGAATGCGCGCAGAGGCTTTCATGCTGGATTTGTCCGCGGGCTCGTCGGGATGGCGCTCGCGGGGATTACGGGCGGCCGGCTCGCGGTGCCGGCGCGCATACTGCCGGCGCCCAAACAGATTCGCCGGTTCGGAGCGTACGGGAAAACAGGCCTAAGGCTGAGGGAAGCGGTGAGACTTGCGATGGCCGATGGGCGGCCGCTGCACGATGCGTTGATGACGGCGCGCGGCTGGCCGGAGATTCCCTTCGACGGGCGATTGCTGGTTACGCATCAGGATGCGCTGCTGATGGGCGGCAAGGTGCAGGCCATGCCGGGCTTCGCGGACCATGTAGTGTTTCTCGACCACCAGCGCTGCATCGCCTGTCAGGAGAAGACCTGCATTGCGATGTGTTCCGGTCAGGCCATCACTCTGGGCGCCGACGGCGCGCCCGAGTTCGAGCGCGAGAAGTGCGTGCATTGCGGCGCGTGCCTGTGGAACTGCGCGCAGTCACCCGATGGCGAGCGGGGCAACATCGAGTTCGTGGCGGGGAGTGGCGGGTTGCATTCAGCCGAGAATTAGAAGAACAGCTACCAGCTATTAGCCGCTAGCTGCCAGGCTCTAGGTGCCAGCTGGCACTTACCAACTTGAGAGGAAGCGTGATGCCTAATCCATTCCACATTGTCGTATGCGCGGGAATTGTGCCTGATCCGCTGCAGACACTGGAACCAACCACCGGGCCGAGCGGTCCGGGGGTCAAGAACGAGATGGTGTTGCCTGCGGTGCTCGATCCCTGGGCGGCGAGCGCGCTGTATGAGGCGGCGAACCTGGCTGGCAAGGCGCCGGGAAGCAAGGTGTGGCTCGTCTCGCTTGGGCCCAAGGCCAAGCTGCAACAGGTGATGATGACGGTGGCACAGAAGGTGAGCTTCGAGCTGGTTCCTGTTGACGGGCCGATTGGCGGCTTCCAGGATGCGTACGCAACGGCGGCGGTGCTGGCCGAGACCATTGCAGCGCTGCCTGGGCTCGAACGCGAGCGGCTGCTGCTCTTCGGCGGATGGGAGTCGGCGACGCGAGGCGCGGGTGTGACGCTGCAGCTTGTGGGCGAGCGGCTGGGCATCATGGACCAGTTCCAGGGAGTGGACCAGATCAACCTGCGTGAGGACGGCTCGTTCGAGGTGCTGGAGCGCGTTGAAGGCGGCAAGCATCAGGTGAGCTTGTGCGCGGGCGCGCCTGCTGTTCTCGGTTGGGCGACGGGCAATCTGGCGGAGCCGCGCAACAATCCGCAGGTGGGCATGGCAAATATGCGAACCATTATGCCGGCGCTGCAGAAGGCCAAGACGGCTGCGCTCGAGGCCAACGGCCTGCGCTATGTTTCGGTGAGCCTGCCCAAGCAGCAGCGCGAGACGCGCGTCGAGAAGAACATGAGCGTGGAGGAGATCGCGCGCGAGATTGTGGCGTGGATGGGAGCGGAGTGATGGAATCGATCCTGGTTCTGACACATGGCGATGAATCCGGTGCGGCGCTGAGTAAGGGATCGCTAGAAGCGGTGACCGCGGGCAGGGAGCTTGCAACGCGGCTGGGCGCAGAGCTGACGATTGGAATCGTGGCGAAGCATGCAACGCACGTGGCAGCGCAGGTGGCGGGCGCGGCAAAGCGGTTGCTTGCCGTGCAGGGCGAGGCGTTTGCGCATGCGCGGTTCGCCAGCGATGCGGCGGCGTGCGAGGCGTTGTGCCGCGCGGTGCTGCCGGCGATCGTGCTGGCGCCGCAGAGCGCGCGCTTTGCGCGCGTAATGGCTGCGGTAGCGCATCGAGTTGGTAGTGTGATCGATACGCACATTACGGCCCTCGGCGGCGCGGAGAACGTGGAAGCGACGCGATGGTTCTACCGGCAGAGGATTGAGGCGGTGGTGAGCCGCGACAAACGGCCGTGGTTTCTACTGCTGGATGCGGGGACGCATGCGGCGTTCGCGGGTGATGCGGCAGCGCAGCCGGATGAGATTGCGATTGCCGTTGAGTTGCCGGAGCTACGGACGAACGTCACGGGATTCCGCGTGCCGAAGACTGACCAGCAAACCATTCGGCCGGACGCGAAATTGCTTTTTGTTGCGGGAGCGGGCTGGACCAAGAAGCAGCCGGACGGGCAGATTCACGTGAAGGAGGCGGGCGAGTTGATTCTGAGGTTTCTCACTGCTTCGGGCGCGTCGCTGGGCAGCTCCAAGTCGCTGGTGGACCAGGGCGGCGAGGGGCAGTCCGTGCTGCCGTTTCTCACGCATCTCAATCAAGTCGGCCAGACGGGCTCGACGCCGAGACACGCGAAGGGTCTGTCGACTTGCTGCCATGGCGAGGAGCCGCACGTGGTCGGTTGGCGGTTCATCGGCGAGCGGAGGGCGGTGAACCTCGACGCGAACTGCGGATGGACACGCGGCAAGGCGGATGTGGTGTATGTCGCCGATGCGTTTGAGGTGATGCAGCGCGTGAACGCGTTGCTCGGAAAAGCAGCTTCCAGCTCCTAGAGCAGTTTCGGAAATACTGTGTCCGGTCAAAGCGTTTGCGAACGTCGTCGCTCCCTGCTGGTCGCGCCGACTTAGCTTTCGTGAATGTGGCTACACCATTTCCGAAACTGCTGTAGCTTGCAGCTGCCGGCTTTCTGCACGCACTGATCAGTTCACAGTTCGCAGTGGTCAGTGATCAGTTCTCGTCTGCGCCGGAATCCTCGTCATCCTCATCGTCTTCGTCATCGTCTTCGTCGTCAGGGTGGTAGTCGGGGCAGTCGTCGGCGTAGCTACATTCGCTGCAGTCGTCGTATGACTCGCAGACGCTCTTCGCTGGCGCGAGATCGTCGCCTTCTTCGGATTGGGTGACGGACTCGATGGACGGGGGGTCGGGGCGCGACTTGCGCGGGATGGTTTGCGAAGCGATCTGGAGGCCCCAAAGGATCTGTGCTGCCTCTTTGGAGTTGATGCGGGAGTTGAGGATGGCTTCGAAGACCCTGGCGAGCGACTCCTGGATGGCGGCGTTGTCTTCAGGGACGGGAAGCTTGAGGTCGGACAGCGCGGTGATGTTGGATTTGGTGTGCACGCGGGCGTGGAAGTAGCAGAAGGCGTGGCCGCACAGGGCGGGCGATTCGCACCGGACCCCGTTGGGTTTGATGTGACGACACGCGAGATACATCTCTGCCCCTCCCCCCCCCCTTTTTAGGGGTTAAGTGGTTTGAAATGAATGGCTTGTACCCCTGATCAGTTGCCGCAACCCGTTGAAAACAGACGGGTTAGAGGTCAAAATCTTCATGAATAAGGACTTACGAGCGGCTTTTCCTAGTTCTTGCACCGTTCCTAGTGCAAATGGCCCCCCAAAACGGTGGGCGGCCCGGGAGCGCTGTAATCCCCGCCAGCACTCCCAGAGCCGCCCACCAGCTCTCAAAAAGGAGCGAACGCTCTGTTTTTCTGCCTAAGAACAGAGTAGCGATTTACGAGAAATAATCTGCAAAGTTGGGGAGGAAATATTTGGTTTGGAATGAGGGGGATGGGGCGGGTGCGGGAGCTGGGAGGGGTTGACAGGAGTCGGAGAGTCGGCTTCTAGCTGCTAGCTTCTAGCCTCTAGCTTTTGGCCGTCTGACTTTCGTGCTGGGGTCGGCGGGGTGTTTCTGGAGATAAAGCCGTTTGTGAGGACTTGACGATTATGCTTCGCTAGTTTGGTACCGCATTGGCGATTTGAGAGTCGAGGCCCATGCTATGCCAGGTGTTAGCCAAGATCAGCGGCATAAGGGATTCGCTCAAAAGCATGGCACCGGCAGCAAATCAGGGTTCAAGACCCACGCGGTGGGGTGGGCACTGATAGCCGCGTAGCATTGGCAGAGTCTCAGCAGAGGGGCATTTCAATGGTGATTACCTTTGCTGCGCAAGACATTGGATCGCACAAAAGACAAGAACTGGCGAAATGAGCCTTCGCATCACCTCACCCCATCCGTTGCCCTAGCTCCATACAGCTTCGCGCTCAACGCCAGTTCTTCTTTGGCCCGGCCCATTTGCCCGGCCCCGAGGTGATTTGCGCGCCGAAATCCGCTGCCGCTTGAAACATTGCCCTGACATTCGCGTCCGCGGTACCTCCATCCATGTTGATGCAACACACGCCGACGTTCTCTGACCTTCCACACGCAACTAGTGCCTGCCGTACGTCGCTGTAGACCTGGTCGTCCGAACTCTGCAGCATCCGAACGGGACTCATGCGCAAGTTGAGAAAGGCCGCCGGAAACAGCCGGCTGCAGGCTTCGACATCAGAGCCGAAACCCACGTCGAGGAACTTCAAGTCCATTCGATTGTACGCATCCGCGTACTTCTGCAAGTTGCTGCCGCAGTGATGAATACCGTAGGGCGCCAGCAGCTTAGCCATACGGATCTCGTGCGGCAGTACGCAGGACTCGTAGAGTCTGGGCGAGATCATGCTCACCGAGCAGTTGCTCGCCAGGTGAATCGCGGGATTCACGCTCAGAAGGGAGCGGTTCACGGCTATGGAGGTCGTTCCCGTCCTCTGCCGCAGGATGCGGCTTACTCCCACCACCGTTTCCGCAGCGACTGCCAGCAAGTGGTCCGCAACCTCCGGATCCTCCTTCAGATCCGCGAACAGATCGTTTCCGCGCAGTTCCACCGCGTTGTTCAGCAGTCCGCCTGTATTGAGGTCGCCCGTGACATAACCGAATCGCGACTGGAGCGTGTCCATCTGTTCGACGAGCGCACTCATCGGCCAGGTCTTCGCGACATCGGGAGCGCGAAGTTGTATCGCAGCGTCGCGATCGAGGTTCAACGGCACGGGCCAAGCCGCCTGGCCGGCCGTGAACCTGATAGGAACACCCAGGGTCGCGGGAATGACAAAGCCGCCTGCGATGTGACGCGAGCCGATCACCGGACGCGGCTGTGGGTTGGGTTCCCCGACCCCGAATAGCTCGTAAAGCGCGCGCCGCATCAGGACGTCGTTCGCGATGCGCGTTTCCAGATTGAGGTAGAAGGGTTCCTCGAAGGACACGCCAAACCGGCGATTCCACCAGTCCGGGCTGAAGATCACATTTACGGGAATCATCGCTCCCTAACCGAGCTCCAACCACGGATCATAACGCCGTTCACGGTCCGGGCCGAAACCCGGTATTCGGACATAGACACACGTGGCGTGTTGCATCAGAACGAATTGAACATTGTGCACAGATGGGATCTGTATGAAATGGGCGGCATCGCGCCGCGTTTCGTGCGTTCCGGAAACGTTCGATTGAGACGTCCCTTGCCCCTTTTTGGGATCAAGACGATCTCGTTGAGAAAGAATACCGGGAAGTCGGCTTGGGGGAAGCGATTCCTGGCGATGCTGGTGAGGAAGTTGGATGGGTTTTGAATCTCGTTTAGGGCAGGTTTTGAGCGCGGCTTCGCCGCGTACTTTGTTCTTCGGGAGAAGGGCCGCGTTTTCGGCACGGGACCCAGGGGGTACTCCGCCATGCCCTGATACAAGCTTGTGATCGATGGAGACCGCGATATCCCACCCTTTCGTTCGCTGGAGCGAACGAATAGGATGGGGCAACCCCCGTCCTCCACCCCACCTTAGCGACAAAGACAAAGGCGTCGCGAATGTTCACCCCGCAGACGAAGACCTGTCTGCGGGGACCCCGAAGGTGGGGCACCCGTGTCTATGACACCCACCCAAAACGCACAGAGCGCGTTTAGGATGGGGTACCCCACAATCTGTTTCATTCTCTAACCTGAGGAGGAGGAATAGGATTGCTTCTAACTATGGGGAGCACGAGATATGAACGTCGAAGAAGCGATCCAGATACGGCGAAGCGTAAGGAAATATCAACCCAAAGCGGTGGAACCGGAAAAGCTGGAGGCCTTGATTGAGGCGGTGCGCCTGGCTCCATCGGCCAGCAATTCCCAGCCGTGGAAACTGATTCTGGTCGACGATCCGGTGATCAGAAAGCAAGTTGCGGTGGCGACATTCAGCGAGTTGGTTGCATTCAACAAGTTCGCGCTGGAAGCGCCGGTGATTGCCGTTCTGGCCATCGAGCCCCATGCGATGATCACGCAAATCGGAGGCTGGCTGAAGAGACGCCCATTCTATTTGATGGACATCGGCATTGCCGCCGCGCATCTTTGTCTGCGAGCGACAGAGCTGGGCCTGGGAACGTGCATGTTGGGATGGTTTGACGAATCGCCAATCAAGAAGATCCTGCATGTTCCGCGCGCGACGCGCATCGGGCTGGTGATCACGCTTGGATACGGCGCGGATCAACCCTCTCTGCGCATCAAGACGCGGAAGGCGGCCAGCGAGATGAGCAGCAGGAATGAGTATTGAGGAACCCGCTGGGATCTCACCCTTTGGCGCAAAGCGCAAGAGGATGGGGCGCCCGCCGCCGGCAGAAGATCAGAGTTCGGAGGCGACCTGCAGGGCGAGCGTTTTCTCCATGGCCATCAGCGTGTCGAGGGACAGCTGGCTGTAGACGCTGGTCTTGAAGGCGACGTTTCCCTTTTTGGTGAAGAGCATGACGATGGTGCCGGTGACGACGTAGTAGGCGTCGTCGCCGATGCCGCTGGCTGGCGTGATCTTCATCGCCGGGCTGATGGGCGTTTTGCCGGACTGGAAGGCGCTTGTGCTCTCGGTCATGAGGGTGACGATTTTGCCGGGTGCGGTCCAGGTGCAGGTGGCCTTGAAGGTGGGCGTGACATACTCGCCCGCGCCGACCTGGGCAGAAACCGCCGCGCTGACCTGAGCCTGGGTGAGCAACGAGCAGGCGTCGGCGGGCGAGGGGGCGGCAAGAGAGGGAGCGGCAGCGGTGAGGAGGAAGAAGGCGGCGAGGACGGCGCCGGCGGCTTTGTGCGACATAATGCGGCCTCCATGGGGAACGTGACGCGAATAGTGTACTACCGATGGTAGCGGATTGTGGAGCGAGATTTTTGAAGGGGGAAGACGGGTTTGTTCGCGGTCTGCGGGCTTAGTGGAGCCAGAGCGGGGCACGCCTATTCACAGGGGCTCGATTGCGCTGTGTTAGGTTGGAGAATTGGAGCGAGCCCGTCCGAGGTGTCGAGGATTTGCCGCAGGGGCTAAAGCCCATCGATCTATCCTCTTGGTTCGGCACGCGACCCAGAGGGTGCCCCGGTCATGCCCTGATACAAACCCCATTTTTGAACGGCACTCCACAGATTCGACAGGGAAGAAACGTTATGGGAAACCGATTACGGAATTCATCAAGCATCACTATCGTCACTTCAATGCGGCGGCGCTGGTGGATGCGGCGGAAGCGTATAACAAGCTGCTGGCCGAGGGCGGCAAGATGTTCGTGACCATTGCCGGCGCGATGAGCACGGCTGAGCTTGGGCTTTCGCTGGCCGAAATGATCCGCCAGGACAAGATTCATGGGATTTGCTGCACGGGCGCAAACCTTGAAGAGGACGTGTTCAACCTGGTCGCTCACGATTACTACGAGCGCGTGCCGCACTATCGGGATCTGACTCCGTCCGACGAAGCAAAGCTGCTGGCGCGGCACATGAATCGAGTGACGGATACGTGCATTCCTGAAGAAGAGGCGATGCGGCGGATCGAGAAGAGCAGTGCTGGCGGAGTGGGTGAAAGCGGACAAGGCCGGCGAGCGGCGGTTTCCGCATGAGTTCATGTACAAGATTCTGCTGTCGGGGGTGCTGGAGAAGAGCTATCAGATCGATTCTAAAAACAGTTGGCTGCTTGCTGCGGCCGAGAAGAATCTGCCTATGTTCGTGCCCGGATGGGAAGACGCAACGCTCGGCAATATGTATGCCGGGCACTGCATCTCCGGCGACGTGAAGAAGGTGCACACGGTGCGGACGGGCATTGAGTACATGATGGAGCTGGCGGAGTGGTACACGGAGACGGCGGCCAAGACGCCGCTGGGGTTCTTCCAGATTGGCGGGGGGATCGCGGGCGACTTTCCGATTTGCGTGGTGCCGATGCTGCACCAGGATTTGCAGCGGGAGAATGTGCCGCTGTGGGCGTACTTCTGCCAGATTTCGGATTCGACGACGAGCTATGGGGCGTACTCGGGCGCGGTGCCGAACGAGAAGATCACGTGGGGCAAGCTGGGGGAGAAGACGCCGAAGTTCATTATTGAGAGCGATGCCAGCATTGTGGCGCCGCTTGTTTTCGCTTATGTATTGGGCTGGTAAGTTTGAGCCCGACCGATCGCCAAAGAGGGTAGAGATCAGAGATGGGAATGAAGTTGTGGAGCGCGCTTACAGCCGCGTTGGCCATTGCGGCAGTGCTGGCAGGCGCTGCGCGCGCGGGGGCGCAGGAGGATCACGGCGCGTGGATGTCTGCAAGCACGAATGCGAGGGCCATCACCGGAGACATGGTGATCGCGGACGGCAAGGTGACGATCGACTACTGGATCTTTCCGCTGGCGATCATCCGCAGGCTCAAGCCGGTTGAGGTGAGTTCGGTGTTCGACGCGGACGTAAACGCGGGGATCAGCGGCACGCTTTACCGGCTGCGCGTGCCGGCGGCGCAGCGATTCGAGCACAAGAACACCTTGTGCGGCGAAGAGGACGCGCAGTGGATGGCGACCTACGTGACGGGGAAGAAAATGGAAGTGGCATTCTTCTCGGGCGACGACATTCCAGTGTTCTCGTTTGACGCGGTGCAAAAGTCGTCGACGCTGTGCGGCACGTTCGCGTTTACAAGATGAGGCAGCGACTCGCTGCGTGCTTCTAGCTGCTAGCTCATCGTGCTGAGCAGGCAGTTGTGGGTTTGCCGCTGAAGAGCGGGAATCTCCCGCGGCGCGAAAGCGAGTTCCTTCAAGTTCAGTTGTCCGAAAGCACCGCGAAGGGGTGGTTCATCTCCAATCCGTCGCCGCCTTCAAACGCAGCCTGAGCCAATCCGGGCAAGCCGATCTCCCACTGCGGCCCTTCGAGCTCCGGCATGGGCCGCGCCTGAAAGAGCTTCTTGCACTGGCGAGCGGTCCAGCGGGCCCATCGCTTCGACTTCTTCCGCCGCGCGCTGTCGGTGGAGATGCCCGTGCCCGCATACATCTGCCGGTAGAGCTTGGAGAGGAAGATGAAGCCGAGGCGGGCGCGCAAAGTGGGCGTGCACGCGGACCGTTCCCAGATGGCTCCCCAAGTGTAGAAGCGGTCCCACACTTTTTGCGTGCGCTCGCGAATTTCGTCCGAGCTCATGGTGGGATGCGGAGTAAACATTTTGGGCCGCACTTCAGTGGGAATCATCCAGTAGCGAGTGATGGGCACGTCACCCATCATCATGGGGTGCTGCGACTGCTCCTTCTCCCAGTGCCCAAAGTCCACGGTGCCGGGAAACGGAGTCATCATGACAAATTGGGCAAAGGTGACGCCCGCTTTGAGCGCCATCTCCACCGTGGCATCGAAGGTGGCGGGCCTGTCAGTCGGCAGGCCGAAGATGAACGAGCCGAGGACGTGAACGCCGTGTTGCTTGAAGGTCTGAAGCTGTTTGGCCAGCGCCTCGCCGGAGTAGTTCCAGTCCTTATAGATGGCTTTCAATCCCTCCGGAGTGACCGCTTCGACGCCGACCAGCGCGCCCTTGATGTTGGCCTTGCGCATGGCGTCAAGATAGTTTCCGTCTTCGCCCGCTTCCATGGTCATTTGCGTAAAGAACACCATGTCGCTGGGCAGCTTGGCCAGCTCTTCCATCAGTAGCAAGCGCTCGTTGCGGATCGCAGTGAGCTCCTCGAGCTTAGCGGTGTTCCCCTGTTCCCGCGCCAACCGCAAATCGGTGAATGTGACGGGATAGAAGTTGTCGTCGGCCAGGGCAATGAAGCGAAAGCCCAGCCGGCGCAGGGCAATGATTTCGTCGACGACGTTTTGGAATTTTCTCTGCCGGGGCTTCTGTCCATCGGTGCGCCACACGCTGCAAAAGGAGCAGTGCTTGGGGCAGCCGCGAATGGTTTGCACCGAGGCCCACATATACTTTTGGGGATTCATCAAGTCCCAGCGCGCGGGCAGAAATTCGCTGCCTTCGATTCGGCCGCCTTCGTAGACTTTTTCAGGCTTGCCAGCGAGGCAATCGGTGACCACCCTGGCCCAGGCAAGATCGCCGTCGCCTTTCACCACGGCGTGCGCTTCGCCGCTCTCGAGCGCCTCCTCAGGAAACAGTGTGGCGTGAATTCCGCCATAGACCACCCAGGCGCCGCGGCCGCGTGCCATGCGGCCGACGGCATATCCGCGCAGCGCATTGCCGGTGTGCACGCTGATGCCAACGATGTCGCCGGGCTGAATGGTCTCGGGCACAATTTGCTCGAGAGACTCATCGACGAGGATGGGATCTCCCACAGACCGCGGCGTGGCGGCCGCAAGCACGAATAGCCAACGCGGCGTGATGACCGCTGTGCCAAAAGAATGGTCGCTTGGATTGACAAGATGAACGCGCACTCGGTCCAACCTTTCGCCGTACTGGTGCAGTTGGCCTCACAGCAATTGCGGGAATGCCGTAATGCGGGGGCAATGATTGGAAGCGGCACCTTCACGCAGAAGATGCCACGCTGCATTTGCACTACGGCCAGTTGGTCCCGAAATCGACCGTGCGAGTGCGAGTGTCACGGGGCAAATTGACCGGGAAGATCCGGCTCGCCGTTGCTGGCGGCGCAGGATTTCCCGAGCGAATTGCTTCCCGGGGACAATTCAACCAATGGTACAGGTTTTCAGCGGGAATGTGCGGAGATTCTTGGGAGAAATCGCCGGAACGAGCGTAAGTCCATGGAAATGCGGCGGAATTGAAGAGGCAGCGGGGAGTGGGCGAGTAAGTGCGCGGAGCCGGCAGCCGGTAGCGTGTAGCGTGGTTTCTGCGGAGCGGGGTGCGGACGATTCGCGCGGCGACGGAAAAGCAACCGCGGATCCTTCGACTCGTCCGCCTGCGACGGACTCGCTCAGGATGACAAACCAAACCGAGAGGTTGTCAGCCGACGCGGGAACATTCTTCGACGGGGATGGGGACCTGTTCGACGATTTCGAGGCCGAAGCCCTCGAGAGCGGGGATGTGCATGGGCGTATTGGAGAGCAGGCGGATGCGCTGGATGCCGAGGTCGGAGAGGATCTGGCCGCCGAGGCCGATGGCGCGGAGGATGCGACCGGAGCGGGCCTGGGAGCCTTCGCGGGCGCGCAGTTCCTGATGGAGGATGAGGCGGGCGGTGGAGGGCGGCGCGGCGCCGGTGGGGACGGGGGAGCCCTCGGGACTGAAGGCGGCGGGGGCGCTATCGATGGCAAAGCCGCGCGAGGTGTTGTGGAGGTAGAGGATGACGCCGCAGCCTTCTTCGGCAATGATGCGCATGGACTGGTCGAGGATTTCACGGCAGTGGCAGTCGGCGGAGAAGACGTCGCCGGCGGTGCAGCGGGTGTGGACGCGGACGAGGACGGGATGCGGACAGGGGGGACGGGCTTCAGCCGGGGTGGTTGAGGCGGCGCCATTGAGGGCGTCTGGGAGGGTGCCGGCGGCGGGGCCCAAATGGAAGGCGGGGCAGTCGGGGCAGAGGTCGCCGCGGATGAGGGCGATGTGGCTTTCGCCGCCACTGACCTGGCTTTCGTAGGCGATCATGCGGAACTCGCCGTAGCGGGTTTGGATGCGGGCTTCACCGGCGCGGACGATGTAGCGCTCGTGGCGGAGGCGGTAGCGGATGAGCTCGGCGACGGTGAGGATGCGGAGGCCGTGCTGCTTGCAAAAGGGGATGAGGTCGGGGATGCGGGCCATCTGGCCGTCGTCGCGCATGATTTCGCAGATGACGCCGGCGGGGGTGAGGCCGGCGAGGCGGGCGAGGTCGACGGAGGCCTCGGTTTGGCCGGCGCGGACGAGTACGCCGCCGCGGCGGGCGCGCAGCGGGAAGACGTGGCCGGGACGTACGAGGTCGGCGGAGGTGGAGCGCGAGTCAATGGCGGTGCGGATGGTGTGGGCGCGGTCGGCGGCGGAGATGCCGGTGGTGACGCCTTCGCGAGCCTCGATGGACTCAGTGAAGGCGGTGCCGAAGCGGGAGGAGTTTTGCTGCGTCATGGGGAAGAGGCGCAGGTAGTCGGCGCGCTCCTCAGTGAGGGTGAGGCAGACGAGGCCGCGGCCGTTGCGGGCCATGAAGTTGATGGCCTCGGGGGTGACGTGCTCGGCGGCCAGGGTGAGGTCTCCCTCGTTCTCGCGGTCCTCATCGTCGACCACGACGACCATGCGGCCAGCCTGGATGTCGGTTACGGCGCCGGGGACGTCGGTGAAAGGGGGCTCGGGAGTGCGGGAGGGTTGGGGCATATGCGGTGTGACGCAGCTTTATTTTCGCATAGGGGCGAAACGACGGTTCTTTGTGGCTGCGGTCTCCCACCCTTTCGCAAAGGTCGCGAAAGGATGGGGCAACGGGAGGCTTGTTGGCGTTGCGGGCAGCAAAAACGCCGCCCGAAGGCGGCGCTTTTGTATGCAAACTGGCGGAAGTGCTACAACGTCGATTCAATCTCAAAGCCCCAGGCCTCAAGAAGAGCCTCAGGGATATATTTTGAATTTTTGTTACGCCGCGCCCACTCGCGGAGGCGGGTGGAGCGGATGTACTGGTCCGGGGGCAACTTAAACTCCTTGGTGATTTGCTCGAAGGAGGTGACAGTGGGCACAACGGGGCCAATGGGCTCCGGCTTGCCCCAGTTCGGATTTCCACGACGTTTTGCCATCGATGTTTGTGTCCTTGAAAGGAGGATTTTTCCTGTAACATCCTCGGACGGGGGCGGGTGCTAGGTGACCCGAGGAACTTTGATTTCTATTTTAAGGAGATTTTGTTTAAAAATCAATAGGAAAGCGCATTCTGTAAGGGCAATAGGCGGGGGTTCGGTGGGGGTGGTTGTATCTCGTAAGCCATTGAATTATTACAGCTTATAGGAAGGTGATCGGATTCCCACAGGAGCAAGAGAGGCGATGGCTGGGATGGCGCTGGCGGCAAGCAAGGTGGGGGTGGCACGATACTTTTATGACAACATTTTGGCGGGTAATTGCAACAGGATTGGTGCTGTTGAGCGAGGTGGCGATGTGCCGAGGGGTGGAGTTGACGGTGAGCCTGGGGGCTCTGGAACGGACGCTGAAGCAGCAGCTCTTCAGCGGGCCCGACGGCCGGTACTACCTGAAAGGCAATGCGAAGGCGGCGTGTTTTATTTCGACCGAGGATCCGCACCTGAGTTTTGAGCAGGACCGGATCGTGGTGCGGGTGAAGACGCGGGCGCGGCTGGCAGTGGGCGGCGTGTGCCTGGGAGTGACGCTAACGCTGCCTGCGGAGGTGTCGCTTGCGCCGGACGCGGAGGGGGAGACGATCGGGTTTCGCGACGCGAGGCTGGACAAAGTGTCGGACCGGAAGGAGATCAATTTTGTGCTGGCGCCGTTCTTGCGAGGCCAAGTGCCAAAAAGCATGAAGGTGAATGCGGCGGAGTTGTTGCGCAAGGCGCTGGCGGGGTCGACGGCAACGTCGGGGTACAAAGTGAACCTGGCCCGGCTGAAGATTCATTCGGTTCAGGTGGTAGGCGACAAGCTGGTAGTGGACGCGGACGGCGATCTGAGCGTGGAATGAGGGGCGGACGGCGGGAAGCCAAAGCGGTAGTGGGTCAGTTTGGCGAAGCATTCCTTCGGGGGCTAAAGCCCCGATTCATTTGGCGCGATTTACGGCACCCTTCGGCTGCGCTCAGGGCAGGCTTTGAAGTCGTGCCCTTTCAAGGCACATCCAAACTGACCCACTACCCAGGCGACGCGGGGCTGCGTGCGTGTGTTAGCATTCGCAATCGACGGGCAATCCCGCTCCATTCCCAACAAAGGAATCAAAAAGCCATGCTGCTGACCCGAAGAGATTTCACCCGACTCGGCGCACTGGGCCTCGCCGCCCGCTTCGCGCCCGCGCTCAACGCCCAGAACCCGGCTCGCAAGACCGGCTACGCGATCATCGGCATTGGCCGCATCGCCTACCACTTCATGGCCGGCGCACTGAACACCACGAACTCCAGCGTTACCGGGCTGGCGAGCGGCCATCGCGACAAGGCGGAGCAAGGTCGCGGCGCAGTATGGCGTGCCTGCCGGCTCGATTTACAGCTACGAGAACTTCGACGAGATTGCGCACAACCCCAACATCGACGCGGTGTACGTGGCGCTGCCCAACTCCATGCACGCCGAGTACACCATTCGCGCCGCCAAGGCGGGCAAGCACGTGCTGTGCGAGAAGCCCATGTGCACATCGGTGGCCGATGCTGAAGCCATGATCGCGGCCTGCAAGGCAGCCAACGTGAAGCTGATGATTGCATACCGCTGCCACTACGAGCCGCATGCACCTGCAGGCTATACAGATCATTCGCGATGGCAAGCTGGGCCAGGTGCAGTAGATTTCCAGCTGCTTCGGATTCAACATCGCGCCCGGCGAGTGGCGGACGAACAAGAAGCTCGCCGGCGGCGGCCCGCTCTACGACGTGGGCATCTACTCGCTCAATGCGTGCCGCTACCTTACCGGCGAGGAGCCAGCGAAAGTGACCGCCGTTGCCTCGACCATCGACCACGATGGCCGCTTCAACGAGGTGGAAGAAAACATGGCCTGGACCATGCAATTTCCTTCCGGTATTGTGGCCAGCTGCGCCACAACCTACGGAGCTAACATGAGCGGCTACTTCAAGGTCTACGGCTCCAAAGGCTGGCTCGCGCTCGACCCGGGCTTCAACTACGACGGCGTGCATATGCGCGCCGAGTTGAGCGGCCAAGGCATCGACGAGGTGAATCCTTCGCGCGACCCGTACCAGTTCCAGGCTCAAGCCGAACACTTCTCGCACTGCATCGAGAACAATGTGGAACCGCAAAGCCCGGGCGAGGAGGGCCTGAAGGATATGCAGCACATTGCGGAGATCTACCGCGCCGCGGGCATGGCGGTTTGAGGGAATTTCACAAGGAGAGGTCTGACCACAGCGTTAGAATCTATTGAGGACCGCAGAAAATCCGCAGTGATAGAATTTCGTTTTTGGAGAAGATATGGCGGAAGCATCGTGTGATATCGGCCTGATCGGCCTTGCAGTCATGGGGCAGAATCTCGTCCTCAACATGAACGACCATGGGTTCAAGGTGGCCGTGTTCAACCGGACCGTTTCGAAGGTGGACGATTTTCTGGCGAACGAGGCCAAGGGGACTCAGGTGGCGGGGGCGCACTCGATTGAAGAACTGACAAGCCTGCTGAAGCGGCCGCGCCGGGTGATGCTGATGGTGAAGGCCGGGGACACGGTGGACCAGATGATTGACCAAGTGGCGCCGCATCTTGAAGCGGGCGACATTCTCATCGATGGCGGCAACTCGCTGTTCAGCGATTCGACCCGGCGGACGAAGGCGCTGGCCGAGAAGGGAATTCTGTTCATTGGGACTGGCGTTTCCGGCGGTGAAGAGGGGGCGCGGCATGGACCGTCGATCATGCCGGGCGGAAATCCGGCGGCGTGGCCGCACGTGAAGCCGATCTTTCAAGCGATCGCAGCAAAGGTGGAGGACGGAACGCCGTGCTGCGACTGGGTGGGCGAAGAGGGCGCCGGGCACTACGTGAAGATGGTGCACAACGGCATCGAGTACGGCGACATGCAGTTGATCTGCGAGGCGTACGATCTGCTGAAGCACGGGCTGGGACTGACGGCCGACGAGCTGCACGACGTGTTTGCCGAGTGGAACAAGGGCGAGCTAGACAGCTATCTGATCGACATTTCGAGCCAGATCTTCGCCAAGAAGGACGAAGACGGCACGCCGCTGGTGGACAAGATTCTGGACACTGCGGGGCAGAAGGGGACGGGCAAGTGGACAGTGATCAGCTCGCTCGATACTGGACAGCCGGTGACGCTGATTGGCGAGAGCGTGTTTGCGCGCTGTTTGTCGGCGCTGAAAGAGGAGCGCGTGGAAGCCGAGAAGGTTTTGCGCGGGCCGAAGTCGACGCCGAAGGTGGGCGATCGCACGAAGTTCATCGAGGACGTGCGGAGAGCGCTGTTCTGCTCGAAGATCATTAGCTACGCACAGGGGTACATGTTGCTGCGGGCTGCGGGCAAGGAGTTTGGCTGGAACCTGAACATGGGCGGCATCGCGTTGATGTGGCGTGGAGGATGCATCATTCGCAGCCAGTTCCTGGGCAAGATCAAGGCCGCGTTCAAGAAGAACGCGAAGCTGGACAATCTGCTGCTCGACAAGTACTTCTCGCGGTTAGTGAACAAGTACCAGGCTTCATGGCGCAAGGCGGTGATGCACGCGATCAAGCTGGGTGTGCCCACGCCGGCGTTTTCGACGGCGCTTGCGTTCTTCGATGGCTATCGCGCGGGACGGCTGCCGGCGAACCTGCTGCAGGCGCAGCGCGACTTCTTCGGCGCACACACGTACGAACGCGTGGACCAGCCGCGCGGCCAGTTCTTCCATACCAATTGGACGGGACATGGCGGGCGGGTTTCGTCGACGACGTATACGGTGTGAGGAACAGCCTCTAGCTCCTAGCTTCTAGCGGCTAGCTTGTTCGGGGTCAGGCGGCGGTAGCGGCTTTCTGGGGACGCAAAAGCGGGACCTGTGGCGCTCGGTAGGCGAAAGAATTCGGCGCATTGAAGAATGAGGCGGCGATTTCCGCGATGGAAATCGCCGCTTTTGTCTTCGTTTTCCTCGAATCTCTTTCGTGATCCCCTGGACTATGGATGCGCCGTCCGCGCCCGGGCAAGGATGACGGCGTCTTTGAGTGCAATCTCGAAGGTGCGGGCGGCAGCGGGATCGGAGAAGGTGAGAGCAAAGGCCTCGGTGTCATCCGGCGCCTGACCGTACTCCGAACTCGAGTGCGGGCCAGGCCCGAGGCGCGTGAACTTGTCGCGGTCGTAAAGTAAGGTGTGGAATTGCTTGCCCGGAACGACAGCGACCACGACCATCGTAGTGTCTCCCACGTCGCCGGGCTTATAGGTTTTTGTCACATTCAGATCAGTAAAGACCCGGTCTTCCGAGATCAAGGTCTCGTCGACTTCTGCCAGCGGAACCGTAATGGAGGCGAGCGGAAAGGTGTAGAAGGACCAGGATGTCTTTCCGTCCTGGTTCTTTGGGAGTGCGCACAGGGGCGCCGGCATTTTAGGCTCAATGACGATGGTGCTCTTGTCGAGCACAACGATGCTGCCGGATGCGGCGTAGGAGTTCTTCATCGCCTGGATGCTCGTGGGAAGATCCTGGCCAAATGTGGCGGTAAGGGATAGAGAAAGTGCCGATAAAATAACCAAGGAATATCTCTTCATAATCTAAGGTCCTCTATGCGCCCTATCATGCCCCCGATCTTGTCGACGAAATGTGACGAAAAGCACTCGTAAAGGGGTATGAGCTTTCGTAGCCCACTTTTCTACCGCGAGTGGACGGCTGCAACTTTGCGGGGCATGGAAACCGGGCAAAAGGATGCGGCCGACACAACCGTATGTCTAGTGTTCCCTAATCCTTGTTCCTTGTCTGCTCCCCAGAGGTGTTATGTCTTGTCGGGGAGATTTGAGGGGCCCTGGAACTGTGCCGGCGGTCCGGCGCGGCAATGGATGTTGCCCTTATCTCATTTCATTTTGCGGCGACGAAGTGCGCGAACGCATTCCTGTCCAAAGAAGAAGAGGGTGACCATGCAAAGGAGGAAGAGTAACGCGATGAGGGCGACCAGTGCCCAATCCGGGAACTCAATTACCCTGGAGAGGAACGCCATGACGAGAAGAACCATGACGGCCAGAACTCCGCACTCGATGACCTTGTTGCCGCGATTCTGTCGCGCGGTCCGCCAGAAAAGGGCACCCCATAACAGGATCGCCGCAACCGCACTAATGATGGCGGGAAGGGTCTTTGAAGTTTGCACGATCATGTTGCACCCGAGTGCATCCGGCAATTGAGAAGCCTACGCTTAGTTTCTGGTCCCTTGGCTCCTTATTCCCTGGCCTAACGCAGGCTTTCAACGGGGGCGGGGTCCATGTCGCTGTAGACCTGGTTTTCGCCGCCCATGCCCCAGCAGAAGCTGTAGGCGTGGGTCGCAACGCCGGCGTGGATAGACCAGAGGGGCGAAACCACGACCTCCTTGTCGCGCATAACGATGTGGCGGGTCTCGCCGGGCTGGCCCATCATGTGAAACATGCGCTCCTTCTCGGGCAGGTTGAAGTACATGTAGATCTCCGAGCGGCGCATGTGGGTGTGCGGCGGCATGGAGTTCCAGACGCTGCCGGTGTGCAGATGGGTGACGCCCATGACGAGCTGGCAGCTCCGTGCGCCTTCGAGGTGGATGTACTTGCAGATGGTGCGCTTATTCGAGGTCTCCAAGCTGCCGAGATCCATGGGGCTGGCGTCTTCCTTGCGGACCAGCGCGACGGGATAGACAGCGTGGGCGGGGTAGCTAAGCAGATAGAAGACGGCCGGCGCGGATTTGTCTTTCGAGGCGAAGGCGACCTCTTTGTTGCCGCGGCCGATGTAGAGCACGTCGAGATTGTTCAGCTCGTAGCTCTTGCCCTCGACAGTGATGAGGCCGACGCCGCCGACGTTGAGCGCGCCGAGCTCGCGGCGCTCGGTGAAGTAGTTCGGCGCGGAGATCGGGATCGGTAGGGAGGGCGAGGGCGCGATCGAGCGGGAGCGGCGAAGCCGACGATGGCGCGCTCGAGCTCGACGTAATTGAGATGGAGCTTGCCGGGCTCGTAGAGGCCGTCGAGCAGGAAGGTCGAGCGGAGTTCTTCGGTGGTCATGCGCGGGTAGCGCACCGGGTCAGCCAATATTACGGTTTTCATGAGTTCTCCTAAGTGCAGCTATCAGCCTTCAGCTATCAGCTTTCAGCTTGTTCGTGACTCGAAGTGGAGCTTGCTTTCTGAGGTATTCGCGTCGAAGTTAGCGTCCTCGCTCAAAACGATTGTGAATTCATTGCAATAACAACTCAATTTTACTGCTTTGGAAGTTCGAGAGGATTCCAGTTGTCGTTGCCGCGGAGAAAGACCGAGGGCTCATATTGCCGGGCTTCGTCGGGCGTGAGGAAGTGCGTGTGCGGGTCGCGCTCGCCAGTGATGCGCGCCTGGGCCGGAGGAGTCAAACTCGGCATAGTAGGCGGTGTCAAGCGAGTGCGTTTGCTCGGCGTGCCATTCGCTCCAGCCAGCAGGGGCGATCTTGTCGCCCATCCAAGTGTGCATGTAGATGACGGTCGCGTAGGCGCGCCAGGGGCGGCCGAGGTAGACGTTGCCGACGACACCAGGATCGGCGGTGAGCTTGCAGTGGTCGAAGACGAAACCGGAGTCCTCGTCGGGATAGTGTTTCGATTGCGCGGTGATGTAGCCGCCGTTGTGCGGGGAGGAGTGAATCTCACAGTTCTCGAAGATGGCCTTGCTGTCACCGAAGATGAAATCGACATTGCCGGCGATGTAGCAATCGGAAAAATACTGGCGTGTGAGCAGGCAACCGGGAGTGTTGGTGGTGCAGTTGCGGCTGCCGGCAAAGACGGTGTCCTGGTTGCCGAGAAGACGCACGTTGTGGAAGATGGCGCGGTCGCCGGTGACGAGCAGAGCCAGCGCCTGAGAGCCTTGAGGCGTCTGCTCGTGGGTGCGATTGAAGTCGTTCTCGAAGGTGATGTTCTCGGCGAAGAAGTTGTCGGCGGTAACGTTGACGGTGGCGGAGTGGAGGGTGCCGCCGTTCTGGCCGGCGCTGCGATCGTTGACGATGACGGTTTTGCTCGGGTCAGGATTGGCGCTGCGGATGGTGATGTTGGGCTTGTCGATGGTGAGCACTTCGCGATAGACGCCGGGCGAGACGGAGAGGACGGCGCCGCCGGTTTTGGGAGTCATGTCGAGGGCGCGCTGGATGGAGTAGTAATCGCCGGTGCCGTCGGCAGCGACGTAAAACGTTTTGTCCTCGGGGGGAATTTTGCCGGCCATTTCGGGAGCGGTTTTGTCTTCGGGGAACGGAACGAAGCGGGCGTTGCATTCGAGCGGCTGGCCGGGCGCGGCGCCGGGCGCCTGCGCGATGGTTATGTCGTCGCCCTTGGGCTCCCACCCCAACGACGAAGACCTGTCGTTGGGGGCCCCGGATGGCTCAAGGTTGCCAAGTTTGGGGCCGAGGGTGATGGCAGCGTCCTGGTTATAGAAGAGCGAGTCCTTTTGATCGTCGGCGAAGACGTTGTCGAGCTTGATCTCAAGCTTGTGATCGGGATCGAGGCCGTAGAAAGTGTAGGCGCCAGGCGTGAGGACATGAACGTTTTCGAGAGAGATGTCGCGATAGATGGGAAGGCGGTCGCCGGTGAACGTGGTGTAGTGCGGCGTGAAGACGAGGGGGTTTGGTACGTCGCGAATGCAGACGTTGCGATAGACGATGTCGTGGACGAGACCGCCGCGGCTGCGGTCGGACTTGATGCGGAGGCCGTTGTCGGCGCCATCGATGGTGAGGTCGTCCACCAGCAGGTGATCGACGCCGCCATCGGTTCCGCTGCCGATGGACATGCCGTGGGCGGAGTAGAAGTGGTTGTGGAGAACGGAGACGTTGGAGACAGCGCCGGCGCGGCTGGACTTGAGGCAGACGTCGTCGTCTCCGGTATGGATGAAGCTGTAGGCGATGGTGACGTTGCGAGAGGAGCCGGGATCGATGCCGTCGGTATTGCGCGCGGTTTTGGGGGTCATGATTTTGACGCCCCACGCTGTGAAGCCGTCGGTTTGGTTGACGGAGACATGGTAGCCGGGCGAATTGCGCAGCGTGATTTTGTACAGGATGAAGTTGTCAGCGTGGCGCAGGGCGATCATGGAAGGGACGCTCTGCTGCTGGTCAGTGACTTTGGCCTGATGAGCAAGGTCCCACCAGGTGACTACCTTGCCGAGGAGCGTGGCGCCGCCGCGAGCGTCAATGGAGCCCTCGCCCATGATGCCAGCGTTTGTGGCGCCGTCGCCGGTGATGAGCGGCTTGCAGCCGTGGCCGCGCTCGGAGACGATGCCGCAGCCACCGGGCACGAGATCGTAGAGGCGGGGGTCGCGCGAAGCGATGAGAGCAGTGTTTCTGCCGATGACGAGCGTGACGCCGGGACGGAGATTGAGCGGGCCGGTGAGGAAAACGTTCCGCTTGCCGTGGGCGCGCAAGACTACTGCCTGGCCGGACGCGCAGTGGTCGAGGGCATCCTGAATGCGAGCCGTGGAGAGCTTCTGCTCATCGGCGAGTGCGATGACGCCGTGGTTGGCGGCGATGTCAGCCTGGAGCGTGACGCAAGCCGGGGGAATCTTCGGCTCGGTGACCGTGCGAGTGTCCTGAGCGGGCAGGGCTGCGGCAACAAAAAGCGGCAACGGAGCAAGGAGCAGACGGATCGAGACGGGACGCATGGGAACCTCCGATGGGCGCGAACGGCAGCAGCGGAAGTGACCACAACGGGATTCGCGCATCCCGAGTGGACTGACCACCGAGACCATCCAATGTAACGGAGCGGAGCGGTAGGTCGTCAAGAGATTCCAGGAATCGGGTCGGCAGCGTGCAAATTCGGGACCACGGCGCGGACGCTTTGACCGCTTCAGCGCGGAACCTGCTGGAGAACCCAGCGGACGAGCTCGTTGCCGGCAGCGAAGTTGTCGTACTCGGGCGGCAGCTTGCGGCCGTCGGTGTATTCGTTGTAGAGCCAGGGATCGACCATGGCGTAGACCGTGCCCTTGCCGTATTTGGCTGTGGCCATGAGGATATCGCCGTTGTCAGTGAGGACGGCTTTGGCGGGAGCATGCACGGAGATGGTGCAAATGTCTTTGACGTAGATGGTGTGTGGGTGGTGGAAGATGGGGCCCGTGCCGTCAATGGCGATTTTGCCTTGGTCCCAATTCGTGCCGATGACGTGCTTGCGCAGGACGCTATTGAAATGGATGCCGAACTTTTCGGAGACGACGTTGAAGTGGTCAAGGTCGGCGTATGAGGTGTCGTTCTCCATGATCATGAGGACGCCACCGGCTCTGACCCAATTTGCGATCTGGGTGGCATCCTCGGCGGAAGCGTAGTGCGGGTGCGCGTTCTTGGCGGCGTTGTCGGGTGAAGCAATGAGGTAGATCTGCGCGCCGCGAAGGTTGGCGGCTGTGGGCGCGGCGTCGAGCTCGCCGGTTTGCGCGCCGAAGTTTCGGAAGATGTGGCCGAAGAGCGAGTAGCCGGGTTGATCCCAGGTGTTCCATTTGTAGTGGAAGTAGGATTGCTGGCCGAATGCATCCGCGCGCTGCTGCGAGTTGAACCAGCCGTCGACAATGACGGTGAGGCCGCGACCGAGCTTTGAGTTCTGCGCGGTTTCCATCTCGGAGGCGGCGAGCAGGAAGGCGCCCACGCCCTTGGGATCGTTGGTGATGACTTTTTCGCCGATGTAGTAGGCGTAGCTGCCGTCGCGATAGGGATCGCCGCCGAGGCCCGCGCCTTTGACGGTGCTGGTGAGCGAGACGTCGCCGCCTTCAACTTTGATGAAGTGAGTGAGGATGCCGCGGTAGCCGCGCTCGGCGTTGGCGAGATAGCGCGGGGGCAGATAGCCGCGGCGGACGCCTTTGGCCAGAGAATAGACAAACATGCAGGCGGCCGAGGACTCGAAGTAATTGCCCTTGGCACCGGGCTTGTCGACGACCTGGTACCAGAGGCCGGTGGATGGGTCCTGGTAGCGCGCGACGGCGGCAGCTTCGCGGTTGAGGATAGCGAGGAGCTGCTTGCGGCCGGGATCGTCATCGGGGTAGTAGTCGAGCGTGTCGACGAGGGCCATCATGTACCAGCCCATGGCTCGGGCCCAGAATTGCGAGGAGTCGCCAGTTTGTTTGTTGGCCCAGCGCTCCTGCTTCGATTCGTCCCAGCCGTGGTAGAGCAGACCGGATTTGGGATCGCGCGCGTGCTGTTCCATGAGCACGAACTGATGGGTGATGTCGTTGAAATCGCCGGGGTGATGGGAGCTGGAGGCGTATTCGGCGTAAAAAGGCTCGGCCATGTAGAGGCCATCGAGCCACATTTGATTGGGATAGCGTTGCTTGTGCCAGAAGCCGCCCGAGGCGTTGCGTGGCTGATGAGCGAGCTGATCGTAGAGGAATGTTGCCGCGGTGAGATAACGGCGGTCCTGGGTGACGCCGTAGAGGAGGAGAAGCTGGCGGCCGAGGAGGATGTTGTCGAGCTGATGCTCTTCAGGCTTGAGCGTAGGGATAGAGCCATCGGGGCCGAGGAGCGCATCGACGGAGCTTTGGATGTAGTTGAAGTAACGGGGATCGGCGGTGGAGAACCAGACGGAGTCCATGCCTTCAAGCAACGTGCCGAGGTCGTAGGTCCAGATCCACGGAGCGCCGGCCGGCTGCCAGCGCCCATCGGGCCAGCGCGCGATGGCGGCGCTGGCCGCTCGCTGAGACCAGGGGTGTTCCTGGGCGGGTGCGGCGGAAGAGAAGGCGGCGGCAAGAGCGGTAAGCAAGGCAAGAGAACGGAATGTCTTCATGGGTGCTCCGGATACTGCTGGGCTGAAGTTTTCAAAGAGGCCCGCGGCGCAGCGGCTTGCAACGCCGAACCAACTATACGCATTGCGGCGCGGTGTGAACAATCGCCCGATTCGACGGCGGCGGGCGAGAATCAGTGCGCTCCGGGAACGGCGGGCGTCGCCGGAGCGGCAGGATACGGAATCCAGCCGTTGAGGCGCAGCCAATTTTCGAGCAGAACAGGCCATCCGGCGAGCTCGGGATAGGACTGGCCCAAAGCCGTGCCATGCGGGCCTTGCTGAAAGATGTGCATCTCGGCAGGCACACCGGCACGAACCAGCGCGGCGTAGAACGTGACCGTGCTCAACGCCGGCACTCCCTCGTCGGAAGTTGTGGCGTACAGGAAACAGGGCGGAGTGCGGGAAGTGACGTGCTTATCGGGAGAAACGTCGTCGATGAGCTGCGGCGAGACGTCTCCGCCGAGCAAAGTGGCCAGCGTACCGGCTTTAGCCACGCCAGGCAGCAGCGTGAGAACCCCATAGGAGCTGATGACAAAGTCGGGACGGTCGCTGATGCGGTCGATGGGGTCGGCGGCCTGGGGATTGCCGTCGTCGAAGTGGGTGCCGACCATTCCCACCAGGTGGCCGCCCGCGGAAAACCCCCACATGCCGATGCGATCGGGAGCGATGTCAAACTCAAGCGCGTGACTACGGACCCAGCGCACGGAGCGGTAGCCATCAAGGATCGGCTCGGGATAGTGATAGCGCGGAGACAGCCGGTAAGTAAGAACGAAGGCCGTGATGCCGCGGAGATTGAGCCACTCGGCGATGCGTGTGCCCTCTTTCTCGTAGGCGAGGTGCGTGTAGCTACCGCCAGGGCAAACGATGACAGCGGTGTGCGGGCCGGGACCGTAGCCCGAGAAGATCTCAAGATGCGGCTTGTCCTGCTCCTTTGACCCGACTGCGCCGGGCGCACCGTTGGGCCAGAGATACTCGAATTGGCCATGGGGCATGGCCGCGCCGGCGGAGGGAGCTGCCGCGGCAGGAGTTGCCGTGGAGACCTGCGCTGCGGCTGGAGTGGTGATTGCCAATACGGCAATTGCAAGAAAGAGCAAGAGCGCTCCCATTCTCGATGAAAGCCTTGAAGCGGACAGGAAACGACAGCGGCGCGGACGAAGCGGGTTGGCAGTCAGCATAAAGTGAACCTCGAGAGGAATGAAAACAGGCGGGGGAATGCTCGCCCAGCCTGTTCTTGAGTCTACGGCGCCCGAATGTGATGCCGGTTTGTGCTTAATCGGGAAAGAAAAGAGGCTGCCGGGTTTCGCCGGCAGCCTCTCAAGCTAAAGGATGTGGAACGCCAACTCAGAAGCTGATGCGAGCCGAGAACTGGGCAGACTTGCGCATCAAAGTCGGGCTTGAGGTGACCTGTCCGAAGCTCGCATTGCCGAGCGCCGTGCTGGCAACCGCGAACTGGGTGTGGTTGGTGACGTTATACCACTCGGCCCGGAAATCGAGCTTGGCAGACTCGGTGAAATGCAGCGGGAAGCTGCGCACCAAACCAAGGTCGAGCTCGTAGTTGCCGGGACCAACGAGGCCGTAAGGAGCAGTACGTGGCGAGTCACCAAACGTGTAGGCTGGCGCGGCCGTGGTATTCAGCACCGTCGACACCGGGTTGATGAACGGGCCGGCAACAGTGGCGGCGGTTGTGCCGGTGCTGGGCACGATGTAACTCATGGAATTGAAATTAGCCCAAGTCGCGCCATCGCCCCACTTTCCGTTCTGGCGCGCCGAGCCGCTGAAGTTTGGATTAAGGGTTGGCATGCATTGGCTGACCGCGGGATTGGTCTGGCAGGAGGAAGCGGTGATGGCGAGCGGCGAACCGGAGGAGGCCGAGAAGATCCCGGAAAGGGCGAAGCCCCCCATGATCGCCCGCTCCACCGCGTTCTCCGCCAGGATCGTTTTGCCGAACGGCCAGTGCCAAACCGAGCTCGCTGCGAAGTGTTGCGGCTGATTCGATGTGGAGACAGTCCGTTCGATGCGATCCGCCGGGTAGGATGTCGAGGGATGATTGGCAAGCGTGCCCGCCGGAATCGGAAAGCCGGTGCGGAAGGTGCCGCCGTCGTCAATGATGCGTGAATAGGCATAGTTGGCGCCGATCGTCAAGCCGTGCCACTCGCGCATATTCAAAATGGTTTGAAGGGCGTGATAGTTGGAGTTGCCCACGTACCCGAAGCTGTCGGTGACGGTCTGGAACGGGAACGGCTTCAGAAGTGTGCTTAGCGGCTGATTTGTGGCGAAATTACTCAGGCCCGGGCACGACAGGCCGTAAGTCGTGCAATCCGAGGTTACTGTCGTGGACGTTGTCCCGGTATCTGCCAGTCTTGGTCCGAGGGGCAGATACTTCGGATCGAGATCATCGGCCCACAATCCGCGGGCATGGTAGCTATCGAGTTGCAGGAAGTGACCCTCGGAACCCACATAGGATAAGGTGAGCGCCATTGCGCCGGTCAACTGACGCTGAATGCCGAAGGTCCAGTTGAGGTACTCTGGCGCGCGGCCTCCGTAATACGGATCGACGTAGCCCATCGAAGAGGGTGTCCCCGTATAGCCGGAGCTTTTGGTGTAGCCGGTACCGTAGTTGGCACCCGACGACACCCCGGTGGCGGGCGTGTAGGAGGGAATCGCTCCGCTGCCACCCGCCAAAAAGCCAGGCATCGTCGTCTGATCGTTGGTTGACGAGAATGAGGGTGAACCTGCGAAGCCCAGCGTTCCGATGCTGGACGCGAGACCGCCTACGGCATCGCCATGCGAGAAGATGACACCGTAGCTGGCGCGGACGACGGTCTTGGAGCCGAGCTGGTAGGCGAAGCCTAGGCGAGGCCCCCAGTTCTTGTAATAGTTGTTGACCGGCGTGGAGCAGTTGCAGGTGCCGGAGCCGCTGCCGGTGAACGCCAGCGCTCCATTGAGGCCGGTGGTTGGATTAGCCAGAGAAGGATTGAAGAAGCTTGCGAAGTTATGGACCTCAGTGACGGTGGGGAAGAAGTCATAGCGCAGGCCCAGGTTGAGGGTCAGCTTCGAGTTTACCTTCCAGTCGTCCTGAACGTACGGCGAGATCGCTCGGAAGCGCGCACCGTACTCAGGATGCAAGGAGTAGTCCGTGAAGCTGCCCTTGTCGATTTGGCCGATCAGGAAGCTGGCGTATGCCACACCGGTGTTGGACGCAACGGTATAGGAACCTCCGCTGATTCCCGCAGTCTCGGTATTGGCAGTGGCAAGGGTGATGGGGGTCGATCCACCGGTGGAGGTGATCGTGTTGTAGAGCATCCATGCAACCTGTCCACCGAAGGTGAACGAATGCCTGCCAACGTTCCACTGCACGCTATCGAGCACCGTGTAGTTTTCAGCAAGCGTCACAGTTCGGCAGTGGGCCGCCCCAATTGGTCGGGGGGTTGGAGCCGGCTGAAGGTCACGATGGGGAAGGTTTGCTGATGCCGTCCCTGAGGGTAGCCCGGAAATCCCCATCGCCGTCGCTGCATAAGCCGGCGCCTGAGTCCGGGTTGAAGGTGGGTCCGTTGTAGCGCGCATAGCCCCAGTCGAACTGGTTGAGCAGGTTAGGCGTGAAAACATGGGCTTCCTCGATGATGCCAACAGCGGTCTTCGGGGCGTAGGTCTGGCCATGGTTAAACGGAACCGGACCCACATTCCTTCCCGCTGTGGTCTGCCCGACAGGATTCGAGCTGGCCTGGCGGCCGATGGCGGCGATAAAGCTAAGCGTGTCCCGCGAGGTCATCAGGAAGTCAATGCGGTCTGTGGTGGACCAGTTGGAAAGTCCCGTCTTGTTGGGGGCAATGTAATTGTTCTGCAGCCCCGTGCCGATGCTCGACGTCGGCAGGAGTTTCTGCATGTTCTTGGCGATGGTCGAGAACTGGCTCGACGGGATCACGTTCGGTGGGTTGCCGATCCCAGGGCAACCGGATTGCCCGCATGTCCTACGGTAGCGCCGGGGCCGTAGCCATACTGATACCGGCAGAAACCATTGGTCGCTGTTCGCGGTGCAGGCAGCCTGCGAAGACGGGTCGTAGATCTTGACGGGGGTTGCCAGGTTAAGGAATGCGCTGAAATCGCCAGCCTGCTCGGCTGCGGTTGGGAAGGTGATGGGCGTTGGGTTCGCGCTCGAATAACGGAAGCCGTCGTAGTTGCCGAAGAAGAAGACCTTATGCTTCCAGCTCCCGAAGGGAATGAGTGGGCCACTTAGCAAGATGCCGTACTCATTGCTGTGCTCGATCGGTTTGACGGGCACACCTGTAGCAGGATTGGGTGCCTTACCGAAGAAGCCCCATGTGTCGAGAGCGGTATTGCGGACGAAGTCGTAAACAGAGCCGTGCAGCTGAGAGCCGCCCTGCTTGACGGTGTAGTTCATCACGCCCTGGCCTTCATAGGCCGCCGAGTAGCCGATGGTCTGCACCTGGAACTGCTCGACAGCGTCGACCGAGATGGCGGTCCAAACATAGCGTGGGTCGCCGTTGCCGCCGGCACGCACAAAGGGAACGCCGTTAACATAAACGTCGGAGGCGGCGCCGCGGCTGCCCGAGCCGTTGATTACGCCCGTATTCGTCGTAGCGTTGCCGTTGGTCTCGTTGCCCTGCACGCCTGGCATGACGTACTCGAAGTCGGTGGCGCGCCGTTGGTCAGGAGAACCAAAGGCGCCCATCTCAACGGGCAACTCTGAATAGGTTTGCTCCTCCATGGTTGCGCCCATCGCCGCGTTACTGGTTTCCAGTTGCGGCGGCGCCGCAGTTACAGTGATCGTTTCCTGCCCCGCCGCTGCGACCGCAAGGGACGGGTTGTAGGTCTGCGACTCCAGGGCGTTCACATGGATGTTCTCTTGGACCAGTCTTTGAAAGCCTTTCGCGTTAGTGGTGACGGTGTAAATGCCAGGGTCCAAGTTAGAGAAGTGATAATCTCCCGTGCTGGTTGAAACAGTCTTTGTGGTGATGCCGGTAGCAATGTTTGTTGCTGCAACGTCGGCACCCGGGATGACTGCGCCGGTTTTATCCATGACTGTGCCGGTAATGGCGCCTTTTCCAGTTAACTGCGCCCTTGCGCCGAGGGGTATCATTACGGCGACGACGAACAACGCCGCAAAGCTCAATACCCAGAAACGCAGGAAACGGTTTGGCGTTTCGCAGGTTTCTTTCCTCGACTCCACTTGGGATCCTAAGGCCAATTGCCTCATCATGTTGCCTCCATCAGGTCTTACGTATTGCTTCGTAATGCGGCTTTCCCGGTGCTCTTGTAAAACTTGCACACGTGGTCTGACCACATTTTGAAGCCCAATTAGTTTCATATACCGGGTACGAATCTGTCAATAGATCAAAAGTCCGAGTGATTTTTGAAAATTATCTTAGGTGGTGTGCCCTTAAGCTAGTGAATCGGTTTAGTGAGGAGATGAATCGGTTTACTAGCCGGTTGGGAGGGCCTGGTCTGACCATGCAAGCATGCCGCCGCTTACACCGAGGCGCAAGATGACAAAGGAGATAGACGAAAGGAGCCCCCTTTGCGGCCGAGCCGAAGTTTGCAGGCCTGTTCTCTCGCAGGCGTACGGGGCGAGGGGTTTACACAGACGATTCGTTGAACGCGTCTGAGGCGTTCGCGGTTGCGATAGAGCATCGCGGCGAAGCACGGGAATGCCCCGGAAGGGGAGAATCCGGTCTGCCGCGCGAGCGGGCCCGGAGGCCACGGCAAATGCTCGCGCCGGGAGCGGCGGACAACCGGGAGCGCTACGCTTTTTGAGGAAGGCTGGCGAGTTGAGCCCGGCTCGAAGCGCTGCTATGCGGCAGAAGCGGATCGCGGTTGCCGCTTCCTGGAGTGCGCCGGGGATTTTCCGCGGCCGGTAGGGCGTTCCATGCCCTGTGCGATTTGGGCCATGCGCAGGTGCTTCTCCATGAGATTGTGCGCTTCCTTGGCATTCCGTCCGCGGATGGCGCGGAAAATCTCACGATGCATCTCGGCGGATTCGCGCAGGTCAGTGGAGCGCTCGACGGTCTTGCGGCGAGAGTCGTAGAGAGCCGACGTGATGGTCTCAATGATGGCTGCCAGAATGGGATTGCCGGAGGCCTGGGAAACGATGCGGTGAAAGAGCAGGTCGTGGATGAGATAGTCCGCAGGGTTGCTCATGGAGGCAAACATCTCGGCGACCTCTTCAGCCAGCGCGGCGAATTGCTCCTGTTTGCCACGCTCGGCGGCCAGTGCGGCGAGATGGCTCTCGAGGATGATCCGGGCCTCGAACATCTGCCAGGACTGAAATCCGTGCAGCGCGCCGATGAGGCTCAGAGAGGCCGTACCAAATTGCGGCGGGCCGTCGGCGACGAAGGTTCCCACGCCGTGGCGGACTTTCATGACGCCCATGGCGGCGAGGTAGCCGATGCCGGTGCGCAGGCTGGCGCGGCTGATTTTAAGAGAGCGGGCGAACTCGCGTTCCGGCGGGATTTTGTCGCCCGGCTGCAGGGTTCCGTTTTCGATGAGGGAGCGGATGTGGTTAACCACTTGCATCGTACGATGGGTATTGTGTTCTTCCTCTTTCACCCGCGGCATATGATCAGCCACCTTCTGGCGATACTGAAAATAGGTGTCACAGCGAGATTATCACCGAAAAGCGAGTTTGGTTGGAGAAACTTGCGGCGCCGCGGGAAAATCCGCAAGGACGGGAGCTGGGGCCGACGGAGTGTATACTGCTGGTCTGACCTCTATCGCCAGCAGAAGGATCTGTTGAACCAGCGCGCGAGGTAAAATGAAAACCATGTTGCTTCATGAAGACCGATTGTTTCCCGCCGAGGCAAGCGCCCGCAAAGTGGCGCGATCGCTGTATGAGCGCATCCGAAATCTTCCCATCATCAGCCCTCATGGGCACACGCAGGCCGCGTGGTTTGCCAAGAATGGACCGTTCCCCGACCCGGCGACGCTGTTCGTGCAGCCCGATCACTATGTTTTCCGCATGCTTTACAGCCAGGGCATCTCAATGGACGATCTGGGCATCGGGCAACCGGTGGTGCAGGAGCCGCGGAAGGTGTGGCGCATTTTCGCGAGCCACTATTACCTGTTCCGCGGCACACCCACGCGCATGTGGCTGGATTACGCCTTTCAGGAGCTGTTCGGGCTGGAGGAGCGGTTGAGCGAGAAGACTGCCGACATCTATTTCGACACGATCTCGGAGAAGCTGCGCAGGCCGGAGTTTCTGCCGCGGGCGCTGTATGAGCGGTTCAACATTGAGGTGCTGTCGACGACGGAGTCTCCGCTGGATCCGCTGAAGGATCACGAGGCGATTCGGGCGTCGGGCTGGAAGGCGCGGATTGTGCCGGCGTTCCGTCCCGATGCGGTGGTGGATCCGGAGTTCAAGGGATTTGCCGGGCAAGTGGCCAGACTGGGCGAACAGAACAGCGAAGACGCGACCACGTGGAAGGGGTACCTGAATGCACTGATGAAGGCGCGGGCGCGGTTCCGCGCGTTGGGATGCACTTCGACGGACCACGGACATCCCACGGCGCAAACGGCGGACTTACCGCAGGCCGAAGCGGCGGCGTTGTTTGGCAAGGTGATCGCGGGTAAGGCGGACGCGGCCGAGCAGGAGCTGTTCCGCGCGCAAATGCTGACGGAGATGGCGCGGATGAGCGTGGAGGATGGGCTGGTGATGCAGATTCATCCCGGCAGCGTGCGCAATCACAACCGCTTTGTGTATGAGCGTTACGGGCGCGACATGGGCGCCGATATTCCCAGGGCGACGAATTACGTGGACGCGCTGCGGCCGCTGCTGGACCGCTTTGGCAACGAGCGCAACCTGACCATCATTCTCTTCACGCTGGACGAGACGACGTACAGCCGGGAATTGGCGCCGCTGGCCGGGCATTATCCGTGCTTGCGCCTGGGACCTCCGTGGTGGTTTCATGACAGTCCTGAGGGCATGATGCGTTTCCGCGAGCAAGCGACGGAGACGGCAGGGTTCTATAACACAGTGGGATTCAACGACGACACGCGGGCGTTCCTCTCCATTCCGGCGCGGCACGACGTGGCGCGGCGCGTGGATTGCGCGTTTTTGGGCAGGCTTGTGGCCGAGCACCGGCTGAACGAAGACGAAGCGCACGAAGTGGCACATGATTTGGCCTACGGCCTTGTAAAGAAGGCGTACCGGCTTTAGTTGAACTGGAGTCGGGATCGCTCGTGCGAGCCCGCGTTGCGGCGTGCTCGCTCCCGAACCGAAAAAGCGGAGTTTGCTGTATGAGCCTGTATTGTTCTGTGGGAAGCACCGAGACCGATCTCTCGCCGAAGCAGTTGAAGGAGCTGGTGGTGGAGAGCCTGGGCAAGCTGGGCAAGCGGACAAGCGTGCTGGCCGTGCCGCCCGATCAAAGCCGCGAGCACTCCCGTGCGGGGGATGTGACGCGCTATGCGTGGGAGCATTATGGCGACCGGCTGAAGGCGGTGCTGCCGGCTATCGGCACGCATACGCCCATGCGACCGGACCAGATTGCGCACATGTTCGGCGCCATGCCGCAGGAACTGTTTCGCGTGCACAACTGGCGCACGGACATCGAGACGCTTGGCGAGCTGCCGGCGGAGTTTATCCGCGAGCAGTCAGAGGGCAAGCTGAACTATACATGGCCGGCGCAGGTGAACAAGCTGATCTCGCAGGGCGGCTTCGATCTGATTCTCTCCATTGGGCAGGTGGTGCCGCATGAAGTGATCGGCATGGCGAATCATGCGAAGAACATTTTGATCGGCACGGGCGGGCGCGAGGGGATCAACCGCAGCCATTATCTGGGCGCTGTGTACGGAATGGAGCGGATCATGGGCCGGGCGGAGAATCCGGTGCGCAATGTGCTGAACCGCGCGTGCGAGAAGTTCCTGCGTCATCTGCCGATCGTGTATGTGCAAACCGTGGTGGGACGCGGAAAGAACGGCGGGCTGGCGGTGCGCGGACTGTTCATCGGCGACGATCTTGAGTGCTTCCTGAAGGCCGCGGATCTGAGCTTGAAGGTGAACTTCGAGATGCTGGATGAGCCGATTAGGAAGGCGGTTGTGTATCTCGACCCGAAGGAGTTTCACAGCACGTGGATCGGCAACAAGGCCGTTTATCGCACGCGCATGGCGCTGGCCGACGGAGCGGAGTTGATTATTCTGGCGCCGGGCGTGAAGGAGTTTGGCGAGGACAAAGGGATCGATGCACTGATTCGCAAATACGGCTATCGTGGAACGCCGGCTACGCTGAAGGCGGTGAACGAGAACGCGGACCTAGCCGCGGACCTGAGCGCAGCGGCGCACCTGATTCATGCCTCGTCGGAGGGGCGGTTCACCATCCGGTGGTGCCCCGGCGAGCTGAGCCGCAAGGAAGTGGAGGGCGTGGGATTCGAGTACGGCGATTTGAAAGCGATGACCGCGCGCTACGATCCGGAAAAGCTGCGCCACGGCTACAACAAGGTAGGCGGCGAGAAGATCTTCTTTGTGGCCAATCCGGGATTGGGGTTGTGGGCGCATCGCAGCCGCTTTGAGAGCGCTGCTCCGGCCGCTCTGGCGCACAGTCATGCCAGTTGAGCGGGAGGCTGCGGCGGAGGCGACGGCGGAGACCCGGCGAAACTGGAGGAATGGCAACACAGGAATGGATATGGGGAATCAAGGCCTAACGCTGAATAAATATTCGGTGGGCACCGGCGACAGGTTTGCGCACCAGGCCAAAGCGCAGTTGCAGGCATGCATACAGGCGTTGAATCGCGGCGTTGAAGTTGTGCCGGTGTGGAACAAGTCGAACCGCGAGCACATGATCATTGGCTCGGAGCCGTCGTCAGTGCGGCAGGCGGCCGATGCCGCGGTGAAGGCGCTGGGATGGAAGCTGCCCTACTACTGCGATGCGGACCACATTACGGCCGCGACCGTCGATCGCTTTCTTGCGCCGTGCGATTTCTTCACCTTCGACGTGGCAGATTTCATTGGGCAGCCCGCGCAGGCGGCTGACATCGAGAGGTTCGTGAAACGGCATCCGGAGCTCGAGGGGAGCATTGAGCTGGCGGGCGTCGACGAGGCCTTCGAGATCACGCCCGCGATCCTGCGGCAGACCGCGCAGAAGTTTCTCGCGGCGGTGAAGAAGGCGGGGGAAGTGTATCGCCGGGTTTTGAGCGCAAAGGGCGCGGGGAACTTTGTCCCTGAGGTCTCGATGGACGAGACCGATCGTGCGCAGAGCCCGGTGGAGCTGCTGATTATTCTGGCGGCGATTGCCGATGAAGGCATTCCGGTGCAGACCATCGCGCCGAAGTTCAGCGGGCGCTTTAACAAGGGCGTGGATTACGTGGGCAACGTGGCGCAGTTCGAGCGGGAGATGGCACTTGATGTGGCCGCGATCGCCTATGCGGTGAAGCAGTACGGGTTGCCGGAGAACCTGAAGCTCAGCGTGCACTCGGGCAGCGACAAATTCTCCATCTACCCAGCGATTCACGCGACGATGAAGCGCTTCAACGTGGGCGTGCACCTGAAGACCGCGGGAACGACGTGGCTGGAAGAGCTGATCGGACTAGCCGAAGCCGGCGGCGAAGGGTTGGCGCTGGCCAAGGAAGTGTACGCCGAGGCGCTGAATCACCGCGAGGAGCTGTGCGCGCCGTATGCAACAGTGATCGACATCGATCCGGCGAAATTGCCGACCGCCGATGAGGTGCGCGGATGGACGTCGGAGCAGTACACCTCGGCGCTGCGGCACGTGGAGTGCGCGCCGGCTTACAACAGCAGCGTGCGGCAGTTGCTGCACGTGGGATTCAAAGTGGCCGCGAAGATGGGGCGGTGCTATCTGGATCTGCTGGAAGCCAATGAAGCGGTGATCGCGAAGAACGTGACGGAAAATCTCTACGCCCGGCACATCGCGCCGGTATTCTTAGGGTGCCGATCATGATTCCGGAGCTGGTCCGGGCCGCGCATCGCAGCATATCTTCCCCACGGAGATCGCATGAAATCGCAGTTCTTCAGCCTTGAAGGCAAGGTCGCAGTTGTGACCGGAGGAACGTCAGGGATTGGCCTTGCCTTGAGCCTTGGCCTGGCCGATGCCGGGGCCGACGTGATTGCCACGGCGCGCCGCAAAGAGCAGGTGGACGATACGGCCAGCGAGATCGAGGCGCGCGGTCGGCGGACGCTGCGGCTGGCGTCGGATGTGGGCAACCGCGCGTCGCTGGAGGAGCTGCTGGTTGCCACGCTCGCACGCTTCGACAAAGTGGACATCCTGGTGAACTGCGCGGGGATGATCAAGCGGACGCCGACGCTGGACCTGCCTGAGGCCGAATGGAACAACATTCTAAACACAAATTTGACCGGAACGCTGCGGGCCTGCCAGGTGTTTGGCAGGCATATGCTGGAGCGCGGGTACGGGCGCATCATCAACATTGCGTCGCTGAACAGTTTTGTGGCGCTGAGCGAAGTGGCAGCGTACGCGGCGAGCAAGGCCGGCGTGGCCTCGCTGACACGCTCGCTGGCCGTGGAGTGGTCAAAAAAGGGCGTGACGGTGAATGCGGTCGCGCCGGGCGTCTTCCGCACCGACTTGAATGCGCAATTGCTGGACTCGACGCCGCGCGGACAGGAGCTGCTGATGCGGACGCCGATAGGGCGGTTCGGCAAGACGGAAGAGCTGGTCGGCGCGGTTGTGTACCTGGCCTCGGACAGCGCCTCATTCGTGACGGGGCAGATTCTCGTCGTGGACGGAGGATTTTTGGCGAGCGGCGTGAATCAGTAGAGAGCGACACGTTTCTTTGGACGACGGAAAAGGCTGCACCGATGGGTGCAGCCTTTTTGTTGCGTGCGCTGCGCATTACTGCAGCGTGACGTTAGCGCCGACCAGCTTCATGATCGCCTCGCCTTGTGCGGCCTCGACCTTCACATTCTGTCCCGTCACCGTGGCATAGCCGATGGACAGTCCCTTCTCTCCGCTGAGCTTGACATTGCGCAGGACGATGTCCTCAACGGGCGCTTCGGGCAGGCCGACGATAGCGCCAGCCATGGCGCCGCCTGTGGCTGTCACGTTTTCGAGCACGATGTTGTGGAAGTGCGGGGTGAGGCGCGTGACCGGCTGCGGCACCACGGTTCCTTCGGGCGGCAGGATGCGGGGATAGTACTCGCTGATGACGAGCGGGTTTCTCACGTCCTTCATGTCGATGTCACGGAAGACGAGGTTCGAGACGTCGTTGCCGCGGTCGCGATTGGCCTTGACGCGAATGCCGTTGTCGGTGCCTTCGAAGTGAATGCGCTCGGCGAGGATGTTGTGCGCGCCACCGGCGATCTCGCTGCCGATGGAGAGGCCGTGACCATGCAGGAAGGTGCAGTCGGTGATGGTGATGTCGCGGCTGGGCTCGTCGCCCCCGGGCGAGTTGATGGCGCCGGATTTGATGGCGATATCGTCGTCACCGACGTCGGCATAAAGATGATCGATGCGCACATTCGACGAGGAAAAGGGATCGACAGCGTCGGTGTTGGGCGAGTGCTGCGGAGCCAGCACGCGGATATTGTGAATGACCACATCGTCGCAGTAGTAGGGAACGAGCTGCCACATGGGCGAATTCTGAATGGTGACGCCTTCGATGCGCACATGCTTGCAGTGGTCAAAGACGACCAGACGCGGGCGGGGATGAGGATTGCCCATCACGCCGGAGTCGCGGACGCTCCGCGCCATAGTCCACCAGCTCTCGCCGTTTCCGTCGATGGTGCCCTCGCCGGTGATGGACACGTTCTCGGCGTTGGAGGCGCTGACGAGCGATTGCAGATCGGGAAGACGAAACTCGGTGATCGCGGGATAATCGACGTGATCGGGCGAGCCGAGCAGCGTGGCGCCTTTATCAAGTTGGAGGGTGATATTGCTCTTGAGGACAATGGGAGCGGTGAGCCATGTGCCGGCAGTGAGGCGGACGGTGCCGCCGCCCTTGGCCTCGCAAGCATCGATGGCGCTTTGAATCGCGGCCGTGTCCTTGGTGGTTCCATCGGCCTTGGCGCCAAAGTCGCGCGGATTGCAGGTGCGGGCCGCTTGGAGAGCGGCGGGGAAAGCGGTGGCGAAAGCTAGGGTGAGAATGGGAATGACGAACCGGCGGGTGAGCGGGATTCTATGTTGTATCACGGAGCTGCCTCGCAGGGGATAAGTTTCTTGCGCACTTCATCATACGCCAGGAGGGTCCAGTGGTCCTACCACGACGAATGGGGGAAACTGTCGCTGAGGATGGCGCGCGGTCTGGTAGCTTTCAGCTTTCAACCTCTCGCGTCGACATGTGAGTTGGCGCTATGAGTTGGGGGCGTCGTTCGCCGGAAGGCGGACGATGAAGCGGGTGTCGCCGGGCTGGGATTCGACGTCAATCTTCCCGCCGAATTTCTGCGTGACGATGCGATGCACGATCTCGAGGCCGAGGCCGGTGCCGGAGCCCTGGGGCTTGGTGGTGAAGAACGGTTCGAAGATGTGAGGAAGGACGTCAGGCGGAACGCCCGCGCCGTGATCGCCGATGCAGACGACCAGCCACTCGGGCTCGGACCAGGTTGCGATTTCGATCTTCGCGCCCTGGGGCGAGGCGTCCGCAGCGTTGTCGATGAGGTTGGTCCAGACCTGGCTGAGCGCGGAGCCGCGGGTGCGGATGGTGGAGGGCGAGGCGGCGAATCGCTTCTCGACCTGAATCTGCTTGAGGCGCAACTTGTGGCCGAGGATCGTGAGCGTGCTCTGCAGGCTGTCGTGGACGTCGAATTCCTGGTCGGGCGTGCGCTCGTCGTAGGCGAATTTCTTGACGGCCATGACGAGATCGGAGATACGGGCGATGCTCTCCTCGATGGCGCAGACCAGGGAGACGCTGGAGACGAGCGCGCCGAACCAGTTGAGCGCATCAGAGAACGATTCCGGATCGAAGTCCTCCTGCGCGCAGGCAATCTCGTGCTGATCGAATCCCATGGAGACGAGGACAGGGCCGATGGTAAAGGCGTTTTCAACGCCAGCGCTGGCGAGCCACTGGCTCATCGCCTCCTCGGCATCGGCCTGCTCGAGGGTGCTCATGGCGGGCTGGTTGCAGCCGCGCAGGGCATGTTCGAGCAAGGATTTCATGCACTGGAGCTGCGCCGGCGTTTTAGGCTTGCTGCTGTTGCGCAAAGTGAGTTCTTGCAGGCGGAGCAGGTTTTCGCGGAGTTGAGCCGCAGACCGCTTGGCAGCCGAGCCGGGGTTGTGCAGCTCGTGCATGAGGCCAGCGGCGAGCGTGCCCAAGGAGACGAGCTTTTCGCGATGCAAGGCCTCAACCTGGTAGGCCTGAAGGCGCTGGGCGCAGTCGGCCAGAACTGTTTTGCGAACAGCCGGGCAGCAGGCGAGGAGCGACCAGAAATCCTGCTCGGTGAAGCGGAGGAGCACGGAGTTCTGTGCAGCGAAGATGCGAAACGCGGAGGTGGGGCGGCCCGTGAGCAGCGGCACTTCGCCGAATCCTTCGCCGGAGCGGGCGATGCCGACCAGGGTCCAGGAGCCATCGGGTTCGGGGCGCTCGGCGCGGGTTTCGCCTTCGAGCAGCAGCCAATAGTAGCGCCAAGGCTCGCCGGGCTCGACGAGGACGGCGCCGGCCTTTGCGGTGACTCGCTCGACGCGGTCGACATCGGAGACGGCGTTGGCGATAGCATCGAAGGGAGTGGAGGCGAAGATACGAGTGTGCGATAGAACCGCGGCGAGGTCCTTGAGGCGGATCGGCTCAACGTTGATCGGTTGTACGCTCTCGCTCATCTTGCTCATCGCACTTCCATCAGGATTCGTCAGCACCCCCTAGAACCCTGCCAGATACTGGTGAACGAACTGCACTGCGATGGAACCCTCGCCTACCGCGGAGGCCACACGTTTGACCGAGCCGGAGCGCACGTCGCCGGCGACAAAGACGCCGGGAACGCTGCTCTCGAGCAAAAACGGCTCACGTGTTTCGCGCCAGACCTCAGGCAATTTGCCATCTCTGCCCAGATCGGGCCCGGCCAGCAGAAACCCTTTCTCGTCACGCAGTATGCACGGCGGCAGCCACGCAGTGACCGGCGCGGCGCCGATAAATACAAAGAGCGAAGACGCGAGCACCTGGGTTTCGCCAGACGGGCCGCGAAGGCGCAACGCGCCAAGGTGCTCATCGCCGATGGCCTCGAGCACCTGCGTTCGTGCCTCTACCACAATATTCGATGTGCGAGCGATCTCATCGATCAAGTATTTCGACATGGTGGCGGATAGACCCTCGCCGCGCACCAGCATGGTTACTTTGGTGGCATATTTTGCGAAATGCAGTGCGGCCTGGCCTGCGGAGTTGGCGGCGCCGACGATGTAGACCTCTTCGCCCTTGCAGGCGAGTGCCTCGACCAGCGCGGCTCCGTAGTAAATGCCGCGACCGGTCAGCCGCTCCGCGCCGGGAACCTCGAGCTTGCGGTACTGGACGCCGGGGGCAAGCAGCACGCAGTGGCTGGAGACTTCGCGGCCGTCGGCGAGCTGGACGAAGCGGTATTGCCCGTCGATGCGCATGCCGGTGGCACGCTGGGTGACGAACTCGGCGCCGAAACGCGAGGCCTGGGTATGGGCGCGGCGACCCAAATCCGCGCCGGTTACGCCAGACGGGAAGCCGAGGTAGTTTTCGATCCTGGAACTGGAGCCGGCCTGGCCGCCGGGCGCTACGGGCTCGATGACGAGCGTGCGCAGGCCTTCACTGGCGCCGTAAACGGCGGCAGCGAGACCAGCCGGACCCGCGCCCACGACCACGAGGTCGTAGAAATCCTGGGCAGCCTGGACGCGCAGTCCGACGCGGGCGGCCAGGGCGTCAAGCTCGGGATCGACAAGCACCGTGCCGTCGGCGAAGAGCACGGCGGGCAGCTTTTCGGGACTGAGTTGGCGGTCCTCAAGCAGTTTGAGCGCCTCAGGGCCGGCGGCTACGTCGAACCAGCGGTAGGGGACATGATTGCGGGAGAGGAAGTTGCGCACGCGGTGGTCGTTGAGCGACCAGCGGTGGCCAATGATGCGCAAGCCTTCAAAAGCCGGCCGGTAACCCGCCTGCCAGTCCTCGAGGAGATCGGTGACGACGGGATACAGCTTTTCTTCCGGAGGGTCCCAGGGCTTGTTCAAGTAGTAGTGGATGCGGGCGGAGTTGATGGCGCGAATGGCCGCTTCGGTGTCGGCGTAGGCGGTGAGGAGGACGCGGCGCGCCTCGGGATAGAGGGCGCGCGCCCGCTCCAGCATTTCGACGCCACTCATACCTGGCATGCGCTGGTCGCTGACCATCAGAGCCACGGGCTCGTCGCGGGTCCTGAGCTGAGCGAGCATGTCGAGGGCGGCCTGGCCGCCAGCGGCGCGCATGATGCGGTAGTTGTTTCCGTACTGGCGGCGCAAGTCCTGGACGACGGCCTCCAATACGCTCACGTCATCATCCACCGCCAGCAGAATAGGCCGCGCCATATACAATGAGTGTAGAGCCTGCCTGTCCCATAATAGTTAATGGTTTCTTCAAGTCCGTTCCAGGGTTTTTTGTGCTCTATTTGGCCGACTGGCTGTAATCTCGGACATAGCAGCGCGAAGGCCACGCCGATGGTTAGCGAGGCCGGGAACGGGGGGACTTGCGAATCCACCCATTGAGGCTCAAAATGTAGCAATTACAGACAATGCCGAGACATCCCGCCCTTTTGCCGATAGGGACGAGAGGAGGGAGACAGCAGGCGCGGGGGTTGGCGCGTCCTGGTTTTGGCGAAAATCGGGATCGAGGCGCTGAGTTTTTCCCATCAGGGGCAGGGGTAGGCAGAGCACATACCATGAACAAGATCATCCTGGCCGATTCGCAAGCGATCTTCAGGGCCGGCACCGCCAAGGTTCTGGCCATGGATGAGGATTTGCGCATCATCGCGCAATGCACGGATCTTGAGCGCATGTACCATGCCATTACCACGTTCCCCGGCTCGATTGTCCTGTTCGCGGCTTCGCTGCAGCCCGATTTTACCCGGCTCGGCATGCTGCTTGAGACCACGAACAGCCGTGGCATCGTGGTGGCGGAGAACAACGACAATGCCGCGACCTATCTGCAGCAGGGGTTTCGCGGGGTGGTGTTTCGCAGCGTCACCGGCCCGGGACTGATTGAGTGTGTGCACCGGGTCGCTGCCGGCGACACGTGGTTTCCGACGCAGGCGGTGCCGCCGGAGTCGCCGGAAGAGGATCTGGTGGGAGCGCGCGTGCGCGATCGCCTCACCCCCAAAGAGATGCGCATCGTGGCACTTATCGTGCAGGGGTGCAAGAACCGCGAGATCGCCATCCGGCTTAAGACGACTGAACAGGTAATCAAGAATTATCTACGATCGATCTACGACAAGACCGGGGTGGGCGACCGGCTGGAGCTAGCGCTTTTCACGATCCATCACCGAGTGCTGGCGAAGGCCGCGGCCGAGGTGGGCAACAAGCTGGAGGCCGAAAACCAGGCCGCCTCAGGTGCCGTGGCGTAAAGCCTGCTTTGCCGGGAGGGCCGCAAATGAAGCCCCTGGCATGCTTCCCAAACTTCAGGTTGCGTGAATCAGGCTGAAGGCAAGAATCAGCAGTACGATCAGACTGACAACCGTATACAGGCGGTCGCGTTCAAGGGCAAAGCCCACGATGGCCATGGCTACGCGTGCTACGGGCGTGGCGATGAGGAGCAACAGGCCGATTTGAATCAAGCCTTCGCTTCGGAAGTGCGCCGCCGACCGCACAATGCCGGGAAGCGTGCGAAGGTCCTGGCTGCCGGGCACAAAGGTGCGATAGTCAACGCGATCGGAATGATGCTGGACGAGATAGAAGGCGCCTCCCGCGACGACGACGGCGGCCGCCAGCAGCACGCCGGTTTGCAGCAAGCGGCCAATGATCTCTTCCAAGCGGCGGTCATTCATGCGGGTCAGACCCTCCCCATAATGCCATTGACAATCATTTCCAAGGCGAGAGCCAGAATCACGATCGCGAAGAGGGCCCTCAAGGTCCGCACCGGAGCGTGCACGAGCACCTTGGCTCCCAACAATGCACCGCAAAGCACGCCGAGCATGACCGGCATGGCCACGCGGGGGTCAATGAATCCGCGGCTGAGGTAAATGCCGGCGCTGGCGGCAGCGGTTACGCCAATCATGAAGTTGCTGGTGGTGGTGGAGACTTTGAAAGGAATCCGCATGGCGCGGTCCATGGCGATGACTTTTACGGCGCCGGAGCCGATGCCGAGCAAGCCAGAAAGCGCGCCGGCCCCAAACATGATGCCCAAACCGGTGCGAACATTGCGGACGCCGTACGGCAGGCGTTTTCCATCGACGGGATAGCTGCCGCCGAATCGCAAGCGCCGAGCGAGCGCATCGGACTCGGCGGGAAGTCCGTTGTCCGGAGCTCCTTTGAATGAATGGTACGCGGATTGAATGAGAACCAGGCCGAAGATGATGGCGAGCGCATGCGTGCCGATGCGCCCGGCAAGAAGAGCACCAACAATCGCGCCGAGCGTGGTGGCAATTTCAAGGAACATGCCGATGCGAATGTTGGAAAAGCCCTCGCGGACGTAGGCGGCCGCGGCACCCGAGGATGTAGCGATGACGGAGACCAGCGAGGCGCCGATCGCATACTGGATGTTGACGCCGAGCGCGAGGGTGAGGGCAGGGACTACGACCACTCCGCCGCCAAGGCCCGTGAGCGCGCCCAGGAAACCCGCCACAAAGGAGAGAATCCAGACCACTGCTGTGAATTCCCAAGCTGTCATCGGGCCGGTCGAGTCTCCTTGAGTGCGTTTGAGATGTTAGTGGCGGCACGGTGCTGGCGTCCGGCTTCCGCGCCCTTGAACTGAGCTTAGAGCTTTTCGCCGACGCTCTTGGCCTGGGTAAAGAGATAGAGGTAATCCGGGCCGCCGGCCTTCGAGTCAGTCCCGCTCATGTTGAATCCGCCGAAGGGATGCGCCCCGACCATGGCTCCCGTGCACTTGCGGTTGAAGTAGAGATTGCCTACGTGAAAGTCGCGGCGGGCGCGGTCAAGGCGCTCGCGATTGGTTGAGTAGACAGAGCCAGTGAGACCGTACTCGGTGTCGTTGGCCACGCGCAGGCCCTCTTCGAAGCTGCCCACCTTGATGAGAGCCAGCACAGGGCCGAAGATTTCCTCCTGTGCGATGACCGCGTTCGGGGCCACGTCGGCGAAGATGGTGGGCTCCAGGAAGAAGCCGCCGTCGGAGGCAGGCGGCGTGTTGCCGCCGGCGATGAGCTTGCCTTCCTTCTTGCCGATTTCGATGTAGTTCAGATTCGATTTGAGCGCTGCCTCATTGATGACCGGGCCGAGGTCGTGATTGGCCACGGGGTCGCCGACGGTCAAGGCAGCGACGCGTTCGCGCAGGCGTTCAACGAAGACGTCGTAGATGGGAGCTTCAACGATGGCGCGGGAACAGGCGGAGCACTTCTGGCCGCTGAAGCCAAATGCCGACGCGACAACGCCTTCGATGGCAGCGTCGAGATCCGCATCCGAACAGACGAGGATCGAGTCCTTGCCGCCCATTTCGAGTATGGTGCGCTTGATCCAGATCTGGCCGGGACGCATGTGCGCGGCGCGCTCGTGAATTTCGAGGCCGACGGCCTTGGAGCCGGTGAAGGCGATGAAGCGGGTCCTGGGGTGCTCGACGACGGCGTTGCCGAAGGAGGAGCCGGAGCCAGGGCAGAAGTTGACCACGCCGTCGGGAAGGCCAGCTTCTTCGAGCACCTCGACAAAGCGGGCCGCGATGGTGGGCGCGTCGCTCGAAGGCTTGAGAATGACGGTGTTCCCCGCGGCGATGGCAGCGGAGGTCATGCCGGCCATGATGGCGAAGGGGAAGTTCCAGGGCGAAATCACGGCGCCCGCACCGAGCGGGATGTAGAAGAGCTCGTCGCGCTCGCCAGGATATTGAATGGGCGTGGCAACGGAGGCAAGGCGCAGCGCCTCGCGGGCGTAAAACTCGAGGAAGTCGATGGTCTCGCCTACATCGGCATCGGCTTCAGCCCAATTCTTGCCGACCTCGTAGGTGAGCCAAGCCATGAACTCGAACTTGCGCTTGCGGATGATTTCCGCCGCGCCGAGAAGCAGCGAGGCCCGCTCTTCGACGGAGGTTCTGCTCCAGGAGTCGAAGGCGCGGAGCGCCGCGGACACGGCGGCTTCAGCCTGCGCGGCGCCAGCTTTCTGGTGCACTCCGACGATTTGGGCCGGGCGCGCCGGATTGAGGGAGCGAATCCTCTCAGCGGTTTTGAGGCGCTTGCCGCCAATGATCAAGCTGTACTCAACGCCGAGGTGCGCGGCTACCAGGTCGAGGGCGCGGCGCATGGAGCGCGCATTCTCAAGATTTTTGAAGTCGGTAAAGGGCTCATTCAAAAACACGCCCTGCGGCGCGTGCGGCCGGATCGACGGTGAAACGCCTGCAATTGCCATAACGCATTCAGTTTAGATCAGAGAGCAGCCGGCGGGAATGAAGGCGCCTGGGGGCGGGCAATGGGGGCAGGGCAGAGTCAGGTCGATGCGCTTTGCAAGGGCGAGGGGGCAGAGCTAAGATAGCCACAAGTGCCGCTAGATTCCCCTTTACGGCGGTTCCAGGGTAGTCATACCCAATCTTAGATCTCTCCAAGGTCGCTGCTCCCTGGTGGTCGCATCGACTTGAGTGAAGTGGCCTAGGGGATGCAGTAACCCTGGAACCGCGATAAGCGCGGCGGCGCGATCCCCGTAAGCGCAGAAGCGCGATTTCTGCAACGAGAACGTAGCTATCGGCGGAAGACCCCGAGACCGGAGAGACTGCCATGCCGGAGATGGAAGATCCCAACAAGACGAAGGAGAGCAGAGCCCAGCAAATCACGAGGCGCCGATTCATTCTGGGTGTGATTGCCGGAGGCGCCGTAGTGGGCGCGGCAAGCTACAAGATTCTGGCGCCGGGCCGTGGGCGGAGCTTCGGCGGCGAGCGGCTGATCGCTCTGAACGTGAACGGCAAGTTGCGGCGCGTGGAGGTGATGAAGCAAGAGACCCTCGCATGGACGCTGCGCTACAAGCTGGGGCTGACGGGGACGAAGCTGGGCTGCGACCGCGCGGAGTGCGGAGCTTGCACGGTGCTGATTGACGACGTGCCGCACTATAGCTGCTCGGTGCTGACGAACACCGTGCGCGGACGCAAGGTGACGACGATTGAGGGATTGGCTGCGGACGATGGGAAGCTGCATCCGGTGCAGCAGGCGGTGGTGGACGAGCAGGGATTCCAATGCGCGTTCTGCATGTCGGGCTTCATTATGTCGACGGTAGGATTCCTGAAGACGCATCCCAACCCGACGCGGACGGAGCTGGCGCATGGGATAAGCGGCAACCTGTGCCGGTGCCAGGACTACAACAAGATTCTGGACGCGATGATGCGCGGGGCCGAATACATGAGGAGGGCCTGAGCCATGGCGGACACAGCGCAAACGAATGCGATGAAGCCCGAAAGCGAGCAGCCGCGGCCGTTTGGCACGGGATACAAGCTGATCGGAAGAGACTACGCGACGCCCGACATGGTTGCGAAGGTGACGGGGCAGTCGAAGTATGCGGAGGATTTTCGCGCGGAGGGCATGCTGTTTTGCCGGCTGGTGCTGAGCCCGATGCCGCATGGGCGGATCAAGCATATTGATGCGAGCGAAGCGCTGGCGATGCCGGGCGTGAGGGCGGTGCTGACGGCGGATGATATTCCGGCGCAGGCGGATTTTCTGGACGACAATGGCCGGACGATCAAGGCGAGCAAGTGGGGCGAGCGTGCGCTGACCAACGAGCCGAGGTACCAGGGCGATCCGATTCTGGCGGTGGCGGCAGTGGACGAGCTGACCTGCGCCGAAGCGATCGAGAAGATCAAGATCGACATGGAGCCGCTGCCGTTCGTGATCGATCCGCTGGACAGCCTGCGCCCGGGCGGGCCGAATCCGCATGAGGACGGGAATGTGTGGATGCGGCCGAAGGGGCAGGCGGCGGGCGGCGTGCAGGTGAGCGAGCTGAAGTGGACCGACGCGGACTTTGCGGAGTACGACCAGGGACGGCTGCCGATGGGCGATGCACCGGATACGTGGTCGTATGGCGACATGGATGCGGGGTTCAAAAACGCGGCGCTGGTGCTGGATGAATCGTTTGTGACGCCGGACGTGAGCCACCAATGCCTGGAATCGCGCAGCGCGATGGCGTATTGGCAGAACGGGAAGCTGTATCTGCACACGGGGACGCAGAGCACGTATCAGACAGTGCCGGCGATTGCACGCTGGATGAACCTGAAGCCGGACCAGGTAGTGCTGGTGAGCGAGTACACGGGCGGTGGGTTCGGAAGCAAGGTGACCGGCACGGTGATCATGATTGTTCCGGCGATTCTGTCACGGAAGCTGAATGCGCCGGTGATGATGCGGATCAGCCGCGAGGAAGAGCATTTTATCGGGCGGGCGCGGCCGAGTATCGCAGGCCGGATGAAGATCGGGTTCGCGAAGGACGGGCGGATCACGGCGCTGGATCTGTATACCGTGACGAACAGCGGCGCGTACGACGGGTCGGGCGACGGCGGATCGGCGGCACGGATTGTTTCGCTGTTGTACCAGCCGCCGGCGATGCGCTGGCGCGGCGTAACCGTGATGACGAATACGCCGACGCGCAGCGCGCAGAGCGCACCGGGTGGAATGCAGGGGATCGCGATCATCGAGCCGGTGCTGGCGAAGGCGGCGCGGAGGCTGGGCGTGGACCAGGTGGCGTTGCGGCGTGTGAATTGTCCCGAGGGCAAGGCGGAGTATGGCGCGCCGAACAACGGCAAGCGCGCGCATGCGACGAGCTGCTTCCTGAAACAGGCGCTGGACCGCGGGGCAGAGCAGTTCAAGTGGCAGGAACGCGTGGCGCGGCCGAAACGGGTGGGCTCGAAGGCGCGCGGCGTGGGCGTTTCACTAAGCTGCTACGTGGGCGGGACGATCGGATTTGACGGGCTGCTGGTGATCACGCCGGAGGGGCGCGTGCGGTTCCACTCGGGGATCGGGAACCTGGGAACCGAGTCGGTGATGGATGTGCATCGCGCGGGCGCCGAGGTGCTGAACGTGCCATGGGAGATTTGCGACGTGGTGTGGGGCGATACGTCGCGGATCATGCCGTACACGTGCGCCTCAGGCGGCAGCCAGACGACGCACGCCATGACACGCGCCGCATATGCGGTGGCGACGGAGGCGCTCCAGAAGCTGAAAGAGGTTGCGGCAAAGTCGCTGGGCGGAAAGCCGGAGGACTACGAGGTTGCGAATGCGCGCGTGTTCCGCAAAGGCGGAGGGCCTGGGTTGAGCTTTGCCGAGGCGGCGCAGAAGGCGATCCAACTGGGTGGCATCTACGACGGGCACGAGGCCCCGGGAGATGTTCACAAGGTGACGAAGGCGTCAGTGGCGGCGCTGGCAGGCCATGGACTGGTGGTGGCGGCGCGCGACAAGGCTCCACGCGACGGCGACACGTTCTCGTTTGTGGCGAGCTTTGCCGAAGTGGAAGCGGACGTAGAGACAGGCAAGTACGTCATCACGGATTTTCTGGCGTATGGCGACGTGGGCACCGTGTTGCATCCACACTCGCTGGGTGGACAGATGCTGGGACGGTCGACGCTAGGCATCGGGCATGCGATCGGGCAGAAGTGGGTTTTTGATCCCGAGTACGGCGCAACGGTGGCCAAACGGTTCTACCAGAACAAGCCGCCGACGATTCTGGATGTGCCGGTGGACATGCAGTGGGCGGCGCTGAACATTCCCGATCCGGAGACGCCGGTGGGCGCGCGCGGCGTGGGCGAACCACCGGTTGGCGGAGGCTGCGCGTCGATTCTGAACGCGTTGAGCGATGCGCTGGGCGACGAGATCTTCCAGCGCGCTCCGGTGAATGCGGATACGATTCTGGCATCGCTGGACGCGGGACGTCCGATGCAACATCCGCTGCTTGCGAGTATTTGAGGACGGCTGAACAGTTACTGACGGCCCACAGCGGATGAGGGCCGAGATGGAGTGAGCGATGGCGGTCATACGAGATGTGATGCCGGCTTTTGACCTGCTACAGCCAGACACTGCCGAGAATGCGCAAAAGCTGCTGGAGCAGCACGGCGAAGAGGCGTGGGTGATGGCCGGCGGGCTGGACAGCTTCGACTGGCTGAAAGACCGCATCAAGAAGCCGAAGGTGCTGGTGGACCTGAGCGGGGTGGAGGAGCTGAAAGGGATTCGCGCGAGCGGTGATGGCGTGGAGATCGGCGCCATGACGACGCTGACGGAGATTGCGAGTCATCCGGCGATCCAGAGGGACTACAACGTGCTGGCGCAGGCCGTGGAGCTGGTCGCTTCGCCGCAGATTCGAAACCAGGGGACGATAGGCGGCAACGTGTCGCAAGATACCCGGTGCTGGTACTATCGCGGCGGATGGCCGTGCTATCGCGCAGGCGGGGATATTTGCTACGCGGACACGCCTGTGGGGCGCAACCGGGAGCACGCGATCTTTGGCGCAAACCGCTGCGTGGCCGTGCATCCGTCGGATTCCGCTCCGGCGCTGATTGCGCTGGATGCGAAGTTCATGATCCAGACGCCGAAAGGCGAGCGGGTTGTGGATGCAGAGGACTATTTTGTCGGGCCGGAGATGGACATTACGCGGCTGAACATTCTAGGGCCTGGCGATCTGCTAACTGCGATCCGCATTCCCGGCACGTGGGCGGGCGCGAAGTTCTATTTTGAGAAAGTGCGCGACCGCAATGTGTGGGACTTTCCACTGATGAACGTGGCGTCGGCGATGAAGTTGTCGGGCAACACGATCGATGAGATCAGGATCGCGGTGAATGCCGTGGCGCCGCGGCCAATGCGGCTGAAGGCGGTGGAAGAAGCGGTGCGAGGCAAGCCTGCCACTGCAGATACGGGCGAGTTGGCGGGAAAGATTGCGGTGCAGGGCGCGGTGCCGCTGCAATTCAATGGCTACAAGATTCCGCTGATGCGAAACCTGGTGAAGCGCGCCATTGGCGGCGTCCCACCCCAGCAAGCCAGAAGCGTGCTTGCCGGGGGCCCCGGCGTGCAGGAGGCGGCATGAGGATCATCACCTGGGCGACGAGTCCGTGGGGACAATCGGTCCCGGCCCACGTTGCGTGGGGCCTGATCTGGGTTGCCGCGATTGCAGGGCTGTTCTTCATAATCGTTCACTCGCTTTACGTGATCATTGTGGCGCCGCCCAAGCGGTTCGCGGAGCGCAAGGCTGAGGCGAGCGTCGGCGGGGATTCCGGAGCGCGTGCCGAGGCACACGCTGGCGGCGCGCCTGTTTCACTGGATCATGGCGGCATCGATGTTCACGCTGCTGATTACCGCGTTTCTGCCCAAGGTGGGGATCCAGTTCAATTGGGTGGTGTATCACTGGATCGCCGGCGTGGTGCTGACCGTATCGATTCTCTTTCACATTGTGCACGCGTCGTTTTTCCTGGATTTTTGGTCGATCTGGCCGGACAAGACCGATTTGCGCGATGCAATGAACCGAACGCGGCGATTCTTTGGCAAGGCGGCGCCGCTGCCCAGCAGGTTCGCGAAGTATCCGCTGGAAAACAAGCTGTATCACGGCGTGATCATGCTGGCCGGACTGGCGGTGATGATTACCGGCTTGTTTATGATGAAGCGCGTGCAGACAGGCATTTTTGCGCGGAATCCATATCTCTTCAGCGATATGACGTGGGGCCTGATGTACGTGCTGCATGGGCTGGCCGGCGTGGGGCTGATCGCGCTGGTGATGGTGCACGTGTACATGGGAGTGAGGCCGGAGAAGTTCCCGATCACCAAGGCGATGATCTTCGGCTGGATGAGCCGCGATTTCTACCTGGAGGAGCACGACAGCGGGCGATGGGCTGTAAAAGCGCCACAGGGTTCCCAAGCGAAACAGGGATATGCCGCAAGCGATGGCGACTGAAATCGAACGACAGTGCGAGACGATCGAAGCGTGCTACGAGTTCACGCTGTCCTATGCCGCGCGCGGGCTTGCCAGCGACGAAGGCAGTGACGCGGGCAGGCAACTGCGCGAACATCTGGCACGGGCGGTCGCGGCGATGCGCGGCCTGGAACAGAGCTGCGTGGAGGCGATGGAGCGGGAAGGGCTTGCGCCGGCGGAGAAGTATGAGGCATTCTTCGCGGTGCTGAAGCGCGATGCGGAGAACGCGACGGCGGCAGTGGAGCTGGTTCTGGCGCAGCCGGCGATCAGCTCGCAGTTGATCGACAATCTGAATGCGTCGATCCATTTGCGCGCACTACTGGCGGATTTGTTTCTCGTGACGGAGATTCTTGACGCGCGGAAAACGCGGGCGAAGGCTGGTGCAGCGACGGATGGAATCGTTGAATCGTGCTAAGCGCGCAGGCAAGACCCATGTATTCTCCGCAAGTTCTCGATCATTTTGAACACCCGCGCAACGCGGGTGCGGTTGACGATGCGGACGCGTCGGCGCGGATCGAGAATCCGGCCTGCGGCGATGTTCTGGAGCTTACAGTGAAGGTTGCGAAGGGGCGGATCGCGGAGATACGCTTCCGGGCGAAGGGGTGTGTGGCCGCGATGGCGTGCGGCTCGGCGCTGACTGAGCTCGTGAGTGGGAAGAGCTTGGACGAGGCGCGGAAGGTGAGAAGGGAAGAGCTAGTACGCACCGTAGGCGGGCTGCCACCGGCATCATCGCACGCGGGACATTTGGCAATGGATGCGCTGGCGGCGGTACTGGGGCAAATTCCCGGAAGAAGCTAGAGTGTTGGCGGCGGAGTTTTCGCGGCGAGCGCGGCGTAGTCCTCAGGCGTGTTCAGGCCTGCCTTGACGAGCGCGTCGGGAACGGGGACGTATTCGATGCGTTGCGCATGCGCGTGCAGGACCTCGCGGGCGTTGCTCGTGACGGGCGCGGCGAGGAAGACATCGATCAATTCACGACAAACAAGTAGCGGATGACCGTGCTTGCCGTTGTTTTCCGGAGCGACGACCAAGAGGCCGCGCGCGCTCGCTCGCTCGAATGATGCGCGGAGAAGGTCGAGCGACGTGGCGCTTAGGGGTGGGCAGTCGACGGGAGTGATGATGGCGGCATCGCAGCCACGGGCGAGAAGCTCGCGCAGGCCGACTTGCAGCGAGCTAAATTGGCCGTGCTCGGGGTTGGGATTGCGGACCAGAAATGCGCCGTGCGCACCAACGGTGGGCGCGACGGCTTCGGCGTTCTTGCCTGCGACGACGATGACCGCGCGCGTGAGCGGCTTAAGGGCGAGGATGGCGGCGGAGAGAAGCGTTTCGGATGGCGAAGCTGCAGAGACGGACGCACGCGGAGGCCAGGGAAGCAGCGCCTTGTCGGTTCCCATGCGCGAGGACTCGCCGGCGGCGAGGATGAGACCGCAGGGCTGAGGAGCGCCGGTCATAGAGAGAAGATAGCGCGACCCCACCCTGACGGCAAAAACAAAAGCGCCGCGAGGATGGGCCACCTGCAAAGAATGGTGGGGCACCCGTGACGAGTATTGTAAAGCGGCTACTTTTTCGCGGGGGCGGGGAGAGGTTTAGCGGGCGCGGTGGCGTTCGGATCTGCGACAGCGGCGTGCCTGCCGGTGTGGAACCAGCTCATGTGGGGCAGCGCGCGCTCGGCCTGGCGGCGGATGGCAATGAGCTCGGCGACGATGGAGACGGCGATCTCTTCGGGCGTGACGGCGCCGATGTCGAGCCCGATGGGGGAATGCACGCGGTCGAAGAGCTCCAGCTTTAGGCCTTCCTGAGTGAGTTCGCGAAAGACGGTGATGGCTTTACGCCTGGAGCCGATCATGCCGACGTAGCGCGCGGGCGTTTGCACCGCCCAGCGAAGGACGCGCATGTCGTCGCGGTGGCCACGCGTGGCGATAACGATGTACGAGGACTCGCTGGGAGTGATTTCCTTGAGCGCCTGATCGAAGTCGAGGGCGATGACCTGGACGGCGCCGGGGAAGCGCTCGGCGTTGGCGTAGGCGTCGCGGTCGTCAGTGACGATGCAGTCGAAACCCGCGTTCCGGGCGGCTTTGAATAGCTCGATGGCCACGTGGCCGGCGCCGAAGATGTAGAGGAGCGGCATGGGGAGGACTGGCTCGATGAAGACTTCGAGCGTGCCGCCGCAAACCAGGCCGGTGTCGTATTTGGGGTTCTGATTGAGATCGAAGGTGAGGGTACGCGGCTTTTCCTGGGCGATGACTTCGCGCGCCGCCTGCCAGACTTCCGCTTCGACGCAGCCGCCGCCGATGGTTCCGGCGATGGAGCCATCGTCGCGGACGAGCAGCTTGGCGCTTTGGAAGGAGGGGATGGAGCCGCGCGAGTTCACAATGGTGGCCACGGCACCCTTGCGGCCCGCGTGTTGCAACTTCACGATCTCCTCATAGACATTCATCTCTTTCGATTATTGGATTGGGTGGGAAGTAAGTCAATCGGAGGCGCAGCGCTGGCTGTGTACCAGGACCGTTCGTCATTTTGAGGAATGAGCCAAAATCCTATTGCCGAATGGGCTCATTTGAGCTAACTTCTAAGACTCACAGCCTTTTTAGATGGAGGTGTTTGGGGATGCCGCGCATTGTTCGTTGTTCGATTATTCAGGCGTCGACTGCGGCGCCGACGACCGATCCGTTAGCCAAGCAAAAGCAGGCGATGGTGGACAAGCATGTGGGGTTGATTCGCCAGGCGGCCAAGCAGGAAGCGCAGATCGTGTGCCTGCAGGAGATCTTCAATGGCCCGTATTTTTGCGCCGAGCAATCGGTGAGGTGGTATGAGATGACGGAGGCGGTTCCTGAAGGCCCGACCGTGACCCTGATGCGCGGGCTGGCAAAGGAGCTGCACATTGCGCTGATTGTGCCGGTGTACGAAGTGGAACAGGAGGGCGTGTTTTATAACACAGCCGCGGTGATCGCCAAGGACGGCTCGTATCTGGGCAAGTATCGCAAGACGCATATTCCGCACGTGGCGCCGGGATTCTGGGAGAAGTTCTATTTCCGGCCGGGGAATTTGGGGTATCCGGTCTTCGATCTCGGATTTGCGAAGATCGGCGTCTATATCTGTTATGACCGGCATTTTCCCGAGGGCGCGCGCTGCCTGGGGTTGAACGGCGCGGAGATTGTATTCAATCCGTCAGCGACGGTGGCAGGGCTAAGCGAATACCTGTGGAAGCTGGAGCAGCCAGCGCACGCTGCGGCGAATGGATACTTTATCGCGGCGATCAATCGCGTGGGCACCGAGGCGCCGTGGAATATCGGGGAGTTTTACGGATCAAGCTATTTCTGCAATCCGCGCGGGAAGATTATTGCGGAAGCCTCGCGCAACAAGGATGAGGTGCTGACCGCAGACCTGAACCTGGACGAGATTGCTGAAGTGCGGCGGACATGGCAGTTCTATCGCGACCGCAGACCCGATCTTTACGGGCAGTTGGTGGCGCTGTAGAGCGGGGAGGACCGCATGAGCACCGCGACTCTACCTGACGATCCGCAATTGCGGGCGCGGTTTGGGGAGCTGAAGCCGGCGCTGGCGCGGCAGGCGGCCATGATTGAGGCCGACCGCTGCCTGAATTGCTTTGACGCGCCGTGCACGGCGGCGTGCCCCACGCATATTGATGTGCCTGGGTTCATCAAGCGCATTGCGTCGGGGAATTTGCGCGGCTCGGCACTGCGGATTCTGGATGCGAACATTCTTGGAGCGAGCTGCGCGCGGGTGTGCCCGGTGGACGTGTTGTGCGAAGGCGCGTGCGTGCTGCACCGGCAAAATCGCAAGCCGATTCAGATTGCGCTTCTGCAGCGGCACGCAATGGACGCATTTTATGCTTCGGGCGAATTGCTGCCGGTTGTAGCGCCGGGAACGCGGAAACTGAGTGTGGCGTGTATCGGCGGCGGCCCGGCGTCGCTGGCGTGCGCAGCGGAGTTGTGCCGCGAGGGCGTGCAGGCGACGGTGATTGAACGGCGCGAGCTGCCGGGAGGGCTGAACACCTATGGCGTGGCGGAGTACAAGCTGCGCGCCGCCGACAGTGTGCGCGAAGTGGAAATGATCCGGGGGATGGGCGTGGAGTTCCGCTGCGCCGTGGATGTGGATTCGGCGGCGGCGCTGGAGGCGCTCGAAGCGGAGTTCAATTTTATCTTTCTGGGCTTGGGACTGGGCGCGATGCAGCGGCTAAACGTGCCCGGCGAGGATTCTGAGGGCGTGATGAACGCCCTGGAGCTGATTGCCGCGTACAAGACCAGCCATCTGCGCGAGCTGCACGGGACGGTGGTGGTGGTGGGCGCGGGAAACACGGCGATCGACGCCGCAAATGCCGCCCGCAGGCTGGGCGCGGAGACGGTGTACATGCTGTACCGGCGCAGCGAGAGTGAGATGTCGGCGTTCGATTTTGAGTATGAGCACGCCAAGCAGGAGGGCGTGCAGTTCTTGTGGCGCAGGAGGCCGGTGGCCATCCGGCGGAATGCACAGGGGCGGTTACTGCTCGATACGGTGCAGGTGACGCAGATGGCTGGAAGGTTCGAGGTGGTTGCCGATTCGCAATCAAGCATGGTTTGCGATCTGGTGGTTCCGGCAATCGGGCAGTCGCCGCTGACAGAACTTTTGCAGGAGCTGCGCGGCGTGGAGGTGCGCGACGGACGGATCGTGGCGGATCGCGTGACAGGGCGGACGGGCAATCCGCGGTACTTTGCCGGCGGCGATTGCGTGAACGGTGGGCGCGAGGTGGTGGATGCGGTGGCCGGGGGAAAGCGCGCCGCGATTGCGATTCTAAAGACTGCTGAGGTAGCAAATGCCTGATCTTCGCGTTCGTAGTTTTGCAGGAAGAATCAACTCGCCGAATCCGTTCTGGCTGGCGTCGGCGCCGCCGACCAACACGGGCGAGATGATCATGCGCGCCTTTGACGCGGGCTGGGGCGGCGCGGTGTGGAAGACGATCGGCGAGCCGATCGTGAACGTGAGCTCGCGCTACTCGGCCACGGACTGGAGCGGGCAGCGGATCATGGGCTTCAACAACATCGAACTGATCAGCGACCGGACCGTGGAGCAGAACCTGACCGAGATGGCAGAGGTGAAGAAGCGCTACCCGAAAAACGCGGTGATCGCGTCGCTGATGGTCGAGTCGAAACGGGAAACGTGGCACGAGATCGTGGCGCGAGCCGAAGGCGCAGGCGCGGACGGGCTGGAGCTGAACTTCGGTTGCCCGCATGGGATGAGCGAACGCGGGATGGGCTCGGCGGTGGGCCAGGTGCCGGAATACGCCCAGATGATTACGGAGTGGGTGAAGGAGAAGGCGCGGACGCCGGTGCTGGTGAAGCTGACGCCGAACATTACGGATATTCGCGCGGTGGCGCGGGCGGCCAAGCGCGGCGGAGCGGACGGATTGTCGGCGATCAACACCATCAACTCGATCACTGGGATCGACCTGGACACGTTTGTGCCGCGGCCGAATGTAGACGGAAAGAGCTCGCACGGCGGCTACTGCGGGCCGGCGGTGAAGCCGATTGCGCTGAACATGGTACAGCAGATTCTGAGCGATCCCGAGTCTGCGCTGCCGCTTTCGGGGATCGGCGGCATCGGCTCGTGGCGCGACGCGGCGGAGTTTTTGCTGCTGGGGTGCGGCACGGTGCAGGTGTGCACGGCGGTGATGCACTACGGCTATCGCATTGTCGAGGACATGACGGAGGGCCTGGACAACTGGATGCGCGAAAAGGGGTTCAAGACGCTCGAGGATTTCCGTGGGCTGTCGCTCCATCGCGTGACCGAATGGAAGTACCTGAACCTGAATTACAAAATTGTGGCGCGCATTGACGAGCAGAAGTGCATTGGGTGCGACCTGTGTCACATTGCTTGCTGGGATGGCGCGCACCAGTGCATTCATCTGGACCGCGTGACCGGACCGGTGGACGGGCATGTGGAGCTGCACCGGACGCCAGCGGCGAAGGAAGCCGAGAGCAGAGCAGCCATTGCAGAGACGCCGGTAACGCGCAAGGAGCGCGCGGCGGCATTTGCGCCGGGACTTTACGCGACGCCGATCGAGCGGATTCCGCGAGTGGACGAGACGGAGTGCGTGGGGTGCAACCTGTGCTCGCTGGTTTGTCCGGTGGAGGGATGCATCACTATGGTACAGGTGGATACTGGGCTGAAGCCGGAGACGTGGGACGAACGCACGCGGGGAACGGCGTGCGTAACGCAAACGCAAACATCGTGAACCAACATGCACCGTGGCCCAGTCCCATCGCCGGTTCGCGGCGGTAGGGCGGATGGCCCCGACGCCCAATCAATGAAGATCGGATGGGGTGAAAGCAATGTCAACTGTACTCATTCAGAATGGAACGATTGTGAATGCTGACGCCACGATCAAGGCTGATCTGCTGATCGATGGCGCGGTAATCAAGGAAGTACGCGCGGGGATTCCGGCAAGCGCGGCGGATAAGGTGGTAGATGCGGCGGGATTGCTCGTTCTGCCGGGCGGGATCGATGCGCATACGCATCTCGACATGCCGTTCGGCGGGACGACATCGGCCGACGATTTTGAGACGGGCACGAGGGCGGCAGCGATCGGCGGGACAACGACGATTGTGGACTTCGCCATCCAGGCGAAGGGCACGAAGATGCGCACGGCCCTGGACACGTCGTGGAAGAAGGCCGAGGGCAAGGCGTGCATCGACTACGGGCTGCACATGATCGTGACCGACCTTCCGGATGCAGGTCTTGAAGACATGGACGACATGGTGCGCGAGGGCGTAGCCAGCTTCAAGCTGTTTATGGCGTATCCCAACGTGCTGATGGTGGATGACGCCACGATCTTCAAGGCGCTGAAGCAGACAGCGAAAAACGGCGCGTTGATTTGCATGCATGCGGAGAACGGGTCGGTGATCGACGTGATCGTTCGGCAGGCGCTGGCCGAGGGGAAGACGGCACCGATCCATCACATGCTGACGCGGCCGACGAAGGCCGAAGCAGAGGCAGTGCATCGCGCGATTGCGATGGCAGAGATTGCCGGAGTGCCGATTTATATCGTGCACCTTTCGAGCGAGGACGCGCTCAATCAAGTCAGGGAAGCGCGCGACCGCGGGCTTCCGGCGTTCGCCGAGACGTGCCCTCAGTATCTGCTGCTGTCGCTTGAGGATATGGAAGGCAAAGGCTGGGAGGCGGCGAAGTACGTGTTCACGCCGCCACTGCGCGAGCGCAAGAACCAGTCGAAGTTGTGGGAAGGGCTGCGCAAAGACAATCTGCAGGTGGTATCGACGGACCACTGCCCGTTCTGCTTTGCGGACCAGAAGGCGCTGGGCAAGGATGATTTCACGAAGATTCCCAACGGCGGGCCGGGGATTGAGAACCGGCTGCAATTGCTGCACCATCACGGCGTGGGGCAGGGGAATTTCTCGATCAACCGGTTCGTGGAACTGGTGTCGACGGCGCCGGCGCGGATTTTCGGAATGTATCCGAAGAAGGGCGTGCTGGCTGCGGGAAGCGATGCGGACCTGGTGCTGTGGAATCCGGCGGAGGACTACACGATCAGCGCGAAGACGCACCACATGAAAGTGGATTACTCGATGTTCGAGGGATTCAAGGTGCGCGGGAATGCGCGCGATGTGTACTCGCGCGGCGAGCTGATTGTGAGCGGAGGGAAGTTTGTGGGCAAGCCGGGAAGAGGGAAGTATTTGCGGAGAGAGGCAAGAGGCGGAGCGTGGAGATAAGGCAGCTTCTAGCTGCTAGCTTCTAGCTGATTTGTACGCGGTTGAGAGACGTGCGATCCCAGGTCTCAAAAGCGAGACCTGGGGCACCCAGCGGTCTTACTTTAGGTAGATTGATTCCCCAACATCACGGAGGAGGTCCCGTGAGTACTGTCGATCCATCGTTATCGAATCGCGACCTGACGCCGACCACGCCGGAGCAGCGCAAGTGGGGTTTTTACAACTACACGGCGTTGTGGTTTTCGATGTGCATGGAAATCACGACGTACCGGCTTGCGTCGGGGCTGATTGCCAAGGGAATGGATTGGAAGCAGGCGATCGGGACTGTGCTGCTGGGGAACCTGATTGTGCTGATTCCCATGCTCTTGAACGCGCACGCGGGCGCGAAGTACGGGATTCCGTTTCCGGTGTTTCTGCGCGCGTCGTTTGGCGTGCGCGGGGCGAACCTGGCGGCGCTGCTGCGCGCAGTGGTGGCGTGCGGATGGTTCGGGATTCAATCGTGGATCGGGGGCAGCGCGATTGATGCGATGCTGATCGTGATCTGGCCGGGCGCGGACGGGAACCGCGGCGTGCTGTGGGCGTGCTTCCTGAGCTTCTGGCTGCTGAACATGGTGGTGGTGTGGCGGGGCGTGGAGTCGATCCGGCGGCTGCAGGCGTTCGGCGCGCCGTTCATGTTCGTGATGGCCGCGGCGCTGCTGGTGTGGGTGCGCATGAAGGCGGGCAGCTTTGGCGCGATGCTGTCGACGCCGAGCCAGTTCCACACGCGGGGCGAGTTTCTGAGCGTGTTCTTCCCGTCGCTGACGGCGATGGTGGGCTACTGGGCGACGCTGGCGCTGAACATTCCCGATTTCACGCGCTACTCGAAGTCGCAGAGCGCGCAGTCGTGGGGGCAGGCGTTCGGGCTGCCGGTGGCCATGGTGCTGTATACGTTTCTAGGCATCGCGGTGACGTCGGCTTCGGCGGTGCTGTTTGGCAAGCCGATCTGGGATCCGGTGCAACTGATCGGCATGTTTCATCAGCCGGTTGTGGCGTTTGTAGCGCTGATTGCAGTGCTCGTTGCAACGCTGAACGTGAACATCGGAGCCAACGTGGTGTCGCCGTCGAATGATTTCTCGAATCTGTATCCGCGGCTGATCAGCTTTCGCACGGGAGGTTTGATTACCGGATTCCTGGGCCTGGCGATGTGCCCGTGGAAGCTGCTGGCTACGCCGGATGCGTACATCTTTGGATGGCTGGTGGGCTACTCCGGGCTGCTGGGGCCGGTGGCGGGAATCATGGTGTGCGATTACTTTTTCATCCGAGGGACGGAGCTGGATGTGAACTCACTGTATCACCGCGAGGGCGCGTATCACTACACCAAGGGAGTGAATCCGCGGGCGATTGCGGCGCTAGTGCTAGGCGTGGCGATTGCGCTGGTTGGGGTCTTCGTTCAGCCGCTTCACTTCCTTTATGACTACGCGTGGTTTGTGGGGTTCTTCACGGCGGGCACCGCGTATGTGGTGATGATGAAGCTGGCGGCACCGGCGGGTGTGGCGGAGAGGGCGGAAGAAGTGGCGTAAAGACAGGGAACAAAGAATAGGGAATAGGGAACAAGAAAAGCAAAAGCAGATACAAAAACAACAAGTGCAACCGCAGATCCTTCGACTACGCAGGCCGCGCACACGCGGCCTTCTCCGCACAGGAGCACAACTCGGATTGATGACACGACGGGCGGGGGACGAGAGGCCCTCGCGACAGCCGGACTCCCACCCCAGCAAGCCAAAAGTACGCTTGCCGGGGACCCTGGACTGGCGTCCGGCGCTACACGGAACGCTACTCCACGAGAGCGTCCGCGATGGAGAGGTGTTCGTCGAGGGCGGCGATGCCGAGGTCGAGCTCCTCTTTGGTGACGATGAGCGGCGGCGCGATGACGAAGTGGCTGACCCAAGCCTGGATCGAGACTCCCTGTGCCATCATCTTGGCGGCAATCTGATCGACCAGGAGCGGCTTGCCTTCGACTTTGTCGCGCATGGTGTTGAAGAGCTGTTTGGTCTTGCGATTCTTCACAATTTCGACAGCGAAGAAGAGGCCGAGGCCGCGGACGTCGCCGACGGAGGGGTGCTTGGCCTTGAGGGCTTCGAGCTTCTGGCGGACGTAGGGCTCGAGCTCGGCGGCGCGCTCGACGAGCTTGAGGCGCTGCATCTCCTCGATAGTGGCGATGGCGGGGCCGAGGGTGAGCGGGTGCGCCTCGTAGGTGTGGCCGTGGGAAAAGTAGTGGTCTTCAAAGTAGTCGGCGATCTTGGTAGTGGTGGCGCAGAGACCCAGCGGCACGTAGGCCGAGGTGATGCCCTTGGCAGTGACGAGGATGTCGGGCTTGACGTTCCAGTGGTCGACGGCGAACCACTTGCCGGTGCGTCCCCAGCCGGACATGACTTCATCGGCGATGAGCAGGACGCCATGGCGGTCGCAAATCTGGCGCAGGCGTGGGAAGTACTCGGGTGGCGGAACGAGGACGCCGTTGGTGCCGACGACCGGCTCGAGAATGATGGCGGCGACGTCGCTCTCGTTGCGAATCATGTGCTCGATGTAGTCGGCGCAGGCGATGTTGCAGGTGGGGTAGGTGTGCTTGATGGGACAGTCGTAGCAGTTGGTCTCAGGCGCGAAGAGAACGCCGCCGCCCTTGCCGGCTGGTTCCATGGCCCAGCGGCGCGGATCGCCGGTGGCCGCGATGGAGCCCATCGTTGAACCGTGATAGGAGCGGTAGCGCGAAATGATCTTGGTTTTGCCGGTGAACATGCGGGCGATCTTGAAGGCCGCTTCATTGGCCTCAGTGCCGCTGGTGGCGAAGAAGAACTTGTTCAGCCCCTCGGGGAGGACTTCAAGCAACTTGGCGCTGAGGCGCGCGCGCGATGTGGTGGCGTAGCCGGGCGCGGCATAGCACAGCTCGCGGGCCTGCTGGGCAATGGCCTCGACGACACGTGGGTTTTTGTGGCCGAGGTTGACACACATGAGCTGCGAGCTGAAATCGAGGTAGCGCTTGCCCGAGCCATCAGTGAACCAGCAGCCCTCGGCATCGGCGATGTGGAGCGGCTTCCAGGTCTTCTGGAAACGCCAAGTGCCGTAGTTCGTCTGGCGTGTGATGGCAGAAACCTGCTCGGTAGTGAGTGCGGGGGATGAGGAAGTGTCAATCATGGATCAAGTTCCTCCCATGGGGATGCATCAAATCGTATCATCCGCGGCGCGTGGGGATAACGCGATTGGGCGGCTTTTGACTCATGCGGAGCAGCGGCCGGATCAGGCCACGTGATGTTCGCCGATGAGGCGGTCGACAAGCGCGATGAGGGATTCGCCGGTACGGGAAAGGACGAACTCGTTCTTCGCAGCGTTCCAGTCGAGCTTGAAGCTTGTGGCGAGCGCGGAGATCCAGATCTGGCGTACCGGGGCATTGGGCGTAATGACGAATCTGGCGCCGGGATCGTCGAAGAGGACATTCAGGACGCCGTCCTGTTCCTCGACCTCGAAGTCGGCTTGCTCGTCTTCCTCGTGCGCGATGAGATGGCGTTTCAGGCTGTCGAGCGCCACTTCCGCGGCACGGCGGAACTCCTGCTCGTCCTGCATGGCCCCAGTGTAGCAAGTTCAGTTGGCGGCACCGGGAGGGGTGAGTTGCGGCGGGCCTTCGGAAACCCTCGTTGCTAACAAGGTTCCGGCGGCGCAATTCTCCGGCTTTTCACAGGGGTCTTGCCGGGGCTTCACCGCTCCGCCGTCATTATGCCCACAGGCAACGAAGCAAATTGGAGTTCTTCTGGCGGGGGTGATGAGATGCGTGTGCTTTGGGCGACGATGGGAGTGTTTGCGATGATGCAAGGCACCGTGAGCGCGCGCTCAGAACCGCCGATTCCCGCGGGGAAACTGGTCCGCGAGGTTGTCTACAACGAACTCAATGATCACCAGCGGCACCGCTATTGGCAGTACTGGGTGGAACGGCGTTCGCAGGCCGGATCAAGCGTGGAGGAGCAGGTGGAGACCGCCGACGGACCGATAAGGCGGCTCATGCTGAGCAACGGTCACGCGCTCAGCCCAGAGGCGGAGAAGCTAGAGCAGGAGCGGCTGGAGGGACTGCAGAGATCGCCGAGCGAGCAGGCCCGCCAACAGAAGCAATATGACGAGGACGAGGAGCGCATTGGCCGGATTCTGGCTCTATTGCCGAGCGCGTTCGTGTACGAATACGACGGCGAAGAGGACGGCTGCTATCGGCTGCGCTTTCGGCCCAATCCCGAGGATCCGGCCCGGACCCTTGAGGCGCGCATTTTCCACGCGATGAGCGGTACGCTTTGGGTTGACGCCCGTTGGAAGCGTCTGGCGCGGCTGGAGGGTCACGTGGACGAGAACGTGGACTTTGGATTCGGGATCCTGGGCCGTCTGGACAAAGGCGGATGGTTCCGGCTTCAGCGGGTAGGGGTGAGCGCCGGCGACTGGAAGACCGAGGCTCTGGAAGTGCACTTAAACATCCGAGCGCTACTGGTGAAGACCTTTGCGCGGGACATGAGCGAAGTGCGCGGGGGCTTTGTGCCTCTGCCCGCGGGCATGAGCCTTGCGCAGGGGCTGCTGGTGCTGAACCAATCTCTGGAGCAAATGGAGGCAGAATCGAGGAGCCGACGGTACGCGGGCGATGGCAGTTCGCTGCTGGCTCCGACGGCGATGGCGATGCGCCGGTAGTGCTGCGAGAGGCGCACGTGTCCAGAAATCGGACAAATCGGGATCGGAAAGATTAAAGATTCGCTTCTCCATGCCGATACATTGCGGCAGGAATCGAGAAGCGAAGATGGAGATTGGACCCATTCCGGGAATTCGCCCATTGCCTGCCGTGAAGGCGCCGTCGGCGGATTTGCGGCCGCCGGCGGTATTCGATATCGACCCATCGGCAAAGCCGGGCGAGGGCAGAGAGCAGCGGAAACGGGAGAAAAGGCGCCGGCGCGGAGGAGAACGAAGAGGACGATCTAATGCTGGAGGGCGAGACGGAGCGTGGCCCTGAAGCACCGGACGAGGTCCCCGGAATGCAAGTCGACTATTTCGCTTAAGTCAAAGCCAAGTCAGATTGCACAGTGCGGACCGTCGACAGGACACCGCCAACGCAGGATTTGCAGGAGATCGCCGTCTCAGGCGGTGACGGTTTCGCGCAGTTTCTGCTCCGCATAGAGAGAGTCGGGCTCGGCGAGAGAATCGGTCTCGGCGAGGCGAAGCAGGCGGTGCAGATAGGCGCGGGAGATGGAGAGGCTTCGCGCGGCCAAGGTCTTATTGCCGTTGCTTTCGCGGACGGCGGCGACGGCGAGCTTGATCTTGTAGTCACGGAGCTGGCGCTCGAACGAGCCTGAAGGGTTGTAATCGGCGATGTTGACGACTTCGTCGAAGGCGGGGGCATCTTCTTCCGGCTCCAGGGCTTTGAGACACAAGTCCTCGGCACGAACCACGCGGCCCGGCGCCAAAATGATGGAGCGCTGCAGCACGTTTTCGAGTTCGCGCACGTTGCCGGGCCAGGGGTAGGACTGGAGCATTTCCAGCGCCGCGGGCTCGATGGAGTCCATCGGCTTCTGGAAGACGCCGGCATAATGGCGCAAGAAATGGCGTGCGATGAGCGGAATGTCTTCCAGCCGTTCCTGGAGCGGCGGCGACTCGATGCGCATGACGTTGATGCGGTAATAGAGATCCTGACGGAACTTGCCTTCGGCGACGAGCTTGGCAAGATCCTGGTGGGTGGCGAAGATGAGGCGCGCGCGCAAGGGAATGAGCTTGTTCGAGCCCAGGCGGCTGAACTCCATCTGCTGCAGGACACGGAGGAGCTTGACTTGTGTGAAGATGCTCAGGTCGCCAATTTCGTCGAGGAAGAGGGTACCGTCGGCGGCCTGCTCGAAGTAGCCTTCGCGGGTGCCGACGGTTCCGGTGAAGGCGCCTTTTTCATGGCCGAAGAGCTCGGCCTCGATCAAGGTTTCAGGGATAGCGCCGCAGGAAACGGCGACGAAGGGCTTGTTGGCGCGGGAACCGAGATTATGGATGGCGCGGGCGATGAGTTCCTTGCCGGTGCCGCTTTCGCCGGTGATGAGAACGGCGGCGTTGAGGTTCGTGACGCTGCGCACTAACTGATAGACGCGCTGCATGCTGGGGCTCGATCCGATGATGCGGTCGCAACGCCCCGGTTCCACGATGCGGTGCTGCACGCTGTAAAGCTGCTGCTTCAGCGCGGAAGTCTCGTAGGCCCGGCTGAGCATGGTTTTCAGGTCGCGAATCGAAGGCGGGCGGCGGCAGTAGCCAAAAGCCCCGGAGCGGACGAGTTCGAACGCAGTGGAACGCAGGCTGTCGTCAGCCATCAGGATGGCCGGAATATTTGAGGCAATCAGGCGCCGCGCTGACTCGATCCGTGTTTGCAGCGAGTCCTGGGAGGAATAGAGGTCGAGGATCATGACATCGCAGCCCGCGGCGGAGACGAGGCTGTTCATTCCATCTCCATCCGTCTCAAGCAGGACCTCGAAGTCCTTACCAAGGGCAGAAGAAAGAAGAGGGTGCAGGGTGCGGTCTTCTGAATACAATCCGATTCTTGTCATTACCGAGCGATCTACCATGTCGCCGATTGCAAGGCGCCGTTCAGAGAGGCTTGGCGATGTAGGTTCATCATCGGCAATCCTTTGTGGAGGGAACATTCCTCTTTCGTGCTACGCAAGTGTGACCTCGGTAATGATCGAGAGCCAGCAGGCCAAGAACGGGAAAAGAAAGCGGGGCTCTTTGCCTAACTTTTGCTAGAGGAGGCGTGAATTTGCTTCCTGCAGCGCCAACTTACCTTCGTAATCGCCTCCGTAATCTTCTGATTTAACAATGAGTTACAAGAGTCACGGCTGGGATGCCGAGGGCAAGTCGAGGTGTAAACGGCCCACTCCAGCGGCTCGATTCGGGCGTAAACAGCCGTGTACACCTCCCATGGCAATTCGCTTGCATCTATTTGGAACCACGCAGGTTCCTGACCTTGGGAGTTTGGCTGGGAAATTGCTGTAGGAAGGGTAGCCCCGCAAGGCCCTAGGGACAAGGAGCAGGGATCATGCACTCGTATGCCTGGTGGCCCACCGTGATTGTCCTGGGTGTGGCGACGTTCACAGATCTTCGCAGCCGGCGCATTCCGAACTGGCTTGTGCTTCCGTTCCTTGGCTGCGGGATTGTGGTCTCGGGATGGCTCCGTGGCTGGCACGGGGTCGAGCAGAGCCTGGCTGGCGCGGGTCTTGGGCTCCTGATCTACGGATTCCTTTTCTGGATGGGCGGGATGGGCGCCGGCGACGTGAAACTGTGCACAGCAATCGGAGCCTGGATCGGCGCGTACCAACTGTTGCTAGCGCTGGTGATGACCGGCTTGGTGGGGGGAGTGATGGCGCTCGCCATGGCGGCCTGGGGCGGATTCTTAAAGGAGTTATTTCAGCACACCGGCGATCTGGTTTTCGGTGCGAAGGAGCGCGGGGAGGCAGTTCTGAGTAATCCGCGGCGGTACAAGATGCCGTATGCACCAGCTATCGCGATCGGGACGTTGATTTCGTTTTTTGCACGTTAAGGACAGAGGAAGACCGTGTCCAGTTTGGAGCAAGCAACGTACGCATTTCCAGCGCTGTCGATGCGAGCGCTGGAAAAGCACAATAACCCAAGGCAGGAATCGCCAAGGAGTCAGCACAACGTGGCCGCAAATGCTTCCCCATATTCGTTCGACTCCTATCCCGAATCGATTAGTGCCAAGCCGCTTTCGGTTGCGGTGATCAGTCCCAGTCAGGAACGCCGCGCGGCTGCGGTTCTGGCTCTGGCTGGATGCGAGGGCAGCGAGGTTTCTGAGTTTTCCAGTTATCCGCCGGGACTCGACGATGTCCCCCAGCTGCAGGAAGCGAAATATGACGTCGTCATCATCGAGTTGGACAGCAATCCCGAATACGCCCTGGAGCTGGTGGAGAACATTGACGCCAAAGGCGAGGCCATGGTGATGGTGTATTCGGAAAACTCCGATCCGGAGCTGTTAGTGCGCTGCATGCGGGCCGGCGCGCGCGAGTTTCTGACGCTTCCATTCACGCCCGAGGTGATTGCGGAAACCCTGGTGCGGGCCACGACGCGGCGTCCGATGACGCGGAGCGCGATGAAGCCAGCGGGAAAGCTCTTCGCGTTCATGGGATCGAAGGGCGGGGCAGGAACGACGATGGTGGCCTGCAATTTCGCGGTAGGGCTAGCCAAGAACTCAGGCCAGAGCACGCTACTGATTGATCTCGATCTGCCGCTGGGGGACGCCGCGCTCAACCTGGGCATCACGCCCGAGCATTCGGCCATCGACGCCCTGCAACAGGTGGACCGGATGGATGCACGCTTTCTGGCGCAGCTTCTGGTGAAGCACGATTCCGGCCTCTCGGTGCTGGCAGCCCCAGGGACGTATGTCCGGTACCAGGCTGACAACGAGGCCATCAACCGGTTGCTGTATGTGGCGCGGCAGGAGTTCGAGAACGTGGTGTTGGATCTCGGCTCGAAGCTGGAGGGGATGGGAACGGCCGCATACAGAGAAGCGACTACGGTCTACTTGGTGACGCAAGCGAGCATCCCCGAGCTGCGCAACTCGAACCGGATCATCACGCAGTTCTTCTCCGCCGCCCTGCCGAAGATGGAGATCGTGATCAACCGGTATGAACCGCGCGCCCTGGGTGTGACGGAGGAGCATATCACTAAAGCTTTAACCAGGCAGGCGCATTGGAAGATACCGAACGACTATGCAACGGTTCATTCCAAGCAGGTCAACGCCACGCCGCTGGTGCTGTCGGACTCGGCTATATCGCGACAGATCAAGCAGATGGTGAACGCGGTGACCGGAAAGAGCGAGACCCCGGCCAAGAAGAGAGGCTTCAGCTTCAACTTTTTCGGGTGATGGCGTAAAGAACGGAATTTCCAATTGGGTGGAAGGTAAACCGTGGAACTGCTGAATCTAGAGAATTACAAAGCGGAAATTCACCGGACGTTGCTCTCGAAGCTCGATCTGGAGAAGCTGTCGCGCGTGAATTCGAGCCAGGCGCGGCAGGCGGTGTCGGGGCTGGTGAAGGAGATCATGTCGGACCAGCGTGTGCCGCTGAACTTCGACGAGCAAGAGAAGATTCACGCCGAGTTGCTGGATGAGGTATTTGGACTGGGTCCTCTGGAGCCGCTGCTCCGCGACCCCAAGATCTCCGACATCCTGGTGAACGACAAAGACCACGTGTTTGTGGAGAAGGGCGGGCTACTGCAGAAGGTAGACGCGTCGTTCCGCGACGACCGCCATCTGATGCAGATCATCGACCGGATCGTGTCGCGGGTAGGCCGCCGGGTGGATGAGTCATCGCCCATGGTGGATGCGCGCCTGCCCGACGGCTCGCGCGTGAACGCCATCATTCCGCCGCTGGCGCTGGACGGACCATCGCTGTCGATCCGGCGATTCGGGACCGGACCACTGGCGGCCAACCAACTGGTGCAGTTGAAGAGCATCTCGGCGGAGATGATGGAAGTTTTGTCATCGGCGGTGCGGGCACGCATCAGCATCTTGGTTTCAGGAGGCACGGGCGCCGGCAAGACGACGTTTCTGAATATTCTCTCGCAGTACATTCCGAACAACGAGCGGCTGGTGACCATTGAAGACGCGGCAGAACTCCGGCTGGCACAGGAAGACATCGTGCGCCTGGAGACGCGGCCTCCGAACATCGAAGGCCAAGGCGCCATTCGCCAGCGGCAACTTTTGATTAACGCCCTGCGTATGCGTCCCGACCGCATCATCATCGGCGAGGTGCGCGGCGAGGAAGCCTTCGACATGCTACAGGCCATGAACACCGGTCACGAGGGCTCAATGACCACCATTCACGCCAACTCACCGCGCGACGCGCTATCGAGGCTGGAGTCGATGGTGGCCATGACGAACATGAACCTGCCGGAGAGATCGGTGCGGCAGCAGATGGCATCGGCGATCACGATTGTGGTGCAGGCCACGCGCTTGAGCGATGGGACGCGCAAGATCACAAGCATAGCCGAGATTACGGGCATGGAAGAGAACATCATCAGCATGCAGGAGATCTTCACGTTTGAGAAGAAAGGCATTGGCCAGGACGGCCGCGTCATCGGCGTCTTCAAACCCACGCGCATCCGCCCCCGGTTCCTGGAGCGCCTGCGCGTGTCAGGAATTGTCCTGCCGCCCAGCCTGTTCGAGCGGGAAACCCCGGTCAACTAAGAGGAAAGGAGGGAACGGAAATGGGATTGATCTTCGGTTTGGTCTTTGTAGGCGTATTTACGTTGATTGCGCTGCCATGGGTTGCTTTCGGACCCTCCAACAGCTCCAAGCAGGCGCTGGCCACGCTGGACTCGGCGATCGGGGCCGATCGGCAGAATCCGCGAAAGGAAAAACTGAACGTACGCAAGAACGAGATCCTGAGCAGCATTCCCTGGCTGAACCAGAAGTTGCTGAAGTTCGAACTGACGCCCTATTTACGGAGAATGCTGGGCCAGGCGAATCTGGATTGGAGCGCGGGGCGGCTTCTGGTGGTGAGCGCGGCCTGTTTTGTGCTTCCGGCCTATGCGGTTTCGCAGGTCGCCGATTCCTTCTTCCTTTCGCTGGCGGTGGGGATCGTGACGGGCGCCATGCCGTTTGGCTGGGTGGTGTTCAAGCGCAACCGGAGGTTCAGCCAATTCGAGAAGGGATTGCCGGAGGCACTGGACCTGATGGTGAGCGGTCTCCGCGCGGGGCACAGTCTGCTTGCGGCCATGGCCCTGGTGTCGCGCGAGTGCGCGGCGCCGGTGGGCAGCGAATTCAAGATTTGTTTTGAGGAACAGAACTACGGCCTGGAGATGAACGCCGCACTGGAAAATCTGCTTGCCCGGGTTCCGCTGCAGGATCTGAAGATCACGGCCACCGCGATCATGATTCAGAAGGAGAGCGGAGGCAATCTGGCCGAGGTGCTGGACAAGACCGCGTACGTCATCCGGGAGCGCTTCCGGCTCAAGCGCCAGATCATGGTGCATACGGCGCAGGGACGGCTTACGGGTTGGATTTTGACTATGTTGCCGATCGTGCTCGGCGTGGGCATCTACTTTGTGGATCCGCAAATGATCAGCATTCTGTGGCATCGCGCCATCGGCATCAAGCTGATGTGGGGCGCTGCGGGGTTGATCCTGATTGGCGGATTTGTGATTCACAAGATTGTCGACATCGACGTGTAAAGGGGACATATGGGATTCGCAGTTCTAGCATTTTTAGCCGCCTTTCTGCTGATCGCGAGCGTCGGGATCCTGCTGTTCTATCGCGAGGCGGCGCTCCAGCGCATCAGCGAAATCATCGAACCCCGACCCAAGCGGAGAAGCCTGATTGGGACCGTGCAGCATGCCGGGTCCTCGATCGGCAACCTGGTGAAGACGTTTGAGAACCTGATGCCGAGGAGCCAGAAAGAGGTTTCGGTTGTCGTACAACGTCTGACACTGGCGGGCTATCGCAATGAGTCCGCGGTGAAGGTCTTCTATGGCTGCAAGGTGGTGACTCCGTTGCTGCTGGCCGTGGTGGCCGGGTTGAGCGGACTGGCAAACCTGGGTCCTTTCTTCGTGTACCTGGTGGCGTTGGGCGGTGGATTCCTGGCTCCGGACTTCTGGCTGGGAAAACGAATCGAGGCGCGGCAAAAGCGGATTCAACGAGGCTTGCCGGACGTGCTGGATCTTTTGGTGATTTGCATGGAAGCGGGGCTCAGTCTGGACCAGGCGACGGCGCGCACCGCACAGGAGTTGAGGCACTCACAGCCGGAGTTATGCGACGAGATGGGAGTTGTGGTGCTGGAGCAGCGCGCCGGACGCGCGCGGTCAGAGGCGTGGAAGAACCTGTCCGACCGCACCGGCGTCGAATGTCTGCGCAATTTGGTATCGATGCTTGTGCAGACGGAGCAATTCGGAACGAGCATTGCCAAGATGCTCCGCGTTCATTCCGACACGCTGCGAGTTCAGCGCGTGCAGATGATCGAGGAGGCGGCAGGAAAGACTTCGGTCAAGCTAGTGTTTCCTCTGGTGCTGTTCATTTTTCCTGCGCTTTTTCTGGTTACACTGGGACCAGCCGTGATTGTGATGGTTGAGTCATTCAGCACACTGACCAAACATTGAGCGAGGAAGGGGAGAATTGCATGGACAGCACCACGATTATCAGAATTGTTGCCGGGGTTTTGGCGGTCATTATTCTGGTGATCCTGATTCAGCGCCGCCGGACACGGGTGAAGTAAGCGGGGCGCAAGACACAGTGGCGTGCCGAAAGACGGGGTGGCGCCACGGAAGGGTTCCGGAGGTTCCGTTGCCATGGCGGCAAATGCCTGAGTGGGCCGCCTAGGCAGGGGTAAGAGGTGAGGTGTCCCCGTCTGGAGCTTTACCGCAGGGGGAGAGAAAGGGCCGGTCCTCGAATGGGATTGCTGGCAAGGATCGAACTGGCAGCCGGAGCGCCGACAAGGAAGGGAACCGCGGCAGAGGTGCCGCAGGCGAGAGAGCCAATGGAATCGCAGACCTATTGCGCCTATAACCAGACACGGGAGTGCTTCCTTGGCTTGAAGGTGAAGGCGGGCGACCTTTCCGCAACACACGCCGCGGAACTGATGATGGAACGACCGCTGAAGTCCGGCGAAGGTGTGTGGATGAGGCCGTTCCGGGGAATTCCCGCAGTGACGATGCCCGCGCCGCTGGATCTGATCTATCTGGACGAAGAGTGCCGCGTGGTCGATATAGCCGAGTCGTTCCCCACGTTTCAGGTGAGTTCGTCGAGCCCGCGACCCCAGAGCGTGTTGGCGTTGCCGGCGCACTCGATTTACTCGTCGCAGACACAGTCCGGGGATCAGCTTGTGCTGTGCGTGGCCGAGGAGATGGAGCAGCAACTGGAAAGGTTGACGAGCGTGCGCGACGAGGGGGAAACGAGGCCGGTGATCGCAGGCGCGGCTTTGCTGCGTGAAAAGCCGCTGTGGAGCGGCGGCCCGGGACTTCTGGAGCTGGAAGACCGCAATGGACAAGAGAAGCCTACCGCGGAGCAGACCCACAACATGGATCTGACGTTTCCGGGTGCAAAGGCCGTCAGGCAACAGCGCAACTGGATTAAGCGGTGGTGGTCACCCGATCCACGGAAAGCTCCGCGGGTCAAGGAGCCAGGACTGGCCGCGTACTACTGGAACGGCGCGTCACCCATGGCGCACGGGATTCGCGATATCAGTTCGACAGGGCTTTATGTAGTGACCGAGGAGAGGTGGTATCCGGGGACCTTGGTCCTGATGACGTTGCAGAGGACCGACCGCGGCGACGAATGCGCAGAACGCTCGGTTGCCGTGCAAACACGGGCCGTTCGGTGGGGTCCGGATGGCGTAGGGCTGCAGTTTGTTCTGGCGGACGAAAAGGACTTGCGCAACGGAAAGGCTCCCATACTCGACGCGGCCAGCAGGAGGGAGTTCGATCTCTTCCTGGAACAGTTGAAGAGGAGCAAGTGACGGGCGCCAGGGGGGCGCCAAGGAGATCCTTTGGCAAGCGGCGGGACGGAATCCGAATGGCAAGGCCGACCCCGCTGGGAGGTGGAACGATGAAGATTGGATTTAGTCTACGCAGGATAGGCAATTCCCTTACCCGTCGCGTGAAGCGCACTTCGGGCCGGCGGGGCGATGAAGGAACGGCACTGGTGGAGTTTGCAGTCACCCTGCCGTTGCTGATGATGGTCCTGACCGGGACGGCTTCGTTTTCGGTGGCCTTGTACTTTCTGCAACAGATCGGGAATGCAACCTCCTCGGCCGTCATGTCGGTTGGGGGTGAGGCAGGCCTGTTCCCTAATAATGACCCGTGCGCAGCGGCCAAATCGTTTGTCACGGGAGCGTTGCCGAACCTGACGCCGTCAAAGCTAGCATTGAAATTGGTCATCACGGACACCAGCCTGAACACGGACACCTACACAGGAACCGGCAGTTCGTTTTCCTGCACTACGGCGCCGGCGATGGAGGCGAACTATCCCGTCACGCTCACGGTTACTTATACGTACACATGGCTCCCGATCCTCAATTTCAGCCCGAACAGCAATTTGTCATCGACACAAGCCGCGATCCAAATGTGAGGAGAGGGGTCTTCCCCCAAGAAGATTTTTCCCCACAAAACGGCTGGAGGTCCGTTTGTGCGCAGAATACTGAGAGATGAAGGGGGCCAGTCAGTCGTTGTCGTGGCGCTGACCATCACGGCGATTGTCGCCCTAGCCGGGACGTCGGTTGAGGTCGGCCACATTTATTACGCGTACAGAGAGCTGGTGGCGTCGACGAATACAGCCGTGCTGGCGGGAGCGCAAGCCATGCCCGACACGGTCACCGCGGTAGCCAATGTGACCGCTTATAGTTCCGAAACAGGACAAAAGAACGCCACTTCGATGTTGCAAAACGTGACGGCAACGCCGACTTTCCTCTGCCTGAGCACGGTGGCGACGACCCTGAATGTGCCGTGCAGCACGTCGACAGGCGCCTCCGGCGGCTACAACGCCCTGTCGGTGACGCAAAAGGCGACGGTGAATCTGTGGTTTGGCGGGCTGATCGGTCTATCGAAGATGAACCTGTCGGCGGTCGCGACCGCAGCCATGCGCGGGGGGACGAACACGCCTTGGAATATCGCCATCATCCTGGACACAACCGGGTCGATGAATGGCCGGGACAGTGGCGCGCAATGCTCGGGAACACAGATCTCATGCGCGCTCCTTGGCGTGCAGGCGCTGCTAAGCGATCTGGATCCCTGTCCGCTGGGCGAGACCTGCAGTTCCAGCAACAGTTCTGTGGACAGCGTGAGCCTGTTCGTGTTTCCGCCGGTGCTTACGAGCACGGCGCCGAAGGACTATTGTTCCGGAGGCAGTGGCGACCCTACCCACGAGTCCTATATGGTGCCGACTCTAGACTCGGCGTGGACGTACCAGATCATCCCGTATTCGAATGACTACCGCACCGCGGACTCGGCAACCAGCCTGAACTCCAGCTCGGATATCGTAATTGCGTCCGGCGCGACCAGCGGCTGCAGCGGAATTCGTGCTCCAGGCGGCGCAGGGACCTACTATGCGCAGGTGATCTATGCGGCGCAGGCAGCGTTGGTTGCGCATCAGGTGGCCAATCCGGGTTCTCAGAACGCGATGATTATCCTTAGCGATGGCGATGCGACAGCAACGGCTTCCTATAGCGGTTCGGGCACAAGCGCGAGGTTCTCCTCGACCAGTGGCCTGCAGCCCTCCGCCGCCGGCACTTTGAACGGGATCGCGGGGAACAATCCCACCAGTCCGGCCTATCCTTCTGCGGTGGGCGAATGCGGTCAGGCGGTGCTGGCGGCGCAGGCAGCGGCGAATGCGGGAACCGCAGTCTACACGATCGGCTACGGCGCGGAGACGTCAGGGGGATGCACGTCCGATAGGACCTATAGCGCGAGCGTGACAACGAATGGGCGGAGCTGGAAGGCGGGCGACCAGCCGTGCCAGGCGCTGGCGGCGATGGCCTCGGCGGAGCTGAATTTCTATTCCGACGATGCCAATGGCTGCCTGGCGACGGCTACGGCCAACCAGAGCATCACAAAGTTGACGGGGATCTTCCACGCCATCACGAACGGGCTGACCGCGCCGAGGATGATTCCCAACGGGACGACGTGAGGGGGCGAAGAGCAAAGGGCCAGGACGGCACGGCAGTTCTTGAAGGGTACGGGCACAGAACCCGTACCCTTTTTGCTGCCAACAGCTGCGGATGCGAGCCGAGGCAGAATCACAGCGGCCTCGCCAGAAATGGGAGCTATCTTCTTCTTTCTTTCGCCGATCATGAGCATGTGGGCTCCTGTGCCGTTCGGCTCGATTCACTCCGGCCGGAATAGATGCGGCCATAGGCGAGCCTGGCCGCGTCTCAGTACCGAGGTCACGCTGTTCTAGCACGAAAGTGCAATATGCGGATTACCGACGATTCCCGATTATGAGGTGAGATCCCCAGTCCCTGGGAAGAGAGCCGTGGAGTCAGCAAGACCGAACGGTGACACAACTCAGAGACGAAATCGGAAGCATCCTCGTGCTCAACGCGCATCACTTCCCCAGCGGCGCGGCTACGACCCATAGTCCAACCACTGGAAGTTCGCCTTCCCGCAAAGCGGGGACGGTGGAAAGGACGCTGAACGAACCCGTGATGGTCAAGGTCCGCACTGTGTACTGATGGCTCCCAGTACTTCAGATCGACCCGTCGAGCCGCCTGGCACGTTCGCGAACGACGGCAACTGCGCGAGAGGAGGAATTTGTCCCATGAGACGGTTTAGAACTTCGTTAATGCGCAGGTTTCTGAAGGATCAACGGGGCCAGGCGGCGGTGATCATTGCGCTCACCGCGACGTCGATGATGGCACTTGCCAGCGCCTCGGTTGAGGTCGGGCATATCTACTACGCCTACCAGAGGCTGGTAGCTTCGACCAATGCGGCCGCCCTGGCGGGGGCGGAGGCCATGCCCGACACCGCGCAAGCGTCGACCAACGTGGCCACATACAGCGCACAATCGGGGGGATTGAACGCGACCCCGATGTTGCAGAATGTGACGGCGAAGCCGAGCTTTCTTTGCCTGAGCACTGTTTCAACCAGCCTCAATGTGACGTGCCAGACTTCCACCGGCGGCAGCGGCGGTTATAACGCCCTGTCTGTAAAGCAGACGGCAACGGTCCCCTTGTGGTTCGGGGGGCTGATCGGCATGCACCAGATGAACCTGGCGGCAACGGCGACGGCGGCCATGCGGGGCGGGCAGAACACCCCTTGGAACATCGCCGTTATCCTGGACACCACTGCGTCGATGAGCCAGAGCGATGGCGGTGCGCAATGTTCGAGCACCAAGATCGTTTGCGCATTGCAGGGCGTGCAAATGCTGCTGAACGATTTGTATCCTTGTGCCCTGGGCGATACGTGCACCTCGAGCACCAACTATGTGGACAGCGTGAGCCTGTTCGTGTTTCCTGCCGTGACAACCGCGACGCAATCAAAAGACTACACTTGCCCCACGAGCAACCCTACGATCGTGGCGTATACCTTTCCTGATCCGCCTTCAAGCCTGACTATGCCATCGGGCGATACCTACCAGGTGATCGGGTTCGAGAACGATTACAAGACCAGCGACACAGCGACGAGCCTGAACACGAGTTCGGATATCGTGATCGCGGCCGGGGGTAAGAGCGGCTGCAACGGAGTGCAGGCGCCGGGCGGCGAGGGGACCTACTATGCACAGGTGATCTACGCGGCGCAGGCAGCGCTGGTCGCGCAGCAGACGGCGAATCCGGGGTCAAAGAACGCCATGATCATCCTTACCGACGGCGACGCAACGGCGTGCGCGTCGAATGCGTACACCACGGGTGGCGCATGCAATACCAGGGCTCAGATCGTGGCGACCGAGGGTACGCTGAACGGGACGGGAACGAGCACGAGCAATCCGTCAGGATACAAATCCTATGCCTACCCGTCGGCGTTGGGCGAGTGTGGACAGGCGGTGCTGGCGGCACAGGCCGCGGCGAATGCAGGGACGACGGTTTACACGATCGGTTACGGCTCAGAGACGTCGGGAGGGTGCCTGTCTGACAAGACATACAGCGCGTCGGTGACGACGGGCGGCGGCACGTGGGGTCCGGGCGACCAACCTTGCCAGGCAATTGCAGCAATGGCCTCGGCCCAAGTGAATTTCTACTCCGACGATGGCCAAGGTTGCCAGGCGACGGCCCCGAGCAATCAAAACCTTACGAAACTGACGGCGATCTTCCGTGCGATCACCAACAATCTGAGCGCGCCGCGGCTGATCCCCAACGGCACAACGTAGCCGTAGAAAGTTCACAGGAAAGCAGAAGGACCGGGAAAGCCTCCCGAAGGGCATGGCAGAAGAGCCGTGCCCTTTTTGCTGCTATCGATTCGGCCTAACAAGGCGACTGACCGGACCCCCGACCACGGATTATCCAGCGCGATGCATTACCAATGTCACCTACTACTAGCACGAAAGTGTAATGGTCGGTTACCTGTAGGTGATTGAAGATAAGTCCAGATTACCCATTCCCCAAGAGGTCGCCGGAGTGTACGCGAGGCCGTTCGATGGTATCGCCCAGCGACGAACGCGCAGGCCTCCACGCGCTCACAGCGCGTAGCTCGACGTGTCTCCCGTGTTTTTTTGCGTTCGGGAGCCCACGCGCAGCGCGTAATTCCCAGGTTCAGCCCATCGAACAACCGAACGCAGGCGGACGCGGCGCCAAAGCTGCGCGAAAGGAGGAATTTAAACCATGAAACGGTTTGGAATTCCGTTTATGCGCAGGTTCCTGAAGAATGAACGCGGCCAGACAGCGGTGGTCGTGGTGCTCACCGGCGCCACGATGATAGCTCTTGCGGCGGCCTCGGTCGACATCGGGCATGTGTATTACGCGTACCAGAAGCTGGTGGCATCAACCAATGCGGCCGCTCTGGCGGGAGCACAAGCCATGCCGAACACGACCCAGGCGTCGACCAACGTGACCACCTACAGCGCGCAATCGAATGGATTGAATGCGAACCCGATGTTGCAGAATGTGGTGGCGACACCGACGTTCCTTTGCCTGAACACCGTTTCCGGCACGCTCAACGTGGCGTGCGAAACCGCCTCGGGGGCCTCAGGGGGTTACAACGCTCTGTCGGTGACGCAGACGGCGACGATTCCCTTGTGGTTTGGGGGACTGATCGGCATGCGTCAGATGAACGTGTCGGCGACAGCAAAGGCAGCCATGCGCGGCGGGCAAAACGCGCCCTGGAATATCGCCATCATCCTGGACGCGACGCCATCGATGGGCTACCAGGACAACGGCGTGCAATGCAGTGGGACCCAGCTTTACTGCGCACAGAAGGGCATTCAGACGCTGCTGAACGATTTGTATCCCTGCGCGCTCGGCCAAACCTGCTCGTCGAGCACAAGCTATGTGGACAGCGTGACCCTGTTTGTGTTTCCCGCGGTGACCACATCGACAGCTTACAAAGACTACACCTGCAACGCCGGCCTCCCGACGGCCGTGGCCTACACGTTTCCCGATCCGCCATCGAACACCATACTGCCCACGGGGGATACGTACCAGGTGGTGACGTGGGCGAACGATTACAAGACCACGGACACGGCGGCAAGCCTGAACACCAGTTCGCATATTGTGATCGCGGGCGGGGGGAAGAGCGGCTGCAGCGGCGTTTCGACGCGCTATGAGTGGACCTACTATGCACAGGTGATCTATGCGGCGCAGACGGCGCTGGCGGCGCAGCAGGCGGCGAATCCGAACTCGCAGAACGCGATGATCCTTCTCTCTGACGGCGACGCGACGGCATGCGCATCGAACGCCTACACCGCCGGGGGTGCGTGCACCACCAGTCCGATCAGCCTAATTGCCAGCGAGGGCACGCTGAACGGGACGGGAACAAGCACGACCAATCCGTCGCACTACAACGATCCTACCTACCCGTCGGCTCTGGGCGAGTGCGGTCAGGCGGTGCTGGCGGCGCAGGCAGCGGCGCAGGCGGGAACGGCCGTTTATACGATCGGGTACGGCGCGCCGAAGACGGGAAGCTGCCTGTCGGATCGGACCTACAGCGCCTCGGTGACGACGAACGGGGGAACCTGGGGTCCGGGAAAGCAGGGCTGCGATGCGCTGGCGGCGATGGCTTCGGCTCAAGTAAACTTCTACTCCGACGACGGCTCCGGCTGCCAAGCGACGGCGCCGAGCAACCAAAACCTTACCAAGCTGACGGCGATCTTCCGCGCTATCGTGAACAATTTGACTTCTCCGCGGCTGATTCCCAACAGCAGTACATAGAACGTGGGCTTGACAGAACCCAGAGAATCCGTTAACAACGACTGAGAAAACCGGGTAACGACGCGACACGACCGAACGAAGGGAGTTCCCCCGTGCGTATTTCCTGGCCGATTGTGTTGATATCGTGTGCTCTTGTTCTGTCTGGCTGCTCGGGTATGCCGGGAACAAGCCCAACGGAAACGGAATCCCGTTCAGTACCAGGCACGGCCCTGCAGGGCATCGTGCACGGCGGGCAGCAGCCCATTGTTGGCGCTCACGTATACCTCTACGCAGCCAACACGACGGGCTACGGCAGTGCATCGGTGTCGCTGCTGGCCAGCACTGGCGGCACGACCCAAGACCCCGACCACAATTACTACGTCACAACGCAATCGGGGGGAACCTTCAGCATCACGGGTGACTATTCGTGTCCCAGCGCGGGCTCGCAAGTGTACCTCTATGCGATGGGCGGCAATCCGGGATTGGGGCAGGGGACCAATGCCGCAATCGGGCTGATCGCCGGGCTGGGGACGTGCGGGTCGCTCTCGTCATCGACTTATGCCGTTATCAACGAGGTTTCGACGATCGCGACTGCGTACGCGATCGCGGGGTTTGCCACGGATGCGACACACGTGTCGAGCTCGAGCACCGCGCTGGCGACGGCGACGGATTTGCCGAATGCGTTTGCCACGGTGGCGAATCTTGAATCGCTGAGCCAAGGTGTGGCGCTTGCCGTCACGCCAGCGGGCAACGGGACGGTGCCGCAGGCCGAGATCTACACGTTGGCGGACATTCTGGCCGCATGCGTGAACTCGTCGGGACCGTCGTCGACGCCGTGCAGCTCTCTGTTCAGCGCCGCGCTTTCTAGGGGGACGACCGGTTCGCAGCCGTCGGACACCGCGACGGCGGCGATCAATATCGCGCACAACCCAGGGTCGAATGTGTCAACGATTTACGGATTGATGTCGCCGAATCCGGTTTTCGGGCCGAGGCTCGGTTCGGCGCCCAACGACTTCACCATCGCGATCACGTATTCGGGAGACGGACTGGATGGCACGGGATTTGCCCCGGAGGGAATCGCGATTGACGGCGCGGGCAATGTATGGGTGCCCAATTACGACTCCAGCAGCATCAGCGTGTTCAGTTCCAACGGGGTTGCAATCGATGGTTCGCCGCTCACCGCGGCTGGCCTGAACCAACCAACAAGCATTGCCATCGACGAATATGGCAATGCGTGGGCTTCGAATTTTAATGGCGACGACGTGAGCGAATTCAATGCCCAGGGGCAGAAGATCTCCAATCCGCCCGGGTGGGTCGGAGGGGGGCTGAACAAACCCTATGGCATCGCCATCGACAATGTCGGCCATGCGTGGATCGCAAATTTTGGCGGAAACAGCATGAGCGAATTCAGTTCCTCTCTATCCTTCGGATTGGCGATTTCGCCCAGCAGCGGCTTTGGAAGCGACACCTTGGTTGGCCCGGCCGGAATTGCGTCGGACACCTCCGGCAATGTGTGGACGGCAAACTACACCGCGGCCACATCGAGCATTGCGGAGGCAGTTCCGAGCAGCCTGCCCGGACAGCCGCCCACTTTCACGCTTTTCACGGGCGGGGGACTTAACTCTCCCTACGGCGTGGCGATTGACGGATCCGGGAACGTGTGGGCGACGAACCGCGGCGGCGGGGGCAGCATCAGCGAGTCCACATCGAGCGGCCAGCCTGTGTCTGGCGCAGGCGGCTACAGCGGCGGCGGCATAAGCGGGCCCTACGGAATCGCCATTGACGGCGCAGGCAACGTGTGGACCGCGAACAATGGCGGCAACAGCAACAGCATCAGTGAATTCAATTCCAGTGGAACGGCGATCTCCGGCGCCAATGGCTACATAAGCAACGGGCTGCTTGAACCCTACGGCATCGCCATCGACGGATCAGGCAACGTATGGGTGGCAAGCGACAACACAAGTGGTCCGCTGACCGAGTTTGTGGGTACGGCCACGCCGGTCGTGACACCGATTTCAGCAGGCACCGCGTACAAACAGCTAGGTGCGAGGCCGTGATGAAGGCGTGATCCCGGCCGGCGAGCCGACGGCGCGAACCGGATCACTCCAGCTGCTCGGGAATAATCAGCAACACTTCCACTTTGGCGGATTGGCCGTCTTGCATGGCAGGGCGGAACTGCCATTTCTGCAGGGCGGCGATGACGAACTGTGCCTGGGGAAAGGCCAGCGGGAAGACGATTCTGAGGGTTTCGAAGCGACCGGATTGATTCACGAAGCCGTGGACCATGAGGGCATCGGCGTCAATAGCGCCAGGCTCGATATTGGGACGGACGATGTTATAGGGCCAAGGCGCCTCAAGACGGACGATGGTGCCGCCTGCGGAGGCGTCGGAAGATCGCGGGAGCGAGTACTGCAGGACCCAGCTTCGGGCCAGTCCGACGTGCAGGTAAACGGTGTAGGCCATTCTGCCGCTCCATACGCCAGCCATTTCGGGAAACTGATCTTCAAGCGAGGCGCCAACCACAACGGCGCTAAAATGGCCATCCTTAGGCAGGGTAATCTCGGTGGCCAAAGGCGGATTACTGTCAGTGCTGGCGTCACCGGTTCCCTTGGCCGATCCGGATACGGAGCCTTCTGGTTTGCCGACGGAAGCGGCGTAACCAGAATCGTTCGTCTTTGCCACCGGGCCTTGAGTTGTGCCGGGACCATGATTGTCTGCGCCGGCCGCGGGCCCTGGCCTGAGCCGGCTTGCCCCGATTTGGCGGCGGAGTTGACCTTGCCCGGCGGCGAGAGATCGTGCGGTTGGCCCGGCGCCAGGACTCCCTGCGCATTCGACGGCGCACTCTCGCTCACCGGCGGCAGGGTGGCAGTGCCCTCCTTCATGCGCAAGTCAGAAAGAGAGAGGACCGAAGCCGGAGTCGGCTGTGCGGCTGGCTGCGAGGTCGAGACGGGAGGGAGCTGGACCTGTTGCGGCAGGTGGACCGCGATGGGCGAAGTCGTGCTTGGCGCGACGATGGACTTGGGAGAAGGCGTGAAACTGGACGCGATGTCGACGTCGGCCAATGTCAGCTCCTCATTGGGCCGTTCGATCGAGGGTTTTACATCGGCGGCGGTGGGTTTCTCAGGCAATGGAGGAACGATTTTGTTGACCGGCTCCGTAGTGGGCGACCAGATGACGACCTGGGGGACAGGAATCTGCTCGGGGAGTGTGACAGGGTCAGGGAGATCGGCCTGGATGAGCGTCTGCGGGCCCGGCTTGGCTTGGGCCACCTGGCGCAAAGCAGACACGCTCGGCGACGGTTTGCCTTCGGAAGCAGGCGCGTGGACACCGGGATGCGCGGCAGGATAGGCGATGCGAGGTGCGGCCGCGCGCCTCTGCTCGTCGGGCATGTGCAGATCGAGCTGGCGGACCGCAAAGTGCTCCATTGACACCTTGGCGACGGGCGGCTTGTAGACGATGCTGAACCAAGCCACGGCCACCGCCAGGCCGTGAACCAGGATGGAGGCCGCAAAAGAGGTGGGCCGCGGGCCCAGGTCAGCCCGCTCGGTGAAAAGCGAGATGGTGTGGGAAGACATCATCGACGGCAGGATCCCCCTCTGACATTTTCTAAATGGCCGGCAATTTTGCGAACGCACGCAGGAGGGGATTTTCGTGAAGTGGTTCCCACCTTGGCACGTGTAGTCTACCGCGGCTATAACACGGAAGATGTAGACGCGGCCTCTCGCCACCGATTCTTTTCACGATAAACTGGTCGCAGCATGGCCCGCCGACAACGAATGCCGGGTGAAGCCGGTTTGTCCCGTTGCAGGGGTCCATTGTGCCCACTTTCAGAATCGCGCATTATGATGTTTTCCCCCATAGCACTTTTGATACCTCATCGAAAGATAAGGGCGATTCTGATGGAATTCGGGAGGCTTTCAGGGACTACACTGAAACCGCACTGCGTGCCTGCGCTCAATGAAAATGGGTTGGCGAGGCGTGTTGTGTGCGGCATTTCCGGAAAGAGGGGGAACTTCTCGAAGCGCATTCTCGGCGGCAGAACATGGCACGTTGAACCCATGGACTAAGATGGATGGGAGCCGTGGTTGTGGGATGCGGCATTTCCGGAGATGTTCGAGACGGACTCGCTCGACGCAGCGGGTGAGGCGGGCAGAGAAAGGCGGAGTTGGCGCAAGCCGGCTCCAGCGGGGCAAGGATGAATCGAAGACTCATTACGATCCTCCTCGTCGCAATCGTGATCGCCAGTGGCTGCGCCTGGATGGTCTATCGCATTGTGAGCGCGCGAGTGACGGCGGCCAAGCCGGTTGCGACTACGCGGGTGGTCGCGGCAGCCAAGGACATTCCACTGGGAGCCGTGCTAACGACTGCCGACCTGACCACGCTGACGATGGCGGGCGCGCCACCCAAGGGCGCGATTCTGAAGCCGGAAGACGCGATTGGCCGGGGCGTAGTAACGGAGATCTACCAGGGCGAGGCGATTTTGGACAGCCATCTTGCGGGCCTTGGCTCCGGGGGCGGATTGGCACCAACGATCCCGCAGGGCATGCGAGCATGCGCGGTGAGGGTGGATGAGGTAGTGGGCGTGGCCGGATTCGTGATCCCCGGCATGCGCGTGGACGTTCTGGTTTCAGGCAACCCGCCGGGCGCAGCAGGTTCCACTGAAGGCGTCGTGACGCAGACGATCCTTCAGAACATCCAGGTTCTCTCCGCAGGCACCGACATTCAGAGGGACGCCGAGGGCAAGCCGCAACAGGTGCAAGTGGTGAACCTGCTGGTGACTCCCGAGCAGGCCGAGTTGTTGAGCCTCGCCAGCAATTCATTGAAGATCCAACTGGTGCTGCGCAACCCGCTGGACACGCAAGTGGCGAAAGTGCCGGCCACGGCCATGCGCAATCTCTTTGCCAGTGAAGTTCCCCCAGCATCGGCGCGGGCTGCTCACAAGAAAGCTGCCAAGCCCGTGGCGAAACCCTTTTCGATCGTCGTGATGAACGGCGCCAAAACCACTGAAGAGAAGTTCGCTTCACCCGAGGGACCGCATTGAGAGCGAAGGCCGGGGTCACCATCGTGTCTTGCAGCGCGCTGTTATGGGCACTGTGTGCGGGACAGGCCCTGCGGGCTCAAAGCGTCCCGCCTTCCGCGCCGCCACCAGCAGCGGAGGCCACGTATCAGGACTCCACGAACGAGCTATCAGTAGCCGTGGGCAAATCGGTACTGGTGGACTGCGCGCAACCGATCCAGCGCGTTGCCGTAGGAATGGGCGATGTTGCGGAAGCCACGGCAATCAGCCCCACCGAAATCATGATCGACGGCAAAGCTCCCGGCGAAACGAGCCTGATTATCTGGGACATTCACGGCGGACGCCAATTTTTCAATGTGATGGTCCGGCCTCTTGCCGCGGTATCGGGCGACAATCTCGATGCGATCCGGCGCGAACTGAGGACGGAGCTGCCCGGCCAGACGATCAGGGTGAGCTACAGCAACAACAGCATCTTTTTGCGTGGGACAGTCAACGATTTGACCAGCTCAGCTCGGGCGGTGCAAATTGCGTCGACGGCGGGGAAGGTCGTGAACCTGCTTGATGTGAATGTGCCGAAAGTGGATCCGCAGATCTTGCTCAAGGTACGCTTTGCAAGCGTGGATCGCAATCGGGCCCTGCAGCTCGGCCTGAATTTGTTCAACCTTGGCTTGGCTGACGCTGTGGGCGGAGTGACCACCGGCCAATTCAGTCCTCCAGTCATTTCCAACAGTACAACCTCGTCGAGTCAGGGAGGGGTTTCGGGAACGGGTGCGGGAGCGACGTTCACCAATGAGCTGAACCTGCTAGCCTTCTTCCCCGGTCTGAACGCAGGCGCTGACATCCAGGCCCTGCAAACCAAGGGAGTGGTGCAGGTGCTGGCGGAGCCCAATGTGATGGCGACTAACGGCAAGGAGGCCAGCTTCCTGGCGGGCGGAGAGTTTCCATATCCCGTGGTCCAGGGCACCTCGAACGGCTCGGCCGCGGTCACCATCGAATTCAAGGAGTATGGCATCCGGCTCAACTTCATCCCCACCGTCACGCCACAGGGAACCATCCGGCTCCAAGTGGCGCCGGAAGTGAGCGCCCTCGACTATAGCAACCAAGTGACAATCTCAGGGTTCCAAGTTCCAGGCATTACTACGCGCAGAGTAAACACCGAGGTGGAACTGAAAGACGGCCAGAGCTTCGTGATCGGCGGCCTGCTGGACAAGAGCACCTCCGCGACCTTCCTGAAGATTCCGTTTCTGGGGGACATTCCGATCATCGGCAAGTTCTTTCAGTCGGAAATGAAGACCAAGAACGATACCGAGCTGATCGTGATTGTGACGCCGGAGGTTGTGACGCCGCTTGAGGCGGGCCCGGCGTTGCCGGCGTTGAATTATCCGGATAAGTTCCTGCCGCCCAATTCGAATATCCCGACGCACCAGCCGGATGAGAAGACCGCGGAGAACACACTACCTCCTCCTCTGCCGTCGATACCGGTGGAGACGCTGATTGAGAGCATGAAGCCCGAGAAGCCGCTGATCGTCGAGAGCGCGACCGGTGGATTCGGAGTGTCGTCATCACCCATCAACTCGGGCACGGGCGCCGCTACATCCACGGGCACGGGAACGCCGCAGCAATAGAGCTTGCAGCGGCGGATGCTCTCCGGAATCTGAGGCAAGCGGATGAATCCATTCAAAAGGATCGCAGAGGCGGTGGGGCAATTCTTTGCTCCGCGCCCGGCGGCAGCTCCTCAGGGACCATTACAGGTGCTGAACGTGACGCGCGGCACGATCCTTGCCACGCGGCTTGAAACCGCGCACACGAGCGCTACCCGCAGAAAAGGGCTGCTGGGGCGTGAAGGCCTTTTGCCGGGCGAGGGATTGTGGATCGCTCCCTGCGAGTCAGTGCACACGTTCTTCATGCGATTCCCCATTGATCTTGTCTACCTGGACGGCAAGAACCGCATCAGGAAAGTGCGTAGCGCGGTGGGTCCCTGGCGCCTGTCAGCGTGTTTTTCGGCGCACAGCATACTGGAACTTCCCGCAGGGGCCATTCGCGAGACGCGGACCGAACGATGGGACACGGTCGAGATAGGGCCTGCCCCCGCAGAAGAAGGCAGTTCTTAGAAAATCAGGCGGAAACGGCCGGGACGGGAGCCTGGCGGGCAGAGGCGCGCGCAAAGAGGTACCACACAAGCAGCGCAGGCGCGATCCAGAGATAAGTTGCCGAATGGAGCTGGAAGCGATTGACTTGGATTTCGATCAGGATATACATCAGCGCAAGAATAGACAGCATGGTTCGGGACGGGTTGCGGGATGCCGCAAAGAGAATCGCAGGGATCGCCAGGGTTTGATCGAAGATCCAGCCAAATGGGGCAACAAGAAGGGAAACGAGGAGCACCGGGTTGCCGTTTTCGAGCCAATCCCACGCGTGGCGGCGAGGCCAAAAATAGACCAGAGCCCAGATACAACCAAGCATGCAGGGCACGAATGCGAGCCACTCCGCTGCAGGATGGATCGAGTCGCGCAGGACGTCACCCAGACACGGGGTAAATTCACGCGTGATCACCGACGTGCGCATGTAATAGGCGTACTGGCTCCAGACCGAGGGGTCAACGCACGTGGCAACGACGGCGCCAGCCGCCATGGCCGCCACGCCGCCGGCCAGGACCCGATAGGCGCGCGAGACGAGGATCCAAATCAGCAGCACAAGGGCAAAGGGAAGGAACAAGTGCGGCTTGAGCGTGCAAAACCAGAGCGCTGCGCCGGCCGCGAATGGGCGGGTTTTGTGGAGGCGAAGAAACAGGACCAATCCGAAGAGCAACAGGATGGATGTCTGTCCGAGAATGGCGCAGAACAGCGCCGGCGGAAAACAATAGCCAAGCCAGTCGAAGCGATTATCCGGGCTGCCGAGGAGCTTCCATAAGATGCGCACCGAGGCGACGAGAAGGCCCAGCATCACGAGCGACCACGGGAGCGCCGCAGCCATGGGGCCGACGTAGCCCAACGGCAGAGCCAACGGCAACGCCCAGGGAGTATTTCGCATGTAATAAGAGCCGCCGCCCTGGAATCCCGCGTCCCGCTCGATGCGGTTCACGGCGTCAGGATCATATGGATTGCCATGACGAGCAAGTTGCTGGCCGGTGGCCCAGTACACGATGAAATCGCGCCTGGCCATGGCGACGCGATTGAAAGGCAATTGGCAGAGGAACAGCGTGGTAAACACGACCGCAAGACCGCATGCGATGGCGATCAAAAGCACACTGAAATCATGCTCCTTCTTCACGGACGGCACACCTTTCTGTTCACGTCAAGCGCAATTATACCGACCGCATAGCATCGAGCTATGACTCGAGCGATGGGGGCATTCCACTGCACGAATTTCAGCCGTTCCATCGCCGACATTCGCCGATTCGACTCTGTATCAAGCGGAAACTGAAGGCGGGCGCAACGCTTCATTGCCGGCTGACGCGCGCGCAAAGAGATACCACACAAACCACGCGGGTGCGGTCCAAAGCCACAGGGGCGAGATCACCTTGACGACGCAGATCTCGATATCCGCGAGAAGAATCGCCAGCGCGAGAATCGCCAGCAGGCTACGGGAGCGGGTAGCGTAGGCGCCATCGAGCAGGGCTGGAATCGCCAACGCCTGATCGTAAAACCAGCAGTAAGGCGCAGCCAGGAGCGAAACCAGCATCAACGGGCTGGCGCAAGTGAGCCAGTCCCATCGGGTGCGCCTGCGCCAGAAGTAGATGAGCGCCCAAAAAGAGCAAAGCGCTGCAGGGGAGTATTGGAGCCAGACTGCCTGAGGATCGAGCCAGTGTCGCATGGCGTCGGCGAGGCAGGGAATGAACTCATTCTCGACGGCGGGTGAGCGCATCATGCGGGTGTAGTCGGACCAGGCCGTTGGGTCGATTAAGAAGGCGCCCGCACTGCTGAGGGCAAGGGCAGCGGCGGCGCCTGCCAGGACCTTATACGTGCGGGAGACGACGATCCAGGCGACCAGCGCAGCAGCGAAGGGAAGAAACAGACTGAGGCTTGAGGGCGCAGAGCCAGAGCGCCGCTCCGGCGACGAAAGGGCGGTGGCGATGGAAGCGCAGAAACAGGACGAATCCCAGCAGCGTGAAGAGTGACGTCTGCCCCATGGTCAAGCAAATCAATGCCGGCGTGAATGCAAGTCCGAGCCAATGGATGCGATTGGGAGGCGAGCCGTGCAGCTCACAAACCATGCGGACGGAGATCAACAGGCAAGCGAGGAGAAGCAGGGTCCACAAGATGGCCGCAACCCGGAGCCCGAGAAAACCGAGAGGGTAGGCGAGCGGCAGCGCCCAAGGCGGGTTGCGCATGATGAGAACTGCTTTCACAGTCAAGCCCGCGGAATGCTCAAGCGCCGAGATAGCGTCGCGGTCGTAGGGGTTGCCGTGGCGGAGAAGCTGCTGGCCTGTGGCCCAGTAGGAGACAAAATCACGAGAGGCGGCCAAGTCGCCGGCCACCGGCACGGCAAAGATAAACAGGATGGTCAGTGCAAGCGCCAGCCCCGCGACCACGGCAATTGCAACTTCAGCAAAGTCGCGCCGCTCATGCGCTGGGGAAGAATCCAGCTCGCTTGCCATGGAGGCTATTCTACGGTAGTTCCTGAGGTTGCGATCTTATCCCGGCCACTCAAAAACTCCATCAACTCAGGAAGAAGCCGCCAAATGGAGCAAGGTAAAGTGCGGAGATTGTGAAAATGCCATGATTGCCGTGGTGGGGAGAGGCGATTTGAATGAAGGAAAGCTGCCGGTAATGTATACGGGGCGGGTCGATGGTGCAGCGGTTGTAAACGGGGGTATACAGTCTGGGAGTGCGCGCTGAGAAGCGCCTCTCGCAAAGTATTGATTTTAAATCCAGTTCATTTTGTCCGAGAATGGCACGCCAGGTGCTACATAGAGTCTGCCCGGCTGAGGCTGGGACATCGAACTCTCGGAGAGAACTGCATGAATAACCTGTTTCTGGCGCTCTATGTAAAGCTGCAGAGCCTAATGAACCGCGAGGAAGGTCAGGATCTGGTCGAGTACGCTCTTCTGGTTTGCCTGATTGCTCTAGCAGCCATTACCGGCGTGAGCAAGGTTGCCACGGCGGTCACCACCGTGTTCACCAACATCAGCAACTCGCTCGGCGCGTAGTTTCTTGCCAGCGCAACGTTAACCCAGCACCTCGGCCCGTTCGTGGGGGGACGCGTTTCCGGTCGGGTGACTAAACGTGCCCTCCTGCGCGAGGTCAAGCGCTCTGATTGCAGAGCTCCAAGCAGCCGGACAGGGACGAACAAACTGAGCAGTTGTTCTTGTACGTGCAAAACACGGGAGATCGTGGAAATGAAGGATGCCGGCTCAGGCCGGAATATCACCAAAGGAGAAAAACATGCGCGACGCACTTCTGAAGCTGTACGTGAAGTTCCAGGGTCTGAGGAATAGCGAGGACGGTCAGGACCTGGTTGAATATGCATTGCTGGTTGCCCTGATCGCACTCGTGTGCATCACCGGTGTCAACAATGTAGCCACTGCCGTGAACTCCGTGTTCACCAACATCAGCAGCTCGCTCGGCGCGTAGTTGCTGGCCGCACAACTCACTCAGGGCCGAAAGATCTTGGCGGGAGAGACACGCATCCGGCATGCAGCCGGAACGTGCTCTCCCCGCGAAGTCAATGGCACTGGAAAAGAAATAGAGCAACGAACGACGACGAAGACGCGAGCTGTGTAAGTTCTTATTTGGGTTTATCCGTTCCTTTGAAAGTGGAAGCCGCGAGAATCCCATCGCAAAAAGAAAGTAAGGCACGCCGTACGACGGCTCAGGCCGGGAAATCACCGATAAGGAGAAGACACAAATGAACGACACACTGTTGAAGCTTTACGCAAGATTTCATGGCCTCAAGAACGGGGAAGAAGGCCAGGATCTGGTTGAATATGCACTGTTGGTCGCGCTGATCGCTCTCGTGTGCATCACCGGTATCAGCAATGTGGCGACTGCCGTGAACAACGTGTTCACCAACATCAGCAACTCGCTCGGCGTGTAGTTGCTGGCCACACAGCTCGCTCCGGGGCCCAGGATCTCGGCGGGAGAGAATCGCATCCGGCCCAAAGCACTAGTGCGCTCTCCCCGCAAGGGTCGATTGTCCTCAAAAGAGCAATGAACGGCCAGGAAGGCGCAAGCTGAGTGCGTTAGTGTGCGGCTTCGTCTGATTCTTTTTCAGTGAAAGACCCAGGAATCCGCTCGTGAAAGTGGAGCGCGCCGCTCCCCGGCTCATCCTGAAAGATCACCGATCGGGAACAATAGATAGGTGAGATACGATGAGCCGTTTAGGGTAGATGATTCTACAGGTGCACCTGAAGCCCCAGAACCTGAGAAACAGCGAAGCTGGTCAGGATCTGGTTGAAATATGCATTGCTGGTGGCCCTGATTGCGCCGGCGTGTATTTCCGACGACAGGCATGTTGCCACGGCTGTAAACACCTTTTTCAACAACGTCAGCTCGTAACTTAGGTAGTCGAACAGACACGCGCCGCCGGGGTGACGAAGCGGGTTCGGGCGGCGCAATCCCCTCGAGGCGCCACGCTGTTTTTGCCGTAGAATCTCGATGATCCTAGCGCGACTTCGATGCATTGGCGCTGAGCCGAGCCGTCATGATTCTGCCCACCGAGATAACACCCAACCGTTCGCTGTTGTGGATTGAACTTGGCCTGACAGCGATCGCGGTTGCGTCGGCATTCGCATGGCCCCGGCTCGGCACCGGCAGGTTCGCACGCATCGAGCGGGCCTTCGCGCGGCTCGCAGATTCCAAAAGGTCGTTGGTCTACGCCGGGTTGAGCGTGATTCTGCTCCGTCTGGCGCTTCTTCCCCTGTTCCCGGTCCCACTGCCTTTTGTCCCCGATGATTTCAGCTTCCTGCTGGCGGCGGATACGTTCGACCACGGCCGCCTCACCAATCCCACTCCGGCAATGTGGATCCATTTTGAGAGCATCCACATCACCATGCGCCCGACCTACCAGTCCATGTATTTTCCCGGCCACGGACTGCTTCTGGCTCTCGGCCAGGCCTTGTTTGGAAACCCATGGTACATCCTCCTCGTGGCCGACGGGTTTATGTGCATGGGGCTCCTTTGGATGCTGCAGGCATGGATACCGCGCAAATGGGCGCTGCTGGGGGGGATCATTGCCATCTTTCGTCTGGGATTATTCAGCAACTGGATCAACACCTACCACACCGGGGGTCTGCTGGCTGCGCTCGCCGGGGCGCTCGTGCTGGGCGGGCTGCCGCGCTTGATGAGGACCGGCCGGTTTCGTTACGGCTTGCTCATGGGAATTGGGATCGCGATTCTGGTTTTGACGCGGCCTTATGAGGGATTCCTGCTGTGCCTGCCGGTTGCCGTCATGCTGGTCCATTGGATGTGGAAGGGCAAGAACCGGCTGAAACTCGCTGCAATGGCGCGTCTCGCGGCAGCGCCGCTGGCGCTCGTCATTGCCGCAGGAACCTGGATGGGCTACTACGACTATCGCGCGTTTGGAAACCCTCTCACGCTGCCCTACACGGTTGATCGACAGACCTACGCAATCGCTCCGTATTACGTTTGGCAGCTGGCAAGGCCGGCGCCTGTTTACCGGCACGCAGAGATGCGAAACTTCTACCAAGTGTTAGAGATGGAGTTGTTCCAGGGTGTCCATTCATTCAAATGGTTTCTCTCGAGCTTCCTGATAAAGGCCGCGTTCACACTGCTGTTCTACGCCGGATTCAGTCTGCTGCCTCCGTTTCTCATGGCGCGTCGCATATTGCTGGACCGGCGCATCCGCTTTTTGGTTCTGTGCGTGTTGGTCCTCGTGGGTGGTCTTGCGATCGAGATCTATCTCTTGCCGTACTATGTTGCTCCCTTCACCGCCGCGTTCTATGCAATTGGATTGCAGGCCATGCGCCACCTGCGGCTATGGAAGTCCGAAGGAAAGCCTGTGGGGCTGGCGATGGTGCGGTTCACGATGACCGTTTGTGTTGTCATGTTTGGCTTACGGGTCTTTGCCGAGCCTTTGCATCTTGCTCCTCCGGAGTGGGATTCGGGGAACTGGAACCTCAATTGGTTTGGTCCACAGCATTTTGGAACCGAGCGGGCGCATATCGAAGCTTGGCTCGAGCAGCAACCTGGCAGGCAGTTGGTCATCGTTCGCTATTATGGGAACCACTATCCAGTCGATGAATGGGTCTACAACCGGGCGGATATCGATGACTCCAAAGTCGTATGGGCGCACGAAATGGGTACTGCCGATAATTTAGAGTTGTTTCATTACTACCGGGACCGGCAGGTATGGCTGGTTGAGCCGGACGCGATACCGGCACGAGTCTCACCGTACCCGATGGCGGAACAGACGATCGGAAAGTGAGTGAGGCGGAATAGGGTTCGTGATTTCCCACCCCAGCCGGAAAGACAAAGGCCCGGCGAGGTAGGGCCACCCAGGATTCGCCGGGAGTTCAGCGGATGATCAGCGGGAAACGAATTGCGGTGGTGATGCCGGCGTATAACGCCGAGAAGACGTTGGAAAAGACGGTGCGGGAGCTGTCTGACGTCGTGGACATAAAGATCCTGGTTGACGACTCCAGCAAGGACAAGACAGCGGAGCTATCGCGGAAACTCGGCGTGCAGACGTTCGTTCATGATGCGAATTACGGCTATGGACGCAACCAGCAGACATGCTACCGCGAGGCGCTGGCGGCCGGCGCAGACATCGTGGTGATGGTGCATCCCGACTATCAGTACACGCCGTCGCTGGTGCCGGCCATGGCGGGAATGATTGCCAGCGGCGTCTACGACGTGGTGCTGGGATCGCGGATTCTGGGCGCGGGGGCGCTGAAGGGCGGAATGCCGATCTACAAATACGTTGCCAACCGGCTGCTGACGGCCTTTCAAAATCTGTTCCTAGGCGTGAAGCTGTCGGAATACCACACCGGGTTCCGTGCCTTTTCACGGGAGCTGCTGGAATCGCTACCGCTTCTCGAAAACTCCGACGATTTCGTCTTCGATAATCAAATGATCGCGCAGGCCGTGATGTTCGGCTTTCGCATCGGCGAGGTATCGTGCCCGACAAAGTACTTTGAGGAAGCCTCCTCGATCAATTTCAAGCGCAGCGTGAAGTATGGGTTCGGCGTTCTGGCGACGACAGCCAGCTTTGTCGCGCACAAGCTCGGCATTCGCCGCGCGCCGCGTTTCGGCGCCAAGGGAAGAAGACTGACGCAGCAGTACTATTCGCAGAACGCACAACGGCCCTAGGTTTCAGATTGAATGCGCATGTCCCAAAGAATCGGAAGATTGGCGGGAAAGAAGATCGCGGAGACTGCCATTTGTTTGGGACAACCGTATGCCAATCCTCCCAGACCCATCCGGAAGGAATGAAGCAATGTCATGAATCAAGGCACGGCGATCATTATTGGAGCGGGTCCTGCCGGGCTCACCGCCGCAATCGAGCTTCAGCGCAACTCCGGAATCAAGCCCATTCTGGTAGAGGCCGGCCAGCAGGTCGGCGGTTTATCGCGGACCGTCCGCTACAGGGACAACCGCATGGATATAGGCGGACACCGCTTCTTTTCGAAGTCGGATCGAGTGATGCGGTGGTGGCTCGATCTGATGCCCGTTGAGAAAGTCTCAGGGGAAGCCGGCCAACTTCTCTACCGGGGTCAGCAGCGCGATGTGCCGCTCGCGATTTCGGCCCCCGACTCGCGCACGGAAGACCTGGTGATGCTGGTCCGGCAACGCAAGAGCCGGATCTATTTTCTGCGCCAATTCTTCGACTATCCCATTCGCCTGACACCCGACACATTGAAGAAGATGGGTTTCGTCCGCACCTTCCGCGCCGGTATCAGTTATCTGCAATCAGCACTGATGCCTCGGTACCCCGAACGCTCGCTCGAAGACTTCTTCATCAACCGCTTCGGGAGGCAGCTTTACCTCACCTTCTTCAAGGCATATACAGAGAAGGTTTGGGGAGTACCCTGCGACCGTATCAGCGCTGAATGGGGCGCCCAGCGCATCAAGGGTCTCTCCCTCAAGGCTGCGGTTGTGCACCATATAAGGAAAGCCGTTTCCGCTCGGCAGTCTGAAGACCTTGCTCAGAAGCAGACCGAGACTTCGCTGATTGAAAAATTCCTCTATCCCAAACTCGGCCCCGGCCAGCTTTGGGAGCACGTGGCTGATCTTGCGCGCAAGGGCGGCGGCGAGATTCACTTTGGCGTCCAGATTAACCGCATCCATGTTGAAGGCAACAAGTTGATCTCCGTTGAAGGCGTCAACCATGCCGGTGAGTCCATTACTTATCGGGGCGATTACTTCTTCTCAACTATGCCGGTTCGCGATCTGATTCGCGCGATTTCTGACGAGGTGCCGAAAGAGGTTCTTGAAGTCAGCGATGGTCTCATCTATCGCGACTTCATCACTGTCGGCCTGCTGGTTACCAAGCTCGCTGTGACCGAAGACGATGGTGAGGCGCTCAAGGACAACTGGATCTACATCCAGGAGCCTGACGTCAAGGTCGGCAGACTGCAAATCTTTAACAACTGGAGCCCCTGGTTAGTTGGCAGCGAAAAGAAAGTCTGGATTGGTCTCGAATACTTCTGCAACTGCACAGACGATCTATGGAAGCTCTCCGATGAGGAGATGACACAATTCGCAATCGAGGAAGTCGCCAAGATTGGCATTCTCAAGGCCGAGGACGTTGAAGACTCACATGTAGTCCGCGTTCCAAAGACCTATCCAGCTTATTTTGGCAGCTACGACCGTTTCGACTTGATCCGCAGGTACACAGACCGCTTTGAGAATTTGTTTCTGATCGGTCGAAACGGCATGCACAAATACAACAACCAGGACCACTCCATGCTGACCGCCATGGTCGCGGTCGAGAACATCGTCAACAGCGTCACCACCAAGGAAAACATCTGGGCCATCAACACCGAGATGGACTATCACGAGGTGAGGGAGTCAGAGGAGAGTTCAGGACAAGCAAAAAGACGCGACTCCGGTCTCGAATGATACGGTAGGGCAACGCAGCCTGAGCGGTGGATCACGTGAGCACGTTTACACTCATTCATGAGAAAATCCGTTTGCGTTGGCCAGAATGGTGCGCGCTGTCTGTCTATGCAGCGCTGGTTGCGATTGCCATTCCATTCCATGAACCTTGGGCAGATGAGGCCCAGGCGTGGCAGCTTGCACGCAGCCTTTCGCTTCCCGCGCTTTTTCAAACCTATATTCGCTACGAGGCATCTCCCGGACTCTGGCATCTCCTGCTCTGGATTCTGATCCATGCGCGCATCACCTATACCGGACTCCACTGGATCTGCGGAGGCATTGCAATCGGCACCGCTGCTCTCCTCGTTTTCAAGGCTCCTTTTCCCCGCTATCTCAGACTCGTGCTGCCGTTTACATACTTCCTGTTGTTTCAATATGCCGTTGTGGCGCGCAGCTACGTCCTTGTTCCGGTTTTGCTCTACTGCATTGCCCTGTGTTGGAAGAGAAGCCCCCTGGTTCTTGGTCTGCTGCTTGGCTTGCTGGCGAACTTCGCTCTCCATGCCACAGTAATCTCCGGAGGGATCGCGGTTGTATATCTCGTTGAGCAGATCCGCAGCGGCGGCGCGAGGGAGCCTTTTCGGCGTCGTCAACTCGTGCTGGGCGGGCTCATTCTTCTTTCGCTATGGGCCTTTGCGCTCTGGACGGCGTTGCCGCCGAAGGACAACTCCTTCTTCACGTCTTACGACCACGGGAATCACAGATTCTTCATGTCCGCCATCCGATCGATCCTATGGGGGACCTGCGAACCGCCGATTCTTTCCATCCCTTATTGGATTGCGATTGCACTGTGGTTCAGTTCGCGCCGCAGGCTTTTCTATCTGTTGCCGGTGCTATTCTTTGCAGCCTTTTCAGGCCTTGTGCTGGCGAATTGGTGGCATGTTGGTCTCCTGGTGCCCCTGCTCACATGCCTCAGTTGGATTACCTGGCCGGCTCCAGCAGGGAAAATTTCCCGGTCTGAAACCCTCGGCCGAACCGCATTCACGGTCATGGCAAGCATGCAGATTCTTTGGTCGTGCTATGCCATCGATTTCGATCATCACAACGCATATTCTCCGGATCTCGCCACTGCGAAATTTCTTCGGCCCTTTGTGCAGCAGGGCGCCAGCATTGCAGTCACTTATTCGGATGATCCGGATGGGCGCGGCTACCGCGCGGTTGGGATCTTGCCTTACTTTGACCATAATGTCTTCATCAACCTACCGGAACCTTTCTGGTTATGGAGCAATCGAAATCCAACCGAGCAAATGTTCATGCAAATTCTGCCCGCCAATCCCGAGGTGGTAGTTGTAGAAGTGCGTTCGCGTCACCCGGAACTCCCGGTCAACTTGCAGGATCTAAAAGTCAACTTGTTAAGCCGGGCTGGGTATCGGTTTACTCATATGTTCTGCGGCGCCATGCCGATAGGCTTTCAGCCAGCGGAGAAGAGTTGTCACCTGATCTTCCAACGCTCCGTTCGCCCACAGAAATCGTCTGTAGATCAACCAAGTACCGGCTCTGTTGCGAGGTGACCTTTGTGTCGCGGTCAAGCGTAAAATGAAGGTTGCCCAGATGCGTTGAATCAACCGAAACATGTGCGAGGAACCGTGCGACCATGACGAAGTTTCTGGTAACAGGTGGAGCAGGTTTCTTTGGCGGAATTCTCAAGCGCAGGCTATTGGGTGACGGCGCCCAGATTGTCAGCGTCGATCTTGTGCCTGATGCCGACCGGCATCCCGCGCTCACCAGCCTCGAAGCTGATATCCGCGACGAAAAGTCCATGCGCAGTGTCTTTGCCGCGCACAATTTCGACGCAGTCTTCCATATTGCGGCGATGCTGGCGCATGGGAAGATGAACCGCGACCTGCTGTGGTCCAGCAACGTAGACGGAACCGGCGTCTTAGCTCGCTGTGCGCTTGAGGCTGGGGTTCGAAAACTCGTGTTCACCTCGAGCAACTGCCTTTGGGCAAGCAATCTGGGTCGTCCGGTGCGGGAAGACGACCCGCCCGCACCTGCTGAGATCTACGGAGAGTCGAAGCTGGCCGGCGAGAAGCTGCTCGAGCAATTCCGGAAGGGATTGGACGTGGTGGTTCTGCGCTGTCCCACCATCATCGACAGCGGCCGCCTCGGTCTGCTGGCGATTCTCTTTGAGTTCATCAGGGAGAACAGGACGGTTTGGGTGGTGGGTTCGGGCGGCAATCACTACCAGTTCATCTACGCCGGCGACCTTGCGCAGGCATGCGTGCAGTCTCTCGATTATCGTGGCTCGGCAACTTTCCACGTTGGCAGTGACAACGTGCCCAGCCTGCGAGAGTGCTATGACGCCGTGATTCGGCAGGCCGGCAGCCGTTCGCGAGTCAGATCCCTGCCCAAGCGACCGGCGTTGGCAGCCATGCACCTGGCCCACACGCTGCACGTCTCGCCTCTCGGCCCCTACCATTATCGGATGATCGCGGAGGATTTCGTTTTTGACACCTCGCGCATCCGACAGGCATTGGGTTGGCGGCCAACTGTCACGAACAGCGAAATGCTCACGATGGCCTACCGCTACTACGCTGAGAATCGTCAGGAAATTCTGGCGCGCAGCAATGTCTCGGCCCATTCGCGCGCCGCCGACATGGGCATTCTGCGGCTTTTGAAGTGGATGTCGTGAGCCGGCTGCCACTCTTCACTTCTATGGTTGAGGCTTGAACACATGACGAGTTCGACCCATGACCGGCCCAAAAGCGACATCGTGCAGTTCGGGCTGGAGAGACAAACCGGGATTATGCCTTGGCAGCAGGTCTTATTGTTTCTGTTCGGCTGCGCCGTTTTGGTGACGAGGCGTCCGGATGCGGTCTTTCACGCGCAGTTCTACGCCGAGGATGGGCGCGTCTGGTTTGCAGACGCCTATAACCTGGGTTGGTGGAACGCTCTCTTCCGCGCGCAGGACGGATATTTTCAGACGTTTCCTCGCCTGGCCGCCGCACTGGCACTGCTGGCGCCGCTCTCATTGGCCCCACTGGTGCTGAACCTTGCTGCCGCGGCCGTAGAAGCGTTGCCCGTCAGCCTTCTTCTTTCATCGCGGGCTTCGGCTTGGGGCAGCATGCGCATCCGCGCTCTTCTTGCCGTCGCCTATTTGGCGCTGCCGAACAGCCGCGAGATGATGCTCGTCGTAACGAGTTCGCAATGGCTGTTGGCGCTCTGCGTTTTTCTTCTGCTTACTATGTCCCCGCCGACCTGTGCGGCAGGACGCGCCTTCGATTTCCTCATCCTGGCGCTATGCGGACTCACCGGACCGTTCTGCTTTTTTCTGCTACCGATTGCCGCTTTCATCGCATGGAGACGCGGAGGGCGCTGGCGCTGGACGGAGGTAGGTAGCCTTACGGCGTTTAGTTTGGTCCAGGCATGGGGGTTGTTGGTTGTTGACTCATCCGGCCGCTCCCAGCGCCTTCTTGGGGCAAGCCCTGCGCTTTTCACGCGCATACTCGCGGGGCAAATCTACTTCGGGGCGTTGCTGGGGGGAAACAGCCTATCTGCGAGTTCCAGTCCTGCGGTTTTTGTCGTCCTTCTTTGTGTCGCGGCCGGCGGAACCGCTCTCGTTGCAGCCTGCTTTGTCCGGTCGCGACTGGAGATGAGGCTGTTTTTCATCCTGACGGGTATGTTCTTGATTGCCTCGTTGATCTCGCCGGCTGCTTATCCTCCGCCGGGGGTTTCAAGATGGGAACTCCTTGCAAAGGTGCCCGGCATTCGCTATTGGTTTTTTCCGACGCTTGACTTCGCCTGGTCGGTGCTGTGGGCGGCGCGCAGCCGAATTGAATCCCTCCGGGCGCTTGCGGTCGTGCTTTTGTGCGTAATGAGTTTCGGGGTTGTTCGCGACTGGCGGCAGCCTGCGTTGAAGGGTCTTCAATTTGCCGAGTTTGCCAAGCGTTTCGAGACGGCGCCGACGGGGACAGTCATGGTTATCCCGCTGAACCCGCAGGGATGGAACATGCGACTGATCAAGCACCCCTCGTCCTTTTGAGAGCCTCAGACGATTTCACCGCGCTCTTGGAAAAACCGAGCGGGCGTATACTGGCGGCAAGGCGAACGCCTTGAGCCGTTTTCAGATTTGTTTCCATGCCGTGTCTTGATTGCGCCAAGCGGGCTGTAGTTGGCCTGTCGCTTCTGTCCGGCGCCGCGCTCGCGGGCGGCCAACCGCAGAACCCTGGCACGCAAGTCACCGTGACTGTAGTCGACGAAAACGGTCAAGCGGTTTCTGGCGCGCAGTTGACGATTACGGAGCCAGGACGCGAGGCGGCGCATCTGTGGACGGATTACGCGGGAAACTGCAGCTACGCGCTCCTGCAACGGAATCCATATCAGATTCATGTGGAGAAACCGGGATTCTACCAGGCCGATGAGAGTGGAATCGATGCGCGCCGGAACAGCGTAAGAGTGGTGCTGGCCCACGAGCAGGTTGTGCGCGAGCAGGTGAATGTGACCGCGTCGACGCTGGGCATCGATACCGAGCAGGTCTCCGACCAGAGCACGATGAATACGCCGGAGATCGTAAACATTCCCTATCCAACGTCGCGCGACATCCGCAATCTGCTGCCGTTCAATCCGGGCGTGGTGCAGGATTCGACCGGGCAGGTACACGTGGCCGGTTCAGAGATGTGGGAGACGCTGGACACAATGGATGGGTTCGATATCCGCTCGCCGGTTGGCGGTTCGCTGAGCCTGCGCTTGAGCGCCGACGCGGTGCGCTCGATCGACTCGGAGACCACTCGCTATCCGGTGGAGTTCGGCCGCGCCACCGGGGGCGTGATCGCGCTCTATACCGGCATGGGCGATGACAAGTTCCGCTTCAATGCGACGAACTTCATTCCGTCATTTCGCAACTTGAACGGAATCCGCTTCGACAAGTTTGTTCCGCGATTCACATTTTCAGGACCGCTACGGCGCAGCCGCGCGTGGTGGTATGACGGCGTGGAGACGGAGTATGACAACATTTACATCTCTGAGCTGCCTGCCAATGCCAATACCGACGAACTGGTCCGCGGCAGCAATCTGCTGAAGGTGCAGGACAACGTAACTGCGGCCAACATACTCACTGCCGGCCTACTCTACAACAACTATCACTCACCTTACGACGGCATCTCGTCACTCACGCCGCAGCAAAGCACCTTGAAGCGCAACACTGTCGCGTGCCTGCCCTACCTGCGGGATCAGCAGAGCTTTGCCGGCGGCGCGCTATTCGATCTGGGAATTGGGTACGTGCGCATTCGCGACGGGTATGAGCCGCACAGCAATGCGCCGTACCAGATCACGCCGGAACTTCCCAAAGGCAGCTACTTCGAGAACCTGACCGGACGCTCGCAGCGACTGGAGGGAACAGCGGCTATGTATCTACCTCCAAGGCACTGGATGGGGCGGCACGATGTGAAGGCGGGGCTTGACCTGGATCACATTACCTTTGACCAGAACCAAACACGCACGCCAGTGAGCTACTTGCGCGAGAACGGAACGCTGCTGCGGGAGAGCGTATTTGCGCCGGCGCCGGCATTCACGATGCACAATACTGAAATCGGCGCGTACGTTCAGGATCGCTGGCAGTTGACGAAGGGGTGGCTTGTGGAGCCGGGGCTGCGCTTCGACACGGATGAAATTGTGCGGCGGCCGCTCGTGTCGCCGCGAGTGGCCGTGGTGTATGCACCGCCGGGAGACAAGGACCAGACGAAGATCTCGGCCGGCATCGGCCTCTACTACGAACACACGCAACTGGAGTATCTGGCGCAGACCTACGCGGGAGTGCGCTACGACACTTACTACGCGGCGGATGGAATGACGCCGGTTGGGCCGGCACTGCAGACGGAATTCACGGCGAACGACGGATTGCTGCATGCGCCGCGCGCGTTGAATTGGAGCGTGGAAGTGGAGCGCAAACTGCCGTGGTCGATTCTTGGCGGCGCGAATTTTATTGATAAGCGCACAACAAATGTACTGACGTTTGCAAATCTGGGTGTGGCGCCGGCATTTGTAGGAGACTACTTGCTAACGAACGGGCGCGAAGACCGCTGCAGCTCAGAAGAGTTCGATTTGAAGAAACTGTTTGGGAATGGCTACACGTTGTTCGTGTCGTACACGCATTCGTCGGCGCGGACCAACGCGGCGCTCGATTACCTGCCTACGCCGTCGCCGCTGGGCGCGCAGCAGAGCGGGCTGTTGGCGTGGGACGTGCCCAACCGCATCATTTCGTGGGGTTGGCTGCCGGTTCCGCTGAAGATGCTCAAGAAGCGCTGGGACTTTGTTTTTCTGCTCGACCGGCGCACGGGCTTTCCGTACACCGCCGTGAATGCCGCCGATCAGGTCGTCGGTGCCGCGGGAGCTCAGCGGTTTCCTGCTTTTGTGAATTTCAGCCCGGGCCTCGAGTGGAAGTTTCATTTTCGCGGACAATATTGGGGATTGCGCGGCGTGATGGAGAACGCCACAGACAGCGGAAATCCTCTCATCGTGAACAATGTGAAGGATTCGCAGAAGTTCGGAACCTTCAGTGAGTTTCAGGGGCGAGCCTTCACGGCGCGAATCCGTTTGATTGGGACAAAGTGAGCTGGTGTGCATGGCACGGCGCCGGGGCGGACACAAGACAGCGAGTAGGCGGGGCGGCATAGGCGAGATCGGGATGCATGAGTTCGGAAAGATGCTGTTGGGAATCGGATTGCTGCTGGTGGTGATCGGCGCGGCAATCCTGCTGGCCTCGCGCATCGGGCTGCCGCTGGGACGGCTGCCTGGCGATATATCCTACAAAGGCAAGAACGTGTCTTTCTACTTCCCGCTTGGGACATCGATTCTTATCAGCGTCGTGCTGTCGGCCCTTTTGTATTTGCTTTCGCGCATTCGCCGCTAAAACAGGTTTGCGATTTACGCTTAACGCAACAATGCCGCCCTCGGGCGGCATTGAGCGGCAAGAAGTGGGCTTGCAGCGGCTTAGATTCCAACGCCGAACTCGCTCGCCTGCCGCGAGCCGGCATTGGAGTAGAAGTCGTAGGGAGTGCGCCTCTTGAATCTGTAGCGCTTGCGCAGCGCTGTGCCCACATAGATGCCTATCGCGGCCACCGCGATCCCCACGGAGAACCATGTAATGACACGCAGGGCGGTAGATCCCGCTTTCTCCGGTTCGGGGGACCCTTCAGCGAGCAATTCGGACTCAGGATCGACGGACATCCAGCGCAGCCTCCTACACCTCAATGATAGCTCAGATTGTGTCCTGTTTGCTGGCCGGACGGGTGCGGAAAACACGGAAGTAATTCATGCGAAGGTTTCGATTTGGGCCAACCAAGCAGCTTTTTCGATTGCGGGAAGAAAACTCGCACCGATGGAATTGGCGGCGAGCTGGCACAGTTCTTCGTGGGTGAATCCCTGCTGAGTGTGGGCGAGGAGAAACTCATTGGCGAGATCGGAACCGAAGAAGGCGGGATCGTCGGAGTTGAGCGTAACCAACAGGCCGAGATCGAAATAGCGACGCAGTGGATGGGCGGCAAAGGACGGGCAGACGCCGGTGCGAACGTTGGATGTGGGGTTCAGTTCCAATGAAATCCTGCGCGCTTTCAGCTCCCGGAGGAGCGATTCGTCATGGACCGCGGAGAGCGCGTGGCCGATGCGTTCGGAGCCGATGGCGAGCGCTTCCCAGATGGCCTCTGGGCCGGTGGTTTCGCCGGCGTGGTTGGTGAGCCGGAGGCCCGCAGTGCGGGCTTTTGTGTAGAGATGGCGGAATGGCTCGGAGCCGGTGCGGCGTTCGTCGCCGCCGAGGCCGATGCCGATGATGGAGGGATGCGCGGGCCGGAGTTCGGCGGCCTTGCGAAAGACCTGCTCTGCCTCTTCGATGGCGAAGTGGCGGACGGCGTCGAAGATCCAGTAGAGCGAGAGACCGAGTTCGCGGAGGGCCCGGTGGCGGGCGCACTCGAGCCCGGCGAAGATGGGATCGAGAGCGGCGGGATCGGGGTTGCGCCAGTGGAGGAACACGCCAACCGAGACGTAGACCTCAGCGTGGACGACACCCTGCGCAGCCAGGCGCTGCATCATGCGCCAGGCGGCAAGCTCGTAGTCGCCGGGACTGACCAAATGCTCCGTGACGGCCTTGAAAGCCATCAGGAAACCAGTGAAATCGGTGAATTGGTAAAGCGCTTCAGCTTCGGGGAGGGCGATGGGGCGCCTGTCATGGCGAGCGCTGAGCTCAACGAGCGTAGCGGGCAGGATGGTGCCCTCGAGGTGCAAATGCAGCTCGGCCTTGGGCAGGCGGCGGATGAAGGATTGGATACCAGTCACTCTTTGAGTGTAGCGGGATAGCGGGTCAGCGAGTCAGCCTCAGCATTCGCGTTGCGATTACTGGATTTTGATCGTCGTTGCGCGGTTGTCAATGAAGGTGATGGCCCATTGTTTGCCGGCCTGATCGTAGGTTACCGTGCGGTTGCCTTCGATGGAGCCGTCGGCGTGCTGGTTCTGCCCAATGGCCATACGGGTTTCAAGTTCGCTCATGCCGGGTATGACCTGGTGCGCATCAATGGCGACCCACACGTTTTTGGGCCAGTTGTCATAGATGGTGTGGGGATCGTCGTAGTAGAAGAGAACGTCGCAGAAGTATTCTTCCTGGCTGCCATCCATGGCGCCGATGACCGTGGCGTAAAGGCTCGGGCTGGCGGGCAATGCGAAGACGGCGAAGGCCTGGCGGGTTCCGTGCGAGATGCCGTCGTCGACTTGATCCGGCGGTACGGCCTTGATGACTTTCTTGATGTCGAGGCGCTGCGCCGACGGGATGACGCCGATCTGTTTGGCGAAGACGATGCGACCGCTTTCGTAGGGAAAGTAGGGCATGGTGTAGCCGTTCTTCATCCACACGCTTGTGCCCTGCAATTTGAGCGCATCGTCGAAAGAGGTCATGAACTTCATACGCACGATAGCGACGTCGTCGGGAGTGAGGTCCTGTTCCGGGTTATTTGGGGGCAGGACTCCGGGATTCCGGCGGTGCTCGAAGACAGAGAACAGGTAGATGCCGCCGATGGTGAGCGTGGCGAGCGTCGTAAGGGCGGCTTTTTGCCAGGTTTTCACGACGACTCCAGTTCCAGTATGGCTTGACTAGTGGGACTTGGCGAATTCGGAGCGGTGCCGGCTGTAGAAGAGGTAGATGACGAGACCGATGACCAGCCAGATGATGAAGCGGTACCAGGTGATGATGGGCAATCCGGCCATGAGCAGGAAGCAGAAGATGACGCTGAGGGCAGGGATGATGGGCCCGCCGGGAACGACAAAGCCGCGATGGCGCCTGGGATCGCGAAGCCGCAGGACGATAACTCCGACGGAGACCAGGACGAAGGCAAAGAGCGTGCCGATATTGGAAAGGTCCGCCAGAGTACCGATGTCGAAAAGGCCCGAAGGAATGGCGACGACAAATCCGGCGACCCAAGTGGAAAAGGCCGGGGTGCGAAAGAAGGGATGGACATTGGAGAAGACTTTAGGCAGCAGGCCATCGCGGGACATGGCGAACCAGACGCGGGACTGGCCAATTTGGTAGACGAGAATGGAAGAGATCATTCCCATGAGCGCGCCAAGCAGGACCACGAGCCGGACCCAATAGAGCGGATGACCGCCGGGCAGAAGCGAGAGCTTCTTGAGCGCGTTCACCACCGGTGCCGCATCGCCCACCATGGATTGCCAGGGAACGAGGCCGGTGAGGCAAACAGCTACGGCCACATAGAGCACGGTGCAGACGACCAGCGTGGCGATGATGCCGATGGGCAGGTCGCGCTGGGGGTTGCGGCACTCCTCGGCGGCAGTGGAGACGGAATCGAAGCCGATGTAGGTGAAGAAGATGATGGAGCCGCCGGTGAGCACGCCCGACCAACCGTTGGGCATGAAGGGATGCCAGTTGCCGGGATGGATGAATCCGATGACGGCGAAGACAAAGATGAGGATCGCAATCAGCTTGAACGCCACCATCATGTTATTGGTGGAGGCGGACTCGCGGATGCCGCGCACCAGGATAACCGTGAGGATCATCACGATGAGGAACGCCGGAAAATTGAAGCCGAAGTGCCAGCCGGGCTTATAAAGCATGTTGCCGGCGAGATCCTGGAGGCCGTCGGGAAGGTAGGCGGGCGAAATCCACCGGGCACTGGGATGCAGTCCGAACCAGTCAAGCAGGTCAACCACGTGGGCGGCAAAACCTACGCTCACGCTCATATTGGAGCCGGCGTATTCCAGGATCAAATCCCAGCCGATGATCCATGCAACGAGCTCGCCGAGGGTGGCGTAAGTGTAAGTGTAGGCCGAACCGGCGATGGGAATCATGGAGGCCAGCTCGGCGTAGCAGAGGCCGGTGAGCGCACAGACGATGGCAACGAGCACGAGTGAGAGAGCAATCGCGGGACCGGCGCCGGGACGGCCGGCCAGCGCGGTGTGGGTGATGATGAAGCTGGCCAGCGGCGTGTTGACCATACTGGAGGTGTCGAACTGCTCGCCGGAGATGGCCGTGCCGATGACGGTGAAGATGCCCGAGCCGATCACCGCTCCGATGCCTAGCGCAGTCAGCGACCACGGGCCGAGGCTCTTTTTCAACGAGCGCTCAGGCTCTTCCGAGTCGCGGATGAGCTTGTCAATCGACTTACGGGCGAGCAGTTGGCTGGGCAGTGAAGGACTCCTCGAAAGACGGCTTCTAGCTGCGAGCTGCTAGCTTCTAGCTATTAGCTTATCTCCCTCCAACCGGGGCCGTTGCCTCAGCGTGATCCGATGGAAGCTCACAGCAAGCAACTAAGAGCTGAAAGCTGGATTGGGTGTAAGGGAGCCTCCAACCCTTAGCCGCTAGCTTTTCGTGCTGAGGGAGCCGAGGCTCCAGCAAGGTGAAGCTAGAGGCTGGCAGCTAAAAGTTGGTGGCTGTTTCTTACCGCTTCGACTGGCCGCGTGCCATCTTCTTCACTTTTCTCTTTTGCGTGCCGCGCGGGGTGGTCCGCTTGGCCTTGGGGGCCGCTTTTTTACGCGCCGCGCGCTTCAGCTTCTTGCGTTCTGCCTTGTCTTTGATGTTTGTGGTGTCGGCCACGTTAACCTCTTTCCATCGAATGTGTTCAGGGACTCCCGCCAGGCGGGATTTGCGACCTCCATGGTAACAGGGTGATCGGGGCCGGCGAAAGCGAGGCGCGTGGTTTCGGCGCGTCCCGGAATGAATACACACCGGCCCGGCTATTGCAGCGTACAATGAAAGCAGACCTTTCTACTGCCCGGCCTGCTCGGCTTCGGCTGTCTAATCGCTCCTGACGAGCTTCGCACCTCTACGCAACAATTACCCTGTTCGCCGGAGTTCGTCATGCGTTCCGATCAGATCCACCGCGCGCTTGCGCGTGGAATGAACCGCTTTGAAGTCTGTCAACTGGTCTCAAAGGGCGTAAAAGCCACCCACAAAACCGGCGCGCGCTTTGAAGACTCCATCAACAATATGCTGCAGTACCTGGGCACGCACGATAGGCCCGTGGCGGGTCTGCATTCGGATGTTGCGCCAGAGAGCTTGAAGTCCGCAGCGTAAGCGGACAGTTTGCAGTTTCCAATCCCTGGTTTCCAGTGAGACGCAAAACGGTTTTGCGGCTCATCGCGAAGCAGCAGACCTTCCACCATACGCAAGAAGAGGGACGGCAGTTTTGCCGTCCCTCTTCTTCTTGATTCAAAGTGTTGGTTCCGAGCCGGTCGCCCGGGGGTAAGTCCTTAGACGACCTGGACGTTTTCGGCCTGCCAGCCTTTGGGGCCCTTGGTCACGTCGAACTGGACCTTTTGGCCTTCCTGCAGCGAACGGAAACCGGTCGACTTGATGGCGGTGTGATGGACGAAGACGTCCTCGCCGTTTTCACGACTCAAAAATCCAAATCCCTTTGCGTCGTTGAACCACTTGACTGTGCCTTGTTCCATGTGTTGCTCCTCTTGATACTGAATTACCGCCGAACGCAATGTGGAGTGTTGCGAGTAGGCGGTAACGCGGAACAGGCAAGAACTTCAGATCGAATTCTACGATTACATTGAGTGTAGCACAGATTGGACCAGCGGCCCGAAAATCAGTCAGCCTCACGGGGATAGCGGTTGGCTTCAAAGGTTCCCTTTGGAGTCAACAGCTTGGCCTGCGCGCGGATGGGACGGCAAGGTAAACTCAAGGTCGCCAGAGAGGTGAAGCTTGAGCGGCGAGCACGGCAGGGTTCTTGTCCTCAACCCCGGAACGACATCGACGAAGTTCGGCATTTTTACACGCGCGGGCGAGGAGATGGCGCGGAACATTCACCACGGCGACGACGAACTGGAGCGGTTCCGCGGGCGGCCCATGATGGACCGGCTGGAGTACCGCGCAGGGCTGATCAAGGTAGCTCTCGAAGAGGCGGGATACAGCGAGAGCGGGAGGGGCCAAGAACGCTGGGCCGCGGTTGCCGGTCGCGGCGGTCTGCTGCCGCCGATGGAGTGCGGCACCTACCTGGTGGACGACACGATGGTGGAGGAGTTGCGCCGCGCGCGGCGCGGCGAGCATGCGTCGAACCTCGGAGCGGTGTTGGCACTTCGCTTTGCCAGGGCCGCCCAAGTGAACGCGTACATTGTGGATCCAGTGACGGTAGACGAGTGGCAAGCGTGTGCGCGGTTCTCCGGCTCGCCGCTGGTCAAACGGTCCTTTATCGGCCATGCACTGAACACCAAGGCCATGGCGCGGCGCTACGCGCGCGGGCAGGGACGGCATTACGCGGAGATGCGGCTGATCGTGGTGCACATGGGCAGCGGGATCACCGTCTCGGCGCACCGCGGCGGGCGCATGATCGACAGCAACTCGATCGAGGAGGGCCCATTCGGCCCGGACCGCACGGGATCGCTGCCGGTGCGCGAGTTGATCAAGCTCTGCTTCAGCGGCACGATGACAGAGAAAGAGCTCGATCGCCATGTCTTTGGCGACGGCGGGCTGTTCGCGTATCTGGGCACGCGCGACCTGATTGAAGTGGAGCGGCGAATCGATTTCGGGAATAGCAGGGCGTGCGACCGGCAGGCCGAGGCGGTGTTTGAGGCCATGATCTACCAGATCGGCAAGGAGGCGGGCGCGATGGCGGCGGTTCTGGAAGGGAAGGTGGACGCGGTGCTGCTCACCGGCGGCATGGCGCACTCCGAGCGGCTGGTGGCGCGGCTGCGCGGATACGTGGAGTGGATTGCGCCGGTCGCGGTGTATCCCGGCGAGGATGAGTTGCGGGCGCTGGCAGAAGGCGTATTTCGCGTGCTGGACGGTGAGGAAGAGGCGAAGCGGATGAAGGAACAGAAAGCGAACAGCTAAAGCCTGAAGGCTGAAAGCTGAGAACTGAAAGCCGCAAACCGGAAGCTACTTTACAATTCGAGGAAGAATCGGAGAAGAAACGGGGAGACACATTGGCGGTTCTTGCGGTGCAGCAGATCCGGCGCATGCGGGGCGGCGCGCAGGGCCAGTTGATGTTGGGCGCGGATGGCCACGTATACGTGGTCAAATTCCAGAACAACCCGCAGCACACCCGTGTTTTGGCCAATGAGTTTCTGGCCGCGCGTCTGGCGGCGGCGGCGGGGTTGGCCGTGCCAGAGACCGAACTGGTGGAGGTTACAAGCTGGTTGGTCGAGAATACGCCGGAGCTGGAGATCGACCTGGGACGGACGCGGGTGCGCTGCCAGCCGGGACTGCAGTTTGGATCGCGCTTCGCGGGCGGTATGATGCCGGGCCAGGTGGTGGACTACCTGCCCGAGGAGCAGCTAGCCGAGGTGAAGAACCTGAACGAATTCGCCGGCGTCCTGGCGCTGGACAAGTGGACGGCCAATGCTAACGGACGCCAGGCGGTATTTACGCGCCGCCAGAGGGAGCGGCGGTACAAGGCCGTCTTCATCGACTTCGGCTACTGCTTCCATGCCGGGGAGTGGCGCTTCGAGGATGCGCCGCTGCGCGGGGTGTTCTACCGCAATGACGTGTACCGGGAGATCACCGGATGGGAGTCGTTCGAACCGTGGCTGACCCGTGTTGAGACGATGCCAGCGGAGACGGTGTGGACGGCGGCCAACGAGATTCCGCCGGAGTGGTACGGTGGAGATCAGGGCGAGATGGAAGCGCTGGTAGAGAAGCTTCTGGCGCGGCGCAGCCGGATTCGGGAGCTGATTGAGGCGTTTGGGAACTCGGACCGGAGGCCGTTTCCCAAATGGGGCGCGAAGGGAAAAGAAGTGGAGGATGCGGCTTGGAGGGCGGCACGATGGGGGGATACGATGAGGGTGAATTGAAAGGCAGCCATCAGCCTTTAGCTATCAGCTTTCAGCTTCTTCTTCCGGAGGCGGGGTGGAGGGTTTCACGGAGGATGACATTGGCTCGGAGCCTTGGGCTGCACGCCAGGGGCTGAAGGCTAGAAGCTGAAAGCTAGGAGCTAGCAGGTCGAAGCTGACAATGAACGGCGGAAGCGAACGACGCGCGTGCGAGTTTCAACTGCTGCGGTATGTGCCGGATGCGGTGCGGAACGAGTATGTGCATATCGGCGTGATCCTCCGTGAACAAGGCAATCCTCATGCGGAGGTGCGCTTTACGCGCGACTGGCGCCGGGTGCGCTGCCTGGACCCCGATGCCGACACCGCGCTGCTGGAAGGGATGGAGAGCGAGCTGCGCCGGAGGCTCCAGCAGGAGCCGGGCGGCAGGCTGATGCGGCTTCTCGAGGAGTCACTCTCGCTGAACGTGCAGATGACCGAGCCCAAGGCCTACCTTGCCGAGAGCGTGCCTGCGGGAATTGAGGAGCTGATGCGGCTCTACGTGGAGCCGCTGCCACGGGAACGCGTGCCGCGTCTGAGCGGACGGGCGGCCATCCACGCCCGCATGCGCTCGGAGTTCGAGCATGCCGGGGTGTGGGATCTCTTGAGAAAGAGAATCGCCGCCTCGGAGTACACACGGCCCGGAGATCCGTTGCGCATCGACATGGGATACACGCCCAACGGACTGGTGCGCATGTTTCACGCGGTGAGCCTGGATCCGGGGCTGGAGATGGCCAAGGTCCTGGCCTTTTCGGCCGCCGCGCTGAGGGCCGGCGTGGAGCGGGTGGAGAAGGCCGAGCTGGAGCTGACCGCCGTGGTTGAGCCGGCGGTGCGTGTGGGGGCCACGGTGGAAGAGCCGGAGCGGCTGGAGTTGTACCGCTTCGGTGTGGAGACGATGGAGGAGTACCAGATCCGGGTTCTTACCACCTCGGACATGGGCCGTGTGGCGGAGACTGCGCGGCGGGAGCTGCGCGTGTAAAGACCCGGAACAGAGAATAGGGTGCGCGATCAGGCAGATCTTTGCAGTTCTAAGTTCATTCTTCTCAACGCAGAAGGGCACGGGAAGAATCGCTAAAAAATTTTCGCGGAAGTTTGCAGATAATTTCCTGCATTCGGAGTAGGATCGAAATTGTTGATAGAGGTTGGGTGGTTCTTAGCCGCCCGTGATGCGTTGCCGGCGAGGCAGAGATTGCCAGCGGTGCATCACTGACCACGGATTTCGGATAGGTTCGATTCGCAAAAAGGCATGGCCCTTCGGTCATGCCTTTTTGTTTTTGAAGGAAGGTACGCGTGAAGGTAGGCGAGCAGTTGCGGGAAATGTGGCGGCAGGTCCGCCGCGGCGGGCGGGCAGGCCAAGGCGAACAGGGCCGGAAGATTGAGCTTGAGGCGGAGGCGGAGCGGAAGACTCTGGCGCTGCCCGCGATCCTGAGTCCGGTTGATTTTCCGGGGCGTCATTTACCCAAGCCCACGCCCATGAACCTGCGCCGGTTTGCGGAGACGCCAGTGGTGCGGCGGGCCATCAATGTTATCAAGGATCGCATTGCGGCCATGGACTGGCAGGTGCGGGTGCGCCGCGGCGTGAGCGGGGAGGATGTGGCGTTCGCGCCGCGAAAGCTGCGGGCCTTGCGGCGCACGCTTGAGGAGCCGAATCCGGCCGACAGTTTCCGCACCCTGATGGAGCAGGCGATCGACGATGCGCTCACGGGCGGCTACGGGGCCATCGAGATGGAGGCGACCGGAGATCCTGAGCGGCCGGCCATGTTGTGGCCGGTGGATGGGGCTTCGATCCGCATCAACGCCAAGTGGGACGGGCAGGAGGATACGCCGCGCTACGCGCAGGCCATGCCGGGACAGTTGGAGTCTGCGGCAGTGGAACTGCTCGACCGGCAGTTGATGTACATCCGGATGAATCCGCGCAGCTTTACTCCATTCGGGCTGGGACCACTGGAGGTGGCCTTCGAGACCGTGAACCAGTTTCTGAGCGCGCATCGCTTTGCCGGCAAGCTGGCGGCGAACTCGGTGGCGCAGTACGCGCTGTGGCTGAACGAGGCCACGCCGGCGCAGCACGACCGGCTGATCCGCTGGTGGCAGGACGAGATCGAGGGCACAGGGCGCGTGCCGCTGCTTTCTACCGAGCAGAAGCCGGAGGTGCTGCGCTTTGCGCAGGGAACAGACGCAGACCTGCGCCTGGCCTGGCAGGAGTTCCTGATCCGAATGGTGGCGAATGCTTTCGGATTGCCGCCGTTGCTGCTGGGGCTGGAAAGCGACGTGAATCGCTCGACGGCCTCGGAGATGGCCGATGAGGCCTTTCGCGGCGCTATCTCGCCGCTGGCCATTCTGCTGGCCGGGCACATCACGCGCGACCTCTTCGCCAAGTGCATCGGCTGGCGGGAGTTCGAGTTTGTCTTTAACGAACTGAGCGCGCGCGACGAGCAGACGGAGTTGCAGGTGCAGGTGCAGTTGCTTCAGGCGGGCGTGCTGACGGTCGACGAAGTGCGGGCGATGCGGGGATTGGGGCCGCTGGCGCAGAACAGAGCAGCGTTGCTGGCGGGCGAAGCAGAGAGCAGGGACTAAGGGACACAGGAACTAGGGACGGAGTCCCTGGCGGAGTGGAGCGAGCATGCGATTGGAAGCGATGGCGGTACAAATCCCTCATGTGGACAAGCATCCCAACCGGGTGCCGTTCGAGGGCGTGTTGACGGTGGTGAATGCGGCTAGCGATAAAGCGCCGGCCGGAGCGCGCGGGCACCGCGTGATGCTGACGCGGGAAGCGGCGGAAAAGGCGTTGCCCTCGCTGCTGGGCATGGCCGTGGATTACAGGCCGGGATGGGACGGCCACGATGCGCGGCGCAAGATCGGCCTGCTGACCGAGGCCGATGTGATCGGACCGCGGCTGATGGTGCGCGGGTACCTCTACGCGCGCGATTTTCCCGAGGTGGCACGGGCGATCACGGCACACGCGCCGGAATCGCTGGGCATGAGCTACGAGCTGGCCGATGCGCGCGTGGAAGATATGCGCGCGGAGATCTGGAAGCTGACCCGCGTGACCTTTACCGGGGCGGCCATTCTGCTGCGGGACAAGGCAGCTTATCGGGCGACAAGCTTCCGCATGGCAAGTTAGCGAAGGGAAGCGGAGTTAACGGAGCTAGCGGAGTTGGCGAAGTTATCCGAGAGGCAAGTGTAAGTCAAGCGACAGATGGGTAAGTGAGCAAGTTAGCAGGTAAGTGGCTGAACAAAGAGGCTCCGGAAACGGAGCCTTTGTGTTTGTAAGTGAATGGCAGTTGCAAGCAATCCACGGAAACAGGAAAGGAAGGATATGGAACAAGACGAGAGGAACGTAGTTGAGCGGCTGGAAGCCGCAACCACCGCACTGGAGAAGACGTTGAGCTGGCTGGAAGAACGCCAGGGCACGCTCTCTGGAGAGGTGGAAAGGATCACGGCGACAGTGGAGCAGAGCCGCCGGGAATCCGAGATGGCCGAGAAGTTGGCTGCGGTGGAGCGCGAGCTGGCCGAAGTAAAGGCCGCTTCGGCACAAAACGTACTGAACCAGCTGCGCCGCACCATGCCCGCCGCCACCGCCGAGATGCTGGCCAAGCACGGCATCGGTGAGGGACCGGTGGATGTGCGCGCCCTGGACGCGGCCCTGTCGGGACTGAGCCTGGAACAGCGCATCGCGGTGAAGACGCAGCTGCTGCGGGCCGGTTCCATTGCTTAAGAAGAGCTTCCTGCTACTAGCTTCCAGCTACTAGCTTGTTGAGCGCAGAGAGTAGTCGGCGGGCGGAAAGCGAAGCATTCAGCAAGTCGCGGCCCGCAGGCTGACGAAGGATCATTCATCAACGCCAGATCAGGCACGAACAAGCTGGCAGCTAGGAGCCAGAAACTAGCAGCTATGCACGGCCCCATGGAAGGGGCGGAGAGAATCTATGAACGCAACCTTTGCAGACATTCACGCAGCAGCGGACTTCATCGGGCCGGGCGCTATCGAAGTTCCGTTGTATCAGACCGAGATCTTTGACATCTGCCGGCGCTCGAGCCCCTTCGGGCAGCGCATCAAGCAGGTTCCCGCGACCGGCCATCCGTCGCGGTTCTTCGAAGAGACGGCCATCCCCAATGCGGGCACGGCCGGATTTGTGAATCCGCGCAGCATCAACCCCACGGTGGTGAGCCCGACGCGCATCGAACTGAGCGTGCCGCTGAAGGCGATTGTGGCGCAGATCAACTACAACCTCTTCGACATCGAGCTGGGCGACCAGCAAAAGCAGTTCGCCTATCTGCAAGCCAAGGACCTTGTGGATACGGTGAGCGGCGTGATGGTGACGCACGACGTGGCCCTGTGGAAGGGCAACGACAGCAGCCTGAGCGCGCCTACAACGACGCAGTACATGGGATGCGCCGCTCAGATCGCGGCCGGCGGCAACTCGGTGACCGTGACCGCCTCGATGAAGATCGTAGACACGATCAAGAGCACCGTAGCGCAGATGGTGGCCAACAACGGCTACCATGTGCGGCCTACGGCGGTCTATGCCAACCCGGTGCTGCTGGACTTGATCGACCAGGAGATGAAGTCGGAGTACAACGTGGTGCTGAATAGCGACCAGATCACCGGCGGATTCCGCGTGAAGATGCTCTCGACGCAGGCCGGCGACCTGCCGCTGATTCCCGATTGGAGCCTTGGCTATACGGGCACGCCGGGAACGGGCAATGCGGTGCTTCCGGCTTACATCGTCACCGAGGATCTGATCGAGTATCACTGGCTCGGCGATCCGGCTCCGAGGATCTTCCAGCTCGGCCTGCCGAACTCTCTGACCTACCAATATGTCGCGGTCAAGTTCGGCGCGCCGGTGGTGAAGGGCGCGAACTTTGCCCACTCTCAGGTGTTGGTGGATCGGTAAGCATAACAGCTCATAGTTCGCAGTTCACAGCAGCCGGAAAAATCGCCGGCTGCCGTGAGGCGCGAGTTGAGGACTGCGAACTGTGAACTACGAACTTAGAACTAAGAACTTCCACGGAAGGATGCGCGATGGCATATCTCGAGCCAGCGGATTACCCGAACTACGGATTGCCGGCTGGAACGACGGCGGACTGGGTCACGGCGGCTACGGCTCTGATCAATAGTTACTGCAGGCGGCCTGATCTAAACGTCATTCAGTACAGCGAGCGCTTGCGCGTAACTGCCGGGGCGCAGACGGGGCGGCTGAGCTATCTGCCTCTGGCGCCGTTGGCGCCGGCGACTACGCCGATGGTGACCATCGAGGGCCGGTACGCAAGGCCCAGGCGTGGAGAGATCCCGCACGAGCCGCTCTTTGAAATCGCCTGGGCGTTTGCGCTGCCCGGACAATGGACGACGATCGATCCCACGCTTGTGGACTTCGACCCGAGCACTGGGGAGCTGACGCTGCCCTGGAACGTCCTGGGGCTGCCCTACAACGAGGTGCAGGTGACGTACACGGCGGGCTTGACAACCATCGGCGACGACGTGAAGTCGGCCTGTGCGCAGATTGTGCGCAATGCGCAGGCGACGCCGGCGCTGAACGCCAGCATGAGCAGGATCGACACAATGCAAATGAAGTATTTCTCAAGTTCGCTGATCGACGAGACGGTGCAGGCATGGCTGAATCCGTACGTGGCGAACAGGCTGGGGTGAGCGATGAGCGATACCGCGCCACGCAACCCGAGGGGAGCGCCGCAAATGCTGGCCGATGCGCTGCTGCGCAGCGTGGCAGGAACCACGGCCCTTCTGCGCGTGACAAGCACAAATACGGATGCCGGCATGTCGGAAGTGGGGTTGGTATCAACGACCTTCGCCGATGTGCCGGTGAGCCCGGTGCTGATGCGAAAGCTGCGACCGAGCTGGCAGGAAGGCGGAGAGTCGAAGTGGGAGCTGCTGGTGTCGGCCACGAGCGTCGAGCAGCGGGTGAACGCGCTTGATCTGTCTTCGGCGCAGTCTCTGTTCGCCATGACATTGGCGGTCACCGTGGCCGGCCAGGACTATCTGATTGAGTCGATCGCTTCCAACGAAGCCTTCGGCCAGGTATATCTCTACCGGTTGCTCCTGCGCGAGGCGCGGCAGCAAGCGGTGTGACGGCTTCAGGAGCATCCATGCAGAATGCGAAAGATTCGTTTTATATGGCGCTACGTACGCGCCTAACCGTAATTAATCCGCAACGGACGATTTTACTGCGCGGCGCCGTGCGGCCGGGAATCCTGGTAGAGGAAGCAGAAGCGCCCCTCAGTCAGTTTCCCAACGATGTGTATGTTTTGCGCTGGCTGGGCATGGCCGCCGAGATGGATCTTGCGTCCACGATGGTGGGCGAGCAATGCGAGGTGGTTTACCAGACCTGCGGAACGCAGAGCTTCGGCGGACTGGACCGAGGCCGCGCCTTGAGCGCGATGGACGAAGAGCTGATGGCGATGCTTCAGCCTTTCTCCACGCCTAAGCTCAATTACGCTGCCACGCCGCCGGCCACCATGCTGACGCAGGTCTTCTGGGACGACCCTGTGTTTGCGCCCATCGTCACGCAGCGCGACAGGCTAAGCCGGAGCGCGAGTGTGATGGTCTTTAGCTATCAGGAGCAGGGGGAGTAAATGGCCGCAACTTGGTTTTCTGCGCCGGCGCCGGTGACACGGCAAGTGCGGGCTTACTTTGCGCCGGTGAATCGCGTCGCACAAACGCCTGTGCTCTTCGATCCTTCGGAACAAGGTCAGTTCGACCTCGACGCTCCGCCTGCTCCCTGGATCAGCCTGGGATGGATTCAGGACTTTGTTCGCAAGCCGGCAGGTAAATCTGCTGCGCTGTTGACGGGTATTCCGGCGGCGCCGCTTGAACAGGTGCGCGAAACTCTCCAGGCGCAAGTTAATCTCCAGTTTCTAAGCTGGACTAAGTTGACGATGGCTCTGGCGACGGGCTCGCAGCATATGAACTTGCTGGCACCCGCGGATGGCGCCGCCGCGGCGGCGAATGGCGCGCAAGCTATTCCTGCAGTCGCTCCGCAAAGCGGTTCCACAAGCACGTCCATCCTGCTGGCGGCGGCGGACGCGGCAAAGTTCACAGTCGGCTCGATGATCGCCGTGGATGTCGACTACACCGGACAGACCGGTTTTGTGGGTGCGCCGATCGCAGGCGCATATGTGCGTCAGGCGCTCACGGATGTCGATTACATCCGCCGCGCCACCTTTAACGTCGCGCTGGCAACACAAACAGGCCTAACCGGCCTGACTCTCGCCGAGCCGTTGCCTGGCGGCGCTCCCGCAGGGGGCGCCAAGTTGCAGGCCGTCACGGGATTTGTTGACCGCGAAGGCGGCAGCTTTTACCAGGAGTGGTCGGCGCTCTTCGTGATGCAAGGCAGCCAAGGCGAAAGAATCTTCTTCCACTATCCAAGGTTGCAGACCATGAGCGGAGCGGAAGAGACAATCACACCGATCAATGGAAAGAGTCAGAACGGGCAGTCGCGTGTCCTGCTCAAGGGACAGTTTTTGGCGCTGCCAGTCACCGACCCGTTGGATGGCGAACGGATCGTATGTTACCGGAGTTTCCTCCCCGCGGCCAACGCGCTTGTGTAGCCCGCAAGGAAGGATTCAAGTTACCAGGTCAGAGAGATGCAATGAAGATCTTAATTCAAGGGCAGGATTACGCGGTTGCGCTCGACGCCGTGCGTCCATTGACAATCACGCGCAAGATAAACGAGCCCTCAGTCTGCGAGTTATGGCTAAGCTTGCCTGTCAGTGGTAGCCTTGCGGCGCCCTCTCGTTTTCAAACTCTCAAGGTGACAGGCGATGACAACACGACCTACTTCACCGGCTATATCGCAGTGAGTCCGCTGCCTGAGTACGCAGGACTAGGTCTCGAAGGCCCGCGTTACCGCACGGCGATTCAAGCTGTGAGCGACGAGTTGTTGCTCGACCAGGTGCTCATGCCTCCCAGCACCGGGATGGCCGGAGAGAACGCTGGCGCGTTGCTCACTTCCCTCGTAGCCCATGCCGGATCGCCATCGCTCTCTATACAGGGGCTTGCACTGAACATTCAGGTGGGAAACTTCACTCCGGAGCGAGGCGCGAACTGGAGCAAAAGCGCAGGACAAGTGGCGAACATGGCGCGGGCGGCATATCGTGCGCTCAGTGGTGCGGTCGCCCTTTCGGCGGTGCAGACGACCGTGCATCCGCTCAACGAGGCCGATGGCAGCTTGAATCTTGCCAGCCTCGCCTTAACGTCCAGCGTCAAGCGCGCGCTGGCCGACGATGTGACCGTCTGCGGCGAAGACGAGCCAGTGGCCTATGTTACGGAGTATTTTCTGGGCGACGGAGTGACAACCCAGTTCAATCTGGCTGCAGACCCCTATTTCCCTTCGAGTTCAAAGTCCACTATCATTAGCGAGCTCTTCAACGAGCCCCAAATCAATGAGACGGTGTGGGGCGTTTCGGCCGGTGGCGCATACTTTACGCTCGGCCCCAATGGCCTGGCGATGAACGGCGGTAACGGCATCGACGGCCAAACGTTGCTTGCATGGCTAGATCCCATCGAGATGGGTGGAACGCTGCTGCTTGAAGCTGTTGGGGTTTCGCTTTCACCGGGTAGCACCGGCATCGTGGCTGGGTTCTTTACCGACCTCGAAACCGCGTCCGATTGTACCGCAGGTTTTCAGGTCACCGCGCAACAGGGAACAGGGGCTGTGACTCTGCAACCAATCGTGCAGGGTACGCCGGCAGGAACGACCTTTGCGTTGAACTCCGCCAACCAATACACCCTTCGCGTCCGCGTGCATTGTCCGGAGTGCCAGCGCGCTCGAGCCGTTTATTACTCCTTTGGAGATGATGGCCTCATCGCCGCAGGCGGTGAATGGCTTATCGCCCAAGGCAAGATTCAGATGGAGATACAGGAGTTTGTCAACGGTGCGGGCGCGACGCCCGTCACACTGTATGACGGCGCCGTCACCAACCTCCCCGGAATTTGCATGGCCGTGCCGGCCAGCAGCATCAATCTTATTGGAACCATCCGCGCCGTGAACTCGACGAATTTAGGGTCGGGCTGGGTTGTAAGTACTCCGCCGAATGGCGGCCCGTACACTCGGAGAGTCGGCACAACGGCCGAAGCTGGCGAGTGCCATTTGCAGCGTACCGGTAAAGTCACTTTCTACACCGGATACATTCCCGTTGCGGGCGAGCAGATTGCAGTGAGTTACCGCACGATTGGCCGGGCCGTAGGACGCGCAGTAAACACAGCCAGCCAGCAAGCGCTCGCGCAGGCCGGCTCGCCGTTGATGGCCGCGTGGATCGGCTCGATCACCTATCCTCCGGCGCGCAGCTCCGCCGATTGCCGCAACGCCGCCTTAGTGATGGAGCAAGCAGCGGCAAGCGTGAGCGCACTGTGGAACGGAACGTACAAGGGCAACCGGACAAGCTTTGCCGCCGACGTCTGGCCGGGAGACGCCCTGCTCCTCAATGCGCCTTCGACGAATCTGAATGCGGAAGTCGTGGTGCGCACGGTCAAGGTGACTTATAGAGCTAGTTACCCTGACTTAGTGGAGTATGAGATCGCGTTTGCAAATGACTGGGCCGATGACTTAGCCATCAAGACCAGCGCCACAGTGCCGGCGAACGCCTGGTTGCCTGCGCCCATCGCTCCCACAATGCTCGCGAATCTTACAGGGCTTACTGTAACTGCGTTGAACGGCAGCACGGTCACGGTCAACACCGGCGTGACTCCGCCCAGCGGCGGCGGATTTGAGATACGGCTGCGCGATTTTGCCTTCATGCCCGGTGAGGACCCGACTTTGGTCATGCGTGGCTCGCAGCCAAACCTGACCTTTTCGCGCGTCTCGGCGAGCGAGCGGTTCTACATCCGGATGTACGACGGTTCCACGCCGCCGAATTATTCTGAGTTCTCAACGGCGTTATTTGTCAACCTGCCGCTGAGCGGGTAGCGGGAGCGGGACCGATGCTGAGTTGCCAAATGGAGTGCTGTGGATGCGCATGATGAATGAATTCGAAGCGCAGGTGCTGAGCGATCTGAGTGTGCTCAAGTCGCAGATGGCCGGCCTTATGGGCGATGGCAACGGCGGCCGACTGGCTGAGCTGGAGCGGCGCATGGACCGCCATGAGCAGAACTGGCAGCGCGCCAAAGGCTTTCTCGCCGCGATCAGCGTTCTGTTTGCCGTGATCGACGTGGCTGTCGAAGCATGGCACCGGCACTGAGCAGCAAGGGCTGAATTCCCCTCCGATGTCGTGGCTGGCGCCTTTCAAAGCAGTGGATCCCTCAGGAGATCCATCGGGGTCACCTTTTCCTACCCTCGTATAATCGTCTCATGAGCGAACAACCGCTGGTGGGCGTCGTGATGGGCAGCAAGAGCGACTATGAGGTGCTCTCGGCTGCGGTTGAGATTCTGCGCACGCTGGAAATTCCCCATGAGGCGCGGGTATTGAGCGCGCATCGCACTCCGGATCAGCTCTTCGAATACGTTGCGGCAGCGCGGGAGCGGGGGCTGCGGGTACTGATCGCCGGAGCGGGCGGCGCGGCTCACCTGGCTGGCGTAATTGCCGCCAAGACGCTGCTCCCCGTGCTGGCCGTGCCGATTGCGGCCACATCGCTCAACGGCCTGGACTCGCTGCTATCGATGGTGCAGATGCCCAAGGGCGTTCCCGTGGCTACGCTGGCCATCGGCAAGCCCGGAGCGGCCAACGCCGCGCTCTTCGCGGCCGAGATTCTGGCCCTGACCGACGCGACGCTTTACGAACGGCTGGCCGCGTGGCGCGCGGCGCGCGCCCAGGAAGTGCTGGAGCAGAAACTGCCGGATTGAACGGCAGTTTCGATCTTACGCAACAAGAGAGTCCGATCGCACGGGCAGAAAGATAGGCCGCGTATCGGCCATGGGACGGCGGCCGCGGAAGCGCTTGAGCGCGAACTGGTAATGAAAGGGCGGTTCTAACGCGTGAGCCGGTAGAGCACATGACGGCATAAAGGATGGCCCTCGGGCAACCGGGGGTGATCGAAATCGTCTTGAGGATCGTGCGTCATGCCGATCTTCTCCATTACACGCCGAGAGCGCAGATTTGCGGGAACTGTGAACGAAACGATGTTGTCGATTCCCAAAGACCCGACACCATAGCGGACCACGGCGCGAGCACCCTCAGTCGCCAATCCTCGACCCCAGTACTCAAACGCGAGCCTCCAACCGACTTCAACTGCAGGCATGAAGGGCGCTTCAAATGCCGGAACAGACAGGCCAATGAAACCGGCGAAGGTCTTGCCCTCTAGCAAGTCGACGGCAAACAGGCCGAAACCATAATGCTCGAAGTGCTCTTCGAAACGAACGATCAGCGCGTCTGAAGCTGTGGGTGACAACGCCTCAGGCATCAACTCCATCACGCGCGGATCGGCGTTGATCTTTTGCAATGGCAGCCGGTCCGTCTCCCGCCAGCGGCGCAACTGTAGCCGATCTGTCCTGATCGTGTCGCGCATGGGGCATCAAGTCTCTTGCCGCTCAAGTTATCGAATCAAAGCAGCGCCTGCTCCGCCTTTTCCCAACGCTTCGGCCGTTTGTTCTGCTGCAAAACCTTCTTGCGCAGGCGCAGCGACTTGGGCGTAACTTCGACAAATTCATCGTCGGCGATGAATTCGATGGCCTGTTCCAGGTTGAGCGTCGTGTACGGCACCAGGCGAATTGCATCGTCGGCGGTCGAGGCACGCATGTTGGTCATCTTCTTTTCGCGCACCACGTTCACGTCTAGGTCTTTGTCGCGCGAGTGCTCACCGACGATCATGCCTTCGTACACCTCGACGCCCGGCCCGACAAAGAGAATCCCGCGCTCCTGCAAGCCGTTCAACGCGTAAGTCGTCGTCAGTCCCTGGCGGTCGGCGACCAGCGCGCCGGTGGGCCGCTGCGGAATTTCGCCCTGGTAGGGAATGTATCCATCGAAAAGGGAATTCATCACGATGGTTCCGCGTGTCTCGGTCAGCATCTCGCTGCGCAGACCGATGAGTCCGCGGCTGGGCACGCGAAACTCCAGCCGCACGCGCCCCGACCCGTGATTGTGCATCTTGGTCATCTCGCCCTTGCGTGGGCCGAGCTTCTCAATCACCACACCGGTAAACTGCTCGGGAACGTCGATAGTAAGGTGTTCGACCGGCTCCATGCGCACGCCGTCCACGATCTTGGTTACGATCTCCGGCCGGCCCGCCATCAGCTCGTAGCCCTCGCGCCGCATCATCTCAATCAGGATCGCCAGCTGCAGCTCGCCGCGGCCCAGCACCTTGAAGCTGTCGGGTGACCCTGTTTCTTCCACGCGGATTGAGACGTTGGACAGTAGCTCCTTTTCCAGGCGCTCGCGCAGATTCCGGCTGGTCACGTATTGCCCTTCGCGGCCTGCAAACGGCGATGTATTCACGTTGAACTGAATCGCAATTGTCGGCTCGTCGATGACGATGAGCGGCAACGGCGCGGGATTCTCGACGCTGGTGACGGTCTCGCCGATGGTGATGCCTTCAATGCCGGCAACGGCTACGATGTCGCCCATCGTGGTCTCTTCAATCTCGGTGCGCTTGAGGCCCGAGAAGGTGAAAAGCTTGGTGATGCGCGTTTTGTAGAGCGAGCCGTCACGGCGCGAGATGTTCACTTCGTCGCCGGCGTGCAACGTGCCCTGAAAGACGCGGCAGATCGCAATGCGGCCAAAGTAGTCCGAGTAATCCAGATTTGCAACGAGAATCTGCAGCACGCCGCCGGAATCGCCCGTGGCTTCGGGGATCGTATTCACGATCGCTTGAAAGAGCGGCTGCAGATCCGCGCCAGGTCTGGCTGGGTCGGTGGTCGCGGTGCCCGCCTTGGCCACCGCGTAGAGAACGGGAAACTCCAGTTGCGACTCGTCTGCGTCGAGGTCGATGAACAAGTCGTAGATCTCGTTCAGCACCTCTTGCGGCCTCGCGTCGGGCCGGTCGATTTTATTGATCACCACGATCGGCGGCAGCTTGGCCTCGAGCGCTTTTGACAGAACGTAGCGCGTCTGCGGCAGCGGCCCCTCGGCCGCGTCGACCAGCAGCATGACGCCGTCCACCATCTTCAGCGCGCGTTCCACCTCGCCGCCAAAATCGGCGTGGCCCGGCGTGTCCACAATATTGATTTTTCCGCCGCCGTAGTTGATGGCCGTGTTCTTGGCGAGAATCGTGATGCCGCGCTCGCGCTCCAATTCATTCGAGTCCATCACGCGCTCGGCCACCTGCTCATTGGCGCGGAAGGTCCCGGCCTGGCGCAACATTCCGTCTACCAGCGTCGTCTTGCCGTGGTCCACATGGGCAATGATGGCGATATTGCGTATCGTCTGGCTCACAAGTGCGCTTTTCCTTGGCGTGAGTCCGGCCGCTCAGGCCGGCGGGCCGGTATGGGAGATAAGAAGCAACGCGCCGCGCTGCATCTATGATTTTATCAGTCGAGAACCGACAGCCGGATCATACCAGCAGCGCCAATTGTTGGCGCATTCAGCAATGCAGGCGGCTTGCAACCGCGCCATGCGCCGCGGACTGCTTTCATCATTCAACAGGCGTTTACCATTCAAGCGCCTTCGGCCCGATACGGTGAGAGTGTTCACTCCCGCCGGCGCTCGTCGCGCTATACGTCCGAAGATCGCTTGCAAAAGAATGACGCTACTTCAGATACGCATGAACGAGATCAATCAGATCCTCGGCCAACTCCGGCGCAATCTGCTCCTTGACGCCATCCACGAGGTGGAAGCGGATGTGTGTTTCAAGCACATCGGCCATGAGGCTGTTGACGCCGCCGCGCACCGCGGCGAGCTGCATGAGTTGACCGCCGCAGTCCTCGCCGGCATTGAGCGAACGCTCCACCGCGTCCAGTTGCCCGCGCAATCTGCGCACGCGCTGCAGCAGCTTCATCTTTTCCCGGTCGTGAAGAGACATAGGAGTTCTCCCTTCCTTGACGATACCCAACCCCGGTATAGTATATGCCGAGCGGGGGTATAGAATCACTCCGCTTCCCATTCTGTTTCTATGCGAACAATGCCTGTTTGCCGCCCCAATCCGATTTTCCTGGCGCCTATCGGCTTGGTCTGTTCCGTTCTGTTCACTAGCGCTCTCTCCGCCGCGCAGACCGGTGTCCACACGGATAGGTTTTCGTCCGTGAGGTGGGACGCGACGGGCAATTTGCCGTCCGCGCCGGAGCCGCAGCGCCCGGCCGCGAGCGATGGAGCGAAGCAGGCTCAGGCTGCGCTTTTGTTCCCGCAGCCGGCGGCCGGCCTTGCCGCAGCGACCTGCGACGCCAGCACCACCGGAACCGATGCCGGCGACGGCCAAAACGAAAATGCGCCCATACTCACCATGGCGCTTCACCCGGAGAACGCCCGCTATTGGGTCTCCGGGCAGGCCAACAGCATTTTCCAGATGCACGGGAATTTTCGCTCGCCTTATAAGGGGCCGAACAGCTTGATCGACGATTTTGAGACCAAAGCGTCGGAGGTGGCGACGCTCTATCTCGGCTATCGACTGGGCCCGAGCAGTCGCTACAACACAGACCTGATCGTTAACTTTGAGAATGCCGGAGGGCGAGGCATCTCGCAGGAGCTGGGCCTGGCGGGCGAAACCAACGTTGACGTGGTGCGCGACCCGACCCTGAGCATCGGGCCGTATTTGGCCCGCGGCGAGATTCACCTGACGTTCGGCCTGACCGACGAGATGACCGATCAGGACCGCGGGCCTTTCGCACTTGCGAGCAAGGGCCCCGTGCGGCGGTTCGAGATTCGCATCGGCAAGATGAGCCTGCCTGATTTCTTCGACGTCAACGCCGTTGGATCGGACAGCCACCTGCAGTTCACCAACTGGACGATCGTCAACAACGGCGCGTGGGACTACCCGGCCGATACGCGCGGCTACACGGTAGCTGGGATTCTGGAATACGACGACCGGATCTGGTCGGCGCGCTACGCCATTGCCGCCATGCCGACGGTAGCCAACGGCATCGACCTCGACTGGGCCTTGAGCCGCGCCGACGGGCAGAACTGGGAGTTCGAGGTGCGCAAGGGACTCTTCGCGAAGCTGCTCAACCCAAAGCGCGAGGGCGCGGTGCGCGTGCTGAGCTACGCGAACCACGCGCACATGGGCGACTACCGCGAGTCGGTGCAACAGTATCTTGCGGGCCACGTGGCCACGCCCGACATCACCAAGACCGAGCGCTTCGGCGCGGTGAAGTACGGCTTTGGCCTGAACACCGAGCAGGAAGTGACCGACAGCCTGCGCCTCTTCGGGCGCCTCGGCTGGAACGAGGACCAGCACGAGTCGTTCGCCTACACCGAGGTTGGGCAGACGATTCTCTTCGGCGGCGACTATGCCGGCCATAGCTGGCACCGGCTCAACGACAAAGTTGGCGTCGCGTTCGTGTCCAATGCCATCAAGCGCGACCACCAGAACTATTTGCACTACGGCGGGCTGGGCTTCCTGCTGGGCGACGGCAGTTTGACCTACGGGCGCGAGGATATTCTGGAGTGGTACTACAATGCCCACCTTTGGCGCGGGCTTTATGCCGCGACAGGCGGAACGTACATTGCCCATCCCGGTTACAACCGTGATCGCGGTCCGGTCTATGTGACTACGGTGCGGCTGCACATCGATTTTTGACATACTGTCTGAAGCCTACGGCGCCACACGCGCCACCAGAGCTCTCCGGGGGCCGAAGCCGAATGCAGCTTGCAGCCAACATCCTGATCGAGCGCAGCCCCGAACAGGTTTGGGCAAACCTTGGCGATCCGGCCAATGTGGCGAAATGGGACCGAGGCGTTGCCAAGGTGGAAGAAACCTCGACAGCTCCGCGCGGCGTCGGCTTCGAGTTCGACACGATTGCCCATGACCGACTCCATCTGCCCGATCAGGGACGCATGTCTTATCGCATCAGCGAGGTCAATCCTGAAGCAGGCCGCTGCGTGGTGGAGCTCACCAGCAGGACGGGAAACGCGCAGTTCTTCAAGACCGCCGCGTGGCGATTTGAGGTGCAGCCAGCCGGCCAGGGGACACTGCTTACCTGCACGGCAGAATTTGCACTGCGCCTGCGCTACCTTTTCCTTGCGCCGCTCCTGTATCTCAAGAAAGATGCCATCCTGATGGACCTGACACTGCTCAAGAGCGCAATCGAGTCGCAGCCGGCGTAGCAAGGTGCGCGGGCTCCTGTCGATGTCTGGGCGCGGCTTCCAGGGAGAACCTGTTGATTCGATTCGAGTTCTCCTTGATTCGATACCCCACCCCGGTATTTACTTACATACAAACACAGCTAAGGCCTATCATGAGAGTGAGTTACGAAAAAGCAGGGGCTAAGATTTGCAGCTCGATTACGTTTTGCGCGTTTTTTCGCCGCGGTTTTTGAGGCGTTCTGTTGAAGATAAAGGAGTTAACATCGAAAATATACCCCACCGGGGTATAAAAAATTTCTTTTTTCGCGGAAAGGCCGGCTGGGCGGAATTTGAGGCAGCGCCAGAGGTGTGGATGGATGCTCATGAAATGAGTATGCGCCGAGAGGGGGGAATTCTCTGCAAAACAAGCAGAAGTTTTAATGCTGTGTTTTCAGCAGCTTGCGGCGTGTCGGTCCAGGCTGGGGACTTGACGGAAAAAAGCAGGCAACAGGGACCGGTGAACGTGCGAAAAAACCTTTCCCGGCGAGGCGCCTTCGTAGCCATCGCGAAAACCTCGATGAGCAGCCCGGCGCAGCAGTTACGGAGAAGTTACAGACTTCTCCTTTTGACATCTTCTCGTTGTCTTTCGAGAGGACTGCGATGTGACCGCCGCGAAGTGTTGTTGGCGTGGGTGATGCGACATTTGTGTCAGGTGAAGGGTATCGAATCGCTGCGGAAAGGAAATTGAGAATGAAGTCGTCGAACAGCGGTCCCCGGTTGGTGCGTGCGTGCGCCCTATTCATCGCCGTCTGCCTCGGTCATCAGGCGAGCTCAAGGGCACAAAAGCTGGTTACCCCCGGCTATCTTTTCAACGACGATCCAACTTGCCGCGAGCTAGATGGCAAGTTCTATCTCTTCACGACCCAGGATCCGTTCACGGTACAGTTTGAGCGGCCGAACAAGTTTTACAAAGGAATGTACGCCTATCACGCGTTGAGCACGACTGATTTCGACCACTGGATGGACCATGGTTCGATCATCACGGGGCGTGACGTAAGTTGGAACGCTGGTGAGGCTTTGTGGGATGGCGACGCAGGGATCCCTGCAAACGGGAAGTTCTATGCATATGCTCCGTATCGCATCAACTCTGCCAAGGAGGAGAACTACGGGATATTCGACATCGGTGTCCTCACTGCCGATAGTCCGCTTGGACCATACACAGACGTCCTAGGGACGCCTATGAAGACTCCGGACGGAACGTCGCTTGAAGGACTCAGCCCCTGGGTTGTTTACGGCGATGACCAAGCGCCCTACCTCATCTGGGGCGCAGGAGATACCTCAAAGAATTGGGTAAAAATGGCTCGACTCAAGCCGGACATGACTGGACTTGCCGAGGAGCCGCGCACGGTAGTTGTGCCCAAGTCCGACGCTTGTGGCAATCTTGACTACTTTGAGAGTCCGATTCTCTTTGAGGCAGGATCCAAATGGTATCTCACCTACGTGGCATACAAGCGGGATAAGGGACCTGGATGTGTTCCAAAAGGATCCTACATAGATTACGTCGTCTCCGATCGTATGTTCGGTCCGTTTAGTGGACCGATCCAGCATCTGATCTACCCCGCGGGCGACGGTGACGAATCAGTGCAGCAGGGCATCTGTTCCTATCAGGGCAAAACTTACATCGCATATCACATCCCGTACGACAGTGGTACGTCAGATAACGGTGACGTCAAGGCTCCCGAAACCGGGACTTCGACTGTGCGCGATCATCATCGTCAGGTCGCGGTCACAGCACTTGTCTTTTTGCCCGATGGGAGTCTGCAGCCGATTTATCCCAGCCACGATCAAGGTGTCGGGACGCCTGGCGTTACCCATCTCACACTTGATGCGTTCGCTCCCCGCCGTGAGGCAGCGGAGTTCCATGTTCGGATGAACGTCTGGGATGAAAGGGGATTGGCGGGCGAGTACCAGATGAAGATGGGAGATGGAGGTTATCTGGAGTTCCGAGAGGTGGATTTTGGCGATGGCGCCGGGACGTTTCGAGTTGAGGCAAGCTCCGAAAATAATGCCCTTCGTGATGGGCGACTCGAAATCCGATTGGACAACCCTCAAGGAGAATTGATTGGCGAAGTCAAGATCGTAAGTACGGGTGGTCGAACGAACTACCGCATGTTTACCACGCAGGTGGACGCGAGGGCGAAGGGTATTCACGATCTTTTCCTCGTCGCCCGGGGCCAGGGAACCGCGGCGCAGCCGAGGCTTTTCAACCTTACATCCTTCGGCTTCACGAGGCGCTAAACACAGTTCCCCATTCTGACTGGAATGTCAGAGCCGATTGCAGGGGGAGCTTTTTGCCAAATTTCGTAGAGATGCGACCCTGTCCAGCAGATTCGCTCTAAGAACCAAGAACTGAAAGCCGGGAGCTTATTTGCTTGGTTTCGTTTGCTGCTGTCGCTGCGGCTGATCCGGCAGCGCGTAGATCACCTCGCCGGGCTTGGCGTAGTGCAGTTTTTCCCGCGCCTCGCGCTCAATCGCGTCGGGATCCGACTTCAGGCGCTCGATCTGCTGGCGCATTTGCGCGTTCTCCTGCTGCAGGTTTCTGATCTCCTGCTGCAGCGCGCGATCCTCGGCTCGTTTCTGCTGCCACACGGACAAACCATGCGTGCCGTAGATCACGTGCCAGGTGACCAGCAGCGCAAGCACCACCGCGATCACGGTTCCCGTTGGCCGCCACAGCCGCTGCGCCCGGGCGACCGCCCGCTTACGCAACGAAGCCGGCTTCTTCCCGGCCGCATCGATCTCTGCTTGCACTCTCTTTTCCGGCATCGAACCTCAATCCGCGATGAGGGCCCGGCAACAGACCCTAGCTCAGGACAAACTTTTCGGCTGCCGACCGCAGCGCTTCCATATCCCCTTCATTACGCGCTTCGGTATAGGCCCGCACCACTGGCTCCGTCCCCGACAGCCGGTAGCAAACCCACGAGCCATCCTCCAGAATCAGCTTGAGCCCGTCGGTCCTGACCACCTGCACGACCTTGCGCCCGCTCAGCTCCTTCGGATCGGCCTTCAATCTTTCAGTGAACGCAGCTTTCTGCTCGGCGGTCAAGTGGAAGTTCTCGCGAACGGGATAAAAGGAACCAACCTTGGCAAAAAGCGCCTTCAATTGCGCGCCCAGGCTGGTGCCGCGCGTGGCCACCATCTCCGCCACAAGCAGCCCGGCAATCACGCCGTCCTTCTCCGGCACGTGCCCGCGGATGGTCAGCCCCGCCGACTCCTCGCCGCCAATGGCGATCTTGTCCTGATCGATCAGGGCGCCGATGTACTTGAAGCCCACCGGCGTCTCGTAGATCGGAACCTTGTGATGATCGGCCAGCGCGTTGATCAGGTTGGTAGTCGCCACGCTCTTCGCCACTCCGTTGCGCCAGCCGCGCGTCTCAACCAGATAATCGAAGAGCAGCGCGATGATGTAGTTCGGCTGGAGAAACGTTCCGTCGCCATCCACAATGCCGAAGCGGTCGGCATCGCCGTCGGTGGCCATCGCCATCGCGGCGCCGATTTCTTTCATTTTGGCTTTGGCGTCGCCCAGCAGTTCATCGGAGGGCTCGGGCGCGTGGCCGCCGAAGAGAACGTCGCGGTAGTCGTGCACCGTCTCCACCGTCACGCCGGCCTCGCGCAGCAGATCGGATGGGTAGCCGCGCCCAGCGCCCCAGAACGGATCGTAGACCACCTTGATGCCCGACCTGGCGATGGCCTTCAGATCCACGAGCTCGGCGAGGCGTTTTAGAAAGGCCGGCTTCACGTCCACGGTTTCAAACTCGCCCGCCGGGGCGAAGGGGCTGGGAATGCCGCCTCCGCCGCTCGCAATCCTCTCGATCGCCGCTTCAATTTGTTGGGTGGCTTCGGGCAGTGCTGGCGCGCCGTCAGGCGTGGAGTACTTGATGCCGTTGTACTCGGGCGGATTGTGCGAGGCGGTGAAGTTGATGGAGCCCGAAGTCTTCAGCGTGCGCACTGCGTGCGCGATGGCCGGCGTGGGCGCGGCCTCGGGAATCACGATCGGCGTGACGCCCGCCGCGGCCAGCACGCGCGCGGCCTCGGCCACAAAACTCTCGCCCAGAAAGCGCGGATCCCGCCCCACCAGCACCCGGTGCGGCGCCGGCAATGTCTTCACATACGCGGCAATTCCCGCCGTCGCCAGCCGGATATTGGCCACGGTAAACTCGTCGGCAACAATGGCCCGCCATCCCGAGGTGCCGAACTTTATCGCGGTGCCCATCGTCTTCTCCACGGGCGGCAGTTTCGCTCGCCGCAAGGTCCATACTGCAACACCGGGCCCGGATCGGCAAGCCGAGTGACGCCGACAAAGAAACAACTTCGCCAGAGAGTCACACGGCGAAGCGGTTTGGGCTTACAGTGTTTGCAGCAACGTTTTCATCCAGGAGGGGCCTTATGCTCGAAACTACGTCGTCTGCCCGCATCGTCATGACTACCGTTGTCAGCCCCGAGGAAGCCACTCGCCTGGGTCGTACGCTCGTCGAGGAGCGTTTGGCCGCCTGCGCCACACTCCTGCCTCCCATTCACTCCATCTACCGTTGGCACGGCCAAATCGAGTCGTCTGCCGAAACGCTGCTTCTGCTCAAGACCGCGTCCGATCAACTGCCCGCTCTCGAATGCCGCCTGCAGGAGTTGCACAGCTACCAAACCCCCGAGTTCCTGGTGCTTGCGATTGAAGCGGGGAGCCACCCCTACCTCAAGTGGTTGCAGGCCAGTCTGGGCGAGCCGGAGGTTACCAGAGTGTGAACGAACGTTACAGAGGACCCCACACCCTCTGGTATCCTTGATCACGTTTGTCCCATGCGCTGGCTTATCATCGTTTTACTCGTCTCGCTCGGGGCGCTGCTGTTTGCGGCCGCGGGGGTTGCCCGCCATATTTGGCTACAGCGCACCAAACCCAGGGACGAACTATCTACAGCCCACGAAGCGGCCGAAGAGTCCGACTTGGAAGTGAAGCGCTGAAAACGCTGTAATTGATCGAACCGGCAACGCCGCGTCAGGATGCCGCTCGCATAGGCTCGCCCTCAGAACGCCGCGGCCGCATGAATAACTATCGAAATGATTATTGCCGAAAGGATCTCCCCGTCGTGAGTACTCAGGCCCCGGATCGCGCAAGTCCTACAATCCCGCTCGAAATTTCCATCGCCCATAGTCCCGATTCTGACGATGCTTTCATGTTCTACGGCTTGGCGACGCAAAAGGTCCGTGTGCCGGGCTACCGCTTTACGCACACACTCTCCGACATCGAGACGCTCAACCGACGCGCCCGCGAAGAGGCCTTCTACGATGTCACCGCCATCAGCTTTCACGCCTACCCCTACCTGCAACAGAACTACACGCTGATGGGCTGCGGCGGCAGTGTAGGCGAGGGCTACGGCCCCATGGTCGTCTCCAGCCGCAAGCTTGCGCCGGACGATCTCAGCCGCATCCGCGTTGCCGTTCCCGGCACGCTTACCACGGCCTATCTCGCGCTCAAAATCTTCAATGCGGCGATTGAAACGGTCGCTGTTCCCTTCGACCGAATCATCCCTGAGATTCTCGCCGGCACGTACGATGCCGGCCTCATCATCCACGAGGGCCAACTCACCTACTCCACCCGCGGACTCTTCAAGGTCATCGACCTCGGCGTCTGGTGGCGCGATACCACCGGCCTGGTGCTGCCCCTGGGCGGCAACGCCATCCGCCGCTCGCTCGGCGCCAAAGCGCACAAGATCATCTCCAAGGCCCTCCGCGAGAGCATTCGCCATGCCCTGGAGCACCGCGAGCAGGCCCTCGAATACGCCATGCAGTTTGCCCGCGAACTCGACGTCGCGATGGCCAGCCACTTTGTGAGCATGTATGTGAACGAGCGCACGCTCGACTACGGCGCCGATGGCCGCGAGGCCATCCGCAAGCTGCTGGCTATGGGCCACGAGCGCGGCATCATCCCCATCGCTCCGCATGTCGACTTCGTGGATTAACAGAACTTGAGGATCGGCGGCGCTGGAGTCGCGGCCAAAGCAGTTTCGGAAATACTGTGTTCGATCAAAGCGATTGCCAGGGTCGTCGCTCCCTGCTGCTTCCACCCTAACGACCGCGGCTCTTCGAGCCGCCCGTCGCTCCACCCAAGAAGCGAAAGATCGCTTCTTTGGGGCCCGGTCGTTGGGGACCCCGGGATGGTCGCTCTGACCTGAATTTCGTGAATGCGGCTGTACCATTTCCGAAACTGCTGTGACCGGACAGATTCTCTTGTCCTGTTGTGGACACGGTACCTTCGGTTTCCCGACCCCGTCCAAAGGTCATCGGGGCGAACCAACAATCTCCGGCTGGTTTCTAAATTTTTTCTAATCTGAGCCGATGCATCCAAGCAGGAGATTTGTCCGGATGCCTTCGCACTCGTCCCCCGCTTTCCTCTTCGCATCGCCTGCCCCGGCGCTTCTTGGCGCCGTCGAACCGCTGCTTCTGGCCGCCGGCGCAAGCGTCGAAGTGGTTCTCTCCGCCGAAGCGGCGCTGGCCTCGATCGCGGGCGCGAATCCGCCCGGCCTGTTGCTGCTTGACTCAAGCCTGCCCGGCATGCCGATCGGTCAGTTGCTCGCCGCTGCTCGTGCCCAGGGCGATGGCCCCTGTTTCCCCATTGTTCTGGTTGCCGGCACCGTGACCCAGGAAGGGATCGACCTCCTGGCGCAGGGCGCCGTCGACGACCTGATCCTGCGCTCCGCCGAACCGGCCTACTGGCAACTCCGGCTCGACCTGGTCATCCGCAACCAGCGCCTGGCGCGCGAGGTTGAAACGCTGCGCGATGCCGCCATTCGCAACGCCCAGTTCGACCGCCTCACCGGCGTCTACAATCGCGAAACTCTGCTCGCCATGCTCTTTCGCGAAACCGACCGCGTGCAGCGCATGAACAGTTCCTTGTGCCTGGTGCTCTTCGATATCGACGACTTCGGCCACTGGAACTCGCGCCTCGGCGTGGACGCCTGCGATGAACTCCTTTGCCAGGTGGCCATCCGCGCTGGTTCTCTTTTGCGCAGCTACGACCTGCTGGGGCGGCCGGGCATGGACGAGTTCCTGATCGGGTTGCCTGCGTGCAGCCCCGCCAGCGCCATGATCCTGGCCGAGCGCCTTCGCGTCGACGTGTTTTCCGTACCGTTCCGCGTAGCCGGAGAAGCCATCCGCCTCTCCGCTTGCTTTGGTATCGCCAACAGCCGCGGCCGCTCGCCGGTGGTGGTCCTGCGCGAGGCCGAGAAGGCTCTCGAATGGGCCAAGGCCGCCGGGCCCGAATCGATCCAGTGCTTCGGCAGCCCGCCGCAGTCCACTCCCGCGCCGGTTACCTTTCTTTCAGAGGCCTCCGGCGACGAACTGCTGGCGTGGTAGCGCAGTTCCCTCCGAGACCTCCGTTTTCGTCCGTTGCGGCGCGCGGCGGACGAAAACGCGCGGGGAGCGGGCCTTAGCCTAGCCGTTGCATGTTGCCGTCGAGGCTGCCAGTCCAACGAATTCCTGAAAAACGTCGTTCGAAATCAGACGCCCGCGCGCGGTGAGCCGTACCCGCTCGCGGTCGAAGGTGAGGAGGCCATCGGCGACAAGGCGCTCGACGGTTTGCATCGCGGGCTCGACGATCCCAAGGCCAAATTCCCGTCTGAGTGTGTTGACGTCCACACCGTCACTCATCCGCAGCCCGAGAAACCACGCTTCCTCGTGCTGCCGCACCGGCGAGAGCCATGTCATCCCGACTGCCTGCGAACCGGCGAGATACTCTTTCAGATCGTTGGTTGTCGTCGAGCGAATCACGTAGCCGCGCTCGATCTCATCCGCTCCGCGGAGTGAAGGGGCTGCTGCATGCAATGCCAGCATCGACGACGCGTCCAACCCCACTCCCAGATACGGCCGGCGTTGCCAATAGCGCAAGTTGTGCTTCGACTCGTATCCAGGTCGCGCGAAATTGGAGATCTCGTACTGGCACAGTCCCGCTTCTTCAAGCTGTTCGATCGCCCGCTCATACATCCGAGCAATTGCATCGTCGCCTGGCACGAGCCCGGCGTGGTAGCGCGATCCACGCTTGAGCACCTCGCGCCCCAGCCGTGAGTCCTCGTCCACCTCCAGCATGTAGATGCTGGCGTGAGGAACGCGAGCATCGGCAAGCGCTGCAAGTGATTCCTCCCACGAGGCGAGCGTCTGCCCGGCAAGCCCCGCGATCAAGTCGACGTTCAGGTTCGCGATTCCTGCCGCGCGCAGCCGCCGCATGTCCGCCTCGACCATCGCGCGGCTGTGCAACCGCCCGCTTGCGTGCGCTTCGCTGTCGACAAACGACTGCACGCCGAGGCTCACGCGGTTCACGCCCGCGAGCACCATCGCTTCCAGCGTCGCGTCCGCAAGCTGTCCCGGCGCGCACTCCATGGTGATTTCCGCGTCCGCATCGACATCGAACTCCGCGCGCACTGCGGCGAAAAGGCGAGTCAGCAACTCCGGAGCCAGCAGCGTTGGCGTTCCCCCGCCTAAATACACGGTGTCCACGCGCCTCGGCAGCTCCGCCCCGAGTCCCGCGGCCCACGCCGGCGCGCCGCCCAGGTCCTCGATCACTTGCTCGACGTATCGCTCGTGGTCCGCCTCCGGATACACCCCCGAAGCAAAGTTGCAATAAGTGCACTTGGATCGGCAAAAAGGGATGGACACATAGATCCCGAGCGCATTGCCGCTGTTGCCGATCATGGAAAGATTGTTTCACGCGCGCCCGCGGTCCGCCTGCCCTGGAAATCCCCGCCGCTCATGCAATGATGGATGGAAGGAGATCCGGATTTGAAAGCCTGGCCTGTCGTTGCCATCCTCGTCATCCAGGTCATCCTTTTTCTTGCCCATTGGTTCGTCTATTCCACCTGCATCGCCTTCTGGCCCGGTCTTGCTCCCGCCGCGGTGGCCAATCTGCGCACTGTGACGCTCGTTCTGGCCTTCAGTTTCGTCATCGCCTCGCTGCTTTCCTTCCGTTTTTCAAATGTTGCCGTCCGGGTCTTCTACTGGATGGCGGCGGTCTGGCTCGGCTTTCTCAACTTCTTCTTCTGGGCGTCATTCGTTGTTTGGATCGCCTGGTTTGCGCTCCGTCTCTTGCGCATAGCGGCGAATCCCGGCGCAATGCGCATGTCTCTGGCAGCCGCAATCTACTCCGTAGCGGCGCTGGCTGCAATCTACGGCCTCTTCAACGCCCGCGTGATTCGCGTCCGCCGCGTCGTCGTCCAAATCCCCAAGCTGCCCGCGTCATGGCGCGGCCGCCGCGCAGTCCTGCTCAGCGATCTGCACCTCGGGCCGATCAACGGCGTTCGATTCTGCTGCCGCCTGGTCTCCATGGCCGCGCGTTTCCAGCCCGACATCGTTTTCCTTCCCGGCGACCTTTTCGACGGCACCAAAGGCGACCTCGACCGCCTGCTCGTTCCGTTCCAGGCCCTTACGCCGCCGCTTCGGCATCTACTTCTCCACCGGCAATCATGAAGAATTCACCGTCGCGACGCATTACATCGAGGCCATCGCTCGCGCGGGCATCCGTGTTCTGGCCAACGAGCAGGTGATGGTCGACGGACTCGAGATTGCGGGCGTGCTCTATCACGACTCGTCTTCGCCGCTCCACATGAAAGCCGCGCTCGATAGCATGCGCGCTAGCGGCCCGCAGTCTCGATCGCTCCCAGCCCGGCGATCCTGCTCAACCACGCGCCCACGCGCCTGCCGATTGTGGAGCAGGCCGGCTTCAGCCTCCAGCTCTCCGGCCACACCCATGGCGGGCAGTTCCTTCCCTTCACGTGGATCACGCGCAGTGTCTTTGGCCCCTTCACCAGCGGGCTGCATCGCTTTGGCGCGCTCCAGGTCTACACCTCCACCGGCGCCGGAACGTGGGGCCCTCCGATGCGCGTCGGCACGCGCCCGGAGATCGTGGTTCTTACGTTCGAATAGCGGGCTCGTATCCTATTCCTAAGCCACCTTGGAATGAAGGAGAAGACTGTTTTGAACTCGGAATCCTCCACGCCGGGCCATGCCGATCATCCCGTGATTCGCACCAGCCTCTCCGGGCTCGATCTGCTCATGAATCCCCGCCTCAACAAAGGCACGGCCTTTACTGAAGAGGAGCGCGACACCTTTGCATTGCATGGCCTGTTGCCGCCGCACATAGGAACCCTCGAAAGCCAGCGCGAGCGCCGCAAGCGCGTGCTCGACGGCCGGCCCACTGCGTTTGGCAAGTACTCGAACATGCGCGACCTCCAGGACAACAACGAGACGCTCTTCTACTCGCTCATTGCCCACAACATCGAGGAGTTGCTGCCCATCGTCTACACGCCGGCGGTCGGCGAGGGATGCCAGCGCTTCTCCGAGATCTGGCGCAAGCCGCGCGGCGTCTTCCTCAGCTACCCCGACAAGGACCGCATCGAGCAGATTCTCGCCAACCCCCGCTACGACTCTGTGCGCTGCATTGTGGTCAGCGACGGAGAACGCATCCTCGGCCTCGGCGATCAGGGCGCGGGCGGCATGGGCATTCCCATCGGCAAAATGGCGCTCTACACCGCGCTGGGCGGCATCCCGCCCGAGCATTGCCTGCCCGTGCTGCTCGACGTGGGCACCGACAACGAAGCGCTGCTCAACGATCCCATCTACATCGGCTGGGAACACAAGCGCATCCGCGGGCAGGAGTACGACGATTTTGTCGAGACCTTCGTGACTGCCGTCGAGCGCCGCTGGCCCCACATTCTTTTGCAATGGGAGGATTTCGCCGGCGCCAACGCTGCTCGTCTGCTCGCGCGCTACCGCGACCGCCTCTGCACCTTCAACGACGACATCCAGGGAACCGCGGCCGTGACCACTGCTACGCTGCTGGCTGCTGTCAACGCCACCGGCATCCCGCTCAAAGAGCAGACCATCGCCATGTTCGGCGCCGGATCGGCCGGCATTGGCATCGTCGATCTTCTCATTGCCGCCATGAAAGAGGAGGGCCTGAGCGAAGAGCAGGCGCGCAAACGCATCTATGCGTTCAACCGCTACGGCCTGCTTGTCGAAGGCGGAAAAGGGATTCGTCCCGAGCAGCAGCCGCTGGCGCGCAAGCGCGAGGACGTTGCCGGATGGAAGCTCTCGCCGCCCAGTTCCGACACCGGAGCCATTTCGCTGCTCGATGTGGTGCGCAACGCAGGCATTACGGTGCTGGCCGGCGTCAGCGCCCAGCCCGGCGCATTCACCGAGGAGATTGTGCGCGAGATGGCCCGCCACACTCCACACCCGGTCATCTTCCCGTTGTCGAATCCCACTTCGCAGTCCGAAGCCGCGCCCGCCGACTTGCTTCGCTGGACCGAAGGCCGCGCGCTGGTGGGCACCGGCAGCCCCTTTGCGCCGGTCGAAGTCAACGGCAAACTCGTCCGCATCGCGCAGATCAACAACTCCTACATCTTTCCCGGCCTGGCCCTTGGCATCCTCGTCTCCCGCGCCAGGCGCGTCACTGACGGCATGATCATGGCCGCCGCCAAAGCACTGGCCTCGCTTTCGCCCGCGCGCGCGGACAAAAACGCTCCGCTGCTGCCTCCCATCGCCGACTCGCGCAAAGTGGGCATGGTGGTGGCTGAGGCCGTGGGCCGGCAAGCAATGGCCGACGGAGTGGCCGATGCCGATGACAAAGCCGGCTTCGCAGAAAAACTTCGCGCCTATGTGTGGGAGCCGGTTTACCAACCCTACGAGCGGATCGAGTAAGGCTGCGAGCGCGAGTACCTGTGCCCAAGGACAAAACCTGAAGGGCGCGAGGGCGACGACCCGGACCGGAAACGCCCGTTCCACAACTCCCAACGGCACTCTCGGCCCGCGTTGCAGCGCTGTTTTGTCGTCGGCCTTCTTTCGCAGGCAGCCCAAAATCGATTCACCGCATCCACCGTATGCAGTGAAGAGACTGCGGGGGAGCCGGCGCAGCGGATCGGGACTCCTTGCGGGCTTTGACGCCGTAAGGCTCACACTCGCACAACTCGTCGACAGTGGATCGTTGTCGCGAAAGGAGTGTTTGCCTTGGTCGCTTCCCAAGAAGACTGCCTCTCTGCGGGCAGGAAGAGCGTTCTCCTGCTCACTCTGTTCATTACGGCGCCGGCTATCGTAATTGCTCAATCGCGGGCGGAGCCGGCCGGCACACCAGCACACAGGCTGTACCTTGTCGACGGCGAGGGAGGCTCGGTTGTCAGCGGAAGGGCCAGGAACATGACCGGCGGGGGTGGTGTCTTTGTTTCGGGCGTCGGATTCTACGGGAGAAGTCGATTGTCCTATCCGATAGACTTCCTCATCTCCTTTAACAATGTCCCAAATGCCGTGCTGCAACAGGCGAATCAAACCAAAGGGAACGAAGACTTCCTCGTATTCGGCGTTGACCCGACATTCGCGTTTTATCGCGGCGGCCACTGGGGAGCGTATGCGTCAGGAGGGGCGGGCCTCTCTTGGAAGAATGTGCGCTTTCTCGTGCCCGAATACGACTCTGAATACGGCTATGGATACTATGGAACGGCCGCATCGGAATGGAGCTTTCAACCGGCGCTGGATGGAGGCGCGGGATTAACGTTCAGCTTTCATCGCAATAGCTCGATGCAGCTTTTCCTCGAGGCGCGGTATCTCGAGTTGTTCACGCCGCAGCGGCAGTCTCCCGGATTCACCTCGGCGGGGACGGGGCTGATTCTGCCCTCAATCGGACTCCGGTTTCAAATGTAGAGATGACGCTGGTGCGGCGTCGGATTGAGTTGAGAACCTGAGGGCAAGGCTATTCTCCGGCAGCCAGCACTTCTTCCAGCAGCCGTTTCCACGTCTTCTGATTTTTGCGGAAGCCTTTTTTCAAATCCTCCAGAATCCGCTCAAAGTCTGCGTTTGTGCGCAGGTTGTTCCATGCGGGATTCTTCTGGAACCAGGGATAGTTCTCATTGCCGAGATAGATGGCGCGGCGCAGCCAGTGCAGCGCCTCGCTGGAGTCGCCGTCAACGGCAAAATACGTAGCCAGCCGGTAAGCCATTTCGCTGTCGGCCTCGGCGGCAGCCAGCGTGTCGTCCTTGAGCAACGCTGCGCCCCGCTCCCGCGCGCCCGTCTGCACATAGCAGATAGCCAGCGTGGGCACGGCGATGCGCAGCGAAGGATCGTCGCGCGATCACGCTCTCCAGCATCTCGATGGCCGCATCCAGGTTGCCCAGCCGCATCTGCTGGTAGCCCGCCGAGGTGCGCAGCAACGGATGCCGCGGCTCCAGCGCCAGACCTTTCTCCAGCTCGTCCCCGGCCAGCTCAATCTGGTTCTGGTAGTGATACACACGGGCGCGATGGTTGTAGAGAATCGCGGCGTTCGCCGGATTCAGCTTGAGCGCGCCGCTGAATTCACCCAGCGCCTCGTCATACATGCCGTCGCAGCGCAGCGCAATCCCCGCCACCATGTGCACATTCCAGTCATTTGCGGCGCTGGTAAGCAGGCCGGCGATTCCGTGCCGGGCCGACTCCTTTTCTCCTCGCGACAGCAGCATATAGATGCGGTAGAGATTGGCCTCGGTCGACGCCGGATCGAGCTTCAACGCTTCGTCAAACGCGCGGCGCGCGTGCATCACGTGAATCTGCCCGCCAAAGCCGTGTCGCGCGTACTGCAGTTCTGCGATGCCCAGCCCGCTCCATCCCGCGGCAAACGCCGCGTCGGCCTCTGTCACGCTGGTGAACAGCGCGTGCGCGCGATCCAGATCGGCGCGAGAGCCGGTACGCACCATGAATGAGCTCAGCAGCGCACGCGCCTGCAGATACTTCTCGCTCACCGGACCCGGCAGCGATCCCTCGCGAGCCTGCCCGCGCGGCGTCTCAGAACTCTGCCCAAGCCGCGCTGCATCGATCCGTTCCGCCGCCCCCGCTCCATGCAGCGTGGCGAACACCTCGTTTGAAATCTCCGTCTGCACCGCGATCAAATCCAGTGACGCCACGCGAATCGATCTGCCCGAGCGCACGCTCTGCGACGCGACATCGAGTAGTTGCCAATTCAGGTCGAAACCGCTCTCGGAGCGCACAAAGCTCCCGGCGAGGACAAACTTGACCAGCAGCTTTTGTCCTACCGCCAGCGGGCCATGTGAGCCAGGGGATGCGCGCCGGCCAGCGCCATCAGCGCGCTCGATGGCCGTACTACCAGTGAGGGAATCCGCGCCAGCCGCGCCGCGATCGCATCCGCCAGCGCGTATCCGTAGAGGGGCGCAGCCTGTGTCGCGCCCAGATTGGCAAATGGCAGCACCACCAGCGAGTCCTGCGCCTTTTGCTCGCCCGCCGATTCGCGAAACCGTTCCGCCAGCATCGAAAGCAATCCCGTCGCGCGCTTCTCGGCTTCCGCGCGTGTCGCTGGCACATTGGGCGCCGCGTCGCCGGGAATGATCCCCGTCTCGATGCGCAGCGCCTTCATGATGGTTCTTAGCCCTTCGCGCACCTCCGCGGCCGAGGCTATGCGCGCCCCCGGATTCTTTTCAAGGCACGCGGCAATCACGCTCTTCAGCTCCGGATAAATCTCCGGCACATTCGCGCTCAGGTCCTCCGGCTCCAGGAACTGGATGGCGCGAATCGCCTGAAAATCCTCGGCGTCGGGCCGCGCGAAGGGATGCCTTCCGCTCGCCACCTCGTACAAGATCACACCCAGCGCCCACACATCCGACTGCACGCTCGACTGGCCGGTGACAAACTGCTCCGGCGCCATGTAGCGGATGGTCCCGCCGCGCGCCGTGTGGGCGGCCGCACCGGAGGCGTGCCTGGCCGGCGCCGGCTTGGCCGGGTCGAAGCGCGCGTCCTCAGGCGCCAGCCGCCGCGCCAGCCCGAAGTCGAGAATCTTCACCAGCCCGCCGTCGGTCAGCATCACGTTCTGCGGTTTCAGGTCGCGGTGAAAGATGCCCAGCGCGTGCGCCGCCTGCAGTCCGTCTGAAATCTGGATGCCCACCGAGAGCACCAGTTGCAGGTTCGCCGGCCCGCGCTCGATCAACTTGTCCAGAGGCTGGCCCGGCACGTATTGCATGGCGATGTACGCGTCTTCGCCGCTCTCGCCCACCTCGTAGATGGCGCACACATTGGGATGCTCGATCGCCGAGGACAGCCGCGCCTCGCGCAGCACCGTCGAGCGCATCTGCTCGGCCGTCAGCAGCCCGGTGTGCAGCATCTTCAGCACCACCGGCCGCTGCAGCAGCGTGTCGTTGGCCGCGTACACCACCCCGCTGCCTCCGGCGCCCAGGCGCCGCAGAATCTCGTAATGTGCAATCGTCTTTGGCTTCATCGCTCATTTCGAGTCTACCGGCCATCGTGTAAAGACCGTCTTAAAGCGTGTCGCGTCGCCGCGTGAATCTGTTAACGTCGAAGGCAGGATGAATCGCGTCCGTGGAGTCGCGGTAGGAAGCAGCCAGCGGCCCGCAAACCCATCACAAAGCGCGCCGCCAATGACAAGGCTGGCCCTTGCCTTTGCGGTCGCCGTGTCGATGTTTCCGCTTGCCGCGCAGCAATCCGCGCCACCAGACGGTCAGCAAGCCGCGCCGCAAACAACCCAGCAGGCCGCGCCCCAGCCGCCCGTTCTAGAATCCCAATCTCCGTCTACCGCGCCGCCACCCGACGCCGGTGCCCAGCTCCGGACCGGAACCACGAGCGGCCTCTCGACCGATGCCCGCCTGCGGAACCTGCTCGCCGATCACCAGTACCTTCGCCTGCAGGCGCAGCTAAGCGAATTGCCGCCGGACCAGGCGCAGTTTTATCGCGGTATCCTGGCCAACCGCTCCAATCATCCTGAGCAATCCGTCCAGTTCCTCGAACCGCTTGTCGATCAAGTGGCGGCAAGCGGCGATGTACCTCGCGAAAAGCTGCTGCGCAAGACGCTTGCGGAAGACTATCTGCGCCTCGGAGACTGGGCCAAGGCCGATCGGGCGTATCAAGCGCTCAGCGACCGCTTGCACGCGAATCTCAGTCCCGACGAGCAGGACGAGATCGAGATGCCACTCAAGATGCTGCCCTTGGCCAAGGACGATCCGCCCATGACCGTCGATCCTTGCGAGCCCTTCCGGCTGCAGGTCAGCAACGACCCCCTTGGCCTCATCGACGTTCCCGTCTTCATCGACGCCCGCTCGCGCAGTTGGATGCTCGATCCCACCGCGCCTTTCAACCTCATCGCGCGCTCCACGGCCAACGAAGTCGGCCTCCCAGTCTCCATCGAATCCGCGACCATCCACACCCTCACCGGCCGTGCCATCCAGGTCCATGTCACGGTCATTCCGCGCTTCACCATTGGCGGCCGGCTCACCCTGCACAACGTTACCGCCTTCGTCTACGACGACGCGGACTACTACTTCCCTCAATCGAGCTACCAAGTTGAAGGTGTTCTCGGTTACCCGGCGCTTGCCGTCATGGGCAGCCTCACCGTGGGCGACAACACCATCCAGGTCCGCCCGGCCACGGAGATCGAGGGCAGCGGCTCAGGCGACCTTCTCACCACCGGCGCCCGCTTCTATCTTGACGGCGATCAGATCATCGTCGCTCTCGGTCGCACGCTCGACCCTACAGCCGATTCTGCTTCTCAGGGTTCCTCCGCCGGCAGCTCCAACACCGGCTCCGATGATGCCCGCATGTTTGCCATCGATGCAGGCGGCCAGCAGACGTACCTCACCTCGCGCTACTTCGACGAACACGCCGCGGAGTTCGACGGCCAAAAGATGGAAATGTACTCGTTCCCCGGAATGGAATCCGCGCCGCAGCCCGCTTATATCGCCGAAACCGTCCCTCTCGTCGTGGGCGACACTAAGATCGACCTGCATTACATCCCTGTTCTCACCCAGCCGCTCGGCTCCGCTGCGCACGACGACGTCTACGGCGTCATCGGCATCGACGCCCTCGACCAGCTTAAGAGCTACACCTTCGACTACCGCACCATGCGCTTCAGTGTGCGCCAAGAGTGAAGACAGGGAATAGGGAGTAGGGAGTAGGGAGCAGGGAGCAGGGAGTAGGGAACAGGAACAGGGAATCAAAGACACCTTGCCCCATGAAACGTGTCGCAACTTCCTTTCTTTCCTAAGGCCGCTCCGTTTTCATTTCACGCCGGGCGTTCTCGCCACAATGGTGCATCGATTGCCGCCGGTGGCCTTCTTGCACCGCTCCTTTGCCTCGTCGTCGGCAATCGACTGATCGAAGGCCGCGGCCGCGATCGACAGCGTGCCGCTTTCATCGGCGATCAGCGTCTTGTACGGAGGGGCCAGCAGGAAGCGCCTCCATGTATCCGCGTTCTTATCCTTCAATTCAGGCGGCATCGGCACATTGGGCGGCTCCGGAGCCGGCAACACCGTATCGCCGAGCGGAAGCAGGTTCTGGGCCTTGAGAAATGCCTGCACGGCATCCGACCAGGCGGATACGTGCATGTACAGGTGGTGCCCGTCGTCTCCGTCGGGCGGCGCCATTAGAAACTGATTTGCGGCTCCGGACTTCGTATACGCGGCTTCGAACTTCTGCGCCATGTCAGGGGGAAACCAATGGTCGTTCTGGGCATAGATCCAAAGCATAGGAAGATCGCCATGCTTGTGCGCCGCCTTGCCAAAGCTTCTGAAGGCATCAATTACGCCAGGCAGGTTGCAATTATTCTCATGTCCATCACCGCCCCGCCCCCCGGCAAAACTGATGGCGGCCTTCAATCCTGGCGGCGGATCGGCGGAGAGCGCCACTTGCGCAAAGCCCCCCGTCGAGACGCCGACACTGAGTGTTGTGGCGGGGTCCACCTCTGGCAGTCCCTGCGCGAATTTCATCACGGCGCGCAAATCCTGCGTGCTCGCCTCGCCGGCCTCGTGAAAACTCCCATAGCCTACGCGGCAGCCGCCCGCGGTGGTGTCCTGCTTCCCGCCTGAGCGCCCGTATCCCGAGCGCACAACAACCATGGCAACGTATCCGCGCCGCGCGAACCACTGCGCCTGCGACATCTGTGCCCAGGGTGTTACGTGTGCGCGCGCCAGCGGGTCTGCCGCTGTTCCATGCGTGAGCACAACCAGCGGATGTTTGCCCGGCAGCGTGAAATACACCTCCAGCACATCCAGGCCCTGCGGAAACGCCATCGGCGCCGGTACGAACATCTCCTTCTGCACCAAGTGGTACTCAGTTCGCTGCACCGGCACCGTCGCAGCCGTAGTCGCATTTGCTGCCGGCTCCTGCGCAGTCGCCGTCCAGGTGAGCGCAGCAAACAAAGCGCTCGTACTCAGCAACACCCGAAACTCTCGCATGGCCATCCCTGCTGTCCTCCCCAACTCGGATGCTTTTTTGCCACGTACACCGTATCCCGATCCTGAAACATCAGCGGGGGCGGATCTTAGTGGGCAGCGCTCTTTGATTCCCTGCTCCCTTTTCCTTATCTCTATCCATCCGCATTTGGCTGCGCCGCCCCAGCATCATCACCACCAAGCCAAACCCCAGCAGCATAAGTCCCCACCACAGATTGGCATCGATCCCCAGGCTCTTCGCGTAGACCGCCGTGTTGGTGCGGGTAGCCAGGCCAAATGCTGTCAGGATCGTTCCGATCAACGTGAACAGCATTCCCATCGAAATGCGCACATCGTAAAACATCGCCGTCCCTCTTTGTTTAAAGAAAGATCAGATTCACCACAATCGCTGCCAGCAGAATCGCGGCTGCCAGCGCTTCCGGCCGCTTCCACCATGTCACGTTCGCCGGCGGCCGCTCTGCGAGGGAGTGCACCAGTCCCTTGAGCTCCTCTTCAGGCCGCGCCTTTGTGCTTACGCTCACCACCGCCGTCACGATCAGGCTCACGCAGAACGCAAATCCCGCCGTCCCCAATCCCAGCGCCAACTCGCTTGCAGGATGGTGCAGCACCGCAATCCAGCCGCCGTGAATGCCTGGCTGCTCGCCTTTCGGCAATGCAATCCCATGGTGCAGCAGAGCTCCAGCCGCTCCCGCGATCAGTCCCGCAAAGGCGCCGTGTCCCGTCGTGCGTTTCCACAGAGTCGCAAGCAGCAGCGTTGCGAACAACGGCGCATTTACCACCGCGAACACCAGAACCATCGCGTCCAACATACTGTCGAGGCGAATCGGCGCGCATGCCGCGCCGATGGCCAGCAACATGCCGCCCACCGCTGCCCACCGGCCCACAGCGAGCATTCGCTTGTCACTTGCGTCCTTGGCGAAGAACGCCTGGTAAATGTCGCACGTGAACACCGTGCTGAACGCCGTCAGGCTGGCTGCTACACCACCCATCAGGCAGGCCAGCAGCGCCGTCAGTCCCAGCCCTAGCAGGCCCATAGGCAAGAACTGCAGGAGCATGTTGGGCGTAGCCATCTCGTAGTCCAGCACCGCATGGCCGCCCGCGCCCATCAATGGCTTTCCGGCTGCATCGGCTCTTGCCGGGACCAGCCCCTGCCCTGCTTCCACCGCCGGAGGTACAACGGTGATGTCGTGATAGATGGCGCCGTTTTCGTTGTGGACCGCAATGGTCGTGCGTGGCGTGGGCAGTCCGACGGCAATCAGACCCGGAAGAACCAGCAGCAGCGGCACAAGCACCCATACAGCAGCGGCGATCAGCGGAGCCCTCCGCGCCGACTCCACATCTTTCGCCGCCATCGCCGTCTGCAACAGCCTGAAGTCTGTGCACCACGCGCTGCCGCCCAACACAAGACCCGCGCCCAACACCAGTCCAACAACGCCGATGCCCATTGCACTGGCGCCTGCATGAGCCGCGCCGGGCGAGACATGTGTCAGGGCGGGCAAAAAGTTTGCCGGGACCGCGGCCTTCAACCCGCCCCAGCCGCCGATCTTCTTCAGCCCCAGCAGCACCATCGGGAGCAGACCGGCAAACACAAGGCAAAATTGAAGCGCCTGGTTATACATCGCCGCCGCGAGTCCGCCCAGGAGAACATAGGTGAGCACCAGCGCGGCAGGCAGCGCGATCGCGAGCAACAGAACTCCCGTCGGTGGCAGGTTCAGTGCGTTTGCAACCTGATCGAAAACGTGAAGCGCCGCGAGGGCGCGCACCATGGCATAAAGCGCAATCCCCGCGCTGAACGCGGCCGCGCCCAAAAACAGGCAGGCATTCAGCGCGTGTGTCTTGGGGTCGAAGCGCAACCCAAGATACTCGGGGATCGAGCGTGCAGCCGCCGCTCCCGGCCCCGATCTTGCTCCGTAGTAAACCGGCATCAGAAGCAGACCCGCGAAGAGCATCGCCGGAATCGAGCCAAGCGCGAAGAATCCAACGCTCGCTAGTCCGTACCGCGCCCCGGCGGCGCCCATGCCGAGCACCTCCTGCGAGCCCAGGCTGGCGCCCACCAGCGCCATGCCGCACAGCCAACCGGGAAGCGAGCGCCCGGCTTGCATGTACTCCCTGCTTCCGGTGATCGCCGGCTTGAGCGAGAAACCGGCGATCAGCATAAAAAAGCCGTAGATCAGCAGGATCAGCCAATCGGCGGCGGCAAGATTCGGAGCAAGATTCAGCACAGGGGCTCCTTACATCCTGATGGTACAAAACCCGCTTAACGGACCGCCGCTGCTCGCCGCAAGTCCGCAGCCGTTTTCGCCCGAAGCGCGCAGCCAAAATTCATCGTGGGCCTTCAACGCGAGCGCAAAAAATGGCGGCAAGGGGAAATCCCCCTGCCGCCTTCAGTCTGTCTGTCACTCGTGTTTGCCCTCTCTGTGAAGCTCTCGTATCTCCGCCGCGCTCATTGAGCCCAGTTGAGGGTTCGGCCCAGGTTGCGCGCTTCGGTCGTAAAACGCAGCGCGACTATTGCTCTTCGCCCGATCCTGCGCCCGACGGTCCGCCTGCTCCTGACGGTCCACCCGCCGGCGGCGCAGTTTGCGGTGCGCCGGGAGGTGGCGGAGGATTCTGCCCTCCGTGGAACCGCCCGCCCGGACCGCCCATGCCCGGGCGCTGACCATCGCGCCCCCAGGGACCTCCGTCACGTTCGCGCATCCGCTCTCGCGCCATCCGGTTCTCGCGCATGGTTTGCAGTTGCTTCCATTGGTCAGGCTTCAACTGCATGCGAAGATCCAGAAGAAAGCGCGCGTTCGCCCTCTCCAGATCGGCTCTAGCCGTGACGACCTTGTCGATTTGAGCCTCAATCGCCGCACGGTCGGGCGTGTCGGCCTTCATGAGAGGAATCATGGCCACCTCAGCCTTTTGCAAAGTGGCCCGCAGGTCGATCAGTTTCATCCGGTGATCCTGCAGGATTCCGTCCATTGCCTTGCGCTGGTCGTCGGTCAGGTTCAACTGCTTGATGAGGTTCGGATTGTTCCAAAACTGCCCGCCTCCCAACCCGAACGCCTGTTCTATGGGAGGCCGATGCTGCGCAATCCCTGGGCCCATGCCCGGACCGCCAGGCTCTTGCGCGCCCGCCAATCCGCCAGCCAGCAGAACTCCCGCTACCGCCAAAACCAGTCGTACAGTCTTCATGATCCTCATGACTTTCTCCCCCTTGTGCTTCAAGGGACCCTTTCTCGCCTTCTCTTGTACCTCTTGTTCGATCCTGTTCTCGTTCTTATTCGGTCCCGTTCTCATTCATGAGTTGCGCCAGCGGATCCATTGCCGCCGGAACCACTCGTGATACATCGCTATCCACCGTCGCCAGCAGATCCTCATCCCCCTCGTTTGTATTCACCGCCGCAGTTGGCTTCTGCTCGGTCACGATCGGCGCCACGGACTTTTTGGCTGCCGCTTGCTCTTGTGCGACCTTTTGCGCCGCCACTTTCATCGCGGCGATCCGCGCCAGTTCCTGCTGGTGATGCCGCTCGGCCATCCAGCCCGCCAAGCTGCCTGCGGCCAACACGCACCCCAGCGCCCAGCTCGCCGCCAGCCGCCAGCTATGCCGCGACGTCCCAACCACTGTCCGGGGCCGGCTGTATGCCGCTTCGCTCCAGGCATCCATGCTCGCCTTGAAGTTCTTCAGCGCATCCGCCAGCACCGGATCGTCGATTTCTCCCACCAATTGGTCCCTGAAATTCATCGTGTTTCCCTCAACTGCGCGCGCACTCTGCCCAGCGCACGCGAAAGATGCGCTTTTACCGTGCCCTCGCTCAGTCCGGTTGCTTGTGCAATCTCGTTCAACTCCCGCTCCTCAACGTAGCGCAGAAGAAACACCGTTCGCTGCCGCCCGCTCAGGCTCCCTACCGCCTTCCAAACCTGCGCCACCTGTTCCCGCGCTAGTATCTGCTGCTCTGCATTCCGTTGTCCGTTCGGCAGCCATTCGCTGGCCTCGTCCACGTCCACTGCGTTGGCCTGCGTGCGCCGCCAGAACTGCAGCCGCCGGTTGCGCCAGTGGTCCTTCTGCAGATTGATGGCAATCCGCATCAACCATGTCATCGCGCTCGACTCGCCGCGAAAGTGCTTCCAGTTCCGGTGCGCCTTCAGGAAGCACTCCTGTGTCAGCGTCTCCGCCAGGTCCACGTCCCTGAGCGATGCCAGCAGAAAACGGAAGATCTGTGGCCGATGGCTTTCGACGATGCTTGCAAACTCCTGCGCAGCAATCTCCTCCGCGGCCTGCACGGTCATGGGTTTCACTGCTGTTCCTGCTGCCATCGATTTGGTAGACGTTTCCATCCGGCGCAAGTTTACAACCTCACAGCTTCATTTTCGCGCGGACGATGGGCTCGGTGTGGGCGCAGAGAGGCGGCAACTGGCCTGTAAATCCAGCGTTTTCTTCGGCGAATCGCCCCGCACCACCCTTTCTCCCGCGGTCGTTTCTCGGCCGTCTTCGCCTCAGGATGCGGCTCGGGTTACGCGGCGCCGTCACTTGCGCAACGATATAATTTGGCTCGGCAATGAAAACGAGAAGGTGAAGAATTGGAGACGCAAATGATTTCCCGGCGCAGATTTGTCAACGGCCTGGCCGCGGGTGTCGCGGGCTCGGCGTTTGCATCCACGGCAAAAAGCTACGCGCAGATTCTCGGCGCCAACGACCGCTTGAACTTTGCCATCAACGGACTCAATGGCCGTGGCCACGCGCATCTCTCCTCGTTGCGCGCCAACCGCAAGACCGCTCGCGTCGCCTGCATCTGCGACGTCGATGCCGGCGTACTCGCCAAATTCGCTGCTGAAGCGGAGCAGGCGCTCGGCTACGCGCCCAAGGCCGAATCCGATTTCCGCCACGCCCTCGAATCCCAAGAAGTCGACGCCATCACCATCGCCACTCCCGACCACTGGCACACACCCATGGCCGTTCTCGGGCTCAAGGCCGGCAAGCACGTCTATGTCGAAAAGCCATCAAGCCACAACCCCCGCGAGGGCGAGTTGCTGGTGGCCGCGCAGAGGAAGTACGAAAAGCTCGTCCAGGTGGGCGATCAGCAGCGCTCCTCGCCTTACACCATCAAGATCATTCAGCAGATTCACGACGGCCTTATCGGCGAACCCTATCTGGCCAAGGCCTGGTACGCCAACACGCGCGGATCGATGGGCATCGGCAAACCCGCTCCGGTACCCGCCTCGCTTAACTGGGATCTTTGGCAGGGCCCCGCGCCGCGCAGCGAGTACAAGGACAACATCCATCCCTACAACTGGCACTGGCTGCGCCGCTACGGCACCGGCGAGACGCTCAACAACGGCACCCACGAAGTCGACATCTGCCGCTGGGCTCTCCAGGCCGAAATTCCCTACGCCGTCACCGCCTCCGGCGGGCGCTACCAATTCAAAGACGACTGGGAGTTCTACGACACCCTCATCACCAACTTCGAGTACCCCGGCAAAACCATCTCCTGGGAAGGCCGCTCCTGCCAGGGCATGCGCCTCTATGACCGCGACCGCGGCTCGGTCATCATGGGCACCAAGGGCTCGGTTGTCATCGACCGCGGCGGCTACGATGTTTTCGACTGGAAGGGCAAGCAGACCGACCAGTACCGCACCGGCCACGAGACCTCAACCGGCGACCTGCTCAGCGCCGACTCCATGACCGACGCTCACTTCGCCAACTTCATCGCCGCCATCCGCGGCCAGGAAGAACTCAACTCGCCCGTCACGGTCGCCAACGTCGCCGTCACCATGCTTTTGCTCTCAAACATCGCCTGGTTCGTCGACCGCTTGTTGCGCCTTGACACCGAAAGCGCGTACATCCTCGACGACGCCGAGGCCATGAAGTTCTGGGCCCGAACCTACGAAAACGGCTGGGAAGTGACGGTTTGAGAGCCGCAGGCTCTGAAACCGTCATCCGGAGCGAAGGCCGCGCAGCGGCGGAGTCGAAGGATCTGCATTGCAGGATCGCCGCACGACGGTGAACAAAAAGATCTATTGGAGTATGAACAATGCCCACCTCTGCCTCATCTCTGCCCGCCGCGCAAGCCGGAACCATCACCTTTGGCGGCGATCTCACCGTCAATCGCATGGGCTTCGGCGCCATGCGCATCACGGGCAATGGTATTTGGGGCCCTCCTGACGACGTCGACGCCGCACTCGCCACCCTGCGCCGCGCCGTCGAGCTGGGCGTCAACTTTATTGACACCGCCGACTCCTATGGCCCCAACGTTTCAGAAGAGTTGATCGCCCAGGCGCTCTACCCGTATCCCTCCGGTCTGGTCGTCGCCACCAAAGCTGGATGGACCCGCCACGGCCCGGGAGTGTGGCAGCACAACGCCAGTCCCGCGCACATTCAGGAAGCCATTGAAGGCAGCCTCAAGCGCCTGCGTCTGGAGCGCATCGACGTCTACCAACTCCACGTTCCCGACCCGGCGGTGTCTTTCGATGCGTCGATGGAGACTCTGGCGCGGCTCAAGGACCAGGGCAAGATCCGCCACGTCGGTGTCTCCAACGTCACCCTCGAACACGTCCACCGCGCGCAGAAGATTGTCCCCATCGTCAGCGTGCAGAACCGCTACAGCTTCTCTGACCGCGAGTGGGATTTCGTGCTCGACTACTGCGAGGCTAACGGCATCGCGTTTCTGCCCTGGGGGCCGATGGCGCAGGGCCGCAGAGCCAATGAAGCCGTGGAAAAGATCGCCGCCGCGCGCAAGGTTTCCACAGCGGTCGTCTCGCTGGCGTGGCTGCTGCGCCGCTCGCCGGCCGTGTTGCCCATCCCCGGCACCTGCAACGTGAAGCACCTCGAAGAAAATGTGAGCGCCGCCGGCTTCCGGCTCACCGACTCCGAATTCGCCGAGCTCGCCGCGGTCGTGCCCAGGCCTTATTGGCTGCGCGGTTAAGATCCTGGCGCCCGCTCAGCGCAAACGCCTCACGGCTCCTTGCGATGCCGCCGGTTATGTTCCGCTCCGCGCATCAGCAGCACTATAGGAATGTTCAGCAAAATCAAAAGCCCCATGAGCAGAAATGCGTCGCCATAGCTCAGCAGCGCCGCCTGTTGCTGCAGCAGCCGGTAGATGAGCCCGCCTGCCTTCTGCGTCGCCGTTACGCGGTCAAACCCCTGATGCGCCATAAATGGCGTCAGTTGCGCCATGGCCTGCTGCCCAATCGCGCTCGATGCCGTGATTTTGTCGCCGAGGACCTGCTGATGAAACTGCTCGCGCCGGGCCATCAACGTGGTCACAAACGAAATGCCCATGCTGGAGCCGATGTTGCGCATGGTGTTGAACAAGCTCGTCGCATAGCCCGTCTCCGCCTTCGGGATCGGGCTCATGGTCAGAGTGGCCATGGGCACAAACAGGAAGCCCAGAGCAAAGCCCTGGATGATCTGAATCCAGAAGATATCCCAGGTGCCGGATTCGAGCGTCATTCGTGCGTAGCCGAAGAAGCAAATCCCTGTGATGCCGAAGCCAAGGATCAGCAGCCGGCGCGCGTCCCATCCCCTGCCCAGCAGAAAGGCTACCAGCGGCATGCACAGCGCGGTGCCCACTCCGCGCGGGCTGTTCCAGATTCCTGCTGTCGTCGCCGTCCAGCCCAGCAACGTTTGCATGAACAGCGGCAGCAGCACCAGGCTGCCGTACAGCACGAACCCCATGATGGTAACGAGGACAACGCCCGAAGCGAAGGTTCGCGAGTGCAACAGGCTGAAGTGCACGATCGGATCCTTCGCCCGCAGCTCGCGCAGCACGAACGCCGTAAGACAAACCAGCGCAACCACGCACAGCGTACGAATCAGGGTTGATCCGAACCAGTCCTTCTCCTGCCCCTTGTCGAGCATGATCTGTAGAGCGCCCATGCCCACCGCTAACATGCCGATGCCCCATGCGTCCACGCCCAGCGTGCGGCGCCGCAGGTAATGCGGATCGACGATGTACTGCGAGATCAGCAGCAGGCTCAGCACGCCCACCGGCAGGTTGATGAAGAAGACCCAGCGCCAGGTCCAGGTGTCCGTGATCCAGCCGCCCAGCGTGGGGCCCAGGATGGGCGCCGCAATAATCCCCAGGCTCCAGAAGGCCATTGCCTTGCCCTGTTCCCTACCGGGAAACTCCTCGAGAAGCACTGCCTGCGAAAGCGGCTGCAGCCCGCCGCCGGTGAGGCCCTGAATGACGCGAAAGACGATCAACATGGGCAGATCAGGAGCCAGCCCGCACGCCAGGCTCGACAGCGTGAATCCGGTCACAGCGATCAGCAGTACGCGCTTGCGGCCCAGCACGCCCGCAATCCATCCGGTTATGGGAAGGATGATGGCGTTCGCCACGAGGTAGGAGGTCAATACCCAGGTTGCCTCCTCGACGGTCGAGGAAAGCGATCCGGCGATATGCGGCAGGCTGACATTGACCACCGATGTATCCAGCACCTGCATCACGGCGCTCGACATCACGGCGATGGCGACCATCCAACGATGAGGCGGAATGGCCTCACCGTCGGGCGATGAAGTGGCCAGCATAGCCTTTGCTCTTGCCGAAAGCGAATTCGCGCCTTGCGCGGACCCTGCCAAGCGAGGAATGGAAACGTCAGCCACGGCTGCCCGTCCCTTGCACGGCGTAGGACAGCATGCGATGAACTGCGGTCCGGGAGGCAAAGCCGGCGGCAGAAACAACAACGGGATTTCTCTGAACGCGCAAAGCCAAATTTCCGCGCTCTCGCGCAGTTTGGCCGGCGAGAGGGACTCCCATTCAGTCGATGGAAAGACTAATCGAAGGTTAACCCCGGCTCCGCGCAGCGTCAATTGCGGCCGTCACAGCATGCCGGGAAGGCCATCGCCGCGCAAGCGTCTCCCCGGCCCCGCCGTTGATCCTTGATCTCTGCTCCTCTGAACCCTGTCCCCCTAGCCCCTGCCGATGGCCCGAGCGAACGGTTGTTGTTCGGTGGAGAGGCTGAACCCCGGCCAACGGTTTACTCTATTCGAGAAAGCCATGCTGCTCGAATCCCTCCGCGAACAAGTCCTCCGCGCCAATCACGAGATCGCCCGCCGCGGCCTCGCGCCCCACACCTTTGGCAACGCCAGCGGCATCGACCGCAGCGGCGCCAAACCGCTCGTGGTCATCAAGCCCAGCGGCGTCGACTACGACGCCTTGACCCCTGCCGACCTTATCGTCACCGATCTCGACGGCAACATTGTCGATGGTCGCCTGCGCCCGTCGAGCGATCTCGATACGCACACGCTTCTCTACCGCGAGTTTCCCCAGATCGGCGGCATCGTCCACACCCACTCCGAGTTCGCCACCGCCTGGGCGCAGGCCGGCCGCTCCATCCCCTGCCTCGGCACCACCCATGCTGACTACTTCCATGGCCCCGTGCCCGTCACCGAGCCGCTCACCGCCGAAGAGGTCGCCGAAGCTTATGTGCGCTCAACTGGCGCGGTCATCGTTCGCCGCTTCCGCTCGGACAATCTGGATCCCGTCGCCGTCCCCGGCGTGCTGGTCGCCGGCCATGCCCCGTTTGCCTGGGGCAAGGATCCCGCCGAGGCCGTCGAACACGCCGATGTCCTCGAGTACATTGCCCGTCTCGCCTATCGCAGCGTGCTGCTCGGAGCACCGGGTGGTGGTATCCCGCAGTACGTCCTGGAACACCATTACCTCCGCAAACACGGCCCGAAAGCGACCTACGGCCAGCGCTGACCCCAAACCAGGGCCCCAGCCGGGCAAATCTGCCCTGGGTCATGCTCCCGGCACGCCAAGCGATGTCGCGAAACCGGCACAGACCCGGCTTCCCAGAACTCCTGTGTTTTCGAGCAGTTAACCGATAGCTGGCACTGGCTCATTCGCCTACCATTTTTCATATATTCATTCGCTTATCTGGATGGCCGCTCTTGTTTTCTGCACCGGCGATGTGATTTACTTCACATTGGGTTGACATTTTCAGAAAGCCCAAAGTCCATATCACGCGTATTCTCAAACGATTGGCTTGCAGCCGTTGGCTTGCAGCCGACCATCCCGTGCGTGGCAACTGACGTGCTAGTAAACCAATTGACATAGAAAACTCCCAACCATGGAGACAAGCCTACTCAACCGCGTGCAGGCTACGCTGCTGGCCCTGGCCACCGCAGCGCTGTTCGTGTTGGCTGTGCTGAATTTCCTTGAGCAGCGCCAGTTTCCGCAGCCCGACGACGGCGTGTGGTGGGGTGAGGCCGCCGGTGGCCTGCAAGCCGAAAAGGTACTCCCAGATAAGCCCGGGCAGCGCGCCGGCATTGAGGTCGGAGACTTCCTGACGGGAGTCAGCGAATCGCCTACCGCGGGCGTCACAGCAGTCTCGCGCGTCGCCGAACTGGAGCGCGCTCTCTACACGACCGGTCCCTACGTCCAGGTCTACTACACCATCACGCGCGACGGCATTCCCCTGGAGACGCCGGTCAAGGTCATTCCCGAGCCGCTCGACCGCGGCCTGGAATTCGGCCTGCGCTTCATCGGCCTCATCTATCTCATCATCGGCTTCTACGTCCTCTTCCGCCGCTGGGGCGCTCCCCGCGCGACGCACTTTTACCTCTTCTGCCTGGTTTCATTCGCGTTCTACGCCCTCAGATACAGCGGGAAATTCGACACCCTGGATTGGGCAGTCTTCTGGACGAATGTTGTGGCCGAAGCGCTGCAGCCGGCGCTCTTCCTCCACTTCGCGCTCAGTTTCCCTGAGGAGCGGTTCAAAAGCCGCCGCCGCCGCTGGCTCCTGCCTCTGGTCTACGCGCCCGGCGCCGGTCTGCTTGCGCTATGGCTGTGGTCCATCGCCACCCGCGAAGCCACCAAGCTGCTGCTCGATCGCCTCAACCAGATCGCCACCGCGTACGACGCCATCTTCTACGTATGCGCCGCGCTCCTGTTCCTGCGCAGCTACAGCCGCGCCACCACTCCGCTGTTGCGCCAGCAGTTGAAGTGGGTCACCCGTGGAACCCTGCTCGCGGTTCTTCCCTTCACGTTCTTTTACGCCGTCCCCTATCTGCTTCACCTGAATCCGCCGCAGTTGCTCACCAATCTGGCCGGCCTCTCGCTGGTCTTCCTGCCGCTTACGTTCGCCTGGGCCATCGTCCGCTACCGGCTGATGGATACCGACCTCATCTTCAAGCGCGGCGTAGCCTACACGCTGGCCACGGCCCTCATCCTTGGCGGTTACTTCGGCATCATCGCCATCATCGCCGAACTGGTTCACAAGCGCTTGTCTGACACCATCGGCGAGTGGGCGTTCGTCCTTGCGATTCTGGTTACAGCCGCCGTCTTCGATCCCCTCAAGCGACGCATTCAGGGCTGGGTCGACCGCGCCTTTGACCGCCATCGCTACGACTACCGCAAGGCCCTGGTCGAGTTCGGCCGCGGCCTCAGCTCCGAAACCGATCTCCATGCGCTGCTCGATTCCATCGTCGAGCAGTTGCCGCGCACCCTTCGCGTGGCCCGCGTCGCCATCTTCCTCAACGACGAGTCGGGCCGCCTGCGCCTGGCCGCTTCTCACGGCCTGCCCGAAGAGATCAGCGCAGCGCGTGACAGATTGGCCCTCGGCTTCCTCAACTTCGACCGCGCCAACGATCACTCGCACATCTTTCTCGAGAATGCCCAGGCTGCCCTTCATTTGCCTTCCGACCAGCAGCGCACCGCCGCCTTGCTCGACCTGAACTACTACCTGCCCTGCCGCGTAGCTGCCGTGCAACTGGAGAACGGCGCGGCCGCCAGCCGCACCATCGCCGTCATCGGCCTGGGCCGCACGCTGGGCGGCGACTTCCTGTCGAGCGAAGATGTCGAGCTTCTCGAATCCCTGGCCAGCTACATTGGCATCGCCCTCCAGAACGCCAGCCTCTATGCCCGCTTGGAGGAAAAGATCACCGAGTTCGAGCGCCTCAAGGAGTTCAACGAGAACATCGTCGAATCCATCAATGTGGGCATCTTCGCCATCGACCTCGACGACCGTATTGAAAGCTGGAACGCGCAGATGGAGGCCATGTACGCGCTCAGCCGCGCTGAAGCCATCGGTCAGCCGCTCAGCTCCGTTTTTCCTGTGGAGTTCATCGAGGCCATCGAGGGTTTCCGCAGCGATCAGGGAGTGCACCACCTCTACAAGTTCTGGCTCACCACCCGCGCCGGCGAGCAGCGCACCGCCAACATCGCCATTGCGCCGCTGCTCTCTCGCGACTTCGTTCCCGTGGGCCGCATCGTCCTGGTCGACGACATCACCGAGCGCGTCACGCTTGAGTCCCAGCTCGCCCAGGCCGACAAGCTCACCTCCATCGGCCTGCTCGCTGCCGGCGTGGCCCATGAGATCAACACCCCGCTCGCCGTCATCGCCTCCTACGCGCAGATGTTGGCCAAGCAACTGCGCGGCGACGCGCGTCTCGGCCCCGTGCTCGACAAGATCACGCAACAGAGCTTCCGCGCCGCCGAGATCGCCAACGGCCTGCTCAACTTCTCCCGCACCTCCACCACGGAGTTCCGCTCCACCGATCTCAACCAGGTCATCCGCGACACGCTTTCGCTGCTTGAGCATCAGTTCAAGACCGCGCAGATCCTCGTCGATCTCGATCTTGCCGAGGAGCTTCCTCCCATCCACGGCAATCCCGGCAAGCTGCAACAGGTCTTCCTCAATCTGCTCCTCAACGCCAAGGACGCCATGCCTGGCGGAGGGCGCCTGCGCATCGCTACGCTCCTCAACGGCCACGTCGAGGCCGTCATTTCCGACTCCGGCTCCGGCATCGCGCCCGAGCACCTCAAGCGTATCTACGATCCCTTCTTCACCACTAAGATTCTGCCCGGCGACCGGCGCGGCACCGGCTTGGGCCTCTCCGTTTCCTACGGGATCATTCAGGAACACGCCGGTAAAATCCATGTCGAAAGCGCGGTCGGCTCCGGCACAACTTTCCACCTCGAGTTTCCCCTATTAAGGAATTCCGTCCATGCCTGAGTCCACCGCTGAGGATGCACTGCCTGTGAACGCGCCGGTTGCCGCGTCCGCATTCGACGGTAATTCGCGCACCGCCTCCATCCTGGTCGTTGATGACGAGGCCAGCATCCGGGAATCGCTCGAAGTGTTGCTCTCCCTCGAGAACTATGCCATCAAGACCGCAGCCAACGGCGAGGAGGGACTTCGCATGCTCGATCAGTCGAGCTTCGACCTTGTTCTCCTCGACCTCGCTTTGCCCGGCCAGAGCGGCCTCGAGCTCCTGCCGCAGTTCAAGGAGCGCCAGCCCGATCTGCCCATTATTATGATCACGGCCTACGGCACCGTGGATAACGTCGTTGAGGCCATCCGCGCCGGTGCGGAGAACTTCATCCAGAAGCCCTGGGACAACGAAAAGCTGCTGGCCGACATCCGCTCCGCGGTCGCGCGCCGCCGCGCCGAGGAAGAGAATCTTCAGCTCAAGCGCACCCTCAAGCAGCGCTACAACTTCGCCAACATCGTGGGCAAAAGCGAGTCCATGTTGCGCGTCTTCGACTTGGTCGCGCAGGTCGCGCCCAGCCGCTCCACCGTCCTCATCCAGGGTGAAAGCGGCACCGGCAAGGAGATCATCGCCAAGGCCATCCACGCCAACTCGCCCCGCCGCGACAAGCCCTTCGTTCCCATCAACACCGGCGCCATGCCCTCCGAGCTGCTCGAGTCCACGCTCTTCGGCCATGTCAAGGGCGCCTTCACCTCCGCAGTCGCCTCAAAGAAAGGCCTCTTCGAAGTGGCCAATGGCGGCACGCTCTTCCTCGACGAGATCGCCACCATGGGCCTCGACACGCAATCCAAGATTCTGCGGGTGCTGCAAGACAAGCGCTTCATGCATCTCGGCGGCATCCAGGAAATCCAGGTGGATGTGCGCATCCTTGCCGCCACCAACGTCGACCTCCGCACGGCTGTGCGCGACGGCCGCTTCCGGGAGGATCTCTTCTACCGCCTCAATGTCATCACTGTCGATCTGCCGCCCCTCCGCGCCCGCCGCGAAGACATTCCCCTCCTCGTGCAGCACTTCCTCGATTTCTACGCCGGTGAGAATAACTTCGCCGCGCGCAAACTCTCTACCGACGCCATGCGCGCCCTCATCGATTACGATTGGCCCGGCAACGTCCGCGAGCTCGAAAACGCCATCGAGCGCGGCGTTGTGCTCTCCTCCGGTCCGATGATCGGCGCCGAGCTGCTCCCTGGCCACATCACCGGCCGCAGCTTCCAGGACGCTCTCCTCGAGCACAACCCCAACTCCTCGCTCTTCGACATCCTCGAAGTCATCGAGCGCCGCATCATCATCGAAAAGCTCGAGCGCTGCAACTGGAACCAGACTGAAGCCGCCGAGCAGTTCCGCATCCCGCTCTCCACCCTCAACCAGAAGATCAAGCGCCTCAACATCGAAATCCGCAAGCGCGGCAGAGAGTAAAGGGCAGGGAACAGAAAGATAGGGAGTAGCCAGTAGGGAGTAGAAAACGTTGAATGGCTACCGTTCGCCGATTGGCTGACAACTGACAACTGTCCATTAACCACCGTTCACTGACCACTAAAACCTGCGAACTACGAACTGAGAACTGCGAACTGTTTATGCCCTGCTATCTCTTCAAATCCGAGCCTGGCGTCTACTCCTTCGACGACTTCCTGCGCGACGGCGAAACCGTGTGGGACGGAATCACGAATCCCACCGCCGTCAAGCACCTGCGCGAGATGAAGTCCGGAACGAAGTGGATCTTCTACCACACCGGTGACGAACGCACCGCCGTCGGCACAGGCACGGTGGTCAGCGTCGACTCTACCGATCCCAAGGTTCCCGTTGTCCGCGTCAAGCCCGGCAAGCGCCTCAAACATCCGAAGACCCTCGCCCAAATCAAAGCCCAGAAGCTCTTCGCCCGCTCGCCGCTATTGCTCATCGGCCGCCTCTCTGTCGTTCCGCTCACCCAAGAACAGTGGGACTGGCTTGTGAGCTAGCTTCCCGCGCACCCTCAATCCCTTCACTTCCTCAGCTCGATCGCCACCACCTGCCCGTCTACCGTCTTGTCGCTGCTCTCCACATACTGCACCCGCGCCTTCATGCCTTCGAAGTCGGCGCACGGATTGATGTCGCCCTTGGGCGTGAACCCAACCACAGTCAGCTCGATCTTAAAGAAGTCATTGTTGTACAGGGCGATGGCCTTTCCCCCGGCGGTTTCCACGCGAAACTCAAGCACCGATGGATAGCTGCAAACAACACCCCGGATCACGCCGGTCACCGTGTGTTTCGGTCCCGTAGCAGGCTCCGTGGGATGTTTCGGTGTTTCCGCCGCCACGGTTACGTTTGCGGTGGTTTGCGCCTCCGCCTGCGCTTTCGCAAAAGCCTCGGCCTGCTCCTTCTCATACACCTCAGCCTTTGCGCGGGCCGCCTGAACCTGTTCAACCGCGTCGATCCTGCTCTGCACCATCGCTGCCTGGCCGGGATCCTTGGCCACCTTTGCTGCGCCGCGTAGCACGGCAACGGCATCGTCGAATCGTTCCATGACGATCAACGTATTCGCCGCGTTCACGCGATAGCCGACATTGCCGGGGTCCAGTTCAACCGCGGACAGATTCAGTCGGCGAGCCTCGTCGAGATTCTCACGCCGCATCGCGAGGAAGATCGCGAGCCGGTCGTACGCCGGAGCAAAACGGGAGTTCAAGCGGATGGCTGCGCGCAGGCTGTCCTCGATCTCCTTGTCCTCCACCGCGCCTCCCGCATTCATGGAAAGCGAAGCGAAGTAGTAGTAAGCCAGATAATCCTGCGAATCGAGCTTGACCGCCTCTCCATACCACTTCCGCGCCTCGTCCTGGTGCCCGGCTCGGAATTCGAGGTACCCCATGGTTTCGTGCGCCAGCACGTTCGCGGGGTCCTCCTTGAGCACTGCGTCCAGCAAGGTGCGTGCATCGGCAGTGCGCTCGACATAGGCCAGCACGTCGGCACGTGCGGCATCCGCCTCAACCTGTGTGAGCGTTCTGACTTTGTAGGACGATTCATCGAGAGGCTCCGCGGCGCTCGACAACTTGAATTGCTTGTAATCGGCGCTGCGAATGTAGGACTCCAGCTCCTGCTGGAACTTTTTCAGGTCTCCGAATGCCTTTTCCCCCGCCGTGACGGGGTCTTCCTTATGGCTGACAAGCGTCACGTAATCGTCGAGCCTGTGCAGATGTTTCTCGCGATCGCTCACCATCAGGTAGTGCGTCAACGCCCAGGACTCCGAATAGAAAACCGACCCCTTTTGTTCTTCGTGGTAGTAGGGCGACTTTGCATCCACTTTGAAGAGCACGCTGAGCGGGATGAGCCGGTTTTCCCGCAGATAGAGGATGTCGTCTGCGCTTGGCTCGCCAAGCAACACATCCTTGTCTTCTATCTCGGTGTTCTGCATGAACTCGGCGAAACCTTCGTTGAGCCAGAGGGGTATCCACTCCGCTGCTCCCGCGAACTGCACATGGGTGTATTCGTGATACACGCTCGCGAACGGGTGCTCGAATTCGGCGCCGAGCTGCAGCAGGATGTACTTCTTCTCCTGCGTGTGCATGTAATACCCGCCGAGCTTCATCTGGCCTTTCGCCAGATACGCGGCGGGCTCCATGGTGTCGAAAACCTTCTCGTTCTTCGCGGCGACCACAATGATCGGTTCGGCCGGATCGACGTTCGCTTTGGGAAACAGCTTTTGAAATACCCACCGCATGCGCTCGAACTGGTCCGTGACGTGACGGCCCTGCTTCTCGCCAGCATCGGTCAGAACGGTAAAGTGCGCGCTGCGAATCTCGACCCACTGTTCCGTCGCTGCCGCGCACAGGCGGCACACCAGGGCGGCGAAGAGAAGAAGGCAAGGAAATCGGCGTCCCATGGGAATTGGCGCAATTCTACCGCACTTTCAGGCTTTCTGCGGGCCGGAATCGAGCCACGCCTTGGTGTTCAGCAACTGTCGTTGATCCAGCGCCCAGACCTTCCCCGTCAGCTCATTCGGAGCTCTGCCCTCTCGCGCCGACCTCTCAAACTCGCTGGCCATCGCCTGCATCTTCGCGTCCAAATCGTCGAGGAAGTTCAACACCAGCGCTTCCGGAATCATGGGCAGCTTGGGCGAGCCGAATTCCAGCTTGCCGTGATGCGACAGAATCATGTGCAGCACCAGCGTGCGCAACCGGTCGGGAAAATCCGGCAGCCCGGCGATCGTCTTCTCCACCAGATCGACGCCCATCTGAATGTGCCCCAGCAGCACGCCTTCCACCGTGTAGTCGAAGCCCGTCTCCCAGCTCAGCTCGCGAATCTTGCCGATGTCGTGCAGCACCACGCCCGTGATCAGCAGGTCGCGGTTGAGCATCGAATAGTGCGCGGCAACGCGATCGGCCAGCCCCAGTAAACTCACCACGTGCTCCAACAGCCCGCCCAGCCACGCATGATGAAGCTGCCGCGCCGCTGGCGCCTCTTTATACGCCTGCGCAATCGCCGGATCGGCAAGCAACGCCGTCAGCAGGCGTTTCAGGTCAGGATTCGTCAGGCTCGCGACGCTCGCCTCGAGCATCCGCCACAGCTCGCCGACATCGCGGCTCGTTGCGGGCAACATGTCCATCTTGTCTGCCTCGCCGTCCAGCGCCTTCCGCAACTGATCCACCTTCACCTGCGCACGGTCGTCGTAGCGGGAAACAGTCCCCCGTACCTTCACCAGGTCGCCGCGTTCAAAGACCTTGGCGATGCGCGGATCGCCCGGCTCCCATACGCGTCCCTCGATCTGCCCGGTCTTGTCGCCGAGCACCAGGTTCAGGTACGGCTTGTTCTGCTTCGTGGTCCGTTGCTGCTTGGCCAGGACGAGAAAGAAGCTGTCGAAGGGCCTTCCTTCGTCGAAGCCCAGGAGGTCGGCAATATAGATGTCTTTCATTCTGCCGAGAAGATTAACGCAATTGGCCCGTGGCGCCAAAAAACGCCGTCTCAAGGCAAAGAGCCGAACACCTCGCCAAGAAACGCCGCGGGCCCGGGAATCAGCTCCCAGGCCCGTCTGATCGTCCTCTCGTCTGTCTTGCTGCGCTATGGTTGCGTCGGCGGTTGCGAGTTCTGCTGCGGTTGCGGCTCCTCCGGATGGTCCGCCGGCGCCGGCGCTCCTGGCACGGGCGGGATCGGCGTCGGCTGCTGCACTGGTTTCGGACCCGATTCAGCCGGGTTCTTCTTCTGATTCGCCAAGCGTGTCTTCTCGACGGTCGCATTCGACGTCTTCTTCTTCTTCTTCGAGGTGTCGCCCGCTAGACCCAACGGAGCTGACTGGGTCTGGCGATCGGCAACTTCGGACGCATCCGGCGCCGCGGGCCCGGTTGCACCCGCCTTCGCACTTCTTCCGCTCGGTTTCGCAGTCTTTGGTGCCCGCGCTCGCTCGCTGAACCGCGTCTTCTGTGTCGGGGCGGTGGGCTCCAGTGGATTGGCCGGCTGTTCCGCGTTCAAAGCCGTCACCGGCAGCGCGCCTGCATTCTCGGTGTTTGAATTTGTCGTCGCCACAGGCAGCGTCTCCCGCGGTGCCTGCCCAAAGCGAATCTTCTCTTTCTTGCCCGGCTTCTCCGTGGCTGCTTCGACCTTCTTGCCCTTCTTCTTTTTCGCTGTTGCTGGAGGCGTTGTCGTTGGCGCGGGATTTGTCTCTGTCGCCGCGGCTTGGTCAGTCGTTGGCGCAGCCGCGCCCGTCTTCTGCCGGAAGGTGTGCGTGCTCTCCCGGAACCGCGTCCGCTCCGCTTTTCCCTTCTTTTTTGGCGCCGGCGGCACATAGGCGCTGAAACTTATGCTCGAATGCAACTCGGCGGGCGTCGCCCCGGTGTCGACATAGCCCTGCTTGATCTGGATGAAGGCCTCATCCCTCATCTTGTTCAGATAGTCGCGAATCGCCGGCTCCATCCGGCTCATGTAATACGCCTGTTCCACATCCTCCTGTACGTCCTTGTATGGCCGTGGTCCGCCCGGCGTGCGTTGCACGACCTTCAGGATGATGTAGCCCTGCCGCGTGAGAATCGGTTCGGTGTACTGCCCCGCACTCAGATCGAATGTCTTGTCCTCAAGCACTTTGGGCAGTTGTCCCCGCTTGTACTGCCCCAGATCGCCGCCCGAGGCAGCCGTCGAGCCATCACTGAAACTCCGCGCCAACTGCGCAAAGTCGCCGCCCGCGTGCAGCCTGGCCTCAAGGTCATCGGCCTTCGCTTTCGCCGCCGCCACCTTGGCCGGATCGTCCGCGCCCGCCGTGCCCGTCGAAATTAAAATCTCGCTCAGCCGCTCGCTTTCCGGCTGCACATAATCCTGTTTGTGCTCCTCGTAGTAGCGCTCTACCTCGCCTGGCGTTATCTGGATGTGTTCCCCAACCTGCTGCCGCATCACCTCTTGGGTGATGATCTGGTTGCGGATGTTGGCCTTGAAGTCCTCGAACGACACGCCTTGTTCCTTGGCCGCCTTTTCCAGATCCTCAATTGTCTCCAGGTTGTACTGCTTGCGGATCTCGTCCAGGCGCTTCACCAGCTCCGTCTCGCCGGTTATGTTCAGCTCCTTGCCCTTTGAGAGCCACAGCTGCTGGTCGATCAGGTTGCGCAGCAGATCTCTGCGCGTCGCTGCCATCTCCTGCATCGATTCGCCGCGCTGCCGTCCTTCCTGGTCCAGCTCGCCCTGCGCGCGGTTGAAATCGGACTGGGTAATGATCTGGTCGTTGACGCGGGCGATGATGTCCTCGACGGTCGTTCCGCCGTAAGGGCTCTCCGGCTCGTTCCCTTGGCCTCGCGACAGGCTGGCGCCCATAAGCAGCGCCGTGCCGAACACCAGCGCTGCGGAAGTGCGAAGAAGTCTCAAAGTCATAAAATCGGCTACCGGCCCGGTGGCGGGCGCGCGAACCTTTGCCACCTGATGCAGGCTCCGAGACCGCGTGCTTGAGAAGCTGCAAACGTGTGGGATTGTCTTGAATGCCATGATCCGTTCCTGTCCCGCTGACCGAATGACGCGGTCTCGTTGATAGACGTCATTGTAAATCCCCGGAGAGCAGAAACGGAAAGCAGAAGCCCGGGCCCATCTGCTGTCGGCGGCGTATCAAGCCGCGTCCACGCTCCAACCGGGCAAGCCGGGCAATCCCACGGATGTGGCAGATGAGGCGGCTCCGCTACCGGGCTTTGCCGGTGCGCGTCAAACACAGCGGTGCTATACTTTAGCCGAAGACGGCTCCGCGGGTTGTCCGCGAGCGGTTCTTCCATCTCCCTGGCCTTGCCGGTACCGGGCAAGGTCAATTTTTATCGAGCGACGATCCTGCAGCCCTCGGATTCGCTCCCGGACGATCGGAAGTCCGCTCCCATGCGCCCGGCACATACGCCGTCTGGAGGTTTGGTTTGTCTATGACTCCGCGCGCCCGCCGCGCTCTCTTTGCCGTCGCTCTCTTCTTCGCCGTCTGCGCCGTGGCCGGCACGGTTCTCGAGCGCCGCGTAGGCGCTCAATCCTCGCAGGATGAGAGTCAGCTCCGCGACAGCCTGAAATCCTTCACTGACGTCTACACGCTCGTCGAGCAGAACTACGCCGAGCCCATCACCCCCGACAAGGCCGACGACGCCATCTACGACGGCGCCATCCCCGGCATGTTGCAGGTCCTTGACCCGCACTCGCACTTCTACGATCCCAAGGCCTACGCCCGCCTGCGCGAAGACCAGCGTGGCCACTACTATGGCGTCGGCATGGTCATCCAGCAGCAGAACGACCCTGACGGCAAGAGCAAGGTCTACGTTGTTACTCCCTATGAGGACACGCCCTCCTTCCGTGCCGGCATTCATCCCGGCGACCAGATCGCCGCGGTCGACGGCAAATCCACCGACGGCTGGTCATCCGACCAGGTCGCCAAGGCGCTCAAAGGCCCCAAGGGCACGAATGTCCAGGTCACAATGATTCGCTATGGCCAGCCCAAGCCGCTGGTCTTCGACCTCATCCGCGACGAAATTCCTCACCCCTCCGTCGATCTCAAGTTCGAGATCCGTCCCGGCATCGGCTACATTCATCTCTCGCAGTTCCAGGAGACCACCGGCCAGGAGATGGAGGACGCCATCAATAGCTTCAGCGACCTCAAGGGCCTGGTCCTCGATCTGCGCGAGAACCCCGGTGGCCTCTTAAGCCAGGCTGTCGACGTCTGCGACCGCCTGCTCAACAAGGGCCAAACCATCGTCACCCAGCGCGGCCGCGCCTACTCCGATCAGAACTACGTCGCCACCCACGGCAACGGCGGCAAATCCTTCCCCATCGTCGTGCTGGTCAACCGCGACACCGCTTCGGCCGCCGAAATCGTCTCCGGCGCCTTGCAGGACCACGACCGCGCCCTGATCGTGGGTGAAACTACCTTCGGCAAAGGTCTGGTGCAGACCGTCTACAACCTCAGCGAAAATACGGGTCTCGCCCTCACCACCTATCACTACTACACGCCCTCTGGCCGCCTCATTCAGCGCAACTACGAAGGCGTCTCGCTCTACGACTACTACAACCACGCCGGCGGCGGGCAGGCTGCCGACTCCTCCAGCCGCGAGGTCAAGCTCACTGACTCAGGCCGGACCGTCTACGGCGGTGGCGGCATCACTCCCGACGAAAAGATCGAGCCGCCCAAAACCAATCGCTTCCAGGACGAGTTGGTCTATAAGGACGTCTTCTTCCACTTCGCTCCGGTCTACGTCGCCACGCACAGCGTCGACAAGAACTTTCAGGTGGACGACGCGGTCCTCTCCGACTTCAAGAAGTTCCTCACCAGCCAGGACGTCGAATGGACCGAGGCCGACCTGAACGATTGCATGGACTGGCTCAAGACGCACATCAAGAAAGACATCGTCACCATCCAATTCGGCCAGCTCGCGGGATTGCGCGTCATCGCCGATTGGGATCCCATGGTCCAAAAGGCGCTCACCTACATGCCCGAGGCTCAGGCCCTCGAAGACAACGCGCACAAGGTGCTCGCGGAAAAGGCGCAGGCCCGGGCCGCGGGATCCCAGGGCGTTGCCTCCCAGCCATAGTCCAACCTCGTTTGTCCACGCTTGGCAAAAAGGCCATCCCCACTCGGGATGGCCTCTCCGTTCTGCGCGATCGTTTGAGGGATCGGATCCCCCATCTTGGCGCCGGGACGCCGGGGTGCCCCAGGACCGGGATCCCCACGGACGGGTCTTCGTCCGTGGGGCGGAGATCTCGCTTTTGAGACCTGGGAAACCACAAATCTTGGCGGTCCCGACACTAGCCCAGGACAGCGAATGCCGACACCCCTCCCAACGCCGTCCCTTCCGGCGCGGGCTGCATCACATGCGGAAACCGCCGCCTACTTGGGTGGCGGCGGTGGAGCGAAGATCTCGCGCTTGCGACCCGGTTCCGGTTTCGGTTTCGGCTTGGGAGCCTTCTTCGCTTCTCTCTTGCCCTTATCTTTGTTTCCCATGCGTGCAAGCATGACACAGAAGGTCCGCCCTGAAAAGGGCTAGACCGGTCTGCTTCACCCGCGCCACACCGTATCTACCGGAGCCGCGCGCCGATTGCTGAGCGTCAAGCTGCGTCTGATTGGAGATCGGTGGGGACTGGCGCGCCCGCCAGAGTGACGAACCGCTCGGGCCGGCAGCAGGCCCTGTCCAACTGTGCCAGATCGGCCTGCATCTCCCGGTCCGATGCGAGCGATGCCAGCGTCGCATCCAGAACCGCGGTCACACCCGCATCCGCCGGCCGCTCGATGCGGTAGTGCATCCACTTTCCCTCGCGCCGCGCCCGCACAATGCCCGCGCGCCGCAGATACGCCAGGTGCCGCGACACCTTCGGCTGGCTCTGCTTCAGAATCTCCACGAAATAGCACACGCACACCTCGCGCCCGTTCATCAGGTTCAGCAGGCGCAGCCGCGTGCGGTCGGCCAGGGCGGCAAACAGGGTAGCCAGGTCAAAGGATTTCGAGCTTCGGCTCATCTCCACAGTTCAAATGGTAGCCGGTCAGTTTGGATGTGCCTTGAGAGGGCACGACTTCACTCGCCGCGGCGAGCGGAAAAACCCAATTCTTTGAAAGGGCACGACTTCAGTCGTGCCGTAAATCGCGCCCAATGAATCAGGGCTTTAGCCCCTGAGGGAATGCTCCTCCAAGCTGACCGACTACCCTGCAAATATACGCCTTGACAAATATGAACACCAGGAATATATTTGTCTAAGCATATACGAAGGAGGGCTCGAATGGCAGCCCCGGCGGAAGTGAAAGAGCAAGTGAAGCTGAAGTATTCGAGCGCGGCGCGCGCCGTGGCGGAATCAAGCAGCCTGCAGGCCTGCTGCGATCCCGGCCTGCGCTGCTGCGACCCCATCACCACCGATCTTTACAGCGACAGCGAGAAGGGCCTTATCCCCGAGAAAGCCGTGCTGGCCTCGCTCGGCTGCGGCAATCCCACCGCGCTCATCGAGCTCAAGCCCGGCGACGTCGTGCTCGACCTTGGCTCCGGCGGGGGCATCGATGTGCTGCTCTCGGCGCGCCGCGTGGGACCCGTCGGCAAAGCGTACGGGCTCGACATGACCGACGAAATGCTCGCGCTGGCCCGTGAAAATCAGCGTAAGGCGGGCGTGGAAAACGTCGAGTTTCTCAAGGGCGAGATCGAGAACATACCCCTGCCTGACAACTCGGTCGACGTCATCATCTCCAATTGCGTCATCAATCTCTCGGCCGACAAGGACCGCGTTCTGCGTGAGGCCTTTCGCGTGCTCAAGCCGGGCGGCCGTTTTGCCGTCTCCGATATCGTAGTGCGGGGCGCCGTGCCCGACGCCATTCGGAAGAGCATGTTGCTGTGGGCCGGCTGCATGGCAGGCGCGCTCGAAGAGCGGGACTACCGCGGCAAACTCATTGCCGCCGGCTTTGCCGAGGTCTCCATCGAGCCCACACGTATCTACAACGTCGAGGATGCCCGCAAGTCCCTCACCGAAGCAGGCATCGATGTCGACGCCATCGCTCCCGAGGTCGAAGGCAAGTTCTTGAGCGCCTTCATCCGCGCCGTCAAACCGCAACCAGCGTGCTGTGCGCCAGGTTGCTGCGGCGCCGGCGCGGCCGCGTAGGAGCAGCACCTCCATGCCCAATCACTACAACGTCCTCTTCCTCTGCACGGGGAACTCGGCCCGCTCCCTCATGGCCGAGGCGATTCTCAACCACAAGGGTAAGGGCGCATTCACCGCATACAGCGCGGGCAGCCATCCTACGGGACAGCCGCGCCCCGAAGCGCTCAAACAGATCGCCTCCGCCGGCATGTCCATCGATGGCCTGCGCAGCAAGTCGTGGAACGAGTTCGCCGCCCCATCCGCGCCGCAAATGGACTTCGTCTTCACCGTCTGCGACAACGCCGCCAAAGAGACCTGCCCCTACTGGCCCGGCCAGCCCATGACCGCGCACTGGGGCGTCCCCGATCCCGCGGCGGTAAAGGGAACTCCCGAAGAGATCGCCCGCGCCTTCCGCGACGCCTTCGTCATCCTCGACCGCAGAATTGGCCTCTTCCTCTCGCTGCCCCTCGCCTCGCTACAGCAGCTAGCCATTCAGCGGGAAATCGACAAAATCGGCCGTTCCTGATCGGCCGCTCCTGAGGGACCGATCCGCCGCAGGGAGCGCCACCTATTTCGCAGTTGAGGTTTTTGAGATGAAGGTCACCAGCCGTCTATCGTTTCTCGATCGTTATCTCACCGCATGGATCTTCGCCGCCATGGTGGCGGGCGTAGCGCTCGGATGGCTCGTCCCCGGCGTTGTTCCATTTCTCAATCGCTTCAGCATCGGCACCACCTCGATCCCCATCGCCGTGGGTCTGATGGTGATGATGTACCCGCCCTTCACCAAGGTCCGATACGAAGAGCTGCACGAAGTCTTTCGCAACAAGAAAGTGCTCGGCCTCTCGTTGGCGCAGAACTGGCTCATTGGGCCGGTCCTCATGTTCGTTCTGGCGGTCGTGTTCCTGCGCTCTTACCCGGAATACATGGCCGGACTCATCATGATCGGCCTCGCTCGCTGCATCGCCATGGTCATCGTCTGGAACGAGCTGGCCAAAGGCGACACCGAATACGCGGCCGGCCTCGTGGCCTTCAACTCTCTCTTTCAAGTCTTCTTCTATTCGCTCTACGCCTGGGTGTTCATTACCGTTCTTCCGGCAAAGCTCGGACTGCAGGGTGCGGTGGTCCACGTTTCCATTGGTGAAATCGCGCGGAGCGTCTTCATCTATCTGGGCATTCCTTTTCTTGCCGGATTCCTCACCCGCACCGTTCTCGTCCGCGTCAGGGGCCTCGCGTGGTACGATCGCAACTTCGTCCCGCGCGTAAGTCCGCTCACGCTCGTGGCCCTCCTCTTCACCATCGTGGTCATGTTCTCGCTCAAAGGGAACTACATCGTCCGTCTCCCCCTCGATGTCCTCAGGATCGCCGTGCCACTCCTCATCTACTTCGTGGTCATGTTCCTGGTTTCGTTCTATATGGGCCGAAAGCTCGGCGCGGACTATTCAAAGACGACGACCCTCTCCTTTACTGCCGCCTCCAACAACTTTGAGCTGGCTATCGCCGTCGCAGTCTCCGTCTTCGGCATCAACTCCGGAGCCGCGTTTGCGGCCGTCATCGGGCCGCTGGTCGAAGTGCCCGTGATGATTGCGCTGGTCAACGTAGCGCTGTACTTCCAGCGCCAGTACTTTCCCAATCCTCAGCCGGCACAGATCGATCCCGTGTGCGCATCCGCCAGGAAGTAACCCAGCCTCTCCTCCCGCCGGAAAGCATCATTTCGACCAGGGCTGCTCCCGTCTCGCTCGCCGCGCCAGGGAGATAGCGGAGGCCCGATTCGGCCCGATCCGAAAGAGCCCGCTGTTCACAGCGCGGGGATCGCTTCAACTAATGATGGTCGCCCTGCTTGTGCCGCCAGTCCCAATATTCCCGCTGCTCGTCTGAGCTGCGCTTTTTGAAGTCCTTATGATCCCGGTGAGTGTCACGTTCCCACTGATCGTAGCGAGGCGTCTCATCACCCCATGCGTGGTAGTCACGGTAGTACGGATCATAGACGCGCGCGTGAACCGCGCAGCCAGCCATCAGCCCGGAAGAAGCTATGGCCGCTGCGAGCATAAGGGAAGCAAGGTTCCTGAACCAGATACGCATAACGATTCTCCTTCACATTGAATGAAGCCGTGAGCCCAATCGCGGCGGCCAATCCCATGAAACCTGATACGCCCTACCCCAAACAGAGATTCCAATTCCGCTCAAGGGGTTGTTCGCAGGTTGAGCATAAATTCTTCTGATCGTGCCCGTTCAGCCACTTGGAAGCACTACACGTCATCGCGCGGAAACCCGGGTTAGCGTCTGAACGTGCCCATCCATTCCGCCTGAGACAGTATGTGCCCCCTCATAGCGCGTTCCAGTTCTTTTCTGCCGGCGCCCGGCTCCACGTCGGGCGCGATATCGAGCGCAAACAGCCTGAAGAAGTAACGATGCGGTTTGCCGGGAGGCGGGCACGGGCCGCCGTATCCGATGCGGCCAAAATCGTTCCTGCCCTGGCGCGCACCGCTTTCCAGCGTTTCCACCGCCGGCACTCCCTCCGGCAAAGACGTAAGATGCGCGGGAATGTTCCAGATGATCCAGTGCGTCCATGTGCCTCTGGGCGCGTCAGGATCGTCCACGATCAGCGCCAGCGAATGCGCCGCGGGCGAAACGCCGCTCCAATGCAGCGCGGGCGAAAGGTCGGCGCCGCTGCATGTGTACTTCTTGGGAATCTCACCGCCATTGGCAAATGCATCTGCTTTCAATGCCAGGGACATCGCCATGCCTTTCTTTGGCTCGCAGGAGCCGGAAGTCCACTGCCGCTTCTGAGCGCATCGCCGCCTTCCCGCAGAAGGTGCGCCTCGCACGCGGCGTCAAAAATCCTGTCGTCTATGCTGCTTCGGCTTGCCGCCCCGCGGCAAATCGAATCACCTTTGGCTCGGCCAGCTTTTTGAAATCCGCCCACGTCATTCGGATCAGTTCTCTGTGCGTTCCTGCATTGAACGCAATCTCTTTGTCCTTCTCCAGGCTGTCATCGGCAAAGACAGGGATCCCGTACAGATTTCCGAATGGCGGCATCGCGCCGGTTTCGCACTCAGGAAATTGATCCTTGAACTCGTCTTCTGCGGCAAGCGCGACCGTCTTCGCATTCGCCGTCTTTCTCAGCAGTTCAAAATCCACGTGGAACTTCGCTGGCAGCACTGCCATCACCAGTTTGCCGTCCAGCTTCACGATCACAGTTTTCGCCAGTTCCTTGCCTGAGATATGCGCCAGCCCGGCAACACCTTGTGCCGTGTAGGCGGGTGAGTGAGAGATGACAACGTACGCGACGTTGTGCGCGTCGAGAAATTCCGTTAAGCTCGCGAGTGCCATAACCACCTCCTTGTCCGACCTCCCGGTCTGATCCCTGTGTCCGGTCGAATTCTTGTGCCTGTTGCCATGAGCGAAAACACCAAACCCAACGCGCTCGCCAGTTTTCGGCGGCAATCGAAAGCGTACAGCCGGGCCTGCTCCGCTCCTCGCGGGCTATCGCTTGTAACCGATCTTGCGCAGCAGATCGTGCCGCCACACCACTTCTGCTTCTCCTTCAATCCCCTTGGGCGAGCTTCCATCGATGACTCCCAGCACGCCCTTTCCCTGCTCGCTGCGCGCTAATACGACCTCGACCGGGTTGGCCGTTGCGCAGAAGATGCAGCACACCTCCGGAACATTGCGCAGGGCATTCAGAAAATTGATGGGATAAGCATTCCGGATCATCAGAACAAAAACATGACCGGCAGCCAGAGCCTTGGCGTTCCGGATTGCCACTTCACGCAGAGCCGGATCGTTTCCGTCCGAGCGAATCAGGCATTCCCCGGAACTCTCGTTGAACGCCAGACCGAATTTGGCATGCGGCGCTGTCGTCACCACCGCCTCGTAGATATCCTCGACCGTCTTGATAAAGTGTGACTGGCCAAGAATAATGTTGGCCTCCGCCGGCATCTCCATCGCCACGCTCAGCAGATCGATCATGATCTCTCCTCCGCTTCAGGAGTACCTTTATACGCCTTTCCTGTGTAGCGGCTGTACCCGCTCCACGTAGCGCCCGGTTTTGAAGTCGATCCTCACCATTTCGCCTGGAGCAACGAACAAGGGAACCTGAACGGTCAGGCCATTGTCGAGCGCGGCTTCTTTCCGGCTTGAATCCTGCTGCGAGCGCGCCGCGGGCGCGGTGCTCACCACGCGCGCCTCCACAGTTTCGGGCAGGACAATGCTGATCGCTTCTCCCGCGAAAAACTCCGCCGCAACCTCGGTTCCAGGCTGCAGAAGTTTCTCCGCCATGCTCAGACTCGCCGCGGGAAACTCTACCTGTTCAAAGTTGTCCATCCTCTGAAAAATGCAGTTCGTGCCATCGCTGTAAAGAAACTCCACCTTGCGTTTCTCCAGCTCCACGTCTTCCAGCCGCTCCAGCGGACGAAAGTGCTGGTCCCACAGGCGGCCGCTGCGCACATTCTCCAGGCGGACCCGCACCGTGCCTCCCATTTTGGCCGCTCCAGCCTTGGCTTCAACTTCAAGAACTCTGTACACCTGCTGGTCGATTCGGAGCGCCATCCCTTCCCGCAAATCAGACGCCAGAACCATGGGTTTCTCCAGACTTCGTGGCGGGTTTTCTGCATGCCGCGTGGGGGATCTCCCATTCCGCGGGAGGAAGGCATGCCTCGGATCGAAACCACTCCTCGAAGCGGCAACACGTCATCGCAAAAATCCAACTCCGCGGCTGTCCCTCGGAAACTGACACAAACATTCTGCGCAAAAGGAACCATCTTTCAGTGATGCCCATCACCCCCTGGGAAGGCTCCGATCGTGCGTGCGCGCGCACTGTTCGAATCATGGTCAAAAAGATCAAGCACACGGAGTGCGCGGCCGGCGCGCTCGCCGTCACAACCGAACGCCGGCCCACGCAGGCGATCCGTCTGGCTCTTGTCTCAAGCTCCATTCAAGCCCCCGTCGTAGACTCAGGTTATGTCTGGCTTTGCCCTGCTCGCCACACCATGGTGGGTGAACCTCCTCATCCTCATTCCCGTCGTTCCCTATCTCACGTCTAGGAAGGAGAAGATTCACGTCGGCAAAAAGCGGCTTCTTGTGACGGCGCTCTTTGCCATAGCCTTTGGCTTCGTTGAAGCGGCTGTTGTGGTCTATCTGAGAGCCGCCACGGGACTGTGGCCGGGGCCGCCAGCGAAAGCGGTCACCCTCCCGGCGGCCTTGTTGAGAATCGAGTGTCTCCGGGAAGCCGCAACCATCATCATGCTCGGCGTCATCGCCTTTTTTGCCGGGCAACGGGCAAAGGAAAAGTTCATCTCGTTTTTATGGATATTCGCTCTCTGGGATTTCTCCTATTACATCTGGCTTCGCCTTACCATCGGTTGGCCCACTTCTCTCCTCAACACCGACGTGCTGTTCCTCATACCCGTGCTGTGGGTGGCGCAAGTGTGGTTCCCGATGTTGGTCAGTGGCCTCACCGCTCTGGTGATCTGGCTGCGCGACTAGGTCTCTGGCCGCTTAGTTTCGTGCTTCGAGTGGGTGCCCCAGGACCGGGGTCCCCGCGGCCAGGTCTTCGTCCGCGGGGTGGAGGTCTCGATTTTGAGACCTGGGATACCACGATGCCTCAGATACAAACCACCCGGCCAGAGACCTGGAGGTATGTCAGCGCGAAGAAATCGTAGCTGCGGCCTGCGGCTTCATCACTCGATCACGTTGCCTGTGCGGTCGCAGCCAGTTGTTCGATCCACTGCCGCATGCGGCGGCTGTGCGATCCCTCCCAGTACACTCGCCTGCAGCCCTCGCACTCCCGGAACTCATTGCACCATTCCAGAGTTCCATGCGGCACACGCTCCTCGACCTCCGCTCTCGAAACCTCTTTCAGCGGTTCGTTGCAAACCATGCAGCGCGTGAGCGGGCGCAGTGACCGCCCCAGGTCGAAGCGCCTCACCACCTCCTCAGCCTGGCGGCGGCTGTCGGTCTCGCGCAGCCAGTAGCCATGCGTCACGGCGGAGTGCTTCAATACGCCGCGATCGCGCGTCAGCAGGATGCGCCCTTGTTCGGCGGCAATTCGCACCAGCTCCAGGTCACCGGCCTGATTGGCATACGCCGTATCGAATCCGAGCATGCGCAGATACCCCGCCAGCCTGCCCAGGTGAACATCGAGCACGAACTTCGGCTCTCGCAGCGGCTGCGGCCTCACGCGCAACACTGGCGTAATGTCGATCGATTCAAACACCGGATACACGGCCACGCGGTCGCCGTTTTGCACCAGGCGCGAGAAATCCGACGACTCGCCGTTCACCAGCACCAGATCCACCTCTGCATGGGGAATGCCGAAACTCTCGATCATGTCCTTTACAGAGGCCGGCACAAAGAACCGCTTCTCCACCGTCGCGAACTGCAACTTGGGCGGCAGATGATCGTTCAGTTCGGCATAAAAGCGAAAGCTGGCGCTGGCCGTTCCGGGAGCCATGGTTCTCGCCTCGGCTTCAGTGTAGTCGCGTGCGCAGTGATCCTGGCAGGAGGCGCACAAGCAGCGGCCAGCGGGCTTGGCTTCCTGCCTGCCTCCGCGTGGGCGATACTGAATGCAGGAGAACCATGCCGCAGCCGACCATTGCCGACCGGGGCGCCGTCACCATCTCGGCGGGTCCGCGCTTGAAGGCCGCCCTGATTCTCGCCATCATCGCCGATGTCTTCCAGATTGCCGTCTTCCCGCTATTTGTCGAGGGCGCCGCATCGCCCGCCGACGACATTCTCGATCTCTCGATCGGCGGCGTGCTGACTCTTCTTCTTGGCTGGCACTGGGAGTTTGCGCCGTCGTTTCTCGCCAAGCTCGTGCCCGGCGTCGACTACATTCCCCTCTGGACGCTGGCCGTAGCCAACGTATATCGCAAGGCGAGGCGGCAGGTGATCGCAACACAAGACAGCAGCGACAGATACCCAGCGGGGAGCGGGTCACAGAAATCCTGAGCGGCATGTCTGGCCCGCCTGCCGCGCCACACTCCACCCGCCGCCCGCCAAGCCGGCTGCTCACCGGCCAGGCGAACCCGGCCCCACAAATCTGCCAAGCCACCCATGCCCTGCGATTCGGCCGCCGCATGGACGACGGAATCCCACACGGCTCAGGGCGTGAATGGTCCCTGAGTCCCTTCGATCATCGTCATCCGGTGTCGCACCGTAATGCCGATCAATGCATCAAGGCGCCGGCGTGGACGCCGATGTAGTACGGCCACAATATGATTGCCAGAACACCTCTCCAAAAACTCAGGTGCAGGAAGCCAATCGTGAAGAGCCAGGCGCCGAACCACACCATCCCCATAAAGGTGTGCTGCTCGATCCGGATCTTCTGCCAGTTCTTTCCGTGCGTTTCGCTTTCCAAGATTCCCTCCGTCGGTGTCTCCTCCGAGTTCGGGCGTGGAGCACAGTGCCCCATTGCCTTCTCGGAGGCGGTCTGTTCATGACCTCCTCGTGGGTTTCAGCAATAGTACTCCTGCCGGCGCGCCCGCTCGCGAAGCAAGGAAGTCGAAGCAAGGAGGTCATGGAACCGGCTTCGACCTAGTTCCCGCGTTCCGTTGCTGACACGCGCATGACACTGCTCGCACCAACTGCTCGCACCAATAGCTCACGCTTTGGCGCCCACCTTTCCGAGCGGCGCCCGACTCTTCACGACGAATCGGAGTCGCGCGGCGCAAAGCGGTCTCTTCTTTCTGGGTTTACGCCCATCACAAGGAGCCACAGCATGAACGCAGCTTCCCCGGCAAAGCCGGCGGCCACATTGTAGGGCGATAGTTGCCGGCTGAGCGGCGGTGAAACAAAGCTCAGCCAACCCACGCCGGCCAACGCCATCAGCAGGCCCGGAATTCGAGGCAGGATTCGCGCCCGAACGACCAGGCAGCCGATCATGAGGCAATAGAGCGCGTGAAAGACCATGGCGATCGCCACGCCTCGCGGATACCATTGCAGAGCTTCAAAGGTGAGTCCCACCAGATTGCACGCCACCGCGCACAAAACAAGAACCTTGTGAATCTCCTTGAACAGGCCATAGAAGAGCAGAGTCATGGCGGCATTGCACAAGACCGCGATGAGGAACAACGCGAATCCCAGCCTGCCTCGGACGAGAGACTCGCCACTTGCTCCCATCAGGACGGCGGCGAAGTAGAGGGCCCCGGCGATTCTGGCCCTCAATCGCGGCGACACGTCCGCAATCCGCCTTATCATTTTGTCCTCTCCCGGGCCGCGCCGCCGCTACCCGCGGATCGTTCGTTGAACGGATAACCCTTCGCCGTCAACTCTTGTCTTCACCGCAAACAACATGAGCCAGAATCCAGTTCCGACCTCGGTGAAGAAGATCGGCGCCCATCCGTACTGAAGCGCCCCGGCGTGTTCGGGGAAGATGAGCGTTGCAAAGCACACGATCGTTACCATAACCGAAGCGAATACACCGAATGCTGACAAGATCTTGGGAATATATCTCGACTTTAAGAACAGATAGAAGAAGAGGGTCGAGCTGATGCTGAAGAAGATCGCGCTGATGTTGAACGCGACGAAGCCTGCATGGCCCATCAGAGCCACCAGGGCCTGCAACTGGCCAGCCGTCAATCCCGAGTTCGCCGGCGAGGAAAGATAAAGGTGCAGCGTGAGAAAGCCCGAGACCGACATCGCGCCGCCGATGAACGCTTCCCCCAATCTCCAATACATTGCAACCTGGGCCAGAAGCTGATTGACGGGCTTGAGCGTGACATAGAGTGCGAAGGCAAGCAACACTGTGCTCAGGCTCTCGATCAGCTCACTGGAAAGCGCGATCCCGAACAAGTGCTGCGAAGCAGCGACTCTGGCTGCAGCCTCCGCAAACGTCCCTGAACCAATGATGCGGGGGATGGTGAGCAAACCAGCCCCATCGGTCACGATCAACCATAGATAGACAAATCCCGCGATTCTGGCGTATCTGCGTTGCGTTCTTTCAGCCAAACGGTCTTCCGTTCCGATCTGTGTCATGGCATCTCTCCGGCTGCGACTCGGCGGCCTCTGGTGTTTGAACACGGCAATAGCGGGGGGTCTCACAGGTTGGTACGACCGCCCGCCGATTTTCGTTCCCTCAAGGATGGGAGCTTGGTCGAAATCCGTGGAATCTAGACCTGCGAGCGCCAAGGTCCCCGGCGTCGCGTGGCGAGAGCGAGCGGTTCTGCCCGCTGGAGTGAAGATCCTGATTCTCGAACCTGGGACAGCGCTCGATCCCCGCCAACCGCCGATGTCAAGCCCCCCGCTCCGCCCCAACCCCCGCAACCCACTGAAAACACTCCCCAAATTCTTCTTCCCAACTTTGCCGGTTATTTCCGCAAAATCTCTACACTTGTATTAAGTGGTTGACTCGACCAGGCGATTGGGCGGCGTGGTGATGGTGATGCCGTTTTGGCGACCACAGCGGCTCCGCAGTTACTGTGTCCCGAAGCCACGACCGCCGAGTGGATTTTTCCTTAAGAAAAATCCACCCTGCACCGGGGTGGGAAACGGCTATAACAACTGCGGAACCGCTCAGGCATCCCTCGCGCCGCCCACTTCTTTCGGAGAGTTCTTCTCGGCGGATTGCACCCGAAACGGTGCAAGATACGAGAAAAACACGCCGCAAGGCCCTCCGAGCGCCCGTAACTCCTTTGCGGTCTAATCTCTGCAAAGAATTGGTTTTAGAATCAAGAAGTTAGAGCTCAATACATGTGCCAACCTGCTGAATCTAGGGAATTTGTTTTCAGAGATGGGGAAGGGGGGCACCCCCCTCAAATATGGCCTATGAGTCATACGGTGCCGTGGCCGCCGCAGAGCCTGCCGAGTTCGAGACTTGTCCGCCGCGGCGGACCGCCTTGCCGGCCTGCTCGCCCCGCCCGCTATTCTGAGAGAACGATGACCAACTCAGGCAAGCCTCTTCGCCGCATCGCCGTCTACTGTGGATCGGCCTTCGGCAGGAATCCCGCCTTTCGCGCCGAGGCTGCGGCCCTCGGCGCCGCCATCGCCAAAGGCGGCCTGGGCTTGGTCTACGGCGGAGCCTGTCGCGGCCTGATGGGCGTGCTGGCTGACGCTGCGCTCGCCGCCGGTGGCGAGGTCATCGGCGTGCTGCCCGATGCGCTCCAGGGCCGCGAGATTGCGCACACCGGCCTCACTTCGCTCGAGCTTGTCGCCACCATGCACGATCGCAAGGCCCGCATTCACGAGCTGTCCGATGCCATCCTTGCGCTGCCGGGCGGCTATGGCACCCTCGACGAGCTGCTTGAAGCCATCACCTGGGCGCAGATCGGGCTCCACGCCAAGCCGTGCATCCTCATCAACACTGAAAATTATTGGAACGGGCTCCTCGCCTTTCTCGACACGGCGGTTGCTGAGGGATTCATCGAGCCGCGCAACAGGGAACTGGTGCGCGTAGCCTCAAATGCCGCCGAGGCACTTGCCATGGCCGTCAACCACGCGTGATCCACGAGCTGCGCGCTGCCCGCCGCAAGCCTGGCCTACTGCGCCCGGCTGTATGATGCCTCTATGTCGACCAAGCTGCGCTTCGGCGTACTCAGCACCGCCAGCGTCGGCCTCAGAAAAGTGATCCCTGCCATGCAGCAGGGCGAGCTCACTACGGTCGCCGCCATAGCCTCGCGCGACCTTACCAAAGCCCGCGAAGTGGCCAAAGCGCTCGGCATTCCCACTGCCTATGGATCCTATGAGGAGCTGCTCGCCGACCCCAACATCGATGCGGTCTACAACCCGCTGCCCAATCAACTCCACGTCTCGTGGACCACGAAGGCCGCCGAGGCCGGCAAGCACGTGCTGTGCGAGAAACCGCTGAGCATGACCGTGGCCGAGGCTAAAACACTGCTCGGCGTGCGTGCCCGCACCGGCGTCAAGATCTCTGAGGCCTTCATGATCCGCAGCGCTTATCAGTGGCAGCGCCTGCGCCAGCTTCTGGAAGAAGGCCGCGTCGGCGAACTGCGCTCCGTCATTGGCCTTTACAGCTACTTCAACACCAATCCGGCCAACATCCGCAACCGCATCGAAACGGGCGGCGGCGGCGTGTACGACATCGGCTGCTACCTCATCCACTCCTCGCGCTACGCTTTTCGTCAGGAGCCGCGGCGCGTCGTTGCGCTCCTCGACCGCGATCCGCAGATGGGCACTGACCGACTGGCTTCGGCGATCCTCGACTTCCCCTCTGGCCACGCCGTCTTCACCTGCAGCACGCAATTGATCCCCTGCCAGCGCATTCAGTTCTCCGGCACACGCGGCCGCATCGAACTTGAGATTCCTTTCAATGCCCCCAACGACCGCCCCACGCGCCTCTTCATCGATTCGACCGGCGACCTCAACGGCAGTGGCATCACCTCGGAGACTTTTCCCACCGCCGACCAGTACACGCAGCAGGGCGACGCCTTCGCTCGAGCAGTTCGCGAAAACAAAGAAGTCCCCCTCCCGCTGGAAGACTCCATCGGCAACATGGCCGTCATTGAAGCCATCTTTCGTTCCGCGAAGTCAGGCCAGTGGGAATCTCCGCGGCAATAAGAATTGTTGTTCTTTGAGCAGATCGCGCGCTCCCTGCAGCGCCGTTCACGCGGACCAGCTACGCGGCCCTCCTAAGCGGGCTGCCCCGCAGCCGCGCACTCGCGCAAATCGCGGCTCAACGCGTCCACGCGCTCGGGATCGCTGTCCCACGCAAACATGAAGCGTGCCGCGCCGCCAATGAAGGTATAGAAGCTCCATCCGCGCGCGCGCAGCCGGCTGAGAATCTCCTCGCTTGCCTCGACGAACACCGCGTTCGCCTCAACAGCCTGCGCCAGCCGTACGCCCGGAATCCCTGCGATCTGCGTCGCGAACTGCCGCGCGCACCGGTTGGCGTGCGCGGCGTTGCGCAGCCACGCTCCGCTCTCCAGCATGCCCACCCACGGCGCGGAGAGAAACCGCATCTTGGCTGCCAGTTGCCCCGCCTGCTTGCACCGGTAGTCGAAGTCCGTGGCCAGCGCGCGATCGAAGAACAGCACCGATTCTCCCATCGCCATGCCATTCTTCGCGCCGCCGAAGCACAGCACGTCTACGCCGCTCTTCCACGTCATCTCCGCTGGCGAGCAGCCCAGGCTCGCGCATGCGTTGGCGAAGCGCGCCCCGTCCATATGCAGCGAAAGTCCAAGCGCCCGGCACTCTTCCCAGATCGCGCGCAATTCCCTGAGCGTATACACGCGCCCTGTTTCGGTGGATTGCGTAATCGTCACCGCACGCGGCTTGGGATAGTGAATGTCGTGGCGCTTGATGGCCAGGTCGCGAATCGACTGTGGAGTCAGCTTGCCCTCTGCGCTCGCCGCCACCAACAGCTTCGACCCGTTGGAGAAGAACTCCGGCGCGCCGCACTCGTCGGTCTCCACGTGCGCCTGATCCGTGCAGATCACGCTGTGATACGACTGGCACAGCGATGCCAGCGCCAGCGAATTGGCCGCCGTGCCGTTGAAGACGAAGTACACTTCGCAAGCGGTCTCAAACAGGCTGCGAAACGCGTCGGACGCCTTGGCCGTCCACGGATCGTCTCCGTACGACGTCGCGTGCCCGCGATTAGCGGCATCCATCGCCCGCCACGCCTCAGGGCAGATCCCCGCGTAGTTGTCGCTGGCGAACTGTTGCTGTAGATCTTTCTCTTCGATTTGGGTCATGGCACGATCCTCGCTCGATCGGAGCAAAACACGCCCCGACGGCACTGTTGAACCTGCGGCGGAAGGACTGATGGAGTGAGGGCGCTTGAGGGATTGGAGGCGCGGGCCGGGATCGAACCGGCGCATAAAGGTTTTGCAGACCTCTCCCTTACCACTTGGGTACCGCGCCTCGGGCTGCCTGCGTCACCGGTTGCGGATCGTCCCACCCCGCTCTCCAACCGGCTTAGGTTCACCGGGGCGATGCGGAATGGAGCGGGAGACGAGACTTGAACTCGCGACCCTCGCCTTGGCAAGGCGATGCTCTACCACTGAGCTACTCCCGCTTGACGCAAATTCGAGTATACCGGGCTGCCGAAAGCGGGTCAAACCGCCCCCCCTGTTCCAAAAGGGCGCACATAACCTCAAGTTCCCCCGAATGTTACACCCGGGCAAAAGCTCTCTCAGCGGCGCCTTTCGCGCCTCGAGCCTGATTGACCCACCCCCCGGATTCCCGTAGACTAAGAGTCTGCGAGAGATGCGGCCCATGCCGCCTTCCACCTCGCATTATTTTCCCTGGAAACAGGACAAAATCCTCCTGAAATTCAGGCTCGGAGATTGAAGCAAAACCATGGCAAACCACGTATCGGCGCTCAAGCGCGCCCGCCAGACCGAAACGCGAACTGAAGTGAACCGCGCCAACCGCAGCCGTGTACGCAGCAGCCTGCGAGCGTTGCGCGAGGCGCTGGCCAAAGGCGACAAGAAGGCCGCTCAGGCGCAATACCGCGCCACGGTTTCGACGCTCGACAGGAGTGTGCAAAAGGGCGTACTTCACTCCAACACTGTCTCGCGCTACAAGAGCCGCTTGAACGTACGCCTGAAGGCGTTGGCGACCGCCAAGGCAAAGTAGCACCAAAGCCGAAATTCGGAATCGCAGAGGAAGAGCAGCCGGGAGCGATCCCGGCTGTTGCTGTCTCTGGGATGCAACTAGCTCAGGTTCACCTGTGCAGCAGCGGCTTGAGCACAGGGAAAAGCGTGCCGGCAATGATCTCGGAACCTTTGGCGGTGGGATGGATGCCATCGTCCTGAATCGTTCCCAGTACGTTGATCAGATTCTTATAGAGCATGGGTACAAAGGCAACGTGGTGCCGTGCGGCGAGGTCGCGAAAGATTCGGTCGAACGACCGGATGTAGTCGGGACCGTAGTCCGGCGGAAGCGTGATGCCGGCGAGCACAATCTCAACATGGGCTTTCTCAAGACCAGTGAGCACTTGGTCGAGATTGCTCTGCGTTTGGTCGACGGGCAGCCCGCGCAGACCGTCATTGCCGCCAAACTCGACAATCACGATGGCGGGATGCAGGCGTAACAGGAACGGCAGTCCAGCAAGCGCGTCCTTGGTGGTGGCGCCGCTTGTGCCCTGGTTAATTACTTTGTACTGGTAGCCCCGCGAATCGAGCAGTTTTTGTAGAAAGTCTGGATAGGACTGGCCGTAGGGAAGACCGTGGCCTGCGGTGATGCTGTCACCGTAGCAAACCAGGACTGGCCGCTCGGCGGCATGGAGCGGGCCGGCCAGCAGCAACAGGCAACATGCGACAAGAACTGCACGCCGAACGTCCACGTATATAGTGTAGCTGCGCGCAAAACGCCGCAGAGAACTCAGAATGTTCAGAGCGGCAATTTACACTGCGAATGACGGGAGGGCGAGTTGATTCAAGTCAAGGGCGCGAAGAAGTGGATCCAGAACGGCGCGCGGCGCGTGGAGATTTTGCAGGGAATTTCGCTGGAAATTCCGGCTGGGCAGTTTGTGGCCGTCGTTGGCGCCAGTGGAAGCGGAAAGAGCACATTGCTGGGGCTGCTGGCCGGGCTCGACACGCCGAGCGAAGGCGAGATCTGGCTGGATGGGGTGCCCATCCACAATCTGGCGGAAGCGGAACTGGCCGCAGTGCGCGGGCGAAAGATCGGCTTCGTCTTTCAGTCCTACCAGCTCATCCAGACGCTCACCGCACTCGAAAATGTGCTGCTTCCTTACGAGCTCAACGTGGAGGGGAATGGACTGGCTCAGGCACGCCGTCTGCTCGATGAAGTTGGCCTGAAGGAGCGCATGGATCACTATCCGGTGCAGCTCTCAGGGGGCGAGCAGCAGCGTGTCGCGCTGGCGCGTGCGTTCGTGGCCGAGCCGCCGATCGTGATGGCCGACGAGCCCACCGGCAACCTCGACTCGACAAACGGACGGATGGTTCTCGATCTGCTTCTCGAGCGAAATCGCAAAGCGGGAACAACATTGGTGCTCGTCACGCACGACCCTGAAGTGGCGAGCCGCGCCGACCGCAAGATTGTGCTCAAAGATGGCCTTGTGGTCGAGGATTCAAATCCGGGTCCGTTCCCACTAGACTCTCAATCGTCAAGAGGAGAAGCATGGCCAAGCGGGCGTTGAGCTGGAAGCGCGCTGCGGCCATTGGCTGGCGCGACCTGAAGTCCGCGCCCGGCAAGTTCGCCTTTGTTGTTCTGTCGGTCGCCGTTGGTGTGGCTGCGTTGGTGGGCGTGCGCGGGCTGAGCGACAGCTTCCGAGGCACGCTCAACACTGAGGCGCGGTCGCTGCTGGCTGGCGATCTGAGCGCGCGCATGCTTCGTGCGCCCACCCCCGATGAATTGAGCAAGATCGCGGCCATCAGAGTCCAAAGCGCCGGCGGAATCCGCTCCACATGGGTCACTGAAACAGTGTCCATGGCCTCCGTGCCGTCGTATCCGGTGCCGTTGCTGGTCTCGCTCAAGGCCGTCGATCCGTCCGAGTATCCGTACTATGGAATGGCCGAGCTGGAGCCGGCAATGCCGCTGCAGCAGGCCCTCCAGGACGACTCGGCAGTCGTGGCGGATGAGTTTCTCATCCGGCTGAATGCGCACGTAGGCGATACGCTGCGGATGGGCGGAAGGGATTTCCGAATCGCGGCTGTGCTGAAACAGGAGCCTGACCGGATCACAGGGGGCATGGGGTTGGGGCCGCGCGTGATGATCTCGGAAGCGTCACTGGCGCGCACCGGATTGCTCGCGCCCGGTAGCCGCGCAAGCCGGCGATTGCTCGTCAAGCTGCCGGACAAGCCGCCGCGCGGACTCACCGTCGATCAACAGGCCGCGGCGGTCCGCACACAACTGGAAGCGGCGCTGCCCGATGCGCAAGTGATGGACCTTCGCGAGGGCAATCCCGCGCTCACTCGGGGCCTCGACAATGCAACCTCCATCCTGAGCCTCATCTGCCTGGTCGCCATGGTGCTGGGAGCCATTGGCGTAGCGATGGCCATGCACGCCCATCTCGAGCAGCGCATGGACATGCTGGCGATTCTCAAGGCTGTCGGCGCGGATTCTTCCGATCTGCTGCGTATCTTCCTCTTGCAGACGCTGGGCCTCGGCCTGGCCGGAGGACTGTTTGGCGTTGCTGCCGGGGTCGGCGTGATGGCCGCACTGCCGGCGGCGTTCGGCCAATTACTTCCCGTGCATGTGATTCTCCAGTTCCCGTGGAGGTCTGCTCTAGCCGGCCTGGGAACTGGCCTGCTGACAACTCTCCTCTTCTGTCTGCCTCCGCTGCTCGATGTGCGCGCCGTGCGGCCTGTCCTGGTGCTGCGCCGGCTGGTCGAAGAAGGTCCGTCTGGAATCGGTGGCTGGTTTGCGCGCTGGTGGGCGCGCCGCCTGCAACTCAGCATCGCAGCGGTGGTGGTGGTCGCGTTGGGTGGCATCGCGTGGGCGCTTTCCGATTCGCCGAAGGTGGGCGCGTGGTTCGCCGTCTTGTTCACCATCGCGCTAGCGGTGCTACTGGCGTTGGCGACGGTTGCACTGCGCACCATCCGATTTTTGCTCGATCGCACCCGTCTTCACCTGCCTTCCTCGTTGCGTCACGGCCTCGCCAATCTCTACCGGCCGGGCAATCAATCGGCCGCGGTGCTGGCGGCGCTGGGCACGGGAGTCATGCTCATCCTCGCTGTCTACCTCATGCAGAAAGCCCTTCTGCGCGACCTGCATGAGACCGCTGCGCCGAGCGTGCCCAATGTCTTCCTGGTTGATGTGCGAACCGACGAAGTTGCGGGCGTCAAGGCGTTCTTTGCGCATCAGCCGGGCGTCAGCCAGCAACTGAACCTGATTCCCGTGGTGATGGGGCGGTTCATCTCTATCAACGGGCAGCCGGTGGAACAAATGAAAGACCAGCACTATCCGCGGCGCATGCTGGAGAGCGCCGAACTGAGTTGGGCCGATGCGCCGCCCGAAGGCGACAAAGTGACCGAAGGCGCGTGGTGGACGAATGGCAGCGCAGCGCAACTCGCGGTGAGCGACGGCGTGGCGCGGCGGTTGCACCTGGGCGTCGGTTCCACGATGGAACTCGAGACCGGCGGAATGACGCGCACGCTCAAAGTCGCTGCGATCTTTCGCAATGACGGGCAGCACCTGAGCGCGCGTTTGCCGTTTGTTCTGCCTTCAGGACAAATCTCCGACCAGCCATCCACGTGGTACGGCGGCGCCCACATCGACCCCAAGCAGGTGGCCGCAATGGAGCGGGCGTTTTTTTCGGCCTACCCCACCATCACCGTCATCAACGTCGCCGATGTATTGCAGCGTGTGGAGAGTGTCGTCGATCAAATCACTTTTGTCGTCCGGCTGCTCGCCGGGTTCTCGATTCTCGCGGGCTTGACGATTCTTGCCTCGAGCATCGCCAGCACGCGCTTCCGGCGCATGCAGGAGGCGGTGGTGCTCAAGACGCTGGGTGCCACTCGCATGCGCATCGTGCGCACGTTCAGCGTGGAGTTCAGCGTTCTTGGTCTGCTGGCCGGCGCCGTCGGCGTCGTCTTCGCCAATCTGCTCACGCGCGTGCTTCTGCACCGGCTTGAGGTGAACTTTCAAATCGAATGGGGCGCGACGCTCGTGGCGCTTGCCGGAACCGCGGTGCTGGCCACGGCCACGGGCTGGCTCGCAAGCTTCAGAATTCTCGGCCTGCGCCCGCTCGAAGTGCTGCGAGAAGAGTGAGAAAGACAGGGACCGTGGACCAGGGAACAGTGGGAGTGGTGTTTCGTTACGGATTGCCCGCACCCGGCAAACTGACCGTTGGCCGGGAACTGGCTGCGTTGACCGGCTACAAACTCTTCCATAATCACCTCGCCGTCGATCTTCTGCTGCCGGTCTTCGAGTTCGGCAGCGTCCCGTTCGTCGAGCTCCGCGAAGAATTCTGGCTGTCGGTCTTCGATCGAGCCTGCCGCAGTAAGCTGCCGGGATTGATCTTTACCTTCGCTCGGGAGAGAACTGTGCATCCCTCGTTCATCGGCGAAGCGCTGCGTACGGTCGAGAACGCGGCAGGCAAGGTCGATTTTGTCGAACTCACTCGCCCCACACTGGAACTCAGGCGGCGCATCGGCGCTCCGCCTAGGCGCGAGCATGGCAAGCTGACCTCCGTCTCTTTGTTCGAGCAACTCCACGCTGGCAGGGTCTTCGATGCGCCAACGATGCCAAAACCGACCATCACGATCGATACGGGCCTCTGCACGCCGGCGCAAGCGGCTGCGCAAATCGTGCAAGCGCCGGGACTTCGGCATTCTCCAGAACGTGAATAGCAGTTCGTCTGCTGCGCTTCCATCCCCTCGCGTTCTCAGTCACGCAGGCGCATTCTCATTGCGCGGACGCCGTTGACCGCGACTGGGAATGCCCGTAAGATGAGAAGGTTGGCGTTGCGCGCTCCACGTTGGGGTCGACCCAATCGGCTCACCGATGAGCCGCTGCGCGCTGATTGCCCCCTCGTTCAATGGCAGGACAGCTGACTCTGGATCAGCATATCGGGGTTCGAATCCCTGGGGGGCAGCCACGATGGCAGCTCGCGTCGGCCTGCATCGCATCTTTTCGCACGACGTGAACCACGCTGCTTCCTCGCCACCTCAAGCAGGATCCGCTCCGCATCCTGGAAAATCAATTTGAAACTCACATCTCCCTCAATACTTCGCCGACCAAGCGGATCATCCGAGAATCATTCGGCTCTGCCAGCGCCTGCAAGCGCGAGGAAATGACGGCGATGAGCAACAAGTTCGTCAGCGGCGACAGCATACACCGGGCCATGAATGGGGCGTGTCTCAATCCCGCGGCAGGTTTTGCAGGTCGATTCCCAACTGCTGGCACTTCTTGTAGAGATGGCTCCGCTCAAGCCCAAGCGCCTTGGCGGTTTGCGTAATCTGGCGGCCATGCCGCTCGAGCTCGGCCAGCACTTGTCCGCGCTCAAAGGCCTGCACGCGCTGAGCAAGCGGGCCGCTTGCCGCGCCGCCGGTGAGCGAAGCGTTCTGGCCCGCACTTGCGCCCGCATGAGAAGCAGGCAGCGACAGACGCACGTCTTCGGCGCCGACCTCGCTTGCGGCCAGTAGCAGCAGCCGCTCCACCACATTGCGCAACTCGCGGATATTGCCGGGCCACGCATACTCTTGCAAGGCTGCAATAGCGGCAGGGGTAAACGTCGCAGGCTTCCAGCCGTTCTGCGCGCTTACCTGGCGAACGAAATGCTCTACCAGCGCGGGCAGGTCCTCGCGCCGCTGGCGAAGCAGGGGCAACTGGACGGGAAAGACCACCACGCGATGATAAAGGTCGCGCCGGAATCCTCCGCTCTCGACGAGCTGCTCGAGATTGCGATGCGTGGCAACCACCACGCGCACATCCACGGTTGTAGGTTTGGCTGCGCCGATGCGTTCGACCTCGCCCTCCTCGAGCACACGCAGCAGCTTGGCCTGCATGGCGGTGGGCATGTCGCCGATCTCATCCAGGAAAAGCGTGCCGCGGTGCGCCTGCTCGAACTTTCCCGTATGGCGTTGCGCAGCGCCGGTGAAGGAACCTTTCTCGTGCCCGAAAAGTTCGCTCTCGATCAGCTCCGCCGGAACCGCCGCGCAGTTGAGCGTCACGAACGGCCCGGCTGCGCGATTGCTCTTCTCATGCAGCGTGCGCGCCACCAGCTCCTTGCCGGTGCCCGTTTCGCCGTAGATACAGACGCGTGATTCGCTGGCTGCGACTCGCTCAATCTGCGCCATCACGCGGCGCATGGTTTCGCCGGCGAAAACCAGCGTGTGCTTGCCCACGCGCGCTCGCAGATCCCGGTTCTCGGATTCCAGGCGCGTGAGCTTCAGCGCGTTCTCAACCGTGACCAGCAGTTTCTCGGTGGAAAGCGGCTTCTCAAGAAAATCCAGCGCGCCCAGGCGCGTGGCGCGAACTGCCATCTCGATGTGCGCCTGGCCGCTCATCATCACCACCGGAGCCGTGACGCCCGCCGTCTTCAGATCTTCGAGCAGCGCCAGACCATCGCGACGCGGCATCACCACGTCGCTCAGTATCAGATCGAAGGGCTGGGTGCGGGCCAGCTCCAGCGCGCGTTCGGCGTTATCGCACACCACGGCTTCGTGCCCCGCGAGGCGAAAGGCGCGGGAGAGCGAGGCCAGCGTGTTGGCCTCGTCATCGACGATGAGGATGTTCGCCTTGGCGTTCATGTGTTGGCTCTCGGCAGCGTAATGATAAACGTTGCGCCGCCGCCCGCGCGGCTCTCCACCGCAATCGTCCCCTCATGATCGGCCACCACCGACTGCACAATCGCCAGGCCTAGGCCGGTCCCGTGTTGCTTTGTGGTGTAGTACGGAGTGAACAGCCGCTCGCACTCCTCGGGAGTAAGCCCCTGGCCCGTATCGGCTACGCGCAGTTCCACTCCTTCGCCAATCGGTCGGGCAGAGATCGTCAGCGTGCCACCACTGGGCATCACGTCCATGGCATTCAACACCAGATTCGAGAGCGCGCGGTGCAGCAGCTCGGGATCAGCATTGAGCGGCATCGGCGCATCGGCCAGGTCGATTGCAAATTGAATCTTCGCGTCGCGGTTGGCGGCAGTTTGGTGGAGTGCGCGCACGCGCTCGATGACATCCTTCGCATCGATACGCTCCAACTCCGGCTTCGGCATTTTGCTGAAGTCGCTGAAGCGGCCGATGATCGTCTTCAGGTTCACGATCTCTGTGCCCAGGGTCGCTGTGCTTTCGCGGAAGACCTCGTCAAACTCCGCTGGCGGCAAATCACGCGCACGCACCAGGTTTTCCACGGTGAGTTGCAGCGGGAAAAGCGGGTTCTTGAGCTCGTGCGCCAGGCGGCGGGCCAGCTCACGCCATGCGGCTACGCGCTCGCTCTGCACCAGGCGGTCACGCTGGCTCACCAGTTGCTCCGTCATGTGGTTGAAGCTCCGCGCTAGAACGCTCACCTCGTCGCGTCCGCGTTGCGGCACGCGCACGTCCCAATTGCCTCCGGCCACTTCTTCGGCCGCATGCGCCAGTTGCTCGATGGGGCGCGAGACGCGCGCCGCAATCCAAAGGCTGAACACGATGGCGAGAAGAATACCGCCGCCGGCTACGCCGTATGCGATAGTGCGGATATGTTGCTGCGCCTCCACCATGCCGCTGCGAGAGATCGCCACCACCAGCACCGCCATCACCTCGCCCCGCTCGTTCTTGAGCGGGATCGCGGTTGCGCTCAAGCTGTCCTCGCGCCGGGTCGTCGGACTGACGATGCCACTCACTTGCAGACCGGTTTTGCGCGCGGCGTCAATCAGGCTTTGATAATGGATCGCGCCTGGAACGCTGCCATTTGGAGCCAGAAGCCGCGTGGGATCGAAAGCTCCCGGAACGGGGGCACTCGCCGCAGCTCTCGCGTCCAAGCTCATCGTCGTACCGCTGGCATCGCTGTAGAGGCCTGTCTGCATGCCTGGTGCAACCGGCAAATCCGCGAGAAAACTCTGGTCCAGCCGCTTGCCGCCCATCAGCCGCACTGCGGATCCGCCAACGCCATGCACGGCAAATAATCCGAGAGCGGTTGATCCATCGGGCAGGTCTTCGAGCTTCAGGATTGGCGTCGCCGCAGAGTTCGCGGCAGCTGGCTCAGGATAGCCAAACCGCGCGGGCCACTGCGCGGAGCTGACGATCTTTCCATCCGGTCCGACGATTTCAAGAAAGTCGAGTTGCGCATCCTGCGCCATGGTTTGCGCCTCGGTCAAATACGCCGCTGTATCGCCTGACTGCGCCAGCTCAAACGCCATGGCGCGCTCCCGCTCGCTAGCCGCCAACCGGTTGACGGCCGCGGCCACCTCCGACGACCGGTGCTGAAACTCGCGCTGAAACTGGCTGACAAAGAGCGCCGTCTCTTCCTCGTCGCGCGCTTCAAAAACGTGACGAACACGGACCAGCACGGTCCACGCCACCGCCGCCACGGCCGCGGCCACAGTGAGCGAGAAGAGGAGCAGCAGCTTCTGGCGCAGATTCACTGTGTAGCCTCCATCGAAGCTCCGGCTAGGTCCGGCGTTCCATCAGCGCGCAATCTCAGGTCGCGAACGCGGGCACTGATCGCGTAGGCGCGGGGAAGGTCGAGCAGTGGAATCACCGTCTTGAGATCCAGAAAATCGTGCTCGGCGCGGTAAAGCGCAGTGCGATTTTGGCCCGCCACGGGAGTACTTCCTCCTGCGCTGCGCAGCAGAATCGCGAGTGCATCCGCAGGATCGGCGCCCTCGATTAGCAGCCTCCGCAACATCAAATCAGCGCGGGGCGCGTTGCGTGCGCTCGCTACCTGTACATTGAATCCTGCTTCGTGCAGGTTGAGTGCAATGCGTTGCGCGGCCAACTGCATGGTTGGATTGCCGTCGGTTGCCAGCGTGAGCGGCGCGGGTGCTAACCCGCCGCGGAGTTCGTTCGCTTTGTTCAAATCGCGCTCCGCCGGGAAAAGAAACGAGTAGCCGGTGAGCGATTGCGGCAAAAGGCTGGCGGAGATTTCGCCCTGCTTTTGAAAAATGACATTGAAAAGAGCGCCGCGGTCGACGCCTTGTGCGATGGCCGCGCGCAGCACGGGGTTCGCCAGCGCGCCGGAGTCCGACGCCTGAAGCGCCAGGAGCTGCACCGGCGGGGAAGCAACGACCGTGAGAAGTTGCTGCTGCGCCTGGCGTAACTGCTCCGCGGGAATCTCCACCACATCAGCGCGGCCGACGCTCAGGTCGAGCCATTGGTCACGAATTGGCCGGTTGGCGCTGATCGCAATTTCGTCGACGAATGGTCGCCCCTGCCAACAGTTGTCGTTGGCTGCGAGTGTCAGCACGCCGTTGTTCAAGGCGGCGAACTGAAAGGGCCCCGTGCCGATAGGGTTTGCCGGAGCTTGCCCATCTGCTGTGCGCGTTAGAGTGATAAAAAATTCATCGCCGGCGAGCAGCGCGGGCAGGTTGGGCATCGGTGAGTCGCTGAGAAAGACGACAGAGGACCCGACAGGACGAACCGCTGTCCACGGGCAGTTTGCCGAGCATGACAGGTTCAACGACATGACAACAGCAGTTGATGTCAGCGGCGAACCATCGTGGAAATGCACACCCGGCCGCAGTCGGAACTGCCAGCGATGATCGTTGTCCTCCGACTGCCACGCTATGGCAAGCGCTGGGCTCACCGCGCCATTCGCATCGAACGCGGTCAATCCATCCAGGATCAGGCGGCGCGCCATGCCATCGGGGCTATGCAACGGGTCGCCTTCAGTTTCCACGCGCAGCGAGCCGCCGTAATGCGGTCGTGTGCGCGCGGCGGCCGGCAGCGCGAGAGCGATCGCGAGGCAGCTAATTGCAAAGCGCCGTAACACGGTCCACCTCGTATTGGTTTGCAGCGTTCCGCACCGCCGCCAGAACGCTCCTGCCGTCGGGCGCAGTCCACAACGCCGTCACAGTTCCGTCCATCGCCAGCGGCGCGCTCGCCGGAACGGTCTCCAGCAACGGCAATTCATACGCGCGCAGGCTGTCGTTCGTAGCCTCGCCTGAGCCAGAGGCGATGATCTGCGAGCCCGCTCCGCAGCCCGAGTGCAGCGTGGCAAAATCGCTGCCCCAGTCGCGTGTGCCGGCCACTGCTTGAGCGCCCCGTTTTCCACGAGCTGCACTTTGCCATCAATGCCGCCGACGAGCAGGGCAGCGGCGCCGCCCGGACGCGGAATGATTGCAGCCGAATAGAAAGGAGGCAGATCAACGCCGAGGCTCGGCGTCACCACGCCGGTGAAGTAATTACGCGCGGCGTTGTAGAACGCATTGAACGATGGAACACTCGCGTCTGCTGAGGCTGACGCCGGCGCTGCGGCTGGCGCAGACGTCGCTGATCCCTGGGCAGGTGGCGCCTGCGCAACGGACCCCTGCGCAATGGGCCACGGATCGTCGCTCTCGCGACAGATTGGCGTCCAACCGCCTGCACTCGCTGCCGAAGAAGACCCGCCCGAACAGCGCACTCCGGCGAGCCACGCATCGAACCCCTGGCCCTCCGCCGCCATCGCCAGAATGCCGCGCGGATCTCTCGCGAGCTGCCGCCGCTGATCGATGCGCACATGCTTCTGTTCCTGCCAGCCCTCTGCCGCGTGCGTGTATAGGACAATCTGTTCCGGTCCGAGCGCGACGATTCCGGGCGGCGTCTCCAGAATGGACAGCACAGGTTCGTGCGCGGTGAAGAGTTGCTGGCTCAGCAGCGTCAAGCCGCCGGCGACAGTTGCCTGCTGCGCTTGAATCGGCCCCAGATCCACGATGGCCACCTGCGTCTGATTGCCCTCGGCGATCTCGGCCACCCACAGCCGCTCGTGCGCGCTCTCGCTCAGCGTCACGCGTACGGTGTTCGCGCTCTCGGCGCCTGCCATGGTCACGCCGTGCGCCTTCAAATCCTGCACCACTAGCCGCCGGATAGCGGGGATTTCATCGTTCGGAATCGAAGATAGATTATGGATGGTCAGGTGCGCCTGGCCCGGACCCAGAATCGCAGTGACTTGCTCGGCGAGCGCGGATGCGGGCTGTTCCCATGGGCCAGGCGCGGCAGCGGCGCCCGCCGCGAGCCCCATCCACCCACTCAACCCCACCGCGATCAGCCAAATCAGCTTCATTGCCTTCATCGCTTTTTCTGTTTTTCCATTTGCGCGGATTATACCGTTTGCGGCTGCTACCGGAACGCCGCCGTCAAGCCCATTCGCCAAGGCTCGCGCGGCAAGAAGCCTGCGGGACGGAAGCTTGCACCCCCGTCCCGCACAAAGCCCTATTCAGTGACCAGGAGCAGGCGACGACTCCTGCTCGTTGTCCATCTCCTGCTTCACGATTGGATTGTTCGCCGTGTTTTTGAACACATCGCTGGCGAAGAAGAACTTGCCGTCTGACGGAACCATGACGACCTGGATCTTGTCAGAGAGCCTCTCCGCCACGATCTTGTTGATCAGCAGTGGCGACTTGTTCAAGAGCGTCGCCTCGCTGGTCATGCGTTCTGCGTTGGCTGCTGCGACGACCTTGATGCGGTTGGCTTCCGCGTCGGCCAGCAGGTTGCGCCGCTCGAGTTCGGCCTTGCTGTCGATCACCTTGGCCTGCGCGTCGGCCTCCGCGGTTTCGATGGTGGCCTCCTTGCGCGCCTCGGCTTCGAGCTTGCTCTGCTCAATCTGCTTCTCCTTCAGCGGCAACGTGTATTGCATGGCATCCGCCTCGCCCTTGGCTTCCACCACCTTGGACTGCGCTTCGCCTTCGGCTTCTTTCACTTTTTGCGCGGCGTCAGCCTCAGCCTGCAGCTCGGCGATCTTCACCTGCTTCTGCTGGATGTCGGTGTCCACGCTCATCTGGTCGTCCTGCTGCTCCTTCACCAGCAATCCCTCCAGGCCCCGCGCGTACTCTTCGGGCAGTTGAATGTCCGAGAGCATCACTTCTTCCACCACAATGCCGTCGGCCGCCAGCTTCCGCGTGATAATCTCCGCTGCCTTTGCGCGCACCTCTTCGCGCTTGGTCGAGAAGATCTCCTTCACGGTGTACTGGGGCGTGAGTTCCCGCCACGCGCTTGCCACCACGGGAGGCACAAGTTCCTTGTCAGCCGGCTGCGGCAGGTGCGCCTGCACGCTGGCCAGTTTGTTGGGATCGAGCCGGTAGCGTACGGTGACGCCGAGACCGATGTTAAGGCCCTCGAGAGACTGCACGTTGAGGCCGGTTGCTGCCGGAATCTTCTTCGCGAGCTGCTCAGAGGTTCCCGCCGTGTACAGGCGATCGCGCAGGTCGAAGGTCTGCACGCTGTCCACCAGCGGCGCCACAAAGTGGACGCCTGGGTAGAGCGTGCCCGGCAGCGTGCCGCGAATCTGGCTGATGCGCACCCCGCCCGTGCCGCTGGGCACCACCACAATGCTGGCCGCCAGGAGCAGCGGCACACAGCCTGCGATTGCCAGCGCCACCGGGCGGCGCCAATTGATTGCTTCTGGTTCAGCTTGGGTTTCGTCTGGTGTTCCGTCTCCGATGGTCTTTTTGCGCGCGGCTTGCACGCGCAGCCAAAGGCCATAGAGCGGAATCGCCGCTGCGCAGGTGAGCAACAACCCTCCCGCGACCATCAACAACAGTTTCAATGCGAGCATTTCCCGCCTCCGTTCTGGTGATTGGGCTCTTTCGGTTTTCCAGTTTCCGGCCGTGGAGCCAGCAGCAGCCGGACCAGTCCCCCGTAGGTCAACTCCTCAAGCAGCAGCGCCGCCGCTACGGGCAGCAGCACCGCTTCAAAACTCGACATCGCGTTCGCAAGCAGATTCATCGCAGACCTCCTTTACATGGAGCCCGCAACCGTCAGGCCCGCCACGGCTGTCAAGCCGGCGCGGGTTAGAGTGCCTACGGTCGTGGCATTCGCAGCCTGCTGAGCGGCAGGCGCTGTTCCTTGCGTGGAGGCCGGGGCCGGCGTCGAGGAGGCGATGGCCGTTTGCGGGGCCGGTTGAGCCGCTGCAGCCGGATTCTGCCCGTCGCCAAACAACTGCGCCGTTTCGTCATCGCGCTGGCCGATCAGCTCCACCGTGTCGCCCACGGCCACCATCGGATAGAGCTCTTCCAGATCGCTCTTCGCCATGCGAATGCATCCATGCGATGCAGCCTTGCCGATCGAGCTGGGCACGTTCGTTCCGTGGATTCCGTAGCCGTGGATGCTCAAGCCCATCCAGCGCGACCCCACGGGATTGTTTGGTCCCGGCGGAACGGTGCGGCCATCATGCGAATAGGTTGGGTTCATCACGCGGCGCTCGATAGTGAAAGTGCCCACCGGACTCGGCGTTGACGGCTTGCCCACGGCGACGGTGTAGACCCTCTTTACCTTGCCGTCCTCAACCAGCGCCAGCTTGCGGTCTTCAAGGCTCACTACGATCACGCGCTTCGTCGCCACTGTCGGCGCTTGTTCTTTCACCGCCGCTTGATTCGGTGCAGCCTGCTGGGTCGCGTTCTGCGCGGTCAACTGCGTTGCCAGAACCGCCATCATCGTCGCCGCCATCGCCCATCCGCTTTGCCTCAGTGCCTTCATCGCATCCCCCGATTGCTCCGATTTCTTCAACTGCCTACGCCGGGAAGAATTGCAAGCGGCGAGCCAATCGGAGCCGATTGAAAACAAAGGAGTTGCTTGCGAACCGGAGGACTCCGGCCGTGTCACGGCACACACACCGTGCGCGTCTTGACACGCGAAGCGAGCCGCAGAGCCGTGCCGCGAACGAATCAGAATTTGAGCTGGGAGGAAATCTGAGTCAGGAGAAATTGAGGACGGCCCTCACGGCCGCGCGGTCCGCGCATGCCTCTCACGCCGCCCTCGATGCGGAGAGCCAGAGGGCGTTTCCTGCGGGATCACCTGTGCGGTGTTCGCCGGCGCCACCGGATTCAGCCACTGGATCAGCGCCGGCGCCAGCAGTGCCGCGCCTTCATCCGACAGATGAATGCCATCTGCGGCGCGAATCCGCGAAATTCTGCCGTCGGGCATCGTCTCCAGCTCGCGGAACCCTCCGGCTTCATCACCTACATACGGTTGAGGATTCCACCACGTGGCCTGCGGATTCTGGCTCACCACGCTGTAGGCGATGCGGTTAATCTCCGCAGTTCGATCGTCATATGCGCCCGACTTCGTCGGCGGCAGCCCGACCCAAACCACGCGTGCGCCGTCTTGCGTCAGCAGGTTCAGGAAATCGGCCGTGCGCTGCTGGTAGACCTTCACCCACGCATCGCTGCCGAAGGCCAGCGCCTTGCCGTCCTCCACAAAGCCCTGCCCGTCGTTGGCACCGATGGCAACAATGACGGCGTCGGGCTTTTGGCTACCGATCATCGCCGGATACTCCTGCATCCAATCGAAGACATCCGGCCGCGCCAGTCCGGTTCCGGATTTGAATGCCTCGATGACGTGCAGATTCTGGTTGTCCGCGGTTTGGCGGAGAAGAATGTCGCTGAGGCCGACGGCCATCATGGAATCGCCGACGAGCGCGACGACGCGCGGCTGCCCCGGAGCTGTAGGCGGCAACGGCGTCAGCGGCGTCAGCTTGGGAACGCTGGAGGGTACGGGGATCTTTGTCGCGCTTGCCGGGGTCGCTTTCGAGCCTCCCGGGGCTGGTGCGCGCGTGGCCACTGTGCATGGAGAGCCAACTCCAGCAGCGCCTCCCGCCAATCGCTCTCTCGCCGCCAACAGCCGGGCCGGGTCGTCGGTCCAGCCAAGCCGGTCGAGGCCGTCGAGACTTTCTGTGCGCACCTGCTCGACTTTGAGCGGCTTCAGGGTTTTATGCAGGGCAGTTGCGACCTGCACTGCCCTGGTTCTGGCAGGGCCGACGTCAAGCTGATCCGTCCAGGTCAGCAGCGCTTCAGACTCGAGAAGCAGAATTGCCGCCACGAACCCTGCCATCACGGCAGCAAGTTGAGGAAGCGAATTGTATCTGGTCGCGCGCATGGTCTTAGAACCTGAAGTAGATGAACGGCGCCACGCCCGATGGGCCCAGCACCTCGATGGTGAAGATGGCCACGGCAAACACGGCGCCGCGCGCCAGGGCCGGCCAGCGGCCAAGCTCGAATTCAAGCGCCTTGCGCCAGCGCAACGGCTGGAGTTGGCCGGCAAGCCCAGCGAGCAGCGCCAGCGCCACCGGAATAGTGGCCAGCGTGCATGCGCCTGGAATCGCGAGCCGCCCAAGCACGGCGAACGCTATGTCGAACGATGGCGACCGGAAGAAAACCCAACCCATGCACACGGCATGGAAGAGCAAAAGGCGCGACGCCCAGCGCCACGCGGCCGTTTGCCGCAAACGAACCACCGGTGCCCAGGCAATGGCGCTCCAGCCGCGATGCGCGATCAGATAGATACCGTGCAGCGCGCCCCAAATGACGAAGGTCCATGCCGCGCCGTGCCAAAGCCCGCCGAGCAGCATCGTGATCATCAGATTCACGCAGGTGCGCCAAGCCGCCCCGCGCGAGCCGCCGAGCGGGATGTAGAGGTAGTCGCGCAGCCAACTCGAAAGCGAAATGTGCCAGCGCCGCCAGAAGTCCTGCGGATTCGTTGCCGTATACGGTGCATTGAAGTTTCTCGGAAAGCGATAGCCCAGCAGCATGGCGCAGCCGATGGCGATATCGGTATACCCCGAGAAATCGCAGTAGATCTGCGCTGCGTAGCCGTAGATCGCGAGCAGCACGTCGCTGCGGCTGAAGGTCTGCGGCGCGGCAAACACCTGCTCCACCAACCGCGTCGCCAGCAGATTCGAGATGATGACCTTCTTGAACAACCCAGCAACGATCAGCAGCAGCGCGCGATTCACGCGAATCGCCGCTGGATTGCGCCGGACCTGCAACTGCGGCAGGAAGTTTGACGCGCGCAAAATGGGGCCTGCGATCAACTGCGGGAAGAACGCAACATACAGCAGCGCGTCGAGCAGGCGCACCCGCTGCTTCAGCTTGCGTCGGTAGGCATCCATCATCAGCGAGATTGCGTGGAAGACGAAGAAGGATATACCGAGCGGAAGCAGCGGCTCTGGAATACGCATCCTGGGCGGAGGGACGATGCGTGCCCAGAGATTCAGCGCGGTGGTGACGAAGAAGCTTGTGTACTTGTAATAGCCGAGCGTCGAAAGGCAAACCACGACTCCGAGAAGGAGCCAGAGCTTGCGCGCCCTTTGCGTCCCGCTTGCCTGAATGCGCTGCGCCGCCACGCCGCTCACCAGCGAGATGCCCAACAGCAGCGGTACGTAGCTCCAGCTCCAAAAGCCGTAGAAAACGTAACTCGCCGCCAGCAGGAAGAATTTATGGAGCCCGTTCCAGCGGTGCAGGCTCCACGCAACCAGCAGCACCGCGAGGAAGAAGAGTGCGAATTCAACCGTGGGAAAGAGCATATTGGCTCCATGCCGGAGTTTCTATGCTCTCGACTTTTGCAAGTGCGGGACCAGACCCTTTCGCAACAAAACAAAGGACTTGTGTCATAAAGACGCAAGCGTGGCCGTGTCTGCGCAGACACGTTGTGTCATCCTTGACACGAATTAAAGCGCCAATGGAGACGAGGGAACGCCGCTGATGCTCAGGGTTGAAATCGGAGCGCGGCGGGCAGCCGATCAGCGAGGAAGATCGCCTCGCCTCATCGTTTCTTTGCGTCGCGGTTGCCGCCGGCTGCGTGGTAACTCAGGGAATTCGCGTCTCCCGGTTTGTTTGATCGCGTTGCGGCCCAAACATGGTAGCTGTTGAAGAGAAACTGCCCACCGAGAATCAGCAGCCAGACCCAGAGCGCGAATCGCAGCGGCCGGCGCGGAACGCGCGTGCTCAAAAGCGTTCCTCCAACTGCTCCAACCGCGCCGCCAACGATCAGTTGCACCAGCAACTGAGGGTTTGTAGCGTGCGTGAACCAATGTGCGCCACTCCCAATGAGCGACACGAAGAAGCCGAAGACGATGTCGGTACCCACCACCTGGGCCGGCGGCAGCGGTGTCAGGCTGAGGAGCGCGGCGTTGCCCAACGCGCCCGCGCCCGCGGAAGAAAATCCTACCTCCGCCCCGACGGGAAGCATCAGTAACGGGAGCAGCGAGCTGCGGTCACGCGCGTCGGAGCTCTGCCGCATGGGACGAAAGGAATAGAAGAGCTGCCAACTCGCCGTACTCACCAGAATCGCCCCCAGAATCGCATTCAGCAGGTTCGCCGATCCCGCGCTCATCAAATGCTTCAGGAACAGCGACCCCAGCAGAACGCCCGGCGCTCCACCGAGCAGCATGTAGCCCAACGTCCGCCAGGCCACGTTGCCGCGCGCAATCTGCGCGGGAGCCAGAATCAACTTCACCGCCGCCGCAAATGTCAGCCCGATTCCCACCGCAACCGGCGCCGGGACGCCGAGAAACAGCACTAGGACAGGCACAGTAATCGTGCCCGCGCCCACGCCCGTGAGCGCGATGAACAGTGCAATGAAGAATCCGATGATGTATGGCATCCCCTGGTCCTCTGTTTCCCATCGACCGTATTACCGCGTTGGCGCCGCCTGAATGTGAATGCCGCACTCCACCTTGCGTCCCGCCCAACGGCCCGACCTCGGATCGTTAGGATCGAGCGGAAGCGTGGTGCATGGCTCGCAACCGATGGACGTATAGCCTCGCTCGTAGAGTGGCAGCAGCGGAATCGCAAGCTGCTCGCACGCGTACCACACATCGCGCGTCGTCCACGCCGCCAGCGGCGCAAGCTTCAGCACCTGCTTGCTGCCGGGCAGCGAAAACATCGCCGACTCTTCCAGCGCCGCGCGGCTCTTTGCCTGCTCGCGGCGCAGGCCGGTCAGCCACACGCGATACCTGGCGACCGCCTTGAACAGCGGCTCGACCTTGCGCAGCCGGCAGCAGCGGTCGGGCGCGGATTGATACAGCAAACCGTGTTCGGCCTCCTGCTCGGCTACAGTTTTTTCCGGGAGCAGATTGATCAGATTCAGACCCCACTCGCGCGCAATGCGGTCGCGATAGGCATATGTCTCGGCGAAGTGATAGCCGGTATCGAGAAAGAGAATCGGAATCCGCGGATCCAGCTCGATGGCAAGCTTCGTCAGCAGCACATCTTCGGCCTGAAAGCTGCAGGTCAGGCACACATCGCCGCTACCCGTCACTTGGCGCGCCAGCGTGGCCCGCACCGTGTCCAGCTTCGCATTCACTTCCGTGGCAATCTCTGCAATGCTCATCACAAATCCGCCCCTTCTGAAGAAATGAAGATTCCCGCGCGCTGGAGAAGCTCGTGCACCGCAGCGACGGCGTGCATCCTGTTGTCCGGGTCGAGCGCGATCTCGAAGCCGCCTGCGCTTGCCGTTAGCGTGCCGTCATCGTCGGCGCGCGCCATAATAATGAGCAGCCCAGACCGAGTTTGCAGGTCGGTTATAACGTCAAGTAGTCCCGGATGCACAATAGATGTCAGCTCGCCGGCATCGATGCGGGACGTCGCGGCGCCAATCGCAAACAGCGAGCGCTCAATGGTGTCGATCAGCTCCATGGGGCCTGACAACTCCAGCACGCCGCCGCGGTGTCCCCAGCGCGCCTCCCGTTCGCTAGGGGTCACACGACCCCATGCGGCGGCCTCGTCTTCCTCGCCCGCGGCGGCCTGGCCTTGCGCGGCAGTCACCATTCCCGCCGCGACCGTGGCGTTGGTTTCGGGATCGATGAAAATCAGCGCGCCGGTCCCGCGGTTCTCGCGATAGAGATCGACTGCGATGGGACGCAGCAGATGCAGCGAGACCGCGCCGATGTCGTTCATGCGCAGTACCTGCGCCGCCTCACGGTTGAGCTCGCTTAAATTGACGCGGTAATCAATTGACGAAATCAATGCGGGTACGGTCTGGCTGGTGTGCTTGACCAGATAGCGGCGATTCAAATCGAGAGGGCGCCGATCCATCCACACCAGCGACGCCTTCACACTGCGAGCCACGGCCGGCGCAGCCCCAGCTCCGGCGATCAGATCGCCCCGGCTGATGTCGAGTTCGCGATCGAGCACCAGCGTGACGGAAAGCGGCGCGATTGACTCCTCGAGATCGCCATCGAACGTCGCAATGCGCTCGATCTTCGCCCTGCGCCCCGAGGGAAAAGCCACAATCTCGTCGCCGGGGCGCGCGGTTCCCGCCGCAATCTGCCCCGCGAAGCCGCGGAAGGTGTGATCGGGCCGCAACACGCGCTGCACCGGGAACCGGAAAGAAGCTCTGCGAGAATCCTGAGCCGACGGCAGCGCCTCCAACAGCTCCAGCAGCGACGCGCCCTCGTACCACGGCATTGGACCCGTTGCATGCTCTGCCCGCCGCACCACGTTGTCACCCTTCAGCGCGCTGACGGGAACAAAGTCCGCCTCGACCGGTGTGCCGGTGTCGGCCGCGATCCGCTTTAGAATCGCGCTGAAGTCCGATTCGATTGCGCGGAATGTGCCCTCGTCGTAGCCAATCAGATCCATCTTGTTCACAGCCACCAGCACGTGCCGCACGCGCAGCAGCGAAGCGATGTAGGCGTGGCGCCGCGACTGAATCTGCACGCCCTTGCTCGCATCGATCAGCACGATCGCCGCATCGGCCGTCGAAGCCCCGGTCGCCATGTTGCGGGTGTACTGCTCGTGGCCGGGCGTATCCGCGATGATGAACTTGCGCCGCGCCGTCGAAAAGTAGCGATACGCCACATCGATGGTGATGCCTTGCTCGCGCTCGGCGCGCAGTCCGTCCGTCAGCAGCGCGAAGTCGATCTGCCCCGGAGCGGTTGTGCCCTTTCCTTCAATCGATCGCACCTGGTCTTCGTAGACTGACTGCGTGTCGTAGAGCAATCGCCCGATAAGCGTCGACTTACCATCATCTACGCTGCCCGCCGTGGAGAATCGCAGCAGGTCCTTCTCGCGCTCGGCCGCGAGAAACTCGCTAATCTCGGATCTTCTGTTCTCTAGCTCTGCCGCAACACCCAACCCAACCTCCGATATCTCTCAGTCCTCTCGTCCTTGCTTTCTATTCCCTGTTCCCTGATCCCTATTCCCTGTTTTTCAGAAGTAGCCCTCCCGTTTTTTAATCTCCATCGAGCCTTCCTGGTCGTGATCGATCACCCGATTCGCCCGCTCCGACGAGCGGAATGAGATCAGCTCCGCAATGATGGCGGGAATCGTGTCGGCATCGGAGCGGATCGCGCCGGTGCACGGGCTGCAGCCCAGCGAGCGCAGCCGGCACTTCACCATCTGCGGCTTCTCGCCCGGCCGCGCTACAAAGTCCTGCTCAATGGGCAGCAGAGCCTCGCCGCGCACAACCATCGGCCGTTCCTTGGCGAAATAGAGATCCACCACCGGAATCTTTTCCTCGTGGATGTACTGCCAAACGTCCATCTCCGTCCAGTTGGAAAGCGGAAAGACGCGAATGCTCTCGCCGGGATGGATGCGCGCGTTGTAAAGATTCCACAGTTCCGGCCGCTGGTTTTTCGGGTCCCACTGCCCGGCGGCGTCGCGGAACGAATAGATTCGCTCCTTGGCGCGCGACTTCTCCTCGTCGCGGCGCGCGCCGCCGAAGGCCGCATCGAAGTTGTAGTGGCGCAACGCGTCCAGCAGCGCCTGCGTTTTCAGCAACCCGCAGCAGCGCTTGGTGTCGAGCACAATGGGATTCGTGCCAGCGGCGATGGCCGGCTCGTTCCGCCACACCAGCAGCTCCGCGCCCACCTTGCGCACCATCTCATCACGGAAGGCGAGCATCTCGGCGAATTTGAAACCGGTATCGATGTGCAGCAGAGGGAAGGGAATCGGCGCGGGATAGAAAGCCTTCTGCGCCAGCCGCAGCATCACCGACGAGTCCTTGCCGATGGAGTAAAGCATCACCGGCCGCTCAAACTCCGACGCCACTTCGCGCAGAATATGGATACTCTCCGCTTCAAGCAGGCGCAGATGGTTCAGCCGCGCGGATGAGACAGTTGGCGTTCGCGGCGATGTTTGGACTGTTTCGCTTTCGGCGACCGGCATAGTGACCTCTCAGTTCCTGGGAAGCTGCTGAAGGCCGGTGCGCACGAAGACAAACCCGGCATTCAGCTACGGGTGCGTCTTCTGGATCGATTGTGCTCAGGAGAACGGACTAGCGGGGACACCCGTCGAAGATGTTCGACAGGCGACAACAAGAACGGTTTTGCAAAGCGCAAACCATATATGCAGAAATCCTAACAAAACCCGCGTCCGGATTCAAGAGGCCGAAGGTCGGCGCAGCCGTCGCAGCGAATGGACGAAGACAGTCGCCGGGGGAGACAAGGTTCTCATCGATTTGTGCGGATAGCTTCTCCGGCGATCCGCGGCGAGGCAGGATGAGAAAGGCGCGTTCATCTCGCGGGAATAAAACTGCACACATTTCACAAGAATGCCGTACGATAGGTGCGGCTCACTTTCTCACCCTCAAGTGAACGCGCGCGGCAAACCTCTGCTTGACAGCCCGGCGGCAATCACCCGCCGAAGAGAATCCCTGATTGCGCTCGCGGTCCTGGCAGCGCTCGGGGTGCTCGCTGTTTTTGTCTGTCAGGCCGGTTCTGCCGGACAGCGGCTCCTTCATCCTCAGCCTAAGATTCGCGCCAAGATGATCCCGTCGTCTCTGGCCGAGAGCGGGCCGCCGCTATCCTGGAGCGATCGCTTTGGCGACGGCACGCCCGACTTCCTGCGGCTGACCGATCCCGCCGACCAAGCCGCATTTCGCCGGTGGTTCACGCTCATCGCCGAGTACCAGGCCATGCGTCCGCGGGCCCAGGTGCCCGGCGAGATTACTGACTGCACCAGCCTGCTTCGCTACGCGTATCGCGAAGCGCTCAAGCGCCACGACGAAAGCTGGTTCCAATCCAGTGGAATCGAGATTCCTGCTCCTCCCGGCGAGATTCGCGCCTGGAGCTACCCGCACACGCCGCTGGGCCCGGCGCTCTTCCGCGTGCGGCCGGGCGCTTTCCAGCCGGACGACCTGGCCAACGGCGCTTTTGCCCAGTTTGCCGATGCCAAAACGCTGGTGGAACGGAATGCGTATTTTGTGAGCCGCAATGTGCGCGCTGCGTTGCCCGGCGACCTGCTCTTCTATCGCCAGTTCGGTCAGTCGTCGCCGTGGCATTCGATGATCGTGATCCGCGCCAGCGCCGCCACTGAAGTCGTCTACGACACCGGGCCGGACCGTGGCCAACCACCCCACGGACGAGGGCCTATCCGCGGGGTCCCCGGCCAACCCGGAGAGCTGCGTCGCGTTCTTCTCTCCGACCTCCTCTGCCATCCCCAGCCGCAATGGCGGCCGCTCGCCGCCAACCCAAACTTTCTCGGCGTCTACCGCTGGAACATTCTGCGAGGAACTCCATGACTGACCGGAAATCGCCCTACCGGAAACCGACGCTCCGTAAGCCGCTCTTTGCCGCTCTCCTTGTGCTTCTCTCGGCTGCTGCCGCGGTCCCCGCCGTGGCCGCCTCCTCGGAAAGGGACGCGCCGCGCTCGTTCTCGCTTTCTACCACGCGGACCTTTGCGCCGGGCGAGAGCGTGAAGATTCAGCTCTTCGCCCGCAACGTGCCGGAGCTGGAGTTTCGCGTGTACAAAGTGCGCGATGCGGAGAAGTTCTTCGCCGGCCTCAAGGACCCGCACAGCTTCGGCACCGAGAGCTATGCGCCGCAGGAACGGATCGATCAACGCACCTGGATCGAACGGCTGCACGACTTCAAGGCGCATCTCTGGTGGCTGATCCGGCGCTTTTTCCGCGGCCAATTTACCGACGAGGCGCGCGACAGCTTCCGCGAGCGCCAAGCCAAGTTAGGCAAGCGCAGCCAGGTAGTGGGCGCAACACAGTTCGCGCAGATTCCCCTGTTGAACGCGAGCCAGTTGGTGGCGCGATGGAAGCTCGAAACGCCTCCGGCCCTAGTGAGCGAGACACAACAGTTACCCATCGACGGGCTGAGCGCGGGCGTGTACCTGATCGAGGCCACCGACGGAACCTACAAGGCATACACCGTCGCCATCGTTACGGCCATCGCCGTGGTGGAGCGGACAGAGAATGAGCAAGCCGATCTCTATGTGGCCGACCGCAAGACCGGCGCGCCCATAGACGCCTCGGATGTGGTCCTGTGGGCGAATGGAAAACTGCAGTCTTCGGCCAAGACCGGCAGTGACGGCCTGGCCTCCCTCACGATGACCGTGCGTGGCGGGGCGCAAGGAGCGGAGCCGGAAAACGTATGGATCCTGGCGCGGCACGGAGCCGACGCCGCACTCGTGACACCGTGGAGTTACAACTTTGTCGGGAATGCCGCGCAACAGGAGCGCGCTTACATTTACACCGACCGGCCCGTCTACCGGCCCAGCCACACCGTGCACATCAAAGGCATCGTGCGCAAGGAGCAGAACGACACGCTCACGCTTCCGAACGAGCGGACACTCACCCTGCGCGTAACCGGCCCCGACGACAAGGTTGTCTTCAACAAAGACCTGCCCGTCTCCGCGCACGGAACCGTGGCGGCCGACTTCGATCTTGCCTCCGATGCGGCGCTGGGCTACTACAACATCGACTTCAACGGAAAGGACGAGATTGGGTCCGGCAGCTTCTACGTCGAAGAATACAAAAAGCCCGAGTACCAGGTGACCGTAAAGCCGGTCGCGCCGCGCGTGCTCCAGGGCAACTCCATTCAGGCAACCATCGAAGCGCGTTACTTCTTCGGCGAGCCGGTTTCAAACGCCAAGGTCACCTACGTGGTGCACACCTCTCAGCACTATTGGTGGGATGAAGACGAGGAGGACCAGAACGGCGAGGATTCGCAAGCCGCATCCGACGAATCCGACGAGTCGGACTACACCTGGGGCCAGACCGAGCAGCAGGAGCACCAGGGCGTGCTCGACGCGAACGGCCGCCTTACGGTCACGCTGCCCACTGAGATTGACGGCAAGCACAATGACCAGGACTATCGCATTGAAGCACGAGTGACTGACGCGGCGAACCGCGAAGTCGCCGGCCACTCCACAGTGCTGGCCACTTACGGATCGTTCCGCGTGAGTGTGGAACCCACAAGTTACGTCCTTCAGGCTGGCCAACCTGCACGCGTGAAGGTCACGGCGCAGGACTATGACAATAAGCCGGTGCAGACGCCAGTGCACATTGCCGCCGCGCTCGAAACATGGGATTCCGTGACCCACCTGCGGACCGATACGCCTACAGCAAGCAAAGATGCCGCGACCGGCGCAAATGGCACAGTTCTGGTGGATCTGCCTCTCACCGGAAGCGGTGACTTCCAGGTGTCCACAACCGCGCAAACGCCGGAGGGCCGGACCGTTGAAGGCGATACCTGGGTGTGGGCTTGGAACGGCGCAGGCACGTGGTATCAACCCAACGCGCAGGCGCAAATCGTCGCCGACAAGAAAACCTATCAGGTGGGCAACACCGCGCACCTGCTGCTGGTGACCGGCCTGACTGAATCGTGGGCCGTCGTCACGGCCGAGGGCGACAGCGTGCAGTCGCGGCGGCTCATCCACGCAACGGGCGCGAGCGTCGCATTCGATGTGCCCATCACACAGCAGGCGCAGCCGAACCTCGTGGTCAGTGCGATCATCGTCCACGACGACCAACTGATGACCGCTCAAAAAAGCCTCAAGGTACCGCTCGTTGAGCGAACGTTGACCATTACGGCCACACCAGGCAAGAGCCAATACGAGCCTGGCGAGAAAGGAAGCTTTGATGTGTTGGCGGTCGATTCCACTGGCAAGCCGGTCCAGGCCGATCTGAGCTTCGGCGAGGTGGACGAGGCCCTCTACTCCGTGCGGCCCGACACCACCCCCGACATTGTCGCTTCCTTCTACCCCAAGCGGGACGTCTATCTCGAACCGCAGACTTCGTTTGAGTTCTTCTTCTCTGGTCAGGCCGGAACCAAGAGCCCGCTGCTGGCTGATTTGGCGAATGGTCTCTACCATCCCCGCATGGCGCAAGTGAAACCGGGCTCTGACCTCGTGGTTCCCAAGGTGCGCAAGGCCTTCCCGGATACGGCTTATTGGAATCCAAATGTGCACACCGGCGCGGACGGCCATGCGCGCGTGGAGTTCAATTTCCCTGACGCGCTCACCACGTGGCGCACCACCATACGCGCCATGACCGACGACGGCAAAGCAGGCGGCGTGGTTACTCGAGTGCTCGTGCGCAAAAACCTGATCGTGCGCCTGGCCGCGCCTCGCTTCTTCCGGCAGGGCGACGAGACGGTGCTGCGCGTTATCGCGCACAACTACCTGGAGACCGCCAAGGATGTGACCTTTGAGCTCGACGTGAGCGGAGTAGACATCCTGAGCGGGCAAACGCAGAAGGTGAACATTCCCGCCAAAGCTGAAAACTACGTGGATTGGCGGGCGAAAGCGCGAGTGACGGGAAATGCCGTGCTGACGGCCAAAGCGCTGACCAACGAAGAGTCGGACGCGCTCGAGATGACGCTGCCGGTGCTGCCCTATGGCGTGAAGCAACGGTCCGCAGGCACGGGGGTGGTCTTCTCCGGCACTGGACAGAACCAGTGGACGTACAGCTATCCGGCCGGATCGGACGCAGGCTCGCGCGGGCTCACCATCACCATTGCGCCGTCTGTCGCCGGAACGGTCTTTGACGCGCTCGATTACCTCACCAGCTATCCGTGGGGTTGTACCGAGCAGACGATGTCGAGCTTCCTGCCCAACGTAATCGTTGCGCAAGCGGTCGACAAGCTGCATCTCACGTCGCCCATCGACCGCAAGACGCTGAACGACATGGTTCAAGCTGGCCTGGAGCGTCTCTACAGCTATCAGCATGATGACGGAGGCTGGGGATGGTGGCAGGACGATCCGAGCCTTGTCTTCATGACCGCATACGTGGTGAGCGGGCTGGGACAGGCGAAAGCCGCCGGCTACACGGTTGATGACCAGCGGATCGCCAATGCCCGGGCGTGGCTCATCTCCACGCTGTCCGCGCACCCCAACATGATTCCCGACTTGCGCGCCTACACGGTCTACGCCCTGGCCACTACCGGAGGCGCACCGAAGGATGCTCTCGACAAGACATGGGATAGCCGCGACAAGATGAGCGACGAGGGTCTCGCACTGGCCGGGCTTGCGCTTGACGCAGCAGGCGACTCCAGGGCGCATCAAGCCGCGGAGCTGCTCGAAAAGAAGGCTCACGCGACCGACGTCGACGCCTACTGGCAGGGCAACTACGATGGCCTGCTCGAATATTGGGACGACACGTCGCCGGAAACCACTGCCTTCGCGCTCAAGCTTCTCATACGGCAGGATCGAGCGAGCGGGCTCTTGCCCAAGGCTGCGCGCTGGTTGGCCGGACACCGCGATGGCGACTATTGGTACTCGACCAAGCAGACGTCCATGGTCATTCAGGGACTCACCGACTACCTCGCTCTCAGCGGCGAACTCGCCAACAGCTCCGACGTGGAGGTGCTGGTGAACGGCGCGAGCGTAGGCAAGCGGCACTTTGGACCCGAAGATGCGTTCGCCGCGCCATGGCAGATCAAGATTCCCGTGGCGCAGGCGGCGAGTGGCGGGCAGGTGACAGTGCGCAAGAGCGGCAACGGCATTACCTATTGGTCTGCCGAAAGCAGTTGGTACTCGGCTGACCGCAAATCTTTCCAGCAAGGCCAGCTCGCGCTCAACATCACGCGTGACTATTACCTGCTGCAAAAGCGGCAGGATAAGCCCACCGATCCGATCACCTACGATCTGGTACCGCTGAAGGGCCCGGTGCACGTGGGCGACATTGTGGCCGTCAAGCTGTCGTTGCATGGCTCGAACTGGAAATATCTGCTGGCCGAGGACCCCATCCCTGCCGGCACCGAGTTCCTGCCCGAAACTGGCCTCTACACGCTGAACCAGAAGCCTGACTGGTGGGCCGACCTGTTTACGCGCAAGGAGTTCCACGACGACCGAGCCGCTTTCTTCAACACCGATTTCAATGTCTACCGCTACTACGTTTACCTGCTCAAGGTAGATAACCCGGGCAAGTTCCAGATCAGCCCGGCGCAGGCCGGACCCATGTACCAATCGAAAGTCCAGACCACCACCGATCCCGCAACGCTGGAGGTGCAGCCGTGAGTGATGTCGCAGCCGTAAGCACTTTGAACGATCTGTTTCGCCGGCTCCGCTTGAGCCTCCCATGGGTTGCGGCCCAGTTTTGGGCTACGCTGCTGCTCGTCCTTGCGGGAGTGGCGTGGACCCGCCTGCCCGACAAATACGCCTGGCAAGTTGGATTGACGTTGCTACTGCCGCTGGTGCTGCTTGCCGTGGCATTGCTGCTGCAGGCCGGAACCATGCGCAAGCTCCTCAACCTGGAGCAGGGGCGTGCCCCGCTGGCAATGGGCGCGCTCACGCTTCTGGTCTGGGTCGCGCTGGTCTGGCTCGCATGGACAATTCTGGACTGGTGCGACGATCAGATCCCGTTGTGGGCCGGGTATCTGAACTCGCGCGCCTCGGCTCACGCGCGGGCCACTCTCTTCAGCTACGAGCACATCCAGAGTTGGCTCACGCTCGCCGAATGGATCTTGCGCTGGATTGTTGTGCCGGCGAAGGTGATTCCCAACGCGATGGCGTCGGCACAATGGGGCTGGCGGCTGCCGTGGCGCAAGCTCATCCGTGTGTTGCTGAACTGGCGCTGGTGGCTCGCCATCGTAATCGCGGCGCTCGTGAGTGTCACGCTGGTCGGACATTTCTTTTCCGGTGAGCCACACGGAACGGTGGCGCATCAGGTGTGGGTCGAGATCTTCAAGCTCATTGGCGCTTACCTATTGCCTGTCGCCAGTTGGGTTCTACTGCTCGCATGGGCTGCGGTGCTGCTGAGCCGTAGCCGGCCCTCCGCGGTTCGGCCCGGCGACGATTCGCTCGTGCCTGCTCCCGTGCACTCCGGACCGCTTGGCGAGGATTCCGTCCGTCTACCGCTGCCCGAGGGTGGCGACGACTCCGGCAGGAAGGCCTGAGCGCAGCCACTCGAGCACCTGCGCGCGGCCGTAGCGCGCGAGCAGTTGCGCGGCATACCAAGCGGCGGCGCGGTGCGCGGCTGCCGACTCAGCCTCAGTGGATGCGTGGGCCAGTGGGGAGTCGATTGCATTGAGCGCAAGCGCGGGTGCAGGTCTGAATTTGCCCGCGCCCGTTGGATTTGTGGCACCGCCAACCTCGCTCCACACCTCGACCAACCCTTCGCGCAGCCAAAGCGGCGCAAGAGGCCCGGTCTGCTGCTCCACCAGCGCGTGAAGAAACTCGTGGCGCATCGTTTCGGCCAGCAGATGACGCCCAGCCAGCGTGCGCAAGGGCTGAGTTCCGATCCAATCACCTTCCGCAAAGGCCGCCACCCAACCGGGCGCCAGCGTGGCCTCGCGAAAGGCCGGCGTGGAAGCGAAGGCGCGCACGGTGAACAACGAAGGCGTGTTCAAGCCTGAGCGCTCCGACGCCTCAGCCCGCGCGCGATTCAGATCGGGCAGGTACGCGGCGTCGGCTCCATCGAGAGATTCGAGAACAAATCCGTCACCGGCGACCCTCCTCCATGCACGCCCGGTCGCTTCGTCGCTAGCCCCCGCACCGGGAAAATACTGCTCCAAAATCTCGCGCACGGATCGTCCCTGCGCGGCCATCGCCGCTGCGCCCTTTTGGCAAAGGCCCACGCCGTTGCCCCATCCGCGTCCGTGAAGCTCGAACCGGTCTCCCTGGCGGCTCACCTCGAACCACGTGCTGGGAACCCGGTTCCAACCCAGTGACTCGCCCACAGCCAGCCGAAACTCCTCGGCGTTGATCTCAGTCGCGTCCAACCGCAACGTGACGGCGCGGCCCGATTCGCCGCGCCGTGCGACGGTGAGATTTTGCCAGCCGGGCGCGGCGAGTCCATGGGCCGCGAGGGCCGCCGTCAACTCGGTGCGGGTGATCTCCGCAGCCCACTCCCCGCTGCCGTCCGCGGCGCAGAATCGGTCAGGCTGCGACAGCAGATAGGGAAGCGGCTTGGCATGAGGCCAAATCTCAGTGGGCGAGGCACTGCGCCCGCCGCAGTCCTTCCCAAAGTAAGCCAGGGCCCGCTGGCCGTGAAACCGCAACGTTTCGCCGGCCGTCGCCAGCACCGCTGCGTGAGCCGTAGCCCTGTGCTCGCCGCTTCCACTCCAATGCAGAAGCTGGCAGTGCGTCGAGTCGCATAAGTCGTAATCCGTATGTCCATGCGCCTCATGCAGCGCAAAACTCCGCACCACAATCGCCAGGGCCCTCAGCGACTCAGCGCTGTCCGCCGGACCGCTTTCGCTCGCGACCACCCGCTCCACATAGTTCTCCACCGGCAACGTAACCACAATCACCAGCGCGCCAACCTTCGCGGTGATGGTCACGGGATTCTGAAGCATTACGGTTTCGCCGTGTGCCGTGAGCGTGACTGCGCCGGCGACCCAGAGACGCTCCGCATGTTCCGTTCTGCCCCCGGCCGTGAGTGCTACTGCATCCCCCTCGGCCTTCACATGCGCTGGTTGAGTGAACGTGAGGGTCGCACAGCCAGTGCAGCTTCGCAGCATGATTCTGTGATCCGGTCCGGCGGGCGCCAGCACAACCTCGCGATCGTGCCACAGCGTCCACATTCCTACGCGCAGCGTTGCGTGCGCTGTCGGCGGAGCAGCTGCAGCGATCACGGCAACCCGCGGCGTGTGTTGCACGGCGCTCAATGCCGCACCGGTCGCCGCCAGCAGGCTCACGAGCGCTCGCCCAACAGAGCGTCCGTTCACGGCCGCTCCAGGGGCGCGTGGGCGAGCAGGTCACCAGCCACGCGCGCCGCATCCGCGCCACGTCCGGCAGGCAGATAGACAACAATCACTACTTTGGGTTTCTGCGCAGGCGCGAGGCCCACAAACCAGCCGTGCGACTGGCTCGATTCCACGCCCTCCGCCGTGCCCGTCTTTCCCATCACTCCAACACCGCCCAGGCTCGCCTGCCCGGCCATGCCGAAGCTCGCCGAATCCGCTAGCCCCTCGCGCACCACCTGTGTTGCTGCAGAATCAGGATGCGCCGCCAGCTCCAGCGCCAGCCAGCGATAGGCCACGGCCAGCTCCAGCGGCGTCACGCGCACGCCTTCCACTCCTAACAACGCCAACTGTTCCGCCTCTTGAGTCTCAGGCTCGCGAAACTCGGCCGCCGCTTCCTCGCGCGCAAGGCCCGTCACCCCGAGCAAACCGGGACGGCGAAGCAGACGGTCCAGTTCACCCGGCGCCAGAGTCCGCGCCACCGCGGCAAAGTAGCTATTGCACGACCACGTCAGCGCCTCGCGTGCATCGAATGGCGGCGCAGGCGGATGCGTGCACGCCAGCCGATGGCCGGCGACCACAAGAGTCCGGTTGCAGGCAATGCGGCTCGCCGGGTTCCAGCGTCCCGTGCTCACCAGGCCGTACAGCACAAGCGGTTTCAGCGTTGAGCCCGGAGCGGCCAGCGTTCGTGCCGCATCGGCGAGCCGGTACGCGCCCACCAGCCGCCCGCTCGCGATGTCGAGGACGACGATCCTCGCCTCCGGAGCCTGCCGCGCCGCACGCTCAACCGCGGTCTGCCACGCTGGTGCGCTCGTCTGGCAAAAAGCGCTCATCGCCACGCATGCCGCCACAAGGACGATCAACCGAACGATTCCGTGCACATCTGAAGTATGACCTATGTGCGCTCAGAATCAATAACTCCAGCCCTCGCATTCCCTCTCGCGCATGTGACCAAAGTCGCTGCCCGCCTCCTTCTCTTGCACTACGTTCCAATTGAGAAGGAAACGAGTCGATGGCCACCCAGGTATTGGAGGAAATCCGCACGCGTGCAGAAAAGAAGAGAATCGTTCGCCGATCCGTGCTGGATCGTTCGCAACGAATCAGGCACATTGTGCAAGGCCTGTTTGTCATCCTGAACGTCTGGATCGGGATGCAGTTTTGGCTGTGGGTCCGCCACTTCGAGCGTGGCGGACAAGGTCTCTACGTTTCCCGGCCCGCTGGGGTTGAGGGTTGGCTGCCGATTGCCGGGCTCATGAACACGAAATACTTCCTCGTCACCGGGCGCGTACCCTCTATCCATCCGGCGGCCATGTTTCTGTTCATGGCGTTCGTGCTGATGAGTCTGCTGCTGAAGAAGGCGTTCTGCTCCTGGCTGTGTCCAGTGGGAACGCTATCGGAGTTCTTGTGGAAGTTGGGCAGAAAACTCTTTGGGCGCAATCTGCGCCTCCCACGTTGGTTCGACATCCCGCTCCGCGGCCTCAAGTACCTGCTTCTGGGGCTCTTTCTTTTCGTAGTCGGCGCCATGTCTGTCGAGGCATTGCAGAGCTTCATGCACACGCCCTACGGACTCATCGCCGATGTCAAGATGCTCAACTTCTTCCGCGAGATCGGAGAAACAGCGGCGATTGTCATCGCGGTGCTGATTCTCGGCTCCATGCTTGTGCAGAACTTCTGGTGCCGCTACCTCTGCCCCTATGGCGCGCTGATGGGCCTTGTTTCGCTCCTCAGCCCGGTGAAGGTTCGCCGCGACCCTGATGCCTGCATCGATTGCGCGAAGTGCGCCCATGCCTGCCCGGCCGCGCTGCCGGTGGATCAGCTCGTTCAGATCCGGTCAGTGGAGTGCACGGCGTGCATGGAGTGTGTCGCTGTCTGCCCGGCGGAAGGTGCGCTGCAATTGTCGCTCGCGCCAAGGCGGAGCGCCACGCCCGCCAATCGCTGGTTACGCCGTGTCCTTTCTCCGGTTGCTGTTGTCGGCATCCTTGCTTACATCTTCTTTGGGATGGTCCTCTTCGCGCGGGCAACAAGCCATTGGCAGACGAACATACCGGATTCTGTCTATATGGATCTGGTAAAGCACGCGGACGAAGTCACCCACCCCGGCATGTAGCCGCTGCCAATACAAAACGGATGGAATGGAACGTTATTCCCTTCGCGCGCGAAACTCATGTCCCATGGCTGCCACTGCCTGGCCGTCCAGCACCTCCGCAGCGCGCGGAAACACAACTTGTTCCTCGATCCGGATATGTTCTTCGTAGAGAAGCCTAAGCTGCTCGGCCGCGGAAAGAATTCGCTCTTCGTCTTTTGGTGCTCATGCGCCCTGCAACACATGAAGGTTCGATGCCTTTTTCACGCCAGATGGCGGCGGCGTGTATCTTTTGGGAATGTAGGAGCAGCAGGGCTCTTCTCCATAGGGATTCCCCGTGAGTGCATAGGCTCGGGCGCGCGAGCCACCGCAAATATGCTTGAACTCGCAGGCGCCGCATTTGCCTTCAAGCCGAGCGGGATTGCGAAGGCCTAGAAAGAGCGACGATTCGCGATAGATGGTTGTCAACGGCTGGCGGCGGATGTTGCCCGCGGAAAGCGGCAGGAATCCACTGGGAAAGACCTCGCCGGTGTGCGAGATAAACACAAAGCCCTTGCCGTCATTAAGGCCGCGCGGAGCACGGCCGATGGTGTCGGGCAGTTTATCCGGCCTCCCGATGTCCGCCCCCACCCGTCGCTCAGCGGCGTGCTGTTGCAGCAGATAGCGGCGGTAGTGCTGCGCCTCGGTGGTCTTTATGTCGAAAGATGCGACTCGTGAGAGCTGGTAGAGCCGTGCGAAGACCCGCTCAAACTCGTCGGCGTTCAAAAGATCGTCCAGCCTGCCGCGGCCGGTGGGCACCAGAAAGAAGACGCTCCAGAGCGTGATCTTCAGTTGTTCCATCAGCGCCACGATCGCCTCGATCTCGGCGATGTTGCGGCGGCTGAAAGTGGTGTTGATCTGAACAGGGAGCCCAGCCTCATTCGCCCAGCGCACGGCGTCGAGAGTGCGGGCAAAAGATCCGCCCATCCCGCGAAAGGCATCATGCGTGCCGGCGCTCGCTCCGTCCATGCTCACAGCGAGCCGCGCCAGGCCGGCTTCTTTCAGGCGGACAATCATCTCCTGCGTGAGCAGCGGTGTGGCGCTGGGCGTGAGCGAGACGCGTACGCCCATTTGCCGCGCATGTCCGATGAGCTCAAAGAGGTCGGGCCGCTTGATCGGGTCGCCGCCAGTGAGCACGAATACCGGCACGCGCAGGCCGGCAATCTCGTCGATCAGGCGCCTGCCTTCTTCAGTCGTGAGTTCCAGCGGATGGCGATCGGGCTGCGCGGAGGCGCGGCAGTGCACGCAGGCCAGGTCGCAGGCCTGTGTCACCTCCCAAATGGCCAGAAACGGGCGCTCATCGAACTCGATCGGCGCCATTCCAGTCGACGCAATGCCAGTTGACTCCAAGGCAGTCGAATTGAACCGCGGCCTCATGCTTCTCATCAGAACCCACGGCAAGACGGCGTGCAGTGACTTAAGTCCCGCTGCTAAGATTCGAGCGTGAGCGCAGAACGTACCGATCTCGCCGCGGTCCTGGGAAAAACCACACTGCTCTCCAACCTTTCCCAGCCGGAGTTGCAACTGCTCGCAACGCGCACCGTGCGCAAGCTGTTCAGCGCGGGCGAATGGCTGTTTGCCGAGGGCGAGCCATGCAACGGCCTGCACATCGTGGTGCGCGGCAAGGTGCGCATCTTCAAGACATCCGTGAACGGGCGCGAGCAGGTGCTGGCGGTTGAGGGCCCTGGCGGCTCTGTAGCCGAGTTGCCGGTGTTCGATGGTGGGCCTTACCCGGCGTCGGTGGTGGCACTCGAAGAAACCGAGATCGCATTCATCTCGCGGCGCGATTTTCAGGCCTTTTGCATCGAGCATCCTGAGGTGGCGCTCAAAGTGTTGGCCGTGGTGGGTGCGCGCCTGCGGCGGCTTGTTGGCATTATCGAAGAGCTCTCGTTCACCACTATCCGCCAGCGGCTTGCCTCCACGTTGTTGAAACTTGCGCAGACTGAGGGCAAAAAGACCGCGCGCGGCGTAGAGTTCCGGCTGCCCGGCAGCCACCAGGAGCTGGCAAATCAACTGGGGACTGTGCGCGAGCTCATCTCGCGCAACCTGATGCGCTTGCAGGCTGAAGGGTTGCTGGAAGTGGATGCACGCGACGTGGTGGTGAAAGACATGGATGGACTGGCCGCGGTGCTTGAATCCTCAAGCTGATTTCTGCTTCCGGTGACATAAGTTACTGCCGCGGATATGCCGTACGGCTACGGTAAGGATGGAGTATATGCCATGAACTTTACCGGCAAGCCATTGCGCGAGATTGCCGCGGAACACCCCGCCGCGGCGCAGATCTTCGAGCGATTTGAGATCGACCTCTGCGCCATGGGCGACAAAACTCTCGCCGAAGCGTGCGCCAGCCTGAGCCTGTCAGCAGAGCAGTTGCAGGAAAAACTTGCCCGCCTGGAGGATGCCACGCACGGCGAGGGCGACCTGGCCCTCCTGCCCCTCACGCAACTCATCCAACGTATCGTGCGGGTGCATCACAGGCGCGTGCGGCAGGATCTTCCCGCGCTGGCGCGCATGGCGGCGGCGCTTGCCGAAAGGCACGCAGGCCGTGAAGCGGGGTTTGCGACATTGAGCCGGTTGATCGGCCAGTTGCACGGCGATCTCCTCGAGCACATCAGGCGCGAGGAGGAGGCGCTCTTCCCTTTCATTGTGCGCATGGAAGAGGATCGGCGCGTGGATGATCCGGCCGGGCGCGTTTGCTTCCGCTCGCTCGATGCGCCGATGGCAAAAATGAAGCAGAACCACGAAGCAGCCGGGCAAACGATCGACGAGTTGCGCGGCCGCACGAACGGCTTTGAGTCCGGCCATGATGCTTGCGCGAGACACCGCGCGTTGTTCATCGGCCTGCGCGGATTTGTGGAGGACCTGCGCCAGCATCTCCATCTTGAAGACGACATCCTTTTTCCGCGCGCGCTGCACCTGGAAGCGGAACTTCAAGCGAAGGGGGAATCATGATAGTCACGCCATTTCCCGTTTTGCATGGCGCAGACGATGCATCCATGGCGCAGACTCAGGAGCGCGAGCGGCACAAGAGCCTGATGCTGCGCGTGTGGATTCTGAGCGGTCTGTTCTACATGGCGCTGCCGGGCACATTACTTGGCTTCTCGAATTTGATGGCCATCAGCGCGCACCACGGGCTGAGTGCACTGTCGCCGGCATGGCTCCAGGGCCACGGCCACGCGCAGGCATTTGGGTGGATCGGAAGCTTCATCCTCGGCATCGGGTTCTACTCGGAGCCGGGCAAAGGTCGCTCGGTTGTGCGTCTGCCGCTGGCCTGCTTCGTCTTGTGGACACTGGGCGTAGGTCTGCGGTGGCTGGGCGACATCTACGGCTGGCATTGGCGAGTTCTGCTTCCCGTCTCCGCGGGTATGGAGCTGATTGCCGTCCTGCTCTTCCTGAGCGCGGCCAGGCGCCACAAGCTGCCTGAGCCACCTCACGATGGAGCGCCGAAACCGAAGATCGAGCTTTGGATGACAACCGTTCTGGTGGGCACTGCGGGACTGGCCGCGTGCATACTCTTCAACTTTGTCGAGTGCGTGCGCCTGGCGATGAAAGGGGATTCGCCGGGCTTTCCGCATGGCCTTGATCAACGTTTCCTGGTTTTGCTTGGGTGGGGATTTCTTGTGCCGTTTGTGTGGGGTTTCTCGGCGCGCTGGCTGCACGCCTTTCTCGCGATCCCGCGGCCACGCACGCGGCTAATGACGCTGGCATTGGCGCTTGATCTTGCGGGAATCCTTTGCGGCGTAGCAGGCATGACGGTCTTGGCCACAGCGCTGCTGGCACTCGGCGCGCTTACGATCGTCCCGGCGCTCGGACTCTTCCGCCGCCCGCAAGGCGCCGCGAAGGTGCAGGGAATTCACCCCAGCTTTCCGTTCTTCGTTCGCATCGCGTATGTCTGGCTCGTGATCGCCGGCGCGATGAGCATCTGGGCCGCGCTCGCGGACGTGCATGGCGGCGTCTGGGGCGCGTCGCGTCATGCACTGACCGTGGGCTTCGCCGCGACCATGGTCTTCGCCATCGGCCCGCGCATCCTGCCGCATTTCACGGGTGTCCGGGCGCTGTTCAGCAAGCGCCTGATGTTCCTCGCCTTGCTGCTGCTGCAGACGGGCTGCGCGCTGCGTGTCGCGTCGGAACCTCTGGCCTACGAAGGATTCGCGAGCAATGCCTGGAAGACCCTGCCGGTTTCAGGGATGCTGGAGTTGAGTGGGGTGCTCGTCTTCGGGCTCAACATGGCGGCTACTCTCCTTTGGGGCAAATCGGCGTTTGCGCAGGCTGCAGATATCTCGTGAGGCGATAATATCGTTATACGATATATTTATAACAACTGTCGCTCAGCCGGCCCCGGTGGTTGCCTACGAACATGAAACGCTGCGCACCATCGCTGAACGCATGGCAACGCGGCATCTGTTCATTCTCCCGGTCGTGCAAGCGGGGACGGGACGCCTCGTGGGCTTGGTGACCGCCGAGGATGTGTTGCAGGGCCGCCCGAAGGCGCACGAACGCGAGACCAGGGACTAGCGCTTGCGCATACCCTTCCGCGGGCCGCGCAAGCCGGAGATCGAGGTCGTCCACGAGACGGCATAGGAGCGGCCTGCCTGCGCTCGCTGCGAGGGCTCGGAAATCGCCACGGCTCTGACGGCGGGCACCTTCCCGCCGCCGGGCCGTTGTCGTAATCTGTCTTCGGAAACCTCTGATCGACTGAGGGAGGATTGCGATGATCCTGCTCAAACGCGCCTACGAAAAGCCCAGCGACACCGACGGGGATCGGTTTCTCGTGGATCGTTTGTGGCCTCGCGGTGTAAAGAAGTCATCTCTGGCCATCAAAGGTTGGCTGAAAGATGCGGCCCCCAGCACCGAACTTCGGAACTGGTACCATCACGACGCCTCCCTGTGGGATGAATTCCGCCGGCGCTACTTCAGTGAACTCGAAAAGAATCCGGCAGCGTGGCTCCCTCTGTTTGAAGCTGCGCGAAGCGGCACCGTGACGCTGCTCTACAGTGCTCAACACACCGAGCAGAACAACGCCGTCGCTCTCAAAGAATTCCTGATGCAAAGAATCCATGCGGCGAAGAAGGCGTCAGCTTCTTCACCTGCCGAGTCAGTCCATCGCAAACATTCTTCTCTTGCGTGAAACAGCGGACATCCTCATCGCAGCGCCCTATTGCAGCTTGAGCTGGATGGCTCTGCCTCTATAGTCCACGCTCCTGAACTGGGTAGGTGTAAACGGAAAACCGGCCGGATGCGCCTTGATCACCAGCACCACCCGGAAAGTGCGGTTGTGCAACATGCCGTTAAAGTCGCCGCTGCGTTCGCCGATGGTGAGCGTGCTTGTCTTGTCGTCCCATCGGATAGGGATCTGCGAAAAGGCTCCATGTTCGTAGTCGAACGTCGTGCCTTGATCTTCGTACAGCGTGAACTGGCCGTCAGCGCCCGCATAGATGTAGAGCGTGATGGGGTCGTATGGCTTTTCCGCGACATACTGCATCGCAGGACCATAAGGAATGATCGATCCCGCGCGGACGAACACCGGAATCTCGTCGTTAGGCGCCGGAGCTGAGAACGTGCCGGAAGCGGCAGGCTGCCCGGTCCAGTAGTCGTACCAGGCGGCCGCAGGCGGCAGGTAGACGCTTCTCGCGCGCTGCCGGTACTGCGTGATGGGAGCAACCATCAGGGCTGGGCCAAACAGGAACTCATCGTTCAACTCACGCGCGGTGCGGTCCCGAGGAAAATCCATCACCAGCGGGCGGAACATCGTGTAATCGTGCTGCGAAGTCCATCCGGCAAGTGAGTAGATGTAGGGGAACAACGCGTAGCGCAAGCGATCGAATTTCAGCTCCGCACTGTAGGCGGGCGAGCCATCGCCGAGGGTCCACATCGCGCGTGCCCGCAATTCGCCGTGCACGCGCAGGATGGGCGTGAACGTGGAGAGCTCAAACCAGCGCGCATTCAACTCCCGCCATTCCTCTTCGTCAGCGGTGGTCATCGGCTCGTGTGCAAACTTGTTTTGCATGGTGTAGCCGCCCGTGTCCATCGTCCAGTAGGGAAGGCCGGAGATGCTGGCGCCCAACCCCGCTGGAATCTGCTTGGCCAGCGCAGTCCAGGTGGACGTGGTGTCTCCTGACCAGATCGCCGTGGAGTAGCGCTGGATGCCCGCAAAGCCCGAGCGCGTGAGGATGAAGACGCGCTGATTGGGCGCGGCCTGCCGCTGCCCGGTGTAAACGCCCAGACTGTTCTCCAGCGCGTAACCATTCAACATGCGCGATCCCGTTCCCAGGTAGGTGGGATTCATGTGCGTTCGCTGCCCGTCGAGCGTGGGCGGCGAGGGCATCAGGTCGGGTTCGGTCGCATCCATCCACCATGCGTCGATGCCCTTCGAGAACAAGTCCGCATTGATCTGCGACCAGAAGAGTTTGCGCGCTCCTGGATTGAAGGCGTCGTAGAAGGTGTAGGGCTGGTTGATCCAGTCTTTGATGTGTTCTTCAAGATTGGGCAAATACAGATAGCCTTTGGCAGCCATCTCCTTCGCATTCTCCGTATTGGGATTGAACTTGCCCCAGACGGAGATCATCAGGTGCGCGTGCTCGGCGTGAATTGCCTTGATCCAGCCTTCGGGATCGGGAAAACGCGCGAGATCAAACTCGTGCGAGCCCCATGCATCGACATGCCAGTATTGCCAGTCCTGCACGATGTTGTCGAAGGGAATCTTGCGCTCGCGGAATTCCTTCACCACATCCAGCGACTGCTGCGAGGTTTCGTAGCGCTGGCGCGATTGCCACAGGCCAAAGGCCCAGTTGGGCAACATCGTCGCTTTCCCCGTGAGCAGGCGGTAGCCCGCAATCACATGATCCATCGATGGACCGTACACGAAGGAATAATCGATGCCGTCGCCCACCTCCGACCACAACGACGTGTCATCGTCCGGCGCAGGAGTCTTCCACGCGAATTCGAGAGTGTCTTGCTGCTCAGGATCGTTTTCGATCCGGATCGAATACTTGTGGCCGGCATCCAGGTGCACGCGAATCTGATCGTTGGATGTGAGCCACTTTTGCCTCCAATGATTCATCACCAGTTTGCCGTCGAGCCACACGCGGATGCCGCCATTCGAGTAGGCCAGAAACTGGTAGTCACCAGTCGTTGGAGCCAGAATCGAGCCGCTCCACGATAGCTTTTTTCCGGTTCTGTCGCCGGTTTTGGTTTCGGGATGTTCGAGCTCACTCTGGCTCATGCCCGGATGAATGCAGAGATCCGCCGTTTTCCGGGGCGGCTCTGAACTGTTCGCCGGGGCGACGGTCAACCCGCCTGCCTTGCCGTCCGCATCGTAGAGATCGGCTGCCGGAATCGCCGTGAAGGCGCGAAGATCGCCGAAGCGGGTAAACGAGGTGTTGTCCCAGAGAATGCCGTAGCCCTTCGATGAGACGAGAAGGGGAACCACAACATTGGTGTTGTGCTGCCACAGATCGAGGTCGTAGCCCTTGATATCCACGACGCCCAATTGCATCTGGCCCAAACCGTAGAGCGATTCGTCTCTCTGGGCACGCCACTTCTGCTGAATGTGAAACGTGTTTTCCCCTTGCTCTTCAGCCGGCTCAAGCGTCCTGCTGCCCGGAACTTCAGAGAGCAGCGGATGCCCGGCGCTATCGGCAAACGAAATTGCTCCCGTCTCGCGATCGACAGTGACGCGCAGCTCTGTTGTGACTAGCGTGAACCCCGCGGGCGATTCGCTGACTGTGAATGGCGTCGTGCCTGGTGGAAGAGCGACCCGGTCAATTGAGGTTCTGCTGATGAAGTCCGGTGAGTTGGAGAACGCGACCCGCACTACGCAAGCGGAGATCACCTGGATGCGCAGTTCGCCTGTAGCCAGGCGCAAAGTCATGCCGTCTGACTGCTGTTCCATGGTTGGCAGACCGGCGGAAGATGCGTATGCCGGAAGACCAAGACAAATCACTAGGACGAAGTCATGAAGATACCGCATGACGCGAAAAAACCGCAATGGAACGTTGCTCTTGACGCTCGGAATGAACATTTGTTCTTGTCGTCTCCCTAACCGAAAGATGGCCGACCGTGGCTGCGAGCTGCGCTACCGTCTCGATCCGGAAGAGCCCCTTCACTCGGAACGTAACATAATTGCTGTGAAGCCTGCCGCACTCGGCTCTGGGCCGCCTCACACCCGCCAACATTGGTATATACTGCAAGACGTCGGCTCTGCCGGCGCCGGGGCGGGAGTAGTTCAGTGGCAGAACGTCAGCTTCCCAAGCTGAATGTCGCCGGTTCGATCCCGGTCTCCCGCTCCAATTCCCCCGCATCGCGCCACAGCAACCGCGCCGCCCCTACAAAACCTCCTGCACCTTCATCACCAGGCAGGTAATCGTGTCTTCTCCCTTCACTAGCATCTGATGCGGCGTGCCCGCGGGTACATGTGCCAAATCCCCCGCGCGCAGCGTCTGCCCCGCGCCGCCCTCGATCGACGTCCCGCGCGTCTCTCCTGGCGCAACCGTTCGGGCGCCGGTCACACTCCCTCCGGTCACCAGTGTCGCCTTGCCGGCAAGCACGCAAAACAGATCCGCAAACCTCTCATGCACCTCCGCCTCGCCGTCGCGGCTGCGGAACGAAAGCATGGCGTAGTGCTGCGGATACTCCTTGAGCGTCTCTGACGCCGACCCGTCTCCGTGCTTTGCCATCTTGCGCAGGTACGCCGCACGCTCCAGCAGAACCGCCGGAGACCAGTGATCCACCGGATTCTTCGGCCGTCGCGGTTTTGGGCCAACTTCCTCCAGCGCCACATCCTTCAAAATCTCTTTCGATATCTGGTCCATCTCTTCTCCTGTTGCTCCTTCGAACCGCGCATCTGCGCAAAGGGCCGCCCGAGTCGCTCTCTCATAGTTCCGCCAGTCTGCGCGCCCGCCTGAAGACGTCGAGCAGCATCTTGCGCGTCAGCTTGCCGGTATTGGTGTTTTGCAGCGAGGGGTGGTAGCTGGCAATCGCGATCAGTCCGCTCGGCAGCTTGTACTCTGCGCCATGCGCAAAAACAAACCCCGCGCGTGCCCGCAATTCACCCGTCCGCGCCGCATGCGCCAGCAGTCTGTCAAACGCAATGCGCCCCAGGCAGACCACAACTCGCAAATGGGTGAGCAGCTTCATCTCCTGGTCGAGCCACGGCGCGCAGTTGCGCAGCTCTTCTGTCGTCGGCTTGTTGCCCGGCGGCGCGCATCGTACCACGGAGCAAATCCACAGCCCGCTCAGCTTCATGTCATCATCGCGTTTGGTCGCCGTCGGCTGCGACGCAAACCCCGCCGCGTGCAGCACAGGATAAAGAAAATCGCCCGATCCATCGCCTGTGAACGGCCGCCCAGTGCGATTCGATCCGTGTGCGCCCGGCGCCAACCCCAGCGCCATCACGCGCGCCTTCGCGTCGCCAAACGACGGCACAGGCCGGCCCCAATACTCCCAGTCGGCATACTTCCGCCGCCTCTTGCGCGCCACCTCGGCGCAATGTGCGCGCAACCGCGGGCAAAGCTCGCATGCCACAATCCGCGCATTCAACGCGGCAAGAGTTCCAGCCCCGGCCATGAAGAAATTCTACGTCCGCGCGGCCTCGCCGCTCAGCTCTATCGCTCACTGCAACCTTGCGGCCCCACGCCGCACCCTCAATACACGCCGGGGATCAATCGCTTCGTCGCCCGCATATACTCCGCGTACTCCTCGCCAAACGCGCCCACCAACGCCGCTTCTTCCACGTGAATCCGATAGAGCACCGCGATCGTGGGAGGAACAAAGACAGTCGCCAGCGAGGCCCAATTGTGCGTATGGATTCCCACCGCCAGAAAGATGATCTCCATGCCCAGATAGGACGGATGCCGAACCGCGCGGTATAGTCCCTTGCGCAGAACCGTTTGCGTAGAGCGGATCGCGACATTGGCGCTGAATGACCTGCCAAGAGTCACAATGGCGGCGATACGGACGGCAAGACCGGCGACGATGAGAACGAGCGCGGCCAAGCGCAGGGCATGGTGATCGAGGCGTATATCCGCGCCTGGAAACGCCACCCAGCCCGCGGCGAAAAACGAGAACACGATAACCACCCAAATGATGAGTTGCGTTCCGCGGTCGTGCACGGTTCCCTGGCCGCGCCGCGTCCGCGTTGCAATAGAGACCACGGCTTCCAGGCCAACCCACCCGTAAATCAGCCACGGCCACAGCGTTCCCAGGCTCATTTTTTCTCTTTCCGCAGGTTTTCCAGCAGTATACGCGCGCTCTGATGCCGCGATTCCCGCTCTACGCCTCCCGGCGCCGCGAACGCTGTACCACGCCACCCGCGCCGCGTTGTCCGCAAACTCAGCCCGCCGCGCTCACGCTCACCCAGTGTCCTGTGGCAAACTTGGTGCGGAGGAAGATACCTATGAAATCCGCAAAGCTATTGCTGCTCGCCGGCGATTTTGTTGAGGACTACGAGATCATGGTCCCCTTCCAGGCTCTTCAGATGGTCGGCCACACGGTCCATGCCGTCTGCCCCGGCAAGAAGAAAGGCGATCAGGTCCGCACCGCGATCCACGACTTCGAGGGCGATCAAACCTACACCGAAAAGCGCGGCCACAACTTCACGCTCAACGCCACGTTCGATGAGATCGAGCCCGCGCAATACGACGGCCTCGTCATCCCTGGCGGCCGCGCCCCGGAGTATCTCCGCCTCAACGCCAAAGTCCTCGACGTCATCCGCCACTTCGCCAACGCCAACAAGCCCATTGCCGCGCTCTGTCACGGCCCGCAACTGTTGGCTGCCGCGGGCGTGCTCAAGGGCCGCAAGCTAAACGCCTATCCCGCCTGCGCGCCCGAGGTCGAGCTGGCCGGAGGAACCTATGTCTCCGTCGACATGTCCGGCGCCGTGGTCGACAGCAACCTCGTCACCGGGCCGGCGTGGCCCGCGCACCCCGCCTGGCTGGCCCGCTTCCTTGAAGTCCTCCAAACCCATCTGGCCGGCTGAGAGCCGATCTCCAGTCGCCCCAATCTCCTCGACCGTGCCGGCGCGAATGGTCCTGGTCGCGCCGCACTCGGCGGGCGTATACCGTGTGCCATACTGAAGCTGTCTTTTCATCATTCGTCGAATGAGGAGGACCAGAGCGGGTGCCCGGCCAGCCCAACCCGGTGTTCCTGCGCCGCGCCATCGCGCTGGCCACCCAAAACGTCGCCGCTGCTCGTGGCGGGCCATTCGCGGCGGTCGTCGTGCGCGACGGCAACATTGTCGGCGAGGGCGTCAACTCCGTCACCGCCGCCAACGATCCCACCGCGCACGCTGAAGTCAACGCCATCCGCGCCGCTGCCAAGTCTCTGAGAACCTTCACCCTCGCTGGCTGCGAGCTTTATACGAGTTGCGAGCCTTGCCCCATGTGCCTCGCGGCCGCCTACTGGGCGCGCCTCGACGCCATCTACTACGGCGCCAGCGCCGCTGACGCCGCCCGCGCCGGCTTCGACGACGCTGTTCTCTATGAAGAACTTCGTGAGGACAAAGGTCAGCGGAAGATCCGCTCCATGCAGATGCTCGGCGATGAGGCGTGGGCCAGCTTCGCCGCGTGGATCGCCTCACCGAACAAGATCGAGTACTGACGGCCCTTCCTATATAGAGGAGGCGCGCCATCCTTGACCCCACGCGCCCGCCTTGCGTATGCTGCGAGCGTTTACGTGGGTGCCCCAGGTCTCGAGTTTGAGACCTGGGATACCGAAGTGCTCCAGACACGAGCACGCGGAAGGAAGGCGGAGAGCCCGCATGAGCACCGCAGGCAAGGCCGCAACTCCCGCCCCGCACAACCGGGGTCCCCACGGACAGGTCTTCGTCCGTGGGGTGGAGATTGGCACTAAACCGCTCCTCGTTCGCCGCGCCGCGGTTCTCGGCGCCGGAACCATGGGCTCCCGCATCGCCGCTCATCTGGCCAACGCCGGAATTCTCACGCTCCTCCTCGACCTCCCACCAAAACCTGAAAGGGTTCGGCGCCCGCTCGCCCGCACCGCTCTCGATGCCCTCTCGAAGTCCAAACCCGCCGCATTTTTTGAGCAATCCCGTGCCTCGCTCATCACTCCCGGCAACTTCGACGATGACTTGCCCAAACTCGCCGATTGCGACTGGATCATCGAAGCCGTCGCCGAAAATCTCGAAATCAAAGCGGCGCTGCTCACCCGCGTCCTTCCCCATCTCGCCGCGCACGCGCTTCTCACCACCAACACCTCCGGCCTGCCCATCACCCGCATCGCCGCCGCGATTCCTGACCTCCGCAGCCGCTTCTTCGGCACGCACTTCTTCAACCCGCCGCGCTACATGCGCCTCCTCGAAGTCATCCCTACCGCCGATTCCGATCCCGCCGCCATCGCCGCCTTCTCCGCCTTCGCCGATCGCATTCTCGGCAAGCAAGTTGTCATCGCGCACGACACGCCCAACTTCATCGCCAATCGCATCGGCATTGCGGTCATGTTCAACGCCGCCAACTTGATGCTTGAGCAGGGGCTCTCCATCGAAGAGGTCGACACGCTCACCGGACCCGCCATCGGCTGGCCTCGCACCGGAACTTTTCGCCTCGCCGATCTCGTCGGCATCGACATCCTCGCCCACGTCGCCGCCAACTTCCCTCAGGGCGTCACCGGCGGTAAATTCTCGCCCATCCTCGACGAGCTTCTCAAGCGCGGCTGGCTCGGCGACAAATCCGGGGTCCCCGGCGACGGGTCTTCGTCGTCGGGGTGGAAATCCGGCCAGGGCTTCTACAAGAAAGTCCGCGGCGCTGACGGCAAAGATGAGCGCCTGGTCCTCGATCTCTCCACCTTCGAATACCGTCCTGCCGCCAAGCCCGCTGTGCCCTCGCTCGAAATGGCCAAAAACGCCGCCACGCTTCCCGAGCGCCTGCGTCTCCTCCTCGCCAACGACCCCGCAAAAGAAAAAGCGGCGGCCTTCCTCTGGCCCTTTCTCTCCTCGCTCTGGAACTTCGCCGCCGACCGCATTGGCGAGGTCGCCGATGACGCCCCCTCCATCGACGCCGCCATGCGCGCCGGCTTCAACTGGGAGCTCGGCCCCTTTGAAATGTGGGATGCTGCAGGCGTCGTCGACACCGTGAACCGCATGAAGGCTCTTCATCTGCCTGTAAGCGGCCGCGTTCTGGCACTAATCGCCGCCACGCGATCAAGTTGGTACTCGCAGGACCACAAGCAATGTTTCCAACCGGTCACAGGCCAAACAATCCCCATCCCCGTCGTCCCCGGTCACGCCTGCGTCGCCGACTTCCGCCGCACTCACAAAGTCGTCCGCACCAACCCCGGCGCTTCGCTCGTCGATCTCGGCGACGGCATCGCCTGCATCGAGCTACACTCGCTCAAGAACGCCATCGGCGGCGATGTTCTCGCCCTCATCTCTGCCGTCCTCAACCCCTCCTCCGAGGCGGTCCGCGACTTCGCCGGCTTTGTCATCTCCGGCGACCGTGAAAACTTCTCCGTCGGCGCCAACCTCATGCAGCTCCTGCTCGCCGCGCAGGAAGGCGAGTGGGACGAGCTGGCCCGCGTCATTCACAGCTTCCAGCAGATGACTGCGGCCATCAAATTCTGCCCGCGCCCCGTCGTCGCCGCGCCCTTTGGCCTCACCCTCGGCGGCGGTGCAGAGATCTGCCTCCACGCCGCGCTCCGCCAGCCTCACGCTGAAACTTACATGGGCCTCGTCGAAGCTGGCGTCGGCCTCATCCCCGCCGGCGGCGGCACAAAAGAAATGCTCCTCCGCGCCCTCGACGCAGCCGCCGGCCTCGCGCCGCCCGACCCCCGAGACCCGCCATCGCGCTTCGCGCAATCCGCCGAGCTCGCCACGGCTCTCAAGCGCGCGCTCGAAACCATCGCCATGGCCAAAGTCTCCACCTCCGCCGCTGAAGCCCGCTCCCTCGGTCTGCTCTCGCCCGCCGATCGCATCACCATGAACCGCGAGCGCATGCTTCTCGACGCCAAAGCACAGGTCGCCGCCCTCGCCGAGTCCGGCTACGCCCCGCCGCAACCGCGCACGCAAATCCCCGCTCCCGGCACGGCCGCGCTCGCCGCTCTCGAGACCGGCATCTATCTCATGGGCGAGGCCGGCTACGCCTCGGAGCACGATCAGAAAGTCGCCCGCTGGGCCGCCTACATCCTCGCCGGCGGCCGCATTACCCCTGGCACTCTCGTCACCGAACAGTACCTCCTCGATCTCGAACGCGAAGCGTTCCTCTCCCTCTGCGGCGAGCGCAAGACGCAGGAGCGCATCGCCTTCACGCTCAAAACCGGCAAGCCCTTGCGCAATTGATCCGCGCCCGTGGAAACGGTTGCGGTTCTGCCCCACTCGGCATAGAGTGCTCGTGAGAGTTTTCGATGGTTCGCGCGCGTTTCAAATCGGGGTTTGCGCTCGCTTCGCTGCTTTTTTTTTGTTGCCCCTCACCGATTCTGCCGCAGGATTCGGCCTCGGCCCCTCTCAATAAATCCGGCCAGGTCATGTTCGACGGCCACCTCACTCCCTACCTCATTCGCCATCTTCCCGCGAACTCCTTTCCTCAGCTCCCGCCCGCCGTCCAGGATGCGCTCAACCGCCGCGGCTGCCTCATCCCGCAAACCTATGAGGCGCACCAGCCGGAAAACGTCGTTCATGCCAGCCTCGAGCGTCTCGGCTCCTCCGACTGGGCCGTCCTCTGTTCCGTCAATGGGACCGTGTCGCTTCTCGTCTTTTTTTCGAGCGGCAACGGCGAACCCATGGTGCTCTCCTCGGCGCCCGAAACCGAACGCCTCCAGTCCCACGGCTCAGGCAATGTCCTCGGCTTCAACTGGGCCATCGATCCTGCATCTCCTCAGGACGTCCACGAAGCCCAACTCGGCATGAAGCATCCTCCGCCGCGCATCGACCACGATGCCCTCGCCGACTCCGTCATCGACCAGCGCACCGTCTACCACTTTTACGCCAAAAACGCCTGGACGCTCCTCGACACTCAGGATTAGCATCGCGTCCAGAGACAGTGATTTGCCGCAGTCCCGCAGGATAGGCAACGCCAACCATTGCAGCGCTGACTCGCTGACCTGCTGACTTGCTGACTCGCTTTCAGGAGCCACCCATGCCCCGAGCCGTTCTCGTCGCCGCTGTCCGCACGCCCGTTGGCCGAGCCCCCAAGGGCGCACTTTCCACCACCCGCCCTGACGATCTTGCCGCAACAGCATTGAACGGCGCGCTCGACAGGGCCCCGCCCTCGACAAAGCCGCCATCGAGGACGTGATCCTCGGCTGCGCTCAGCCCGAAGGCGAGCAGGGCTGGAACATCGCCCGCATGGCCGCCCTCCGCGCCGGCCTCCCGGTCGAAATCCCCGGCGTCACCGTCAACCGCCTCTGTGCTTCCGGCCTTGAAGCCATCGCGCTCGCCAATCACCGCATCCGCTCCGGCACCGCGAGCGTCATCGTGGCTGGCGGCGCCGAATCCATGAGCCTCATCCCCATGGGCGGCAACAAGCCCAGCCCCAATCCCTGGCTCGCCGCCAACTACCCCGCCTCGCTCCTCACCATGGGCCTCACCGCCGAGCGCGTCTCCCGCCATTACTGTATCTCGCGTGTTGATCAGGACGACTACGCCCTCCGTAGCCATCAAAAAGCGCTTGCCGCGCAAGCCGCAGGCCGCTTCGCCGAAGAACTCATCCCGGTCAAAGCCACCACGACAATCCCCGGTGACAAGCCCGGCAAACCGATCTCGAAGGAATCGCTCTTCTCCGCCGACGAGGGCCCCCGCGCTGATACCTCCGCGGAAGCGCTGGCTCAGCTAAAGCCCGTCTTCCACGCGCAGGGCACGGTCACGGCCGGAAACTCCTCGCAAACCTCCGACGGCGCAGCCGCCGCCGTCCTCATGGAAGCTGGCCGCGCTCGCTCGCTCGGTATTCGCCCGCTCGCCCGCCTCGTCTCCTATGCCGTCACCGGTTGTTTGCCTGAAGAGATGGGCATTGGCCCCATCACTGCCATACCGAAAGCGCTTGCCCTCGCCGGCCTCACTCTCGATGACATCGACCTCATCGAATTGAACGAAGCTTTTGCCGCACAGGTGCTCGCCATCATTCGCGCGCTCTCGCTCGACCCCGCCCGCATCAACGTCAACGGCGGAGCCATCGCGCTTGGCCACCCCCTCGGCTGCACCGGTGCCAAATTAACCGCGACACTCCTCCGAGAGATGAAACGCCGGAAGGCGCGCTATGGCATGGTGACGATGTGCGTCGGCGGCGGCATGGGCGCCGCCGCCATTTTTGAATTACTCAACTGAGCACTCGCGCTCCATCCCCGATCTCTCCCCTCGGCCGCTGATCTCTGATCCCTACTCCCTACTCCCTATTCCCTAGTTTCCAAAGAACTCCCCATGTCCCCCGTTCGCCCACGGGTCGTAGTGCGCCGCAAAGTTGGCGCGGGTTTGCACGCTGGGATGGCTGAACAGCCAGAACTTGACAAACCGGCTCGGATTCGGATCTTCGAGCCAGGATTGGCCTAGGGCGTTGAACGCGGCGACCGCCGTCTTTTGCGGGTCCGCAACGATCCCGTGAATCGCCTCCTGCCCGTACACGTCGGCCTGATGTTCAAAGTGGCGGCTGAAGGCGTTACCTGCCGGCTGCGTGAGGAAGCCCGCAAGCGAGATCGCGAATAGCAGGACGACAAACCCCGTCCGCGAAGAGAGTTCAGCCGCGCCCCAGCGCGCACCACACCGCCGCACCATCCACGCCGCAAATGCCGCGCACGCCCAATACACAAAAAACAGCGCCACAGCGTTACCGGCGAGCTCTTTAGGAATGTGGTGCAGCACGTAGTGTCCGCTCTCGTGGCCAAAGACGAACAGCACCTCGTCATCGGGTAGCTGATTCGTCGCCGTATCCCACATCACGTAGCGTTTCGTGGCCCCTATCCCGGCCACGAATGCATTGATCCCTGAAGATTTCTCGCTGGCCTTCATCAGATACATGCGATCAGACGGGATGTTGATCCCGGTCCGCGCCACCACTGTTTCGAGCTTGGCCACCAAAGCGGCGTGATTCTTCTGGAGCGGCTCCTGCTTGTAAAAGAGAGGTACGAACAGCGGCAACACGAAGATGGCAAAAACCAGAATGGGCAGCGTGACCACCCAGATCCCCAGCCAATAGCGCCGCGGCCAGCGCCGCACAATCCAGTTGAAGAGCAGCAGAATCGGCACGCCGAAAAGCAGCGTCAGCCCCAGCGCCTTCGCCTCGTCGCCAAACCAGCTTCCCCATCCTTGCACGCTGATCTCGTAAGCGCGTTCATAGTGCTGGCTGAGCCAATCGAACGGCAATCCCGCTATCGCGGAAATGACGAAGAACGCCGCAAAGAAGATAAGTCCCTGAACCCATCGCTTGCCCGAAATCCGCTGCGCCCACGCCTCCAGCCCTGCCCAGCCGCGCATCGCCAGCAGCAGCCACAGGAAGACGAGACCCCAGATCGAATCCACAATGCTCAGAATGTTGCGAATGCGGCTCAGTGCGATCGCCTTGGCCAGTTTGTCCGGCGGTAGCGTGTAAGCCTGTTGCGGATTTGCAGGCGCGGGCGCGGCCGGTGCCGCCGAAGTAGCAGGCGCCTGCGAGGCCGCTGTGGACGCCGGAGCCGCCGTCGTTGCGCCACTTTGCGCAGCAAGCGGCAGGGAAATCATTCCTGCCGACAACGCGCCCACGCACATCACCACAACCCATCGCCAGGGAAATCTCATGCCAATTCTCCTTTTATGGCCAACTCTGCGACAATCGAACATACAGATGCTTTTGCCCGTACCCCTGAGCCACTTGCCCAACGATTCTACAACCGCATCCACCAGCCGGACGATTCCATTCCCGCACCTCGTGCCCGCGGCAGCCATCGTCTCTCTGTTCGCTCTCTCGGTTTCAGCCCGCGCGCAGCAGCCCGGTCCTGTCCTCCTTGACGCCATGACTACCGAGCTGCACCGCGCCTTCACCTCGCTCAGCAAGTCTGCGGCTGCCCCATCCTTGGCCGCCACGCCAGCGAACGTCAAGGGCGGGATCGCAGACTCCTCGCCCGCCGATGATAAGCAGTTGCCGCCCTACTTCCTCAGTTACACCGTCCGTGACTCGAGCTTCGTCTCCATTCGCGCGTTCTACGGCGCGCTCGCTGAGAGCACGGCCGGCCGCACTCGCAGCACCGACGTGCAGGTCCGTGTCGGCGACCCCAAGCTCGACAACACCCACGGTACGCATCGCGGTTCGGCCGTCAACAGCCTGCAGCTTCCACTCGGCGACGACCGCGAAGCCCTCGCGCGTTCGCTCTGGCTCGCCACCAACACCGGCTACGGCGCCGCTCTCGACAATTACCTCCGCGTCAAAACCGAGGCGCAAGTCCGCGCCAGGGAAGAAGACACCTCGCCCGACTTCAGTCAGCAAGCCCCGCAAGCGCACATCGGCGTCATCGCCCCGTCCGTCGCCATCGATCGCGCTGCATGGGAGCAGCGGGTGAGGGAACTGTCCCACATCTTCCGCGACTACCCTGACGTCTACGAGAACATGGTCCTTCTCACCGTTAAGAACGAGACGGACTACTTCGCTTCCTCCGAGGGCGCGCAAATCGTCACGCCGCATTTGCAGGCGCGGTTGGTCGCCGTTGCGGTCGCGCGCGCCGACGATGGCATGGATCTCTTCCGCGAGCGAACCTTCGAGGCCCAAACCGTTGACGGCCTGCCCAAACAAGCCGATCTTGAAGCGGCCATGCGCTCGCTCGGCCAGAGTCTCGAAGCGCTGCGCAAGGCTCCGGTTACCGAGCCCTTCGATGGGCCAGCCATCCTCTCCGGCCGAGCCGCCGCCGTCTTCTTCCACGAGGTGCTCGGCCACCGGCTCGAGGGCCAGCGCCAGCGCGGCGACGAAGAGGGCCAGACCTTCACCAAGGATGTTGGCAAGGAAGTGCTGCCCGGCTTTCTCTCCGTCGTCGACGACCCCACCCTCACCACCTTCGGCAACACCTGGCTCAGCGGCAGCTACCAGTACGACGACGAAGGCCAGAAAGCCGAGCGCGTCGATCTCATCCAGGACGGCGTGCTCAAAAACTTCCTCATGTCGCGCTTGCCCATTGCCAGTTTCGGAGCGTCCAACGGCCACGGGCGCGCCGAAGGCGGCCACGTACCCACCGGCCGCCAGGGCAACCTCATCGTCACCTCAACCAAGAGCGTCTCTGAATCCGAACTGCGGAAGGAGCTCATCGAAGAGGCCAAAAAGCAAGGCAAACCCTACGGCCTCTATTTTGAAGACATCTCCTCCGGCTTCGCCGTCACGCAGCGCGCGTCGCCGCAGGCCTTTCAGGTCATTCCCCTTGTTGTCTGGCGTGTCTATGTCGATGGCCGTCCCGACGAGCTCGTCCGCGGCGTCAGCATCGTCGGCACGCCCCTCGCCGCCATGAAAAGCATCATCGCTACCGGCGACAAGAGCGAAGTCTTCAACGGCCAGTGCGGCGCTGAATCAGGCACCATCCCCGTCAGCGCCGTCGCTCCTGCCATGTTCCTCAGCGCCCTTGAGACGCAGCGCCAGCCGCAAGGCACCGCGCGCCCGCCCATCCTGCCCATCCCCGGCGCGGACTCTCAATCACCCGCAGCCAAGGAGGCGCAATGAATCCCGCGCGACCGACGATCACCTTCGCCTGCGCCGCATCTCTCGCCCTCTTCCTCTGCGCGCCTTCCTTCTGCGCGGCCCAGCCGACCCGCGCGGAAGCCGAGCGCGACCCCGTCCTCAAGGCCATGCTCGCGGAGCTTGACCGTAGCATGAGTCAGTTGGAGTTGAAAGGCTTCGCTAAGCCGTTCTTCATTCAATACCGCATCGAAGAAGTTGACGATTTCCAGACCAAGGCCGAATTCGGCTCGAGCGAGGGCTCTGACCACGCACACCAGCGCGTAGCCCGCGTCACCGTGCGCGTCGGCGACTACAAAACCGATAGCTCTGGCGCCCGCGGCGACGGCTCGCTCGAACTCACCGCGCTCGACAATGATCCCATCGCCATCCGGTCCTCGCTCTGGACCGCAACCGATCAGGCTTACAAGAACGCTTTCGCGGCCTACGCGCAGAAGCAGGCGGAATTGAAACAGGTCCAAACCCCGCCGCAAGCCGACGACTTCAGTCAGGAGAAACCCATCATCTCGCTCGCCGATCCCATCGCGCTGCATCTCGACGAGAGCTCCTGGGCCGATCGCGTAGCTCGCGCAAGCGGCCTCTACCGTACGGCCGCTTCGGTCAGCGCCAACCAGACCGGAGTCCCCGGAAAGCCCGCATCTGGCTTGCCGGGGTGGGAGCGCGACATCGAATACTCGACCGCCGCTTTTCGCGCCCGCACAACCACCACCTGGCTCGTCAACAGCGAAGGGACCATCGTCCGCAAATCTGCCGCCGAGTGCCAGGAATCCATCGCTGCAGGCACGCAAGCCCCCGATGGCATGCGCCTCGACCGCTCCTACTCGTCGGGCGGCATTTCGTTGGCTGACCTCGACTCCGAGACCGTCTTCAACCAGCACGCCCTCGATGAGATCGCCTCCCTCGCCGATCTGCGCAAGGCGCCGCTCGTCGAAGAGGAGTATCACGGCCCGCTGCTGATGAGCGCCGACGCCGCTGCCGATACGCTGCGCAGCCTCCTCGCCTCCGCGGTCACGGCCACGCGTCCCGCACTCGGCACTGAAGCGCGCACCAACGGCCCCTTCGCGTCCAGTTACCACGCGCGTGTGATGCCCGATTTCCTGAATGTCGTCGACGACCCCGGCCTCAAGACCTACAACGGCAAAGGCCTCCTCGGCGCGTATGACGTCGACGACGAAGGTGTCCCTGCGCAGGCCGTCCAACTCGTCCACGCCGGCCGCCTCGAGAATTACCTAATCGGCCGCCAGCCTGTCCGCGACTTACCGCAATCGAACGGCCATGGCCGCGCCGGCATCACCGGCCCCGCGCGTCCCATGATTGGCGTCCTCAAAATCACCGCGGAAAATGGACTTTCAGCGGACGAACTCGATCAAAAGCTTCTGGAGATGGCTAAGGATCGCGGCCTCAAGAGCGTCTATTTTGTCCAAACGCTGGGCGGCGAGCGCATGCCGCGCCTGCTCTACCGCGTCAGCCCTGACGGCAAGCGCGAGCTGGTGCGCGGCGCCGTGCTCGACGACGTCGACCAGCGCGCCCTTCGCTCCAGCATTGAAGCCGCGGGCAAGGATCTCTGGGTCGCCGGCTCCTTCGGCGACCCGCCGGTCACCGTCCTCGCTCCGGCGCTGCTCTTTGACGATGCCACCGTCCGCCGCGCCAACGAGAAAAACCCAAAGCTGCCCTTCTATCCCCCACCCGAATAGCCAGGAATGCAGCGCCGGATATTGAGAGCAGGAAGCGGATTGGGGAAACCTCAGCCGAAGTTCAGCGGTGAAGGGGAGAGGCTTTGTCTTCCCTGATCCCTCAGCTTTTTGTTCCCTCGGCTCCTTGTTCCCTTGGTCCCTGTTTTTTCCACGCGCCCACAATCGCTCCCATCACCACCATGCCGATCAGCCAGAACCCGGTGTTGATGGCAAACAACGCATAGGTACGTACTTCGAAGACGTACTCGGTCGCCCATGTCGTCAATACGAAGCCCAGCCACAGCAGCGCGGCCACCCGCATGCCGCGCAGCGCCGTCTGCGCCCCGGTCAGTTGGGTTACACACGAGATCGCCGTGGCAATCAAGGCCGCCGAAACCAGCGCAGTCCCATACTGCAGGGCAGGATTCACTCCCTGGCTCATCAGCCAGGCGCGCGAGCGCCCAATGCCGTCAAGCCAGGCCTGCAGGAAATACGAATACCATGCTGCCTCAAACGCGAAACACGCCACTGCGGCAACCACGATAGCCAGGTAGTTTTGCCTTACTCGCTTCGCTTCCATTCGAATTCCGTCCTCCATTCCTTCCATTCCGCATTCACAAGCGCCGTGGCCGGCAACGGGGGACCAGAACGGCTCATCGGCCCATACACGGTCGGTTCGCGCGAAATTGTAGACTATCCTCCGCCGCCCTGTCGAAGGGCTTTATCCTTGTTCACAAGCATTGCCATGGAATCGGAGAGCGACTGAAAAATGGGGGACGCCGTGTTCCAGCTCTGGTTTGCCTATCCCGGCGACCTCTCCGATGCCGCCGTAGCCGAAGCCTGCGTGGCGCTGCTCAGCGACGCTGAGCGCGCGCAAGCCGCCAGGTTCCGCTTCGAGCGCCACCGGCACGAGTACGAGGCTACGCATGCCCTGGCGCGCATTGCGCTCTCTCACTCCTACCCCGTCCCGCCGCACGCCTGGAGCTACTCCGTCAACAAATACGGCAAGCCGGCTCCCCTTCCGGACTGCGGCCTGCGCTTCAATCAATCGAACAGCGTCGGTCTCGCCGTCTGCCTGGTCGCGTCTCCTGCCACGCGCGCCCCTCACGTAGGCCCCGCCGCCATCCCCGGCACGAGCATTGAAGTGGGCATCGATGTCGAGTCCGCCAGCCGCGCGGAAGAGATCGTCGACCTGGCGTCTCATGTCTTTTCGCTCGCGGAACAGGCGCAACTCGAAGGTCTTCCCGCCACAGACCGCCCCGGTCGCGCGCTCTCGCTCTGGACCCTCAAGGAAGCCTACATCAAGGCGCGCGGCATGGGCCTCTCGCTCCCGCTGCGCAAGATCTCCTTTCTCTTTGGCCGCCCGGAAGGCATTCGCCTGCGAGTCGAACCGGGCATCGACGACGATCCCATGCGCTGGCGATTCTGCCTGCTCAACCACATGGGCCACCGCATCGCGCTGGTCGCGCAGGGAGCCGCGTCTGGCCTCGAGGTATGGGAATCGCATCCCCTGCTGTCCGCTCCTAGGCGCCTGCCCGATCGCGAAGAACCGTGGTTTCCCATCCTCCCTGTCGCGAGTTAGCCTCACGAAACCCGACTCGCTCATGCCCGCCGGTTTTCGTCCTATTCGTCTCAATCGATGAACTTTCCCGAACCCCGGCCGCCCGTTTCCGCATCTATCCATATATACGCGCCTAAATGTATGCGCCGTTGACACGCGGGACCGCTCTCACACAGTACAATCCGAACGGAGGAAATTTCCCCTATGGCATACGAGTTACCGCCGCTTCCCTACGACTACGCTGCGGTTGAACCCTTCATCGACACCGAAACCACGAAGCTCCACCACGACAAGCACCACCAGGCCTATATCAACAACGTCAACGCCGCCCTCGCCAATCACCCCGCGTTGGCCGCCAAGTCCGTCGACGACCTCATCAGCGATCTCAACGTGGTTCCCGAGGACATCCGCACCACCGTCCGCAACAATGGCGGAGGGCACTCCAACCACAGCATGTTTTGGACCATCATGGGCCCCGCCAACTCCGCCGGCATCGGCGGCCACCCCTCCGGCGACATCGCCAAGCAGATCACTGCCGACTTCGGCGACTTCGACGCCTTCAAGAAGACCTTCAACGAGACCACGGCCAAGCAGTTCGGTTCCGGCTGGGGTTGGCTGGTCTTCACCGGCGGCAAGCTCAAGATCATTACCACCGCCAATCAGGACTCGCCGCTCTCGCAAGGCCTCTACCCCATCCTCGGCAACGACGTTTGGGAGCACGCCTACTACCTCAAGTACCAGAACCGCCGCCCCGACTACCTCGCTGCTTGGTGGAACGTCGTAAATTGGGCCGAAGTCAATAAGCGCTTCGCCAAAGCGAAGAAATAAACGCAGCCATCAGCGTTTGCACTCAAGCTGGGTGCCCCAGGTTCCGATTCTGGCCCTGGGATTGCAAAGCACTCGCTCTCACACACCGAGCTGGAAGCTAGTAGCTAGAAGCTGACGGCTGAGAGCTGAAAGCTCTCTCTCACACCGCCGGAGGTTGTTTTTCTAGAATGGCCACCATGCAAATGAGAGTCCGCCCCGAGGATCTCTCCCAGCTCCCCAAAGGCGCCGAGCGGATTCCCGACCCTGGGATTCTTGTCATCTTCGGCGCCTCCGGCGATCTCACCAGGCGCAAGCTGCTGCCCGCGTACTTTCACCTCTTTCAGGCGAACCTCCTGCCCAAACAGTTCGCCATCGTCGGCGTCGCGCGCCGCCCGCTGGGCGATGCGTTCGCCGCCGACATGCGTTCCGGCATCGTCGAGTCCGGCGGCGTCGAAGCCACCGACCCCAAACTCGACAGCTTCATCTCTCACGTCAGCTACTTCCCCCTCAACTTCGACGACGCTTCCCACTACGCCGCGCTGAAAACGGAACTGGACCGCATCGCCAAAGAGAAGGGAATCGGCGACGATCGTCTCTACTACCTCGCCACCGCGCCCGAGTTCTTCGCCGGCATCATTGAGAATCTCGGCGCGCAGGGCATGGCGCGCCCCGAAAGAGGCCGTGTCGCCGTGGTCATCGAGAAGCCCTTCGGCCACGACCTCGACTCCGCCCGCGAGCTCAACCACCAGGTCAACGCCGTCTTCAACGAAAGCCAGGTCTTCCGCATCGATCACTACCTCGGCAAGGAGACCGTGCAGAACCTCCTCGTCTTCCGCTTCGCCAACGGCATCTTCGAGCCCATCTGGAAACGCAACTACATTGACCACGTGCAGATCACCGTCGCCGAAACTCTCGGCGTCGAGGGCCGTGGCCCGTTTTACGAAAAGGCCGGCGCTCTGCGCGACGTTGTCCAGAACCACATGATGGAGCTTCTCGCCCTCGTCGCCCTCGAGCCGCCTTCCAGCTTCGACGCTGACAGCGTTCGCCGCGAAAAGTTCAAGGTCTGGCGGGCCATCCCCTCCATCCCCATCCTCAACGCCGTCCGCGGACAATACGGTCCCGGCATCGTCGAGGGCGAGCACGTCGTCGGCTATCGCGACGAGGAGCGCGTCAATCCCGAGTCCGGCACTGAGACCTACGCTGCTCTCCGCCTCGCCATCGACAACTGGCGCTGGGCCGGGGTCCCCTTCTATCTCCGCGCCGGCAAGCGCATGAAGAAGCGCGCCACCGAAATCAGCATCCAGTTCAAGCAGCCCCCGCTGCTCATCTTCAACCGCATCGCCTCCTCCGGCCCCTGCAGCGAGATTCAACCCAATCTGCTCACCATCCGCATCCAGCCCGACGAGGGCATCGCGCTGCGCTTCGGCGCCAAGGTTCCTACCAGCACCGAAATGGCCGTCTGCCCTGTCAACATGGACTTCGATTACGAATCCGCTTTCGGCAAGTCCAGCGCCAACGGCTATGAGCGCCTGCTCCTCGACGCCATGCTCGGCGACCAGACTCTATTCGCCCATCGCGACGGCGTCGAAACCAACTGGGCTCTCTACACGCCCGTACTCGAGGCCTGGGCCGCCAAGAAGCCTGAGGTCTTTCCCAACTACTTTGCCGGCTCCTGGGGGCCCGAGTGCGCCGACCACCTGCTCGAAAACGACGGCTACGCCTGGCGCAACGACCTCGGCCGCAGAGTATAACGACAAGTCAGCGAGCCAGCAAGTCAGCGATTGAAGCGCACATCTGCTGGGGGTAGACTCTGCTCATGCGCCCCCTTGTAGCTGGCATTCTGATTTGTATCTCCGCTGGGTTCGTCTCCGCTCAGAGCAGCATCCGGCAGGTTGATTTCAAAAACTTCACCTACCCGCTGAGTGGTCCTTTGCTCGGGCACAATGGAGCTGAAATGGCTGGGTGACCCGAAGGATGGGTACTCGAAGCGGAAACCGATTCACTTGGTACACGGAGAGGATTCTACTGGCTTCATGTTTGAGTCCGTGGACTATGCCGACGTGACGGGTGACGGCAAAGAGGACGCGATTGTCGTGCTCCGATATCACACCGGCGGTACTCAAACCACCGACTACGTTTATTTCTATTCGTTTGACGCTGGGAAGCCAAGGCTGCTGGCCTATTGCTATACCGGCGACCGTGCCTATCTCGGGCTCTACAAGGTCTATGGCGATCACGGAAAGTTGGTCTTCGAGTTGCTGGACCCCGAGAAGCGCGACGGCGACTGTTGCTCTTCAGGCTTTGTGCGAACGCGCTATCAATGGGATGGCAGTCGGCTTGTGCTGGTCGGCGCGCCTGAGTACGGAACTCTGGAAGGGCCATGAACATCCGCTGACTCGCCGATTCGCATACCCACTCTACTCCGTATTCCCCATCCCTTTGTCCATCGCCTCATTCGCCAGCCGGTCCGCCTCCTTATTTCCGCCGCGCAGCGTGTGCCGCATCTCAAATCCCTCCAGCTTGAGCGCCCGCCGCTGCGCTTCCTCCCACAGCGGCCGCAGCCCTGGATTCTTCACCTTGTACCGGCCCTTCATCTGCCGCACCATCAGCTCCGAGTCCGACACCACCCGCAGCCGCCTCACCCCGTTCGCGAGCGCCCACTCCAGCACTGCCAGCAACCCCTTGTACTCGGCGTAGTTGTTCGTCTGGCGCCCCAGATACTCGCTCAGTCGCGCCACAACCCGGCCCTCCGGGTCCTCAATCACGGCTCCATACCCCGCCGGCCCCGGATTGCCACGAGCCCCGCCGTCGCAGTGCGCCGTAAACCATCCGGCAACCCCCTCAGCCCGTTCGTCGTCCACGCCACCAAACAGATTTCTGCTCATCGCCTCCCAGTGTAACGGGCGCTGCCAGCCGCACCCCGTCCGCCCACCCGGCAAACGGATCCAAACCTCCGTAACCCCCGTCCCGGTTGACCAAACCCATCATTCCGCGTCTATTCCATACGTATTAGTTTTAACTTCTCGGAGCGGAGAAGCGATGGCTACTGACGCGGTCGTTGTTTCCATGACCCCATCGATGAGTCTTGCCCAGGCGGCTGGCACTTTGGCTTGGCCGGCAGGTTGGAGGGTACAATCCTCTCCAGGAATGGCTGCGACGAGGGCAATGGGCGGAGCGAGCCGGCAAGGCTCAAGCCAGGACGATGCGAGCCGCGCACAAGAGCGCGTGCACAGCCGCGCCCTCGAAATGGACCTCATCCGCGAGGCCCAGGCCGGTTCCCGCGCCGCATTCGACGCCCTGGTTCGTCAGTATGAGCACCAGGTCCTGCGCCTGGCCCTGCACCTCACCGGCTCGGAACAGGACGCCGAGGACATCTACCAGGAGGCTTTTCTCAAGGCCTATCGGTACATCGGTAACTTCCGCTTCGAGTGTTCGTTCTATACCTGGATTTACCGCATTGTCACCAATCTCTGCCTGGACCAGTTGCGCCGCCGCAAGACTCGCCGCGAGGACCACGCAGTAGTGCTCGACCGCACCGGCGACGAGATCGACGTCCTGGCATCTGTCTCCGACAATCGATCGTTTTCCAATCCCGCCCGCGAGCTTGACCGCAAGCTGCTGGGCGCAAAGATTCAGGCGGCGCTGGGCAAGCTCACGCCGCGCGAGCGGATGGTCTTCGAGCTGAAGCATTACCAGGGCCTTCGCCTCCGCACCATCGGCGAGATGTTGAACACCACGGAAGAGACCGCCAAGAACACCCTCTTCCGCGCAACCAAAAAGTTGCGTGCGCAACTGGCGGAGTTGAGATAACTGTTCACTGTCCACTGTGAACTGCGAACTGTTTTTTGAGGCTGGAAGGACGTAACCATGAATTGCGAACTTGCACAGGAACGGATGGTCACGGCGGCGTATGGGGAGTTGTCAGACGAGCAGGCGCACGAGCTCGATCGGCACCTGTCCGCTTGCCCGCAGTGCCAGAAGGAGCGCGAGCAAATCCTTGCGCTCAAGCTGCTTGCCGATGCCCATCCCGTCGCCGAACCGTCTCCGAATCTTGTAGCCCGTGCCCACCTGCGACTCGATGAAGCGCTCGACACCCTGCCTCCCAAGCGGTGGTATGAACGCCTGGGTGAGCGCGTCCTGAACAACTTTGCCAGCCTGCAGGCCGCGCCCGTTGCGGCGCTGCTCCTGCTCGTTGCTGGAGCTGGAGCCGGCCTTCTCGGCGGTTACGAGTACGCGCTGGGCCGCGCCGCCCATTCGGCAGTCACGGCCCAAACCGCCGCTTCCAACGGCGTTCAGGTGCCTCCTGCTGCGCCCTTGCCCGCGTTGGCCAATGTCGCCGGCATCTCCAGCATTGTGCGTCAGCCCAACAGCGAAATGGTCGACGTCAGCTACAACCAGGTCGTCCCGCGGCAGATCGAGGGCTCGCTCGACGACCCGGCCATCCGCCAGTTGCTCATGCTGGCCTCTGAAAGCGCGGCCTCGCCCGGCGTTCGTAACGACTCCGTGGCCCTGCTTGCGGCAGAGTGCCGCGCCGGTCACAGTTGCCAGCCCTCGGGCATCCGCGATGCGCTCATGGTGGCGCTGCGCTACGACCGCAGCCCCAAAGTGCGCCAGAAGGCGCTCGAAGGCCTCGAGCCTTACGTGGCCGACGATGTGCGCGTCCGCGACGCCGTTCTTGAAGCAGTGTTGAGCGACAGCGACCCGGCGATCCGGACCGCTGCGATTGGCTTGTTGGAGCCCGTGGACGCCGATACCAGCGTCCGGCAGGTGCTCTATTCGGTCTCCAATTCTGACCAGAATGCTCAGATCCGGAATGTTTCCCGGCAGGTTTTGAGCCGGGTGCCGGAGATTCAGTAGTTTTGCCTATCCTTCCGGCCACTGCGCCGTCTTTAAGAGCGCGGACCGGTCGAACAACTACCGGGGGAGTAAACGCAATGAATCACCTTTTGAGGCCCTACCGTAAATCACATCTGAACCTCACACTTGGCGTGTTGACCGCCGCCGCAACCTGCCTGCTCGTCGCGCCACCCGCGGCCCATGCCCAGGCGCAGGAATTCGCGCCGCTCTTTGAGGACCCCAGCCCACTGCTGGCCCACGCCAGTACGCCCGGCTACCTCGGTGTCGACGTGGCCGATGTCGATGCCGACAGGGCGCAGTCGCTCAAGCTCAAGGAAGTCCGCGGCGCCGTCATCACCCTCATCGACCACGACGCGCCCGCTGGACAGATTGGGCTCAAGGTCAATGATGTCGTCCTCGCCGTCAACGGCCAGAACGTCGAGGGCGCTGAGCAGTTGCGGCGCATGCTCCGCGAAATCCCGCCCGGCCGCAAGATCAGCCTCGAAATCAGCCGCGATGGCAACATCCAAACCCTGGCCGTGCAACTGGTCGACCGCAAGGCGATGGAGCACGACATCTGGGCCAAAATCGGCATCGATGCCGACGGCATCGCGCCCGTTCCACCGCCGCCCACCATGGGAATCATGGGCGCTGACGCGCCCGTTCCCGGCGGCTTCCACATGTCCATCTTCACAAGCACCCTCAACGTCGGCGCGCTGGTTGAGCCGCTCACCTCGCAGATGGCCGAGTACTTCGGCGTCCAGGGCGGGCTCATGGTCAAGCAGGTGGCGCGCAAGAGTGAAGCCGCCGCCGCCGGATTCAAGGCCTTCGACGTGATTCTCAAGGTTGGCCCCGAATCCATCAATACCTCGGCCGACTGGGACCGCGCCCTTCGCTCCAATCAAGGCAAGCCCGTGCAGGTCACTATCCTCCGCGACAAAAAGCAGCAAACCCTCACCCTCCAGGTCGATTCCAAGCATCGTGGCGCCGTCGAATTTGAAGATCTTTTCTCTTCCGATGATGCACCGCTGTTCGCCGGGCTCACACCCGGCTTCGACTCGGGACTAGGCGAGGCGCTCTCCGCTCAGGCCGCTGCCGATGCTAACGCTGCTGCCGAAGCCGCGCGCGCTCAGGCCGATGCCCTGCGCCAGCAGACTCGACTGCATGCGCCTAGAGATCAGCCCCGAGCAAGCCGAGCAACTTCGCCAGCAAGCTGAAAAGCTGCGCGAAAGCATGAAGGACTTCAAGCTCGATCCCCAGCAGATGGACAAGCTCCGCCAGCAAATGGAAGAGTTTCGCAAGAATTTCAACCCCGACGCTTTCAGGATCGACCCCAAACAAATGGATCAGCTTCGCCAGCAAATGGAGCAGTTCCGCAAGGAATTCAACGACAAGCAGATGAAGCAGCTCCAACAGCAGATGGAGCAGTTCAAGCGCCAGATGGAAGAGTGGCGCGAGCAAAGCACAGGCCACTTCGTCTAACCCATCGCTAAATCCCATCCATCATCAGGGCGCTGCGTCAAAAGCCGGCGCCCTTCGTATCTCGCGCCGTAAACTGAATTCCATGGAAGTTCTCTACGGCCTGCACCCGGTCGAAGAAGCCCTCAAGGCCGGCCGCCGCCGCTTTGACCATGTCCTCGTCGCCCGTGAGCGCCACGATGACCGCCATGACTCGCGCATCGCCCGTCTTGTCGCGCAATGCCGCGAGAACGGCATCCGCATTCTTCTCGAGCCCCGCGAGCAGCTCACCTTCGCCGCCAAAACTACCGCCCATCAGGGCGTCGTCGCGTTCGTCCGTCCGCAGGAATCCCTCTCCCTCGAAGACCTATTCACGCCGCTCCCCGCCCGCCCCGCCGCCCGCCTCATCCTCGCCCTCGACGGCGTCGAAGACCCGCAGAACCTCGGCGCTCTGCTTCGCGTCGCCGATGGAGCCGGTGTCGACGGCGTTCTCCTCACCGAGCGCCGCGCCGCTCCCCTCAGCCTCGCCGCCGTCAAAGCCAGCGCCGGCGCGGCCGAGCACCTCCGCATCGCCCGCGTCGTCAACCTCGTCCGCGCACTCGAAGACCTCAAGCGCCACAACCTCTGGATCGTCGGTCTTGACGAACGCGGCCCCGTCGACTACTACCAATTCGACCTCACCGGCGACCTCGTCATCGTCCTTGGTCGCGAGGGCGCAGGCCTCCATTCGCTCGTGCGCCGCACCTGCGACCACCTGCTGCGCATTCCCATGTCTGGCGGTGTCAGCTCCCTCAACGTCTCCGCAGCCGGAGCCGTTGTTCTCTTCGAGGCCGCCCGCCAGCGTCGCGCCGTTGCTGCCGGAACTTCCCCCACCCCCGTCCAAGCCGGGTTGCCCCATCCTTTCGGCGGCTTGCCCGCGAAAAGGTGGGAGGGCCAAACCTCGAAGCAAAAAAGACAGAAAGGCCTCGGTTCATGAAGCTCGCTTCCATCGGCGCCGCGTGTCTTCTTTCCGTCGCCCTCTGCTTCGCCGCCCTCCCCGCGGTCTCCCAAACCACGCCCTCCGCGCCTTCACCCCCGCAAGATCAACAACCCCACGGCACGGTTATCTTCTCCCGCTCCATCGACGAAAACGGCCAGACCACCACCACCGCCGGCCCCGCCGCGCCTCAGGCTGGCGGCCAGCCCGTCGCCGCTCCCGTCGCCACTGATGCCGAGCGCGAAGCCCTCACCTTCACTGCCTTCGACATGGACGTGCATCTCCGCCCCGCCGACCAGCAGATTTCCGTCCGCGCCCTCCTCACCGTGCGCAACGACGGCGCATCCCCCCTCACTCACATCCCCCTGCAGATCTCCTCCTCGCTCGCCTGGGAACGCATCCGCATCGCCGCCCGCGACGTCGCCTTCACCGTCGCCACGCTCAACTCTGATGCCGATCACACCGGCCAGCTCCACGAAGCCGCCATCGCCCTCACCGCTCCGCTCGCCCCCGGCGCATCCCTCCAGCTCGACGTGACCTACTCCGGCGTCATCCCGCAATCCGCCCAACGCCTCCTCGCTATCGGCACGCCCACTGACGCCGCACTCCACACCGACTGGGACTCCATCGGCGTCGACTTCACCGGCCTGCGCGGCTTCGGCAATGTCGTCTGGTATCCCGTCTCCAGCGTCCCCGTCATCCTCGGTGACGGCGCCCGCGTCTTCGACGAAATGGGCGAGCACAAGCTCCGCATGGCTGGCGCGCATTTCCGTCTCCGCCTGACCGACGAATTCCCTCACGGCCAGGCGCCCACAGTCGCCGTCATCAACGGCCACTCTGCTCCGCTTACGTTCACCCAACCCTCTACCACTGGCGCTGAAGTCTCCGGCGGCGCCACCGCCTCGCTCTCGAGCGCGGTGCTCGGCTTCGAGGCTCCCAGCATCTTCCTCGCCATCCGCACGCCCCGCCAGGCCACCAACACCACGCTCTACGCCCTCCCTGACGACAACCCCGCCATTGAAGGCTGGGCTTCGGCCGCCGCCTTCGTCACGCCCTTCCTGCAGGGCTGGCTGGGCCAGGCTCCTCGCTCTCAGCTCACCATCCTCGACCTGCCCGATCCCGAAGACGCGCCCTTCGAGACCGGCGCGCTCCTCGCCACCGCCATACGCCAGGCCACGCCCGATGAGCTCGACGGCATCTTCGCCCATGCCCTCACCCACGCCTGGATGTCCTCTCCCCGCGCCTGGCTCAGCGAGGGCGTCGCTCACTTCATGGGGACCCTCTGGATCGAAAAGCAGTCCGGCCGTCAGAAAGCACTCGAGTCGCTCGAAGCCGGCCGCACCGCCCTCGCGCTCGCCGAGCCCTCCAGCCCCGGCGAAAGCTCCGGCCAAACGCTCGCCCAGGCCATTTCGCCCGTCTACTACCGCACCAAGGCCACCTACGTCTTCTGGATACTCCGCGACCTCGCTGGCGACCCCGCGCTCTCCGCAGCTCTGCGCGCCTACTCGCCCGCCAGCGACGCCGCCAGCGGCCTGGGCCCGAACTCCAGTCCCGGCGCCTTCGAGAAACTCATCGAGCAGGCCAGCCTACGCCGCGATCTCTCTTGGTTCTTCTCCGATTGGGTCGACGCCGACAAGGGCCTGCCCGACATCGCCATCGACGGTGTTTTTCCCTCGCGGACCGAGGGCGACAATTGGCTCGTCGCCGTCAACCTCTCCAACTCCGGTTATGCCGCCGCCGAAATCCCCGTTACCGTCTCGAACCCCGACACCTCTGTTACCCAGCGCATCCTCGTTCCCGCGCGCGGCAAAGCCACGCAGCGCATCCTCATCCAGGGCCGCCCCACTCGGGTCCAGGCTAACGACGGCACCATCCCCGAAACTGAGGCCAGCATCCACATCCGCACCCTCACTGGTGCCGACAGCGGCACCGGCTCCTCTTCATCCTCCTCCCAACAAAACCCTGTCCAGCAATAAGCGCGGGCAATGTTTCCCCGCCAACTTGCTAACTTGCCGACGTGCGCTTTGAGCCCACGCCAACTTGCTGTCTTTGTCAAAGAGATGTGACGCCGGACCTGGCAGGTGCCCCAGATCCCGACTCTGGGACCCGGGAAAGGACAGTCCCTTGGCCCTCGGTCTTTCTACTCCCTACTGGCTACTCCATACTCCCTGTCTTTTTCACGCCGCCTTCAGCCTGAAACCGTCCGGGTCTTTCCCCCGCACCCTCCGCCACCACACCTGGAACGTCGGAATGTTGATCGTCACTGAAAAAATCTGCCGCAGTTTCCCCAGCGGGCACTTCAGCGGCTTCATTCCGTGCCACGAGTGCGGCGTACGCTGGAACAGCAGACTTCCGTTCCCCGCCGGCCCGTGTGCCGCAGCCACCTTGAGCTCGTCGAAACTGGGCGCCGAGTGCGTTGGAATCGGCCGCTCACTCTTGAGGATCAGCGTCTCGCCGCCCCACGCCGGATCCCACTCCTTCTCGTCGTTGAAGTGGAAGATGTGCGTCGCCCGCTTGCGCGCCGCATCGCAGTGCGGAGACACATCGCATCCCTCCCACGCGTAGTGCCACGAGAATGTCGGAATATAGTTCCGCGGCCCCAGCAGCCACCGCAAAAACTGCTGGTAAAACTCGCCCCGCAGCTCATCCAGAAACTCGCTCCACGGCTCGGGCAGCTCCAGCCCCGCCCGGTAATGCAGCATGTACCGGTTGTGCGCCTTTTGCCCATGCCCTCGCTTCATGCCCACGTGCCGGTCGAAGTTCTCCACGCCGGGCAGCGTCTCGCGCAGCCGCGCATACCCCTCCGCCGTCAGCGTGCCATCAATATGAACGTACGGATAAGGCTGTGCCCTCTGAAACGTCTCCGCAGACAAACTCTCCAGAACTTCACGGTTCAAATACTGCATTGGGATCGACCCCTTACAGGAATCCCGGGGATCGGAATCTATTCTACTTTCGCCTTCCCCCGGCCCCGCCAGCTCCGCTAGCCCCGCCGCCTCATCTTTCCTGTTCCCTGATCCCTGTTCCCTGTCTTTCTCGCACTTTGAACCACACCGGCGTCCCTTTGAACCCGAACGCCTCGCGAATCTGATTCTCCAAAAACCGCTCAAACGCAAAGTGCAGCTTCACTGCGCGATCCGTAAACAGCACAAAAGTTGGCGGAGCCACCGCCGCCTGCGTCATATAGAAGATCCGCACCCGCTTCGCCATCGGCACCGGCGCCCGCTGAAAATCGATTCGCTCCAGGAACCGGTTCATCGCGGCCGTTGACACGCGCTTGCGCCGCTCCTTGGCCACCGCCACCACCTCGCGCAACACCCGCGCCATGCCCTTTCGCTCCGGCCCTGTCCCCTCCAGCGCCGAAAGAAAAATCACCGGCGCATAATCCAGATACTTCAGCGCAGCGCGCAACTGCTTTTCAAAAATCTCGCGGCTGGCTGGCGGCTTCCCATCGTTCCGCCCCGTTGTCACCGCGTCCCACTTATTCACGATGAGGATCACGCTGCGCCCGCTCTCGTGCGCGTACCCTCCAATCGTCGCGTCGCTCGCCGTCACGCCCTCCGTCGCGTCGATCACCACGAGCGCCACGTCCGCCGCCTCCAGGTGCCGCCGCGCCATCACCACGCTCAGCTTCTCCGCCATCAGCTTCGTCTTGCCCTTGCGCCGGATCCCCGCGGTATCCACAAACCGCAGCGTCTTGCCCTCGAACTCCACCACCTCGTCCACCGCGTCGCGCGTGGTCCCCGCAATCGGCGTCACAATCGCCCTCGTCGTCCCCGTCAGCGCGTTCAGCAGCGTGCTCTTGCCCACGTTTGGCCGCCCGATAATCGCCACCGCCGTCTCGTATTGCTCAAACTCCCCATGCGTCCGCAGCCTTTTTTCACCAGTTGCTTCCTCGCTCCGTTGCTCCCTCGCTCCCTTGCTCCCTCGCTCCCCTTCCGGTTGCCGTTCCACCGTCGCGGGGTGTCCCACCCTCGCCGCGTCTTTGTCTTTGCGGCTGGGGTGGGCTTCAACGCCGGCCTGCTGACTCGCTGACTCGCTGACTGGCTGACTTGCTGCGCGGGCCTCCGGCACCGCCTCCGCAATCGCATCCAGCAGCTCGCCCACCCCCTGCCCATGCTCCGAGCTCACCGCAAACACGTCGCGAATCCCCAACCGGCGAAAGTTCTCCGCCTCCGCCGCCAGCGCCTCACCCTCCACCTTGTTCACCGCCAGAAACAGTGGCTTCCCGGCACGCTGCAACAGCCGCGCCAAATCGTAGTCGGGCCCCGCCAGCTCTGTCCGGGCGTCCACCACCATCACCAGCGCGTCGGCTTCTTCCAGCGCCACCTTCGCCTGCGCAAAAATCTCCGCTGCCATCAGCTCCGGATCGTCAGGCACAATCCCGCCCGTATCCACCAGACGGTAGCGACGCCCCGCCCACTCGTACTCGCCATAAATGCGGTCGCGCGTGATCCCCGGCTCATCGCCTACAATCGCCCGCCGGCTTCCCGTCATCCGGTTGAACAGCGTGCTCTTGCCCACGTTGGGCCGCCCCACAATCGCCACCAGCGGCGCCTTAGCCCCGGCCTTCACAGGAACAACCGATCTCCGATACGTTGGCAAAACCCTTCCCCCGTTCTTCCGCTTCCGCCCGCCAGCCGGCGCGCACGCCCCATCCCCGCGCCGTCACCTTCGTGCTCCGCCCGGCAGCCCTTCTTATCTTATTTGTGTTCCCCCGCGTTTCCGCGCGCCAACTCACCCAATCGTCGGTTACACTATGCCAATTGCCCATTCCCGCAAAGGAGGTCGCACCATGCCAAAGTACGTCATTGAGCGCGAGATCCCCGGAGCCGGTTCCCTCACGCCCCAGCAACTCCAGGCCATCTCGCAAAAGTCCTGCGGTGTTCTCAGCAATCTCGGACCCCGGATCCAGTGGGTCCAGAGCTTCGTCACCGACAACAAGATTTATTGCATCTACATCGCGCCCAACGAGCAGATGGTCCGCGAGCACGCAGCGCAGGGAGGTTTCCCCGCCAACAGCGTTGCCGAGGTTAAGTCCATCATCGATCCCACCACCGCCGAAACCGCCGCCTGACCGCGTCGGAAGCAGGAGTCCGTCTCGCTGCGCATCCGCAGGGAAGGCACTTGTCCGCCAGCCCAACCCCCTCGCTTTCTCGCTCCGTCGCTTCTTGTCTTTCTACTCCCTACTGGCTACTCCCTACTCCCCGCCTTCTCGCTCCATCGCTTCTTCGTTTCTTGTCTTTCTACTCCCTACTCTCTCGGTCCGTTCCCCCTATCATTAGAGCTGCGACCTTCATGCCCTCCTCCGACGCCTCATCCCGCGCTCTTCCCACCCTCCACGAGTTCTTCGCGCCCGGCGGCATCCTCGCCCGCTCTCCACTCCCCTACGAGTACCGCCCCGGCCAATACGAAATGGCCAAAGCCGTCGAGCACGCCTTCGCCGAGCGCCGTCATCTCATCGTCGAAGCCGGCACCGGCACCGGCAAAACCCTCGCCTACCTCCTACCCGCCCTCCGCACCGGTCAACGCGTCATCGTCTCCACCGGCACCAAGGCCCTCCAGGACCAGCTCTTCTTCCGCGACATCCCCTTCCTCGAGACCCTCCTCGGCGAGCTGCGCGTCTGCTACATGAAGGGCCGCGCCAACTACCTCTGCCGCCGCAAGCTCTTCGCCCTGCGCGACCAGCCCATTCTCTCGGGACTCGACGAAATCGATGAGTACCAGCAGATCGCCCAATGGGAGCGCATCACCGAAACCGGCGACCGCGCCGAGCTCTCCGCCCTCCCTGAAACCAGCGCCCTCTGGCACAAGCTCGATGCCCGCTCCGATGCCTGCCTCGGCTCCACTTGCCCCGACTACCGCCGCTGCTTCATTACCGAGATGCGCCGCCGCGCCCTCGAGTCCGACCTCATCATCGTCAATCACCACCTTTTCTTCGCCGACACCGCTGTCCGCCTTGCCGCCGCCAACGCGCCCGACGCTGGCATCCTCCCCGAATCCGCTGCCGTCATCTTCGACGAAGCCCACGAGCTCGAGGAGGTCGCCTCGCAATACTTCGGCCGCTCGCTCTCCAACCTTCGCTTTGAGGACCTCGCCCGCGACACCGACGTCCTCCTCCGCGGCAGCTCCGGCGTCACGCAAGTTCCCGCCCTCACCCAGCAGCTCCGCGAGCGCGCCCGCCTCTTCTTCGCCGCCCTCCCTATGGAAGGCGATGGCCGCCATCCCTTCACCAATCGCCAGGAATTCCTCGAGTCCTCCGGCGACCTCTACCTCGGGGTCTGCGCAACCCTCAAGATCATCGAAGCCGAGCTCGACCGCCTCACCGACCTCGAAGAAGCTCCCGGCCTCGAGGCTCGCGCCGCTGCCCTCCGCGCCGACCTCGAATTCATGCTCGAATCCACCGCCGCCAACATGGTCTTCTGGCTTGAGCGCCGCGGCGCTCCTACGAATTCCGACCAAAACTCCGTCCCGCGCAACCCGCGCCCTCAACCGCGATCGACGTTTCTCCAGGCCACACCCATCGACGTCTCCCAACTCCTCCACGAGCTCGTCTTCGACCAGATCCCCACCGTCGTCCTCACCTCTGCCACGCTCACCGTCCAGGGCGGCTTTGAGCATCTGCGCCGCCGTCTCGGCCTCGCCGACTGCCGCGAGCTCGTCGTCCCCTCCCACTTCCGCTATGGTGAACAGGCCCTCCTCTATCTCCCGCCAGCCATGCCCGACCCACGCTCCGCCGAATTCCTACAGGGCGCCGCCCTCACCATCGAGCGCGTCCTCCACATCACCCGCGGCCGCGCCTTCTGCCTCTTCACCTCCTACACCCAGATGCGCGCCCTCTACGACCTTCTCCTCCCCGTCCTCGATTTCCCCATCCTTCTCCACGGCACGGCCCCGCGCAAAGCTCTGCTCGAGGAGTTCCGCGCCACACCCAACGCCGTCCTCTTCGGCACCGCCAGCTTCTGGCAGGGCGTCGACGTCCAGGGCGAGGCCCTCAGTTGCGTCATCATCGACCGCCTGCCCTTCGCCGTCCCCTCCGACCCCGTCGTCCAGGCCCGCATGAAAGCCATCGAAGAAGATGGCGGCCGTCCCTTCTTCGACTACCAGGTTCCCGAAGCCGTCCTCACTCTCAAGCAAGGCTTCGGCCGCCTCATCCGCTCCCTCGAAGACCGCGGAGTCCTCGTCCTCCTTGACCCCCGCATCACGCGCCAACGCTACGGCCAGATCTTCCTCCAGTCCCTCCCTCCCTACCGCATCACCCAGAACATCACCGACGTCGAAGCCTTCTTCGCAAATTGAACCTTCATGCAGGGATTTTCGTATCAGAACTTAACTCCAGCCAAGCCGTCTGAAGACGCTTCCCAAGCCAATCGGGATCGCCGGTGGCGCGGCGCGCCAATCAAGAGAGGGGTTCTCTGTCCATGTTCTTTCGTCGGTCGTTCAGCCTCGCATCCTTAGCCTTGGTCCTCGGTCTCAGCCTTTCCGTTTCCGCTCGCGCAGCAGTAACGCCCGCGCCCACAGCCTACGACCTGAATGTCGTGATCGACCCGGCCCAAGGACACATCACCGTTCGCGGGACGATCGACGTCACGCCTGCTACGCCCTCCGCGACACTGGTCCTCGTTCTCCACGAAACCTTTTCGATCAACACGCTGCGGATCGATGGCAAGCCTGCACCCTTCTCATTCCGTCCTCAGCAGCACACTCCAACGCGGTCGGCGTCGCAGGATGTAGTCGTCGCGTTGCCGCCCGATCTGCCCTCTGGTCCCATCCACATCGATCTCGCCTATGAAGGCAAGCTCAAAGACCTGCCAGAATTTGGCGCTGCCAATGCGCCGCTCTTCCTCGACGATCAAATCAACGCGCATATGGTGGAACTCGCGAATTATTCATCCTGGTATCCGCAGTTCGGCGTCTTCGGGCCGCCCATCCGCGTTCAGTTGCAGGTCTCCCTGCCCGCCGGATGGACCGCCATCTGCTCCGGCAAAAGGCTCGCCCTGCGCGAAGAAAGCGGCCGCTCCATCACGCAATGGTCCTCGCCCAAAGACACTGACATCCTCATCACCGCCGCGCCCAATTACAAAATGCGTTCGGCTCGCATCCCCGGCGGAACAATCGAAATCTACTCGACGCAGCTTCCCGATGAATTTGTGACAACGGAAATCGGCCAGATCCAAACCGTGATGCAGTTGTTCACCAGCCGCCTCGGCCCCACAACCATTCCTGCAGGCGTCGTCAAGCAGGTCTACTCGCCAAAGCGCCACGGCCAGGGCAGGGCGGGAATCGCGCGACCGGGAATGATCGTCACCTCCGAAGGCGTCACGCTCGATGCCCTCGCGCGAGACCCGAACTTCTCGCTCCTCCAGGACATCGCGCATGAGATCGGCCACTTCTGGTGGAATTTCGGCGCCGGCCAGGGCGACTGGATCAATGAAGCCTTCGCCGAATACTACTCTGCGATTGCCGTCGAGAACGTCGTCCCCCGCGATCAGTTTGACGCTGTCCTCAATCGCTACCGCCAGCAGCTGGGTCAACTGGCTCCGAACGCACCCTCCCTCTCGCAGGTTCCCTTCGACGGCTCCTGGTTCGTCGTCCGCTACTGCAAGGGATCGCTCATGCTCGACGACTTCCGCCGCGCCCTCGGCGACCAGCAATTCTTCTTGGCCTCTCGCGACTTCTTCGATCGCTATTGCGGCCGGCCCACCACCACAGCCGATTTCCGCAGCTTCTGGCGAGATCGCCTCGGCAGCCACGCGGCGCTCGTCGATGCCTGGCTCGACTCGCCCGGCGGATTACCCGCTGGCGATTGAGGGGCGCGAGCTATCATCGTCTCATTCACGACGATGAGTCCCATGCACAAAGCGAGCGCCGGAATCCTCCTGTACCGGTACCGTGACCAACATCTGGAGGTGTTTCTGGTACACCCCGGCGGTCCATTTTGGAAGAACAAGGACGCTGCTTGCTGGTCGTTGCCGAAGGGCGAGTACGGCCAGGAAGAGAACCCATTCGAGGCCGCCAAGCGGGAATTCCTCGAAGAGACCGGCTCCCCACCTCCTGAGGGCGACTACATTCCCCTCGGAGAGATCAAGCAGCCCGGCGGGAAAGTGGTCACGGCGTGGGCCCTCCAGGGCGACTGCCCCGCAGAGGCGATCAAAAGCAACACCTTCTCGATGGAATGGCCCCCGAAGACGGGACGAATCCAGAACTTCCCCGAAATCGACCGGGCGGAGTGGTTCCCATTGAGCAGGGCGAAGACCAAAATACTGCGTGGCCAGACGGGCTTCCTTGACAGGCTGGCTAATCATCCCAGACACGCCGAGACTGACTCCTCAGCCGACGAAGAAACAGGCGATCCTCAACGATCGTTGTTTTGAAAATGACGGCAAGTCGACAATCCCACAGCAGGGAAGGGAAGGCGCCACCGCACTTAGACCGCTTGTGCAGGCCCGCACGAACCTACATCAAATCCTTCGCCGCCAACCGCCGCTCCTCCACCTGCCGGTAGGTCTTCTGCACGACCACGGAGTTCGCGCCCACAACCAGCGTGCCGACCGCGCCCGGCAGCAGCAGGCCGTACCAGACACCCCAGGGCTGGCCCTGGGCGAGCGCTACGAATCCCGCGACGAGCAAGACGACCGCCACGGCCCACAGCGCGAACCACGCCCTCAAAATGAAGTTCCTGGCGCGGCCACGCGGCGCAAGCCAAGCCACCAGTCCTCCCATCAGGCCTGCGGCTAGCCCGTAGGCCGAGCCCGGAATCCATGCGTAGTGATTCGGATCAAACCATAGCTGCATCATGGGACACCCTCATCTTTCTTCCGCTTTCTCATCCTTCTTCCGCCGGGGCGCGATGCGTCTTCAAGAGCTCGCGCGCCAGCGCAGCGGAGATCTTGCCATCGGCCACCAACAGCCGCAGTTTGCGCTCGAACGCGTCCGCGGCCCTCGGGTCCTCGGCCGCTTTCACCTTCGCGATAAGCCGGTCGAGCCGGGCGCGCAGCGTAGGATACGACACCTCGTACTCGTCGCACAGCGCCTTGAGCGAACCCGAACTAAGCACAAATCGGCGGAGAAACTGCTGATCCTCTTCGTCCAGCGCTTCAAGCCAGGGCGGCAGCGATGTCTTCATAAAATGAAGATAGACCTAAATTTTCTTAAAGTCAAGGAAATTTATATCAGATTGAATAAAATTGAAAAGCCGAAGCCCGGGCCGATCCGATCGCGGCCACGAGGGCCGTCCAGCGCTTCCAGCCAGGGCGGCATCGATGGTCTCGCAAAATCAATTTACCTCTGAATTTTATTCAAATTCGAACTGGCCACGGGCGTAATATAATCGGAGTCGCAAAATAAACCTCGAGGAGAGACGCGATGTCGAAAGAACGAGACAGTTTTGTTGCGGCCAAGTTGGCCAAAATGACCCTGGCGGAAAAATGCGGCCAGGTTCTCACCTTCACCTGGCGCGGAGCTTACCTGACGCCCTCGGGGATCGAACAGGTCACTAAGCTGCACGCCGGCGGCCTTTGTTTGGAGCCGTATGCACTGGAGACATGCAAGAACAAATATTGGGGACGTTCGCAGGTCGACCCCAACTTTAAAAAACCGAAGGACTGGTTCGACATCGCGCATACCTACTTCGACGATCGCAGTTTCGGCGTGAGCGTGACTCCGGAAGAGCTCACCGTCAAGCTCAACAAACTGCAGGAAATCGCCATGAAACGGCCTTCGGGAATCCCCCTGCACATCACCATCGACATGGAAGGCGATTTCAAAAACGATTACACCGCCGGTCATGTCGTGCAGTTCCCGCCGCCCATGGCAATGACCGCCATCGGCGACCTCGATCTGGCCTATAAGGTGGCGAATACGCTCGGCAAACAGATGGCCCTCATCGGTGTCACCCAGTTCTATCACCCGGTCTGCGACGTCAATATCAATCCGTTGAACCCCGAAATCGGTGTGCGCTCCTTCGGCGACGATCCCAAGGTCTGCGCGAAGTTTGTCGAAGCCACGGTGCGCGGCTATCAGGACGCCGGCATTGTCGCCACGGTCAAGCACTTCGCCGGCCGCGGCGATTCGGCGACCGACGCGCACGACGTGCTCGACACGTGCCGCGGGGACCTGAAGCGGATGCACGAGGTCGAGCTGGTCACCTTCCAGGCGGGCATCAATGCGGGCGCCAAGGCCCTGATGACGGCGCATACCATCTACCCAGCCTTCGACAAAGAATTCCCCGCCACGCTTTCCTCGAAAGTCCTCGTCGATCTTCTGAGGAAAGAAATGGGATTCAAGGGCGTGGTGGTTTCTGACGCCATCGGCATGGCCGCCGTCCTGAGACAGTGGCCGCTCCCCCTGGCGTGCGCCATGGCGATCAAGGCCGGCGTGGACACCATCCTGCTCAAGGCGGACGACGAATCCCGCTCCCAGTGCTTCTTCGGGATCAAGGGCGCCGTGGAGCGCGGCGAGCTTTCCATGGAGCGGCTCAACGACGCGTGCCGGCGGTTACTGTGCATGAAGTACGACCAGGGCCTGTTCGAGAAAGCCGGGAAGATGGATCCGGCGAAAACCGAAGCCCACGTCCAGAGCAAGGAAGTCCAGGACTTCTCCCGCGAAGTGGCGCACAAAGCCCTCCTGGTGGTGCGCGACGACAAGAAGCTGCTGCCGGTGAGCAAGGACAAGAAAGTCCTGGTCGTCGAACAGGTCATTCCCTACTCCTTCCTTGGCAAGGATCTTTACAGCCACCCGCACATGTTCTGCGAGCAGATGACCAAGCATTCCACCAACCTCATCCTCGATGACACGGCCTTCTTCGCCGGTGACGAGGAAGTGGAGGAGGCGCTGAACCTGGCCAAGCAAGCGGACCTGGTGGTCATGACAAACTACTACGCGCGCATTGAAAAGCGCGGCAACAACCGGCACTTGGTGAAGGCCTTGAAAGACGCGGGACATACGGTCATCGTCGTGACCAACTTCCCGTACCGCAAAGGCGTAACCAAGGAAGCCGATGCCGTGATCTGCAATTTCTCAGGCTCGCCCGATTCCATCCGGGTGGCTGCGGATCTTGTGTTCGGTGCGGTGAAGCCTTATCCATCGACGAAGATGCCGATCGACCTGAGTGCCGAGAAGAATCTCCCCGACGAGGCGCCTGCGGCTCTCCCGAAGAAGACAACAAAGAAGGCGGCGAAAGATGCCAATCCATGGGGAGGAAAGTGCTAGGGGAAAGCGCCCTCCACACACGGGTTCAATCCATCGTTCCGGGCGCCAGCGGCGAACCTGAAATTCCGAGTTGGCGCTCGGAACAGCAATTGGACGCTTGGGCAGTTCAGGTCCTGCGCCTGCGGGCGAAACACAAACTACGTCCTGCCCCTGCGGGCGAGACTCAAACAACCCATGAGGGAAAGTAAGATGCCGAAATCCACTGCGTTCGACGTGCGCGATGTTTATACCATCCCGGGACCCAAGGTCACCGCCATCTATGAGCACAACAAAATGGCGGTCCACTTCCAGGGTATGTCCAAGACCCTGCAATTTCCGCAAACGGTGGCCCTGCAAGGAGCGCCCACGTGCTCGATTGGTATTTCCCCCTACGGGCTGTACAACCGCCTGAACGACGCGGGCCGGCTCATCATGCTCAACCAAACGGCGGTCCAGTTCGCGTCCGCGCCCTTCATCCGCATCGGCGATAAGTGCACCATGCTGACCCAGAAGCTGCCGGGAGCTCCCGAACAGCCCGACGACATCCCGGCGGTCAAGAACTACTACTATCCGTCGGTCCCCGAAAAGAACGTTGCCCTCACCATGGCAACACCGTCGCTGGAAATTGCCTACACGCTCAAGAAGGTGAAAGTAATCCGGAGACTGATTTCTCCGTTGCTGTCCGGCGGAGACCAGGTGTTGATGCCGCTTGGGGTCGAAGAGTTCGAAGTGGAGAACGCCGCGAATGAGGCTCAGGAGATCACGCTCGTGGTGCCCCGGCCGTCCCTCGTCAACCTACAGGAGAAGGAGCTCAAACCGACCGATCAGGACAGCGTCTATGTCTGCTCCGCTCCAGTCCGTGGCCAGAAGCATGAGGAGTTCCAGTCCGCGGGCATCCGGGGCGTGATCATGGGCAGCAAGGAAAGCCCCAACCGCATGGCGCTTGCTGTTCCCGAGTTGCCTGGCGTTGCGGTGGACACCCAGCCTTATTTCTGCCTGAACCGGTACACGGGCGACCTGCTGTTAAACGCGGACGGGAGCTTCTTCGAAAAACGGCAGCCGGTCCTCCGCAGCGACTACGGAGCGGCCATCAGCCTCACCTTCACCCTGGAACCGAAAGCCTCCATCAAAATTCCGGTGGCCGTGGTGCTGGATTTCCCGGACCAGGTCTACATCGACGGCACGAAATTCCAGCGCAAATACGTCAAGAGCTTCAACGACGTCGAATCACGGGCGGTCGACATGGCAAAGCTCGCCTTGGACAGCTATCCGCAGTGGTGGGACCGGACCGTTACGATTCAGGAACGAATCTTTAATAGGATCCAGTCCAGCCCCTCCTACAAAGGTGACCGGACCGGCGCCTTGCGCCTGACCCGGCTGATCCTGAATGAACTCCATTTCCCTCTCTCCAACGCCATCGTCTGGATCGAGGACAAGAAGGGAAAGGAGCGCGCCCGTTTCCTGGAGTGTTTTGATTACGCCTATATCGACCCGTCGGACGTGGACTGGTATTCGATGGTGCTTTTGATGCTCTTCCCGCGCGTGGAAAAGGATCTGTGCCAGGGTTTCATCGATTCGATTCTGGCCGAGGATCCCACCCTGCGCTTTTACCACCATCACGCTTCGTCCGTCGAAGCGCGGCTGCATTTCCAGGAGCACCCGGAAGCATACGAAGGCATGTCTATGACGCAGATCCGCGATGCCTTCAAGACCAAGGGCAGCGTGGCCCACGACCTGGGCGCCATGCCCAAGGGCCATCCCCTGCGCAACGTGAGCGATTACGCCTGGTACAACAACAATTACTGGGTTGACCTGTTCCCCAAACTCATGATGCGGGTGCTGCGCAACGTGAAGTTCACTGGCGACATCGATTTCCTGAAGAAGAATTGGAAAACGCTCAAATTCGGCCTCGATTCGGCGCTGAAACTCGATTTCGACGGCGACGGCATCCCCGAAGGCTATCCCGACGAGGTGAAAAACACCTTTGACAACCTGGTCGTCTTCGGCGCCGACTCCTACGACGCCACGCAGTTCCTCGGCGGCTGCCAGGCCATGATCAAAATGGCTCGCATCCTCAAGGACAAAGCCGGCGAGGCGCACATCCAAAAGGTGTTCGATAAAGGCTGGAACAGCCTCGAGGAATTGTGGCGCGATAGAAAGAACAAGAAGGGCGAGAAACTCCAGTATTACCTCACCTGTTTCGACCCCAAGACCGGAAACTCCAACACCGACGTCTGGACCAACCAGCTCGATGCCCTGTGGTACCTGATCTCCATTGGCGAAGATCCGTTGATCCCGGAAGACCGCGCCAAAAAGATCCTCAAGACCATCTACCGCAACAATCTCTCCTTCATGGGCTGGGCCATGTGCAAAACCGAAGACGGCAAACCCGTCGAGTCCGATCAGGGAAAAGACGTCTATACGACCTCCAATTACGTCTTCGCCCAGTTGCTGGATTACTACGGCATGGTGAAGGAGAGCAAGGAAGTTTACAAGCACATGGACCGCGTCGTCTTCGATTACGCAAATTCCATGATCACTCCGGACAATCTCCGCGCGGAGCTGGAAACGGAAATGGGCGAGACGGCCCCCGGCCCGCACTACATTGTCGCCGCCTATCCCCGGCCGGGAGCGGTTTGGACGCATCTGGTCATGAACTACATCAAGGACCTGCAGGCGACGAAGAAATCCGGGACCATCGAGTCCGAGGACCTGATGCCGTTCTACCCCGAGCTGCTCAAGGGTCCGGGCAACGGAAAATAAAAGTGAACCATCGGATGCGCGTGGAGGAACACGGATAAGATGAGGCGAGAAGTTCGCGAATCGACCGGGAAACCAGTGTGAACGCGTTTTTCCCCTTTGCTGATCCGTGTGGGTCCGTGTCCATCCGTGGTCAAGAAACTCTAACGCTCCACTAAGGAATCGATCGACATGCCCAGGAAGTACGACATCACCTTCGTCGGCCACATGTGCTACGACGAGATTATCCCGTTCGGAGGAAAACCCCACATTGCCCCGGGAAGCGCCGTGTTGTGCGGCGCCATGGTCGCCGCCCGCATCGGAAAGAAAGTTGCCGCGGTGGTGAAGATGGCGAAAAAGGACGAAGACATCCTGCAACCGATGAAGGATGCCGGCGTTGACACCTACCTCATCCCCAGCGCGGAGACCACCTATTCGAGGGTCTTGCACGAGTCGGAAAATGTCGATGAACGCAAACTCACGCTCGTCAAATCCGCCGGCCTCATTTCCATCGACGACGTTCCGGAGTTGCGCTCGACGTGCATTCACCTGGCCGGGATTTCCGACACCGAATTCGACATGCCGCTGATGAAGGGCTTGAAATCCAGGGACTCCAGCCTGTCGGCCGACATGCAGAATTTCGTCCGCCACGTCACCCCGGTGACCCACGACATCGAGTTCAGCGACGTCGCCAACAAAAAAGAAATTGCGGCCATGATGGACAAGCTCAAACTGGACGTCGTTGAAGCCCGGATTCTCACCGGCACTGAAGATCTTGAGAAAGCCGCCATCATCGTCGAGTCGTGGGGTTGCCCCGAGACACTGATCACCCATTCCCAGGGCGTCCTCGCCAGGGTCAAAGGAGTTACGTACTACGAGAAGTTCTCCAACAGCAACATGTCAGGCCGCACCGGCCGCGGCGACACCACCTTCGCGGCGTACCTGTCCTGGCGGTTGGATCACGATGTCCGGGAATCCCTGAAGTTCGCTGCCGCGCTGGTTTCCATTAAGATGGAAACCCCCGGCCCCTTCAAAGGAACGCTGGAAGACGTCCAGAAGCGATTGCGGGAAAAGCATCTTTTATCGGCATGACCAGACCGCAGCCAAAGGGTGCCGCAACCTCGCCTTCAGCTCACCCGTAATCTTAAAGGATCTTATGTCGCGCTTGAATCCGTACGTCGCTTTGCTCACCCTCATCGCCACCTTGGGCGGATTGCTTTTCGGATACGACACGGCCGTAATCAACGGCGCGGTGGACAGTCTGAAAGCTTATTTCATTAATCCGCGATTTACTGATCTGACCAACTCCGCCCAGGCCAACGCCGCCAATTCGTTGCTCGGCTTTGTCGTTTCCAGCGCGCTCATCGGTTGCATCATTGGCGGGCTGGTTGGCGGCTGGGTCAGCACCCACGTCGGCCGCAAGCGCGGATTGATTATTGCCGCCCTGTTTTTCCTCGTTTCAGCCCTGGGTGCCGCCGCGCCGGAATTTCCTTTTGCCCCCATCGGCCACGGCGGACCGGGATACATGGCCAATTTCGTTTTCTATCGCATCCTTGGCGGCATTGGCGTGGGACTGGCTTCCATGTTGTCGCCGATGTATATCGCGGAAATCGCGCCGCCCAAAGTCCGCGGCAATCTCGTCGCCTGGAACCAATTCGCCATCATCTTCGGCATGTTGGTCATTTACTTCGTCAACTTCGGAATCTCCAAATCGGGCAGCGGCGACACCTGGCTCAATTCCATCGGCTGGCGCTACATGTTCCTCTCCGGCGCCATTCCCGCCATCCTTTTTCTCCTCCTCCTGTTTCTTGTGCCTGAAACCCCGCGTTACCTCATGCTCAGGGAAAATGAGAGCGGCGCGCGCGCGGTGCTGGCCAAGCTGGTCACGCCCGAGGAAGGCGAAAAGGAAATCTCCGAAATCCGCGCCTCGCTCAGCCAGCATCACTCCGGCAAATTGTTTTCCTTCGGCGTGCTCCTCATTTTCATCGGCGTCATGCTGTCCGTCTTCCAGCAATTCGTCGGCATCAACGTCGTGCTTTACTATGCAACCGACATTTTCAAAGGCATGGGCCTCACCACCAATGCCTCGCTCTTCCAAACCATTATTGTCGGCGCGGTCAACCTTCTTTTCACCATAGTTGCCATTCTTACCGTCGATCATTTCGGTCGCCGACCGCTCATGATCATCGGAGCGCTGGTCATGGCGGTGAGCATGATTTCTTTGGGCGCCGACTTCTGGATCGGCGGCAAGGGCATGGTCGCGCTCGTTTGCATGTTGGTCTACACCGCCGGTTTTGCCGTTTCCTGGGGGCCGGTCACCTGGGTGCTTTTAAGCGAGATCTTCCCCAACCAGATTCGCGGCAAGGCCATGGCCGTGGCCGTCGCCGCGCAGTGGATCGCCAATTATCTCGTCAGTTGGACCTTCCCCATTCTCGACAAGAATCCCTGGCTGGTGGACCATTTCAAGCATGGCTTCTCCTATTGGATTTACGGTGTGATGGGCATCCTCGCCGCCGTGTTCATGTGGGCAGTTGTGCCGGAAACCAAGGGCCGCTCGCTCGAGCAGATGCAGGCACTGTGGCAGCCCGCCGGTCAAAAATCACCGTAGGCTCAAGAGCTAGGGTCGGTCAGGATTGGGGCAAGTCCAGCCATTCGAGAGATACTGGCCCACTTTCGTGCCGGCGTCGCTCATCATTTTGGTGTCGGCAAGATAAAGCAAATCCTGTTGAAAGAAGAACCATTGACGCATGTTCGTGGTACTGAACGGCGGATTGAACCTGGCCCCTGATGCGTCGATGGAATCGGGACCATAAACAATCACCAGCAATCCATACCGATCCTGCGCGGCGTTTCTTTCCACGGTCACACGGATAATAATGTATGGCTGCGTTCCATTTGCCTGCGCATACTGGATCGAAGGGTTTACCGCATTCATGGCGTCGATAATGACTCCGCCAACCTGATCGGCTAATTCAGGGTGCTCCGACTGGCCATAGGCCAGCGCCGAATGCACATCGACGACGTAATTTGTGGTTGAGGTTCCGTACTGGAATATTCCCGATGGGTAGTGGCCGTAGCAAGTGGCCGTTGAGACTTTGGGACTTTTTGAGGCCTTGCCTCCGGCATGGGCCGGCGGAGTCCCCACGCAGACTAGCAGCGCAGCGAGCGCGATCAGCGAAGCGTGGAACCTCTTCATTGAGAAAACCGGAACGCCCATTTGGTCCTCCGGGCTTCGAATCAATATACATCCAGCTGCCCCAGGCTGGGTCCGTTTCTTGCATCCGTTTCCATCCCAAAGACCCAGGAAATGCCCGGCAATGCCTTTGCCGGATGACCCATCACAGACGCGTCCTCTGCGTCCAGGGTGAGATGCTACGAGCCCCAGTCGAGCACGAAGAACCTGACCACTGTTCACTGATCGCTGACCACTGGCCTGGGGTGCCCCACCTGGGCGCCGGGGTGCCCCCTGGGCCGGGCCGGGCCGCGCGCATTTGTTTTTGCGCCCAGGGCGGGATACCATGAACGCATCTCTTCGCGTTGTCATTCTGAGCGTAGGTCGCCGTCCGCCGCGCCGGACGGCGACCGGAGCCGAAGAATCTGCGGTTGCTTCTCGTCTTGTATCAGGGCTTGACTTCAGTCATGCCGAAAATGGCGCAAAAATGAATCTGGGCTTTAGCCCCGGCCGAAAACGTCGAAGGGTACGGGCTTCAGCCCGTACATCAACCCACCCAACGAATTTGAAAAACAAAGAGCGCGGCGATGCCGCGCTTAATCCAGCCCCCTCACGGCTAGGAGCGCGGCAAATCTCGGTCACGACGGAGATATAATCCGTCCAGGCCTAACCACAAGGAAGACCAATGACGAAACAAATGGGGGGGAACCCGACAGCCCAGCTACCGAAAAAAGCATTTGCCAACGCCAGGCTAGGCCAGTCGTTCGCCGAGCACGACCTGATCAGGCGCGACCCAAATCTGTTCGTCGAGACACCAGCCATCCGAGCAGCCCAAGACCCGGACGCCGACAAAGTATTTTTCATCGGCAGGCGCGGCACCGGCAAAACAGCAATCACGTTTTACCTATTGACTCTCGCATAATATAGAGTCATTCTGGCCATAAAGAAGCCTGCTTCCAGAAGGCGGCGATCAAACGGGGACGGCGGCGCATACGGCTCAGAGTGCGGCGGGCGGCTTGGCTCAGTTGCCAGTATTCGTTGGGGCAGACATTGGGCAACTCGTGCTGCTTCCAGTAGCCCCAGATGTATTCGACCGGATTCAGTTCCGGGGCGTAGGCGGGCAGGTATTCCTGATGGATGAGTCCGCGCAGGGAGGCAATGTGATCCCGCACCATGCGGCTGCGATGCGCCGGGAGCCGGTCCCAGACCAGCAGGATGGGACGGCGGATGGCTCGCACCAGGGCGTTGAGGAAGTCCACCACCTGCGGCGACTTGATGGCTCCGGGGTAGAGGCGGAAGTAAAAGTTCCATGCCGTCAGCCCGGCGGCCACCGAGAGCGACTTCCAGTTGAAGCAGTACTGCAGCACCGGCGTCTGGCCGCGCGGCGCCCAGGTGCGCACCCGGTGCGGGCGCTGGCTCAGTCCACTCTCGTCGGCCAGCACGATTACGCGCCCTTCCCGGCGGGCTTTTTTTTAATGGCCGGCCACACCTTCTTCTTCCAGTGCTCGATCTCGGCCCGGTTGCGCTCGCGCGCTTGGCCCGTGGGCCGCTGCGGACTCCAGCCCAGGGCGATGAGCAGCTTCCACACGTGTCCAGGATGATAGCGGACGCCAAACTCGCGCTCGATCGCATCGGCCACCCGCGGGCAGGTCCACAGTGGGGTTTCATAGCCCAACGCTTCGGGGCCTTGGACCAGCAGCTTGGCCAGTCGCCGCTTCTGGGCCGCGCTCAGCAGCGGTTTGCGACCGGCGCGTCCGGCCTTCTTAACGCCCGCCCGGCCATCGCGGCGATAGGCGTTCACCCACCGGTACACGCTCTGGCGAACCACTCCCACCCGGCGGGCAATGGCGGCCTGCGTCTCGCCCCGCCCCCAGAGACGAATCGCTTCCAGCCGCCGCTTCTCCAAGGCATCAAAATCGCGACGTACTCCTCGTGGATTTCCCATACTTGCTTAGACGCGGGAAACTGGAAATAGGTTGCAATATTATGCGAGACACAATAAGCAGCAAATTTCCGAAGAACACGATAACCCTCAACCCTAAGTTGCTCTCGTCAGCCGAACCATTCGCGTCCTCGAATTGGGACAAGCGGATCCACCAAAAACCCTTCAACACTCTTCTCTCCGGCTTCGAGAGGGCGATCCTAGACGAGGCGATACTCACATGGGTTGGGCAAGGTCTCTTCGCCTTCCGTCAATCCGGCGGAAGCGAAATCACAAGAGAACGAAACCTAATCGAGCAATTCGACTTCGACCTCAGGCTAATGGCCCTCATCGAGGAGGGTTTCGAATACCTCGCCGGAGACAACACCAAAGAGTGGATGAAGTACCGAAACAGGCCCAACAAGCTCGCAACCGAGATTACGGCCGAATGCGCCTCAAAGCCGCGAATGCAACAAATCCTAATGATCGACCGGCTCGACGACGAGTGGGACAACTCCGACACCGCAGTGGTCTTGGTTATGGCGCTCATGCACGCATGCGTCGAAATCAGGTCGCTGACCAGCCTCGTACGTCCTATGGTGTTCCTGCGAGAGAACGTATTCGACCGCGTCCGCGAGCTCGACAGCGAGTTCTCGAGGCTAGAAACATCGCTGGTTTCGCTCGACTGGACGAGGGAGCTCCTTCGGGAACTCATCGAACGGCGACTAAATGAGCGCCTAATCTCAAAGTTCGCCCTCGACGGATCAACCTGGGGCATGTTTTTCGACGGGGATCCTAGCGAAAGCCAGGATCGCGTTTTCAACTTCTGCCAATACCGCCCGAGGGACATCCTCCTTTACGCTTCAACCGCGCTCGGGCTTGCGCAGTCTCACCAACGCACGAAGATCGAGCGCGCGGACCTCGACGAAGCGAAAAGATCGTTCTCGGAAAGCCGACTGAAAGAGCTCGCTGACGAATACGCAGACAACTATCCGCAGTTGAGCACAGTACTGACCCGATTCTTCGGCCTCGGCACCGAGTACACCATAGGGAGTATCGGCGACTTCATCAAGAAAATCCTTCTCGACGAAGAAGTTCAAATCCTCTGCGAAAAATGGATCTACAACTTCACGACGCCCGATTCCCTAATTCAGCTGCTGTACAACATCGGTTTCTGGGGCCTCAAGCCGCCGGAAGGGAACACCCGCTTCAAGTCGTCCGAGGCCGAAAACCCCGGAACCCTGTCCGTGAGCCAAGATTCTGTCGTTGTCGTCCATCCCTCTTACATCGACGGCCTCCAACTGCAACCGAGGGTCATAACGTCACTCAGCGAATCTGTCTCGCTGCGTACCTCCGGGCTGATCGTCGACGTGCCGGAATCGTTCTCAACCCTCTCCTACCGGAAGAGGCTGCAAGAACTGACCGAAGAACTCGCCACGCTCCCGCATGGCGCAGGCCACGCGCGGAAATTCGAGGACCTCATTGGCGAAGTCATCAAGCTCTGCTTCTTTAGATCCCTATCAAACATCCAGCCCAGGCCCAGGAACATTGACAAGACGGTCATTCGAGACTGGATAGCATCAAACAGAGCAACTGGCGGCTTCCGGGAGATCGTCCGACAGAAATACAACGCGACGCAGATCCTGTGGGAATGCAAGAACTACGCCGAACTCCAAGCAGACGACTTCCACCAAGCAAACTACTATATGAACGATCAGGCTGGGCGCTTCGTTATCATGGTCTGCCGCTTAGAGGAATCTCTGCCCAACCACGTCTACGATCATGTCCGCCGCGTTTACCAACAGACGCGTGGTTTGGTACTCATACTCCGGGAGTCCGACACCAAGACATTTCTCCGTCAATCAATCAGCGGAAAAAGGAGCGGGAGCGAACTCCACCTTCAAGACATTTTCGACAAGACCGAGCGCCTGATTTCCTGAACCCAAGACCCCGGCTCGAGCGCCAGCGGCCAAGAACGGCCTAGAGGCCACACCGCATCCTCGTGTCAACCCCCTCTTCCCCACCGCCCCATTCCATCTCACTCATTCCAAACCAATTATTTCTTTCCCCAACTTTGCAGATTATTTCCGCCATTTCGCTACACTCGTTCTTAGTTGGATAGTTTGAGAGACGGGCGGGCGGTTCTGAGGGGTGCCGGTCGGGGATTCCGGCGTCCCTCCGGCCGCCCATCCTTTTTTCCAGGAGACGTTCTTCTCTGTCCAACGCACCAAGAACGGTGCAAAATCCCAAGAAAACGCGCCGCAAGGCCTCTTGAGCGCCCATAACTCCTTTGCGGAGACACTTCTGCGGGGAAGTCCTTTGGAATCAGACGGATGGCGCACCTTACTTGCGCCATCCCTCTGAAACCACTGCACTTGTTTTCAGACGCCGGGGGAGGCACCCCCGTAATCAACTCGTTAACCGGGGTCCTTCCGCCGCTGCGGAGTCCCGCTTTTACCCCATTTCCGGCGCTGTTGAGCCACGCGGAGAGGAGATTCTTCCATGTACAAGAAATGTCGTCATATCCTGCCCGACGGTGCGCGCTGTCAGGCGGCCGCCCTCACAGACTTGCCCTACTGCTATCAACATAACCGCATCCACCGCGCTCTCCTCCGCCAAAGATCATCGTCAAAAGCCAAACTCGATTTGCCAGCTCTCGAGGATCGCGGCTCCATTCTGATGGCTCTCTCCCAGGTCATTGGCGCCCTCGCCGACGGCCGCATCGACGGAACGAAAGCCGGTCGCGTCATCTACGCGCTCCAGGTGGCCGCGCAATTCGCGCCCTCCTTCCCCAGATCGCCCTCGAGCGATCCAGTCGAATCCATCACCATCACCAGCGACGGCGACGAGCTCGCGCCCGAGGAAATCAAGTGCTTCCAAAGCGACGACTGCCAAACCTGTCCCTACCGCGAAGACTGCCCAGACCCAGACGAAGAAGACGAGGACGACGAAGACGAAGGCAACGACGACAAAGGCGAAGGCAACGACGACAAAGGCGAAAGCAACGACGACTAATCCCGTCCCGCCACCAACTAACCACTAACCACTAACCACTAACCACTAACCGCTGTCTCCAGGCTACGAACTACCAGATACAGGCCAGCAGCTCAAAGTTACTAACTGCCAATAACTAGCTGCCAGCCGAGAGTTGATAGCTGAAGCTGAAAGCTGCCTTTCCGGCCATGGATCACTGAAAGCGTTTCGTTTCTGGCTACCGGCTGCAAACTGCTAGATATAAACCAGCAGCTCAAGGTTACTAACTGCCAATAACTAACTGTAACCTGAGAGCTGAAGGCTAAAAGCTGCCTTTTCGGCCACTGGCCGGTGACACAAAAACCGATCGATGAGAGCTAATAGCTATCCGGTGCTTTTGCTTTTCTATTCCCTGTTCCCTGATCCCTGTTCCCTGTTTTTACACGTACTCCTTGAACAGCTCCGGCGACGGATTGGGGATCACGCCTTTGCCCACCAGCATCCCGTCGTCCGCCGCGGCCTTGCAGCCCGCATTCACCGCCGCCTGCACGCTCGCCACGTCGCCGGCCATCAGCACGAAGCCCTTGCCGCCCAGCGCCATGGCCAGGTGCACGCGCAACAGCGTCACGTTGGCCGACTTCACTGCCGCATCGGCCACCTCAATAATGCTGGCCGCGGAAAACGTCTCGACCACGCCGATCGACTGCAACTGGCTCGGCTCGACGTCCACGCTCTGCGAGATGGCCTGCAGAACCGTCGGATGCACCCGCGCGATCTGCCGCCGCTCGATCAGCGATGCCCCGGCCGCCGTCGCGCCCGCCGCGAGCGCCGCCTGCACGCTCGCCACATCCCCGGCTACCACAATCAAAAATTTTCCCGAGCAGATGCTCCGCGCCAGCAAAAGCTGAACCGAGCCCGCCTTCAGCATCAGATCCTCGGCCACGATTCCCGTCGCCACGCTCGATAGCTCAAGCAGTCCAATCGAATTGATCTCCGTCGCCACCTTGGCTCCTTCCGCTGGGTGCCCCCGGGTCTCGATTTTGAGACCCGGGAAAACGCGCCGCGTCTTACTCTCCACAACCGCTGCCCGAGTTCCTGTCTTACGCCGTCTTACGCGCCCGCGATTCGTGTCTTACAGCGTCTTGCGCGCCTGAATCCGTGTCTCGCCGCGTCTTACGCGCCCTGCGCCGCGTGCTCCCAGAGCCTGCCCTGAGCCTGTCGAAGGGTCTCGACTCTGAGCCCTCGTTCCCCGCCTCACGCCTCAATCACTACCGCGTCGCTGCCAACCGTCACGCGCCCATCCATACTTGCATGAATGCGCGCGCCCAGCTTGCCCGCTTCCGGCGCCGCGATCAGATCGCCCTCGCGCACGCGATCGCCGCTCTTGACCACCGCAACCGCAGGCGCGCCCGCATGCTGCTTGAGCGGCAACGTCACCTTGCGCGGCGCGAACGAGTGCTCCTTCAGCGGCCCTTCGTTGCGGTACTCGCCCAGTCCCAGCTTGGCGATGAGCCTGCGCATGGGAACGCGCCGGTACTCGCCCATCGGATGCGGCTCGACCGACTCCGGCGTTCCCTTCCATGTGAGCCCGCGCTCGCGCGCCACCGGCTTCGACTGCACGCACACCGTCTTCGGATCCAGGTCCTCAGGGCACGCGAACATGGTGCACAGGTTGCACTCGCAGCAGTAGAGCGTGCCGGCCACCATGGAGTTGGCGCCCTCGGCGAAGCCCAGCGACTGCATGGCGCGGTGCGGCTCAATGGGATGCCCGAGCAGATACCGCGGGCAGAACTCCGTGCAGAACCGGCATTGGTCGCATGCCGAGCGCCCGATCTTCGCCACGTGCATCCACGGCGCGTTGTGCCGCCGGATGAGCGCGTGCTCGGCTGGCAGCACGATGATGCCACCGAGCGTCTTCGTCACCGGAACCTCCAGGTCAGCCGCGGGCTTGGCCATCATCACTCCGCCCAGCAGCACGCCGAAGTTGGCCACCGTCGGTCCGCCCGCCGCGTCAATCGCCTCGCCGATCGTGATTCCCACGGGAACCCGCAGCGTGACCGGCTCCGCTACCGCGCCTGCCACGGTAAGGTACTTGTGGGTCACCGGCCGGTCCAGCCCGATGTTCATCAGCGTCTCGACGTTCGCCACGACCGCGTCCACGTCCTTGGGCAGCCCACCCGGCGGAATCACGCGCCCCGTGACCATGTGCACCAGGATGAACTCGTCCCCCGCCGGATAAACGTCGGGCAGCGGGACGACGCGGACGCCGGGCGGCGCCTGGCTCTCGAGTGCCGCAAGGATGTCGTGATACTTCTCTTTGACGCCGATGACGCCCTCGCGCGCGCCCGCCAGTTGCATGGCCGCATGCAAGCCGCGCAGGAAGGGCTCGGCATGGTGGTGGAGCAACTCCTTGTCCTTGTGCAGTAGGGGCTCGCATTCGGCGGCATTGGCAATCAGCAGCGACACCTGGCTGCGGAGCTTGACCGCCGTGGGAAAACCACCCCCGCCGGCGCCGATGATGCCCAGCTCGTCGATTCGGTCGATAGAGGCGCGCTCTGCGGAGGGGGTGTTTGCGCCGCGTTCCAAGCCGAAACTGCCCGTTTTTGGCATCATATTTCGGTTCTACCTCAGAATCCGCCAAAATTGACGATTGACTATGGTAAAGAATATATAGTATCATCCAAAAACAATCAAGATCTTTCAACAATGAGAGTTCTCATCCCAAATATCGGTAGCACCTCGTTCAAGTACCGGCTGCTTGAAATCCCGGAAACTGCCGTCCCAGGCACGCCCCTCCCCGCCGAAACCGTGCTAGCCCAAGGCCGGGTTGAACGCATCGGCCAGCCGGGCGGCGATTGCACCGATTACCCCGCCGCTATCCGCAAGTGCGTTGCCGAAATCGCCGGCCCTGGGAAGCCACTCAAGAGCCTGTCTGAGATCGGCGCGGTCGGCTTCAAGGCGGTTCACGCCGGCCCGTTAACGCGCCGCAGATCATCGACGACGCATTTCTGGCCGTCATGGAGGAGTTCTCGTTTCTTGCCCCCGCGCACAACCCTCCTTACATCGCCGCCATCCGGGCCTTCCGGCAGGAGCTGCCCGGCGTTCCGCTTGTCGCGGTCATGGAGCCCTTTCCGTATCGCTTCATGGACGAGGCATCGACCACCTATGCCGTCCCCTACGCATGGCGGACAGAATTCGGCATCCGCCGGTACGGATTTCACGGGGCCAGCCACCGCTCAGCCAGCGAACGGACCCAGGCCTTCCTCGGGCGCAACGATTTGCGGCACATCTCCTGCCATCTGGGCGGCAGCTCCAGCGTCGCGGCCTTTCGCAAGGGCGTGGCCATCGACGTCAGCATGGGCGCTTCACCGCAGTCCGGCCTGCCGCAGAACAACCGCGTCGGCGACATCGATGTCTTCGCTGTGCTGCACATGATGAAAAAGCTGGGGCTGGGGCCTGACCAGATGGCCGCGCTGCTCGGCAGCCAGTCGGGCCTCAAGCCGGGATTAGCGGCGCCAGCGGCGACCTGCGCGATTTGGAAGAGGCTGCGGCGAAGGGCGATAAACGTTCGCGCCTCGCCCTCGACGTCTTTATCCGCGCCATCCGCCATTATGTGGGTGCATTTCTTCTGGAATTAGGCGGCGTCGACGCGATCACGTTCTCTGGCGGCATCGGTGAGAACAGCCCGGAAATCCGCGCCGCGGTTCTCAAAAACCTCGCGGCCTTTGGCGTCGAGCTCGACGAAGAAACGAATGCATCGATTAAAGGTGAGGGGGCCATCTCCACGCTTCGCTCGGCAGTCAAGGTTCTGGTTATTCCCGCCAACGAAGAATCCATCGTCGCGCGTGAAACCGTGGCCGTAGTCAAGAGAAACAGGGATCAGGGATCAGAGATCAGGGATCAGTCTTTGGTGACGGGCTGAGACTCGATGTTTCCCACGTCTTTCGCTAAGACACGAAAAGGATGGGCACGACGAGAGAGACACCAACAGGATCGACTATGGCAAGTGCAGCAAACTCGGTATCCATTGACAGAGCTACGGTGGAGCGCATCGTCCGCCAGGTCGCGCTCGAATACCTGGGCCGCGACAAGAGCGGCGCCGCGCCGGTCCTCACTGTGCAGACGTCCTCGCGTCACATGCACGTCTGCCGCGAGGATATGGACGTGCTCTTCGGTCCCGGCTCGCAGCTCACCTTCGATCGTCCCCTCTTCCAGGAAGGCAACTTCGCAGCCAGGGAGACGGTCACCATCGTCGGTCCGCGCAGCCGCCTCATCTCCAACCTGCGCATTCTTGGGCCCATGCGCAAGCAGTCGCAGGTCGAGCTCGCATTCACTGACGCCATCATGCTCGGCTTCAACGATCTGCCCGTGCGGCTCTCCGGCGACATCAAGGGCACACCCGGCGCCGTCATCATCGGTCCTAAGGGCGTCGTCGAGCTGAAGGAAGGCGTCATTCGCGCCGCCATCCACGCGCACATGAATCCCAGGGAAGCCGCCTACTTCGGCGTCAAGCAGGGCGACCTGATGAACCTGCGCGTCGGCGGCCCGTCCGGCGTCACCTTCAACCGCGTCCACGTGCGCATCGATCCCGCATCCCGCCTCAACGTCCACATGGACACCGATGAGGCGAATGCCTGCGGCCTGCACCTGACCAAAGACGTGGAGCTTTTTAAGTAACGCAACAGAAACTCAGTAACGCTACGCAATAAGAGAGGAAGCGATGAAACAAGCGCTTGGAATGATTGAGACCAAAGGCCTGGTCGCGCTGTTTGAGGCGACCGACGCCATGCTCAAATCAGCAAATGTGTCCTTCGCCGGCTGGCAGACCGTAGGAGCAGGTCTGGTGACCGCCTTCGTTGAAGGGGACGTGGCGGCCGTCAAAGCCGCTACGGACGCGGGCGCGGAAGCGGCATCCCGGATCGGCGAGGTGGTGAGCGTGCAAGTCATCTCACGGCCTCACGACGAGCTGCCGTCTTTCGTTCAACAGAACAAAGCGGCGGCGAAAAAAGCTTAGCTTCTAGCTCCTAGCTTCTAGCCACTAGCTTTGAAGCGGAGCAACGAGCTTTCGAGGAAACGCGAGAGTCGTGGGTGGAATGACAGACAGCCGGTACAGCGAGAACGAGCTAGAAGCTGGCAGCTAGTAGCTGGAGGCTGCACTTCGAGGAGACAACATGAGTCAGGCAATCGGATTGATCGAAACCAGAGGTATGGTGGGGCTGGTGGAAGCGAGCGATGCGATGGTGAAAGCCGCCAGCGTAGAGCTCGTCAAGACGGTGCAGATCGGCGGCGGCTACGTCACCACGATCGTGCGTGGTGATGTGGGCAGCGTGCGCGCCGCGGTAGACGCGGGCGCAGCCGCGGCCAAGGTAGTGGGAGAGCTGGTGTCATCGCACGTGATTCCCCGGCCCCACGATGCGCTTGTCGAAAACATGTTGAAGTAGCGAGGAACGGGGAGAACGCAAATGGCGAATGAAGCGATTGGAATGATCGAAACCAAGGGCCTTGTTGCTCTGGTGCAGGCAACGGACGCGATGCTCAAAGCAGCCAGCGTGAAATTTGTGGGCTGGGCTAAGGTCGGCAGCGGCCTCTGCTCGGTCTATGTCACCGGTGACGTGGGCTCGGTCCGCGCCGCGGTGGACGCGGGCGCCAGCGCAGGCCGCGCGGCCGGCGAAGTGTTGAGCGTGCACGTGATCGCGCGCCCGCACGACACGCTCGGCGCCGTAGTGCCGAAGTAACCGCGCGCGGCGCATGCATTTGAGCGCCGCGGCGCACGAGGTGAGCCGGCATGTTCATAGCGAAAGTCATCGGTAATGTTGTTTCCACGCAGAAGATCGCGAAGTTTCGCGGAATGAAGCTGCTGTTGATCCAGCCCTACATCAGCAGGGAAGGGAAGCTGCAGATCTCCGGAAGCTCCGTCGTCGCGGTCGACGGCGTCGGAGCCGGCGAGGGCGAGTGCGTGTTGTTTACGCAGGGCAGCTCCGCGCGCCTCACGCCCGCAACAAAAGATGCGCCCGTCGATGCGGTCATTGTGGGCATCGTCGACACCATCGAGGTCGGCGGCGCGACGGTAGCGAAGCCGTAAACAGGGAGTAGCTGGCCATGCAAACGCAACAGCAAGTCTCGCCGCAGGTCATTGCGGAGATTGCCAAAGAAGTCGTCGCGCGCCTTCGTATTCAGATCCAGCCTGCACCTGCCGCGCAACTTCCCGCGACCGTGCCAAAACCCGCCGCCGCGCGCGATGGCGTCTTCGCCACGGTAGATGAGGCCGTTGACGCGGCCTATGAGGCGCAAAAGAAGGTCGGCGCGATGAGCCTTGCCGATCGCGGGCGGCTGGTGGAAATCATCCGTCGCATTTGCAACGACCGCCGCGAAGAACTGGGCCGTATGGAGCTCGAGGAGACCAAGGTGGGCCGCCTTGATCACAAGATTCTGAAGCTCACCAACATGCGCTTCGTGCTGGGCGTCGAGGCAATGCGCAGTGACGCTCGCAGTGACTCGACCGGCCTCTGCATTATCGAGCGCGCTCCCTGGGGCGTCATCGGCATGATGTTGCCCGTCACCCACTCCGTGCCCACCATGGCCTCCAACGCCATCAATATCATCGCAGCGGGCAATACCGCGGTCTTCGGGCCGCATCCTTCGGGCGCAAAGGTGGCGCAACATGCGCTGCAACTCTGGAATCGTGAGTTTGAGCGCGAGCTTGGGGTCACTAACGTGGTCACCACCGTCAGCGAGCCCAGCATCGAGGCCGCCGACCAGATATTCAACCACCCCAAAGTCGCCCTCCTCTGCGTCACCGGCGGATCCGCCGTTGTCAAAGCTGCCGCGCAATCCGGCAAGCGCGTCATCGCTGGCGGTCCCGGCAATCCTCCAGTCGTCGTCGACGAGACGGCCGATCTCGATCGTGCAGCCCGTTGCATCATCGAGGGTGCTGCCTTCGACAACAACCTGCTCTGCATCGGCGAAAAGGAGGTCTTTGTTGTGGCCTCGGTCGCCGACGCCTTTATCGCCGCCATGCGCCGCGCCGGCGCCTATCAGCTCGACGCCGCGGCCATTGAACGCCTCACCAAGGCTGCATTCACCTTCGAAGGCGGCGGAGGCGGCTGCGCCCGTGCGCACTTGAAAAAGGATCTCGTAGGCAAGGATGTTGCCGTGCTTGCCGCCACGGCCGGCGTGCACGTTCCGCCCAATACCAATCTTCTCTTTGGTGAGACCGACGAGAACCATCCGTTCGTCGTTGAAGAGCAGATGATGCCCTTTGTTCCAGTCGTTCGTGTCAAGGACGCCGACGCGGCCATCGCCGCCGCCGTCAAGGCCGAGCACGGCTACCGGCACACCGCCATCATCCACACCAACAACGTGGAGACCGCGACCCGCATGGCGCGCGCCATGAACACAACGCTCTTCATCCACAACGCCGGCTCGCCTGCGTCATTGGGCGTGGGCGGACCGGGCTACTTCAGTCACACGATTGCAACCCCTACCGGCGAAGGAATCACCACACCGCTCACGTTCACGCGCGAGCGCCAGATGGTCGTCGGCGACGCTTTGCGGATTATCTAGCCATGTTTCTTGCGCGCATTGAAGGCACCGTCGTTGCAACAGCCAAGCATCCCACCCTGGATGGATGCCGATTTCTGGTTGCGCGCCGGCTTGAAGCGGACGGCACCGCAGCCGAAGAACCCAACGTGGTGGTGGATTGGTTGGGAGCGGCGCGCGGATCCACCGTGATGGTCTCCACCGACGGCGACATTGCGCGCGAAAGACTGGGCAACAACACACCCGCGCGTATGGTCGTCGTGGGCATCGTCGATGCAGTGCAGGAACCCGGGGCCCCCAACGACAGGTCTTCGTTGGCGGGGCGCGAGGAACCGGCGGCGCAAAGGAGCAAGGTATGAGACTCGGGATCGTTCGCGGACACCTCACGCTCACTCCGGCCATCGAGTCCTTTCACTCGAGGACGCTCGCCATCCTGGAGCCGGTCACGATGGAGAACCTGCGTGCGAAAAACGGCCAGGGTGGGGGGAAGGCTCTCATCGCCATCGACGAGCTGGGCGCGGCCACGGGCCAGATGGTTGCGTTTACTGAGGGCCGCGAGGCGTCGAATCCCTTTTGGCCTAAGCCGGTGCCCGTTGACGCGTATTTGGCGCTGATTGTCGACACAGTCGACGTTGCGCCGTAGAGAGTTTTATGGGATCTGAGGTGCGGAAGTGAAGAACGAAAAGAAAAGCATCGATCTCGGCGCCCACAGGCTGATCGCGATGCGCGACGTGCAGGACGCTCTGGCGGCGGGCGCCACCAGCATCCTCACCGCCGCAAACTGCGTCGTCACGCCCTCGGCCCGCGACTTCCTCCAACAGCACGGCGTCGAGTTGGTCACAAGCTCCGCGGCGAGCTGCTCCGGGCCGTCCACGCCGCCGGATTCCTCTTCAGCTGCCGCAGCAACCCCGAGCCAGGCTCCCGTGAATCGCCGCCTCTTCACCACGCCGGAGGCCGAGGCCATCAAGAAAGAAATTTGCTCCGTCGGCCGCAAGCTCTGGATGCGCCAGTTTGTCGACGGCAACGGTGGCAACATCTCCTATCGCATCGGCCCTAACGAGGTCCTCTGCACCCCAACCCTGGTCAGCAAGTTTGACCTCACGCCCGAGGATATTTGCCTCGTCGATCTCGAAGGCAATCAAATCGCAGGATCGAAACCGCGCACCAGCGAACTCCTCCTGCATCTTGAAATCTACAAGGCCGTCCCGGAGGCAAAGGCTGTTCTCCACTGCCATCCGCCTCATGCCACGGCCTACGCCATCACCGGGCGAGTGCCGCCCAACATGGTCATTCCGGAGTTCGAGGTCTTTGTGGGCAAGGTCGCCATCTCGCCCTACGAAACGCCAGGCACCAAGGCGTTTGCTGAAACCGTGTTGCCCTACGTCAAGCAACACAACACCGTGTTGCTGTCAAACCACGGCATTGTTTGCTGGGCCGACACGGTCACCCACGCCGAGTGGTACGCCGAGGTGCTCGAGACCTACTGTTGGACGTTGATGCTCGCATCGCAGCTCGGCGCTCCCATCTCCCGTATCTCTGAGGAGCAAGCCTCCGATCTGCTGGCCCTCAAGAAGAAACTCGGTCTGCCCGACATTCGTTTCGACACGTCAAGAATGAAAGAGTGCCAGCTCTCCGACCTTGAAGTGCCGAGTTCGATTGCGCTCGAGCCAACCCCGTGCGACGGCAAAAGCAGCGACGGCAATGCCTCCGGCGCGGATCTTGATGCACTGGTCAAATCGGTGACGGACGCGGTGATGGAGGCGATCGCCGTCAGGTAGAGAAACCAATTCGACAAATGGCGGCGCACTCTTCGGGTTCAAGCGCCGCAGGAGCAAGACGCAACGCTGACACGCGATGAAGGCTGCTGAACGGCAACTGAGAATCCGGCAGATGTTCGAGTCCCGGGACTTCATCGACTCGGAGACTCTCTGCCGTGAACTCGATGCCTCCGAATCCAGCATCCGCCGCGATCTCGACATCCTGGAACAGGAGGGCACCCTCAAACGAGTCTACGGTGGCGCGGTCTCCGTGCAATCTCCGCCTAACCGCGCCTTTGACTACGCCGTCGAAAGCGTGCGCCTGAGCGACGAGAAAAGCCGCATCGCCAGGCTCACTGCGGGACTCATTGAGAACGGACAGACGCTGATCCTCGACGGCGGCTCAACCGTCGCTGCTGTAGCCCGTGAACTGGCTGCGAAATCCCTTCACATCGTCACCAACTCGCTGCCCATTGCCGAGGGACTCGAATCGCTGCGCAATATCGAGCTGACGCTCACCGGCGGTTATCTCGATCCGCGTCTTCGCGTCATGCTTGGGCCTTTCTGTGAGCAGATGCTGAGCGCCATCCGCGCTGACGCCGTCATCATGGGCATCGGCAGCATCACCGAAGCCGGGTTCAGCAACAACAACACGCTGGTCGTCGGCTCGGAGCAGAAGATGATCGAAGTTGCCAGCCGCGTCATCATCGTGGCCGACCACACCAAGTTCGGCCGCGGCGGCATGATTCCCGTGGCTCTGCTAACCGCCGCGCACATCGTCGTCTCCGACGCTGAGCTCAGCTCCGAGTACGTCGCCCTGCTCCGCGACAATGGCATTGAAGTCCTTCTGGCATAATCGGAAAAGCCGAGACCGCGCGAAGGAGTCCCAATGCAAATCGACGCACACGACGTTCTTCTGGTCACCGATGTGCAAAACGACTTCTGCCCCGGCGGCGCGCTAGCCGTCCCTCGCGGAGACGAGATCATTGCGCCCATTCATCGCGTCGCCCCGCGGTTCGCGCACATCGTCCTCATTCAGGACTGGCACCCATCCAATCATTCTTCCTTTGCCGCATCCCACCCCGGCAAACAGCCATTCGAGTCGATCGAGCTTGCTTATGGCACGCAGACACTCTGGCCGGTTCATTGCGTTCAAGGCAGTCACGGCGCGGAATTCCACCCCTCGCTGCACCTTCCGCAAGCCGAGCTTATCCTGCGCAAGGGCTTTCGGCCGCACGTTGATTCGTATTCGGCATTCTTTGAGAATGACCGCACTACTCCCACCGGTCTGGCGGGCTATCTGCGCGAGCGCAACCTTACGCGCGTCTTTCTCGCCGGCCTCGCCTATGACTACTGCGTGGCCTACTCCGCTCTCGACGCGCGCCGCCTTGGCCTGTCCGTTTTCGTCCTCCGCGACGCCTGCCGCGCCATCGACTTGAACGGTTCCGTCGCCGTGATCGAGGCGGAGTTCGCCAAAGCGGGGGTCACCGTCCTTGACTCGACTGAGCTTTCTGTCTGAACGCGTGCGCCGTAGAATCGCAGCAGGCCGAGCCAATCACCCGGCCCGTTGATGCGCATGTCCCGCAACTTCTACATTCTCGCTGCCACGCTGGGGTTCTTCGCCCTCATCTCCGCGGGCATGACGCTGGTGCCTTCGAGCTTTCAGCCCGGTCTCCCCGCCAACGGCACACTCTGGCGCACAGTCGCGTTGCTTCTTCTCCTTGCCGCCCTCGCTTCGGCTCTCGTCGGCGTTATGAGCAATCTCTTCGAGCAGGTCGACCGGCGCAGCGAAGAGGCGCGCCGTACGGCACGGCGCAAGAACCGGGGTCCCCACGGATAGGTCTTCATCCGTGGGGTGGAAAGCGCCGCGGCGGAAGGAACTAAAATAGGACGAGGGCCTTTCCCGCGCAGGATCGAGCAAACACCAATGTATGAAGTCACCGTGGAGGCGGATTTTTCCTCCGGCCACTATCTCCGCAACTACAAAGGCAAGTGCGAAAACCCGCACGGCCACAACTACAAGGTCCGCGTCACGCTGGCTGGCGCCGAGCTCGACGAGGCCGGTCTACTCCTCGACTTCAAGCTGCTCAAGCACGTGCTGCGCCCCGTCATCGATCGCCTCGACCACCAGATGCTCAACGACCTCGAGCCATTCACTACGCTCAACCCTTCGGCCGAAAACATCGCCAAATACTTTTACGATGAAACCAACCGCCGGCTCGCCGGGATGACCGCAGGCCGCGTGCGCGTCAAAGACTGCACCATCTGGGAGACCGACACTACCACGGCCACGTACTACGAGTAAGCTCTGAGTACACTGCGGAGCGGGCAGCCTTGGCTTCGCAGCGACCGCCCAGATTCAGTTGCCGCCGGCTTGCTCCTGCGGGCTTGCGGAATACCAGTCTTCGCGGACAAGCGGGAGCCGGCTCTTGCCGCGGTCCGGCCGGCTGAGCAGTACCTGATAAACCGCAATATCTCCCCTGCGGAAGGCCGCGGCCGACCCTGCCATATACAACAGCCAGATGCGGTACGTCGGCTCATCCACGTACGCCCGCACCTTGCAGGCATGCTGCCGCAACCCGTCCACCCAGCGGCGCAAGGTCAGTTCGTAGTGTTCGCGAAGATTCTCCACGTCGCGTACTTCCAGGCCTGCCGACTCTGCAGCTTGAATCGCTTGCGTCAGAGTCACGAGCTTTCCATCGGGAAACACGTACCGGTCGATGAACGAATCCCTGCGCTCCGCCGACGATGAGGAGCGCGCTATGCCGTGATTGAGAAGGAGACCGCCGGGTCGCAGCAACCGACACACGATGCTGAAGTATTGGGGCAGGTTCTTCAACCCTACGTGCTCGCACATGCCAACGCTTGCAACTTTGTCGAAGGATTCATTCAGATGCTCGCACTGGCGGTAATCGCGCAATTCAACTGCGCAAGTCGCGTCCAGCCCCGCCCTTTCGATCCTTTGCTTCGCGAGTTTGGCCTGTTCCTTGCTGAGAGTGATACCCAGCGCGTTTGCACGGCGCGTCCCGGCAGCATAAAGTATCAGGCTTCCCCATCCGCAGCCGATGTCAAGAAAGCGCTCGCCCGGTTCCAGGCGCAGCTTCCGGCAGATCATCGTATGCTTCTGCGCCTGAGCCAGATTGAGAGAATCGTTTGGGCATCGAAAATACGCGCAGGAGTACGTGAGCGATTCGCCTAGCCACGGCCGGAAGAATTCAACTGGCTGATCGTAGTGGTATGAGATCGACGAGCGGTCTCTCGCCATGGAGTGCCGCACGCCGTGCCTGAGCCATCGCCGGGCGCCGACAACTGTGCGCGCCAGCGTCTCCACCAGTTGTTGCTTCAGCTGGCGCGGGCGATCCAAAAGGTGCTCCACAACCGGAAAAACCGCGAAGATATCTCCCTCGATTTCCAGTTCCCGGTGGATGAACGCCTCGCCGAGGGTGATCTCGTTCGGCTCGGCCACAAGCGTCGCCAGCGCCTTCGGGGTCTCGACCGCAATCGTGCAGGCCGGCTCCCCGTCCGGCGACGGCGTCCACTGCCAGCCGTCCCACATGCGAATGGCAAAAAGGGGGCCTTGATAATTCTGAAAGAGAGCCGTCAATACCCTGGCTCTCTGCGATTGGAGTTGGCAGGACGCCATCTTGCGACCTCGCTTCCTCATCCGCGCGGGTACGGCTGAAGCATACACCGCGCGAGGTTTGCGGGGGAGTTGGACCGGCAAGATTCCGGATCGCAATCCGGAAACTTACAGCAGTCTCGGGAATATTGTAAGGGCATTCATGACCTTAAAGTCTGAGCGACCCTCAAAGAGCGAAGACTTAAGCGAACGCTTTGACCGCACAGGTTTTCCGAAACCACTCTAATTCATCTGGCTCGACTTCGAACGCAAATACTTGTTGAAGGGAATCTCGAAGTAGAAGAGCTCCTTGCCGTCCGCATCGCGCAGCTTGTGCAGATACAGCTTCGCGCCCACCAGCGGATTATTCAGCCCCGACACGTCGTAGAACAGGAATCCGGCGCGCGTCGTGTGCGGCTCAACCGCCAGAGCCGAGTACTCGAAGGTGTTAAAGTCGTCCTCGATCTCCTTGATGCTTCCCTTTGGCTTCACGTGGATCGGAGGCAGCGGCCCCGGCATGGGAATCTTCGATCCCTCCCGCTCCTTGCGCGTCATCATCCGCTCCACGTCCTCCGGCTCGGCCGCCCGGATCCGCTCGCCGTCTGCTGTCTCAAAAAGAATTCGCGCGTCACTCAGCGAGATGGGCCGGTCGCCCATATTGGTCACGATCAGACGCACCGGCATGACATCGTGGCCCAGGTAGTCGACTCTGAAGATAGACTCTTTTTCCCTGGTGTCGTACGGCTCGACGGCGATAGCCACGTGCTCATCGGCATGCACCTCGACCGCCGGGAATGAGGTGGCCGGCTGCACCGGAGGCGGTGTGTGGTCGCTCGCCGTTGCCGGCATCACCAACCAAAGCAAAAAGAACGGAACCCCCCGCAAGATTCTCATCGTCTGCGACTGTATCATTCTAGGGTCTGCCATCTAACCTGGAGCGGATTCGAAACCCTAGGATTAGACCGCCAGAAAACCGATTCGGTTGCGTATGATCCTTTTTTTCTACAACGTGGCCTTGCTTGCGGCGCTCATTGCCGGCGCGCCCTGGTGGCTTTGGCGAATGGCCACCACGCACAAGTACCGCGAAGGGCTGCTGCAGCGCCTTGGCCGCGTTCCACGGGGTCTCGTCTCAAGCCCAACTCCGGCTGGCACGCGCCCGCTGATTTGGCTCCATGCTGTCTCCGTCGGCGAGGTGCTTGCCGTCACGCGCCTCGTCGGTGCTCTTGAAGCCGCGCTGCCCGACTGCATCATCGCCATCTCCACCACAACTCGCACCGGCCAGGCGTTGGCCCGCGAACGCTTCGGATCGAACCGCGTCTTCTACTGCCCGCTCGACCTGCCTTGGGCCGTCCGCGACCACCTCAACGCCCTCCAGCCGTGCCTGCTCATCCTGGCCGAAACCGAGTTCTGGCCCAACCTGCTTAGCGCCTGCTTTCGCCGCGCCATCCCCGTCGCCGTCGTGAACGCCCGCATCTCCAACCGTTCCTGGCCGCGCTACCAAAAGCTGCGCTGCTTCTGGCGTCCGCTGCTCTCTCGGCTCAGCCGCGTGCTTGCGCAGACCCAGACCGACGCCGACCGACTGCTCGCGTTAGGCTGCCTCCCCGATTGCGTCTCTGTTGCCGGCAACCTCAAATTCGACGTCCGCGCCGTGCAGAAAGCAGAAGCCACGCGCCAATTGAAGTCAATGGCCGTTGGCCTGCGGCTCATCGTTGCCGGCAGCACACTGGAAGGTGAGGAAACCGCGCTCCTTGAAGCGTGGCCGCTACTACTTGCTGCTGATTCTCAACTCGTTCTTGTCCTCGCCCCTCGCCATCCCGAGCGATTCAGCGCCGTCGCCGCCCTGCTCGACAAGTCCGGCATCCCTTGGTGCAAACGCTCCGATTGGCCAGCCGTGCCGCAGGCATTTGTTCAAAGCGCTCTACCCGCGTCAGGGCACGACTTGCCGGGCCCTGCGACAGGTCTTCGCTGGGGTGGCTTGAGTCGTGCCGAAAGCGCTCCAATTGCAAGCGGGACTTTAGCCCCTGATGTCCAGAATCTGCTCCAGCCCGGCACCATCGTCCTGCTCGACACCATCGGCGAATTGGCTTCTCTTTACTCGCTTGCCTCCGTCGCCTTTGTCGGCGGCAGCTTGGTTCCGGCGGGTGGCCACAACCCCCTCGAACCGGCCCAGTTTGCGGTCCCCATCGTCATGGGCCCGCACTACGCCAACTTCGTCGCAATTACTGACAGCCTGCGCAGCCACGACGCGGTGCGCATCTCCGCGAAAGATGAAGTGGCCGCGACCCTCATCGAACTCCTTAGCGACCGCTCCGCCGCCGAGGCCATGGGCGCGCGCGCCAAGGAGGTCTTCGACCGACAGGCCGGCGCCACCAACCGCTGCATCGAGGCCCTCCGCGAGTTGCTCGCAGCCAGCGGTGCCATGGAGCGCACGCCATGACCCAGACGCCTGCCGCACGCCCGCTTCTTTGGCCTCTCGTGCCTTTCTACCGGCTCGGCCTCGCACTCCGCGAGCTGCAATTGCGCTCGGGCCTCAAGCCGATCCGCCGCCTGCGCTGGCCCGTCGTCAGCATCGGCAATCTCTCCACAGGCGGTTCGGGAAAAACTCCGCTCACCATCGCCCTTGCCAGAGCGCTCGCGGTGCGCGGCCTGCACGTCGATGTGCTTTCACGCGGCTACGGCCGCACGAGTTCGCTCCCGGCGCGCGTTGACCCCACCGGCGCCGTCTCCGACTTCGGCGACGAGCCACTGCTCATCGCCCGGGAAGCCGGTGTTCCGGTTTATGTCGCCGCGGAGCGCTATGAAGCTGGTCTTCTCGCAGAGTCAGACCACTCCGCGTTTTCAACCAGTGATCTGCATCTTCTCGACGACGGCTTTCAGCATCGCCAGCTCGCTCGCGACCTCGACATTCTGCTCCTCAGCCGCCGCGACATGGACGATCATCTGCTTCCCGCCGGCAACCTCCGCGAAGCATTGCATGCAGCGGAGCGTGCACAGGTAATCGCGGTCCCGGCAGACGAACCGGAAGTCACGGAGCGGGTCAAACCCTGGGGCCGGGAGGGAACAATCTGGCGCCTGCACCGCCGCATGGAAATCCCGCACCTCGACGGCCTCGTCGCAGCCTTCTGCGGCATCGCGCTGCCTGAACAATTCTTTGAGGGGCTGGAACGAGCAGGCGTGAAGCTCACCGCTCGCACGGCCTTCCCCGATCACCACATCTATTCCGCGCGCGATCTCGAACGTCTTGCATCGGAGGCTCGCACGGCTGGCGCGTCGGCCCTCCTCACCACGGAGAAGGATCGCATTCGCCTTGGCTCCCTTGCTGAAACCCTCCCTGCGTCGCTCCCCCTCGAGGTCGTACCGCTGCGTGTCGAAATCGAAAACGAGAGAGAGGTTGTGGATGGGCTGATGAGGCTGATAGGGCGAACCGCGCAGGGGCTAAAGCCCCGATGATCTTGCTGCGCGCTCGGCACAACTGAAGTCATGCCCTGATACAAGACCGGGCTCCTTCGAAACCATCGAAGGTTCGCCGCTTCCAAGAAGAGGGGATGCGTGGATTGCCGCTTACAGCCGCTCTTCCACCGGAATCCACGGCGACGGATACGCCGGCCCAATATACTCGGCACGCGGGCGGATCAGCCGGTTGTCATCCAGTTGCTCGATCACGTGCGCGGCCCAGCCCGCAATGCGGCTCACCGCGAAGATCGGCGTATAGAGATCGATGTCGATGCCCAGCGTCGCATACGTCGAAGCCGAATAAAAATCTACGTTGGCGTTCAGCTTCTTGTCCTGGTTGATGTAGAGCTCGATCGCCCGCGACATCTCGTACCACTTGGGCTGGCCCGAGTCCCTGCCCAGTTGCTCGCTCATCTTCCGCAGGTGCGTGGCCCGCGGGTCCTCGGTCTTATACACGCGATGCCCGAAGCCGGAAATCTTCTGCTTGGCCGCCAGCATGTTCTTCACGTACTCCACTGGATCGGCGCCCAGCTTGTCGATCGTCAGCAGCAGTCGCATCACGCCTTCGTTCGCCCCGCCGTGCAGCGGGCCCTTTAACGCGCCAATGGCACCTGTAATTGCGGAATGGATGTCGGAGAGTGTCGCCGCGATGACGCGGGCGGCGAAGGTGGAGGCGTTGAATTCGTGGTCGGCGTGAAGAATGAGGGCAATATCTAAAGTTCGTGTGGCCGTCTCCGAAGGTTTTTCGCCGTTCAGCATCCACAGGAAATTTCCCGCGTGCGAGAGCGATCGGTCGGGCGGCACAATCTCCTTGCCCTTCCGCAGACGGTCGTAGATAGCCACAAGCATGGCCATCTGCGCGGTCAGGTTATAAGCCTTGCGCACATTCGCGTCGTGGGAGTTGTCCTTCTCGTCCGCGTCGTAGAAACTCAACGCCGAAACCGCCGTGCGCAGCACCTCCATCGGCGTCGCCGACTTGGGAAAGCTCGACAGCAGCTCGATCACGCGCTGATCCAGCGACCGCGCCAGAGCCAGTTGCGACTGAAACTCGCGCAAAGCCAGCTCATTCGGTAGCATCCCGTTCCATAGAAGGTACGTCGTTTCCTCGAACGTCGAGTGCTCGGCCAGCTCGTGAATGTCGATGCCCCGGTAGGAGAGAATCCCCGCTTCTCCATCGATCCAGCAGATCCCGGAGTTCGCGGCGACAACCCCTTCCAGACCCTTTCCTGCCACGGCAGTCGGCATAGACTTCGCGCCTCTCCTTGTTTTCGATGGCTGTTTGGCCGTTGCGGTAGACTTCCGGGCCCCGAAAAGGGGCTCGGCGCCAAGAAATGTGGTAAAGACCTTTATAACTTAGCCATTCCGTGCTTGTCACGGATGGTGGAACAAACGGCGGCGAAGTCTACCCTCCTGAGTCGGGATACAGAGTGAAGGCTGCACAACCCCCGTCCGTTCGATTTATTCTGTAAGTGGCGCAGGTGTGCGGAGTACGGTTCCTGCGCTTTCTTCGGAGCCACTCCCGTCGGTAAGATCGTGAATCGTGGAGGTTTCCGGAGCGATTGAGACAATTTCCACCCAGTGCGGCGTCTAACCGGACAGGATGCCGCCATTACGCCAGGCGCGGTTAGCTGCAAAGAACCTGCCTGCGCAGGAAAGGTAACGAATGAGTGAAATTGAAGATGCACCCCGAACCTACTCTGGCGCTTTGTTGGCCGCAATCGCCGTTGCTCTGCTGGCCGCCATCGGCAGCCTCATCTGGTGCTTCACGCTCGGCAGCCGGTTAAGCACCGCGCAAGCTGAGTTGGCCGAGGCCAAGCAGCAGAACACCCAAATTGCAGCGGAGCTGCGCGAAACCGATGCCCGCCTGAAGGTCGCTACCGACGAGCTGGGCAAGTCCGTCGGCCTCACGCAGAAAGAATTGGACGAGCGCGCCCAGGCGATAATTCAACGCGAGCAGGCCGACAACCAGCGCCTTGAGAACGCCCAAAAGCAGACCGCCCAACAGGTGAGCGCCGTTTCCAGCCAGGTCTCCAACGTGCAGAGCGATGTTGGCGGCGTAAAAACCGATCTAACCAAGACGCAGGGCGACCTGGCCACCGCCATCAGCCAGCTCCAGACCATGAAGGGAGACCTCAGCAGTACCAACAGCATCATTGCCCGCAATCACGATGAGCTGGTTCTGCTCGAGCACAAGGGCGATCGCAACTACTATGAGTTCAGCCTCGCCAAGGGCCAGAGAAAGCCCGTGGGCACGGTCAGCCTCGAATTAAAGAAGACGGATCAGAGGCGGAATCGCTTCACCCTCGACATCCTTGCCGACGACAAGGTGTATGAGAAGAAAGACCGGAACGTGAACGAGCCCTTGCAGTTCTACAGCGGCAAGGAACCGGCCCTCTACGAGATTGTGGTCAACAGTATCAACTCGAAGAATCAGATTGCGGGCTATCTTTCCACGCCCAAGAACGCACCCGCTCCGCCTACTGCTCAGTAATGGCCATGTGGGGCGCGAGCTCCATGCTGGGCTGATACCTGAAGCTGAAGGTATAGTCCAGCTTTTTGCGCGCGTCCCATTCCTGTTTGGTCATCCTGAAAGCTGAAACGAACGTCCCCTCGACCGTCTGCCCGGGCTCAAGCGTCGTGTCCAGCGGCGAGATCGGCGCGTTGTGCGGCACGGGAATGTTTGGATAGGCGATAAAGATCCGGTCGTAGTCGGCCTTGTTGGCCGCGTAGCTGGAGTGAATGCCGTCGTTGAGCGTCACGTTGGTCAGCACGTTCGAAAGAAACAGCGGGTGATCGCTCTGGTTGTGCAACCTCACCTGGGTAAAGACCATCACCTGGTCGACGATTTCCTTGGGCATGGGCGCCCCACTCGCGTCAAACCCTGATGTCTCTGTGTGCTGCGGATGCGCCCACACCGCAACGATCTCTCCCGTCGCGATGGGCGGCTTTTGCTCCGCGATCACGTAGATCGCAATGGCGATGCTCACCACAAGGGTGGCGATGATGGCCGCCCACACCACGTGGCTGGAGCCTTTGGTCAGCTCCTCGCCCCGCGCGGCATCGTCCGGCTCCGTCGAATCCTGCTGCAAAAGGCTCATGGAGCCCCCATCTTCATCGCGCCTTTATCTTATCTCCAATTACACACCACAAGCCAAGGATTCCCGTATCCCGCCTCAACTCCGTAATGCTCAGCAGGGTGCCTTTTGTGGGACGGGGCCGGACCTCTGAAACACTGTGGACGAATTCTTCAGCGCCTCACCCGTAGCCCCGCCAGAAAACCCTTCGCTTCCCGCGTGTTCAGCACATCCTCGTCCGTGAGCCAGGCTCGCCGCAACTGCTTTAAGCCGTACCCCATCTTTCCCAGGTTGCGGCTGTCGTGCGAGTCCGAAGACATCACAATCCGGCAGCCCAGCTCCTTGGCTAGCCGCAGGTCGTGATCGTTCAAGTCCAGCCTCTCTGGGGCGGCATTGTGCTCCATCGCCACGCCCAGCTCCGCAGCGCGCTTCAGAACGGCTCCCATATCCAACGCAAATGGCTCGCGGCGCAGCAGCAGCCGCCCTGTTGGATGCCCCAGGATGCGCACGTACGGATTCTCAATCGCCCGCAGCACCCGATCCGTCATCTCCTCGCGGCTCTGCTCAAAGCGGGTGTGTACGGCGGCGATCACCACCTCCATCTGCGCCAGCACTTCATCATCCAAGTCGAGTGCGCCGTCAGCCAGGATGTCCACCTCGATCCCCGTGAACACGCGAATGCGCCCCTCCATCTCCCGGTCAACCGCGCGAACCTGCTTGATCTGTTCAAGCGCCCGCTTCTCGTCCAACCCGTTGGTCATGGCCAGGTTCTTGGAGTGGTCGGTGATGGCAATGTACCGGTAGCCGCAGTTGATCGCCGCCTCGGCCATCTCGCGGATCGAGTTCCGGCCATCACTAGCCGTGGTGTGCATGTGCACGTCCCCGCGTACGTCGTCCGGCCCGACAACCCGAGGCAGCTCATGCTGCGCCGCCGCATCGATCTCGCCCAGGTTCTCCCGCATCTCCGGCGGCATCCAGTCCATCCCCAGCGCGGCATAAATCTCTTCCTCCGTCGCCGCTGCCACGGTTGAGCCGTCATCCAGCCGCGCCAGCGCCCACTCGCTTAGCGTGTAGCCCATCTTCAGGGCTCGCTGCCGCAGCACCACATTGTGTGCCTTCGAGCCGGTAAAGTATTGCAGCGCAGCGCCATAGGAGGCCGAAGGCAGCAGCCGCACATCCACCTGCATGCCCTGCTCAACGTTGAAGCTCACCTTGTTCTCGCCCTTGGCGATCACGTCGTGGATACCGGGATACCCTGCCACGTAGTCCACAGCGCCTTGCGTCTTTTCAGGCGCGCATGCCGGTCCTGTCGCCAGCAGGTCCAGGTCGCCCACTGTCTCCCGCCCCCGCCGCAGCGAGCCGGCTGGCGTAACCTTCTTAATCCCTTTAAATTTAAGGAGATAGGCCGCAATTCGCTGCGCCTCTTCCTCGGCTACATCGATGCGGAAACGGCCTGCGCTGCGGCGGTAGTCCTCAATCCCCTTATGCAGCTTTTCAATCTGCTTGTCGCCCATCCGCGGCAGACCCTTGAGCCGCCCCGCCTCAATCGCCTCGGCAAGCTGGTCGATGGTGCTGATCTTGGCCGCGTCCCACACCAGCGCCACCGTCTTTGGCCCCATGCCCGGCAGCTTCAACAGTTCCAGGACGCCAGCCCCGTATTTGGCCAACAACTCGTCCCGCTGCTCCAGCTTGCCCGTTGCGGCAATGGCCTGCAGCTTAGCCGCCATCCCCTTGCCGATCCCGTCGATCTCCATCAGCCGCGCGGTATCGCTCGCAGCCTCCGTCAGGTCCACGGTGGTTTGTTCCACCGCCTCAGCCGCGCGCCGGTAACTGCGGATGCGAAAGCTATCGGCGCCGTCGATTTCCAGCAGATCGGCCGTCTCCGCCAGCAGGCGGGCCATGGTCTTGTTGTCCATTTTGTGGCCCTCCCTCCGCAGTATGGAACATCTGCGGTCAATCAGGCCAATGAGCTTATTTCGAGGTGCAAAGCGCGGCGCGGACAGTGCAGGCGCAGCACAATCGCTGCAGCCGTCACCTTGGAATGTGATATGGGAGATCTTATCGGGCGCACTTCAGCGTTACCGCCGGGCGGCGGTCTTGCGGGAACGCCCGGGGCCCTACTCGCGCCTAGGCGGCGCTGTGGGCGCTTGCACTATCCCGATTGCGGACTACGGCATCCGCTTGCGGGCCTTTCTGGCCTTCAACGATGTCGAACTCGACCTCGTCGCCTTCTTTGAGCGTTTTGTACCCATCCAGTTGAATCGCCGAGTAGTGGACGAATACATCCGGCCCGTCTTCGCGTCCGATGAATCCGTAGCCCTTGGCGTTGTTAAACCACTTGACCTTTCCCTTGTACTGAGCCACAGGTTTCTGCCTTCCTTTTGCTCGTGCGTGTTCCCTTGCGTAGATACGGTGAGCAGTGAGGAGAATTTCCCACCGATATTGTTTAAGACGCGAAAGACCCGGGAAAGGTTGACTATTCTGGACCAATTCCGCTCCGGCCCCATTCCGCAAGTGAAACCGCTGGCCTCGCCCGCAGTACCGAAAAATGAATTCGTCCCTGTGGAAAAACGCCGCCGTGCCCGGCTATGATTTCCGCCGTCCGGTCTTCAATCTCTCATACAAAAGCACGCTGGTCAGCGTCTTGCCGTCCAAAATCGCGCCCTTTTCGATCATCTTCAGGACATCCTTAAGCTTCACCAGCCGGAGCTCGATCTCTTCGTCTTCCTCCGGTCGCGCATCGCCCGCCTGCAACCCTTCAGCCACGAAAACCTTCATCGATTCGCCCAGAAAGCCAGGGCTGGCGTAGTACTCCACCAGTGGTCGCCATTTCTTCGCCTGGTACCCGGTCTCCTCGGCCAGTTCGCGCTTTGCCCCGGCCAACGGCTCCTCGCCGCCATCCATCTTCCCCGCCGGCAGCTCCCACAGGTACTGGTTGGCGGCGTGCCGGTACTGCCGCTCCATCACGATCCACGGATCCTTCTTGCTCTTCGAGTTGTCCAGCGCCAGAATCACGACGCTCCCGTTGTGGCGAATCACTTCGCGCTCGTTCCGCCGGCCTCCTGGCTCCATCAGTCTGTCGCGCAGCACGCGGAATAGCGGCCCGTCATAAACCACCTCCGAACTCAGCACCGTGGCCGTCTCCATTGCCACGCCGGCCTTTGGCGCCTTCCACGCCTTTTTCACCTTCGCCGCCTTCAGGTTCCCCGCCTTCACGTTCCTGGCCTTCGGCACTGTTTCCTTGGGCAATTTCCACCTCTTTTCTATGAGCACGCTCGTCGAGCGCGATTCAACACGAGTATACGCATTGCGATTGCATTCCCGCGCCGGTCCTGCATCGAACCGGCCTGCCGTGGCATCCTTAACACAGCAACAAATTGCGAATCCGTGCCGGCGCTATCAACCCCATGCCCAATCAAATGAGCCAAGAGTGAACGAATCCGTGAATGCTGACTGTTTTCCAGTAACCGTGATGCCGGGGCAGAGCCGTCTCTTCGTGGATTTTTGCGCCGGGGCCCTCGGTGCCTTCCTCCCCTCTGACGACCCGAAGCAGCCTCGCCCAGCCCTCCCCGCGCACTGGTCGGAGCTTCTCCGCCTCCTCGCCGCGCAAAACCCAGAACCCTCCACTGCCGCCGCGCTCGCAGCCCTCAATCACGGCGCAGGAACCATCCTCACCGGCCAGCAGGTCGGCCTCTTCGGCGGTCCGCTCTTCTCCCCTTTCAAAGCCGCAACCGCCATCGCTCGCGCCCGCCAGGCAACCGCTGCAGGCCATCCTCACGCCGCCATCTTCTGGCTCGCCAGTGAGGATCATGACTTTGCTGAGATCAACCAGGTCGCGTTTCCTGCCGGCCGTGAACTGGCCGAGCTCGTCTATTCCGCCGCGCCCGGGTCCGCACTGCCCGCCGGCCGCGTGGTGCTCGACGATTCCATCACGCCGCTGGTAGACCGTGCCTCTGAGCTCCTCGGCCCATCCGAAGCCACCGACGCCTTAGCCGCAGCCTACCAGCCCGGGCGCACCTTCGCTCAGGCCTTCGCTGACTTCTACTCCAGGGTCTTTGCCGCGCAAGGCCTCCTAATCGTCGACGCCAGCAGCCGCGACTTCCACCGCCTCGGAGCTCCCGTCCTGCGTGCGGCCATCGAACGCGCCGACGAGTTCCACGCCGCCCTCATCGAACGCAGCCAGGCCCTCGAAGCCGCCAGCTACCATGCCCAGGTCGCCGTTTCGCCGCAGTCGAGCCTTCTGTTCCTCATCGACTCCAGCACTGGCGCTCGCCTCGCGCTTCGGCGCATCGCGCCGTCTGCCGTAGAGCCCTGCGGCCTTTGGCAGGTCGACCAACAGACTTACTCGACATCCGACCTCGTTGGCATCCTCGACGCCGAGCCCGAACGCATCTCGCCCGCTGCGCTCCTCCGCCCTGTCTTTCAGGACTTTCTGTTCTCGACCTCAGTACAGATCGCCGGCCCAGCGGAGATCGCCTACCTGGCTCAGTCCGCCGTTCTCTTCGAGCGCATCCTCGGCCGCCAAACCCCTCCCATCGCGCGTTTCTCCGCTACGCTCATTGAGCCCTCCATCGCCGAACTGCTCCGCCGCCACGAAGTCACACTCGAGCAGGTCCTCGAGGAGGAAAGCGCTGCCTCGCTCGCCCTGCGCCTCGCTGCCCGCTCCATGCCCGTCGAAACCAAGCAGAAACTCGCCGCCGCCGGCAACGCCCTCGACGCCGAACTCAACGCTCTCGTCGACTGGCTGCAGTCGCAGGACAAGGGCCTGGGCCAATCGGCTGAAACCGCGGCAGGCAAGATGCGCTATCAGATGAACCGCCTGCGCACCCTCGCCGCCAACTTCCAGCTCCAGCGCGAAGCCACGCTCACCCGCCACGCAAACTCCATCTTCAACGCCCTCTATCCCGGCGGCATTTTGCAGGAGCGCATCCACGGCGCGGCCTACTATTTTGCCCGCTACGACCTCTATCTGGCCGAAACCCTCTGCGCACAGGCCGCGAGCAATTGCTCCGGCCATACAGCGATCTGGTTGTAGGCAGCAGGGCTCGCGCTCGTCCCTTTGCTCCCTCGATCCCTCGTCCCCCGCCGCTCGCGCCGTAGGCGCAGTGTTGGTTAGCCCCGCGCTTCAGCGCGGGGATCGCTGTCCCTTATAAAGCAGGAGTCCGTAGGGACGACGCTCGTGCGCTCTCCTAACTACCAGAGAAAATGCGCGAATCTGAAAAAATCTCCTGCCCAGTCTTGTCAACTGCTCCAACCCACAGGAAAGCCCGCTAGCTTCGGCTTAAGTCGTTCTTTTTCTGACCCCTGACCCCTGAACCTTTTCCCTGTCTTCTTTGCAGATCATTACGCCCGGTTGGCGCACAATGGACTCATGATTCGCCTCCACGCCAAGGACGCTGAGCGCCGAGGTGCGCCGGCAGCTCTTCGCGGGCCGAGGCAAAGCGAATCAAAATGTTGACCAAAGAGTAAAATCGGGGCCGAAAATGACCTCTAACTCATTTGGATGGAAGATTTTACGAGATAAACCCTTTGGAATCAGCGGATTGCGGCAAATGATCGAAGATCAAGTGGCTGAAAACAAACCCCTTAACCACAAAACAGGGGTGTGGGGGAGGGGATACCAAAAAGTCAACACCCCCGCCACGGTCGACTGTCCACTGTTCACTGTTCACTATCCACTGTCCCACTGGCCCGCCAACCCCGCCTACCTGCCGATCTCGTTTTGCAACTCGATCAGCGTGACAGCGACCGTCTTCGAGGCTTCGGAGAATGTTGAGCCTGTGGCCATCATCCGCTCCGCCTCTTCCTTCCTCCCGGTGTTCACTGTGGCAGCAACCTTGCCGGCCTCGCGGTGATATGCGGCATGGCAAAAGGCACGAGCGCTTGGAGCCGGCTCTCAAGATCACGATTACCACGCAATGGGTCGATCGGCGCTGCCGCCGAAGAAACGAGACACGACCATGGCCCAATTCAGGAAAGGCCCGCGCTCCAGTTCCGCTATAATCCTCGCGGATCACAACGAGGCTCCCATGAAGCAGCTTTTCGCCTTCCTCATCGCGGCATCGCTGGCCATCCCCTCCGCCCACGCGCAATGGGCCAACTGTGCCACGCCCGGCACCGACAACACCTTCCTCGGCATCCAGACCATCCGTCTCTGGCCAGGAACGGCTCCTGAAGCCAAAGGCGCCACCTGCAACGATATTCCCGCGCTCACCCTCTTTGGGCCCCGCCAGGGCAGTGAAACCGGCTCTGCCGTCATCATCTTTCCCGGCGGCGCCTACGCGCGCCTGGCCGGCGATCTCGAGGGCCGCGAGATAGCCGACTGGTTCACCGCCCGCGGTTTCCGCGCCTTCATTCTGAGCTACCGGCTTACTTCGAACGGCTATTTGCTGCCCGTTCCCCTCCTCGACGCGCGCCGTGCCATCCAGACTGTCCGCGCCCGCGCCCTCGACTACCACATCAATCCGAATCGTATCGTCGTCATCGGCTTCTCCGCCGGCGGCCATCTCGCCGCCCTCTCAGGAACTCAATTCATTCCCGGCAACCCCAACGCCGATGACCCGATCGATCGCGCCTCCAGCCGCCCTGATTTCCTCGTCCTCGGCTATCCCTGGATCGGTGCCATCTCCAGCGACACCTCGCACCTGAGCTACTGCAAGCTCTTCAACCTGATGGAAGAGTGCGAAGCGCTCCGAGTAGCCTACTCTCCTGATTTGTTTGTCACCAAGGACACGCCGCCGACCTTCCTCTTCCACACCTTCACCGATCAGACCGTCCCCGTCGAACAGGGTCTGCGTTTCTACCAGGCGCTGGTCAAAGCAGGCGTTCCCTCTGAGATGCACATCTTCGCCAGCGGTCTACACGGCTTCGGCCTGGGCAAAGGCGATCCTGCCCTCGAACAATGGGCCGGCCTGCTCGATAACTGGCTCCGCGCCCAGGGCCTGCTGACGGTCGACAAATCTGCCGTCGGCGCCAAGCCGTAGAAACGCAGCTTCTAGCTCCTAGCTGCCAGCTTCTAGCTTTCATCTCGTCGGGTCCTCTCGTTGGTTCACCGGCAGATCCCAGATAAGCAGGCCTCTTCCTGCACTTCGAAAGGCGATGAATGGTTGGATGTTTTCTAGGCAGGAGACGAGTTGCTAGGAGCTAGAGGCTAGAAGTTAGGCCCTAAAAATTAAGAAGCGGGCCTCCGGCATCGGGAGTGGAAGGATATCCCGAAACCGGCTGCCCGCTGGACCCTGGACCGGGTCTAGGTGGTAGCTTAAGTTTAGGACTGTTTTGGGCAATTGCAAGCCCTTTTTTGTGTGAATTTCCTGCTTCGTGACTCGTGTCACAGAATACGGTTTCACCCGCCCTCTCCGCGTTGACTTGGCGGGCTGCCCCTGATACAAAAAAGTGTTCACTTGCCAAAATTCTCGTCCTGACAGGCGCAGCGGCCCAGTACCTCCATGCAAGACATCCTTCAACAACTCGGAGAGCTTCTGGTTGGCGCCATTCCCACGGCTCTGCTCTTCATTGTGCTGGTCTTCGCCTACCAATTTCTGGTGCAGGGCCCGCTGACCGCGGTCCTCGAAAGGCGCCGCGCGCTCACTGAAGGCGCCATGGAAGACGCCCGCAAGGCAATCGCCCAGGCCGAGGCCAAGGCTGCCGAATATGCCGAGCGCCTCCGCCAGGCCCGCGCCGATGCCTACAAGCTTCGCGAGCAGCGCGTCAAGCAATGGAGCGCCGAGCGCGACGCCGCCTTGGACACCGCCCGCAAGGCTGCCGGTCAGAGAGTCCGCCAGGCCAATGCCGAGCTCGAAGCCGAAGCAACTTCCGCCCGTAAGGCGATTCAGGCCGCTGCCGCCGATCTCGCAGGCCAGGCCGTCCGCGCCGTCCTGCCGCTCGCTGCCGGGGGTTCCCGTTGAAACACTCCCTCCCGAAGATGCGCCTTGTTACCCATCTCTTACGTTCCTTCATGGTTGCAACCCTCGCCGCAGCCCTGGTCACCGCGCCCTTCCGCGCCGCTGCGCAGGCGCCAACCCCCGCTCCTGGCGCCTCGCCCGCCGCCGCAACCGCGCCGTCCCCCGGCTCTGCTGCGGCAGAAGCTCCCGCATCCGAAGAAGATCAGGAGAAGGCCTTCTTGCATGCGCCCATCGTGCAATCGGTCGCCCGCGTGCTGCACCTTAAGCTCGACACGACCGTCGACCTCTTGCTGGGCATTAACTTCGCCATCATTTTCCTGCTCATTGCCGTCCCGCTCGGCCGGCTTATGCCGCGCATCGTCCGCAAGCGCTCCCAGACCTTGCGCCACAATCTTCAAACCGCCCGCCATGCCACCGCCGACGCTCAGGCCCGCCTCAGCGCCGTCGAGGCCAAGCTGGCCGGGCTGGATGAGGAGATGCACAAGCTCCGCGCCCAGGTCGAGCAGGAAAGCCTCGAAGACGAAAAACGCATCAAAGCTGCCCTCAGCGAGGAAAGCGCCGGCGTCGTGGCCGCAGCCGAGCAGGAGATTGGCGTGGCCGCTGCCCAGGCTCGGCGCGGCCTGCGTAATTTCGCCGCCGATCTCGCCATCGAACAAGCAGCCAAGCAAATGGCGCTCACCCCGGAAACCGACCGCGCCCTCATTGACGAATTCGTCGCCGGCGTTGCCGCTGACGCCAAGGGCAGGGGAGGTGCAAGCTAAATGCCCGCCTTCGTCGTCCGCTACGCCAGCGCCTTTGCCGATGTCGTCACCGCCGCAAAGCTCCCGAGCGCCGCAATCGACCGGGAATTCACCGATTTTCTCGCCACCTGGGACTCGAGCCCCGAGTTGCGCGCGTTCTTCGTCAACCCGGCCATCCCCGCTGCGCAGAAGATCTCGATTCTCGACAAGCTGAACACGAAACTCGGCCTCCAAAAGGAGCTGCGTAATCTGCTCGCCGTGCTCATCTCCAACGATCGCATTGGCCATGTCGCCGAGGTCGCGGCAGCTTATCGCCGCATTGTGCAGGAGCAGTTGGGAATCCGCCCTGCCGAAATCGTTACGGCGCGCGAGCTCGGTAAGGACGAGCGCGATGCGCTGGTGGCCGAGGTGGCCAAACTCGCTGGCGCCAAAGTAGACGCCAGCTTCAAACTCGACAAGTCGATTCTTGGCGGCGCCGTGGTCCGCATCGGATCCACGGTCTACGACGGCAGCGTCCGTGGCCGCCTTGACCGGTTGAAAGAAGCATTGACTAGCTCCTAGCCTCTAACCGTTAACCTGTTTGGCCAGGCTGAGGCGACTGCGCAGGAGAAGGGATCAGCTAGAAGCCACGAGCTAGAAGCTAGAGGCTAGCGATCGGGAAACAAGAATTACGAACAGGAACGCAAATGGCTCAAATCAAGGCAGACGAAATTACACAACTCCTTCGCGAGCAGATCGCGAATTACGACGCGAAGGTCCAGGTCGACGAGGTCGGCACCATCACCTCGCTCGGCGACGGCATCGCCCGCCTCCACGGCCTCGACAAGGTCATGGCTGGCGAATTGCTCAGCTTCCCGCACGGCATCGCAGGCCTCGCGCTCTCGCTCGAAGAGGACCAGGTCGGCTGCGTCATCCTCGGCGACTACACCGAACTCAAGGAGGGCGAAGAGGTCAAGCGCACCGGCAAGATTCTCTCTGTCCCCGTCGGCGAAGCCATGATCGGCCGCGTCGTCAATACCCTCGGCCAGCCCATCGACGATAAGGGCCCCATCGCTGCCGCCGAATCGCTGCCCGTCGAGCGCCTCGCGCCCGGCATCGTCGACCGCCAGCCTGTTCGCGAGCCAATGGCCACCGGCCTCAAGGCTATTGACGCTATGATCCCCATCGGCCGTGGCCAGCGCGAGCTCATCATCGGCGACCGCCAGACCGGCAAAACCGCCATCCTGCTCGACACCATCATCAACAACGCCAAGAACGATCTCGTCTGCATCTACTGCGCCATCGGTCAAAAGCGCTCTTCCATCGCCCAGGTGGTGCAAACGCTCACGGATGCCGGCGCCATGGGCCACACCATCATCGTCGCCGCATCCGCCTCCGAGCCCGCGCCCATGCTCTATCTGGCGCCCTACGCGGCCTGCGCCATGGGCGAGTACTTCCGCGACAACGGCAAGCACGCCCTGGTCATGTACGACGATCTCTCCAAGCATGCCCAGGCCTATCGCGAGATCTCGCTCCTGCTCCGCCGTCCGCCCGGCCGCGAAGCCTATCCCGGCGACGTCTTCTATCTCCACTCCCGCCTGCTCGAGCGCGCCTCCAAGCTGAGTGACAAAAAAGGCGGCGGCTCGCTCACTGCGCTGCCCGTCATCGAAACTCAGGCCGGCGACGTCTCAGCCTACATTCCAACCAACGTCATCTCCATCACCGATGGCCAGATCTTCCTCGAAACCGATCTGTTCAACTCCGGCGTCCGTCCTGCCGTCAACGTCGGCCTCTCCGTCTCGCGCGTCGGCTTCTCGGCGGCCATCAAGGCGGTCAAGCAGATCGGTTCCACGCTCAAGCTCGATCTGGCGCAGTACCGCGAGCTCGCCGCCTTCGCCCAGTTCGGTTCCGACCTCGATCCGCTCACGCAAAAGCAACTGGCTCGCGGCGTGCGCCTCACCGAATTGCTCAAGCAGCCGCAGTTCCACCCGCTCACCTGGCAGCAGCAAGCAGTCGTCCTCTTCGCCGGCACGCAGGGCTATCTCGACGATCTTCAGGTCTCGGACATTCGCAACTTTGAGGATGGCCTGCACAAGTACTTCGCTGCCTCGCAGCAGACATTGCTCTCTGACCTGACGCAAAAAAAACAACTCGACGACGATCTCCGCAGCCGCCTGCACGCGGCCATGAAGGAGTACTCGGCAAACTTCAAGGCGGAACTGAGCCGCCGCAACAGCGTAAAGCCGTGGCCAATGTTCTCGATCTCCGCCGCCGCATCCGCAGCGTGAAAAACACGCGGCAGATCACCAAGGCTATGAAGATGGTCTCCGCGGCCAGGCTGCGCCGCGCGCAGGAGCGCGCCCTCGCGGCCCGGCCCTACGCGCGCATGATCGTCAGCGTTCTTGAGTCGCTTCGGCGCCGTGTCGATCTCTACGACGAGAAAACCGGCAATCTTTGCAATCCGCTCTTCCTCACCCGGCCCGAAAAACGCGTTCTGCTCATCGTCGTCAGTGGCGACAAGGGCTTTGCCGGCGCATTCAACGCCAACATCCTCAAGATCGCCTATCAGTTCATCAACGGCAACCCCGACAAGGAAATCGATATCGAGGCCATCGGCCGCAAGGGCCGCGACCAGTTGCGCCGACGCTATCCCGTCGCCGTCTACACTGAGCAACCCGCCGAGCACGGCCAAACACACCAGGTTCGGTCACCGCGGCAGGGCCCTGTCGAAGTTACCGGCGACCACCCCGGCCTGCTGGTTCACCTCGAGCCTTCGCGCGTCCTCGATCTGGCCCACAACATTATCTCCAGTTACGTCCACGAGGAGATCGACGCCGCCTACATCGTCTACAACGAATTCAAGTCGGTGATTGCGCAGCGCCTCGTGGTGGAGCGCCTGCTGCCGCTCATGGAGCTCGGTGCGCCGCAGATCACCGGCGCGGTCGAGCCCACCGCTGAAGAAAAAGAACGCGTGGCCGAGGCCGCGCTCTCCGCGGGCATCGAGCTCGAGCCGGCCGACACCACCGAGGCCGACGACGAAGCCAAGAAGTTCGGCACCACCAACGTCGACTACATCTACGAGCAGCCCGCCGAGCAGCTCTTCGCCGGCTTGCTCCCGCAGTACATCTTTTCCATTCTCTTCCACGCCATGACCGAGTCGGTCGCCGCCGAGCACGCGGCCCGCATGACGGCCATGGATTCGGCAACCAACAACGCCTCTGACATGATCGACTCGCTCACGCTGCACATGAACCGCGTGCGCCAGGCCGCCATCACCAAGGAGATTATCGAGATCGTTTCCGGCGCAGCTGCGCTCTAGGAAAACAAAGTTATGGCAGAAAACATCGGCAAAGTCATCCAGGTCTCCGGCCCCGCCGTAGACGTTCAATTTGAAGAAGCCACCATGCCGCCTATCTATCAGGCGCTGCGCGTCACCAGCGAGGGCTTCAAGGTTCCCACGCCCATCAACGTGATTCTCGAAGTGCAGCAGCACCTGGGCGAGGGACGCGTCCGCACCGTGGCCATGGAAGCCACCGACGGCATGGTGCGCGGCATGAAGGCCATCGACCTCGGCGGCCCCATCCGGGTGCCCGTGGGCAAGGAGACGCTGGGCCGTGTCATCAACGTCATCGGCGAGCCGGTCGACGAGCTCGGCCCCATCGGCGAGAAGATGCGCATGCCCATCCATCGCCCCGCGCCGCTCTTCGACGAGCAGTCCACCCACGAAGAGATGTTCGAGACCGGCATCAAGGTCATCGATCTCATCCAGCCCTTCCTCAAGGGCGGCAAGATCGGCCTCTTCGGCGGCGCTGGCGTGGGCAAGACCGTGATTATCCAGGAACTCATCAACAACGTCGCTCAGCAGCACGGCGGCTACTCCGTCTTTGGCGGCGTGGGCGAGCGCACCCGCGAGGGCAACGACCTCTGGCTCGAAATGACCGAGTCCGGCGTCATCAAGCCCGGCAAGTGGCAGGACTCCAAGTGCGCCCTCGTCTACGGCCAGATGACGGAACCGCCCGGCGCCCGCTTGCGCGTGGCCTTGAGCGCGCTCACCGTCGCCGAGTACTTCCGCGACGTCGAAGGCGCCGACACGCTGCTCTTCATCGACAACATCTTCCGCTTTACGCAGGCCGGCTCTGAGGTCTCCACGCTCCTCGGCCGCATGCCGTCCGCCGTCGGCTACCAGCCCAACCTCGCCACCGAAATGGGCGAGCTGCAGGAGCGCATCACTTCGACTAGCAAGGGCTCGGTCACGTCGGTGCAGGCCGTATATGTCCCCGCCGACGACCTCACCGACCCCGCTCCGGCCACCACGTTCGCGCACCTCGACGCCACCACCGTGCTCAGCCGTCCCCTCTCCGAGCTCGGCATCTACCCCGCCGTCGATCCGTTGGCCTCTACCTCGCGCATCCTTGCCGCACGCGTCGTCGGCCAGGACCACTACGACGTGGCCCAGGGCGTGAAGAAGATTCTGCAGCGTTACAAGGATCTCCAGGACATCATCGCCATCCTGGGCATCGACGAGCTCTCTGAAGACGATAAGCTCACCGTGGCCCGCGCGCGAAAGGTGCAGAAGTTCCTTTCGCAGCCCTTCCACGTGGCCGAGCAGTTCACCGGATTCCCCGGCAAGTATGTGAAGATTGCCGATACGGTTCGCGGCTTCAGGGAGATCATCGAAGGTAAGCACGACGATGTCCCCGAGCAGGCGTTTTACATGAAGGGCGGCATCGAGGAAGTCCTCGAAACCGCCGAGAAACTGAAGGCGACGGTATAGCAAGGCGGGGATTCGATAGTAGGGATCGCGGAGCTGAAAAACAGTTTTCAGGGATCTCGGAATCCGCGGTTTTTCCTAGTCCCTAGTCCCTACGTCCCTCGTCCCTGGCGACTGAAAGGAGCCCATGGCAGAAGACACCAGCCAACTTCGCGTCCGCCTCGTCACCCCCGAGCGGATTCTGTTTGAAGCTGATGCCGAGGCCGTCGAGCTGCCCTCGAAGTCCGGCTACATGGAAGTGCTCTACGGTCACGCGCCCCTCGTGGCCGAGCTCGGCGCGGGCGACGTCATCGTCCACGGCGGGGCGGGAACTGAATCGGGCGGCCCCGACAGCATCACGCGCTACAACGTCAGCTGGGGATTCGTCGAAGTCCTGCCCGGTCGCGTCACCATTCTCGCCTCCGACGCGCTCAGGCCAGAGGAGATCGACGTGCAGCGCGCCGAACAGCAGCTCGACCGCGGCCTCCACCTCTGGAAGCAGGCCGGAGAAAGCGAAGAAGCCTATGACGAGGCCCTCCGCATCATCTCCGAAGCCGAAGCCAAGATGGCCTCTGCCGCCGAGGTCGAGAAACACTAACCCGCTGCGGCCCTCCGCCCGCTTCATACGCAAAGCCCTGCTCCCGCGAGCAGGGCTTTGCGTTCATGGGCAACGATCGCGCCAAGCCGGGCCGATTCTGGTCCGCGGCTCCGGCGCAGGGCTAATCCTTGAGGTGCTGAAGGGCCAGTGGCAGCACACTGCCCATTTGCGTGAATGTGCCGTCGATCGAGCCGAGACCATCGGCAATCTTGCCCTCGAATGTCGCGCCAATTCCTTTGATCTCGATGGTCAGCGACGAACCGTTGCGTCTTACCGCCGTCGCGTTGATCCAGACTGGGCTTTGATCGGGGCTCTGCATTTTGGCGGTCAAACCATCTTCTGTGTTGGCAAGTTTAAAGATAATGCGCAGCTTGTTTGCGCCTGTCGTGAGCGTCCCCGTCCAGGATCCATCGATATCCGTAGGCGGCGCGGGTTTGGCTGGCCGGAGCGCTGCAGCTTCCGCAGGCGTCATGCGCTTGAAGTTCAGGTCGAGAGCCTGCCCTTGCGACCAGGTGCCGTCGATCCCAGTCGCGTCCTTGTTGACGGTGCCCTCGTAGACGCCATGGACTGCGTCCACCGTCATGTTCAGCTTGGAATCGCTCAATGAAATTGCGCTGACCGGGATGCCGTAGGCATTCTGGTCCACACTGTCGAGTGTTGCCGTCAGGCTCCCGTCCTTGGCTGCGGTGATGTGCGGGACAAGGCGAAGTTCGACGCCGCCTGCTCGAAGGGTTCCCAGCCAGTCGCCGACGAGTTGCGATTGTGCCACAGCATTCAAGGCTGCTTGCAAGGGTACGCGCTTCAAATCCAATTCGAGAGTCTGGCCTTGGACCCAGCTTCCGTGGATCTCCGTTGCATCTGCGTTGATGGTTCCCGTAAAGGTGCCACGAATGTTGATGGTGTCTCCGTCAAGGAGACGAACGGTATCGAGGTTCAGGGTCAGCGCATTGTCCTTGACCGTCATTGAACTGACCGGAAGGTCGTAGATGCGCTGATCGAGGTTGTCAATCGTAGAAGTGATGCTTCCGTCCCTGGCAGCGACAACGTGCCAGGCAACACGCAATTGCGTGTCTCCGGCCTTCACCGTTCCCAACCATTCTCCAACCAGTTGCGATTGCGCGCGGCAGAGCGGCGACAGCGCCACCAGACCCAGGCCAGCCAGTGTAAGTATTCTTGCGATTCGGTTTTGCATGGGTCTCCTTGCTCGCGCGGTTCAGCCGCCAGCAGGTTCACCGCGCCGCTCCTGTTGTTTGGCGTAGACAGGCGACTATACCACCGATATGAGGGCCGCAGCGAGGGCGGCGAGCACAGCGCGGGCTTTGGGGTCAATCAAATTGAATATGCCTGCGTCGCGCGCCGTCACTTGCCTCTCACCCACCCCACCCGATAAAGTTTGAGCCGAGGCTTCTCCCGCGCCGGCGCCGCCTCCGGGCGCCCTGCGGACCGCATCGATCCACTTCCCTAAAGGACCCTGCATGTCTACCTTGTCTGCTTCCATCGCCAACCGGGATATTGACTCTACACTGCGCGAAAACCGCGTCTTCCCGCCGCCCGCGGAGTTCAGCGCTAAGGCCCGCATCGGTAGCCTCGCCGAATACGAAGCCCTCTATAAGCAATCCATCGATGATCCCGAAACATTCTGGGCCGGCGTGGCCCGCGAGCTGCACTGGTTCAAGCCTTGGGATAAAGTGCTGGAGTGGAATCTACCCTGGGCCAAGTGGTTCGTCGGCGGCAAACTCAACCTAAGCTATAACTGCCTGGACCGGCATGTTGACCGGCACGCCGGTGGCGAGCGCGCCACCAAAACCGCGCTCATCTGGGAGGGCGAGCCCGGCGAGATTCGCCGCCTCACCTACGCCGAGCTGCATGCCGAAGTCCAGCGCTTCGCCAACGCCCTCAAATCCCTCGGCATTCAAAAAGGCGATCGCGTCGCCATCTACATGGGCATGACGCCCGAGCTGGCCATCGGTCTGCTCGCCTGCGCGCGCATCGGCGCCGTCCACTCCGTCATCTTCGGCGGATTCGCCGCCAACGCCATCGCCGACCGCGTCGCTGATGCTGGCTGCGTCGCCATCCTCACGCAGGACACGAGCTACCGCCGCGGCAACGAAATCAAGCTCAAGGCGACCGTCGACGAAGCCATGCCAGCCTGCCACACGGTCAAGCACGTCGTGGTTTTTCGGCGCACCGGCTCACCGGTCAATATGGTCCCCGGCCGCGACCACTGGTGGCACGATCTCGTCGCCAAGGCCGCGCCCGAGTGCCCCGCCGAACCCATGGACTCCGAGGATCCGCTCTACATCCTCTACACCTCCGGATCCACCGGCAAGCCCAAAGGCCTGCTCCACACCACCGGCGGCTATGCCGTGCAGACTTACCTCACCACGCGCTACGTCTTTGACCTCCGCGACGACGACATCTACTGGTGCACGGCCGACATCGGCTGGGTCACCGGCCACTCGTACGTCGTCTACGGCCCGCTGCAGAACGGCGCCACTGTCCTCATGTACGAGGGCGCTCCGAACTGGCCAGACTTTTCGAGATTTTGGAAAATCATCGACGACCATCGCGTCACCGTCTTCTACACCGCGCCCACTGCCATTCGCGCCTTCATCAAGTGGGGCGACGAGCACGTCGAAAAGCACAAGCTCGATTCGCTCCGCCTCCTCGGCACCGTCGGCGAGCCCATCAACCCTGAAGCCTGGATGTGGTACCGCGAGAAGATCGGCCACAATCGCTGTCCCATCGTCGACACATGGTGGCAAACCGAAACCGGCGCCATCATGATCTCCCCCATCCCCGGCGCCGTTCCCACCAAGCCCGGCTCGGCCACGCGTCCTTTCTTTGGCATCCAGCCTGAAGTCGTCACACGCCCCGATTCCCAGGGCCGCTTCAAGCCCGTCCCTGCCGGCCACGGCGGCCTTCTTGTCATCCGCAAGCCCTGGCCCTCTATGGCACGCACTGTCTACGGCGACGCCGAGCGCTACATCAAGACCTACTGGTCGGATGTCCCCGGCTGCTACTTTACTGGCGACGGCGCCCGCCAGGATGCCAACGGCTACTTCTGGCTCATGGGCCGCGTCGACGACGTCATCAACGTCTCGGGCCACAGACTGGGCACCATGGAAGTCGAGTCCGCGCTCGTCGCCCACCCCAAAGTCGCCGAAGCCGCCGTTGTCGGCCGCCCCGACGATCTCAAGGGCCAGGCCATCGCCGCCTTCGTCACCCTCGAATCCGGCCACCAGCCAAGCCTCGATCTGAAAGACGAGCTGCGCAAATGGGTCGCGAAGGAGATCGGCTCGCTCGCCCGCCCAGACGATATTCGCTTCACTGAAGCTCTACCCAAAACACGCAGCGGCAAAATCATGCGCCGCCTGCTCCGCGAGCTCGCCACCCACGGCGAAATTCAGGGAGACGTCACCACCCTCGAAGACTTCACCGTCATCGCACGCCTGCGCGAAGCGGAAGAAGGATAACAGCAGAGACACACTGTCCTGGGGCAGCGCGGGTTGAGCCCGGCGATCATTTCCACCTTCCGCGGCACTCCCCACCGCGCGCGTTCTAGCCGGAGGTCAGCAGCCAGGAGCTAGAAGCTGCTTTCGTGTAATCTCGCCCGCGCCCTTCCCGTCCAATCCACGTGGAAGCGAAAACGGCTGCAACCCGCTATCGTTGTCCGTGCTGTGGATACAAGACCCTGAAAGCGCCCGGCGCCCTGCAATTGTGCCCGGTCTGCTGGTGGGAAGACGACGGCCAGGAAGACGATGACGCCTCCGAAGTCCGTCTCACCGTCAATGGCCAGCTCAGCCTCAAGGAAGCCCGCCAGCACTTTGCTCAATGCGGCGCAGCTCATCCCCGCTTCCTCACTTACGTTCGTAAGCCCCAATCCGCAGAACAGTAACGTGCCTTTGGCGATGCGCGTCGTCTCCGCGGACCGTTCCGCGGTTTGACCCCTGCCTGCAAACCCCCGTACCATAAGACGAGGTATTCCCCCGGCCAAACGGCGCTGTATTGCCTCGAAGGGCAGCCCGTGGCCGCAGTCAGATCGGCGCGCGCGCCCGGAAGGTACAACGTTGAGTTCCAGCAGCACCCTCGAAAGCAAATCCGGAACGGCTGACCCCCTGCACGAACACGATCACGCCGAAGAAACCCACGAGCACCCGCACGGCCCGGTTCTCAATCCCGAATGCACCCGTGAACTGGTTATCGATGTCCCCGCAGAGGACGTCTCCAGGACCTGGCGTAACGTCGCCGCCAGCTATCGCAAGTACGCCAAAATCCCCGGCTTCCGCGCCGGCAAGGTACCGGAAACCGTCATCCGCCGCCGCTTCGCCGCCGAAATCCGCAAGGAAGTCATCGACACTCTGCTCCCCGACCGCTTCAACAAGGCAATCAACGAGCTCAGCCTTCGTCCCGTCGGCCAGCCCCAGGTGACGGAACTCACTGTTGAAGAAGGCTCACCGCTCCATGTGAAAGCGGTCTTCGAATTCATCCCGGCCTTTTCGATCGACGGGTACAAGGACGTCAAAGTTGACAAACCCTCCGTCGAAATCGCCGAAGACGAATTCCAGCACGAAATCGAGCACCTCCGCGAGTCGCGCGCCACCATCGAGCCGGTCGAGGAAGACCGCGCCCTCAAGGATGGCGACTGGGCACAGATCAGTTACAAGGGCCAAATCCAGAATGACCCGCCTGCAGCCGCGCCGGAAGCTGAAGCTTCGGCCGAGCCTGCGGACCCTCAGGGCGCCGTCACCGGCGAAGACACCTTGGTCGAAATCGGCGGCAAAGACACGGTCGAGGCCTTCACTGCCGCTCTTCGTGGTGCCAAGCCCGGCCAGGAGTTGAAAGTCGAGGTCATTTATCCCGCCAATTATGCTGAGGCCAAACTAGCCGGAAAAACCGTCGCCTACGACGTCGAAGTCAAGGCCATCAAGAAACGCACCTTGCCCGATCTCAACGACGACTTCGCCAAGGAGCTCGGCCATTACGAAAGTTATGCCTCGCTTGAGGCCAGCGTCCGCGAGTATCTGGCCAACCGCAAGCGGCGCAACGTCGAGGCCGAAACCAAAGACCGGCTCTTCGCCGCGCTGGCTGAGCGTTTCACCTTCCCGGTTCCCGAATCGCTTGTACAGGACCAGGTCGACACGCGCCTGGAGCGCGGCCTGCGCGCCCTCGCGGCACAGGGAATGCAGCCCGATCAGATGCGCAAGCTCGACTTCAACCGCCTGCGCACTGCCCAGCGTGACAGCGCCCTGGCTGAAGTCAAGACCCATATCCTCCTCGACCGCATCGCCGGCGAAGAAAATATAACGGTGAGCGACGAGGAAATGGACAACGAATTGCAAATAGCCGCCCTCCAGTCCCGCGAGCCCTTGGATGCCCTGAAGGTGCGATTGACCAAGGACGGCGGGCTTGCTAGGCTCAGGGAACAATTGAGACGAGAAAAAACCGCATCGATTTTGTACGAAAGTCTGCCCGCGTAGCAGGGCGCAAGTACGAGAACGCGATTAGCTAACGGCTAAGAGCCATTAGCTGAAAGCCAGGAGCAGGCAAAGAATGGCATTGGTTCCCATGGTGGTTGAGCAGACGAGCCGGGGCGAGCGCGCCTACGACATCTACTCCCGTCTGCTGCGCGACAACATTATCTTTCTTGGTACCCCCATTGACGATCAGGTGGCCAACCTCATCGTTGCCCAGATGCTTTTCCTCCAGGGCGAGGATCCGGAGAAAGACGTCTCTCTCTACATCAATTCGCCGGGCGGCTCCATCACCGCTGGCCTCGCCATCTACGACACCATGCAGTTCATCAAGAACAACGTCGTCACCTATTGCATCGGCCAGGCCGCCAGCATGGCCGCCTTTCTCCTTCTCGCCGGAACCAAGGGCAAGCGCTTTGCCCTGCCCAATTCGCGCATTCTCATTCATCAGCCGTCGATGGGCGGCTTGAGCGGCCAGGCCACCGACATCGACATTCACGCGCGCGAGATCCTGCGCATCCGCGAAATCACCAACAACCTCATCGCCCGCCATACCGGGCAGCCCCTCGAACGGATCGAGCGCGACGTCGAGCGGGACTTCATCATGAACGCGCAGCAATCCAAGGAATACGGGATCGTGGACGAGATCATTGACCGGCTCCGAACGTAGCCGGATATGCGGATTTGGATTAAACTCGTCCTGGGGGAGCCATCACAATGAAAACGCGCACGGGGCCTGAAGAAGCGCTACGCTGCTCGTTCTGCCACAAGTCGCAGGACGCCGTAGCCAAGTTGATCTCGTCGCCCAGCGACTACCCTCGCGCCTATATCTGCGATGAGTGCGTGGCTGTCTGCAACTCCATCCTCGAAGATGATCGCAGCGGCGAGGCTCCTGCCACCACCGCGGGCCATCTCCCCAAGCCCACTGAGGTCAAAAGCTTCCTTGACGACTACGTCATCGGCCAGGACCAGACCAAGAAGAAGCTCGCCGTCGCGGTTTACAACCACTACAAGCGCATCCAGATGAACCGCGCTCGCACGGGCGAGGTCGAGCTCACCAAGTCCAACATTCTCCTCATCGGCCCCACCGGCTCCGGCAAAACCCTCCTCGCCCACACCCTCGCCAAGATGCTCGACGTCCCCTTCGCCATCGTTGACGCCACCACGCTAACTGAGGCCGGCTATGTCGGCGAGGATGTCGAGAACATCATCCTCAAACTTCTCCAGGCCGCCGACGGCGACGTCACCCGAGCCCAGCAGGGCATCATCTACATCGACGAGATCGACAAAATTGGCCGCAAGGACGAGAACCCTTCCATCACCCGCGACGTCTCCGGCGAGGGCGTGCAGCAGGCCCTGCTCAAGATCCTCGAGGGCACCGTGGCCAACGTTCCTCCGCAAGGCGGCCGCAAGCATCCGCACCAGGAGTTCACCGCCGTCGACACCACCAACATCCTCTTCATCTGCGGCGGAGCCTTTGTCGGCCTCGAGCGCGTCGTGGGCCGCCGCGTGGGCAAGAAGGCCCTCGGCTTCCGCGCCATCGATGCCGATGCCGACCAGGCCACCACACGCTCGCATCGCGACACGGAGCTGCTGCGCCAGACCGAGCCGCAGGACCTGATCAAGTACGGCCTCATTCCCGAGTTCGTCGGCCGCCTGCCCGTCGTTGGCGTTCTCGACGAGCTCGATGAACCTGCGCTTATCGAAATCCTCACTAAGCCCCGCAACGCCATCCTCAAGCAGTACCAGCGCCTCTTCGAGTACGAGAACGTTCGCCTGCACTTCACGCAGGAGGCGGCCTGCTCTATCGCACGCGAGGCCATGGCGCGCAAAGTGGGCGCCCGCGGCCTGCGCATGATCCTCGAAGAACTCATGCTCGACCTCATGTACCATTTGCCGTCGAACAAGCGCGTCCGCGACCTCGAGATCACCAAAGATATGGTCGAGCGCCGCGACCTCTCCCTCTGCCTGCTCGAAAAGGCTGGGTAACACGACGTCACTTTTCTCCGCAGGACTCGAATTTGGAGCTTAGGAAAGGAACCCCGAGGAAAGCCTTGTTCAGGCAGCCCCTTTCGCCCTTGGCGGAAAGGGCTGCGCGCGTTTAAGTCCTTGCGCTGCCCCGCCATTTGAGATTTCCCGGCCTCGGGTCGAATACGATGACAGTATGAACCCTGAAAGTGTGGGGAGCTGTCTAGCGGGGGTTCGTGCCGGTGCGGCCGAACCTTTCGGATCGCGTGTCTCAAATCGACGTAGGCAGCTCGTCAGACTCCTGCTATTCTTCCGGCTGCGTGCAATGCGGCTTGGTTTGTCTTTTGCGAGGACGGCTCTGCCAGTGTTGTCCTGCCGATTCTTTCCGCGGTATCGACCGGACCATTTACGATCCGCCCGCTTGCTTCGCGGCCTGTGGGGATTGACCCTGGCGGTGCTGTTTGTGCCTCCAGCGGTGCGGCCACAACAGCCTGTGGCTTCCGTGGCCTGGCAGGGAACCTTGCGTGACGCCACGGGCGCATCCATCGCCCAAGCCACAATCCGACTGGCGGGTAATGGAGCCGCAGCAGAAGCGGTCACCGGCGCCGACGGCCGCTTCCGGTTTGCGGCGTTGCAGCCGGGGCAATACACGCTGACCGTAGAGACTGGCGGCCGGAAAGCCGAATACGCGCTGCCCATCGAGCTCACTCCGGCCGCCGCTCCCGCAACGCTTTGGCTCTCAGAGCGCGGTGAGCTCTCAGTTGGCGGCCAGCAGCAGACCAGCGCCACTGGAGGCGAACAGCTCTCCAGCCAGGCCGTGAGTGAACTGCCGCTGAACAAGCGCGACTTCAGCCAGTTGCTGCTGCTGGCTGCCGGCACCATGACCGACGCCAACGGCGCCACCAATTTCACCCAGCAGTTCGCCATCAACGGCCAGCGCGGGGTAGAAGCCACCTTTGCCATGGACGGCGCCGACATCAGTGATCCGGAGATGGGCGGCTCGACCTTCAGCAATTTCAACGTCGACGCGGTTGAGGAGATTCAATCCAGCTCCGGCTGGATGCCCGCCGAGATCGGCCGTGGCGCCTCCGGCTTCACGAACATCATTACTCGCTCGGGAGCGGCCGGCTTTCACGGATCGGTCTTTGAGTTTCTCCGTAGCTCGGCCCTAGACGCGCGCAATTACTTCGATCACCCTACTGTCGTCTATCCCGGCCGCATTCCTCCCTTCCGCCGCAACGAGTTTGGATTCACCAACGGCGGCCCTGTGTTCCTGCCTCACGTTTACGACGGACGCAAACGAACCTTTTACTTCACGCAGTACCAGGGCTTCCGGCAGGCGCTCGGCACCACGCAGGTTATGGCTGTGCCCACTGCTGACCAACGCAAGGGCCTCGACACCACCGCATTCCCCGGCGACACGCTTCAGGTTCCCGTCGATTCCGGCATTGCCGCCGTCCTCAAGCGCTATCCATTGCCGAACTACGAAACGGGCGCTTTTGGCGTGTACACCTATGCGACCCCTTCAACGGTGGTCACAAATGCCAACCAGTACTCTCTCCGTATTGACCACAATTTCACCGCCAAAGATCAATTCTTCGCCCGCTTCAACATCGACAACTTGACGGGCCCAACCACGAATCCCGACCAGACGGCCATCGACCCATCTTTCGGCACCACCTACATCGACCGGCAGCGGAATGTGGTGGGCACGTATACCCGCACTGTTTCGCCTCGTCTCACGCTGGTTTCGTCGATCAGCATCACGCGCTCCACGCCCGGGTCCCCCTCGCCCAATCGCACCGACCCCGCCATAAAGTTCAACGACGGCCTCTTTGAACCATTCAATGCCGCCGCAGGTTCAGTCATGCAGGCTTACGGAAATCTCTTCCAGGGACGTCAGCTCGTTAGCTTCTCGGCGAGCAGGCACTCATTCAAGGCGGGATTTGAGGCGCGCCTGAATCGCGATACCACGTACTGGGGCATGAGCCCCAACGGCGAATACAGCTTTGGCGGAGGCGCCGCATACGCCACCGAGTTCATCCCCTCAAAAAGCGGCGCGCACGATATTCATGCAGGCGACCTGTTGCCCGATACGCTCTCGAGTTTTCTCTCCGGCAGTCCCTTTTTCTACACTCTCGCCGTCGCTCCCACCTACGTCTCCAACGGCGAGCACATCGGCCCTGCGGCCATCAGCCGCAACAATTTCAGCTTCTTCGTTCAAGACACCTTCAAGGTGAACAGCAGGCTGACGGTCGACTACGGTGTGCGCTGGGATCTCTACACACCGATCAGCGAGCGCGCGCGACGGACATCCACGGTCGTCACGGCCAATGGCGCGCAGCAATATGTCATCTACCCGCAGCCCGGCTACAGGCAGCAGCGGAACGAATGGCAGCCGCGACTGCAAATCTCCTGGCAGGCCACGCGCAATCTGCTGGCGCGCGCAGGCGCAAGCATCATGACTGTTCCTCCCAATCTGTACCAGGACAACTTCCTCACTGGCTCAACGCCGTTCGTGGTTTATCCGCGCCTGCTCTCCGCGTCCAACGCGCCCATTCATTACGGGTTCCAAATCACTCCCGCTGAACTGCCACCGGTCTACACGCCTGCGGGCGCCAACATCTTTCCAGCCAAGAACCCCAACCAGGTGGCTCCCAACACGGTGATGGATGTAAACCGCTATGAGCAGGACCTGGCAGCACTCACGCCTGGAGGGAAAGTCAGCGATTTGACTCTGAGCGGCATCGATCCTTCCTTTGGTAATGCCACGTTCTATACCTGGACGGCAGGTTTGGAGCGCAAACTAGGCAACCTGACTGCGAATGCAAGCTACGTGGGAACGGCCAGCGAAAGGCTTCCCGCCCCCAGTTCCCCCAACGCTTACCCAGGCGCCAGCCCGGCCTTCGCCCGCTACACCACGTTCGACGCCTCGGGCAATGTCACGGGCGGATTCGGCATGGAAAACGTCGTCGTGGCAACGGCTCACTCCACCTATCACGCACTTCAGGTTTCTCTTTCGGGGACCACGCCTCATGGGGGGCCGGGGATTCAGGCCGGGTTCACGTGGAGCAAGTCGATCGACAATGGCAGCGGCATATTCGGCGGTGCGGCGTCGAGCCCCTTTCCCCAGAACCCCTTCGACTATCACTCCGAAAAAGGCCCGTCGTCCTTTGACGTAACCACGGGCTTCGGTGTGAGCGCGGCTCAGGATCTTCATCTCGATCGCGCGGGTTTTCTCCGCTTTGCCAGCCGAAAGCTCACTGGCGGATGGGAAGCTCTGAGCATTGTCTCGCTCTCATCCGGCTCACCCTTCACCGTCTATTCCGGCATTCAGCAAACCGGAGCCGGGTCCAACGGCGTCGACCGGCCTGATCAGATTGCCAAACCGCATCTCTCCACCGCGCGCAAGGTTCGCGAAGACTTCTTCGGCCAGGGTGCGGACAACGCGGCGGCTTTCTTCTCCGTGCCCATTCACGTCGCCGGCGGAACAGGCCCAAATCAGGGACGATTCGGAACGCTCGGGCGCAACACTTTCCGGGGACCCGCGTTTTATAACTTCGATCTGGCCACGATCAAAGATACTCCTTTTGGCGAGCGCAAAAGCGGAACCGAGCTTGTCGATCTTCAGTTCCGCGCGGAGTTCTTCAACATCTTGAATATTGTTGATATGGGCCTGCCGGCAAACATCATCGCCGGCTCCGGCTTCGGCGTGATCAGCAGAACCGCCGGCAACTCGCGCCAGATCCAATTCTCGCTGAAGCTCATTTATTGAATGAGCAACGAAACTGTCCAGCATTAGACGTACACGCCCCGCGCGTGGACGCATGATTTTCTCCGCAGTCTTAAACCTTCTTATGCGCAGTCATTCCCGCGTGTTCGCACTGCAACTTTTCCTCGCGCAACCGTGTCTACACACCCAACGGCCGGTCAGCACCACGACAGCCAAAGGGAGAATCCAACAGATGAACGCAACCAAAGCAACCATCGTTCTGGGCGCGCTGCTTTCCGCGGGCATGGTGCTCGCGCAGGCGCCTGACTCGAACCAGGCCCCCGCTGCCAATGCGCCGCAAGCCGCGCAAACGCAGCCGGGCTATCAGCACCACAACTTCGACCCCAGTCAGTTTGCCGCGCATCTCGGCCAGCGGCTGGGCTTGAGCAGCGGTCAAGTGGCGCAGATCACACCCTTCCTCGCCGCTCGCCAGCAGCAGATGCGGGCTCTGCGCGCCGACACTTCGCTTAGCGAGCAGGATCGCCACACCAAGGCACGGGCCATCAGGCAGGATACGAACAGCAAGATTGAATCGGTCCTGACTGGTACGCAGAAGCAGCAGTTCGAGCAGATGCTTGCCCAGCGCCGCTCGCACCACAACCACCAGCCGCAATCCTCGCAGCCCCAGGCATAAGCGCAAGGATCCACTTCAGCGGGTGCCCAGGTCTCGAAACTGAGACCTGGGAACGCGGCCTTCGCGCCACCAATCCCCGATCCGATCCCCCCTACTTCACGATCTCGTCCTTTTTCACTACGAGCACATTGTTCGCCAGGTGCATGTCGATCGGCAATCCGCCAATCGTTGGCGCCACATCGCGCACCGTCGCTTCAAAGTCGCTCACCAAATCGGGATTGTCCCATGTGCCGTCGCCCACGACGAACGTGAGAGTCGTGCCGTCGTCGTGCTTGGTCAAAAACACATCGGCTCCCTTGCCTGAAAAGAACCCGCCCGACTTCAGCTTCTGGCCCAGGGCCTGCGCATCCGACTGCGTGGCGCTGCCCTCGTAATACACCGCATCGCCGCCATCGAAGGTCACCTCGCCCACCGTCGACGACTTCTCCACATCCTTGTTGCTATTCACGAGGCGCACCTGCACCGGGAGCCCACCCACCGACGGAGCCACCTCGCGCCCGACTTCTTCAAACGACGAAAGCGTTCCCGGCTGGTTCCAAACACCGTCCTGAACCACGAACGAGATCACGGTGCCGTTGGTCTCCTTGTCGAGCAGCACCGTCACTCCGCGATCCTGGAAGTATCCATCGCTCTTCAGCGCATTGCCAAGCGCTGTGGCGTCGTTCTTCGTTGCTGTACCGGAGTACACCACCTGGTCCTTGGTTCCAATTGTCACCGTGTTCTGCATTTGCCCGTAGTAGACATAAGCGAAGACCGCACAGAAAAGGACCGCCAGCGTCGCGATCGCAACCCCGAAAGCTGCCCCCTTGGAGCCAAGCTGTCCGCCCCACGCGACATGCGCTTTGACTGCGTCGCCCTGCACCGCCTTCGCGATCTGCCACGTACCAACAAAGAGCACAACGCCCGCAATCCAGGAGCTCTTCGTCGAATTCAATCCGAATTGGATCAAGACCGCAGTCGCGATCGCTCCCAGCGCGACAGCGAGAAAGCCTTTGCCGGCTTGACCCAGCCTACGGTAGTTCGCGGCTATCAGAATGGTCCCGGCAAGAGGACCGCCGAAGAAGGCTGCCAGGGCCACGGCGCCGGCGTCGTACAAGCGGTAGGCAGGAGGCACGTATTGGGGGTAGCCCCCCACCGATGGATAGACTGTTGACATTGATTCCTCGTTCCCGGGGGAGTGATGGTTCAGCAAGATTAATGCTTCTGTGTGGAGCGCGCCAGAGAAAATTGCGCAAGGCGCTATGAATCATCTCCGGACTTCGGACGGCCCCGTCCCTCCAACGATTCATTCGCCGGTACTCAATTCTTTCTGCCTGGCGCCTGGCGATATGATGGGTTCACCAGGTTTAACCAGGAGGGGAGCATGAACGATCGCAAGCAATTTTCCGCCCGCGGGCAGGGGCGGCGCGAGTTTCTGAAGACCGGCGGCGCGGTGACTGCCGCATTACTTGCGCAGACCGCGATGGCCGAGACGCCGAAGACCCTTCCCGGTCTTCCGTCGAACCCCGTCACGCCCAACGCCATGCCCACGCGCAACCTGGGCAAGACCGGCTACAAGGTAGGCATCTTCTCGCTCGGTGGCCAGGCCGCCCTCGAGCAGGCGAACAACTTCGACGTTGCTGTGCCCATCATCGAGCGCGCCCTCGACCTGGGCGTCAACTACATCGACACCTCGTCAATCTACGGCGGCCTGGAGCGCTGGAGCGAGCAGTACGTGGGCAAGGTGATGGCTCATCGGCGCAACCTGGCCTTTTTGGCCACCAAGACCAAGGAGCGCACGCGCGGCGGTTCCCTGCGCATGATTGAGAAATCGCTCGAGCTGCTCCAGACCGATCACGTGGACCTGTGGCAGTTGCACGACATCGGCACGCTGACCGATGTGAACGAGGTCTTCGCCAAGGGCGGCGCCATGGAAGCGTTGTTGGAGATGAAGGAGCAAAAGGTCGTACGCTTCCTGGGCCTCACCGGCCATTACCGCCCCGACGCGCTCATGGAAGGCATCCAGCGCTATCCGTTCGACACGATTCTGATGGCCATGAATGCTGCTGACACGCACCACTACAGCTTCAACTCGGCGCTCTTGCCGCTGGCCGTCGAGCGCCAAATGGGCATCATCGGCATGAAAGTGCCCGCGCGCGGCCGCCTGCTCTCCAACTGGACGCCGCAGCCGCTCTCGGTTCAGGCGCACATGTGGGAAGGCATGGTTCCGGCACCCACCTCTGGCACGCTCACCATGCGCGAGGCCATGTACTACACGCTCTCGCGCCCCGTGAGCACCATCATCATCGGCTGCGACTCCATCGCGCAGGTCGAAGAGAACGTAAAGCTGGCCCGCGAGTTTACGCCGCTAAGCGACGCGCAGGCGGCGGCGCTGGTGGCCAAGGCTGAGCCGGTGGCCAAGCCGTCGCTGTTCTTCCGCTTTTACGATAGGCCATAAGAAGGGAGCGCCCATTCATCTATCCCAGTTGGCTCACCCTTACATGAAGCGACGCATAATCCGTGGTCCCCAACCCGCGCGCGGCGGCCATCGCGAGATACGGCATCTGCTCAGGGTCCAGGTTCCAGTAGGCTTTGGCCACATACGCGTCGATCGCTACCGGATCCGTGCCTGCAACCAGCGTCTTCTTCACCGCCACGTCCTCGGGATTTCCACCCGTCGGCCCGTTGCGAACGAGCACGCGATAGCAGTCCATCAACGTGAGCGTGGGCAGCATAAAGCTGGCCAAGTCCACCAGGCTCTGGTGTATCTGCTGGTGCAGCCGGTTGCGCTCGCCGCCCAGAATCCCGTACCAGTTCTTCATTCCGAGCGTGGCCCCGGTCAGCATATGGTGCTTGGCGATGGGCAGGTTGATGACCTTGTCCGCTTCGAGAAACGGAGTGAAAACGGGCCAGTTCTTGAGCACCACGCCACCCATATCGACCTCGCGGAAATGGTCGGCGCCGGGCAGGATCACCTCCGCGCCCTCGGCTCGCGCTGCGGCCTGAATACCCGATCGCTGGAAGCACCGCCGCGGCTCATTGCAGCTCACGTCAGTCACCATCACGCGCTTCGCGCCCGCTTGCCAGCACTGCCGCACAACTTCTGCCACTAGATCGGGATTCGTGTTTGCCGCCTGCTCCGGTGTGCGGTCCCACGCAATGTTCGGCTTCAGCACCACCACGTCCTGCTTGCCGACAAATCGGCTCATTCCGCCGAGATTTTCAAGCGCCTGCGCAACCAGCGCCCGCGGTTCTCCATTCTGTACAACCGTGATCTGCGGCCACTGCGCATCAACGGCCACGCGATGGTCGCGTCGCGCCTGCTCGGCCTGCTCGGGAATGGGACGGCGGCTCTGCTCGCTGAGCCAAATGCCCGCGCCCGCCGCGCCCGCGGCCACGCCGCCCACGCGCAGCAGTTGCAGCATCGCCTCGCGCCGCGTCATGCCGGCCGCGGGCTGCGCCTCATGCGGCTTCGTGTTCTTCACTCCCTCGCCTTCGCCGGCCATGGTCTTCGTCAAACCTCCAAAAGCCTGATCCGTTGCGGATCGTTCGTCCCCAGCCGGTGCGCTGCGTCGGCGGCCGCAGCAATGTATTTGGGCGCGCGCCCCGCCTTTTCGAGCGTAGGCATTCCAACCTCGGCGCGCTTGCGCTCGATCATCTGCCACGCCGTGTGGTCCACCGCCACGCGGTCCTCGCCCACCACCAGCGCATTGGGATACCAGAGCCGCTCCGGACGGAAACCCGGCCCGCCGTCATACACCGACGAAATCGCGTCGCCGATGGTGAACCACACCTTCTCGCGAACCACGGGAATCGAATTCACATCAGCCACGCCGGGATTGCAGTTGTTTGCGTGCAGCGTATACGGCCGATCGACCACCCCGTACATGTTCTTCATCGAAAACGTCACACCCGCCTGGTCGTGATCTTTGAGGATAGGCAGGTTGATCACCATCGCGCACTCGCGCGTCAGAATCTTCGCCAGCCGAATGCGCGCCGATCCCCAGGCTGCCTGCTCGTCTTCGTAGCCGCCGACGTCGCTGCCGTAGCAGCGTATATTGTCGGGATCGGTCATGACCCCCATCCCGCATGCCTCGAGGCTGCGCGCGTCGCGCTCCCACACCAGAATGTTTCCTGCTCGCACGCCGGCCTGCTGCAAACGCTCGGCAACCGCCATTGTCAGCGCCGCATGCGTCGAGATTCCGCGCCCGCCTAGGCCGTTCACCTTCAGACCGATCACTTTGCCAGCGAGAATGCTTGCCGGAATCACGCTCTTCCACGCCTCCACCGGCTTCTCCCGTCCGGTGTACGCAGCCATGGCCTTGTCCAGCAAGTTCAGCACGCGCTGTTCATCAGGCTGCACGCCCGCCCCATGCAGCGACGCATCGCGCGCGATCACCACCCTCGACTTGCCCGCCGTCGTGTGTTCGTCCAGGACTCCCGCCAGCGCCAGCTTGTCGGCCGCCGCGGCCGACCCTACCAGCACGGCGCCCGTGGCTGCCTCCTTCAAGAACTCCCTGCGGCTCTTCATTCCACCTCGCCTTTGTCTTGCAGCCTGTTTCGTGACCGCGCCCCTTAAAGTTTCCCTTCCACGCCGTGCGCCAGCGCGATGAGTGCCTGTTGCGTCCCGGGCGTGGCCTCATAGGCGACAATGCGCACCAGGTACTGTCCCTTGCGAAAGGTTACGCTCTGCTCGTACGCGATGCCCGCGTCGCCCACTTGCACGCTCTTTGCATCACTCGTCCGCCCCGTCTCCAGAATCTTGCGTGCGCCTGCCGAATCTCCCATGGTGTAAACGTCGACGAATGCCTCCAATTGGCCCTGATACTTGTAGTCCGATGTCGATGTTGAAACCACACCGGCCTGGAGATACTGCTCGGCGTCGCCGTCGATATACCGCCAAAGATCTTTGGCCGCATAGACGCGCGTGTCGCCCGTCTTCTCCCACCCCGCCACCGCGCCCGACGCCGGGAACGGGTCGACGACCTTCTTTTTGCATCCAACGCCCGTGGCTACGGCTGCAATCGCGAGCGCCACAAAGGCTACGTTCCATCTTGCTGGCCCAGACGTTCTCAAGAGAATCTCCTTTACTTGCGAGTTAGCAGTATCTGGCTGCTGGGGGAGCGGCTTTCACCGATGCTTGTCACGTAAACGGCCGGGTGCTCCTGCAGCGGGCATGCAAATTCGCATGCGCCACAGCCCACGCAGCGGCTGGGATCCACGCGCGGCTGTTTCAGCGTCTTCGTGTTGCCCGCCGAATCCACAACCTGTGCCTCCTCAACGTAGATCGCTTTGGGCGAAACCGGGCACCACTCCTCGCAAACGATGCATTCGGTGGCCATCGCCCAGGGCAGGCAGCGCCCACGGTCATAAAACGCCGTGCCCAGCCGCACCGGCTGACCCGCCGCGGCGCCCACCCCCACCACCCATCCCTTTTCTTTCGGAGTAATCTGCCAGATCGCCCCAGTCGGACACACTTCCGAGCAGAGCACGCAACTCGGCTCGCAATAGCCGATGCGCGGCACCATCGTCGGCGACCACAATCCTTCCAGGCCCGCCTCGCCGAGCGCGGGATGCAGCGCATTGTTGGGGCACACCTTCATGCACTCGCCGCAGCGTATGCACCGTGCGAGAAAGTCCGGCTCGTCAAGCGCGCCGGGCGGCCGCAGTAGCCGGTCGTTGCGGCTCTTGCCCAGGCCGGTGTTCGCGCGCATCAGCGGCACCACGGCCGCGCCAGCCGCCAGGCCCGTAATCGTCCTGCGCCGGCCCAGGTCGGGCGAGGCCACCTCTTTTTCATTCCTGAAGAACCGGAAACCCAAACTGTGCTCAGGACAACTGCCCACGCAGTTCATGCACATCACACACTCGGATTTCCGCCACGATGCCCCGCCGATGGGATCGTCGCCGCCCTGGCAGTCGAGTAGGCAGCGGTTACAGTTGTTGCAGCTTTCAGGATCCTTGTGCAGGCCCAGCACCGACCAGCGCGAGACCACACCCAGCAGCGCGCCCAGCGGGCAAATCGCGCGGCACCACAGCCGCGTGACGCGCAGGCTGGCGAATAGAATCGCGATGAACAAAATCCCCAGCACCAGCCCCTGCGCAAAGTGCGCCTGGCGGAAGTCGAGCAGGAAAAACCCGAAGACGGCATGAATCACTTTACTCGTCGTTGCAATTGCGGCCATGTGGCTGTGCTCAAGCGGCTCCAGCACGGCGCGCGCCGCGAAATTAAAAGCCGGCAGAATTGCCAGGCCAATCGACCGCACCAGCAGACTGAAGGGATCGAGCCACCCAATCGCCATGGACCCGAACGCCGCGGCCACCAGCCCGGCGATCAGTACCACATATTTGATCGTCTGCCAGCGCTTGTATCGATTCGATTCGATGCGTTGCTTGCCGCGCTTCGACTCGGAAGGCATGTTGCCCACAAGGTGCTGCAGCGTACCCATGGGGCAAATCCAGCCGCAGAAGAAGCGCCCGAGAAACAGCGTGGGCAGCAGGATAATCAAGCTCCACGCCAGGCCGCGATAGAGGGCGTGGCTGGCAAGAGCGTTCGCCACCGCGACCAGAGGGTCCCACTCAAAGAACAGCCGCACCGGTGCGAGCAAGTGGATGTCGCTGGTGGCGCCAGGCAACGGGCGCAACGACGTGAAGGCCAGGAGAACAAGGAACAGGAGCAGAAAGAAGATCTGCGAAGTCCTGCGTAATCGCTGCCATCGGGAACCGGTCACAAGCTCCTCCACACGCCGCGTAAGCCCCTGAGACGTACGTGTAAGTCAAGCCGTAAACAAAGATGATCAACGCCTAGGCGAGGGCCGAACAGTGACCCAGATCACGTTTTAGGGGAACGAACTTCAGCGACGCGGTTCAACGGCACGCAAAAGGTGCGAGGTTTGGGGCATTCGTCACAAATGATTGATCAGGGAGGCGATGCACGCGGCGCCAAATCCGTTGTCGATATTGACCACGGAGACATTGGGTGCGCACGTGTTCAACATGCCTAGCAGCGCAGCCACGCCGCCCAGCGATGCGCCATAGCCGACGCTCGTGGGAACGGCGATCACCGGCGCGTTGACCAGCCCGCCGACCACCGTCGGCAGCGCGCCCTCCATGCCAGCGCAGACAATGAGCACGCGGGCGGATTGAAGCGTATTCTGCTGTGCCAGCAGGCGATGAAGGCCGGCCACGCCCACGTCCGCGACCAGCTCCACTGTGTTGCCCATCAGGCGCGCGGTCACCGCCGCTTCCTCGGCCACAGGCAGGTCGCTCGTCCCGGCGCAGACCACACCCACCGTCCCCTTGCCCGCTGCCGGTTCGGTTTGCCTCAGCGTGATCGCGCGCGCCGCTTCGTGAAACTCCGCCCGCGGTTCCTCAGTGCGCACCGCCGCATACACTTCGTTCGAAGCGCGCGTGGCCAGCACGTTTCCGCCTGCCTTGGCCATACCTGCAAAGATCGCCGCTACCTGCGCTGGCGTCTTGCTCTCGGCAAGAATCACCTCTGGCATGCCAGTGCGCAGCGCGCGATGATGATCCAGCTTGGCGAAGCCCAGATCCTCAAAAGGCAGTTTACGCAGCCGCTCCAGCGCTTCGGCCACGCCAGTACGGCCCTCTCGCACCTCGTTCAAAAGTGCTTCAATCTTCGAGCGGTCCATCAGCGTCCCTTCTTTGTCGACTCGCGCTCCGTCTCGGCGTAGGCCCGCATCGCCTCCTGCATCACCTGCTTCAGCGGAACCGCGTTCTGCCGTGCGAGGTTGCGGCACACCTCGTACTCCGGCGATGCATTCGCCACCTCGCCAGAGGGCCAGCGGGCAATCTTGATCCGCACCTTGCCCCACGTGGTCTCCACTTCTACAAACTCGCGCGCCAGAGCTAACTTGTTTTCCAGCCGCCACCGCAAGCCGATGGTTGTCGTTTCGCGTAAGAGCAAATCCCGCAGCGCGGGCAGCCGATCGGGACTCGAGAGCACAGTCATCTGCACGCCCGTGCGCCCTTTCTTCATCTGCACCGCCGCCCTGTAGACATCCCACGCGCCCGCCTCCAGCAGCAACTCGCTCACGTAAGCAAGCAACTGCGGGGTCGCATCGTCGATCACGGTCTCAATCACGGCAATCGGCTCAGCGCCTCCCGCTTCATTTTGCGCTTCGCCCACAAGCAGCCGCAGCAGGTTGGGCTCGCCTGGTGTGTCCCGTCCTCCGGCTCCGTAGCCGTGCGCTTCCACGCGCATTGCCGGCAGCGGCCCATAGCTCACATCCAGCATGCGCAGCACAGCCGCGCCAGTCGGCGTCACTCGCTCCATGGGCGGTCCGGCTGCATATACCGGCGCGTCGCCCAGCAGCGCCAATGTGGCTGGCGCGGGAACAGGCAGCGTGCCGTGTTGGCACTTCACGGTTCCGCTTCCCACGTTCAAGGGCGACGCCATCCAGCGGTCCAAGCCAAGCGCTTCGCATCCAGCCGCCGCGCAAACGATATCGGCGATTGTGTCCACCGCGCCCACTTCATGGAAGTGCACCTTTTCGACGGGAATGGAATGAATTGCAGCCTCCGCGTCGCCCAGTAGTTGAAAGGCGCGCATTGAGCGCTGCTTCACCACATCCGTCAGCGGCGCAGCCTGGATGATCCCAAGAATCGTCGAAAGCGATCGATGCGGCGCGTGCTCTTGATCGTGCGCATCATGCGCGTGGCCACGATGTTCGTGCGCATGTTCGTGGCTGTCTGGTTCTTCTGTGCCGTGTGTGAGCACGTCGACTTTGGTCGCTGCCAGCCCGCCGCGGCTCACCTTGCGCATCTCCAGGTGTGCGCCCACGTTCAAGGCCGCCGCCGTGTCGGCGAGCACCTCGAAAGGAACGCCCGCATCCACGAGCGCGCCCAACAGCATGTCGCCGCTGATCCCGGAAAAGCACTCCAGGTAGCCAATACGCATCGCTGATGAACTCCTCTGGGGTGCGAGTTGAGTGAGTAATGTGCCTAGGCCACTTGAAGAATGACCGACTGCTTTACGGGGCTTCACATTTCACCAACCTGAAGAGCGCGCCACAGCCGAAGCAATCCTAGCGTGAATCCTTCGTTGATTAGAGTTGGATTTTCTCGCGAATCTGTAATCCGCGCGCCCCTGCCAGTATCGCCCATGCTCCCATTCCCAACTGGATATAACCGGGGACAAGAATGGTTATGTTTCCGGCAAAATGAATCGTTGCAATTCCACCAAGGATGTTCCATACTCCCCCGACGAAGATCAAAGAAAAGGAGAATAGAGTTCGCATTAAGAAAGCGATCCCTGAGATGGAATACAACACCGCCGGCGGGACAAAAATGAGAAGGGTCATTGCGAAGTCGGACCGATATTCACTCACACATATAGGAATTCCAAAGGCAAGCTGAAAGGCAAGAAGTGTTAGCGCGACCAGACTCCCTAAACGTCTCAGTTTGAAGCCATCACCTTGAGAAGACGTACGTACCCGACTCAAATGCCAGGCGCTGATCCAAGGAATAGCGACAAGTGGGGCAAAAGATGCCAGAACTTGAGACCAAAGAATGTCTTCATCAGATGTCAAAAACAAGATGAGAAAGCACAAGATGAGCAAGCATGGGATGGCTCCATAGCAGAGGAACGCCCGGACATTGGACTTGAGAAACTGATCCGTTAGCATGTCATTATCGGGATCTCATTTTTGACTTCAAACACTGCACGATTGTACGCCATTTCTCTTGCCCTGTATGTTCGGCGCCGGTGCGCCCGACGCGGCGGGGCGAGGGTGTGGTGTTGTTGAGGAGCATGCCGGAGCGCCGCTAGTGATTTGTTGTGCCGGTTGATGAAGAGCAGCGACCCGGCCCGTGGTGAGTTCTTCCCTCTGAAGCCAGTATTTCCCCCTTGTTCCCTGACCCATAACTCTCCTTCATCCTCTTGTGATTCTAAATTGCTAGACGTTAGGGAAGGGAAGTTTCAGTGCTCTACGCGCCCCGCCGCGCCAGCACCTCGATCGGCAGCACCGCGTTCATCGAGCCCGAGCGAAATCCCTGGCAATCGAGCGTCACATACTTGAACCCCGCCTGCTTCAGCGCCGCAGTGATTGCGTCCAGCATTTCCATCGTCAGCGCGCGGGGCAGCTCGTCGCGGGCAATCTCCACGCGGGCCAGCTCGCCATGATGGCGTACGCGCAGCTCGCGGAAGCCCAGTTGCCGTAGGCTTTCCTCACCGCGCTCCACCTGCTCCAGAACCTCGCGCGTCACGGTGCGGCCATACTCTACGCGCGAAGACAGGCACGGCGCTGCTGGCCGGTCCCACACCGGGTAGCCCGCCGCCTTGGCTAGCGCGCGCACCTCCAGCTTGGTCAGCCCGGCTTGGGCAAGCGGCGCCAGCACTTCATGCTCCTCCGCCGCGCGCTGGCCGGGGCGAAAATCTCTCGTGTCGTCGGCATTCATTCCGTAGGCAATGTACGCAAAGCCCAGCTTCGTACCCAACTTCTCCATCACGGCAAACAGCTCGTCCTTGCAATGAAAGCAGCGGTTGGCGTCGTTACGTGCGTACTCCGGCCGATCCAGCTCTTCTGTCGCAATCACCTGCAGCGGCATTCCCAGCGAGCGGGCGAAGGCCACAGCCTGCTCCATGTCTCGGCGGGCAAGCGAGGGTGAATCGGCCAGCACCGCCAGCATGCGCGAGCCCAGCGCGCGATGCGCCGTAGCCGCCAGAAATGCCGAATCCACGCCGCCCGAGTACGCCACCATCAGGCTCCCGAGCTGCTCCAGCCGCGCCTCCAGCACGCGTAGCTTCGCCGCCGCATCCGGGGCGACGACATCGCTGCTCCGGGCCTCCGTAGCCTCGGGAGTCTTCGTCTGTGCGCTCGCCGCCATGCCTCCGATTATACCGTTGACCGTTTTTGCCGCTCGCCGCCACCCTTGTCTTGAGACCCACCAGCCCAAATCCGCGTTTGACGCCCCCGCCTGCGGGCAATAGCTTGGAAGAGAGCGAATAATCGCATTTCAGGTTGTCGGCCGAAGGAGGTTGAATGCGGCATAGGTTATCCCCGGGGTTTTTGAACGGCTTTTGGCTTCTTGCGTTGCTGCTCGCATGGACTGCAGCGCCGGCCCAGGATCTCAAGAGCTTCGAGCAAAGGATCACAGTCAAAGTGCTGCCCAATGGGCTTACGCTCATCCTTTGCGAGCGGCCTGAGGCGCCGGTCTTCAGCTACAACACGTTTATCGACGCGGGCGACGTGAATGACCCTTCCGGTGAGAGCGGACTGGCGCACATGTTCGAGCACCTCGCCTTCAAGGGAACGAGCCAGATCGGCACTTCGGATTATGCGGACGAGAAGACGGCCCTCGAAAAAGTCGAGGCGGCCAATGACGCCTATGAGGCCGAGTACCTGAAGCCGGTGGGACGCGACCAGCAAAAACTCGACGAACTGAAGAAAGCCTTAGTCGCCGCGCAGGCGGAGGCGGAGAAATACGTCATCCCCAACCAGTTCACTGAGGTCGCGGAAGCCAACGGCGCACACGATCTAAACGCGGAGACCGGGCTGGACGACACGCAGTATTTCTGGTCGATGCCGGAAAACCGCCTCGAGCTGTGGGCGTGGATGGAGTCGAGCCGTCTTGCCGACACCGTCCCGCGCGAGTTTTACAAGGAGCGCGACGTGGTGATGGAAGAGCGCCGCATGCGCGTCGACTCCGACCCCATCGGGCGGCTTGTCGAGCAGTTTCTGGCAACAGCCTACGTCGCGCACAGCTACGGCCGTAGTTCCATCGGCTGGCCAAGCGAGGTCGGCCAAATCAATGCTACTGAGGCCGTGGCCTTTCACAAGAAGTACTACGCCGGCGGGAATATCGTCGTGGCCATCGTGGGTGACGTAGACCCCAAGACCGAGTTGCCGATGCTCGAGAAGTACTTCAGCCGTGTTCCCGGCGGTCCCAAGCCGGAGGACATGACCACGCTGGAGCCACCGCAGTTTGCCGAGAAGTCCGTCGTCATCCGCGAGCAGACGCAGCCGTTCTATATCGAGGGCTATCACCGGCCCAGCTACCGCGATCCCGATGACGCGGTCTACAACGCCATCGGCGACATCATGTCCAACGGCCGTGTCTCGCGCCTCTACCGCAGCCTGGTCGAGCAGCAGCAGATTGCGGCTCAAGCCGAGGGGTTCAGCCCATTCCCGGGTGATAAATATCCGAGTCTCTTCGCGTTTTACGCTGTTCCCCTTCCGGGCCACACGCCGGCAGAGATGCGCGACGCAATCCACAAGGAGATTGAAAAGCTGAAGACCACCGACGTGACCGATGCGGAACTCCAGATGTACAAGACACGCGCCCGTGCCGACCTGCTGCGAGGCCTCGCGGACAACCAGGGCCTCGCCAATTCGCTCGCTGAGTATCAGACGCGCTACGGAGACTGGCGGGAACTGTTCCTGCAACTCGACCGCGTGGACAAGGTGACCAAAGCCGACATTCGCCGCGTGGCGAACCAGGTGTTTGTGGCCTCGAACCGGACCAGTGCTGAAATCGACACCGAACCACCCGCCACAGACGCAAAGAAGGACGGAGGCGCGCAATGAGGAGGACCGTGTTGAGTGCGAATTCCCGATTCCTGTTGGCCGCGGCAATACTTGCCGTCCTGGCGCTGCCGCCGGCATCGACCGCGCAGCAAAGCAAGCCCTGGGAGCAGATTCCCATTCCTGCGCTCCACGCCTTTCATCCCCAGCAGCCCAAACGCATCGAGCTCAAGAACGGAATCGTCATCTTCCTTCAGGAGGACCACGAGCTGCCGTTTATCTACGGTTCCGTGCTCATTCCCGGCGGATCACGCGATGAGGAACCGGCCAAGGCAGGCTTGGTGGGCCTGTATAGCCAGGCATGGCGCACCAGCGGCACCGCGAAGATAGACGGTGACGCGATGGACGACTTCCTCGAAACCAGGGCGGCGCACATCGAGTCTGCAGGCGACGACGATTCGACCGCGGTCTCCTGGGATTCGTTGAAAGGCGATGCCGACCAGGTCTTTTCTCTGGCCATGGACCTGCTGTTTCATCCCCGATTCAGCACAGCAAAGCTCCGGCTGGCGCAGCAACAGGAAGCCACGGTCATCGTCCGCCGCAACGACGACGAGAACGAGATCGCCCAGCGCGAGTCGGCCAAGCTGATCTACGGCGTCAACAGTCCTTACACGCGCCAGCCAGAACTGGCCACCATTACAGCAGTCACTCTCGCTGATCTCGAGGCGTGGCACGACCGCACCCTCAAGGGCCCGCTGATCATCGGCATCAGCGGCGACTTTGACCCGGTGGCCATGGAAGTCAAGGTGCGCGCCGCCTTCGAGGGGCTGCCGCCCGTCACCCCGGTGCCGCCTCGCCATGACACCTTTCCCGGCCCCACGCCCGGCGTCTACTTCATCGACAAAGAGGACGTGAACCAGTCGAACGTGCAGATCGTCGGGCTTGGCATCGACCGCCGCAACCCCGATACGCCCGCCCTCGTGGTGTTGAACGAGATTCTGAGCGGCGGCTTCGCCAGCCGGCTCTTTCAAAAGGTCCGCACCGAGCTCGCCCTCGCCTATGCGGTCGGCGGCGGCTTCGGCCTCGAGTACGACCATCCCGGCCCCTTCAGCGTCGAAGTCCTCACCAAGAGCGCCACAACCGTCGACGCAACCAAAGCAGCCGAGGCCGAGATTGCGGGCCTGAACACGAAACCCTTCACTGATGCCGAGCTCAAGCGTGCCAAGGACGACATCCTCAACTCGTTCCTCTTCCGCTACGACACCAGGGAAAAGATCCTCGACGAGCGCGAGAAGCTGGAGTTCTACGGCTATCCGGCGGATTACCTTGAAACCTATCGAGCAGCCCTCGAAAAAGTGACGCTGGCCGACGTGACTGCCGCGGGCAAAAAGTACATCCACCCTGACAAGCTGGCCGTGCTGGTAGTGGGCAACGGGCCGGAGATCGCGCAGATCAAGGGAGGCCTTGAAGCTCTCGGCATGGGTCCGCCCAAACCGATCGACATCACCATCCCGCAGCCCGCACCGCCCCAGTCTTCCGGCGGCGCGGCGGAGAAATAACCGAGCGGCGGGAATGCCGCGAGCTGCACAACAGCCGTTCCGCCCGGGACGCAGGTTACGCAAGACGGCAGGAGAAAGCGCGATGACGACAAAGTCAGACCATGCGGCAGAGGCGCCGGCTGCAACAACGACGGTCGAACAGGCGTCGCAGGTTACTGCACGCCAGGCGGCCGCGGCGGCGCGCCTCATGGCCGCCGGAGTCACCATGAACCGGCCCGAAACCTGCGTCATTGATCCCGAAGTCGAAGTCGCGCCCGGCACCGCAATCGAACCCTACGTACAGTTGCTCGGCCGCACGCGCGTCGGCGCCGGCTGCCGCATCCGTTCTTTTTCCGTCATCGAGAATTGCACGCTGGGCAACGGCGTTCAGATCCTTCAGAACTGCGTCCTCGAAGATTCCACGATTGCCGACGGCGCGCGCCTCGGTCCGTTCACCCATCTGCGCCCGGGCTGCGAAGTTGGCGAGAACGCCCACGTGGGCAACTTCGTTGAGATGAAGAAGGCGCGGCTGGGCAAGGGCGCAAAGGCCAACCATCTCACCTACCTCGGCGACGCGGAGATCGGCGAGGGATCCAACATCGGAGCCGGAACCATCACCTGCAACTACGATGGCGTGAACAAGCACCGCACGCAGATCGGCAAAGGTGTCTTCGTGGGTAGCGATACCAACCTCGTAGCGCCCGTCAGCATCGGCGACGGAGCGTATATCGGCGCGGGTTCGTGCATCACCAAGGATGTACCCGCCGATGCGCTGGCCGTCAGCCGTAGCCGCCAGATCACCAAGCCGGGCTGGGCTGCGACGCGGCGCGCGCGGCGTGAGAAGAATGAATCCTGATCGGCAGGCGCGCCGCTTTTTCTTCCTCGGTTATCTGCATCTGAAATCCGAAACACTTTGGCGTGGGCTTCGCCATCGCCGATGCGGAGATTACGCAGCACCAGCCCGCGGGCGCCCTTCCCCACGAATGGAAGTGACGCTACAGTTTCGTTGCTGTACGCTGCCACATTCGGGTGATTGAGAGGGGGTAGCCCGGATGATACTCTCTCCAAAAGAGATCCCGCCTGGCGTTCCCCTGATTTCACGGCCGTGCGGGGAATCAGGCGATATCTTGTTATTTTTGTGGATCTTTCGGCCTTTGGCGGCTTCGGTTGAAACAGCAGCAGCCGGTGGGCGCAACCGCACCTTGGCCATTTACGCAGAGCGGGAAGACTCCACGGAACTTGAGCCGTGTGCGGCGCGTAATCGGGAGCAACAGTGGCAAAGCCCGCCGCCCGAAAACGCAGTGCAACGGTGCTTTTATAGTTGGAACGGGAAGAAGCACATAGCTATATGGGAACGCAGGAATCGCTCGCCGTTGCGGGCTATGCGCGGGAAGACGAAGAAGACGGAGGATGCCGTTTGGCATTGAACTTGTCAGACGCAAAGACAAAGGGCCCCGCGGGAAACCCGCAAATGGAAGGCGACGCGAGAGCGCGCAAGCCGGCGCGGGTTCTCGTCGTGGACGACGAGGCCCCCGTGCGCACCATGATGGCCGCCGCCCTCGAGCGCCATGGATACACGGTCGCGCAAGCCAGCGACGGACGCGATGCGCTTGAGGCCCTGGAATTGAACGCCTTCAACCTGGTGCTCACCGACATCGTCATGCCTGACGTGAACGGCATTGCGCTGCTGGAACGGATCCACGCTCTGCAACCCAACCTTCCGGTCGTGATGGTCACTGCGGTTCACGACATCAGCGTGGCCATCGACTCCATGCGCCGCGGAGCCTACGACTACCTCCTCAAACCCTTCGAGCGCGAGCAGCTTTTGAGCACCGTCGAGAGAGCGCTCAGCCATCGCCAGGCGCTCGAAGAGACGCAGAATTACCACCAGAGCCTTGAGAAGATGGTTCGGGCAAGAACCGAGATGCTGCGCCATGCCATGGAGGATCTTGAGCACTCCTACGACGTCACGCTCGAAGCGCTCGGCGACGCCTTGGATCTGAAGGACTCCGAAACCGAGGGCCATTCCAAACGGGTCACGGCCTACGCCATCGCTCTGGCGCGCGCCATGGGCATCCCGCCCGAGGAGATCAAGATCATCGCTCGCGGCGCCTTTCTGCACGATATTGGCAAAATGGCCATTCCCGACGAAATCCTCCGCAAGCCCGGAAAACTGAGCCCGGAAGAGCAGGAATTGATGCGCGAACACTGCTCGCGTGGCTACAACATGCTGCGCAAAATCCCCTTCCTTGCCGGAGCGGCAGAGATCGTCTTCTGTCACCAGGAGCACTACGACGGAAACGGATACCCCAACCACCTCGCGGGCCGCCAGATCCCCATTGGGGCGCGGATCTTCGCCGTGGCCGACACCCTTGACGCCATTACCAGTGACCGTCCCTACCGCAAAGCCCGCGGCTTCGATGCGGCGCGCGAAGAGATCCTGCGCTGCTCGGGAACGCAATTCGACCCCGCTGTCGTCGAGGTCTTCTTGAAGATCCCCAATGAGCTTTGGCAGGAGCTGCGCTCGGAGATCAGCGGCCAGCACATGCGCTTCTCCACCTTCGATATGGCCCGTACCCAGGCTGCCTCGTAATCACAACGCAAACACCACTGTCATCCTGAGCGAAGTTTGGCCAGCTCTTTGGCCAAACGGAGTCGAAGGATCTGCGGTTGCTTTTCTCCGCCCGCCTTTCCACTCCCTACTGGCTACTCCCTACTCCCCGCTTTTCTGTTCCCTCGGTCCCTTGGTCCCTGCCTTTTATGAACTTCTTCACCGCGGCCCTCGTATCCACTTCCATGACCTCCAAACAGCCTCATGACCCGATTCTGTGGAGTACTGTCTCCATCGTCCTCCTGGTCGCACTCACGGCCGTCGCCGGAATCTGGTGGCCGGCTACCTATGCGCGTGAGACGCTCTATACCCGCGCCGGCGGCGTCGCCAGCGATCTTGTCGACCTGTTCTTGGTCGCACCGGTCCTGCTCGTCAGCGGCATCATCGCGTATCGAGGATCGGTCTCCGCGCGTCTGGTCTGGCTGGGCACGCAGGGCTACCTGTTCTACAACTTTGTCATCTACGCCTTCGGGGTGCACTTCAATGCTCTGGTCTTCGTCTATTGCGCCACGCTGGGTCTGTGTTTCTACGCCGCAGTATTCAGCGTTCCGTTCATCCCCCTCGAACAGGTTGCCCAGGCCTATGCTCCTCGTGCGCCGCGAAAAACGATCGCCATTGCGTTCCTCGTGCTTTCCTTACCGACCGCCATGTTCGATTTGCGTGAGGACGTAGGCGCACTCCTGGCGGGGACCGTCCCCCAAAGTGTCGTCGCGACCAACGAGCCCGTAAATTTCGTTCATGTTCTCGACCTCGCGTTCCTCCTACCCGCCCTGTGCATCACCGCAGTTCTTCTCTTCCGTAGGAAACCGGCCGGCTACGCGCTGGCGCCGGCACTTCTGGCTCTGTTGGCGATCATGAGCGTGGAACTCGCGAGCATCGTAACGGTAATGGGCCGCGCGGGCTTTGGGACGAGCTACCCGATGATCGGCTCATTCGTGGTGTTGGCCGTGGGCTTCACAATCCTGCTGGGTTTCTACTTCTCATTAGCCAAGAAACCGGCCTGAACCTGCTTCTTGGCTCCCTTGCTCCCTTTGCTCCCTCGGTCCCTGTCTTCCTTCTCTCTATTGGCTACTCCCTGCCTTTCCCGCTCCCATGTAGAATCTCTCCATCGGAGGTCCCCCATGCCCACCCTTTCCTCTGAGGTCGCTCAGTCCCGTCTGGCCAATCTGCCGGGCTGGAAAATCGAAGCTGGAGAGCTCGTAAAGACCTTTCAATTCAAGGACTTCCTCGCCGCTCTTCGCTTCGTGAATCAAGTCGGCGACCTTGCCGAAGAAGCCGGCCACCATCCAGACATTGACATCCGCTACAACCGCGTCCGGCTCAGCCTGATCACCCACGACGCTGGTGGCCTCACAGAGAAAGATTTCCATCTGGCAGGCCGGGCTGAGAAGCTCTCAGGATAGCGGGCTTGTCGGCCATTCCAGAGGAAGAGCGAGACCATTCCGGATAGGTACTGTCTGAATTCTGCGTTGAGGCGTACCAACGAAGGTGGGTAAGTGCTCCATGCCGTGGGAGCCAACGGAGATCCCAGGGGCCCGTCCGCGAGCTTGACCCCCACTCTTAACAGTGATGCTTGTGACCCGTCGCCGAGTCTATGTCACTTCGGCACTACCCAATGACACTTCGGCACCATACACGCAAAGCAGGGACCAGCACCGAAGAGATAGGACAGTACCCTCCCGGGGGTAGTGTCTGAAAAGTGCGTTGATCGAAAACAGCAAACGCTTGCAATTTCCCCTTGATGCCCTTATGGTCAGGGCATGGCAACACAACGCACGGAACTTCGTTCACTCGTGAATCTGCTCTCAGAGGCCGATTTGATCTTGTCTACAACCGATCTGCCACAGGGCCGTGCGGTTCGCTGCCGCGAACTGCTGCGCTCCGCCTTGGCTCTCGCTGACGATCTGCTCAACCAGGCGAAGTTGCCCGCTGCTGCCCTGCTCGGAAGCAGGGGAGGTTCTCAGACCGCTAAGCGTGGCAGCGAATACTTCCGCCAGCTTGCGGCCAAGCGCAAGACCCGCGCTGGTGGTCGTCCGCGCAAGAAATCCTAGTAGAATCTAGCCAACAAACGAAAAGCCCGGCGCGAGGCCGGGGCAGTTCGATGTTGCGGCTGGATACCCACATCGTATGCCTTGCCTTGTGTCAACGCAAGAGCATAGATGAGGAAAGCCGACCGTCCTACACTCGCGCTTCACGTTGCTGCTGGTCTCGAATCCGCGCAGATCCAGATTGATGAAAACTTTTGGCAGATACTAACGCAATTGCAGGTTCCGACCACATACGCGCAAGTTGTCGAGGAACGCAGTAATCGCTTTTCGCGTGCAACAGGTCTCCCCGCGCCACCCCACCCGAAGCGCTCCGCCATCCTTCAAATGACTCTCGTGGATTACGCTCGCAGTTTGTTTATTGCGGAGGGAAATCTCTACGAGCATGGCCCACAACTTAGACGTTGGCTGACGGAGTTGAAGCATCAAGTCATCAGGCGGGTAATGAAGGCCGTAGCGGAGATGGAAGAGGCCAGCAAAAAACAACGCCTCAGCTTTGAGCATCATGGTGTCACACCAGCGGCAATGCGGGCGGTAATGGCTGATAGTCTCAATGCGCTTATTGATGATCGTCTCGCTCCCTGGCAACCATTAGGTCCGCTCCCACCGCCCCCGGAAGTTCAGCTGCAAATGCGGGCGGCCATTGATGCTCACCCTGGTATCAAGACAGATGAAACTGAAGTGGAGCGCCGGGCGGCGTTGCTGTCCGCCTACAGATCGGCAACCGGAGCCAAGGACTATCACATCTATACAGCGCGGAATTCAGGCATTCACAAGCCGGAGTTCTACCAGTGGAGAGATGGCAGGCTTCCCGCTAAATCAAAGGTCACAAAGAGGTTTGAGTCATTCTTGAAGGCAAAGAGACGCCCCATCCCGCGAAAACCTACCAGTTAGACGAAAAATCCTACCATGGTAGGACTTTATTTCCTACCAGTTTTCCCTTGTTTTGTCGTTTAATTTCTACCACTTGCATAGCTACCGTGGAAGGCTGCGAGACTCTGCTTCATGCGAGGTAGAGTCCAAATCCGCGGTCCACCACACCCACAAAGACAGCAACGGGGAGCAATCGAATGCTCCCCGCATGGTGCGGATGTGGTGAAACGGTAAACACAGCGGTCTTTAAAACCGCCACTCCGGCAGGGGTTTGTGGGTTCGAGTCCCACCGTCCGCACTCCAAACCCTAACATACTTTCCCTCTTGACAAACAGCGAGCGCTTGCTGTATTCTTGACCCATGATGAACGATACCCACTCCGAAAACGGTCTGACCTGCGAGGCGTGCAGAGTCGATTGCCAGCGCTTTGGACGGCACAGGAACGGCCTTCGCCGTTTTCGCTGCCCGCGTTGCCGCAAGACCTACACCGAGCACCACCGCCGTGTGTGCAACACCATGTATATCTCACAGGATCGCGCTGTGGTGGCGCTTCAGCTTTTGCTTGAGGGCAATTCCATCAGGAGCACGGAAAGGATCTGTCAGACGGACCGAAACACGATTATGAGCCTTCTGGTTAAGGCAGGTGAGCGCTGTCAGCGTCTCATGGACGATATGCTAGTCGATCTGCCCGTGCGGGATGTGCAGGTCGATGAGATTTGGGGCTACGTGGGAAAGAAGGAAGCCCATAAAACAGCCCTTGAGGGGTCCGCCGCCGAAATCGGAGACGCCTACTGCTACGTGGCATTGGAGCGTCATAGCAAGCTGGTGCTCTGCCATTACCTTGGAAAGCGCAACGGTCCGTCTGCGGAGCATTTTATTGCGAGGCTGGCGCGCGCCACGTCGTCTTTCCCTTACCAGCTAACCAGCGATGGTTTTCACCCCTACATCAAGGCCGTCAAAAAACAACTCGCAGGACGCGTACATTTCGCTCAACTGATCAAGGTCTATTCAGCTCCCCGTGAAGGCGAACAGCGCTACAGCCCCGGCGAAGTTGTGGAGGCGGTCCCAGTCCCGATCATCGGATACCCGAAGCAGAAACAGATTTGCACGTCACACGTTGAGCGCCAAAACCTAAGCATCCGAATGGGGATGCGCCGGATGACCCGCCTTACTAATGCTTTCAGTAAGCGTTGGTCGCATCTGGAAGCCGCGTACTCGCTTTGGTTCGCGTATTACAATTTCTGCCGCATTCATTCCTCGTTGCGCGTCACACCGGCCATGCAGCACGGGATCGCAGATCATATATGGACAATTAGAGAACTCATCAGCTCTAGTAGAAAGTCCTTTGAATTCTAGAGTTTAATGCGCGTAATTACTTTCGATTTCAGGTATTCGTCTTCAGGTAACCATTGCATCCAACGGAGGTACCAGGGAGTCTAACACATAAAGGTCTTGACTTCTCGGCAAGCGCCGATTATAAAGACCTTGCATTAAAAGCCGCTTTGGGCCGCGTGCCCAAGGCTATTGATTGGGAGGCTGCGCGCCTCCCAATCGCGTTTTTGGGGTAATTTCTCGTGGCAAGTTTTAGCAAAGCGTGCATTTTCGTCGATGGGGAAAACCTTCGCCATTCCATTGTTGAGCTATTCCCCTACCCGCAATTTAGGCGAGACGATTACCTTCCAAAGACGGCGGACTGGGAAGGATTCTTTAACTATCTTGTAGTGCAGGCCGATGCTAACTTGAGGATGCGGACCTACTGGTACGTGGTCGATGAGATCGACTTTTGGCCTTATCAGATCGCCCGCTTGGAACGTGACAACCCTGTTCGGTGGGAGGCGATTCTTCGAAAAGACCGGTATTGGGCGACTAAACTGGATGGGACTGCAGGGCCTAAGGTTTCACTGCAGGATGCGGCGCGCCGTTTACTCATGGACGAGGCTGGAATGAGGCGGAGATTCGACGGATGGAAACAACTTCAAAACGGCATTGCAGAAACGCACAACTCTGTTGAATTTCGACGCTCAGGTTCTATTCGTTACAACCTAATGCGCAGACAGTTTGGCCAGGAAAAGGGAGTGGACGTAAAACTCGCTACGGATTTGCTTGTGCTTAACGATATTTACGATGTCGGCATCATAGTGAGTGGGGACGCTGATTACGTACCTGTTGTGCAATCGGTGAAAGACTGGGGAAAACAGATTATAAATGTGTCCTTCTTGAAAAGAGGCGGCGGAATTCTTCCAGGCGGCGCAAAGAGACTTAATCGAATCGCGGATCGAAGCCTCGAAGTTGATTATGACCAAATGCTGAAATTCATGGATCTCCCTCCGGCTGCCACCCCTACGGCCGTCCCTGCAATTACCGCGCCCACCGTGCCATAAACATCACCAACGCACATTTCAGCCACTACCCCTCCCGGGACCGCGTGGCAACGGCTCCGGGAATCTGGATTTCTGAGCACATTTTTGTTCTTCGGTCGAGTTTTCCACATGTTATTCCACAGCCGTCCTCGGAACGCGGATCTCCGGCAGTGAGCAGCAGCACGCCGGGGGGGTGCGGACTTCTTGCACCCTTCAGAGCGCTGGCGGCGCTTGCAAGCCGCTAGAAATCTATGATTCAAAACGGGTTGTAAAGGGCGAGACTTCGGCGAAAGCGGCCAGAACCGGGCTTGTGAGCGCCCCTATGTCTAAGAATATCGGCTTCTGATGGCCGCGGATTAGATGAATTTTCGGGGGTGAGGTTTACTGGATCGCCTCGGAAAAAATTTTGAATTTTGTATTTGCATTTTTCCCAATCTATGCTATCGTGTATTTATTCCGGCTGTGGAGGTGGATGTAACCCCCCTCCTTCAACCCGGAAGTAGTTTGCGTCACTGGCCTCCCGGCACGAACAGCTTCAACGTTCGTGCCGTCTTTTTTTCTGGGCACAGACTCCCCCTTCCTCCCAACTGTCTTGCGCTCCCCATTCCCGTGCGGCTTTCTTCCACCCGGCTCGCTAACCTGCGGACTGCCTCGCTGCCCCCTTGTCAACCCCCTCACCCGCATCGCCATACCTCATCCAACTCATTCCATTCCACTTCCACACCAACCCAACTTTGCATAGTATTTCCTCGAAATTCGGTATTCTTGTCTTGGATAGGCGAATTGCGGTTGACTCGGCGGCTCGGGAACGGCGGCGCAGGCCGGCATCCCCGGGCCGCCACCTTTTTCCGCTCATCTTCCTTGAGAATTCGACACTGGCGCTGACGGGCGGCCGGCAAAACGCCCGTAACTCCTTTGCTGTCTAATCCCAGTAAGGAAACGGTTTTAGAATCAAGGAGTTAGAGCACAACACATGCGCCAACCTGCTGAATCTAGGGAATTTATTTTCAGAGATGGGGAGGGGGGGGCACCCCCGTAACTTGAAAGTCAACAGGAGTTCAGGTCTGCTCCAGCTTGCCCAACCGGGCCCCCCAATCCGTGCGATTTCAGGATTTGCCTTACTATAGGGGTTGAGGCGTTTCATGAAGCATTTCTTCAAAAGCCGCTGGCTCTGGACCTTGGCTGTCTTCGCGCTCACCGCAGCCAGCTATGCACAGTGGTCCAATCCGGCCGACGACGTTCCCGCCTATCACCCCTCGGCGCCTCTCAATATCCACGCCCTGCCGCCCATTCTCCACGGCGCCCAGTTGACAGGACCGAACTTCCGCTACCCCTGGCAGGTGCACGCGTACCAGTTGGCGATCAAGGTCAGCAGCGTCATTTACCAGCTTCCCTGCAATTGCCGCTGCGATCGCGCCCTGGGCCACACCAGCCTGCGCAGTTGCTATGAAACCACGCACTCGACCGAATGCTCCACCTGCGCCAAGGAAGGCTTCTACGCCTACGAAAAGACCAGACTGGGGTGGACCCCGGCGCAGATTCGCGCCGGCATCGCGCGCCACGACTACGAATCCATCGACCTCGACAAGCAGTAGCCGTCCGGCCTCGCCAGATTTCAATTCGGCGTAAAATAGATCGATGCAGCACGAGCCGGTTGCTTCCGGTTCGCTTCCGCTTCATGGGGGCGTCACGGTTTCGACGGGATCGATTGCGGCATGGGAGGCATGTCGGGGTGTGGGCACCCGTAATCGCCTGCAAAACTAAAGTTGCCAACCAAGAACTGGCACTTGCTGCTTAATTAAATAAGCAGCCGTCCTCCGCGGCTTTGCCTGTGGGCCGCGAGCGGGCGTCGCACAGCAGGCTGGTGGTTGCGGCTCGGTCCGTGTTGCAGCCATAAGATCATCGGACTAGTTTCCGGCGCATCTTGTCCGCTCTTAAGCGCCGTGGAGCGAACTAAATCGAATCGGACACAGCATGGACTCTCCCGGCTGACAGCGATTTCGGACGCGGGTTCGACTCCCGCCGCCTCCACCAAGCTTGATTTTGCGCATGGGCTGCTTCTATCTTGCACAGGGAGAGGGCAGTTCGTGCAGTTCAGTATGCAACCTTCCGGTCTGCAGCCCAAACCTTTCGAGCTACGCATCCCGATCACAATTTCTGCTTGCTATGTGAACAAGGACATGCTCAAATCATCCTTCCCGTTGGTAAACGCAAAGGCATAGCAGATGGCGCACGACGTTTTTATAAGCTACTCCTCCAAGGACAAGCCAGTCGCTGACGCCGTGTGTGCCACCCTTGAATCCAACGGAGTGCGCTGCTGGATCGCTCCCCGCGACGTGTTGGCCGGCGAGGAGTATGCGGCATCGCTGGTGAACGGCTTGTCTATGAGCCGGCTGATGGTCCTGGTCTTTTCCGCCAACTCCAACCGCTCCCCTCAGGTGTTGCGCGAAGTGGAACGCGCCGTCAGCAAGGGGTTACCGATTCTTCCGCTGCGCATTGAAGACGCACCCATGTCTCGCGCGATGGAGTATTACATCTCCAGCCAGCATTGGCTCGATGCTCTCACCCCTCCGCTCGAACGGCATCTCGCCCGCCTATGCGACAGCGTGAAAGCCCTGCTTTCCCGCCAGCCCGATGACGAGGGCGACATGCCGCACGCGGCAGGCGAGGGAACAGTGGCCGCCCCGGGAGCAAGCGGTTCGCCAATCGCCGTGTCTGAGGACGCCTCAACGCATCATGCGGATTCACCACGATTGCACGCGCACGACGCAGCTTCCAGCAAGATGCGATGGTGGATCGGCGCGGGAGTGGTTCTTGCCGTGGCTGCCGCGGTATTTGGATTCGCGACCTTGAAAGGCCGATCTGGCTCGCAACCGGCAGAACCGGCGACGACTGGCAGCTCTTCCGGAGCCCCTGTGTTCAGCAGCGTGAACAACCAACTTCTAAGCGCAGCGGCCAGCGGCGATTCGGCCGCGGCCGTGCGGTTATTGGGACAGGGCGCTAACGTCGAGGCCAAGAACAATCAGGGCGACACGCCGCTCTTGCTGGCAGCTAAATCAGGGAAGATTGACACCGCCGAGCGATTGGTCGAAAAGGGTGCCAATATCGAAGCCAAGAACAATGTAGGCGATACGGCGCTGATCGCCGCGTGCACTGTGGGACATGCCGATCTTGCGCGGATGCTGGTCGAAAAGGGCGCCGACATCAATGCACGCGATGTTGGTGGCGCGACGCCGCTGATGTACGCAGGTCTTGCAGGAAACACCGCGATCATTGATCTGCTTCTTGCGAAAGGCGCCAATATCAATGCCGCGGACGATAATGGCGAGACACCCCTGATGTACGCCGCCTCTGCGGGAAGCGTGGATGCGGTGAAACTGATGCTGCGCAAGAGTGCAAACCCCGCAGTGAAGGACCACAACGGCCAGACCGCGCTTGAATACGCGACACAATGGAAGCGCCCCGACGTCGTCCAACTGCTCCAACACAAGAATCGCTAAGGGCCGATTGCGTGGCCTGACTCATCCTATCCAAGGCTGCTCCTTCCTGTCGTGGTGTACCATTTTTTGCGAAAGGTATAGGGACAAAGAAGCGTATGGAGCCATATCGTTCAGGTTCTGCGGGACCTCATTCCGGTGAACCAGCAATTCGGGACATTTGGAATGTCTTCAAGCGCGCGAGAGCAAAGAGCAAATTCACGATTCTCGGTGCTGCGGTTGTTCTTCTGGGAGCGATGTTTGTTGCCGGATGGCGCTACGGGGGTTATCTCGCTCCAGGGGCTGGCATCGATCCGGTTGCGGCAACGCGGCAAAACAACCAATTTCAGTTGGAAATCCGGAACCGCCCGTCCGTCAGAGTGTTTGAGAACTTCCTCAACTTTACAGCGGAAAAGAACTGGCCCGGGGCGTACCGGCTTCTTGGGCCTTCCTGGGCCAAATTCAATATCAACCAGCCCAACGATCTGGAGCGCATCTACAGAAGAACGCTTCGCTACGAAATCTATTACTACATCCCGGACAATGTCGCCGACGACAAGGAAGTCTACAACGTGGACTTCGCATTTTGGGACGCGGTGCCCGATCTTCCAGCCTTTGATGGGGTGGTGAATTCGAACCTGTCGGATGTCCTGGCGACTGCGAAGATTGACGCTCTCACACAAGCGCTGGTGGATGAACTCCCCAATGATTTCGTTGTGCCGGATTCGGAGAAAAACCAGCTACCGGCCCTCACCGAGAAATTCGTTGGCCGTTTAAAACTGAGCGATATGGTTCTCCACGAGGACGACATCGTCGAAATGCTGGGTGACGAATTGGGTTTCCAGCCGATTGTGAAGGGCAACTCGTATTTTCAAACGGCCGAAGCCGGCAAAGAAGAACGCCGGTTTCTTAAAGTGGTCCTGGTGAAGCAGAATGGCCAGTGGTTGCTCGACTCTTATGATTCATTCATGGTCGCAAAAAGATAGAGCAGGTGAAACGAAACAGGGATTCGAGAATGCATGTAATTGACAGAAGAACTTTACTTCACCTGATAAGCACAATTGTTCTTGGCCGGACGATCGGTTTAAGTGCCGCGCAATCTTCGCGCTCGCCTGCTGCATCCGTCCAGTCCAACGCCGCCAATACGGTTCCACCTTATCCGTTCCCGGTGGATATTCTGGATCACGGCAGCCGCACCCGTCCTGAAATCGCACTGACTTTCGACGCTTGTCCACGCAAGGAGCGCCCCGAATTCTCAACTGAGATTGTGAGCTATCTTCAACGGGAGCATATTCCGGCCACATTTTTCATATCCGGCAGATGGGCGGAGCAATGCCCTGAGTGCTTGAGGCAGCTTGCGGAGGTGCCCTTTTTCGAGATTGGACTTCACGGATACTATCACTTGAGATCGAGCGATTTGACAGAGCAGGGTATTGCTTCTGAAATCGAACGCACCCGGTCGACCATTGTGCAACTGGGTTACAACCCGCAGCCGTTCTTTCGACCTCCGTTTGGCGATTGCCCGCCTAAGCTCGTCAAGGTTGCGAAAGAACTTGGCGTCCTCACTGTCATGTGGGATGTCGAGTCCGGAGATCCCAATCCGCGTAATACTTCCAAACGCCTGGAGCACAGAGTGCTCACTTTAACGCGCAACGGCAGCATCATTGTCATGCATGTAAACAACGGCGGCATATGGACAGCACAAGCGCTCCCCGGCATTGTCGCCGGCTTGCGTAAGCGCGGATTTGAATTCGTTTCAGTCGGAGATTTGCTGAAACATGCTGATGGAAAGTGAATCTCCTAGCTGCGATTTCTTCCCGGGTGATATTGACAGAAGGGGGTTTAATGGGAGAAGAGACATTTAACGTATCACTCTTTTGCTTCCGCCCTTCAGAGAGGAATGCGCATCCTGCCGGTTTGGAGCGCGCAAAGTGATACCTAAAGGAACGCGACCGAGCGCGGCGTCTCTCGTTGTTGACGACGATTTTGATCGCGGGTTCGACTCCCGCCACCTCCGCCATCGACAAGTGGTTGATCGCGACTGTTGCGCCGCAGTCGCTGATGAGAAAGAGATCTGGAGTGGGCTGAGAAGTACGGTTTCGGCTTCAATCTACCTTCAGCTATACCGAATCCACCGAAAATCGCGGGCAAAGGCGAGGCGAGAAGTTCCGTTTAAGTCTTTTGGATTGTGCGAGACTAGATGGTCGGCGCTAGAGGACGATTTTAGAACTTTTCTGCTCCAGCCCAGAGCTTTCGAGGCCCCAGAGTACGCTCAAGCCTGAATCCAGCCGTGGAGAGCCAACTTCCGCTTTGTCCGTCAACCGCCCGGAACTCAGAAATCAGGGAGGAGCCAGTGACCGTTGTTCTCTCTAAGTGGTAAGGGGATTTTGCGTCAACCGAGAATCCCTCTTGGTGACATCGGCGTTTCCGGGGACGTATTTCTACGAATGGGTGAATGCGAGTGAGCAGCAGGCTTCAGTGAAGTGCCTTCAGTCATGCTACGCCTGGGTAGGCTTGGGTGCTTCGGGCGGCGATACGATTAATTTTGCTGGTTTGTCCTCGGGCTCACGGATGGTGATGCTGCCCTTGAAGTAGGCGCCGTCTTCGATACTAATGCGAGCGCATACCACGTTGCCCGTGAGAGAGCCCTCGGCGCGGAGGTAGTGTCTGAAATGTGCGTTGAAGGGCTCAACGCAGTACGATGAACCACGAAGGAGCGGGATCGTTTATTGTCCCCTTCTCCTGTTTCACTCTTCCACGCTGCTCTAGACGTTCAAAGCTGTCGGCCACATCGTCTTGGCTTAGTCCGAGGTATTCGGCCATCTCGTCCGATTTGACGGGCCGGACTCCCGCGCCGGTTACTGGTCGCGGTCCCTCCCATAAGGCGGGATTCGCCATAGCCGTCAAGACGTGGGAATCGGTCTTCTTTTTGAGCTTCGCTTGCCGCTCCGCTCTCCATTCCTTGTAGCTGTGATAGCGCCACCGAAATGCCGCGCCGGTGAACGTGCCAAAAATCCACGAGGCAAGCGGAATTGCCCAATAGGCGATGAAAGAATGCCAAAGGTTTGTCATGGATGGGATTATAGGAGCAATCAAAATCGGATTGGGGTATGGATCGAAGCGCGGAACGTGGAAAACTGGTGTAGACTGAAACCTAAATAGAAAAGCCGCCTGCCAGGGCGGCTCCCCTGATCTTGTGGCGCACACAAATCATCTATGCCCAGAATGCAACCTACCCAAGCGCACCCTTGCGCCGGAACGGTGAAGGGGCTTACGATGAGGGTAACCAGCCGCACGTCGGAAGCCCCGGCCATCGCGCCGGGCTTTCGTTTTTGAGATGACCTATTTTATCGTCTGCGGGGATGCGCTACTCGGCTTGTTTGCGGGGTCTGCCGCCACCGTGGGTCTTGCGCCGGGCGGCCATCTGGCGGTAATGCTCAGGGCCATGTCTCCGCGCGGCCGTAGACCCTCCCTTGCGTCCAAGGATGGCCGCAGAGCTTGCGGGGCTGGATTGCTTGAGCAGATCGTCTGTGAGGGCCAGAGCCGTGCTTAGAATTTCCCCCAAGGCTGCGGTACGGTTTTCTGGCAGTTCGGGAGCAGTGGCGAGAATCCGGTCGGCCTGTGAAAGCAGATTCTTGAGTGCGGCGAGTTCTGTGCGCCTCGATGGCATGTCTTGACGATAGGAGGGCAGGGATCAAAAAGCAACCGTTAGCTGTTTTTCTTCAACGCACATTTCAGACACTACCCGGCGCGGATATCCACACGGTCCGAAGTGGTAACATTGCCCCGAATATTGCCCAACACCACTACCTCTCGGGCGGTGATGTTGGCTCTAACCTGGCCGTTGTTGCCTACAGTCACACAGCTGCCGGGGAGGTTGATGGTGCCCTCGACCTTCCCGTCGATAAACAGCGGATCCTCCCCGGTGATCTCTCCCTTAACGAACAGACCCTTACCGATGTTTGTCTCGCTGTTTGTCGAAGCCCCGGTGTGACCTGCGGGCTCTAAGACCGAAGCTGGTAGCACAGTATGTTCCGAGTTCAGGATAGAGCCAATGCTTTGGGGGGCGGACTGACTTCGTTTCCACATATGACACAATCGTTCCCATTCTCCGCAACTTTGAGCGGTCTCGACGTCGCTGTATCTGCAGTCCGCTTTGGGTCCGTTTTGCGAATCATTATACTGCCGCTGAAGTCGGCACCATCGGCAACACTGACACGGGACGTGGGGACATCGCCGGTCAGTGTGCCCTCTGGGCGTATTTCCACACGGTCCGAGGCGCAAACATCCCCCCATGATCTTGTCCATGACCACTTGGGGCTTATGCCCAACCCAATTAATGGAGTGGTCCGCCGCTTCTCCCCGAGGGGCATAAACCGGTATCCCCAGCAACAGGCCTTGGTCGCTGGGGTGAAGGAAAAAGCTACCCTCCAGCAATCTTCCCCGGCCATGTGAATTCGAGAAACTCCCTAACTGGCTGATTCCTTGTAGAGAGCAGCGCCGGCAATCGCGCCAACGACGATCTCAACAACGCCGCCGAGGGTGGTCAGCGCCGTAAGACGTTGCGGGAAAAGGCCGCCGACGCACATGAAACTGACGTTGGGAATCAGCACGCCGACAACCCAGAAGGTCAGGCCGGCCCAGACCGCGGTCTTCACTCCGGCGCCAAAGCGAGGCCGGATGGCGGCATACAGCCAGATCAGTGCAATGCCACCGACAAGTCCAATCAGGTTAAACCATATCCACTGGCTTGAAGCAAAACCGCCGTGACCGAGCGCCTTCATCCCGTCCGCCCATTGATGCGCCAGCAAGACGCCATCGACAAGGTATC
>CAWIJW010000006.1:0-407975 GCA_963836525.1 uncultured Acidobacteriaceae bacterium
CGACCTCATGCTCCGCCCCGGCAGGGATGAACATTAGGGAAGCGCCACCGGGCCCAATTCGGGCCAGCTACCGTCGCCATCTATCCGTTTTACAATGAACCCATCCACGTTGCGTAAACCTCAGCCGGGGGTCGGACCATGCGCAACACAGCCGTTCTGACCGGTGTTCGCTTTGCCATTGCGTGTTGGATTGCAGTGCTTGCCTACTCCTGTGCCGCAGCCCAGGCAGGCGCGGTCGTCTCCGCCCACCAAAGCCCCCTCCCTGCGTTGAGCGCCGAAGCGCAGCAGAAGCTCAACCGGCTCCAGGCCGCCGCCCGCGCCGCGCAGGCTTCGCACAACGCAAAGAAAGAAGCTGCCGCGCTGAATCAACTAGGCGACTTCTACCTTCTCATCTCCGAAGAGAGCAAGGCGCTGGATACATATAACCAGGCACTTGCGCTGGCACGCGCCGCGAAAGACCGATCGCTGGAAGCTGGCGCGCTTAACGGCATCGCGGACTGCTACCGGACCGAGTTCGCGAACGACAAGGCGCTCGCTACCTATCAGCAGGCCCTGGACGCCGCCACGGCCGCAGGCGACCTGAAAGGACAGGCGCTCGCTCTCAGCGGTATGGGATGGGTAGACGGCAACATCCGCGAGTACCAGAAGGGACTGGAGCTGCACACGAAGGCGCTCGCCATTGCTCAGCAACTGAAAGATCCCGATCTCGAGGCACAGGTTCTCAACCGCATCGGCACCATCAACGACGATCTGGGAAACAACGACAAGGCGCTCGACTTCTACAATCAGGCGCTCGCCCAATGGAGCGCGGCAGGCGACCGCGACGGCGAAGCCAAGACCCTCAACAATCTCGGCATTCTCTCCACCGAACTCGGCGACCCTCCGAAGGCGCTCGACTGCTACATGAAAGCGCTGCCTCTCTACCGCCAGGTGGGCGACCGCGCCGGCGAAGCAGGAGCGCTGAACAACATCGGAATTCTCTATCGAACGACTGGCGAGGAACAGAAGGCTCTGGACACCTTCCGTCAGGTTCTTCCTCTCGAGCGCGCCCTGGGAAATCGCAGCGGCGAGGCAGCGGCGCTCAACAACATGGGCAACGTCGAATCCGACCTCGGCGAAAACACCGATGCGCTCAAGGCGTTCAACGACTCGCTGGCCATTCATCGCAGCCTGAAAGACCTCGATGGCCAGGCGGGCGCGTTGCACAACCTCGCGGGCGTGTGGGTGCATTTGGGTGAAATGCAGAAAGCTCTCGACGCGCTCCAGCAGGCACTCGCCATTTGGACCAGTGCCGGAGAGCGCCGCGGCCAGGCAAGCACGCTCAACCTGACCGGCGTTGTCTACGACGATCTCGGCCAGCAGCAGCAGGCCTTGAGCTATTACATGCGCGCCTTCAGCCTCTACAAGGATCTTGCCGACCTGACCGGCCAGGCCGACGTGCTGAATGACATGGCCGGGGTTTTCTCGGCGCCCGATCAAAAACCGCATGCAATCGAGTGCTTCAATCTCGCTCTGCAACTCGAGCAAGCCGCGCAAAACCGCGACGGCGAGGCGCGCATCCTGGACAACATGGGCCTGGTCTACGAAGACCTTGGACAGAAGCAGCAGGCCCAGGAGAGCTACGAGCAGGCATTGCAGATCTGGCACGACGTGGGCGATCGCCATGGTGAAGCCCTGGCTTTGGACAATCTCGGCAGCTTCTGGGACAGCTCGGGAGACCACGAAAGAGCGCGCGCGTACTACGCGGAGGCGCTGCCGCTGGCCACGGCGGTCGGCGACCCGATCCGCGAAGCGCAGATCTTTCACGACCTGATGTTGAACCACAGCACCGAGCACCCGGCGCTCGCGGTCTTTTACGGGAAACAGGCCGTGAATCTGCTGCAGCAGGTCCGGGGCCAGATCCAGGGGCTCGATCAGGCGCTGCAGAAGAGCTTCCTCGCTTCGAAAAATGAGTATTATCACGACCTGGGCTCGCTGCTGATCGCGCAGGGCCGCCTGCCTGAGGCGCAGCAGGTGCTCGACCTGCTCAAGGACCAGGAATACGCGGACTATGTGCGCGGCGAAGCGGCGGACACCCTCAAGCCGCTCACGCTCACGCCCGCTGAGCAACAGGCGAAGAACGATTACGACAAATCGACTGCGCAGATTGTCGCTCTCGGCGAGCAGTGGGCCCAGCTCCGCCGCAACAACGCCCGCACACCGGAGCAGGAAAAAACCTTTGCGCAGCTCAGCGACCAACTGGATGCCGCCAGCAAGGGCCTGAACGACTACTACGCGCGGCTCTACGTCGACTTCGGCAGCAACAGCGCGGCCAATCAGCAAGTGGCCGACGTCAAGGGGAACGTCAGCCTGCTGAAGCAGGCAATCGCCAAATCACCGGGAACCGTTGCGTTATACACGCTGGTCGGCAAGGATCGCTACAGCGTTATCGTCGTGACAGGCTCTACCGCGGTGGCGCGCGAGTACGCGATCTCCGAGACCGATCTCAACCAGAAGGTCGCCGCCTTCCAGCAGGTGCTGCGTGATCCGCGGCGCGATGCGAAGCCGCTCGCCGCGGAGCTCTACACGATCCTGATGGGGCCCATCGCCGCCGACCTCGATCAGGCAAAGGCCCAGACACTCGTCTGGTCGCTCGACGGCGTTCTGCGGTATGTTCCCATCGCCGCGCTCTACGACGGCGCTCACTACGTGGTGGAGAGATACAACACCGTGACCATCACCCCGGCGAGCATTCCGCACCTTACGGGGCAGCCTGACGTGAGCAACCTGAGCGCCGCGGCGATGGGGATCTCGCACAAGGTCGAGGACGATCTTCCCGCCCTGCCTGCGGTCGCGGGCGAGCTCGATCAAGTGGTTCACGATGCTCAATCGAAGGATGCCAACGGAGCCTTGCCCGGCACGATCCTGCTCAACGGAGAGTTCACTGAGAAGGCGATGGAGAATCTTCTCGACCGCCAATTCTCCGTGGTGCACATCGCCAGCCATTTCGTCTTCAAGCCCGGTGACGACAGCCAGTCTTACCTATTGCTCGCCGGCAAGGACGCGGATTCCGCCGGATTCCATCTCACGGTGGCTGACTTCCGCGACGATCAGAGGCTCTCGTTGGACGAGACGGAACTGCTGACGCTTTCGGCCTGCGAGACCGGCATGAGCGGAACCGCGAGCAATGGCCGCGAGGTGGACGGCCTGGGCACGACGGCGCAACTCAAAGGAGCCAAGGCGGTGATCTCGTCGCTATGGGAGGTGAACGACGCGAGCACCGGCGCGCTGATGGCCGATTTTTACAAGCGCTGGGCTGCCGGCGCGGGCAAGGTCACAAAGGTCGAAGCGCTGCGCCAAGCGCAGTTGGATCTGTTGCAGGGAAAGATCACGCCGCAGTCCGCGGCAAGCGGCAGGGGCGTCAGTGCCGTGGAGACGGAGCCCGCCAGCCAAAGCAACCCATCCGGATTTGCGCATCCATATTACTGGGCGCCCTTTGTCCTCATGGGCAATTGGAAGTAGCCGGACCGTTCGCCGAATCCCGGCGGCCGTCTCATGCATCTAAACTAAAAAGAGCGGGTCCGACGGCCCCGGAACCTGTAATCTGAGAAACTAAAGGCAAGTGGAGCGTTTGAATTGGCGATCTCCCGGTCCAGCCAACCCGTCGCTGTCATCCGGCCCCCCGGCATGATTGTCGGCCATGCCGCTCTCAAGAAGCGGATCGACAACACCTTCCTCATCGGCATTCCCCTCGCCGGTTCCGTGGCCAGTATCTTCTGGTTCCGCTCCCACCCCATCCACTGGGTCGAGGTCGTCACCTTCATCGTCGGCTACTTCGTCGTTGGCATGGGCACGGGCGTCGGCTTCCATCGCTATTTCTCGCACAAGAGCTTTGAGACCGACCCCTGGGTCGCGTATCTTCTTGGCGCAGCCGGCTCCATGTCGTTTCAGAGCTCTTTGCTCACTTGGGTCACAGACCACCGCCGCCATCACTCCCACACCGACAACTGCGGCGACAATCACAGCCCCGTCGTCGACGGCCACTGCGACCACGAGCCGGGGCTCAAGGGCCTCTTTCACTCCCACATCGGATGGATGTTCGACGACACCGTCACCGATATCAACATCTACGGCCACGACCTCGCGCGCGATCCCGTCATCCGGTTCTATGCCCGCACCCACTACATCTGGCCCGTCGTCTCCATCGCCCTTCCCTGGCTCGCCGGCTATCTCTTCGGCGGGATGACCGATGCGTGGGGCTGCGTCTTCGCGGCCTTCCTGCGCACCGCCCTCTTCCAGAACTCCGTCTGGGCGGTCAACTCCTTCGGCCACACCTTCGGCTATGAGAACTTCAACTTGAAGAACAACAGCAAGAACAACTCCGTTCTTGCGGCGCTCACCTTCGGCGACGGCTACCACAATAACCACCATCGCTTTCCGCGCTCCGCCTTCCACGGGCTGCGCACGGGCGAGATCGACATCAACGGCCTCATCATCATCGCTCTCAGCAAAGTCGGCCTCGCCCGCAACATCATCTTTGCCGACGGCTACCTCGGCGAAAAGAGCCCCTTCCTCTCCCGTGACGCCCTCGCCGAACTAGCCTCCGACGACTGACGCTGGCCACTGACCGCGGTCAACGGCTCGCCGGGGCGAGGCGGAAAACTGATTTCGGTGATCGGTTTTTTGCGAGGGGCCGCAAAACGCGGTAAATCAAGGCAAATGTTCGCATTGATGGTGCGTGAAACCCCTCAAATGTTCGCTCCAGAGGTTCTATTTGAGCCCCAAATGTAACCTCCAGAGGTTGCATTTTTCGGGGACATGTACCTAGAAAAGTTGCGTTTTAGAGGATTCATAACCTAGAAAAGTTAGCTTTTGAGGGTGACACGCACCGAGAAAAGTTAGGAATTGCATTTGAAGTGTGCGTTTCGGCCTGCCGCGTGCCCCGTCTTTCTGATCCCTGTCCTCTGTTCTCTGCCGCCAGCGTCCCGCGATCTCATGATCGCGTAGGGGCTGGAAAATGAGAGACACTGCGGCGTTTCACAGGACTTATCCCGCGATTGGCCCGTAAAGCGCTGCCCTTGAGGAGCTTGCAACTGCCCGAGCTGTTTCTCCGGACACTGTGGTTGAAGATCTAGCTGCTAAGAGACGCCCGATGTTGCACACCAGCAAGCATCTGAATCCGCTCTCTTATCCCTGAATTCGGAGCAACGTGGCTTGAGCCGATTCAACGGTATCGACCCTGTAAAGACTTGCACCGAAAAACACTAGTCCCACCAGACGTCCGCAGATATCGAATCGATCATGAGGGAGTGCGCTTTCCAGTAAGCTCGCGAAACAGCCAAGTCTTGGCCATTCTCCAGTCTCGCAAAACCGTCTCGCGTGAAACCTGCAGGACTTCAGCCGTCTCCTCCACACTTAAGCCGCCAAAGTAGCGCAGTTCGACCACGCGGCCTTTGCGTGCATCGAATTCCGATAACGACGATAACACCTCGTCCAGTTCTAATACGTCGATCCCACGAGCACGCGTCCCGAGCAACGCCTCATCCAACGGAACCAGCACCGCATGACCACCTCTCTTGGCTCGCATACGATTGCGTGCGCGATCAACCAGAATGCGCCGGATGATCTGTGCACAGAGAGCGAAAAAGTGTAATCGGTGCTCGCATCGGATGCCTTTCGCGCGAACCAATCTCAGATAGGCCTCATTTGCCAGGTCAGCGGATTGGATCGAGTAATCGGCTCGGCGCGCGTAGAGCTGCTGGCGGGCGATCCTTCGCATTTCCGGGTAAACAACTGACACAAGATGGTTTAGCGCCTTCTCATCGCCGCCGCTCCAGTCCGCTAATAAACCACTGAGGTCCTGCCGGCTACTCTTGTCCATTCTGCTTGCGAAGCTTACCACAGAAATTTCTTCGCCGGAGTGACACTTTTCAGGGCGATTTGCCGGGATTAAGGAAGTAAGTAGTGCCGAAGACAACAGAACTCCGCCGATGCAAATCGCCGGCTCATGCTTGACTTCGAACCCGCACGCTTAGGAGGATGATCATGTCGAGAAGCATATCTGTACGCACGACATCGCCATGGCTTTCAAATCTGGCACTGGCGGTGCTGGTTGGCTTGTGTGGTTGTGCGCAATTCGCGGGCAACCCGTTAGGCAGTTCTGCCGATTCAAAACATGCAGGCAGTGTTGTGTTTTATAGCACGCGCGACGGAGTACCAAACAACCAGATCTACGTGATGGATCCGGATGGCGGCAATCCGGTTCGTGTCACATCCGATAGTGCATCTGACGTCGATCCTGACATATCACCAGACGGCAAGCAGATTGTATTTACATCAAATCAAACCGGAAACAACGACATCTACCTTCGTGATGATTCCGGTAACGTAACGAACCTTTCAAACAACCCGGCAAACGACGAATGGGCCAGGTGGTCTCCAAATGGGAAACAGATCGTGTTCGATAGCAATCGCGATGGCAATGTGTTCGAAATCTACGTTATGAACGCAGATGGATCGGGCACGCCAACAGAACTCACATCTCCTCCCACTCTGGGCAGATATCCAACCTGGTCGCCCGACGGCAAACAGATTGTCTTCAGGAGGGGCATCGATATATACACGATCAATGCGGACGGAAGCGGCGCTCCGGTCCAATTGACCCACGAAGTCCCACCCAGTTTCGCTCAAATGGCGGACTGGTCGCCTGACGGGCGGTACATCGCGTTTATGAGCTTCCGCGAAGGTTACTGTTCCGTCTTTCGAATGACCTTTGACGGGAGCGAACAGATCAATCTGACGCCAAAAGATCCTGCCGACCCCTCAGCGAGTTGGTGCAGTCGTGCGCCCTCATGGTCAACCGACGGGCAGGAGATTTTTTTCATGTCGTTTCGTCCAAGTACCGGCGGCATAAGCCAGATCTTCGTCATGAACATGGATGGCACAAACGTTCGCCAACTCACGAGCGCCGGCACGAGTGGATCTCCGCGCTCTCGCTATGTCAGCGCCGGTGCAAAAATCCCCATAACGCCGATTGAAAATTCCCCCACCCTCTGAGGGTGATCAGGCGGCCCGATTCTGTATTCAGAGGAGGGCCGGATGTGCTCAGGGTAGAGGGACACGGTACAGGTTGTGCTGCACGGTAGCACTCGCAAAGGCGTACATGTCGGGTTTTGGGCCCGGAGTCACCTGGAGCGCATTTATCACCCGCGCTCCAGGCAATTTGGCAATGTCTGATTCAGAACGGAAGCCTCCGGCCGGAAGAGGGGGGAACATGTGCCCCGGCTGCAACGGAACCGCATACGTGCGTCCAGCTACGACTTCCGCGCTCATGGCAGTGGTCACTGAAACGAGAAACCGTCCGCCGTCGGGAGACCACTGCACATTCGCATTAACGAAAGACGTCGTGCCACCGAAGGTGATTTTGACCGGAGCACCACCCCGCAACGGGAAAGCTGCGATGTTGGATGCCGCCCCTCCGGGCAGGAGGACAACCAGCCAATGTCCGTCGGGAGAGACCCGTATGAGCGAGCTAATGGGCCGCTCGATCACCTTGTGCCGATCCGTTCCATCGCCATCTACGCTGTAAGCAAATCTGGAGGTTCCTTCAGTGGCAAGGTAAAGGATTTGGCCGTCCGCACCAAACATAGGCGCTAGGCCCTCAACGTTAGGAATTTCGTGAGGTGGCGAGCTACGATCGAGCGGCGCAACCCACAGGCGGTGTTTACCCCGCTTGTCGAGCACCGACACCACGACTTGCCGGCCGCCGGGCGAGATGTCGTAGGCGGCGGCCGGACTTCCCACGACCTCAAAGCCCGGGAGCAGGGGTTCATCGCGTCCCGATTCCAGATCCACAACGCGCAACTCGCTCGGGCCGGCATCTGCTGAGGCGGTCTTCGGAACCCTGTAGCAAAGCTTTTTCCCATCGGGCGTGAATTTCGGGGCGTAGCCATACCCCTCGAGCGAGACCTGCCGGTTTCCTCGCGAGTCGTGTATCCAGATCGAACTCTGCTTCAGCCCAACGGCAGTAACAAACGAACGACCGTCAGGCGCCATGGTGATGCCTTCCTCTTCCGTTGGCCCTGAAGTGATCTGCTCGAGCTCGCCGTCTGGGAACCGCTGTCGCCAGATATGGAAGGCTCCGCCGGCGCTCGAGTTGAGATACATCCACTTCCCGTCGAGCGACCACGCCGCCGAGGTGCATCCTGCGCCCGGCGGGCCTACTTGCCGGCCCAGCGAACTTCCATCCATCGGAACCAGCCTGCAGGGAAGCCAAAAGCCACTGTCCATTTCAACCACCAGCACCCACTTGCGGTCCGGCGAGGGATACGATCGATGCGCCATACTTCGACTACCAGGTGGCGCGTAAATTTCTCTTTCTTTGGCCCGGCTTTCTTCGGCCATCTCCACTGCCATGTGTAAGCCATCCTCCTTGATCTCGGAGAAAAGGATTTTCCCTTTGCCTGACCAGACCAAACCGGAGGCGTTCGCTAGCCAGTGTCGTGGGGACCCGCCGATTACCGGCACGAGCCAAGTATCCCAATGAAACGCGGCATCTACGGTGGTATATGCGATTTCAGTGCCGTCGGGCGAGAACACTGGGCTCATCTTCTCGGAGTTGTCCTGCGTCAGTTGCAGCGGCTCTCCGTAGGGCAACATTTTGACGTAAATTTGACCGGGCCCCGCAAACGTGTAGGGACCACGAACGAACGCGAGCATACTCCCGTCCGGGGATAGCGCAGGCTGGCTGACCGAGTCTGGGAAGCTGGTGAGTTGTACCCACTTGGAAGGTTCGGAGACTTTTGGCTGGCGCTTCTCAAGCAAGCCGCCGATTGCGCCCGCCGCGAGGATGACCATCACCGACACTACGAGGGCCCAGCGGCTCCTCCGGTGCAGAGCCTTTTCGATGGTCCGCCGTGCATCAGCAATGGCAGCCAAGCGGTGCGATATGTCCGGCTGAAGACACCACCTGAGCAACTCGCGAATTTTCGCCGGCGTTTTCGCGGGCAGCGCTTCCCAGTCCGGCTCGCGATTAAGCAGCTCTTGGACCGTGTCTTGCAACGTTTTACTCTGGAAAGCGCGTTTTCCGGCAAGCAACTCATACAACAGGCATCCGAAAGCCCAGATATCGGTCCGCTGGTCGACCTCCTCCCCTCGTGATTGCTCGGGACTCATATATCCTGGTGTGCCGACGATGGGACCGGCTAGGGTACCTACTTCAGTATGATTCCGAATCTGCAACAGGTCTTGCTTTGCCACTGCTGCCCAAACTGCTTTCGCCAGACCAAAATCAAGCACCTTGACTCGGCCCTCGGGGGTCACTTTGATGTTGGCCGGCTTTAAGTCGCGGTGAATGATTCCTTTCTCATGAGCTGCTTCCAATGCCTCGGTCACCTGATAAGCTATGCCAAGCGCCTGCTTGACCTGGAGAGGCCCATGCAGAGTTTCTCCTTCTACCAGTTCGAGTACAAGGCACACCGCCTCATCAGAATCCTCCAGTCCATAGATGGCTGCGATATTTGGGTGGTTCAGCAACGCTAGCGTACGGGCCTCACGCCGGAAGCGCACCAGGCGCTCCGGATCGAAAGCGAATTCCTTCGGCAAGATTTTCAGCGCAACATCGCGGTCGAGCTTCTGGTCGTGGGCACGATAGACTTCACCCATGCCCCCTGCACCCAACATGGAGTGAACTTGATAGCAACCGATCTGCCTCCCGCGTGGATTCGTCATTGGCGCTTCCCGTGAATGGGATTCGAGAAAGCTTTCCGCGAACTCGGCTTGCGCTAGAAGTGACTCTACCTCTCGTTGCAGCTCAGCGTCCTGCCCGCACGCCGTTGCGAGAAACTGGGCACGGATTTCCCCATGGCGCTCTAGCGCTTCATGAAAGATCTGCTCGATCTTCTGCCACCTTTCGCGCTGCATCGCTAGATCCCTGGGATGATTGGCATTATATTCCGAGACTCAGCTCAAAATGTGCCGCAGAATCATGCCTGAGCCTGACTTTCAAGCTGTCGTGAGTGCCAATGGCCGCGACTCGCCCACTCAGTAGCAAACTTAGATAGAATCCCGGAGGCACTATTGGCTTGCGCTTGTTTATGAGCAAAAGGTGGCCATATTGGCCATATTGTGGATGCGTGGGCGCTCGACCGGCTCAGAAGAAACTATACCGAGCCACCGCACATGGAGGAACTCGACGCGCCCTTTCAGGCCGATTTGCGAGGATTTTTCAAGGTTTTCGATGTTCTAGAAGGGGTGGGGAATCGGTTTTCCGGTGGATCCCTTTCGGAATACCGGGCTCGTCGGCGCCGTTGCCCCTCTTAGAGATCACGATTCGATAAGTAACGAAATGTCGGCTTGTGGGAACCTTTCCCCTCAACCGCTGCCCTCAGGCCAACACGCCCGCCGACTCGCTGACTTGCTGACTTGCTGGCTTAAATTGCGTCACCGTGCAGGCGCGTGCACCCGCGCTTCCGCCGACCTTGGCGTCAGGTTCCACAGGAACGACATCAGCGCAATGCCCAGCAGCACCGAGGCCAGAATTCCGTAGAGCGCCGCATTCCATCCATAGTGCTGCGCCAGCGCGCCAATGCCCTTCGACTCCGCCACGCGCCCCAGCGATCCGAGAATCGAGAGCAAACCGTTCGCTGTGCCGATGGCCTTCTTTGAGGTCACATCGAGCGCGCAGATGCCTAGCAGCATTTGCGCAGGATAGACGAAGAAGCCGATGATGCCGAACAGCACAAGGTCGAGCCATAACTTGTTGTTCGGGCTGTAGAGGATGCCGATGAAGGCGAGAAATGTGGGAATCATGCACACCACGCAGATCATGCCGCGCCGCCCGCCAATCTTGTCTGACAGCCACCCCGCCAGCACCGTGCTCAGCATTGCTGAGAACTCGAGCGTCGCCGTCCCGATGCCGCCCTCGCCCAGGCTCGCGTGCTTCACCTCTTTCAGGAACGTCGGCCCCCAGTCGAGCATGGCGTAGCGCGCGATATAGACGAAGAAGTTGCCGCCGGCAATGAGCCACAGGTAGCGGTTCTTGAGGATGTAGTCGACGAACAGCTCGCGCGTTCCCAGCTCCTTCTCGCTCTCGCTTTTTCCTTCATCGGGATAGTCGTTGCGGTACTCCTCAATCGATGGCAACCCCTCGGACTGTGGAGTGTCGCGCAGCCTGACGATCAGATACATCGCGCAGATCGCGGCCAGGATGCCCGGCACATAGAATGCCGATCGCCAGCCCAGCAGCACCGCGGAGTACGCGGCAATCACGCCGATCAATCCGCCGCCCACGTTCTGCGCAAGATTCCAGAACCCGAAGACCGTTCCCCGCTCGCGGATGCTGTACCAGTGGCTTAGTGAGCGCCCGCAAGGGGCCCATCCCATGCTCTGCGCCAGCCCGTTCACCGCCCAAAGCGCCAGGTGCGCCGGATAACTGCTCGCCGCGCCAAATGCGAAGTTGCACGCGGCGGTCAGCAGCAATCCCACGGACATGAAGTAGCGCGGATTGCTGCGGTCCGAGAGCGAACCCATGACGAACCGGCCCAGACCATACACCGCAACCATCACTGCCAGCATGTCGCCGATCTGATCTTTGCTGTAACTGAGCGCGTGTCCCATCTCCTTGGAGACGACAGGGAGGTTGTTTCTGACTAAATAGAAGGTCGCGTATCCAATGAAGGTCGATTCAAGGATGCGCCATCGTAACTTGGGATAGGCTCTCTGAACCTGCTCTTCGGAGATTCGCGCGATGTGCGCAGCGGGCCGAAGAAAACGTGGCATCCAAGGCATTTATAACCCCATTGACATGGATTGCTTCTCGAATCGAATACGAGAACCAGTAACGGCTCAGCAAAATCCCCGGCGCTGCGAGCACCTCAGTTAGTAACCGGCGGCTGCCGGCGAGGCCGCGGCGTTGGAGATCGCTTCCAGCCCGAGCCGCTTCCGCATTTCCTCCAGAATGGACGCAGTGCTCCTCGTCCCCACCCGGCTCACCCCAATCGCGCGTATCGCCAGCAGCGTATCCAGATCGTGGACGCCGCCCGCCGCCTTCACCTGCACATGCGGCGGCGAGTGTTTCCGCATCAGTTCAAGATCGGCGATTGTCGCTCCACTGGGCGCATATCCTGTCGAGGTCTTCACCCAATCGGCTCCGATTTCCGCGCAAATCTCGCACAAACGAATCTTGGCGGCATCGTCAAGATAAGCGTTCTCAAAGATTACTTTGATTTTGGCTCCGCTTGCGTGCGTAGCTTGGGCAAGCGTCAGCAGCTCATCCCGCACATAACGCCAATCTCCGCTCCTGACCTTGCTGATATTGACCACCGCATCCAGCTCCTGCCCGCCGTCTCTCAGCGCCTGCCGCACTTCGGCGAGCTTGATCGCCGTCGTGTGCCCGCCATGCGGAAAGCCGATGGTAGTAGTCGCAAGAACTGTTGACCCGCTCAGCAGCTCAACGCCGCGGGCGAGATAGTAGGGCACGATGCAGATGCTGGCGACGTTGTATCGAACCGCCAGATCGCAGCCGTCTTCAAGTTCTCGATCGGTCAGCGTTGGGTTCAGCAGCGAGTGATCGATCATCTTGGCAATTGCTGCATACTCTCTCAGTTTTTCCACGTACTTTCTCCAGGCTTGTCGCTCCCGCTTCGCGCGCTGGTTCCTGACAGCCGTTGCTCCTTAGACCGCCACACCTCAATTCCCACGGGCGAATTCGACGGCCGAAATGGTGCCTGCTTTCACATTCGTCCCGGGATCTTTGCCCAAACCGGAGGCCCGCGCAGTGGCCCGCTTCACACTGAGGTTCGCAACAGGGCGCGCAACGGGGAACGATAAAGAGCACCCTACGCGCCATGCTCGCACAAATCAAGAAGATTGTGAATTTGGAATGTTGTTGGCCCAGATGCGGGCTCAGCTCTTGGCTCTTGGCTCTCTGGCGTTTAATCTCTGTTCCCTGTTCTCTATTCTCTGTTCCCTGGTCCCTGGTCCCTGTTCCCTGCTTTCTTCACCCGCCCGCAATCGCCCCCAGGATCAGCAGCGGCTCTTTTCCCGTTGCGACCGCATCGGGCAACGCCTTATCTGGCGATTCCAGCGACCAATCCTCTTCGCAGGCAAAGAAGCGCAGGAACGCGCGCCGCTGGCCGGTGTCATAGTCGCGAATCGTTCCGCGCAGCATGGGATAGCGCGCCTCAAGGGTATCGAGAACAGCGCGCAGCGTCACCGGTGCTCTCACTTCGAGCAGCACGTCACCCTCCACATGCGCCAGGTTGCGCAGATGATAGGGCAGCGCCACCCGCACCGTCACCGCGCTTGCGCTTCCAGTGCTCGCTCAAATCGCCCTCCACCTAGCCTTCATGTTCTCGACGTTTCCCTGTCTCACCTGTATCTACGTCTCTGCTCTCCTAGTTCAGCGTTTGCACCTCGACCGAGAGCACCGCTGGCAGATCGCGCACGATCGGCGCCCAGTTATCTCCCGCGTCGGCCGAAGCGTACACCTGGCCGCCGGTAGTGCCGAAGTAGACGCCGCACCTGTCGAGCGTGTCCACCGCCATCGCATCGCGCAGCACGTTCACGTAGCAATCCCTTTCGGGCAATCCCTTGGCCAGCGCCTCCCACTCGTTGCCGCCCGTGCGGCTGCGGTAAACACGCAGTTTTCCCTCCAGCGGAAAATGCTCGGAGTCGCTCTTGATCGGCACCACGTAGAGCGTCTCCGGCTCGTGCGCGTGCACGTCGATGGCGAATCCGAAGTCGGTGGGCAGGTTGCCGCTCACCTCTTGCCAGCTTTCGCCGGCGTTGTCGCTTCGCATCACGTCCCAGTGCTTCTGCATGAAAAGCACATCGGGCCGCGAGCGGTGCATGGCCACGTGATGCACGCAGTGGCCCACCTCGGCATTTGGATCGGGAATGTATTGGCTGCGGAGCCCCTTGTTGATCGGCTTCCACGTCGCACCGCCGTCGTCCGTGCGGAAGGCGCCCGCGGCCGAGATGGCGATGTAGATCCGCTTGGGGTTGCTGGGGTCGAGAAGGATCGTGTGCAAACCCATGCCGCCCGCGCCCGGCTGCCACTTGGGGCCGGTGCCATGGCCGCGCAAGCCGGCAAGCTCGTGCCAGTTCTCGCCGCCATCGGTCGAGCGGAACAGTGCCGCGTCTTCCACGCCGGCGTACACGGTATTCGCATCCGTCAGCGATGGCTCGATATGCCACACACGCTTGAACTCCCAGGGATGCTGCGTGCCGTCGTACCACTGATGCGTCGTGAGCGGCTTGCCCGTCTCCGGCGACGCGTCGTACACGAACCGGTTTGGCAGCGCCGTCGGCGGGCCGGGAGGAGGAATCGCTTCATTCGGCAATCCCGGCTGATGCCAGGTTTTGCCGCCGTCGTCCGAGCGCTGAATCAGCTGCCCGAACCACCCGCTGGTTTGCGAAACGTAAATCCGGTTGGGGTCCACTGGCGAGCCCTTCATGTGGTAGATCTCCCAGCCGGCGAAGAACGGCCCGCTCACCGTCCAATCCTTGCGCTTGCCGTCGGAGCTGAGAACGAACGCGCCCTTGCGCGTCCCTACAAGCACTCGCACACTGCTCATCTCGACCTCCTGCTTGCTGCTTTCCGTTGATCCATTTTTTAACGGCGCTTCGGGCCGGGAGGCCCGCTTCTGGGGAACGCCGCTCTGCTATTTTTTCCAATTTCCCTTGCAAGGTGCAAGTCTTTTTTCGGCGCCGCCCCGTTTACTTTCCAGCCGCTGGCGCGCTCACTGAGATCAAGCGCACCGGGCCAAGAAGACCCGACGGCAAGAGCGGCGAATCGGCCTTGTACGGCGCGAAATCGGCGAATGCATACTTCTTCAGGGCCCACGGCTGCTGATCGCCGATCATGCGGTTCACCCACAGATTCGTCACTTGAAAGACAAGCTGGTTGCTGCCCGGAGTAAGCACACCCGTAACATCGATCTTGAACGGCGTCTTCCACAAGATGCCGAGATATTTGCCATTCACCGCAACCTCGGCAACATCGCGGACGTCACCGAGATCGAGCCATAAGTGCGCTCCAGGCGCGAATGCGCTGGCCGGGACCTCGATCGTCTTCGAGTAAGTGGCTGTCCCGGAGAAGTATTTGACGCCTGCATCCGCATTCTCGCTCCAGGAGGCAAGGCGATCGAACTCCGCGGTCTCCGGGGCGCCTCTGCTGGCTTGGAAGCTCAGATGCCAGTCTTGATTGAGTGTGTCGTCCAGCCCGGCAAATACGGTTTCTTCTGGCTCGGCGATCTGTCGAGAAGCCGCCTTAGCCGGCGCGCGAAAGACCACAAACGTTGTTCCATACGGATCCAGATGCAGCGGAACCGTCGTGCGGCCCGCCTCGATTCGATACGAAGCTGGCTGCATCGCGCCGGTTGCAGGATCCCATAACTCCGGAGCTTTTCCTTCGATCCGGAAGGTTGCATCGACGTTTTCGGCGCGATCCTGCCGGTTATCGACGAAATAGATGTCGCCGTCTTCCAACTTGCGGTGGACAAACATGAGTGTGGTATCTGGTTCGGGCTTGGTGTACTCCCAATCACGCGATGGTTCTAGCTTCGTCAGCGCCTCGTTCGCGCTCATCTCCATGTACACTCTTCCCTTCCCGACCCTGCGCACCGAATGCCCCGCCGGGGTCCGTCGTCCCCAAAGCTGATTCGCGATCCGTTGAAACTCATGTTCATCGTCAGCCAGGCTCGGCGAATCCACCGGCCTGTTCCCCACCAAAACCGCTCCCTGCGCAACCAGATTCTTGATCTGGCGCAGCACCGGCAACGTCATGCGCTGGCTGCGTCCGCCTAAATAGAGAATGCGATAACTTGTTCCTCCGGGAGTGACAAGCCGTCCATCCTTGAAAGACAACTCATGCAGAACCACGTCGCTGTTTACGAAGTCAAAGCCATATCCATCCGGTGCGTCCTCGATCGTTTTCCAGCCGAACACCGCTGTAAGTGGACCCTCCTCGCCATAGAAATAAGCCACGTCGGCGGAGAAATGTCCCTGCTGGAGTAAGTAGGAGCAGCGCGCAAGATAGGTAACCCACGGCTCTGCCTCCTCAGCCCACGTCTCATTGCGATTGAACCAAAGGCCGAAAGGACCAAGCGTCAATCCGGGCGCCATATCAACCACTGGCTGGTGCGTCGATTCATGAATCTCGAAGCGATTCACGCCCAGCGCAAATTCCAGATCCGCAACCTTCTTGAGATTGTTTGGCGAGAACGACCAGGCCGGGCCGCGCGAGGTCATCGACTCGGCCCCTACTAAATTCTGTCCATAGATGTGCGCCACCGATGCTGCTCCGCGCAAATCGGACACATAGTCGATATCCGGCCCTGGGCTGCCCGCATAGGTCCACATCGCTCCCATGGGCACATCGGTTTTGCTGCGCATCTCCATGTCGTCGCCCAGCGACGGGCGATGATACTCCAGCGCCTCCCCGTAGTAACTCATTTCATGGCTATGTAAGTCGTCTGCGATCTCCCCGTAATGATTCTCCGCGAGCAGTTGGCCGATGGTGCGCCGGAAATCCCACAGAAAGCGATCCGTGTCCGGGGTGTTCTTGATAGTTACCCCAGTAAGTGCGGGGAGCCAGGGATGTGGATCGTAGCCTCGCCTCTGCTCAAATTCCTTCAGGATGTTATCCGTCCAGTTTTGCGGTCCTACCTCGATGCTGTCGGTGAGTAAGTAGGAGATTCCGTTACTGCCCATCTTCTCGGGTCCGACGGTATCGGAGTACATCTTGAGATATCCATCAACATAGTTCTTCACATACTCGCGATTCAGCTTGTCGACTTCCAGGCCCGTAGCCTCAGCTGGAGCAGGACCGTTCTCATGGCCGGTGAGTGAATAACCGATGCGCAAGACCACCCACTCGCCCGCGGGCGGCGTCCAGTCGAGCGTTCCATCGGGCGCCATCTTACCGGTCAAATCAATCACATCTTGCAGCGCCACCAGGAACTGTGGCGCAACCTTCGGATCGGCAATGGCGTAGAAGTCGCGTGCGTTGGCGTAGCCGGCGCGCTTTTCCCATTCGTTCATCCGCGCGCCGCTGGCCAACACCAGCTCAGTGATCGTGTGATTGTGTTCTGGCACCCCGGCCGGTTGTGCGGGAAATACGATCCTGAAGTATCGCGCCGCCACCGCCTCAAAAGAAACGGTGCGCTGCACAAGGCTGCTGAAGGGAATGTCGGCAACTTTTCTGAAGGTGACACCGTCGTCGCTGGCTTCCACTCGCGGCGGAATCGTTTTGCTCTCGTGGTCGAAGACGGTGATGGCATCGCTCAGGCTGGCCAGCGTCACCGCCTGAATCGTCTGCGGGCGGCCGTAGTCGAATTGCACCCACCCCTCGCTACCCGGCGCGCTCGCGGGCAGATCGAGCGCGACGGTGTTCACATCGCCGTCGCAGAGCGCGGGCACGTTCACCGTCCCGCCGCTCGAAGTCACTTGCGGGTTCAGCTCCTCCTGCGTCTTGTCGCCATCGGGAATCTTATATGCGATGACGGCTGCGTCGGCGTAAAACTGCGGAGGCGTCACGATCTTGCCGTCGGGCGTGCGCCGGCCGAGCACGCTGAAGTTCTGAAAGGTTCCGCTCACCTCAGGCGGATGGGCCAGCGCGCCAGTAAACAGCCGCCCGCCTTCGACACGCGTTGCCGACCACACCATCTTTTTCATGCCCTGCGATGCAGGCACCCACGGCCCGCCGGTTTCGCTCCATCCAGGTGAGCTCGCAATGGCCACCTCCATGCCCATATCACGCGCCGTGGTCACCGCGTAGTCGAATGCCTGCTTCCACTCCGGGGTCATATAGATCAGCCGCTGCGGAACCACCTGCGGCGTATTGATCGCACCTTCGAAAATCGTCACGCCGCCAAGGCCTACGCTATGCATCCAGTCCAGGTCGAGCTTGATTCCCTCCCTGGAAATGTTGCCGTTCATCCAGTGCCACCACACGCGCGGACGGGCTCCGTTGGGCGGATCGAGAAATCCGCGCACCAACGCGTCTTGCTGCGGTTCGGCGTTTTCCTTGGGAACGATGGGTCTTTGTGCCAGAAGTGAGCAACTTGCGATGCATGCAAAGCTAAGAATAAGAAGTCGATTTGACCGCTGACCTTTCATGGAACCTCACCTTACTGTTCTTGCTTCAGGATGGAAAACTACGACATCCCCTCATGGCTGTTTTAGGGCAACGGCTGTAACACGCGCGGAGCCGGCAGAGATACCGCAAGCCTCGACGTACCAGCACGTCGATCGCGCCCGCGCTGCTGGCTCTGCGATCTTAAGATGGTCATAGGCGGAAAGAAGCAGGAGCCTCATCGCTGCTCCAATTTTCGTCTTTCGTCTCTCCGGCAAAGGCATGAACCTTACACGTCGCAACGATCCACTGCGGCGCGAAGACTCGTGAACGGATCCCGCACCGGCACAAACTCATGCGCCACATACCCCTTGAAGCCCGCGTCGGCAATCGCCCGCATGACTCCGTCCCATTGTATTTCCTGGGTCTCGTCGAGCTCGTGGCGTCCGGGCACGCCGCCGGTGTGGAAATGCGCGATCCACCGCAGGTTGGCACGGATAGTCGCGATCAGGTCGCCCTCCATGATCTGCATATGGTAGATGTCGTAAAGCAACTTGACGTTCGGCGAATTCACCTCCTCCACTACGCGCGCGCTCCACGCCGTGTGGTCGCACATGTAGTCCGGATGGTTCACCTTGCTGTTGAGCAGCTCAAGGCAGATGGTCACGCCGTTGTCCTCGGCGATCTTCTTCACCTGGTTGAGTCCCGCGATGGTATTGCGCGCGCCCTCGTCATCCGGCATCCCCCGGCGATTTCCTGAAAAAGTGATCACATTGGGCACACCGGCCTTAGCCGCCAGCGGAATGTTGGTGCGAAAAGCAGCCTCGATCGCGGCATGGTTCTCCGGCCGGTTCAGTGCATCGGGAATCGTGCCTCCGCCCGCATACGCCATGGTGCAGATCAAGCCGTAGCGGCGCGGAACCTCGTACTCCTCTGGCTGCAGCAGGTCGATCCCTTTCAAGCCAATCTGCGCCCCGTACGCGCAAAGCCGATCCAGTGGAATGTCCTTGTAGCACCACCGGCAGACCGACTGGTGAATCCGGTTCTTGCGAACCGGCATGCCATCCTCGCCTCTTGCGGGTCCGCGCAGCGAGGCCAACGCCGTCACGGCCAGACCGGATTTCAGCGCGGCGCGGCGCGTCAATTTGGCATGGTTCATCGGTGTCCCCTTTCCTTCAGGATGGAGCCATGCCTCAAGGATTGCTCTTTAGAAGGTGAATGCAAGGCCGGCGCGCAGGCTGCGCTGATCGGTTGCGAACAGGAGCAGCGAACCGTCGCTCAGGATATACGGGCGATAGCCCTCGGCGAGCAGATTCCTCACGTCGAGCAGCGCCTCCAGCCCTCCCGATCCGTCGTGGGTCAGATGAATGGGCTGGCTCACCTGGAGGTTGAGGAACGGCGCGGCCTCGTCCCGTGCGAAGGGAGCGACTTCGGTGACGGTGTCGTCAGGCTGCCAGCGGTAGCTCGCGCGCCAGCGGGTCCGCGTGCCATCCAGGGTGCCCGAGAGCGAGATGGCATAAGTTTGCACGTGCCGCGGACGGGCCACGGCGAGCACTTCGGTCAGCGGGGCCGATTGAGACATAGCGGGCATTGCCAGTGCGCCGCCGCTCGCATAGCTCACGCGGATGCGGTTATTGCCGGCCAACCGGTGCTCCATGCTGGCCTGCACGCCGGCTGAAGAGAATCCCGGTCCGGCGGCGCGAAGCAGGTTGCTGGCGGAGTCGAAGAGCACAGCAGCCGCGGCCGGAGAGTCGCCCTCGGCAAAGTGGCCCATCGCCTCCAGCACGGGATTGTCGATGCGATCGGTGTAAACCACGACGGCCAGGCCCGACGCGTCAGTCTCGCGTTCCCAGCCAACCTCCTGGTGAAGCCCGTGTTCGATGGCCAGTCCGCCATTGCGCATTCCCATCGCGGGCAACCACACGGCCGTCTGCGAATCATCTTCACCGGCGCCGCGATTCTGCACCATGGTGGCCATCCGGTAGTGCACCGTTGAGGCGCCACCGCGCCACTCGACGCTGGCGAAGGGCAGCATAGCGGTCACCGCGCTGGGAGAGGCCCTCCAAGGCGCCCTAGCACTGCGGTCGAACCTGCCTCGGCCTCGAGCGCTGCGCCGAAATACATCATCTCTGCACTTCGTACCGCGGCTTCCTCCAGCCCTCGATCTCCCGGCCCCTCCACCCCAGGCTCAACCGCCACCGCGGCCACCGACTGCACCGAGCCGGCAAAACCCAAATCCTGGCGGAAGCCCAGCATCGACTCCATGCCCGCATCGCTGCCAGGCGCAAACTCAACACGCGCCAGCAACTCCCGGCTGTCGGCTGGCGTGTCTTCCACCGTGGCTGAGAAGCGTTCGCCGCTCTCGCCAAAGGTTCCGGCCTGCCCAGTCGCCATCAGCCGAGCCTTGAGCTTCGGCTTGGCTCCCGAGCCATCTGAAACCACCACCAGCGGCCCGTCTTGGAGCCAGCGCAGCAGCGGCCGGTTCGCGGCCGACCGCAAAGTCCAGGCCCAGTCGTCCTTTTCCGACTCACCGGCGCGCGGCTGGGCCGGTAGCCACTGGATGACTTCGTAGAGAGTATTCAGCGTGAGGTTGACGATTACGGCGCCCCGGACCCTGACGTTTTCTCGTAGCGCAGGCAGGAAGTAGGGCCCTATCGCCTTGAGAGCGTACCGCCCTGGCTCCAGCAACGAGATGACAAATCGGCCTGCGCTGTCAGTGTAGACGCTGGTGACCACGCTCAGGTCGGGGCGCAGAAGCTGCACCTCGGCGCCGATCTGCGGCACGCCTGCCGAGTCACGGACCAAGCCGGACACTGACGCCGGCGCCGCTCCAAAGGCTGGAGCGGCCCCCAAAACAATCATCGCGGCCAAACCGGCGAGATGGGCACGTTCGCATCATCAGCAGATCTGAGTCCTCGCCGCGTCCCTGGCATTTTTTCCGTAAACGCAATCCGTGCAAGCTCCCGAATTCTCTGGTTCAGTTGGCGTCTGCACGGATTGACTCCTATTCCACGACAAATGGAGCCGATTGTGCAATCTCTTGTTTTGAGATCGCATCATCGATCTTCACTGTCACCTTGTACTTACCGGGTTCCAGCCCCGCCATGGGGAGTGTTTTCTCCACCGTCAGCTGGTCACTGTGCGCCCCTAAGTCCTTTGATTCCAACTGCTTCTCCAGAATCACCGTCCCCGCAGCATCGGTAATCTGGTAGGTAACCGTCGCTGAGTTACTCTTGGTTGCCTCATCGATGCCAAGGTTATAGAACTGCATCCAGAAGTTGAGGTCCTGGTTGCGTTTGAAGCTTACCGGCGTGTTTTGGTTCGCGGTCACGCGCGGCCGGATATACGTGTTGCTGATGATGAAGTTGCCGCTGCCGATCTGCCGCGAGGAGACCGTGTTCATCTGGTCGGCCAGAATCAGCGACGACGCTCCGAGCTTGTCGTCCTGGTAAGTCGGAACCTCGATCCCTCTTCCGTAAATACCAATGTGATCCTGATTGTTCACGTCCTTGATGGCGATATCCAGGCGGTAAAGCCCCGGCTGCAGCGGAAGCGCCTTCCAATAAAGCGACTTGCGGTCGAGGCTCTTCTCCAGCAATTCAGCCGGCTCCTCCACCTCCACCGTGTCCTCGAAGGTTTGTACCGTCTTGTGCATGATCGTCGTCACCTTGCCCAGGATGTTCACCACTCCCTTGGAAACGCCATCCTTGGTCACAAAGGTGATGTCGCGGTTGCGGATCTGGATGGTGATGGGCACCAGATCCATGCTGTCTGTCACCTTGACGAAATCGGTGCGCACATCGAATGGGAAAATCGGGCCACTCATGAGCTTGTGCGTGGAGCTGAAGGCGTTGAGGGCGGCGTCAAGATCGCTGAACTTGATCGGCGGCGGCGCGAATAGTTTGCTGGCCAGTTCGATGCGGTCGAACTCCTTCCCCTGCTGCGAGGCGGCAAAGGGGCCGTTGCCGAGCTGTTCGAGGCCATTGCCCTTGAACCGGTCTGTCCTTGCCCTTGTGGCTCATCTCCTCATATTGGGTGAGCCCGGCGCCGGGCACGTACTTCAGCGCGTCTTTCTCGCTGCGGTCGATGGTGAAGTGGTAGTCACCGCACTGGCAGGTATCCACGAACTCGATGTCGACGTTCTCGCCGATGCCCTCGAGATAGCGGTAGTGCCAGGTCTCGAACGGAAATGTTGCCGTTTCGCCGCCGCCCTCGTCCATGGGCCGCTCATACAGTCCGCCCGAGGGGTGGGAGTCGATCGAATCCGGCGCACCCCACATAATGTAGATGCGCCCGCGGTCTGTCTTCCATCCCGGCTTGCCGGCCGCATAGTGGTCGTTGGCATACTGTATGCGCCGGTAGTGCTCCTCGCGGAACTCATTCTCCGGGGAATCGGGATTGGGGTTGCGGCGAAGCCAGAAGTTCTCTATGAACGCCTCGCGCTCCTCGTCGTTGCTCAGGCTCAGGAACGCTCTGCGCTCATCGTCGCTGATAATGTAGGGAACTTCCTCGTTCAGCCATGTCTTGTAGGGGCCTTTCAACTCATGCCTTAGGTTCTTCTGGGCCTTAGACCGCTCCTTATCAGAGAGTTGGCGCTTGAGCGGATCGGTTTCCTGGTCCTGGCCGGCCGCGGGCTCGGCCTGCTGCTGATTTGCGGCCGGCGGCGTAGCTTGCTGGGCCAGGAGCCCGGCCGCGGGGATCGAGATGAGGCCGCAACCAAGAGCTGTGAAGAGAAAACGGCGGCTATTGAACATCATTGCCTTGGATACTCCTGCGATCCCTTAATTTTACGGCTCCCTGAGATGCCGGGCAAGGTTCAGTGCGCAGTTCTTCGCTTGTTGGACGCGCCAGCGGCGCCAAGGTCAACCGTCCGACAGCCGGCGAGAGTCAAAATTCACGGCCTCGTGACCTGCTCGGCTCGCCGGAACGGAGTCCAACCGTCCAACTCTCAGGCCCCTGTTTCCCGCATACCGGTCGGTTGGTACGCTGAAGGGGTTCTTGCGCCCCGAGTTTCCTCGCCGCAAACTGCACCAACGCGAACTGTCCAGCCCGGAGCGGACTTGAGCCTCCACGGAACCATTGGCCGCCTCCTCGCGTACACTGGATTGTAGAAAAAAACCCAGGGATAAGAATCGCCCATGAAGAAAATCCTCCTGATTGCTCTCGCCGTGCTTGTGGCTGCCGGGCTGGTAGCTTTCATGGTCCACAAGCAGCAAGCCGGCTATACCAAGGTTCTCACCGCCTCGGTGGTGCGCCAGGATCTCTCCACCGTTGTCAGCGGAACCGGCCAGATCAAGCCCAAGAACTATGTGAACGTGGGCGCCACCGCCATGGGCCGCATCACCCACCTTTATGTTAAGGAAGGCGAGCGGGTGACCAAAGGCGAGGTCGTCGCCCAAATCGAAAACGTGCAGCAGCAGGCCAATGTGAACGGCCAGGAGGCCTCCATCGCCGCCGCCAAGACCGACATCGCCTCCTATGTCGCCGCGGAAAAGACCGCTGAGGCCAATCTCGCCCACGCCCAGGCCGACCTCGAGCAGAAGAAGCTCGACTGGGACCGCGCCCAGGCTCTTTACAAAGACGGCATCATGGCCAAGCAGGACTACGACGCCAGGAAAGCGGCCTACGACCTCGACGTAGCCTCCGTTGCCCAGGCCGAAGCGCAACTCAACCAGGCCAAAGCCAACACCGATTCGGCGCGCGGCCACCTGCATACGCAAGAAGCCAATCTCAAAGTGAATGAGGATATGCTCAACCGCACCATCGCCGTCGCGCCGTTCGACGGCATCGTGACCAACGAGCCCCTCCGCGAAGGTGAAACCGTCGTTGAAGGCATCCAGAACACCGAAGGTTCCACATTGATGACCCTCGCGGACATGAGCATCATCACCGCCGAGGTTAAGGTGGATGAGACCGACATCGTGAACGTCCAGCTCGGCCAGCCGGCTGAAGTGACCGTGGACGCGCTGCCCAACAAGGTCTTCAAGGGGCACGTCACCCTGGTGGGCGATCAGGCGCTGCTGCGCTCCACCGGCGTGGCCACGTCGCAGTCCACCTCGGGCACCGAGGAAGCCAAGGACTTCAAGGTGGTCGTCACGCTCGACGATGCCTCAAACGAGCTCCGGCCCGGCCTCTCCTGCACCGCCAAAATCACCACCGCGCACAAGACGAATGTGCTTTCCTTGCCCATCCAGGCTCTCACCATGCACGATCCGGCGACCGACGTCGCCAAAAGCAAGGGCGGCGTTCAGGCGGCGTCGGTTCCTTCAAACTCAACCGCGAAGTCCAACCCCATACAGGGTGTCTTCGTCGTCGACAAGGATCCCCACGGCAGGCTGCGCGCCAAGTTTGTTCCCGTCACCACCGGCATTACCGGGGCCACCGACATCGAGGTGCTCTCCGGCCTGAACGCGGGCCAGGAGGTCGTCACCGGCCCCTACAAGACACTGCGCGACCTCAAAGGGGGAGCGCTGCTCAAACGCGATACGTCCAAACCAGTTGTTTCCACCAGCAGCGGAAGTTGATGCGCTGTCGCGCCGGCAGGCAGAAGTTGAACTTTAGACAAGGATGAGCTTGGGATGGCTTTGAACGGAATCGGTATTGAGGAACTCCCGCAGGCCGCAGTCGTCTCCGCGGACGACATGATCGTCGTCGAGGATCTGTGGCGCACCTACGACATGGGCTCGGAGCAGCAGGTGCAGGCCCTGCGCGGCATCTCGCTGCGCATCCGCCACAACGAATACGTGGCCATCATGGGGCCCTCGGGCTCGGGCAAGTCCACGCTGATGAACCTGATCGGCTGCCTCGATACGCCGTCCAAGGGCCGCTACTGGCTCAACGGCCAACTCGTCAGCGACCTCGACGACGACCAATTGGCGCGCATTCGCAACAAGGAGATCGGCTTTGTCTTCCAGACCTTCAATCTCCTGGCCAGAGCCACCGCGCTGCACAACGTGGAGCTGCCCCTCATCTACAACGGCACCCCGTCTGCCGAGCGCATCGCGCGCGCCAAGCAGACCCTCGCCGAGGTGGGTCTGGAATCGCGCATGATGCACAAGCCCAACGAACTCTCCGGCGGCCAGCGCCAGCGTGTCGCCATCGCCCGCGCCCTGGTCAACAGCCCGTCGATCATCCTCGCCGACGAACCCACCGGGAATCTTGACTCCAAGACCGGCCAGGAAATCATGGTCCTCTTCGATCAGCTCCACGCTCGCGGCAACACCATCGTGCTCGTCACTCACGAGGCGGATATCGCTCAGTTTGCACATCGCGTGGTGCACATCCGCGACGGCCAGATCTTCTCCGACGAACCCTCGCCGCGGCACAGCTAGGTGCCTCCGGCAAAGTCTCTCCGCGGCTCCGCTGACCGATTCACTCCGCAAATCGATTTACTGATTCAACAGCCGCGCCACGCCTGGGGTTTTCCAGATCTGGCCAACCGATCTTTTTCGGAGTTTCATCAATTTACCTTGACAGGGGAAAAGAATCGGTCCAACATTTCCACAGAATGTGAGGGAATAGACGTAGGCGGTCGGGGTGACCGCAAGCTCACGTCGGAATCCATCCTGGCCTTTCTTCCTTCCCCTTCTTGATCGGCGAACTCGTGCCCCGTCGTTCCGCAATTGGGGTCGATGCGCCGCAGTTTCAACACTCTCTTCGGACTTGCTCGCCGCTCTCGATCGTCTCAGGTGTCGTTCGGTCCGTGCCTTGGCATCCTCAGATCCTGCAGCATCCAAAGAGCTTCCTCGTTTCGCACGAACTTTGCCGGCTGACGTTGCACGATCCGGATTCCTTCGGAATTCCTGACGCCGGGTTTCTCTTCAAATTCGGGTTCAACAGGCACTGGGTTGAGCGGAGGTGTTCCATGGTTGTCACATCCCAAAGCATCGGACACAGGGTGACGGGGCTTTATGTCGGCGCCAGCAATGTGCGCCGCTACTTCTCCAAGCGCATTACGAAGATTGAACTGCAGCTCGATCACCTGCGCATCGAGTGCGGACTGGCGCCGGGTTTCTGGTTGGACCAACCGGAGATTCACGATCCCAGGCTGTGCCTTTGGCTGGAATCGAAGCAGCACAACGGAAACGGGCGTGCGCCGGTTCCCATGGCCATGGTCCGCTCGGGAAAGAACTCGTTTATCCTCGGTCTTCTCAACAGGAGAGCCGCAAAACCAACGCACGCTGAAGAGGGAGTTCACTATGAAAACGAACACGGCGACGATTGAGCTGGAGTCGCGCGCGGCCGAAGCGTTGGCGGCGTTGCTCGGCCAGGTTTCCGGCGTCACACTCAAAGATATGCGGCGCGAGCCGGCGGGCCGCGGCCAGGCCGCCGGATTCCTGGCGTGCATCGACGTGTTCGGCCACAGCCACACCCTGGCCTGCGAAGTGAGGTCCGATGCAGAGCCGAGTCACCTGCGCACTGCGCTACGCGACCTCCAAAGCGGCGCCCCTCATCGTCCCGGAGACGCAACACCGGTCATTATCGCGCCCTATCTTTCGCCCGAGGCACGGACGCTCTGCAAGGAATGCCGTGCCGGGTTCCTCGACCTGGAAGGCAATGCCCGCCTGTCGGTAGGCGAGCTCTTCATCGGCATCCGCTCGCTTCCCTGCCGCAGCCGCCAATCGTCCCGCCGTTGCCTCCGCCAAACCGCCCGCTCGTTCTCCCGCGGGTTCCGTGGTCCGCAGTGGCTTCGAGGAACGCATCCTCGGAATCACGCGCAAGCTGCACTCATCGCCTGACGCGCTCTCCGGCGCCGATTGCGAACCCTGGCGGATCGCCTACCCGGCCAACGCTTGGCGGTTGCTATCCCTGTTCCCTCGGTCCCTGGTCCCTGCTTTTCAGATCTCCAGGATCACCGGCATGATCATCGGCCGCCGCCCGGTGCTCTTCTGGATCAGCCGCTTCAGCTCCACGCGCACCTGTTCGTTCACCATGCCGTAGTCGGACTTCTGCTCGGCGCTCAGGCCGTCCAGCGTCTTCAGCACCGTTTCGCGCGCCTGCGTCGGTAATATCCGCGCCGCCAAAGCCGCGCATCACCACCTCCGGCTCGCGCTCCACTTTGCCGGTCTTCTTGTTGATGGCCAGCACCGCCAGCACCACGCCGTCCTCGGACAGAATGCGCCGGTCGCGGATCACCAGATCCTCCACCACGTCGATCGACGAGCCGGAGTCGATGAGGATGCGTCCCGCCGTCACCTTGTCCTGCTTGCGCGCGTCGTCCTTGTCCAGCTCCAGCACGTCGCCGTCTTCGATCACGATGGCATGCTCCACCGCGCCCGTCTCCATGGCCACCTGCGCGTGCCGCCGCAGAAAGCGGTAGTCGCCGTGCATCGGGATGAAGAACTTGGGCCGCACCAGGTTGATGAGCAGCCGCATCTCTTCCTGGCTGCCGTGGCCGCTCACATGGATCAGCCCATGCTGGCCGTCGTCGTAAATCACATTGGCCTCGCGCCGGCTCAGGTGGTCGATCACCCGGAAGATGCCCTTCTCGTTCCCGGGAATGATGCTGGAGCTCAGCACCACCGTGTCGCCCGGCTCGATCTTGCGCGTGCTTGTGGTTGTCCACCGCGGCGCGGCTCAGCGCGCTCATCGGCTCGCCCTGCGTGCCGCTGATCAGCACCATCAACTGCTCGGGCGGATAGTCGCGCATCTGCCCGGGATTGATCATCAGCCCCGGGGGCACCTCGATGTAGCCCAGGTCCTGCGCGATCTCCGTGCTCTCCACCATCGAGCGGCCGATGACCGCCACCTTGCGCCCGTGCTTGCGCGCCAGCTCCATGGCGATGCGGATGCGATAGATCGACGACGAGAAGCAACTGAAGAACAGCTTCTTCCTGGTCTGCGTGAACACCTCGTCCAGCCGCGGAATCACCGCGCGCTCGCTGGGCGTGTAGCCCGGCCGCTCCACGTTGGTCGAGTCCTGCAGCAGCGCCAGCACGCCGCGCTTGCCGTACTCGGCAAAGGTGTGCAGGTCGAAGGCCTTGTCGTCGAGCGGCGCCAGATCGATCTTGAAGTCGCCGCGTGTGAATGATGATGCCCACCGGCGTCTCGATCGCCAGCGCCACGCAATCCACCAGCGAGTGCGTCACGCGGATCGGCTCAATGGTGAACGGCCCGATCGTGAACTTCTTCTTGCGGCGCGATCTCGATCAGCTCGGTTTCGTCGAGCAGTGATGCTCTTCCAGCTTGTCTTCCACGTAGGCCAGCGTGAACTCGGTGGCATACACCGGAACCTTCAGCTCGTTCAGGATCCAGGGCAGCCCGCCGATGTGGTCCTCGTGCCCGTGGGTCAGCACGATGGCGCGCACGTGCTTCTTGTTCTCGATCAGGTAGGTGATGTCGGGCACCACAATATCCACGCCGAGCAGCTCCGTCTCGGGAAACATCAGGCCCGCGTCGATCACAATAATGTCGTCTTCCCAGCGCACGGCCAGGCAGTTCATGCCGAACTCGCCCAGCCCGCCCAGGGGAATGATTTGCAGTTTTTTTGTTTGCATCGGTCAACTCTGATGCTACCACCTGCGGGCGTGCGCCCGCGTGCGACAGAGCCAAGCAGGAACGCCTTGCGCGCGGGGCGAGCGCCATGACCACGCTCATGAGGATCTCGTTCCGGCTCGCCACGCCATTCGGAAAGATTAGTGACAAGCTCGTGCAACAAGAGTTGGAAAGGAAAATGAACTGCGGAGCAATGCAAGAAAGCTGGTAGCGCTACCGGGAATCGAAACCCGGGTTTTAAGATTGAGAATCTCACGTCCTAACCCCTAGACGATAGCGCCATTTGGTCGGGGAAACAGAAGAAGCTCTCCTTTCCTAATCCAACAAAATCTCGCTCCGCTGCCAAAGTCTGCCGCGCGCTCACGCGCTCCTCTGCGCCGCCTCGCCCAGCACCGCCGCGATTCACATGTTGCGCAATCAACAGGCATACAATGTCCGCCAAACTTCCCTGCCTACTTCCACGCCTGCTCTGCTCGATCGCTTTGTGCCCCAGCCCGATGTCCGCGGCCGCCACGAGACACCATCCACGCTCCAGCGGACTTCGTCACCGCGAAATTCGAGATTGAATCACTCTTTGTGGTTCGAGCGCTCTTCTCCCCGCGCGCCGCGCGCTGCGCCCCCGGTTCAGCAACGGCAAGGACTCGTCGCCCAAATGCGCGCGCTCGGCTGGCAATGCCTGGCCGAAGACCCCGCCCGCTTTTTCGTCGCCGGAGCCTCTTGCCGCCCTTGGCAGGCCGATCCAAACTTCTCGCTGGTCGCACCCGAGAATTTTGCATCCTTCGTCGGACCCGATCTCGTCAAGATCGCCTGGACCCTCGAAGCCACACAACTCGCGCCGGAGCTCACGCGCTTCGCCACTGAAACACGCGTCGTGGCCACCGACGACGAAGCACGCGTCAAGTTCCAGCGCTACTGGCGCAAGTTCGGCGCCGGCATCGTCCTTATCCGCCTCGTCCTGCTGCCCGCTCTTCGCAAGCAGGCCGAGCGGCTATGGCGCTCACAGACGCACCCTGCGTGAACGCTTTGGCAAAACAGATTGGGCTTGATTGGCCGAGCTAGGCTTGCACCGCTTTAACGCAGCATCGGGACCAAATGCCTCAAATCCCCAGCTTGCGCACTTCCTCGTTGTAATATTTGCGGTACAGAATGTCCCACTCCTGCGAGCCTTCCAGGATGATCTTGCGCTGGTTGGCGATCTTTTGCCGCGCCGACGTGTCGATCTTCGCTTCCTCCGTGAGCAGAACCTCCAGGGCCTTGCGCGCCTCCTGGCGAATCGTGTTGCGATCCTCGAGGAAGCCCACCTGGTCGACCTCGGCCAGGGTGTCGGCCACCGTGTGGGCCAGCTTGTTCAGCTTGTCGCGGCCGATCCTCATAGCACCGCCTTGTACTTCTTGGTCAGCTCGGTCTTCACCTTCTTGAACATCTCCGCATACTGCGCGCCGCTCTTGCGCATCTCTTCGGAGTAGGCGTCAAGAATCACGCGCACCTCCTCGTTGATGCGGTCTTCGAGCGAAAGCTCGTCGACGAGCGCCGTGTTCACGCGCGCTTCCGTCACCTTCAAGTCGCTGGTGGTGATCATCTTGGCGTCGATGAGGTACTTCACCGTGCGGCGCGCGAGATACCCAATGTAGTCGCGGGAAAAAATCATGGGTTAAACGTCAGGATACCGCACCGGCCTCGCGCGTGTACACCATCGCTCCAGCGCGCCTGCGGCAGATCCCGCGCCTGCGGCACATCTTTTGCTGCGCTCGACCACCAGCCCCGGTGCCCGCCGCGCAGAGCCGCACGCCCCACATTATTGGCAATGAATCGTAAAGTGGATCTCCTTTTCCAGGTTGTTGGGAGCCTGCAGGACGAGCGTGACCGATCCGGAGTAGTTGGCGAAGCGGGGAGTGTTAGCGCCCAGCGTCCATGTGTAATACACGGGGTAAGAGCGGCCCGCCTGATAAAGGCGCGCGAAGGTCGAGTTGTTCTGGCGGCCGCCATCGCTACGCGTGAAGGTGTAGGCGATCTCAGTGGGGCGGTCGGAGATCAGTCCCCAACCGAACTGGAGTTCCACAGGGCAGGATCCGGTGTACTGGAAACCCTGGGCAATCTGCCCGTTGGCGCGCAGTGACTCGCCGCCGACGCGGACTTGACTCTGGGCATGGGCACACTCGAAGACTAAGGATATACATAGGCACAATCCTGCCAGAACGGTGAGCCTTCGCACGTTCGTTCCTCCTCCAATTCCGCGTTTCTGGAATGTGGGCAGAATGGTACTACGGCTCCGGGAGTGGAAGCCAGCGAAATCTTTAGACCGGGCGCCCGGCCCGGCCAAATTCGCCTCACGCCTTCGCCGTTCTCCCTGGCGCGCCAACCCCGGCCATGCGGCCGCCAACCCAAACCAATGAAAAATCACGAAAAGTGAGCGACTGAGCGCACTGCCTTGCGGTATATTGTCGTATCCCCCAATGCCAGGAAGGCAGCTTCCCGGAAAGACTCAACGAAAAGGAGATCAACGTGGCAACCCTCTGTTCGAAATGTGGAGCGGAACTCTTCCCGGGCGTACAGTCCTGCACGTCATGCGGCACGCCCGTGGCCGGAGCCGCCGCAGCCGCTGCGCCCGCGCAACCTGTCGCCGCACCGGCGCCCGCCCCGGCAGTCGCCGCGCCGCCGAAATCCGGTAGCAGCGCCCTCAAAATCGTTCTGATCATCGTCGCCGTGTTCGTCGTGCTCGGCCTCATCGTGGCCGGCGCCTTTGGCTACTTTGTCTGGCGCGTGGCCCATGCGGTCAAAGTCGCGGAATCGGGCAAACAGGCTTCGGTGACTATACCCGGCGCCGGTGGCTTTAGTGCAAGCACCTCTGAAACCTTCAGCGCAGCCGACCTCGGCACGGACATCTATCCCGGCGCGGAGCAAGGCAAGGGAAGCCTGCGCATGACCCTGCCCACCGGCACCATGATCACTGCCATCTATGTCACGTCCGACTCGAAGGACCAGGTCGTCAGCTTCTACAAGGACAAGTTCGGCAGCGATGCGTCGATCATGGACACTCCTGACGGCGCTATTATCACTCTCAAGAAAGGCGAGCAGGAGTCGGTCATGGTGACCGTCACCGCGAACTCCTCGGAGTACAGCGGCAAGACGCAGATCACCATCGTGCACACGACTTCCACCAAGCCTTCTTAAACGCCGTTTGCGTCGCGGCGCGCGCAGGGCCTCGTGGATCGCACGGCAGCGGCGGTGTGCCGAGGGCCTGTTCTGAACTTTCACGACACCGCGAAAGTTCAGTTGAGATTTGTACGCCCTCGCTGAACCGTGCAACGTTTTGCGGCTCGTCGCCGGCTCTGGCGCCGCAATCGGCCGCACCGGCCTTGCGTCAGGCGCCCCTCCTCATCACCGTGTAGTACGGCTGATTGGACAGCGTTGCATTCAACGCCGGTTCGACCCATGCTGCGCCGCTCTTCGTACGCAGCTCAAAGGAATACTGCAGCGGATACGGAGATTGCGTGTACTCCGCCGGAATTTCTGCGGTGAAGACATCCTGGTTCGCCTGCATCTCCAGCCGCAGCCACCGTTCCGCCTGATTCACGTGACGATAGTGCAGAGCGATCGACGCCACTGTGGGTTCGACGGTCTGTTGGGGAACCGAAATCGAAACCGTAAGCGGCGCCCCAGGCTGGAATGTCGTTGGCGCTGTGTGGACGCTTTCAATCGCGGGTCGAACCGGCCTTCCGGTCGCGGCTTGGATTGCCCGCCGGATGTTCGCCGTCAACAAGGCCGTCGGCGGCGTGCCACGGACCTGCTCTCTGAGCGCTTCCATGTCTTTGTCCACTGCTGCGAGCCGGTCGCTCCAGTGCCCGCGCCGCATCGGCGTGCTCCCGTACGCAATATCGCTGCGATACACGGCCGCCGCTTGGGTCGCCATGGTGCTCCAGGCCTCCCGGGCGAGCCCGTACTGATCGAGCGCCAATAGTCCGGCTTGTGGAACCGCCGATTGCTCAAGAATTGAGAACAAAACACCGCTGCGCAACTTCGCTGCGAAAAATCGCCCCAGCCCAACCTGGATCAGAACATCCGCCTCTATCCGACGGAAATCCGGAGATCTCATCCGCGTCGCCTTCCTATGCGCCTCGGCAAGCGCGTCGCTCGCTGCCGCCGCACAGTCCTCCATCCATTGCGCCACTTCAATTGGCGTGTACTTCGCGCTCAAGTTCCCGGCCAGAAGATCCTCGGCGTGTTCTTCGACCGTACAAAAGGTCCGCGGATCGAGCGGACTCACGGTTGCAAAGCACTTCGGCTCCGGCGTGTCGCTGTAGGGCGAGGGCTCGCTGCCCCGCACAACCGGCATGTTGGTATACATCTCGGGCCAGAAGGAGTGATTCGATGCCGAGGGCAGATGCGCCGAAGTCAGCAACGGCAAGATCCGGCTCGCATGGGCCACGGCCGTCTCCACGGCCATCGCGCCAGCCCCAAACTCGCTGCGCAGCCATCGCCGCCAAGCCTCTGCATTCGCATCGGGATCGTAAAGCTTGCGCCCCCACACACGATAGTAGAGTTCGAACTTCTGCCAATCGTACTTGGGGTTCAGCGCCGCATCGGCATAAGCACACCGCCCGCCCGGTTTCCCGGAGCCTTCGCGCCCCTTGAAGGTCAGCGGCTCCATCAAATCCAGGCCAACCGCTCCGCAAAAATGCGCGGTCCGTCCGTAGGCCGCCGCCATCTCCGGGTCCGCGCTCAGCAAATGCCGCTGCGTCCCGGGCCACAGCCGGAACAATAATTTGTACCGGGTCCCCGACTGCAGAAAATCCGCGTACCCATACCGCGTGAACGAGCGCGACCCGGAGCTCAAGCTGAACGGCCCCGCTCCTTCGTGCTCCGGCTTTGGAATCTCCAACGCGCGAATGTCCGCCTGCTGGTAGCCTAGGCTCTGGTGCTCTGCCGAGTACTTGGCGCCAAGCTTCACCGGCATTCCGGTCGCAGTTGCGATGTCGATCGTCCTCTGGTCCACGCCCTTGGCGTGCATGTCGATCTCGACCGTGCGTCCGCAGCCCTTGATGGCTTCGAACAACGTACGCCAGAAGTCGTAGCTTCCCTCCGGGATTCCGCTCTCCCCGTGCACGCGCATCGTCAGCCCCTTGATCTCAGGGCACTCCTTCAAAATCATCGCCAGCGCATCGCGGCAATAGGCGGCGTGCGTTTCCGGAGTCAAGCCTTCGATCCGGTGATACGCGCGCGGGCTGTCGGTCCATTGATAAGCATGCGTCCAGATGCCCAACTGGAAGTCGAGTCCTCGCGCCGCCGTCTCAGCCGTGATGAACTTAAGCGCCTCAAGGTTTTTCTTTCGCTCGTCGTCGCTCAGCGGAGCCGGCATCGGTAGCACCGTCCCGTCCGCCTGGGCGAGCTGAACCACGCGCACGTTGTATCCCGGAACACTCAACAGATACGGATACGGAAAGTGCAGGTAATCGCTGGTCACGCCCTTGGGAAAGTCGTATTCGAGTCCGAATGCCAGGCAAAAGCGGTTGAACCGGCACGCGGCGAGCAGGTCTAGATAGCCAATCCAGAAATCCCTGTCGTAATACCACGCCTTGTCTTCCGTCTGGCTGCAAAAGTAGCGGCCCACGCTGCGCACTTCGTTCGCGGATTTCTCTTTGAGCAGCTTGGTGAGATGCAAAGCAGATTCCGGATTGGCGCTGAACCGCACCCGTTCCGCGAGTTCCAGCAATCCGTAGACAAAACCTCTTACGTCGCTTCCGCAGACGAGAGTGGCCGGCACGCCGCCTTGCCGTCCTGGCGCCAGCAGGAAACACTCTGCACCGCCAAGCTCCGCGCCTGCCTTCGCAAAGCTCTTGGTCATGCTTGAGCCCGCCGCAGCGACAACCACATAAAACGCAACGCCGCGGACACGGTCGCTGGAAGCGACCACCTGGCACAACTTCCCCTTCGCGGCAAGCGCCCCGCGCAGTTGGTCTGCGGCCCATTGCACAGCGGGTGAGCCGGCCACAGCGTCGTTGGAATCGATGACGATGGCGTAGCGGCGACTTGTTTGCGCCATCGCGCCGCACACGAGTGTCGCAGCCGATGCCGCCCCCGCCACCTTCAGAAAGTCCCTGCGCTTCATCGCAAAACCCGTCCCCAGCGCCCGCGCTCGCTCGGTTCCCTGCTCCCTCGCTCCCTTGTCCCCTTGGTCCCTCTGTCCCTGTCCTTCTACTCCCTATTTCCTACTTCCTATTCCCAACTTTTCAGCTCCGGTGCGGACAGCTCTTCGTGTTCAGGCACTCCTCGGCGATGCGCAGCCGCTCTACCGGCCGTCCGTCCACCAGGTGCTCCGCCACGATGGCCTCGGCGTCCTCGGGCCTCACGTTGCAGTACCACACGGCCTCGGGGTACACCACCACCATCGGACCGTGCTCGCATTGGTCCAGGCAGCCGGATTTGTTGATCCGTACCTTGCCGCCCAGGCCGGCGTCTTTGGTGAGCTGGCTCAGCCGCGTGTGCAGGTCGCTTTTTCCATCAGTAGTGCAGGAGCGCCGCGGAGCATCAGCAGAGCGGACGTTGTGGCAGACAAAGACGTGGTGTTCAAAGGCGGGCAAGCGGCCATCCTCCCTGCAACGGTCCTTGATTCAATCCATTCCAGAGTAACGCCTCCGCGCCGCAGGCGGAATCCTCCCGGTATGGCTCCGCCGGCATTCCGCAGCCCGCCGCAGCCTGCCTCGGCCCTCCCGAGTTGGAACCCCCGCCACCCCGCCAAAGATTTCCTGAATCCCACCCCGCCCCCATCTGCGAGAATGGGTGTTTGACGATGAGCACCGACAACCTGCTTTCCCTGAAAGACGACATGGTGGCCTTCATCGAGGGCCACGGCCTGCGCCGACTCCCCGGCTACGTCACGGACGACATTCCTTCCGTCCTCTGGGAAGGCCGCGGCAATCCCGACGCCTGGAAGGACTTTGTGGAGATGGCCAAGCACGTGGGCGCTCCTTTCGTTACCTTCAGCGAGATGACGCTCGACCGCGAGGAGCTGGACGCGCTCATCGAGGAAGTCGGCGAGATGAACTTCCCCGATGAAGAAACCACGGAGCTGGTCGAGGCCAAGTGGCTGCGCAAATACGCCGGCATGCTCGGCTACATTCAGCTTGGCTTCATCTACGAGGGCATCGTCTTTCTGCACGAAACCACCACCGAGTGGTATGAGCGCTACCAGGCCCTGCTCGAAAACATCGAAAGCTTCCACGACATCGTCATCGACGACGCTCATTCGCACGACGACGAGGACGAGTAAATCCCGTGAGCACATCCGAGGCCGGGAATCGCACGATCCCACAGCCGCATGCTGTCCCGCCCCAGCGCTGGCTCCTCGCCGAGCCGCATCCTAAAGAAGCAGCTTCTCTGGCCCGCGAAGCGCGTCTGCCGCTCGTGCTGGCCGAGTTGCTCGTCGCGCGCGGCATCACCAACGCTGCCCAGGCCTTTGCCTTCCTCAATCCCGAGCCGGCCCATCTCCACGATCCCTTCCTCATGCTGGGCATGTCTGCTGCCGTCGAGCGCCTCGAACGCGCCATCGCCGCCCGCGAGCCCATCCTCCTCTACGGCGACTACGACGTCGACGGCACCGTCGCTGTCGTCCTGCTCAAAACCGCCATCGAAATGCTCGGCGGAGTGGCGCTTTTTCATGTTCCCCATCGCCTGCGCGACGGCTACGGCATGCAGTCGAGCGTCCTCGAAGCGGCCCACGCCGAGGGCGTGCGCGTCGTCGTCACCGTCGATACCGGCATGCGCGCCTTCGCCGAAGCTGAAACTGCGCGCCGCCTCGGCCTCGACCTCATCATTACCGACCACCATCTCGCGGACGCGAACGACAATCTCCCCGTCGCGCTCGCCATCCTCAATCCCAACCAGCCCGGCTGCGCCTACCCTGAAAAATCCCTTTGTGGCGCGGCCATCGCGCTCAAGCTGGCGCAGGCGCTGCTCGAGCGCCGCGACCCAACGCGCGCTCGCGATAAGACCCTGCCCAGTTTTCTCAAGATGGCTGCCATCGCCACCATCGCCGATGCCGTCCCTCTCCGCGGCGAGAATCGCACCATCGCCGCCCTCGGCCTGCGCGAGCTGCGCCGTCCCGTGGGTGCCGGTCTGCGCGCGCTTTTTGCCGTGGCCGCGCTCGATCCTGCCGCAAAGCAGCTCACCGGCTTCGACGTCGCCTTCCGCCTCGCGCCGCGCATCAACGCCGCGGGCCGCATGGACGTTGCCTCCGACGTCATCGAGCTTTTCTCCACCCGCGATTCCCAGCGCGCCGCCGACCTCGCCGCCAAACTCGAACGCCTGAACCGCGAGCGCCGCGACGTCGAGGCCGCCGCGCTCACCGCCATTGAAGCTCGCCTCGAAACCGATGCCGAAATCGCCGCCGACCGTCTCCTCGTCATCGATGGCGACTGCTGGCATCGCGGCGTCATCGGCATTCTCGCCTCGCGTGTGGTCGAGCGCACCGCCAAACCCGCAATCGTGGTCAGCGTGGAAGACGGCCCCAATGACGGCATAGCCCACGGCTCCGGCCGCTCCGTCGACGGCTTCGCTCTGCTCGCCGCCATCGAATCCTGCGCCGACCTCTTCACCCGCTTCGGCGGCCACGCCTTCGCTGTCGGCTTCGCCCTGCCCGCCGCGTCGCTGCCCGAGCTCAAGCGCCGCCTGCGCCTCTACGCCAACGCGCACCTCGCCGCCCGCGAGCCTGAGCGCCTACTCCGCATTCACGCCGAGCTGCCGCTCGACCGCATCACGCCCGTGCTCGCCGGATGGCTGCGCAAGCTCGAACCCCTCGGCCACGGCAATCCCGAGCCTGTCTTCATCGCCCGCTCCGCGCGCCTCCTCGCTCCGCCCCGCATCATGAAGGCTCAGCACCTCTCGCTCGAGCTCGCGCAGGACTCCGCCCCGCCACCGAATGGTTCCTCCACCCGCCTACCCGCCAGCGCCGCGCCATCCAGCTCCATCCGCGCCGTCGGCTGGAGCCTCGCCAAACGCGCCATGGATCTCCGCCTCGTCCAGGGCAGCCTCATCGATCTCGCCTACCGCATCCGCGAAAACGACCACCCCGACTTCGGCGGCCTCGAAGTGGAAATCCTGGGCATCGAACCGGCAAAAGCTCACGAGCGTGCGTGAACCGCAATTCTTCAATGGCTCGGCTTTGGCCGCACAGGGATGTTCTTGCTTGCGCTCCTTCCCCTTCTCCCTAACCTCTCTCGTCTTGCGGCGCCTGCCCGAGCCTTTTCCCGCCATCGGTGCTACTATCTCTGGAGTTTCCAAACAGCGGCCAGGTTCGCGCGCAATCGCGCCCGCTTGCGCCCGATCGTCGCCGAAGGAGGCTCTCATGCCAGCATCGAGTCCTGAAGAGTGCGATGCTTTGTTCGCCACCTACATTAATGCCGGGTCAGTAGACGACTTGCTCGCTCTCTACGAACCCGAGGCGAGCCATGTCCGCCCCGACGGCATTGTCCCGCACAGCCGCGACGCCATCCGATCCGCGCTCGAGGGGTTTGTTGCCATGCATCCGACGCTCTCCGTCGACGTAAAGAACGTGGTGCGCGCCGGCGACGACCTCGCGGTGCTCTATGACGACTGGCGGCTGGCGGCAAACGGCCCCAACGGCGAGCCCGTCGGCATGAATGGGACAGGAGTCCACATCGTCCGCCGCCAGCCGGATGGCGCCTGGGCCTTCGCGGTCACAGGCGTCACCAACGCCAATTGGTAGTGCGGCGCTCCTGTTGTGCGCGCCCGCCCACCCTGCGCGCCTGCCTAAGACTCGAGCGCTGCAACCAAAGCATCCGGGCCGGTGAATCCTGAATTCTGGACTCCCGCGACGAGGAAGGAACCATCATGCGCCGCTCTCAAATTCACTTCCTAGCGCTTTTCATCTTTCTTGGCACTCTCACTCCATACCTGTGGCCGCAAACTTCCGCCCCGCAGGTCTACTCCTATACTCAAGACCCCGCGACCAGCCTCATGGGGCCCTCCATCGTCAAGGTCGTTCGCGACGGCCCCAAAGAAGCCATCGACCAGATCCTCCCCGTCGGCCCCGGCCGCGCCAAGGAATTTCACAACCACATCCTCTACGACTTCCAGGCGCACAAAATCTATACCAAGCTCATCAGTGATCCCTCCGTGCCCTGCACGGTGATGGACTACACGTCGCCCGCGGCGCCGGATGAGTTCGACGTCATGAACGTCTCGCCGGATATGAAGGGCTTCCTCGCCCACGCCACGCTGCTGCGCAGGGAGACCGTGAACGGCATCCCCGCCAAAGTCATGGAAATGAACGCCGATCAGATGAAAGTCACCGCGTGGTTCGCCGATCCCGGCGGCTTCCCTGTCAAGGAGATCATGGTTCCACCCGGCGGCGCGCCGACAACCATGCTCGAGGTCAAGCAACTCAGCTTCGCTAAACCACCCGCCTCTGCTCTTGCGCCTCCCAGTGGTTGCAAGGCCGTCCAAGGCGAGGCCACGGCTACGGGAGTCCATGCGGAGTTTGGCTCGGAGCATCGAGAGTCCCGGCACGGATCTCGGGTCACCGCCGTCACGCTCCAGCCCGTTCCCAACTTCACCGGCTCATGCCCCGCCCACATCATCCTCACGGGAACCATCACCACCGACGGCCCGGCAAAGGTGTTCTACCAGTTCGGCGTAGGCAAGATGGAGCCCGGATGGACCGTCGAGTTCAAGGCCGCCGGCACAAAAACCGTCACCGATCTGGTGACGTTTGAACATCCCGAGCCCGGCTATGGCAACCAGATTGGCGTTGGCGCAATCCTCGAGGCTGTTGCCGAAGATGAACACGGCAATCACGACGAGCCCATGATGGGTTCCAACAATGCGAGCTTCATGATCACCTGCACGAACGCTACAACCGTCGCACCGCCGAAGTCCCTCAAGCCGCAGCCGACTCCGGCCGCTCCGGCTGCGCCCGGCAAAGCCCGCGTCACCGACGTTGAATTGAGCGTCACGCCGTCCGAGTACAACGGCGTGTGCCCCGTCAACGTTCAGCTCGTCGGCAGGTTCAAAGCCGACGGCCCCGGACCCGCATACTACCAGTTCCAGGCAGGCACCTTGGGCGCAAACAGCTCCGGAGCCGTCGATGTGGGAGCCGATGGCACGGCCACCGTGACCAGTCAAGGGGTCGCCCGCCGCACGCCCATGGTGCAGAGCGTCCGCTTCCTCGCCGGAATGGAGCCGCGCGGGCACCAGGAAAATGCCAAGTGGACCGACGTCGATCTCAATATTCAATGCACCAACGCACCCTAGATCGCCGGACCGATTTCGCAAGAATCGAGAAGGATTTTGGAGAACGATAGGCACAAAAAACCGCATTTCCGCCTCGTGCGATACGCTGGCGAGAAAGGATGTACCATGTACGGAATCTCACTGGTGAAACCAATTTGGGACATAACGGAGGCATCGTGGGTGGATCATGCGCCTAACCCGCGGTTCGCGATTTGGGGGGCTGCAACAACTTCACCTGCCGACGATGCGGTCTTTGACAAGGAAACCGGCCTGATTTGGGAACGATCTCCGGCAACAGACAGAAAATACCTCCAAGGCGCAGTCGTATACTCGACGACGAAGGTTGTGGCAAAGCGCAAAGGCTGGAGGCTCCCAACCTTCGAAGAGCTGCTCAGTCTCGTGAATCCGGCGGCTACCAATCCAACGCTGCCGGCCGGCCATCCCTTTGTGAATGTGAAACTCGACTATTTCTACTGGTCGCTAACCCGGGGCCTTCCGATGCCCACTGAACAGAATCTCGTCTGGGGCTACAATTTCGGAAACGCCGACACGAGTTGCATCGTGGTTGCGCAGGCTGAGTGCTACACGTGGCTAGTTCGCGGGGGCTACGGCCACAACTACGCGCTCACGATCTAGAGGAATTCTGAAATATGCTGCAGTCTACAACTTCCGCAGACAACCTACGGATGTGGACAAAAAACGAGTGAATTAACGGACGCCGGCAGCAAACGGGCAAATGCATGCCGTCGCGCACACTCGCGCCGCCAAAACACGAGGGCCCTCCGCATCGCGGAGGGCCCTCTTTATGGACTTCAACAAAGCGCGGATCTACCCCACCACTTCAATCCCCATCGATCGCGCCGTGCCCTTGATGCTCTTCACCGCCGCGTCAATCGACGCCGCGTTCAGGTCGGGCATCTTCTGCGTGGCGATCTCGCGCACCTGCTTCTCCGTCACCGTGCCCTTCTTCTCCTTGTTCGGCGTGCCCGAGCCCTTCTCGATGCCCGCCGCCTTTTTCAGCAGCACCGCCGCCGGCGGCGTCTTGGTGACAAAACTGAACGTGCGGTCCGCGTAAACCGTGATGACGACCGGAATAATCAGCCCGGCCATGTCCTTGCTCTGCGTCTTGGCGTTGAACTGCTTGCAGAACTCCATGATGTTGACCTGCGCCTGGCCAAGTGCGGGGCCGACCGGCGGCGCGGGCGTGGCCTTCGCGGCTTCAATCTGCAATTTCACGTAGCCAGTAATCTTCTTCGGAGGTGCCATATTGTTTCCCTTGGAACCAGCTTCTAGCTCCTGGCCTTCGCGAAACGTCTGAGGCAGATGCCGTTTTGAAAGGGCACGGCTTCAGCCGTGCCGTGAAGCCAACAAAGAACCCTGGGGCTTTAGCCCCTGAGGGAATGTTGTTTCAAAACCACATCTTCTTCAGAGCTTCTTTAGCTCTTCGCTGGTCCTCTTCCTTTGCAAATTTTGATGTTGGCGCTTTAGCATTCGCGTGCAACCGGAGCCTGCCAGGTACACAATCCGGCTAGAAGCTAGCAGCTAGTAGCTAGAAGCTGTGCCAACTACTCAATCTTTTCTACCTTGCCAAACTCCAGTTCCACCGGCGTTGATCGCCCGAAGATCGTCACCATCACCTTCAGCGTCTCGCGATCCTCGTTGATCTCGTCCACCACGCCGTTGAAGTTGGCAAACGGTCCATCGGTGATGCGCACCTGCTCGCTCTTCTCAAACTTGATCTTCATCCGCGGCTTTTCTTTGGCCGTCTCGCTGCGGAAGAGAATCGAGCTCACCTCTTCCTCGCTCAGCGCCACCGGCTTGTCCCCGGTGCCCAAAAATCCCGTCACCTTGGGCGTGTCCTTCAGCACGTGCCAAAGCTCATTGTCCAGTTCCATCTCCACCATCACGTAACCGGGCAGAAACACCCGCTCCACGGTCCGCTTTTTGCCGTTGATGATCTCCGTAACCGGTTCCGTGGGAATCATCACGCGGCCCACGCGTTCCCTCAGGCCAAAGGCCTGCACGCGGCTCTCGATCGATTCGCGCACCTTGCGCTCGAAGCCTGAGTAGGCGTGCAGAATGTACCAACGGAAGCGCTCGTTCCGCACCGGCTGCGCCTCCGCCTCGGCTGCTGGTTTCTCTGCTTCAGCCGCCTGCGCTTCCGCTTCAGCCACCGGCTTCTCTGCCGCAGCCGTCAGCGCCTCTGCTTCAACCGCCGGCTTCTCTGCTTTGGCTGCCTTGATTCGCGGCTTGGCTGCTTCCGGCCCGGCTTGTTGCGGCTCTGTCCCAGATGCGCGCACTTCTGATTCCGCCTGTGCCTCTGCCGGCACTTCCGTCTGCGCCTTTGTCGGCGCCTCTACGGGTTGTTCTAACTCATCTGCCATTCCGCTCTCGATTCCGTGCCGCACCGGCTACTGCGCTCCTCCCAGCCGGCCCAGCAACCCATACACGGCGATTCTGAAAAAGCTGTCGACAATAAAGAAGAACAACCCAAAGAGGAAGACCGCGACGATCACCACGCTCGTCGTCACTCTCACTTCCTTCCGCGAGGGCGTAACCACCTTGCGCATCTCCGCGCGCACATCGCGCAGAAAGCCCGTAAACTCACTCCACTTGCTCAACGCGCCGCCTCCAAACTCTGCCAGGGCCCCAGGCTCCTGCCGTTTCGCGGACCGTTCTTCGCCTTTCACCATTGCCGTCTTCGTCGCCATGCTTCCAACCCTTCTTCGTGAACAGTGATCGGTGAACAGTGCTCGGTTCCCCCGAGCTTGAACCAACCACAACTTCAACCTGGCCGTTTCCTGTTCCCTATTCCCTATTCCCTGTTTCTGAACTGGCAGGGGCGGAGGGATTCGAACCCCCAAGTCCGGTTTTGGAGACCGGCAGTTTAGCCGTTGAGCTTACGCCCCTAAGAACAGCTTTTAGCTCTTAGCTATCAGCTTTTAGCTTGCTCGCAGAAGACCCAAAAGGTTTGTTCTCCCACCACAAAAGCTAAAGGCTAACGGCTAATGGCTAACGGCTGCTTTACTTCGACTCCTTGTGCTGCGTGTGCTTGCGGCAGCGCTTACAGAACTTCTTCAGCTCCAGACGGCCCGTGACCGTCTTCTTGTTCTTCGTCGTCGAGTAATTGCGCTCCTTGCACTCGGTGCACTCCATGGTAATGATTTCCCGCATGTCCCATTCCTTCCAGTGATCAGTTCTCAGTTCGTAGTTCTCAGTTTCCGTTGCGCCGCTCATCTCGTCGCCAGCCACAGCCACTTGCCACTGTGAACTACGAACTGCGAACTACGAACTCACTTGATAATTTCGCTGATCGTGCCCGCGCCCACGGTCCTGCCGCCCTCGCGAATCGCGAAGCGCAAGCCCTTCTCCATGGCCACCGGCGTGATCAAGTCCACTTCCAGCTGCACGTTGTCGCCCGGCATCACCATCTCCACGCCCGCCGGCAGCTCCGCCACTCCCGTCACATCCGTGGTGCGGAAGTAAAACTGCGGCCGGTAGCCCTTGAAGAACGGCGTGTGCCGCCCGCCCTCTTCCTTACTCAGTACGTACACCTCGCTCTTGAAGTTCGTGTGCGGCGTGATCGATCCCGGCTTCGCCAGCACCATCCCCCGCTCCACGTCCTCCTTCGGCGTGCCGCGCAGCAGAATCCCCGCGTTGTCCCCGGCCAGCCCCTCGTCCAACTGCTTCTTGAACATCTCCACGCCCGTGCACACCGTCTTGCGCGTCTCGCGGAAGCCCACAATCTCCACGTCCTCGCCCACCTTGATCTTCCCCCGCTCGATGCGGCCCGTCACCACCGTGCCGCGCCCCGAGATCGAGAAGATGTCTTCGATGGGCATCAGGAAGGGCAGCTCCACATCGCGCTTCGGCTGCGGCACGTACTTGTCCACCGCATCCATCAGCTCCTCCACCTTCGCTTCCCACTGCGGCTCGCCGTTCAGCGCGCCCAAAGCCGACCCCCGGATCACCGGCACGTCGTCGCCCGGGAACTGGTACTTGGTCAGCAGCTCGCGCACTTCCATCTCCACCAGGTCGATCAGCTCCGTATCCTCCACCGCGTCGCACTTGTTCAGAAACACCACGATGTACGGCACGCCCACCTGCCGGGCCAGCAGCACGTGCTCCTTGGTCTGCGGCATCGGCCCGTCGGTCGCCGCCACCACCAGAATCGCCCCATCCATCTGCGCCGCCCCGGTGATCATGTTCTTGATGTAGTCGGCGTGACCCGGGCAGTCCACGTGCGCGTAGTGACGGTTCTTGGTCTCGTACTCCACGTGCGCCGTGGCGATGGTGATCCCCCGCTCCCGCTCCTCCGGCGCGTTGTCAATCGAGTCGAACGAGCGAAACACAATCTTCGGATTGTGCTTCTGCAATACCCTGGTGATCGCCGCCGTCAACGTCGTCTTGCCGTGATCGATGTGCCCAATCGTCCCCACGTTCACGTGCGGCTTCGAACGATCAAACTTTTCCTTCGCCATAAAGCCTCAAGTTCCTTTCCTCGCTGCTGCTGCCCGTTGCTCCTCGGGGCGCCGGCGGCCCGGCTCCAGCCCCAATAAACCAATGTTCAGTGATCAGTTATCAGTTCTCAGTTCGTTTCTGCCAACTCAGTCGCTCAGTCCACCACGTTCCCCACTGACCACTGACAACTGACAACTCGTCATTCAGTAGTACGCGTACGCTTTGAAGTACCGCTGCCTCAACTCCAGCGGCACCTTTTCCACCAGCCGCAGATAGCGCTCGCGCGTCAGCGCCTGGTCCGAGACCGGCAGCGCCTTGTACAGCCCGATCGCTTCCTTGCCCAGCAGCCCGCGCTCCAGAATCCCTTCATAATCCCTCACCCGCAGCTTGGCCTTGCTCACCCGGTTCAGGAAGACTTCCACATCGCGCGCATCAAACGCCGCGTCGATCAGCCCATGCAGTCTTGCATACCCCTGCTCGTCCCGTACTGCGATCGCTACCTGCTCAAACATCCTCTGCAGCCCTCACTTCAGCCTCTAGCTTCTAGCCACTGGCCTTTAGCTCCATCTCGCTCGCGTTTGCCGTATCGGCCCTTCCGCCACTGCACAAGCCAATAGCTAAAAGCTAAGAGCTGATAGCTGAACCTTGGAGCGGGAGACGGGACTCGAACCCGCGACCAACAGCTTGGAAGGCTGTGACTCTACCACTGAGTTACTCCCGCCCAAAACAGCCTCTAGCTTCTAGCCCATCTTGTCGCTCCAAGCCGCAGAGGTTTGAAGCGCCGTTGCATAAGCTAGGAGCTAGAAGCTAATAGCTAGAAGCTGCATTTCTGGAGCTGATGACCAGGATTGAACTGGTGACCTCTCCCTTACCAAGGGAGTGCTCTACCAACTGAGCTACATCAGCCTGCAAACTCTCAAAAGCTAGCCTCCAGCTTCTAGCCGCTAGCTTCCAGCTCCACCGTGCCGGCCCGCGCCTCTTCGCCTCGATCTTCCACTGCCGAAGCTAGAAGCTAGGAGCTAGCAGCTATCTTTTCCCCCCGGCCCTGCGGATCTTCTCCGCATGCCGGGCTAAAACCGTCCGCAACGCCAGCCCGCCAATGATAATAAGCGGAACCAGCCTCAACTCCACCGGCCTGCCAAAAACGAGCACCGAACCCTCGCCCATCGTTAGCCAAGCCAGCGCGGCTAAAACCGCGAACATCACGAGAGCCGCCCAGAACTTCCGGTCGAGATCCGCATCGGCACTCTTCACGGTTCACTGACCACTAACCACTGATCCCTATTCCCTAGTCCCTAGTTCCCTCGGTCCCTCGGTCCCTGCTTTTCTGGTGCACAGGGGAGGATTCGAACCTCCGTAGCTCGCAAGGAGCGGCAGATTTACAGTCTGCTGCCATTAACCACTCGGCCACCTGTGCCCAACCAACTCCCGATTTACCACCTTCCGCGCACGCCGCAACCTCCGGACACCCTCCGGACCTTCTTGAGCCTGCACCTGAAGTGGAATCACCGCGGAGAACAGGCCCGGCGGTCTTGAAACACCAGCTCGCCGGTGAACTCTTGCCGTCCTCGTCTCCCCTTCCGGCTTCCGTTCTGTGGAGCTGGCGAAGGGATTTGAACCCCCGACCCTCTGATTACAAATCAGATGCTCTACCAGCTGAGCTACGCCAGCTCTCCGGCGTCCGCCGCTGCGGACCCCCATCCCACCCGGAAACCATCCCGGAGGCCGAAATATGCGCGGACACACTCCAACTTTCCGCGTACACGGCACAGAAATCAAGGTTAGCATAGCCGCGAAGCCCGGGCAAACGCGCAAGATCAAGCAGCAGGACTCAACGGTCATCGAAGCGCGTGCTCTGCGCCGCGTTGCGCGTCCGGCCCGGCTTCCCGCCGCCCGAGGTCACTTGCCTCCCCGGGCCTGACAATTATTTCGCTCTCACCGCCGATTTGCCTTGACAGAGGCGGCGGGAAGAATCAACGCTGTTTCTTTCGGCTCCCATCTTCGCCTTTTGAGGTCGTGCCATGAACTTTAAGAGATCCGCTCCTCTACTGGCGGTGCTGCTGGCCTTCGCTGCCGCCCTGGCCGTGTTGCCCGCCAACGCCCAGACCGCTCCGACGCGCAAACCCCGCGTAGCCGTGTTGGACTTCGACTACGCTACCGTGCAAAGCTACTCCTCCGCCATGTTCGGCACCGACGTCGACGTGGGCAAGGGCATCTCTGATCTGCTCATCACCAACCTGGTCAAAGACGGCACCTTCTCTGTCTTCGAGCGCCAGGCCCTCGACAAGCTCATGGCCGAGCAGAACTTTTCCAACTCCAACCGTGCCGACCCCGCCACCGCCGCGCGCCTGGGCAAGCTCGCCGGCGTTGACGTCATCATCATCGGCGCCATCACCGAGTTCGGCAACGAGACGCAGAACAAGAACGTAGGCGGCGGCGGCGGCGGCTGGCATGGCTACGGCCTGGGAGGCATCGGCCACTCCAACTCCAAGGCCAACGTCGTCATCAATGCCCGCATCGTCAACGTCGACACCGGCGAGATCGTTGCCGTTGGCGAGGGCAAGGGCCAGTCAAGCCGCTCCTCCACCTCGCTCTTGGGCGGCGGCGGCAACTGGCACGGTTGGGGCAGCGGCAACGTGGACTTCGGCTCCAGCAACTTCCAGAACACCATCATCGGCGAGGCCACCAAGGCCGCCGTCGATCAGCTCACCACCGACCTCATCTCGGACTCCTCCAAGGTCACCGTGCGCACCATCAAGGTCGATGGCCTCGTCGCCGCGGTCGATGGCGGCCAGATCATCCTCAACGTGGGCGCCAAAGCCGGCGTCAAGGTGGGCGATCAGCTTCAAGTCCTCCGCGTCACCAAGGAAATCAAAGACCCCGCTACCGGCGCAGTCATTCGCCGCCTCTCCACCCCCATCGGCGTCGTCCGGGCCACCGATGTGGATGATGCCTCCTCGGTCTGCGTTCCCGTCAATGGCTCCGGCTTTCAGGAAGGCGATCAGGTGACCTCCGTGACCCAGTAGCAGCGCAGCCCTCCCTGCCCCACCACGCCCGCCGCAGCATCCTCGCTCGGCGGGCGCTTTCGCGCTTGCCTCTCTGTTGCTCAACCGCACACCATATTTCGAAAGTGCTCTTGCGAAAAAGCCGCGCCTCAGTGGATGATTTTCTTGTGCCCTGCAACAGGTTCCCCGATCCGGATTGGCAAGGAGAGGCTGCAATGCGTAAGGCCGTTTTCGCGCTTCTGTTCCTGGTGTTTTGCCCATTCCTCATTGCCCAGCAAGCGATGAACAACGATGCCGTCGTCAAGATGGTCAAGGCGGGGCTCTCCGACGACGTGATCGTCGCCACCATCAACGCTTCGCCGGGCGCCTACGACACCTCGCCGGATGGCCTCATCGCGCTGAAAAAGGCCGGCGCCAGTGACAAGGTGATCTCCGCAGTCGTGGCCAAATCCACAGCCACAGCGCCCGCTGCCGCCGCTCCCTCGGCTTCCGCCGCTCCCGCTCCGCCTGCCGCACTTCCTCTCGGCGTTGAAAGTGTCGGCGCCTACTACAAAGACAGCGGCGGCAAGTGGCAGCCGCTCCCCTCCGAGGTCGTCGTCTTCGAGTCCGGCGGCATGGTCAAGCACGTCGCCACCGCGGGCCTTGTCAAGGAGAACCTCAACGGCGTCGTCGGCGGCATGCGCAGCCGGCTTGTCGTCTCCACTCCGCTCACGATCATCCTCCACACTCCGCAGGGCCGTACGGCCAACGACTACCAGCTCGTTCGCCTCCATGTCGTGGCCAACAACCGCCGGTTCCTGTCTGTCGCCGGGGGTCTGAACAAGGAAACCGCCGGTGCCCTCCGCGACATCGTCGATTTCACCAGCAAGGAGATCGGCCCGTCCGCCTACCAGATCGTCCTCGGTTCGGAGATCGGCGAAGGCGAGTTCGGTTTTCTCGAGCCCCAGGACACGGCCTCGCGTGGAACCCCGCCTAGCTCCGGCAAAATCTTCACCTTTGCCATCGTCAACTAGTCCGGCTTGAGACATTAGCCAGGCGCCTTGCGAATCCGCTGTCCAAGCCTCACTCGTCATTGACTCCTCGCCGCCCGGAGCCGACATCGAAATCGACGGCGCATTCGTCGGCAATACGCCTTCCACCGTTGCCGTCGCGCCCGGAAGCCACGAGATCGCCGTGAACAAGAAGGGGTTCGCGGATTGGACGCGTAAGCTGAGCGTCACCGGTGGCAGCGTTCATTTGAATGCAGAGTTAGAGACGTATCCGCGCCAGCAGAAGCCCCTGCCGCAGCGCCTGCACCCGCGCCCGTCGCATCACCTGCGCCTGCGCCGGCAGCTACGGCCCCGGCGCCAACTTCTGCGCCCGCACCGGCGCCGGCCCCGGCCACTTCGCCTCCGCCCGCACCGCAGACCTAAGGTGTTACGCTCATTCCTGACGGTTCCTCATCGCCGAACAGAATGAGCCGACGCACGCGCAGAACGCTCCTCATTGTCGCCGCGGTCCTGCTTTTGCTGGCCGTGGCCGTCTTCCTGCGCTCCAAGGCCCCGCCCGAGGCCGCCCGCCTCCTGCCCGAGTCCGACGGCATCGTCTACATCGACCTCAGGCCTATCCGCACCCTCTTCCACAAACAGATCAAGCCGCCCAATCGCGTCCCCGAGTACCAGCAGTTCATTGACGCTGTGGGCATCGATCCCGAGCGCGACCTCGACCAGGTGGCCATCGCCCTGCATCGTATGCCCGACCCCAACGGACCCAACGGCCCCGTGGCATACTCCATGGTCCTCGTTGGCAAGATCACCGGCAAGCGCCTCAACGCCTGGCTCGACGCCCACGCCGCCTCCCGCGAGATCTACGTCGGCCACACCATCTACAGCATTCCCTCCGAGGCCCGCACCGTCCGCGTTGCGCAAATCGGCTACGACATGGTGGCCATCTCCAACGCCCCCACCACCGAGCAGATTCACTCCATGCTCGACCGCCACCGCGCCGCCGCGCTGCCCTTCTCCGGCTCCTCGCTCCTCGAGCGTCATTACCACGACGTGCCTTTGCTCTCGCTTGCCTGGGGCGTCGGCCAAATCGGCCTTCCCTTCTCCGAGAGTGGCGCCATCCACGTCTTCGGCGTTGCTCTGCCCCTCCAATCCGATTCCACCATCGTCGCCAGCGTGTCGCCCGCGCTGCCCGTGCCCGGTTCGCTGGGCTCGCTGCGCCTGCGCGTCGAAGACATCGCCCCCAGCGAAGACAAAGCCGCCAGCGAGGCTGCCGCTCTCGCCACACTCGTCACCCTCGCCCACAGCCTCTCCCAGCCGCTCGCCGGCAACAACGCCAACACCACCTTCAGGGAGCTGCTCATGACCGCCGAAGTCAATCAGCACGGCGAGCGCGTCGTCGTCACGGCGACGGTGCCGGCCGCCGTGCTCTCTCATCTGTGAGGCGCACGAGCGGGGCACACTCTCGCTCAGGTCGCAAATCGGTCCCGTAGCCGGCGCTATAGCGGTTCTCCAATTGGTGTAAAGCGAAGCCACCTTCGCTAAGTGGCGTTTTCCCTTAAGAAAACGCCACCCTGAACGATGCTGAATACTCGACAGAAATTGGAGAACCGCCGTAGGTCCTACTTTTCGGGAGGGGTATCCGGCGACAGAGGGGTGAAGTTTTCGAAGGCGCTGGGTATCGGCGGCGGGAAGAAGACAGCCAGGTGCTCTCTGGCCGTTTCCACGAGATGCGGATCGATCTTTTCGCAGTGGCCGTGGCAGTGCTTGTAGAGTTCCAGGCCCAGGCTGCTGGGAGTGATATCGAAGCTGTCGATATCATGATACGAGGTGAAGTCGAAAACGTTCTGAATCAATCCCAGGTTGAATAAATAGGCGAGATCGGTAGCGTTCCTGGTAAGGTCGTACACGCCCGTTAGTTGAACAATCTCCCGCGGGCTGAGAACGATGGACCCGGAAGCAGAATTCTCAGGCCCCGGCGCCGAGCTTAAGGCCCGCTCACATCCACGGAGGAAGATCCTGGCCTCGGTGGGTGTGATGTGGACGAGCAGGTCGACAAAGATTTGATTGGAGTCGTCCGGCGCATCTACCGAGCAGGAAGAGGCGAGGAGGCCCGCCCATAGCTTCAGGGTCAGGTCATCCGGGGCCCAGGACCCTTCACGCAGGATGTTTGCCACCAGCTTCGAATGGGCGCGCATGCGGCCGGAATCGGGTTTTGCGGCAAGCAGGTTCTCCGCAGCGAACGCGATTTTGAAGAGCGTTGTAGTGCGTTCCGTGTCGAGATGCCCACCCAGCAGAAGAATTGCTTCGTCGGCCTGGGACTCGCAGAGACGGCATAGGAAAAGAACGGTCCGGAGGGTACGGAACACCTCCGCGACTTGATCCGGATCGGTGAGACTCACCATGTCGCGAACGAGCGCTCCGCACAGGTCTGGATCCATGCCCGGAGGCAGAACAAACTCGAGCGCGACGCCGTCCTCTCCCTGCCAGGTGACCCGAGCTTGAACGGAAATCTGCAGCTCTGAGCTGTTCTCCGGCTCGCCTTCCTTTCGCAGGATGAGGTTCACGAGCTCGTCGGCGGGGAAACGCTCTTCAGTCAACAGGTAGATGCCGGAGGCGCTGACGTCTTTGATGCCGGCGGGCCTGGAGGCGGAGTCGATGCCATAGAGAGCCGAAAGCCCCGTTGCGGGCCATCGTTCAGCCCGTGGCTGCTCCGGTTCACCCAACCTCTGCAGCGCACGTTTCAAATTGCTCAGCCGAGACATCGATAGGAATCTCCTGGCTCAATGCCGGCGGCGTGATCGCTTGATGGGATCAGGCCCTAAACCGGCGCCGATCCCGCGCGACCGCGAATGAGGCCCTTCACAGGGATGAATACCCGACAACACAATAGCACCACCGTGCGAACAGAATCATTGCCTATCTGGAAGGGCGAACCACTGTTGCCAGCCGGCAGCCTTCAGCTTCCCTGCCGATTGCGCGTGGAACCAACACGGCGCCCGCCATTTACGGCTCACGGTACGGAGTTCACTCTCCCCGGCATCTCCGCGATCTCTGGCGCCGCGACGCCCATGCCTGCACGGGGTTCGATTCTGTATCATCTGTAATCGCCCCGTCAGACGGGCTGGTTCAAGCCTTCGACGGGGGCGGTGCCAGGCTTCGTCATCGTTGTAGGATGGGACGTGCTTGGAGACATATGCTGAAGCGCACGTTGAGTACCTGCTCCTTTCTTCTACTCATTGCAGCCATCGCCATTATCTCCGGAGCGAGTGTTGCCGTTGCCCAAGACGCCGTTGTCCGGGAAATCGACCGGCCGTGGATGAATCCTAAACTCTCCCCGGAAGAACGCGCCGAACTTGTTCTGAAGCAGCTCACGCTCGACGAGAAGATCGCCCTCCTGCATGGCAATGGAATGGCGAACAATCCGAGATGGACGATGCCGCTCACGTATCTTGCAAATGGCGGAGGAGGATACGTCGAGGGCATCCCACGCCTTGGGATTCCCGGTCTCGTCATGACCGACGCGGCATATGGAGTCAGGGATAGTGGCGCCAACGGAAGATACGCGACCGCGATGCCTTCAAGCCTGGGAGCCGCGTCAAGCTGGGACGAGGAATCCGCTTGCGAATATGGCGGTCTGATTGGCAGTGAGCTTCGCGCGCAGGGCTTCAACATGACTCTGGGTGGCGGGGTGGACCTCGCCCGTGAGCCCAGAGACGGCCGTACCTTCGAGTACGCCGGGGAAGACCCGCTGCTGGCCGGAACCATCGTCGGCAATCTGATGAAGTGCGAGCAGGCTCAGCATGTGATCGGCGACCTCAAGCACTACGCGATGAACGACCAGGAAACAGGCCGCAACATCGTCAACGCCATCATCTCCAAACGCGCCATGCAGGAATCGGACCTGCTCGCGTTTCATATCGCCATCTCCATCGCCAATCCCGGCGCGGTCATGTGCTCCTATAACCGCATCGACGGCGATTACGCCTGTGAAAACTCCTATACCCTGCGCGATGTGCTGAAGAACGAGTGGGGCTTCAAAGGCTTCGTCCTCTCCGACTGGGGCGGAACCCACTCGACAGAGAAAGCTTCTGCGGCCGGGCTCGATCAGGAACAGCCCATGGACAGGTTCTTCGGTCCCAAGCTCAAAGAAGCCGTCGATGCCGGCCGCGTCCCGCTTTCAGAGATTGACGATCATGCGCGCCGCGTTCTCTATGCGGAGTTTCTGTCGGGCATCGTCGACGATCCGCCGCAGAAGAGCGTGGTGGATGTTGAGAAGGGCTTCGAAGTTGCGCAGCGCGTGGAAGAGAAGAGCATCGTGCTCCTCAGGAATCGCCACTCCGTGCTCCCCATCCTTCCTTCCCGTGTCCGCAGCATCGCCATCATCGGGGGACACGCTGACGTCGGCATGATCTCCGGCGGAGGATCGGCGCAGGTTGACCCGCCCGGCGGCAACGCCATCATGCCCCCCGACAAAGGTGCAACACACTGGCAAGACCACATCTGGTTCCCCACCTCTCCGCTCCAGGCCCTCCGCGCCAAACTGCCGCATACGAAAATCGATTTCGATCCCGGAACGGACCTGAACTCCGCCGCGAAACTCGCCCGGAGTTCCGATCTTGCCATCGTCTTTGCGGATCAGTGGGAATCGGAGGGCATGGACTTGCCCAATCTCTCGCTCCCTGACAATCAGGATGCTTTGATAGAGCGCGTGGCAGCGGCCAATCCCCGCACCGTCGTCGTGCTCGAAACGGGAAGCGCCGTCACCATGCCGTGGCTCGATAAGGTTGCCGGGGTCGTCGAAGCGTGGTACGCCGGCAGCTCAGGACACAAGGCTCTGGCAAACGTACTCGTCGGCGATGTCAATCCATCCGGCAAGCTGGCCATTACCTTCCCCAGGAGCGAGCAGGATCTTCCCCATCCGGTCATTCCGCCGGCGCCGCCGCGTCTCCGAGGGCAAGGTGCAGCCCCGGTCAATGCAGGCGCCCCGCCTGCGAATTACGCCGTTCACTACGACGAAGGCGCCGAAGTTGGCTACAAGTGGTATCAAGCGGAGCACAAGCCGCCGCTGTTTCCCTTCGGCTTCGGTTTGTCCTACACCTCCTGGGCATATTCCGGTTTGAGCGTCGATTCAACCGCAAAAACCGCGCGCTTCACCGTCAGCAATACCGGCACGCGTGCAGGCACTGAAATCGCGGAGGTGTACGCGACGCTCCCCAAAGGCGCGGATGAATCCTTCAAGCGCCTCGTTGGCTTCGAGCGCATCACACTCGCTCCCGGCAAATCGCAGATCATTTCAGTCTCAATCGATCCGCGAGTCCTCGAGACGTACGACGAGACGGCGGCCCGCTGGAACCTCGCCCCGGGCAACTACGAAGTCCTCGTCGGGCCATCCTCAGATAACACCCCCCTCACAGGCAGTCTTCTGGTTCGCTGAAGTCCCTGCCGTTCTTCAAACTCCGCTCGCTCGGCGATTCCACTGACCCGCTGATTTGCCCGGATCCCACCACCCCGCCCGCGCATCTGAAACAATGGTCACGGGCTCCCCGGTTGCTCCGCCCCGGTCGCACTTCAGCCCCTTGAACTTCATCGCATCGAGAGGTCTCATGAATCATCTGTACCGCCTCCTCACCGCCTCGGCCGTCTTCGCCCTCGCATCCGCGCTCATCGCCCCCGCCGCCTCCGGCGCACCCTCCACCGATGCCGCCAAGTCCATCCCCAAACACCCGGTCCCCGTCCCTCCCGTCCTCACCGGCCAGGCCGCCTTCACTGACGCGGCTCACGAGTCCCCTGGCATCCGCCGTCATCTCACCGTCGCTGACCTGCCCGAGCCCGCGCCCGATCAATCCGTTGACAACGGCCCCAACATCGTTCCCCGCCCTGCCAATGCTTGGCCCATCGCGCCCAAGGGCTTCAAGGTCGAGCTCTATACCACCGGCCTCGACAACCCGCGCCTCATCCGCTTCGCCCCCAACGGCGACCTCTTCCTCGCCGAAAGCGCCACCGGCAAAATCAAAATCTTCCGCGGCGTCGATGCCAACGGCAATCCCAAACAAACCTCCGTCTTCGCCAGCGATCTCCACCAGCCCTTCGGCATCGCCTTCTATCCCCTCGGTCCCAATCCCAAGTGGGTCTACATCGGCGACACCGACGCCATCGTGCGCTTTCCCTACCGCAACGGCGACCTCACCGCTCGCGGCCCCATGGAGCAGATCGCCGAACTGCCCGGCGGCGGGCGCCTGCGGGGCGGCGGCCATTGGACCCGCGACCTCGCCTTCACCCTCGACGGCTCCAGGCTCCTCGCCTCTGTCGGCTCACACTCCAACGTCGACGACGCCGACACCCATCCCGAAGAATTCCACCGCGCCGATATCCTCGAGTTCACACCCGACGGCAAATTTATTGAGATCTACGCTTGGGGCCTGCGCAACTGCGTCGGCGAGGCCATCAACCCCATCACCGGCGAGCTCTGGTGCTCCACCAACGAGCGCGACGCCCTCGGCAACAACCTCGTCCCCGACTACATCACCCATGTCCAGGAGCACGGCTTCTACGGCTGGCCGTGGTTCTACATGGGCGGGCCGGCGGGTGGCCGCTGGGATCCGCGGCACCAGGGCAAGCACCCCGAGCTCGGTCCCAAGGTCATCACCCCCGACATCCTTCTCGAGCCTCACTTCGCCTCGCTCGAGATGACCTTCTACGGGGGCTCGCAATTCCCCGCCGAGTTTAAGGGCGACGCCTTCGCCGCCGAGCACGGCTCATGGAACCGCGCCCAGCGCGCCGGCTACGAAGTCATCCGCCTGCCCATGCACGACGGGCACGCGACCGGCGAGTACGAGGACTTCCTCACCGGCTTCACCGTTGGCAACGGTGACGGCGATGTCTGGGGCCGGCCCGTCGGCGTCGCCGTCGCCCCTGACGGCTCGCTCTTCGTCTCCGACGACGGCTCCCGCTCCATCTGGCACGTCATCTACACCGGCAGATAACCGCGCATCGCCTCCAACGAAAGAGGGGTGCCCCACCCTTTTCGTGCTTGACGCGAAAGGGTGGGATCAGACCTCGAACTCCGCTAACACCGCTAGCCCCGCTCGCCCCCGCACACACCTCCACCCTGCGCCGTCGCGACCATCGCCACTGCGGCCACTCGAGTCTCCGCAAGCCGCCCGATATCCGGGTCTCTCGCCCTTTTGTGTTACTTCTTGATCGCCGCCAGCACCGCGCCGGCATCCGCGTCCTCAAGGCACGGGGTGGTCTCCAGCGGCAGAAATTCAGACCATTCCGCGAACCACGCGTACAGACCCTTTGGATCGGTGGTTTCGACAACCGCAAATCCACGGCCGCTCATCCCATGCCAGCGTCCAATCAGCTTCACACCCGCCGGCGGCATTCCGCCCGCCTTCAGGAACCGATTCACGGCGGCGCTGAACGTCGCCTGAGGCAAACTCCAACTCACAATAAACTTCACGTGTCCTCCTGGCTTTCGGGGGAGGTAATGGATTGTTTCAAGCGTTGGCAAACTTCGCAGCGGCAACAAGCACTTCGGGAAAGAATCCGCCGAATTGAGGCGCACCGCTCACACCCAGCCCGCGAGCAGCACGCCGAAACGGACTCCGCTCGCGGACCGGGGAAATCGCCGCCGCGTTCTACTTAAACGTCCCGTCCCCTTTCAGCAGCTCATCGCGATGGGCGCTGTAGTCCACCGCGGAATCAAACGCCGGACCGGCCAGCGGGTTGCTTCTCATCGATTGCCTGATCGCCGCGCGCAGCGTATCCAGGCCCTCCGGCTGAGGCGCAACAGTGACAATCGCAAACGTGTCCGGCGCATCGGTGTGGACTGCCTGGACGTCGATCTCGTATTCCACAATGGTCCCGTCGCCGAGCAGCTTCTCCAGAAGCGGTACAAACATGCTCTTGCTCAGCGTCTCCAATGCCTCGTCGGGCGCGTCCGGCTTCAACTTATACATCGCCACGCTAACGTATGCGCCCGTAAAGGAGCCGGACTTCCAGTTGTAAAACCGGCTCACGTAGATGTTGTCCCAGTGCTTCGTGGGATTGAGCGCGAACGGCGAACTGGAAGGGTCAGCCGCCCGCATTTGGTCCAGCACCTTCATCAACCCCGCCATCGACGTGGCAGACCACCACACATCGTTCGTCTCGCCGTCAACCGAGTGCACCAGATTCGTATCGTTGCCATACCCCACAAGGGTTCCGTCGGCCAATGCACTTTGCAAAATTGGGCCTTCGGCGGAAGCGATCTTTGCCATGTCCGCCCAATGCTCATGAGGAAGCTGCCAATTGGCCACATACGAGAACATGGGCGGTTTCTCTTTGACCTCAGTTGCCTGCGCACCCGACGAAACGGCACACAGCGCGAACACAGCGACCCCACACAGGCCCGTAAAGACACTGCACACTCTTGCGTTCATCTGCTTTCTCCTGTTGTGATTTAGTCAGCAATACTCTGGGGAATGCCTGACCAAGGAAAGTGTACAGGAGCCGGGCCTGAGTGGTCAGTCTGAAATTTTCGCGCCTTCGCGAAACTTCCCTTCCTTTTCCATCTCTCTTCCCACGGGGACCGGCCCAACGCGGGCGCCCCATGCTTGCGATTCGCCGTGGCGGATCGCAAGGGTGGCATCGCTCCAACGCCCGCGCACACGCCGACTCGCTGGCTCGCCCACCCTCGTCCCGCGCCCCACACACGCCACTGTCATCCCGAGCGCAGGTCGCTCAGGCGACCGTAGCCGAGGGATCTGCGGTTGCTTTTTGCGACGTGGGTCGGAAATCTCTAGGCTGATTCGCTGACTTGCTGACTCGCCAACCTGCTGACTCGCTGTCTCGCCAGCTGCCCCAGGCACATCCGCCTTAACAGTGGATTCGCTAAAAGTTGGTGGCGCCTCTCACCTCGCTCCAGCCGGCTTTTCTAGCAGTTGGCTGATGCGCGTGATCAGGTAGATCGGCTGCTCCTGGGCATTCGGATACTGCCTGTCGAACTGCGCGCTGGCGGTCAGATACTCCTGCAGTGCGGCATCGTTCTTGCCCTTGCCCAGCGCCGCATCGCCCAGGTAAATGTGCCCGGGAACTGATTTCGGATTCGCCTTCACCAAATCCCGGCCGTAGGCCTCAACTGCATCGTAGTCGCCGGCCTCCAGCCCATAGCGAGCCTTTTGCCGGTCAAGCGCCACTTGCTGGTCCGCGGTTAGCTTGCCGGGCCGCGCCTCAACGGTCAACTTCACCGCATCGGAGCAGGCGCGCCCCTTCCACGATCCCGTTGCGCCAAGGCAGGCAGCAATCGAGTAGGTCCCCGGCGCGATGTCAGCCGCTGCCACGCCAAAGCTCGCCTCGGCAGTGTTCACCGTGTCCAGCGCGACCGTCTCCGGCTGACTGCCAAGCAGTTTGAGTACGAGCGGAAACGGCTTCTCGCCCCCCTTATCGTCGCGGACAAGAAACTGCACGGCATCCCTCCAGGGATGGGAAGCGTCGCCCAGCGTGATGGTCGAAGGGGCTGTTCTCTTCTGGTAATCGGCCATCGCCTGCTTCAGCAGCTCAGGCCTGGCATGGCCTTGCGCCGCTGCTGCCTGCAAGCGCGCGATTTTCTGTGCGAGCTGCTGTGTTCCGGCCACGTCGTTCATCGCCGCCTCATTGGCCGCTTCGAGATCAAACCACACCGGCGTGCCTGCAAAAATCGCAGCTTCCCTGTCCTCGTTCACCTGAATGGCCAAAGACGGCTCAATTGGCCGAGGCTCATCCTCGTCCTTCATCACCGCCCGAAGCTCGGGCAGTTTCCCGGTCGCCCGATGCGCGTGCCACAAAAGTCTTATCCCAACTCCCAGCCCGGCGGCCAGGACCAACACGACGATGACTCCGATCAACTTTTTCATAGGTCAGTGCGCAGAGTTTTTCAGGCAAAATTTGTGAATGCACTCGCCGCGGCCCGCCGATGCGTCTCCTGCCTTGTTGAGTCCGTCGGGATCGTTGACTCCCGTTCCTTTTCCACTCGGGCACAAGGTGGTCCCCGGCGGATCCTGGCCATAGACGAAGCCGTGAACGGTTGCGCCGCCATGCTGCCAGTGGCAGTTGCCATCCTTATTCTCGTAGAAATTGGCGTCGTCGTAGCGCATGATACACGCGTCATTTCCGCTATATGACCCACCCTTCGCTGCCACGATCATGCCGTCGCCATTGGCCTTGTGGTGCGCGGTTTTCCCATCGGGGAGCGCACACGTCACATCGCCGACTTTGTAATCGGGAGGCTGCTCGCCGTGGTGCCACACGTTCGTCGCATGCCCCAGTTCATGAGCAATCGTCGACGATAATTCCGCCTGGCCCATCGTGCCGTAGGTCGCCAGGATCGCGGAAGCGTCGATGATCACGGCGCGAATGTTTCGAGGAACGCTCGGCCCGCCGTTGGTCCACCCGATGTCCCCGTCCTGAAGCGGGGCGCGCATCACCAGGATCGCGTATGATTCGCCGTTGTCGCCGTTTGGCGTGATCACTTCGCGGTTTCCCGCGCCGCCCTCGTTCAGACGTACTTCGTTTTCGTTAATCAGGTGAACGCGCACCTGGGTTGACTGCGCGTAGATGCCTGAGCCCAATTTATCGAGATCCAAAATGAACAGATCCTTGACATTCGGCGAAAGCCGCTCATGTTTGCCGCTGATGTGAAATCCACGGTACTCGTCGTAGAGCACAATGGAATCGCCGTTGTGGCCGTCGCCTGCCGGCGCGTCGTCATCGTCCGCTGTGGCGGCGGTATTCTCAAGGCCGAATTGGTCCTCCCAACCGTCGGCAATGTGGTTCTGATTGTCGTCCTTGGGAATGGCCAGCGAGTCCTGATCGGAATGGCCGCGCACGTGTGCCACCACCGTGTCCCCGCCCTCGAGTTCGGCAACCACCTTGAGCTTGGTGTACCCTCCCCAGTCATACGAGTTGATTCGCACACGGAACTCGGTCACGTCTTGTTGGTTGACTGTGGCTGCCTGGCCTTTGTCGTCCGTCACCTTCACCAGTTCCTGGTTCGGGTCGATTTGCATGTCGAAATCGGTGGTCGCGTCGTCGCTCTTGGGCCAATTCGAGTCCACGCCCTTTTCCTTCGAGGTGTCCTCAAGCGTGATCGTATATTTCAGCACCTTCTTCGGCGGCTTCAGGCTGGGATCGCCCTCGGTGTGGGCCACCACGCCGACGTCAACCGAGTTGCCGATCGTCTTTTCATCCTGGCCGGCTTGCGGAAGCCAATCGCTGAATCCACCTGCCGGCACCAACTCGACCTCAGTTTCGGCCTGGCCATCCTCATGAAGGTTGTAGGTAACCCGCTCCACCCAGCCACCGGAATTCTCAACCACTTGACTCCCAGACAGAGAACGCGCGTCTTTCGCGCAGGGAATCTCCATGCGCACGCCATCGGGGCCTATCGTAGCGGAAAGGTTCTTGGTCACGTCGTACGATTGGTGGTCGTCAACGCCCCAATCATGTTCGGTGCCGGGGTAGTCAACCGGCTTTGTCACTTGCCCGCCGTCGTCGCGTTGCCCGATTGAGGCAGTCTCAAGCCAACAGGTATCTTTACCGGTTCCGCCCTCGCCGCGCAGGATCAGAAGCACCCCACCCGTGGTGCTTCCGCTGCCGGCCTGGACGGACTTGGAATTCCGGTCATACGCCCCGTCATTCGCAACGTCCCTGGAGGTCAGTGTCTCGTTGCTGCGAACCTGCGCAGACACATCGGAGCTGCCCCAGGTCAATCCTGCTTCATGAGGCATCCGGCGAACCGTAAACTCGGTCACCTCGACGCGGTCCAGCGACGTTGTTTCGGTCGTGCTCTGCTCGTTGCTGGTTTGATTGTCGTGAGTCTGCGAGTCAATGCGGATCGTGCCCGACCACGTGACTTTGTCCAGACCGGTGCCGTCTTTGGCCTGCACGGTGGGAGTACCCAACTGCGGGGCTGCGAGGACCATGAAAACGACAGCCAGAATGAACTTTGAAGTGGAGAGCAACAGACGGCGCGCCATGATCACTTTCCTTGCTGGCAGCATGAACGGGGAAACACCCGAGGCCGAGAAATTGCTCAGCACCGCTGGGATTCTCCGGGAAGGCTAACCAAGACTAGCCCTGAATCCGTCAGAAAGCAACGCCAAAATCTGCCCGGCCCAGGGCTCGGTGCCGGGGCGCCGGGGCGCCCTTGGGCCGGGCCAGATCGGGTCACGCGGGCTACTGACCTCCTAGCCCGAAACCCCACTCCTCACCTCGAGTGCCTTCGAACAGCTCCTCGAAACGGCGTATGATTCTCACGTAACTCAGAGCATTGCCTATCGGCGGATGCCGCCGAAGCGGATTCTCTTCGCTCTTCCAGAACGCTCCTCGGCGGCCGCCGGGGTTGCGAATACGCGCCTGCTTGCTGGATTCCTTGGCGCGCCTGAGTCGTCGGGTGAGGCGTTGATCGGCCGATTCACGCTGCGGAAACGGGCGATACTTCTCGCGGCATTGTGCTGCCCGGTGGTGTGTGCGCAGCGTTTTGCTGACCTGACGACGCCAACACCTCTGCCGCCGGGATCGACGCTGGTCATAGGATTCCTTGGAGGGTATGACCGCTGGAACGATGAACACAGAAGTGTTCGCCGGCTTGCGCTCAGCCTTCGGCAACGGCCGGGCGTGTATGCTGAATCGATTTCGAATCATAACCGCCAGCTCGCTCTGCGCCTCATCCGTCGGGCTCTTGACACCAACCGCGACGGCCGCCTCGAACCTGACGAAAGGGCGGCAGCTCGCATCATTTTGTTCGGGCAGAGTTGGGGTGGCGCCGCGGCAATCTACACGGCGCGGGACCTGGAGAAGCTTGGCGTTCCTGTGCTGCTCACGGTGCAGGTCGACAGTGTAGGGACCTACGACGACGTGATTCCTGCAAACGTCCGGGCGGCCGTAAATTTCTACCAGCACGACCCCTTCACGATTCAGGGGCGCGCGGAAATTCAGGCGGCCAACCCGGCAAGGACCATGGTCTTGGGGAACTTCAGGGCTTCGTACGTCTTTCGTTCACTTGATGAATCCAATGCCTCCTGGCCCAGACGAGAGTTTGGAGGCAGCCACGCCAAGATGGAGCTCGACCCGGCAATCTGGAGCCGGGTGGAGCGATACATTTTGGACGCAATCGCAAGGAGAGGACCATGATCCGAGCAGCCTTTCTGAGTTTCTTGTTTGCCATCCCGCTCTGGGCGCAAAGTCACGAGCTCGACCTGACGCCGGCGAGCGCATGGGTGGATACCGGGATTGATCTGAATGTCGGAGATACCTTGCACATCACCGCAACCGGGCAATTGCAGTATTCCACTGCGCGCCAGTCCAACGGCCCGGGCGGATTACCCCGCAGCTTCACCGACCTTTTGCGCGCGCTTCCGTTGAATGATGCGGGCCGGGGTGCACTGGTGGGGCGGATCGGTTCAAGCGACGCAGCTCGGCCTTTCTTTGTTGGCGAACTTCTCAATTACCAGGCCCCGATTGCCGGGCGGCTCTTTGTGGCGATCAACCAGACATCGTTTGATCAGGCCACAGGTTCCTATCACGTGGTGATTCAGAGCACCGCAGCTGCAGCCCCAGCCACCCCTTCAAGTGCTGTGCATGTGCCCGCCTTCCCCCAAAGCCTGATTGACTCCATACCGCAGCGAGTAAGCGACCCCAATGGCGATCCCGGCGACCGGGTGAATTTCATTCTCATCGGATCGCAGGACCAGGTGCAGGCGGCTTTGAAAGCCGCAGGTTGGGTGGCGGTCGACAAAACCGACAAGGATGCCATGGTTCGCGGACTGTTCGCGAGCCTCTCGAAGGAAGCCTACGTGACCATGCCGATGAGTGTGCTGGACCTGTTCGGGCGCGCGCAGGATTTCGGATACGCGCAGGCCGACCCATTGCGCGTGGTGGCATCAAGGCATCATTTCCGGATTTGGAAGGCGCCCACGACCCTCGAAGGGCAGACCATCTGGGCGGGCGCCGGCATGCACGACATCGGGTTCGCTCGCGACGAGCGCAATAACGGCATCACGCACAAGATTGACCCGAACAGTGACAACGAACGGGACTACATCCGCGACAGCCTGGTGCAGACCGGAATGGTGGTGAAGACCGATTACATCACGCCCACGAATCCGGTCTTGAGCGCCAAGACGGCCACAGGGTCCGAGTTCACATCCGACGGCCGCACGTTGCTAGTCTACCTGGCTGCCGGCACGGGAGACGTGTCAGCATCTTTCGCCGACACATTTTGCTCCGTGCTCAAACAGCGCAATCCCGACACGGGCAGCTGGGGCCCTTGTTCCCGCTACATCGACTCTCCCGGAAGAGAGGATCTGAAACTGGTGCCTCTCGCCACCAAATATCGGGTGCTCATTGTGCCGGGAATCATGAGCTCGTGCGTGTCAGACACGCCTGCGTTCCAGGAAGGGCAGGCTGCTTTGAAGCAAGATGGCCTGGATGTGGCCTTGCTGCAGATTCCCAACGACTCCAGCGAGTCAAACGCAAAAGTGATTGCTCAGTACTTGCGCGACCACAAGTCCAGCGATGGCAAGAAGTACATCCTCATCGGCTACAGCAAAGGGGGTCCGGACATTCAGGTGGCGCTGGCCGAGGAGGCAGGAGTGAGCGATCAGGTAGCGGCCTTCATCACCGTTGCAGGCGCCTCGGGCGGTTCGCCGGTGGCCGACTTGCTGCCTCAGGTCGCCGACAAGTACATGAAAACGGTGCCCATCAAGAGCTGCCAGGGCGATCTGTCATCCGGATACAAAAGCCTGCAGCGTGAAAATCGCCGTGCGTTTCTTGCGGCATATCCGAATCCCGTGGTCCCAACATATTCCCTGATTGCGAAGTCGGATCAGACAACCACGTCGAAGTCTCTTCTCGAGACATGGCGCATCCTGTCCACCTACGGGCCCGCCGAGGATGGCCAGCTGTTGCGCGACGATGCCATCGTGCCGGGCGCCAAATTCCTGGGCGCGGCGCTCGCTGACCACTTTGCCGTCGCTTTGCCCTTCGACAAGTCGACTGACTCCACGATTCGTTCACAAATGGACAAGACTGTTTACCCTCGCGCCGCTTTGCTTGAGTCCCTAGTTCGCTTCGTCACAGCGGACCTCGACCATCAATCGCCGTGACAGCAGATCCACAGTCTGTTGAGAACTTCAACCGGCGGAGCACAGCGTGTCAGGGCACGATTTCAGTCGTGACGGCGAACGCCGCAAAATGAGCGAGGCTTTAGCCCCTGCTGGAATGTGCGGGCCCCCGAGTCACGGTTTTGAGACCTGCGAGATGACAACGCTGAAGTGACCAATTCACATGCTCAGCGCATTAGTCAGGAAACTGAACGGTCCCAACCACCTGTTTCACCAGCGGGTCGAAGTCTGTCAGCTTCGAAGGTTGCGTCGCCAGCACCAGATACCAAAGGCCCGCCTGCCGGGGAACCGTATACAGGTACACCACCTGGCCCGGCTCCTGCTGAAGCGAGGTCTTCGTCGTAAGCCTCGTCCTCAGGGCCTCCTTCCCGCCGACCTTCACTTGCTCAGATTTCTCTGCCTTCAGATTTGAGTCGCCTTGTGCAAGCGAGTCAAGAAACTCCTTCGTACTCGCTGTCAGGTTCACGGTCGAAGCCCCGGCTTTCGGAACGTAGTAGTCGATCATCGCGCCGGTCAGCAGCTCTGCTCCGCCATTCTGGTCCTTTGCAACCCCGCCTTGCGGGACAATGTACAGGCTGCCTCCCGGATCGGCCTGACCTACCTGCCACGCTTCCGGGTACGCAATCGAAAACCCATTTGCCGGATAATCCTTAAATCCCGCCGGCAGACCGGTCCGCGCAGTTGCTCCTTGCTTGGGCTGAATCAGGGCCCCCGGCTGCGGCTTGGGCGGCGGAATTGTTGCGAGCAGTTTCTTCACTTGGGCGAAGTTGCCGGTATTGGTGGTGTAGTCGCGCTTGGGATAGAACTGGATATCGTCTGAGACGTACTTGATCCGGCTCCCGGTGGCAGGATGATCGGCCATCCAAAGCGCCAGTCCCTTGGGCTCCGCGGCTGTACCCTGAGTTGCCTCCAGCTTTTCAAAGAATTGCGGCAACTGGATGGGGTCATAACCGGCCGCAGCCATCATGCGGGCGCCGTTCAAATCCGCGTCGTGTTCATAACCGCGCGAGAACTTCATCAACAGCGAGTTCTCTCCCAGAGTTGTGCCCGCCTGCGAAATCTGGCAAACGAAGCCGCACTGGCCGTTCTTGTCCGCAGTCAACGTCCCGGCGGCGACCCCGATCAGGCCAAACAAGGTGTTGAGTGTCTGCTGCTTGCTGATTTGGGCGGCGCCGTGTCGAAGCGCCACGTGCGACATTTCGTGGGCCAGAACACCGGCGACCTCGCCCTCGCTCGTGGCTGCTTTCAGCAGGCCCGTATGCACATACATCGGACCTCCGGGCAAGGCGAATGCATTGATGGAGTCGTCGTTGACCAGCTTGAAAAGGTACGGATAGGCGTTGGCTTCTGGCGTTTTGGCAAGATTCTGGCCGATCTGGTTCAGCCAGCTCTCGATTTCAGGGTTGTGTACGACCTCCATTTCACGCTCGACCTCGGCGGCATATTGCTTGCCGATCTGCAACTCCTGGTCGCGCGAGAGAGAGGTCCTTTGTACGCGAACATCCGCTTGTTTCGGAGGGTTCTGCGGGTATGCGATCAATGGGACCGTGAGAGCGATCACAAGCAACGTGCGGCTCATATGCCCTCCTCGTGGTTTGTGAATGTTGCCATGAATCTAAGTTCGTCGCGATAGGTGTGTCAACCGTTGCCGAGGCGGAATCCGCACCCATCAATCGAATGCTCCCATCCGTGAAACGAAATCAGCGGTTCAACCCATAGGGTCCGCGTTACGCGTCTTTTTTTTGCGGCTCGGGCGCGAGGCCACGAACGCAGATTCGCCGACCCTCTGTCTCGCACACCCGCTCACCCGCAAACAAAACAGGCCCCGCAATGGGGGCCTGTTCGCTGACTTGCCGACTCGCTGACTCGCTAGCTCACCGTCTCTCCCGGCTCCTCATCCGTAAAAATCTCTTCGATCGGCCTCCCAAACAGCCGCGCCAGCTTGAACGCCAACGGCAAGCTCGGATCGAACTTCCCTGTCTCGATCGCGTTCACGCTCTGCCGCGACACTTCCAGCCGCTGGGCCAGGTCCCCCTGCGACCAGTCCCGCTCCGCGCGCAGAACCTTCAGCCGGTTCTTCATCGGTACCTCCGGTACACCACCGGGTAGGTGATCGCAGCGAACAGCCAGAACATCGGATACACCCAGACCAGGTCCAGCCGCGGCACGCGCGCAAAGTCTTCCATGTACGCCCACATCGTTGTCACCGCCAGCGTTCCCCCCGTCCCGCCCAGAATGCACTGGATGAAAAGATTGCGCTGGAACTCGTCCTTCTCCTCGGCCAAGTACCGGCCCGTCTCGATTAGCACCCAGATGATCGGAAGCGCCGGCAAAGCCGCCACCGGATAGGCCAGCGGCCCGTGCAGGTGTGCCAGCCGGAACAAAAGGGCCGCCACAAGCGACAGCAAGACAACCAGCCCGGCCCCAATCCAGCACCGGACCACGTAACGGCGTTGCACAACACTCTTGATCGAGCAGAACATGTTTGGTCTCCTTTACAAACTGACAATTAAACTTTACACAAGCTGGCCAAATCTGTCAAGTGTCATTGACACTTTTTCTTAAATTTTCGCCATATCTCTGAAAATACGGGGCCTCTCACGGCATCGCAGGTACAAATCTCCTTTGTCGGGTCCACACTGCAAGCCCGCGCAATGGGCTACTAGTTCAGCAAGCTCCGCTAATTCGTCGACTTACTGACCTGCTGCTAAGTTATTTGAAAAGAAGTATTTGGCCGTAACCCAAACGGTGTGAATAATTTGCGGACACACCATTCCGTAACTCCTTTGTCATGAAGAACTTCCTCAAAAGACCCTGGGAGGGGCGGGGGCCACAGGAAGTGAGTTGCCTCACTCCATACCAGCCGGTATGCCCGGCAGTGCTTCGAGCCAGGCCCTGGCGGCAGAGCTGATCACTGAAAGCTGTCAGCTCGTCCCATGCACTATCCTCAATCCATGGGCTTCCAGGACTTCCTGGGCAACGCGGCAACGGTCACGCACTTGCGCGAGAGCGTGCGCTCGGGCCGCTTTCCCCATTCGATGATCCTGACCGGCCCCCGCGGTGCCGGAAAGTACACACTCGCCCTCATGCTGGCCCAGGCGGTGAACTGCCTCAAGCCCTCGGAAACCGATGGCCTGCCCGATTTTTGCGGCGTCTGTTCAAACTGCGCCCGCACCGCCGCCGCTGCCAACCTCGACGCGCTCGTCGACGAAGCCGTCGCCGCCCGCGATGACCTGCGCGAAACCGACAAGCGCGAGACGCGCATCCTCATTCAGACGCACCCTGACGTGCTCGTCATTCCGCCCGACCCGCCGCAGCTCATGATCAAGCTCGGCCAGGTCCGCCAAGCCATCCACGTGGCCTACTACCGGCAGCCTGTCGAGGCCCGCCGCGCCTTCACGATCTTCACTTCGTCCGCCTTCATGAAAGAGGCGGCCAACAGCCTGCTTAAGCTCCTCGAAGAACCGCCCGAGCACACCACTCTGATCTTGCTCACCGAAAACCCGCAGGAGCTGCTGCCCACCATTCGCTCCCGCGCCGTCGTGCACCGCCTCGGCGCGCTGCCGGCCTCCGATCTCGAAGCCCTGCTCGCCGAGCGCCGGCCCGAGCTCAAGCCGAAGGACCGCGCCCTCGTCGCGCGGCTGGCCGAGGGCGCCGTGGGCCGCGCGCTCTCGCTCGAGCTCGGCGTCTACCTCGCTAGCCGCGAGGACGCGCTCGTCATCCTGCACACCGCGCTCCGGGAACCAGACTACTCCGCTCTCTTCCATGCCACCGAGAGCTACCGCGCCGGCGCCGACGGCCAGGAGAAGACCGTGAACCTGCTCCGCGCACTCGGCAGCCTGGTGGAAGATCTGCTGCTGATTGTGGCCGGAACGCCCGGCCTCATCCGTAACCTCGATCTTGCCGCCGAATTGACCCGTCTGGCTGAGGGCTTGACCGTCGATTGGATCGACGGCGCCGCCCGCGCTCTGGTTCAGGTCGAGCAAGGCATGCGCCGCAACCTGCTCCGCTCGCTCTCGCTCGACGCCATGGCCGTCAGCCTGGCGGCGACAATGGAGTAGCCGAAAGCTCGGAATTGGGCCAATGACCTCGTTACCTTGGTCCCTTGGTCCTTCGTTTCCCGCTCCCGCGCTTGACGCGCCACCGCGATCGCCGCAGAATAAAAGAGCAACCCCCAATCGGACCCAGGCATCTTTTCGATTAAGAGCACTCCCATCGAGCCCAGGGACGCAAGGACAGGCTTCTTTCGCCTACGCGGGACTGCCTTCCTCTCCACGAGGGCGCGGTGCAAGGTCTTCTTGGTTTCCTGCAGGTAGCGGCTCGGACGGTCTCTGCGGACAGGTCGAACCGCTAGAACGGTTTTCCTAGGTGTTTTGCGGCGCCCGGGGCATTGCAAGTTTCAGTTTTCATTTTTTGCGGAGGATTGTTCCCCATGAGTATCCAACCGATTCTGCCCGCATCGCGCGTGTTCGAACCCGGCCGGGTTCCGGCCCACACGAGGAGGAGCGCCCCTGTTCCGCTACCCTTCCGCTTTCCGGCGCAGACCGTCGAAAGGGACGCGCCGAACCGCCACGCCGAGCTCTTCTACCTGCAGAAGCAGATTCAGTCGCAGACCCCAATGGTGATTGTGCTCGAAGACGGCGAGCGGGTAGATGGCTGCATCGAGTGGTACGACCGCAACTCGCTCAAGGTTCGCGGCCGCAACAAAACACTAATTTACAAGTCAGCCATCAAGTACATGTACAAGCTCGGCGACAACGGGTAAAGACAGGGACCAGGGAATAGGGAGTAGGGAATAGAAAAACAGCCCCGGCGTGTCGAAATCTTCACTGGAATTAGGCGTTTCTCTCTGCCGCCTCCTCACGAAACCTCATTCTCTGCTCTCTGTTCTCTGTTCTCTGTTCTCTGTTCCCTGTTCCCTGTTCTCTGATCCCTATTCCCTACTCCCTATTCCCTGCTTTCTCCAGCCTGTCGCGAATCGCTGCTCCAAGCCCTTCCGCGGGCGGCAGCGGACAGAGAATCGCCGTACATCCAGCCGCATCGAGCGCCCGCAGGCCGGCATAAAGCCTCTGCGCAAGCTCTTCCGGAGCGTCCCACCTGCCCCATGCGTAAACCCGGTCCGCCGCAATCTCCGCTGGCGCTCGAACACCCGCAGGCAGCATCACGCCCAACCGCTCGCCCCGCTCATCGCTCGCTGTTTTAGCCAGACTCGCGCCCAACTTGCCGAGCGGCGCTTCGATCAGCACCAACCTCGCCCGCGGCGCATAATGCCGCAGCCCCACGCCCGGCGAGGGCAGCGCCTCCGTCGGCGCCTCCAGCAAAGGCTCGCCTCGCTGAAGAACTTCCACCGGCCCTGCGATCTCCTGAATCTGCTCCGCCGTCACCGCGCCCGGCCGGTAGATCACCATCGGGCTTGGCGCAGGATCGAGCACCGTAGATTCGACGCCGCGCGGCGACGGCCCTGCATCGAGCACCGCATCGATGCGCCCATTGAGATCGTGGAGCACATGTTCGGCCGTCGTCGGGCTCACGTGCCCAAAGCGGTTGGCGCTGGGCGCGGCCACCGGAAACCCGGCGCGCCGGATGAGCTCGAGCGCCACCGGGTGCGACGGCATGCGCACTCCAACCAACGGCCGCCCCGCCGTCACCGCGTCCGGGACAGCGCGCGTCCGCTTGAGCAGCAGCGTCAACGGTCCCGGCCAGAACGCCTCCATCAGCCGCCGCACCGTCCCGCTTACCGCACCGGGTTCCACCAGTCCCTCAAGCATGGCCTGCGATGCCACGTGCACAATCACCGGATCCCACGCCGGCCTCCGCTTGGCCTCAAAGATCTGCTTCACCGCCGCCCCATCCAGCGCATTCGCCCCCAATCCGTAGACGGTCTCCGTCGGCAGCGCCACCAGTCCCCCTGCGCGCAGAATCCCCGCCGCGCGGTCGAGCGCCTCGCGCGCTTCCGCCGTCTCCAGGTGCTTCGCATCGATGGCGAGCCGCAGCGTCTTCACCCTCTCATTGTCGCCTTCGTGAGCCCGCCTCCGCCACCGGCCTTTATACTCGCAGTACCCGATGCCCATCGAAACCGAGATCAAATTCCGCATCGCCGATCCGGCCGTCCTCGCGCAACGGCTCGAATCCGCGGGCTTTCGCCTGCAAACTCCACGCAGCTTCGAGGGCAATGTGCTCTACGACACGCTCGATCGCCAACTTCGCGCCCGCACTGAAATCCTCCGCATTCGCAACTACGCCAGCCGTTGGACGCTCACGTATAAGCGCCTGCCCGGCTCCGGCGTCGCGGCGGAAGCCCGCCACAAACACCGCATCGAAACCGAAACCGAAATTGCGGACGGCAACGCGCTGGCGGAGGTCTTTCTATCCCTCGGACTCGTGGCCGCCTTTCGTTACGAGAAGTGGCGCACCGAGTGGCAGGACGGCGAGGGCCACTGCGTGGTCGACGAAACCCCGATCGGAAACTACGCCGAACTTGAAGGCTCCGCCGAGTGGATCGATCGCGCCGCTGCCCGTCTCGGCATTGCCCACTCCGAGTACATCACCCTCAGTTACGGTCGCCTCTTCGACCTGTGGCGCGAGCAGCACCACAGCTTCGCCCAGGATCTGACCTTTGCCGCCATCGCAGGCAGCCCATCGTAAAAATTGGCACCGGCGAAAACCGTAAAAGATGAATCGCGTTAGGACCTTCCATAGAAGGCCCTAATTACTTTTCAGAGCTTGGATCGCACTCATGCAGGAGCCATCTCCGCCGATAGAGTTCATGAGCGGCTCCTAATCATCCCGAGCGGAACAGGCCCAAGCCGCAGCGGATTTGGCCTGAAAGGTGTGTATGGCGACTGCATTTGAGACTCCGGAGACGGCAAGTCCGCTTCGCTTCGATATTCCCGACTCGGTCGGGATGCCCAAGATCTCGATTGCCGTCGTCGATCCCAACCGCGAGCAATGCAAGGTTGTTGCCGGATTGCCGGCTGGGGCAAGGACCGGCGCAGTCCGCGTCGTGCCCGGCTATCTTCCCACGATTCAGGATGCGTCCTTGCTTTCCGGCCAGGGATTTGACATGACTCTTGTCGGAATCGACAGCGATCCCCGCGATGCTCTGCGCACGGTCGAGAGCCTGTGCGCGCTCAGCCAGGCCACTGTAGTCGTGTACGCTCAGCGGTTTGATCAACAGCTGCTGGTCCACGCGATGCGGTCAGGCGCGCGCGAGCTTCTCGCGTTTCCATTTGCCCCGGGAGCTGTGGATGAAGCGATCGCGCGCGTGACCGCCCGTGTACAGGCGGCGCCAATTCTAAAAAAGACGGCCGGAAAGATCTTTGTCTTTGTGGGCGCAAAGGGCGGGGCGGGTGTAACCACGGTGGCATGCAACTTCGCTGTCGCCCTGGCGCAGGACGCCAAGCAGAACACCCTGCTCATCGATTTCGATCTCCCGCTGGGCGACGCGGCGATGAACCTTGGATTGACGTGCGAATACTCGACGGTCGATGCCTTGCGGGAGGCCGAGCGGCTGGATTCCAACTTCCTTTCCAGATTGCTGGTCCGCCACAGCTCCGGTCTGTCTCTGCTGGGGGCCCCGGGCCGGTTCCCACAGGTCACGATTGATAGCCTGGCCGCCAACAGGCTGTTGACCGTGTCCTCAAACAACTTCGATTGTTTGGTGATCGATGCGGGATCACGGCTGGATTGGACGCGCTCCCAGCTCTTCGATATCGCCTCGCGAGTTTACCTGGTCACGCAGGCCGGGATTCCGGAGCTGCGCAACGCAAATCGCATGATTACCGGCTCGATTCCGGCGTTTGGATCAAAACTCGAGATCGTGCTCAACCGGTATGCGTCCAAGATGATGGGGATTGATGACGAGGCGATTGAGCACGCGCTGACCAGGGCTCCGCAGTGGCGTATTCCCAATGACTATTTTGCTGTGCGCGAGATGCAGAACCGGGCCGAGCCGCTGGCTCTTGAAAACTCTCCGATTGCGCGGGCCATTCGCAAGATGGCCAGAGTGGCGTGTGGGCTGCCGGAGGACACGAAAAAGAAGGGATTGCTGAGCCTCTTCAGCTAAAGCACTTCTTTTTCTGTCCACTGACCCTTCCTGTCCCTCTTCCTGCCCCCTTCCCGTCAATCGGCCGTCTCCCTCAAGCCGCCACGGCTTCGAGACACCCCGCGCCCGCACACATCGTTGCTGCGGCTCGACCGGGAGAAAACCCTGGCCTGCGAGTTCCGTTGGTAACCCGAAGAGGCTTATGGATTCGGTTCCGCCGCCGATAAATCCGTTGAGTCTTTCTTAAGCTCCTGGAGGGCCTGATGTTCAGATGGGAGTGGGCTGTGCGTCGCAGAAGTTGGCGCCGGGTGAAGAGGACACTGCTTCCGGCGGCCGCATTGGCACTGATCGTCGCCTTGGCCCTGCCCGCCCAGGCAGCAGACGATCGCGCCGTCAAAACCCGGGTGCCGCCGATCTATCCTGAGATCGCCAAGCGCCTGAAGATTACCGGCGAGGTCAAACTCGAAGCCACCGTCGACGCTCAGGGCAAGGTGAAGAACGTGAAGACGGTCAGTGGAAATCGCGTGCTTGGGGCGGCCGCCGAGGATGCAGTCCGTCAATGGAGATTCGAGCCTGGCGACGGTGACACCGTCGTAGTCGTCGCCGTCAACTTCACCATGAACCAGTAGCCAGCGCCTGCTCGAAAGTGCGTGATGCCGCTTGCATCTCCCAGCGAGCTTACCTCACCGCGGGGTAAGCTCGCCTTCGTCAATGGCGCCAGGGGAATCCCGTCCTCGCCTTTGATCACGATCCAACCGCGAGCAACACAACGCGCCCGGCGATTCAATTGCGCTGTGTCCACTCCGAAAGTCGAACGCTTCCGATTACTCCATCCGTTTCAAACGCTTAGCATTTCTCCCTGGGTCTTCCTTTCGTACTCCCTCGAAAGGGTCATAGCAAGTCCCATTTCAGCAATGAGATCGAATAAAATAAGCATTTGGGAGTAGTTGGTTCGCTATGTCGCAAGCCCCAAGGGATCCTGGCATCCCGGATGAGATCACTCTAACCGTCGCGCTTCTTGGACCCGACGAACAACGCCGCAAGGTGGTTGCCGGCGCCTTATCCAGGCACCCCGGCCTGCGGTTCCATGAATTTGCCTCTTTCCCCCCAAAAATTGAAGATCTGCCGCAAATGCTGGCGCAAGCCTACGACGTGGTCATCATTGACGCGGACAGTGAGCCGGATTACGCGTTCGCACTCGCGGAAAGCCTCTGCGCCAGTGGCCGCACCTACGTAATGGCCTACTCTGCAAGGGCGGATATGAAGCGGGCAGTCCATTTCATGCGTGTCGGAGTGCGCGAGTTTTTTACTCTGCCCCTGGATCCTGCTGAAGTCTCATCCGCACTTGCGCGGGCCTCAACCCGCCGCGCGGGGCCTCCTCAGGAAGAAAAAGAACCTGGCAAATTGTTCGTTTTCCTGGGCACAAAAGGCGGATGCGGCGTCACCACCCTCGCGTCCAATTTTTCGCTGGCCCTGGCTCAGGAATCTGACAGCAACACTCTCCTCATCGATCTCGGCCTTCCCCTCGGTGATGTGGCGATCAATCTAGGCATGGCGAACGAGTACTCCGTCGCCACTGCTCTGCAGTATCCCAACCGGCTGGATGCGAATATGCTCTCCACGCTCGTGGTCAAGCATAGCTCGGGATTGTCCGTGCTGGCGGCTCCAGGTGAGCTTCCCGACAACCTGCCGACCAAGGACGCCGTTGACAAGCTGCTGCAGGTTACGCGCAAGATCTACGACTTTGTCGTGGTCGATGCGGGATCGAGACTGGACCTGATGGGCTCGACGCTGTTTGATTCGACCGCGACGATCTTTCTCATTGCGCAGGTGGGCCTCTCTGAATTGCGCAATGCCAATCGCATGATCTCGAAGTATTTCGCCGCGCGGGACGATACCCTACAGATTGTGTTGAACCGCTACAAACCCAGCGATCTGCTTTTTGACGACAGTCAGGTCACCAAGGTCTTGAGCCGGCCAGCGCAATGGAAGGTTCCTGATGATTATGCGGCTGCCCGCAGAACGCGGGAGACCGCAACGCCGATGGTGATGGTCGATTCGGCGATTGCGCAGAGTATTCGCTTGATGGCAAAGACGGCCGCGGGCCTGCTCCCCGAAAAGAACGGAAAGAAGGGCTTCTTCAGCTTCCTGCGCTAGCCTGCAGACACGGTTAACGGTCGATTCCGGGAATCTGTATCAATGCTGCAGCCCGGGTCGGCCGTTTAGTGGGCAGACACCGATGAAAGATTCAAAAAGAACTTGGTTGATTTTCGCAGGAATCCTCGGGTTTCTCGTCGTGTTTTCGTCTGCGATTGTACTCCTGCGTCGCGCTGAGCAGGCGGACCAGTTGCAACGACTTTACCTTGAAGCATCATGCGTTTATCCCTATTTTCGCAGCTCGAGCGAGTCGGCCGAAGCTGTCCACAAGATCGGGGCGTATCCAGGTGAACGTGCCGAAAAGATGTTGTTCACCCTAGCGCGCGGGCCGTCACAATGCGTTGTCTCGAACGTACAGCCTGATGCTGTGTACGAACTCCGAAAGCGGCACGATCCAAACGTCGCTCCGTTCTTGGCGAGACTCATGAAACCTGAGACTGTGATGGATACACGAAGGGCTATCGCAGAAGCTCTTCAGGATCTCCCATGTGACCAAACTTGTACCACCGAGGTGCTGCACTATCTTGACCAAATCGACAAAGGGGAGCTCAATTCAGAAGATACAGGTCTACCTGACTCTTACGCTAGCTCTGAGCTACATCAGCAGGTCGAAGAAACAATAACCGCAAAGCAAACTGAAATATACGATTTGCTGTACGTCGCATTGATGAGGAACTCGAGGCACAACCAACTCGGTCCTCACGGATGTCTACCGGCTCGGCACGGCCGACCCAGAGCGTTTCTCGATTGATTTCGCCGTGCGGTCAAATGACAAAGATGCATGCCCTGCATTAGTTGCTTCAGCGAGGGCATTTGAGACGACGAAAACGAATGACTCCGACGATCGCCAAAAGATGCTAAAGCGTGCGATAGAGAGTTTAAAGTGCAGAGTCAATCTCTAAGCGGGGTGTCGCCCGCCAAAAGACCTGTTGCGGGTGTCCCGGATCTCGATTTTGAGACCTGCGAACCACGGTCCGCTGACTTGCTGACCCGCTGACTGGCGGCTCCCTATTTCCTGCCTTTACGCTCCGTGACACTTCTTGTACTTCTTGCCGCTGCCACAAGGGCAAGGATCGTTGCGCCCCACTTTTTCGCCCGTCCGCCGCTGCGTGGGCTGGGCGCCATCTCCGCCGCCTGAGCGGCTGGCCACGGCAAGCTCCCGTTCCTTCTTGCGGTGGAACTCCTTTTCGAGCTCGTCGATGGTCGTCGAGGGTTGGCGCGTATGAATCGTGATCTCTCGCGGCGCGCCGTCCCCGCTCAGTGGCTGTGCAGCGCTCGCCACCGGCGGTGCCTGGGGCACTGTGCGTTGTGGGCGCGGCGCAGCATCCACAGGCTGCCCGTCCGGTCCAATAATCTGCATGCGGAAGAGGAACCGCACCGTGTCTTCCTGGAACTTCAGCATCATCGCTTCGAACAGTTCGAAGGACTCCCGCTTGTATTCCACCAGCGGATCCCTTTGCGCATAGCCGCGCAGATTGATTCCTTCCTTCAGGTGATCCATCGAGAGCAGATGATCCTTCCAGAGTCCGTCAATCACGCTGAGCATCACCATCCGCTCGTGGTAGCGCATGGTGGCCGCGCCCAGAATCTTCTCCTTGGCCTCATAGACCTCGGTCAGCTTGGCAAAGATCTCCTCGCCCAGTTCATGCCGGGTGAGTTCCTCGGGCTTGACGCCGGACGCCGCCAAATTGAATCCAAAGTGGTCGACGAGTTTCTCTCCCAAGCCCTTAAAGTCCCACTGATCCTGCCGCACGCGCTCGCCGGCAAACTCATCGAGCAGGCTGCTCAGAATCCCGCCGACGTAATCCTCCAGAATCAGCTCCCGCTGTTCGACGCCTTCGAGCAGTTGGCGGCGCAGGCCGTAGACGGCCTCGCGCTGCTTGTTCATCACGTCGTCATACTCGAGCAAATGTTTGCGCGCCTCGAAGTTCTGCGCTTCCACCGCTTTCTGCGCCCCCTCGATGCGCTTGGAGATCATGCGCGACTCGATGGGCACGCCTTCTTCCATTCCCAACCGCTCCAGCAGGGTGCTCACCCACTGCTTGGCGAAGATGCGCATCAGGTCGTCTTCAAGCGAGAGATAGAAGCGCGATTCGCCGGGATCGCCCTGGCGGCCGGCGCGCCCGCGCAACTGATTGTCGATGCGCCGCGACTCGTGCCGCTCCGTGCCCAGGATGAACAGCCCTCCGACATCAGTCACCTCGTCATGCTCTTTCTGTGCCGCGGCGGCATACACCGCATTGGTCTCGGCCCATTCCGCGTCGGAGATTTCGAACTCCTGGCCCTGGTAGTAAAAGCGCTGGAATCCTGGCGGCGCCATGGGATTGATGGCGCCCTCGGCCACACTGATGGCCCGCGCCTTGTTCTTCTTCACCAGTTCCTGGCGGGTCATGAAGTCCGCATTGCCGCCGAGTAGAATGTCTGTCCCGCGGCCGGCCATGTTGGTGGCAATGGTCACCGTGCCCAGCCGCCCCGCCTGGGCCACGATCTCAGCCTCACGCTCGTGGAATTTGGCGTTCAGTACCACGTGCCGCACGCCCTTGCGCTGCAGGATCGCCGAAAGCCGCTCCGACTTTTCGATGGACACGGTGCCGACAAGCACGGGCTGGCCCTTTTCGTGAAGCTCCGCGATGTTGTCGGCCGCCGCCTTGTACTTTTCCTTCTCAGTGCGAAACACCACGTCGGGGTTTTCCAGGCGCAGCAGCGGTTTGTTCGTCGGGATGACGACGATCTCGAGTTTGTAGATCTTCTCGAACTCGGCGGCCTCGGTTTCGGCTGTGCCGGTCATGCCGCTTAGCTTTTGATAGAGGCGAAAGTAATTCTGAAAGGTGATGGTGGCCAGCGTCTGGTCCTCCTTGCGGATGCTGACGCCCTCCTTGGCCTCGATGGACTGGTGCAAGCCATCGCTCCAGCGGCGGCCGGGCATCAGGCGGCCAGTGAAGGTGTCCACGATGATCACTTCGCCGTCCTTCACCACGTAGTCCACATCGCGCTTGTAGAGCGCGTGCGCCTTGATCGCTGTCTCCACGTAGTGCTTGAGTTCCCAGTTTTCCGCGTCGGCGATGTTGCCGATGCCCAGCGCTTTTTCGATCGTCTCCCATCCGGAATCCGTGACGCCGATTGTCCGCTGTTTCTCGTCGACGATATAGTCCCCGCTCAGATACTTCTCGCCCTCGGCGAGCCGGATGCCCAGCTCCTCCTGCCGTCGGGTATCGATCCATTCCACCTCTTCGCCCATCTCGAGCTGCGGAATGATCCGCCGCACACGGGCGTATTTGTCCGTGGTCTGGTCGGTGGGGCCGGAGATGATCAGCGGCGTTCGCGCCTCGTCAATCAGGATCGAGTCCACCTCGTCGACGATGGCGTAGTGGTGCCCGCGCTGCACGCAGTCTTTTAACTCAAACTTCATGTTGTCGCGCAGGTAGTCGAAGCCGAACTCGTTGTTGGTTCCGTAGGTAATGTCGGCAGCGTAGGCGGCGCGGCGTTCGTTGTCGTCGAGGTCGTGCACAATGACGCCCACGGTGAGGCCCAGAAACTCGTAGATTTTGCCCATCCACTCGGCGTCGCGCTTGGCTAGGTAATCGTTCACCGTCACCACGTGCACGCCGTGGCCAATCAGCGCGTTCAAGTAGCAGCTCAGTGTGGCCACCAGCGTTTTTCCCTCGCCGGTCTTCATTTCAGCAATCTTTCCCTGATGCAGCACCATGCCGCCGATCAACTGTACGTCGAAGTGGCGCATCTGCACCGCGCGCCAGCCAGCCTCGCGCACCACCGCGAAGGCCTCGGGCAGAATCTCGTCCAGCACTTCCCGCTCGGCCGCCTTGATCTCGTCCTTGTCGGTAATTCCTTCAAGCCGGGCCGCGACCCGCGCCCGGAATTCGGCCGTCTTGGCCTTCAGCTCTTCATCTGAGAGCTTCTGTGTCTCCGGCTCCATCGCACTGATGGCATTCACGCTGGGCGTGAGCCGCTTGATCAGCCGCTCATTCGCGGTGCCGAAGATTTTGGTCAGAATCTTATCGAAAAACACGATGGTCTCCGCTTATCAGTGTAAATGGAGGGGGTTAAAGGAGCCTTTCATCGCTCTTTGTGAAATGCCCGAATCCGGCGGCCTTCGAACGCGAGTCACACCCGCAATACAAGGTCCCCAACCGGTTCGCTGCGCCAGATTCGCTTGAGCTGGCGAGATATACGTTTCATCGACCCCGATGTCCTATACTTTTGGCGGAGCGGGTCCTGTGACGTGAACAAGACCTACACAATCTTCGCCGCTTTGTCAGATGAGACGAATGAGGGGTGGGTGTGGTTCCGTTCCCCATCACTTCCCACGCGGACTATTGTGAAGATTTACTGTCGTGCAACCAATCGCACTGTCTTCTGCGAGTCGCGCAAGATCGACCCCAATTTCGTCAAGCAACATAACGACCGGCCCCATACGGCGAAGATCGCCAGCACGTGCGAACCGCTGGTCATTAGCGAGTGGTATCGCAACGCCCTCGGCGGCTTTGCAACCAAAAGTGGCGTCGAACTCGAGATCACACAGCCGCGGATCCCGGTTTGGCGCGATCTCCGCGTCTCATGTCATCACCCACAGATCGCGGTGCGGCTCGCGACGCGGTTGGGCGTTTTGGGCACATGGCTCGGAAATGTCGGCTTAACGGCTGCTCTGCTCGATCTCAAGAGTTGCCTCGGCGGGCTTCTTCTGATCGCGGTCGCGGTGATCGGAGCTGCCATTGGTTTCATCGCTTGTCGAGGTCCGAACCCACCGAATCCCTAGGTGCTGAATCGCTTCCAGAGGGATGGGACGCCTTAGCGCAGAGGCTTGCATACTGGCACGTCATCGCAACCACAAATCTTCAATGAAGTTGAGTCGGGCTCTACGCTGCTGTGCGAACGATTGGTCGTGGCCGTCCGCCGCGGCGCCCGTTTTTCTTTGCCGCTGCTACTTTAGCCGCGCTTCTCGATCTGCCGCCGAGTGCGCCCAGGCGGCTCGCCATCCAGTTGCGTGAGCCGAGGAATCCCAACAGCAGCGCAGGTAGGTAAAGATCCGCGTCGATCTTTGGGAAGTGAATTCCATGGCCCGATGGCGAAACCTCGATTTGTTTTAATTGCGCAACGCTTGGTTTCTCGAGCCCTTGTGCATGGCTCGGCGAAAAGGAAACATCGAGTCCCGTTGAAAAGTGGATAAAGGCGCGCCTTCGCCGGCGATCATAACGCCCCCGGACGGCCCGAGATCGCGAGGAGTGAAACACGCTAAGCTTGGCCGTAGTTGGCACGAAAAAATGTAACAAAAACCGAAGCGCTTGGGTTACGTGGTTCAAGTGTGTACGAAAAAGCCCCCGGCGAGTCGGCCGGGGGCTTCGGTTTTTCGCCAAGCTTCGCTCAGTTGCTGAACAGCAGCACGCCTGCCGCCTTGATGTCGCGCTTCTTGGGCCGCCCCCCGCGGCGACCGTTCCGTTTTGCGGCAGCTATCTTAGCCGCGCTTCTCGACTTGCCGCCAAGCGCGCCGAGGCGGCCCGCTATCCAGTTGCGCGACCCGAGGAATCCCAACAGCAGCGCTGGCAGGTAAAGATCCGCGTCGATCTTTGGGAAGTGAATTCCATGGCCCGATGACGAAATCTCGATCTCAGCCAACTGTGTAGGCGTCGCCTCCTCAAGCTCTTGAGTGTCGCGCGGCGAGAAGGCGATATCGAGGCCGCTTGAAAAATGAATCCGGACGCGTTTTCGCCGACGATCGTAGCGTGCGCGCACTGCACGTGGTGCCGTAATTTGGAGCAGGCGGTCTTTTCGTCTTCTTGCCATAAACCAAGAATACTCTCAACCGAAGCGCTTGGGTTATTTGATTCTCGGATGAAACCGCGCAGCGCTCGCCGATGACTGCGAAAAATGGGTTGCAGCACGGAACCGACGCGCTTGGGTTACCTAGTTCAAGTGTGTACGAAAAAGCGCACGGACGGCGCGGGGCGGCGAGGAGTGAAACGCGCCGAGCTTGGCCCCAGTCGGCATGAAGGAAGTATATCAGAAACCGAAGCGCTTAGGTTTTCTATTCTACACGACCGACAAAAAGCCCCCGGGTCGAACCGGGGGCCTGTTGGAGCCAGAACAACGTTCGCGCTAGTTGCTGAACAGCAGCACGCCTGCCGCCTTTTCCTCTCTCTCACTCTCGTCTGCGCTCACCGGACGATAGAACAGTTGGTTCACGTCGAGATAGACCTCGAGGAACGCCGGCCGCTCGAGGATTTGCCCGGCGATCAGCGCTTCTGAGAGCGGATCCTCGACGTAGCGCTGCAATGCGCGGCGTAACGGGCGCGCGCCGTAGCTGCGATCGACCAGCGTCTTGTCGAGAATCCATTTCTTGGCTTCGTCGGTCACTGAGATGGTGATCGACTTTTGCGCCAGGTTAAGGTTCAACTGCTGCACCAGCAGCTCCACGATCTGCAGCAGGTCGGCATCGTTGAGCGACTGGAAGAGAATTACCTCGTCAAGCCGGTTGAGGAACTCGGGGTTGAAGGTCTTCTTCACCTCGTTCTTCACCAGCTCCTCCACCTTTTCGCTCACCGCGTCCTCGCGCTCGCTCTGAAAGCCGAGTCCTTGCCGCTTCTGCAGGTGCCGCGCGCCGATGTTTGAGGTCATGATGACGATGGTGTTCTTGAAATCGACGGTGTTGCCCAAACCGTCGGTCAATTGGCCATCCTCAAACACCTGCAACAGAATGTTGAAGACATCGGGGTGCGCCTTCTCGATCTCGTCGAGCAGAACGACCGAGTACGGCGAGCGCTTGACCCGTTCGGTCAACTGTCCGCCCTCCTCGTAGCCCACGTAGCCCGGCGGTGATCCAATCAGTTTCGACACCGAGTGCTTCTCCATGAACTCCGACATATCGAAGCGGATCAAAGCCTTATCTGACCCGAAGAGGAAGTTGGCTAGGGTGCGCGCCATTTCGGTCTTGCCCACGCCCGTAGGCCCGAGGAACAGGAAGCTTCCGATGGGCCGGTGCGGCGACTTCAATCCCGCGCGCGACCGGCGAATGGCGCGAGCCAGCGCGCTGATCGCCTTGTCCTGCGAAATGACGCGCTTGTGCAGCTCCTCTTCCACGCGCAGCAGCTTCTGCGTCTCCTCTTCCTTGATGCTGTTCACGGGCACGCCGGTCCAGCGGCTGACCACGTCCTCGATGTCCTCGCGGCCCACGATGCCTGCGGCCGAGTCGTCGAGGTGGTACTTGTCGCGAAGGGCGCGCAGGTTCTCGCGCTCTTTGCGCTCCTCATCGGAGTAAAAGCGGGCTTTCTCAAACTCGTGATTGGCAATCGCCGAGTCCATGCGGTGCACGATGAACTTGATCCGCTTCTGCACCTCGGTGATCTCTTCCGGCAGCGAGGTCTGGCGCAGCTTCACGCGCGCTCCCGCTTCGTCGATCAGATCGATGGCCTTGTCGGGCAAAAAGCGATCGGGAATGTAGCGATTCGAGTGCGCCACTGCGAACTCGACCGCGGCATCGGTGTAACTGACCGCGTGGAACTTTTCATAGCGGTCCTTGATCCCCATGATGATTTTGATCGCCTCCGCCTCGGTTGGCGGTGGTACCTTCACGGCCTGGAAGCGCCGCTCCAGCGAGCGATCCTTCTCGATCGACTTGCGGTACTCGGCCGGCGTGGTGGCGCCGATGCACTGAATTTCGCCGCGCGAGAGCGCCGGCTTGAGGATGTTGGCCGCGTCCAGCGATCCTTCCGCCGATCCCGCGCCCACCAGCGTGTGCAGTTCGTCGATAAAGACGATCGAGTTCTGGCTTTCCATCAACTCTTTCATGATGGTCTTCAGCCGCTCCTCAAACTGGCCGCGGTACTTGGTGCCGGCCACGATCAGCGACAGATCCAAAGCCAGCACGCGCTTGTCGGCAAGAAAGCTGGGAACTTCTCCGTCGGCAATGCGCTGCGCAAGGCCCTCGACGATCGCCGTCTTGCCCACGCCGGGCTCGCCGATCAGCACCGGATTGTTCTTGGTGCGCCGGCAGAGAATCTGTATCGCGCGCTCCAGCTCGCCTTCGCGCCCGACCAGCGGATCGAGTTGTCCGTCCATCGCCGACTGCGTCAGGTCGCGGCTGAACTCGGCCAGTAGGCTCGACTCGCGCTGCCGCTGTTGCGGCGGCGCCTTCTCCTGCGTCACGCGGGCCAGCTCGTCGCGAATCTGCGCCAGCTTCAGGCCGCGCTCCTGCAAGATCTCCGAAGCGAAGCACTTCTCTTCGCGCAGCAGGCCCAGCAGCAAATGTTCCGTGCCGATGTGCTTGTGGCCCAGGCGCTCGGCTTCCTCCGCGGCATAGGCCAGCACCCGCTTGCACTCGTTCGAAAGCGGCAGGTCGACGCTGGTCGACACCTTCTCGCGGATGGTGGTGTGCGCTTCAATTTGCTTCCGGATCGACTCAACCGAGGCGTGCGAGCGCAGGAAGCGATTGGTTAACGCCTTATCCTCGCGCAGCAGGCCCAGCAGCAAGTGCTCGGTCTCGATATAAGGCGAGCCAAACTGGCTGGCCTCGTACCGCGCGAAGAAGATCACGCGCCGCGCCTTCTCCGTGTACCGTTCGAACATGATGTACTCCCCCCCATGATCGGGGATTGCCCCAGGTGATTTGCCGGAGTAGCCGTCCGGTGCTTTTCCCGGCCTCGGCCCAACCCGCGCTCGCCCTTCTGTTCCTTCGCCGCCGGAGACCCTATAGAAGTGATAGCCCGCGCTCCGAACAGCTCTTTTGGATGGTCTTGGGTCCGCTTGCACCCCATCGACACCGGCTCTTCGCGCCACCTGTCGCTGGGGCCCCGCGCTTCCACCCGGACGTCAACTGGCTCAGTTGCCGCCAATTGACTCCCATCCCGACCTCTCGGGGCTGCTTCGGGGAAAATCCCTTAGCAGTCCGTTACTTAATAAGACTCAAAAACCTGCAAAAGTGGTGCTTTTTCTAGCAGAACTTCCCAGCATGCAATGACTTTTAGGCGCCGTCTGTGATTTCCGTCAGCCTTCCGTTTTCGAGCCGCAGGATTCGCCGGCATCGTACCGCCAAATCCATATTGTGTGTCACCAAAATCGAAGTTAGCCCGTGACTCTGGTGCAAGCGTTCAATCAATTCAAAGACGCGCCCGGCTGTTACGCCGTCCAGGTCTCCGGTCGGCTCGTCGGCCAGCAGCAGCCGCGGATGGCAAACCAGCGCCCTCGCCAGTGCCACGCGCTGCTGCTCGCCACCGGAAAGCTCGCCGGGCCGATGGTCGCTGCGATCCTCCAATCCCACTTCTCTGAGCCAGTTTGCCGCTGCCTTCAAGGCCTCGGGTTTCCGCACGCCGCGCGCCAAAAGCGGCATAGCTACGTTCTCCTGCGCCGTGAACTCCGGCAGCAAATAATGGAACTGCCAAACGTAACCAATCTCACGATTACGAAAGGCTGCCGCCTCACGCGCGCTGAGCCGGGTCACTTGAGTTGACGCGCAGTATACCGTTCCCGCGGAAGGCGCATCAAGCGCCCCCAGAATGTGCAAAAGCGTGCTCTTTCCCGCGCCTGACTGGCCGACAATCGCCACCATTTCGCCGGCCTCAACCTCCAGGTTGAGATCCTCAAACAGATCGAGCGCGCCACGCGCCGTCTGATACGACTTGCGAAGGCCCTGAACCCGGATCACCGGAGAAGAGTTTTGGTTAGAGTTGGATGCCCGCGACTCCGGTTCCCGCGCGATGCGGGATGCCTGGGGAGCAGCCGCTGGAGGGGTTTGCATCATCCCGTTCCCCTTCATTTTACATCGCCGCGCGCCCCTGCCGCGCCATCCCACGGGCGTGGGACACACGATGCCACGTCAGAGAGTTACCACTCCGCTCTGCGCACGCCTTCTCGCCGCCCGCTCCGGCGCAGAGGCTCGCCAAACGCACGAAACGGGAGCCGATCGTTCCAGCTCCCGCCTCATGACTACTCGCTTTTACAACCGCGCGTACCTGCGCCTCAGCCCCACTTCTTGCCCAGCCCTTCGAGATCCGATTTGGCAAGATCTTCGGGCGTCATCACGACCCTGAACTCAACTTCAGCATTGAAAGTGAGAAACCACGGCTCGGCGAGCTTAGGAACCTCCGACGGGCTGTTGAGATTCACGATCAAAATGCCGCCGCGCTTGCCTTCGCGCTCGCCGAAGTAGGCAGCCTCAGGCTTGATGTCGTCGAGAATCTTCTTCATCTTGGGCCCCGCAGTTCCATTCCGAACTGCGGTGTTGAACGGTTCAAGAGGCAAATTAACCAGCATCATCATCCGCATATTGGACCTCCGGGCGCCTGGGAATTGCCTTGGGGGTAGACGGGCGCCGATTCCCGGACGCTAAATGACGCAAGCAACCCATGTCAAAACAATTTTCCGTTTCCTTTCTGCCGCCCCGTTCGTTCGCACTGGCACGCAGGCCGTCTCTTCCAAACTCCGCTAGCACCGCTAACTCCGCCAACTCCGCTGCCCTTCCCCTTGCTATCATCAAATCAAGGCCGCCGCGTCCGCGCGGGTGCCCCAGGTCCGGGGTTCCCACAGACAGGTTTTCGTCTGTGGGGTGGAGGCCCTGCTTTTGGGACCTGGGAATGCGCCGAACTCCTTTTTCGTCCCCATGACTCCTGCTTCTCAGGCCGCTGCTCCGCCAGATCTCGTCGCATCCTCCACGGAAAGCTCTCCGCACGCGCACGCCCTGCACGCTCCTAGTCCCGGCGTCACGGCCACGCTTATCCACGACCTGCGCGAGCTTTTCAAGGTCAAGGTCGTCGGCCTCGTGCTGGTCACCGGTTGGGGCGGCTTCTATCTGGGATCGATGCAGTCGGGCATCCCTACTTTTCAGCGCGGCCTGTTGGACACGCTGCTCGGCATCGGGCTCGTCTCCGCCGGTGCGGGCGCGCTGAACCAGGCGCTCGAACGCATCACCGACGCGCGCATGAAGCGCACGGCCAACAGGCCGCTGGCTTCCGGCCGCTGGCCGCTGCCTCTCGGGATTCTGGCCGGCCTGTGCGCCATCGCACTCGGCGCGGTTTGGCTGGCGCTGCGCACCAACCTGCTCACCGTCTCGCTGGCGCTGCTCACGGCCTTCACCTACGTAGCCATTTACACGCCGCTCAAGCGCGTCACCACCATGGCCACCTTCATCGGCGCGTTCCCCGGCGCCATGGGGCCGATGCTCGGCTGGACCGCAGCCCGCGGCCGAATCGAGTGGCCGGCCGTGGCGCTATTCGCCATCCTCTTCGTCTGGCAGTTCCCGCACTTCATGTCCATCGCATGGCTTTACCGCGAGGACTACGCTCGCGCGGGCATCCGCATGTTGCCCGTGGTGCAGCCAGACGGATGGTCGACCGTCGTGGAAGCGCTCTTCTACGCTGTGCTCATGATTCCCGTGAGCCTTGCGCCGTGGCGTCTGGGCCTGACGGGCTCAGCTTATCCCGTGCTGGCGGTCGCGCTGGGCCTCGTCTACCTGGCGTACACCATCCGCTTCGCGCGGATTCTGCGCGCGCAATCCGAAGACGAGAGCCGCATGCTGGCCCGCGATCTGCTGAAGGTGAGCGTGCTGTATCTGCCGCTGCTGTTCACCACGCTCATGCTCTGCGCCACCGTGAAAGGTTAGCGCGCATGACCACCGCCGCCCCAACCTCAACTTCCCGCTCCTACGCCGCCCCGGCCATCGCAGCCATTCTAGCCATCAGCGCCGCGGCATCGCTGTTTCTCTTCTGGCTCATCTACGTTCATCCCGCCGCAGCCACAAGCGCGCAGTACGCATTCTTGCCGGCCATGAACGCCGTGTTCAACGGCCTCGCCGCCACCGCTCTCCTCATCGGCTACACCTTCATCCGCGCGCGCCGCATCCTACAGCACCGCGCCTCCATGATCACGGCGTTCGTCTTCTCCACGCTGTTCCTCCTCGGCTACATCGCGCACCACGCGCTGCACGGCGACGTGCGCTATCCGCTCCACGCAGCGTTCCGCGCGTTTTACCTTTGTTTGCTGGCCAGCCACATCCTCCTCGCCGTCGTCGCGCTGCCGCTGGTGCTGGTCACGTTCTTCTTCTCGCTCACGGGGCGCATCCCGCAGCACCGCCGCGTCGCACGCTGGACGTTTCCCATCTGGCTCTACGTCTCCGTCACCGGCGTCATCACCTACGTCATGCTGCGCCTGGCGCTGGGAAGTTAGTCAGGGCTTCAGCCCTCCGCACGCTGTTTCACCGCGGCTCGGCCCGCATAGCGGGCGTAAGAACGCCGTCGTTCCATTAGCATTGAACTGACCCCATGCCCTCAACCTCGCCAATCCACGACCCCAACCACTCCAGCCAACCCGGCGACGGCACGCGGCAGCTCCTGCAATGGGGAGGGTCGATGGTGGGCACCGGGTTGTTGGCCATCGTGCTGCTGGTCACTCTCCTCGGCGGCTACTCGCGCACCGGCGCCAGCACCAACGCCGGCTGGTTCGCGCTCATCGTGGCGCTCATGTGCATTCCCTTCGGGCTGATGCTCCTCACGCTCGGCCTCGCCAAATGGCTGCGCAACCGGCGCATCGCGAACACCAGGGTTCAGCGAAACGCCCTCCAATGAGTAGCTCGTGAGTTTGACCTGCTCCGCCGCATCCCACGAAATCCACAGTCGCAAAAATTCGTTGCCTCCCTCACCCGCAAGAAGGTACGATGCATGAAACCGTGGTCACGGTCGAGTCTTCCCCATCTGTCGTGTAGTATCCCCATTCCGAGGTCGGGACGGAAAAGTAATTCAAAACGTGGAGGTTTTTCATGCGTGGAAGTGTGTTTGCAGCGTTGTGTCTCGCGACAGTGATGTCGACAGGAGTCACATTGACGGCGCAGGATGCGGAGCAGATGATCTTCGCCCCTGCCGCCACCAGCAAGTTTGTCAACATGCCGGGCATTCCGGTCTGCATGACCATCGCCGTCGAGCGCGGCAACCCCACGGCGGGGCCGTCGATCCTGCTGCTCAAGCTCAAGGCGGGCTGCAGAGTGCCGTGGCATTGGCACACCGCCGCGGAGCAGGTCATGGTTGTCAGCGGCGCGGGCAAGGCGGAAATGAAAGACGCCCCCAAGCCAGCGATGGTCAAGGCCGGGGACTTCATTTTCATGCCGTCGAAGCACATCCATCAATTGACGGCGGTCACTGCGCTCACCATCTTCGATGCGCCCGAAGGCGCATTCGACATCCACTATGTGGATGCGAGCGGCAACGAGATTTCACCGGACCAGGCGCTGCCCAAAGCCCCTGCGAAGCCGGCGCCGGCCAAGACCCCGGCAAAGCCTCCAGCAGGCCACTAGCGCCGCAGTTCGCTAGCCGCACTCAACTCAGCAGCCGGGCCTCTGAGCGATAATCGAGACAGAGCAACCATGATCGCGAGCGCCGGAGGCCCGTCGCTCTTGCATGAGGACGAGCGAGCCATCGGCCTTTTGCTGGAAAGGCTCTTTGAAAATCTCACGGCCACACCGTCGGCCCCGGATGCTCAACGAGACTTTGCGCCTCGTCGAGTCCGTGGTCCTCGCTCTTGCGCTCGCAACCATCGCCCCCCGTTCATTCGGACAATCGCTTCCGCCCGGGCAATCGCCTCAGCCCCCACCGTCCGCAATCGATTCGGACAAGGACGGCATGAGTGACGACCTGGAGCAATCACTATTGGTGCAGTTCGCTCCGCGGTTTTTTGTTGGCCAGGGTGACTGCTCCAACGTTCCAGCGGAATTCCAGGCGGGCATCTCCAGTCCGGTGGTGAAGTCTGAAAACGGGACAATCTATGGACAGGTATTTCCGGCGAAGAACTTGATTGACGGCGCTCCGGTTGCAGAAATTCATTACTACCATCTCTGGCGGATCGACTGCGGACCTCATCGCCACCCTCTGGATGCGGAGCACGTCTCTGTCCTGGTTCACGCCTCCAACCCTGATCTCCGCTCCGCGACATGGCGGGCCCTCTACTGGTATGCCGCCGCCCATGAGAACACCGTTTGCGATGTGAGTCAGGTCGCCCATGCGTCCACTCTGCACGCTGAAGATGTTGGTCCCAGCATCTGGATCTCACCCGGCAAGCATGCTTCCTATCTCAACGAAGCACTCTGCCAAAAAGGCTGTGGAGCCGATCGATGCGAGAAGATGACGGCCCTCGCTCCCGCGAAGCTTGTCAACCTCGGCGAGCCAGGGCATCCCATGAGCGGCTCGGTTTTCATTGCCTCCGCCGCCTGGCCCCTCGCCGCCAAAATGGCCGAGACGAACTTTCCAGCCCCGACTCTGGCACGACTTAGCGGCCTTCCCGATTCCCAGATTGCCTGGTTCAATGCAGGCAGACATCCCTCGCAAGGAGTCATTGCCATCAGCAGCTCAACCAAACAAGCGATCGTAGGCAGCGGTCGCGATACGATGGCTGGAATCTCCACCGCGGCCGCAGCCACTGACAGTTCCATCTCCACCGCTGGCGGCTCCAGCGGCAACGCGCTCCAGAAGAGCTATCGGTACACAGTCCATGCGCTCGGCACTTCAATTCGACACATCGGCGAATTTCTTGCCCCTAAGCCGCGCCCCGCTCCTCCGAATCCGCCGGCTGAATCTAAGACTCAATAGCCAGTTGACCCGCCCAACCCAACGAGCGAACAATCTCAAGGTTTTCGCCCGCCATAGACGGCAAAGTTGTAGTACTTCCAGACCACGTCGACATCGGTGAAGCCAATCTCAGCAAGCCACGCCAGTTGATCCATGAGTTTGGCCGGCCGGTCCTCTGCTTCGTACTTCGGAATCCAGATGCTGTCGATCTCCTCGTCTGGAAGAAGGCAGCCGCATGAATGCGCCCGCCATGAATGCCCGCGCCACTGTCGGATGACGGACTGCAGGGAATCGGCTCGAACCCAGGACGAGTCGGCTTGAAGGACGCAAAAGACTCCGGAACGAAGGGCGCAAAAGATCCGGCAGTAGAACTCACGCTTGCCGGCAGTCACCAGATGATGAAGCGCAAGCGATGACACAGCGACGTCGTACGGCTCATCAAATTGGAACGACGCGAAATCGCCACACCAGAAATCGCGTAGCGCAGCGGTACTTTGAAAGGTTCGCCCGGGCCGTTGCAATCATGTTCTCAGCAAGATCAAGACAGGTCATCTGGCATATTGGTCCAGATCATGACCATCGGCAGTTTGGGTGGAGCAATCCGCTTCGCAACAGTCCCGGTCCCGCAGCCGAGATCAACGACATGGAGCGGCGCAGTCCTCGGATCCGGAATGGCCAGGACGAGCGCCTTGACCATCTCCTCGTAGCCGGGTATCAGCCTGAGAATGAGGCTGTCAAACTCCTGCGCCTCCCCCTCAAAGTGTTCCTTGACTCGATCCATTGGGCACTCGGCTGCGCGTTGGATTTCACCCGTTGCGGCGGAAGTCCCAGAATACTCCTGAGGTAAGGCCGGGGCGCCGGGGTGCCAGGGCGCCCCCTGGGCCGGGTCGGGCCGGACCGGGTCACGCGCTTACTGGTAGCGCCGGACTCCAGTCCGGGGCCCCCAGAAAGCCCGCTCTTGGCTTGCTGGGGTGGGAGGCTGGCTGTCGTGCGAGAGCCTGCCCTGAGCGAAGCCGAAGGGTCCACGCCCGCACCGCGAAGAACCCCCTCCACCCACACGCCGTCCCCCTGAGCGCCAGGTGCCCCATCCTAGCGAGGGTGCCCCATCCTAGCTTTGCTAGGGTGGGGGAGGGCGGGATGGGAGCTGAAAGCCGACGGCTGATAGCTGAAAGCCGAAATCGGCCATCCACCCAACTTCCCATCCAGCACGCTCAAGAATCACTTCTTACAAGCCGACTTCCCAGGACGAATCCAAAGTCAGGGGTAACTTCCGGATTGGCGACCAACGGCCCAGAACACTTCATTTGGCGACTAATTGCTAGAGACCTATCCAAGGCTCTGAAGAGAACGCCGTGCACTCCTGCTTCACGAGCCTGCGAGATGTACACGATTCAATGAGTACTTCTGCGCCACACTAACGAGGATCGAACATCACGAAGTGGTCCGCGTAGCTGATGAAGACCCGATGGAAAAGGGCTGTTGGAAGCAGCCCATCCATGCTGGTCCTGGCCATCTCGCGTCCCATGCTGATCGGAGTCAGAAACGCAATCTGACGCGTCATGTGCGAACCGATCTTCACGTCCTGGCTGGGCATGGCCGCAAACACGGGCGCATCGCCTTTGCCTGCCACGGTGCCCTGGCGTGCATGGTTGTGCTGCAACCACCACGGAGAGTCGAGCCGGTTCTCATAGAGCATGGGGACATTGCTCCCGGAATCAATTTGAAGGGTCGTTCCTTTTTCCCCATCCCTCTCCATGTGTACGGTCACCAGAATTGGCTGAGTATAGGCCAGATCCCCGCTGCGCTCTGCCTGCTCAATCACGGGAACTCGCTCTCCGTGCATCTCCCTCTGCAGTTCCTTTGACGGGTCCAGGCAGATCATCTTGTGTCCGTAGTCAATGAGCAGGTCAAAGCGGCCGAGGAAGTTTTCGCCAAGAATTCCCCGCACATTGGGGCGGAGCGCCTGGATCTGATTCAGCCCCTGCACTGCGACCAGCAGGTCCTGCACCGCGACCGGCCCGGCCTCAACCAGTTCCGGTTTCACCAGATCGGCACTGGCGTAGTTGACCACGGAGACCACGCCGATCGAGCCCTTCGACTGGAGCTTCAGTTCGCCCGCGAGTCTCGGATCCATGATGGTGATCTGCGCACCCGTATCCACCATGAAGTCGTAGGGGCCGGAATGGTTAATGGAGAGGGAGATTGCGATTTGAGAACCCGCCAGAGAGTGAAACGGGATTGCCGTCGAGTTTGCAGGGCATGAACCGGTTTTCGCGAGAACGATGGAAGGGATTAGGAGCATCAGAACGAAGGAGAAAAGCTGTTTGCGAGCAATCATCGAAGTTCACCTCAGCCGTTGTGGCTGGGTGAACTCTCGCGCCGTGTCGCTGCATTGTCGTGATCGCCGGCCAATGCTTTTCTGATTGGTCGATGAAGCTTTTCTGAAGGCCGATGATGGAAAGGTGATGGTCTTTAAGTGCTTTTGTTACAGTCTCTTCCGACATGGAGGTCTGGGAGCGCGAATTGCGTGCCACAGGTCGCTTCGTCGCGAGGGCCATCTAGGAACGGTGTATGATTCCAAGCAAAGTCGATGCGCTGGTTTTGCGCCAACTCTCGGGCCAGTGGGTTCCGGGAGCGGGAGTGTCAATGACAGTGCGGACCTCCTTCACTTTCCGTTTCGCAGATGTTGAGGTTCGAGAGCCCGAATTGCGGGTGACCCGGTCAGGAGAGCCCCTGGCCATCGAACCGAAGGCCTTCCGCGTCCTCGTTTATCTGCTGCGCCACGCCGGCCATTTGGTTCCCAAAGAAGAACTCCTCACTGCCGTCTGGGGCGAGACTGCAGTTACAGATAACTCGCTTACCCGCGCCATCGCCTTGTTGCGCCGGTTGCTCGATGACGATCCACACAATCCTCGCTACATTGAAACGGTGTCGACGGCCGGGTACAGCTTCATCTGCCCGGTTGAAACCGGTCCGGGCGCAGGTGTTGCGGATCGTTCAACGCCACCTGACCTGACGGGAACGCACGCCACTGAGCCGCAGGCCATAGAACATCGCTTCCCAAAGATCCTGCGGACTGCGCTTGCCACAGCCGGCTTTGTGCTCGCAGGAGCAGCAGGATTGACGTGGTACGCGCTCCGCCCCTTGCCAATGCTCCGGGTCGCCTCGTACACGCAAATCGCAAGCGTCGGTCAACCGAATGGAATAGCCGGAACGGATGGCAGCAGCCTCTACCTCAACCTTTATCGGCCTAACGGCACCGGAGTGGTTCCGGTCTCCGGCGGACGGGTGACTCCGCTTTCGATCGACCTCCCTACTTCAAAGGATTCTCCCAATAACTCCCCGGTGATATTGGATGTGTCTCCCGACGGATCCGAGCTCCTGGTCGGGAGCAATTTGGATCCCTCCTCCGGGCGGAAGCTGTGGATCGTTGACGCTCACGGGGCCGGAGCGCGTTATCTGGCACAGAGCTACGCTGCAATCTGGTCCCCCAACGGCGGGACGGTGTTGTACTCCACCGTGCACGGTGACCTGTACACCATTCCCAGCGAGGGTGGTGAGCCCCGACTTCTGCTTGCCTCGCCGGCGCAGCCCGGAGCGCCACTCACAGTAGCCAGCCTTGCCTGGTCACCGGATGGAAGCAGGATCCGATTTAGCCGCAATTCGCGGTACTGGGAGATCTCAGCAGATGGGAAAAATCCTCACGAGATTCTGCCCAACTGGCACGCCGCCAACCCCAAATACTTCATGTGTTGCGGGCATTGGGCACCCGACGGGGATTACTTCCTGTTTCTTGGGGCGCTCGCGACGTTCTCTCAGAATCTCGCCTCTGGGCCGCAGCTATGGGCTGTGGATGAGCGCCGACGCTGGCCGCATCGCGCCAATCCCGAACCGGTCGAGTTAACCAACGGAGCGGTAATCTGGGGATCATTTGTTTTCTCGAGGGATGGAAAGACCGTTTATTGGGCGGGGGCGACTCGAAGAGGTGAACTCGTCAGGTATGACGCCAAATCGAAACAGCTTGTGCCTTACCTGGGAGGGATCTCAGCCGAATATGTCAACTTTTCCAGGGACGGAAAACACCTGGTCTACGTCGCCTACCCTGATGGAACCATGTGGCGAGCCAATCGCGACGGGAGCGGCCTGCAACAACTGACCGGCACGACATTTTACCCATTCACACCAGAGTGGTCTCCCGACGGCACGCAGATCTTGTTCTCTACGGCTGGCGCGTACCATCCGGGTGAGATGTACACCATCTCCAGCCAGGGCGGCGTACCAAAGCGTTTGCTGCCTGATGACAAGAGCTGGAACAGGATTCCAGACTGGTCGCCTGACGGGAAGAAGATTGTCTTCGACCAGACCCCCGTCGGGACCGGGATTTGGAGTTTTTCAGGGAACGAAAAGCCGGATATTGGACCTGGATACTGGGAAAGTCACCGACCTCCCTCCGTGTCCCAAACCTTGTTATTCGCCGCGGTGGTCGCCCGACAGCCGCTACATCCTTGAGCTGGCTGTCGATCACAAGAATATGATGCTGCTCGATCTTCGAACGAACCAATGGTCTCAACTCGACCCTAAGCACGGCGCAATCAATTTTCCTCGCTGGTCGCGCGATGGCCGCTCGATCTACTTTGAGGACAGCGATCAAGCCGGCGTGCTTAGAAGCACGGACCCCGGGATTTATCGAGTCCCGGTAACCGGCGGAAAGGCTGAAAAGGTGGTCGACATGAAAGGCTTCAGGGGCACCGGATCGATGGCTGTTGGTTGGTCGGATCTCGACCCGGACGACACGCCGCTCCTGTTGCGCGACGTTGGCACCTACGACATCTACGCGCTGGCGCTCGAACGGAAGTAGGCCAAGATTTCTCGGTGTTGCCGGATCGCATATTCGTTCGGTTGAGATGATTCGCAAACGCTATGCTCTTCGGCGCAACAGGCTGTGTTCGTTCTTTGGGCCCTGAATAGATTCCGACTGCAGGTGACGAATCTATGACGCTACAGACCTCCTTCACTTTCCGTTTCGCAGATGTTGAGGTTCGAGAGCCCGAATTGCGGGTGACCCGGTCAGGAGAGCCCCTGGCCATCGAACCGAAGGCCTTCCGCGTCCTCGTTTATCTGCTGCGCCACGCCGGCCATTTGGTTCCCAAAGAAGAACTCCTCACTGCCGTCTGGGGCGAGACTGCGGTTACAGATAACTCGCTTACCCGCGCCATCGCCTTGTTGCGCCGGTTGCTCGATGACGATCCACACAATCCTCGCTACATTGAAACGGTGTCGACGGCTGGGTACAGGTTCATCTGCCCGGTTGAAACCGGTCCGACCGCAGGTGTTGCGGATCGCTCAACGCCGCCTGATCTCACCGAAACTCACGCCATCGAACCGCAGGCCATAGAACATCGCTTCCCAAAGATCCTACGGACTGCGCTTGCCGCAGCCGGCTTTGTGCTCGCAATCGCAGCAGGATTGACGTGGTACTTGAGCCGCCCGCTGCCAACGCTCCGGATCAGCTCGTACACGCAAATCACAAACGACGGTCAAATTAAGAGAGTCGCCGGAACGGACGGAAGCAACCTCTATCTCAATCTCTTTGTGCCTAACGGCCATGGCGTGGTTCCGGTTTCGGGCGGACGGGTAGCTCCGCTTTCCATCGACCTTCCCACGTCAAAGGATTCTCCCAATGACAACCCGCAGATACTGAGTGTGTCTCCCGACGGATCCAAACTCCTGATTGGGAGTAATTGGAATCCTTCCTCGGGGCGGAATTTATGGATCGTCGACGCCCACGGCGGCGAAGCGCGCTATCTGGCAAAGGGCTTCTGGACGATTTGGTCCCCCGACGGTGGGACGGTATTGTATTCCACCTTGCACGGTGACCTGTACACCATTCCGAGCGGGGGCGGAGAGCCCCAACTTTTGCTGGCCTCGCCGGCGCCGCCGGGGACGGTGCTCGCGGTGAGCAGCCTCGCCTGGTCAACGGATGGAAGCAGGATCCGATTCGTACGCAAAGATCGATACTGGGAGATCTCGGCAGACGGGAAGAACCCTCACGAGATTCTGCCCAACTGGCACGCTTCCAACCCCAGATACTTCATGAGCGCCGGACATTGGACACCGGACGGGGACTTCTTCTTGTTTATCGCGGGAATCTCGGGGTTCTATCAGAATGTCGCTGCCGCGCAGCAGATATGGGCTTTGAATGAGCGCCGAAGTTGGCTGCATCGCTCCAATCCCGAACCGTTCCAGTTAACCGCCGGAGGAATGATCTGGGGAGGGGTCAGTTTTGCTGTCTCTAGGGATGGGAGGGCGGTTTATCCCACGGGTGTAACCGCGAGAGGCGAAGTCGTCGGCTATGACGCTAAATTGAAACAACTAGTGCCTTACTTGGGAGGAATCTCAGCCGAGGGCGTCTCCTTTTCCAGGGACGGAAGATATTTGGTCTATGTCACTTCTCCTGGGGGCGCGATGTGGCGGGCCAATCGCGACGGAAGCGGGCGGCTGCAACTGACCAGCCCGCCGTTGTACCCAGTTACCCCGCAGTGGTCTCCCGACGGCACGCAGATCTTGTTCTTTGACTGGTCGGCATACGAACGAGGTGTGATGTACACCCTACCCAGCCAGGGCGGCGCGCCAAAGCGTTTGCTGCCGGGCGACAAAGACTGGGAATTGTTCCCAGATTGGGCACCTGACGGGAAGAAGGTCGTCTTCGAGCAAGCCCCCGCGGGAGCGGGAGGGAATGGGGCAGGGATAGAGTTCAATGTAGGAACGAACGACCGGATCCTGGAATTAGATACCGGGAAAGTCACCGACCTCCCTCCATGTCCCAAGTCCTGCGTGACGCCGCGTTGGTCGCCCGACGGCCGCTATATCCTCAGTATGACCTATGACAATGATCTGGCCCTGTTCGACTTACGAACGAACAAATGGTCTCTGTTCAACCTTATGCGCGGCGCGATGAATAACCCTCGCTGGTCGCATGATGGTCACTTTATCTACTTCGGAGACTATGATTACCCCGGCGGGTTCTTCAAAAGCAGAGACCCCGGAATCTATCGAGTCCCGGTTACTGGCGGAAAAGCTGAAAGGGTCTTCGACCTCACAGGCTTCAGGAGCACTGGATACCTCGGTGGTTGGTTAGGCCTTGACCCGGACGACAACCCGCTCCTGTTCCGCGAAGCCGGTACTTACGACATCTACGCGCTTGCGCTCGAACGGAAGTAGGCCAAGATTTCTCGGTGTTGCCGGATCGCATATTCGTTCGGTTGAGATGATTCGCAAACGCTATGCTCTTCGGCGCAACAGGCTGTGTTCGTTCTTTGGGCCCTGAATAGATTCCGACTGCAGGTGACGAATCTATGACGCTACAGACCTCCTTCACTTTCCGTTTCGCAGATGTTGAGGTTCGAGAGCCCGAATTGCGGGTGACCCGGTCAGGAGAGCCCCTGGCCATCGAACCGAAGGCCTTCCGCGTCCTCGTTTATCTGCTGCGCCACGCCGGCCATTTGGTTCCCAAAGAAGAACTCCTCACGGCCGTCTGGGGCGAGACTGCGGTTACAGATAACTCGCTTACCCGCGCCATCGCCCTGTTGCGCCGGTTGCTCGATGACGACCCGCACAATCCTCGCTACATTGAAACGGTGTCGACGGCCGGGTACAGGTTCATCTGCCCCGTTGAAACCGGTCCGGGCGCAGGCGTTGCGAGTAGCTCAACGCCACCTGAAGCGACGGCAACTGACGCCACCGGCCCGCAGGCCAGCAGACATCGCCTCAAAAAGATGAGATGGACTGCGCTTGCCGCATCCTGCTGTGTGCTCGCAGCCATAGCAGGATTGACGTGGTACGCGCTCCGCCCGTTGCCAGCGCTCCAGATCAGCTCGTACACGCAAATCACGACCGACGGTCAATGGAAGAGAATCGCCGGAACAGATGGAAGCAGCCTCTATCTCAATCTCTTTGCGCCCGCTGGCCACGGAGTGGTTCCGGTTTCAGGCGGACGGGTGACTCCGCTTTCCATCGATCTCCCCACGGCCAAGGATTCTCCCCATGACCTCCCGGTGATACTGGATGTGTCTCCGGACGGATCCAAGCTTCTGGTTGGGAGTAACTTTGATCCTTCCTCGGGGCGGAATTTATGGTTCGTTGAAGCTCACGGCTCCGGAGCGCGCTTTCTGGCAAAGGGCTTCTGGGCGACCTGGTCCCCCGACGGCAGGACGGTGTTGTATTCCACGATGCATGGTGACCTGTACACCATGCCAAGCGAGGGCGGAGAGCCTCGACTTTTGCTGGCCTCGCCGGCGCCGCCCGGAATGCCGCTCGGGGTGGCTAGCCTGGCTTGGTCACCGGATGGAAGCAGGATCCGATTCGTACGCAATGAACGATACTGGGAGGTCTCGGCAGACGGGAAGAACCCTCACGAGATTTTGCCCGACTGGCACGCGGTTAATCCAAAATACTTCATGGTCAACGGACATTGGACGCCTGACGGGGATTTCTTCTTGTTCGTCGCGGGAATTGCGGGGTTCTCTCAGAACCTCGTTGCCGGGCAGCAGATATGGGCCGTGGATGAGCGCCGAAGTTGGCTGCATCGCCCCAATCTCGAACCGGTTCAGTTAACCACCGGAGGGATGATCTGGAACGGTACTGTTGTCTCGAAGGATGGGAAGATGGTTTATTCCCCAGGTGCGACTCCGAGAGGTGAACTCGTCAGCTACGACGCCAAGTCGAAGGCGCTAGTGCCTTACCTGGGTGGAATCTCAGCCGAGTATGTCAACTTTTCCAGGGACGGGAGATATATGCTCTACGTCACTTTCCCTGAGGGAACTATGTGGCGTGCTAATCGCGACGGAAGCGGGCTGCAGCAATTAACGGGTCCGCCGTTCCACCCACTCACCCCGGAGTGGTCTCCAGACGGCACGCAGATCTTGTTTTTTGAATGGTCGGCATCCCACCCGGGTGTGATGTACACGATATCCGGTCAGGGTGGCACGCCAAAGCGCTTGCTGCCAGACGATAAAGATCGGGAAATAATTCCAGATTGGTCGCCTGACGGGAACAAGATTGTCTTCAATCAAACACCCGTGGGGGCGGAAGCGTGGTTTGAAGGCGCGAGAAACCGCATTTTGGAGCTGGATACCGGGAAAGTCACCGACCTTCCGCCATGTCCGAAGTCCTGCTGGTCACCGCGGTGGTCGCCGGACGGCCATCATATCCTCGGGGTAACTTTTGATAGTGACCTGGCCCTGTTCGACTTTCGAACCAACAAATGGTCCCTGTTGAATCTAGAACACAACCTCATATACCCGCGCTGGTCGCATGATGGTCACTTTATCTACTTTGGGGACTACGATTTTCCCGGTGCGGTGTACTTCAAAAGCAGCGACCCCGGGATTTATCGAGTCCCGCTTACCGGCGGAAAGGCTGAAAAAGTCGTCGACTTGAAGGGCTTCAGGACCACTGGGTACCTAAGTAGTTGGTTAGACCTCGACCCGGACGACAACCCGCTCCTGATCCGCGACGCTGGTACCCGGGACGTCTACGCGCTTGCGCTCGAAAGGAAATAGTTATTGAGACTCGAACGTCAACCGAACCGCCTTTTATGGTTGGCGAAGGTTCGAAAGGCCGGGGAGAACTGAGAAATACGAAATGCCCGAATCACCGCCTATTCGGAAGTTACCCGTGTTTCTGACGGATCAGTACCGGCAAACGCACCTACCGGCCTTAACCTCCCACCTTATCCTCATCCGAAAAGGCAGGGCCCAGGCGCAAGCCTGGGGTTGAACGGCCCCCCGAAACTCCATCCACAGAGAGAAAAACCGTATCGCACACTCAAAATGCGACGATTTTCACCATTTCCGACGACCTGCAGGTCACATTTTCACCCGATTCCTCGACCTGCAGGTCATATTTTCCGCGAGCTCGCGATGCGACGATTTTCTGCCTCGCCGCACGAATCAAAACCGACGACTTATAGGTCTATGTTTTGGCCTCGCCAAAAAACACAGCGCCCCACCCGGTATGTCCCCCGACTCCCGAGTGGGGCGCGCGTTCCGTGCAGATCGCAGAATCGGGATCCCCTCCCCCCGAGCGGACCCCGATTCTTCCAGAACCGTTTGACTGGCGCGGCCCTGGACCTTTTGCCCCACGGACCCCGGCTCTTCCGTCCGTTCGTCCGCGGGGACAGCGCATCCCGGCGCTCTCCCGCCGAAACTGCCCCTACATGCCGGGCTGCGCATTCTGATCCGGATGCACGACGCGATAGCTTGCACCGCCGTTGGACCAGACCAGAAGCAGAATGTCTTTGCCTGCCGGAACAGAGTGGATCTGGTTGACGAAGTTATCGGCGTCCTCGACGGGGTGCCGGTTGACTTCGAGAATCACGTCGCCGGGAGCGAGGCCTGCATCGTCGGCCGGGCTGCCGGGCCGTACATTCTGGATGGCCGCGCCATGCACGCGATCGGGAACGTTGAATTGCTGGCGCACGTCGGGCGTGAGATTCGCCACGGCCAGACCAAGCCTGCCGCGCTGCTCATCCGAGCTGGAGTTGCTGGCCTCTTCCGTGGTGTCTTTGTGGAACTCGCCGACAGTCACCCGGATTGTCTCCGGCTTGCCATCGCGCAGAATGCCCAACTCGATGGGCGTTCCGGGAGCGGTTTCGCTCACCGCGACCTGCAGCGCCCTGCCGTCGACGATCTTTTTGCCGTTCAGCTCACGCAGCACGTCGCCGCTCTTCAGGCCTGCGCGCCCCGCGGGTGAGTCAGGCGTGACCTGGCTGATGATGGCGCCGGTGGCGTCAGGCAGGTTGAAGAAGCCTGCGTTGTCCGGCGTCACATCGTTCATGCTGATGCCCAGGTAACCGTGGTGCACCGTGCCGTTCTTGATGATGGAGTCGACCGATGCCTTCGCGAGCTCAGAGGGAATAGCAAAGCCCGCGCCGGCAAAGGAGCCGCTGTTGGAGATGATGAACGTGTTAATGCCGATCAGCTCGCCGTGCGCGTCCACCAGCGGGCCGCCGGAGTTGCCGGGATTGATGGCCGCATCGGTCTGAATGAAATCGCCGGGCTTGCGCGGATCGTCAGTGTAGGGATTGGGTCGGTTGAGCGCGCTGATGATGCCGCGGGTGACGGAGAACTGGAAGTAGCCGAAGGGGCTGCCGAAGGCCAGCACCGTTTGCCCCGGATGCAGCCTCGTCGAGTCGCCCCAGGGAATGCTGGGCAGGTTCTGGGCGTCGATCTTGATGACCGCGACGTCGGTGAGCTTGTCCACACCCACGACCTTGGCAGTGAAGACGCGGCGGTCGTCGAGGGTGACGCGGACCTGTGTGGCACCATCGACCACGTGATCGTTGGTGACGATGTAGCCGTCAGGAGAGATGATGACGCCACTGCCCACGCCGTGCTCGATCTGCGGCTGCGGCTTCATTCCCTGGCCGCCGGGGCCGAAGAAGAACTGCCGAAAACCGGGCGGCAGGTCCTGCGGGTTGATGCCGCCGAAGCCCCGGCCGCCATCCTCAGAGTTCTGCTCGTCCGGCGTGACGCGCGACGTGACGGCTACATTGACGACGGCGGGCGTGACGCGCGCGGCGACGGCTTCGACGGCATTGTCGAGCGCAGTCAAAGCAGAGACGCTTGAGTCGTCGATTGGCCCGGCTGCCGCAGCGGCAGCGTGCACCCCGCGGTCGTCGAAAAAGAACGCCAGCGAGAACAGGATCGTGGCGAGGATGCCCGCAGGGACTGCGAGCTTCTTTACAGTCGCTACTAATGAATTAGTTGTCATTGACATTGATGCTTCTCCGTGAGTGTTGAATTGCGTGATTAGAGTTGGAAGACCAGCCAACCACTATCGACGGGCGCTGCGGCTGGACGGCCGGAATCGGAACCTGTTGCCTGCGCCGCTTTCGATCTCGGCGCGGAATCTGCGGGATAGACTGCGAGAATTAGGCGCGTGACGGTAATCTGGTGCGCGACCGTGATCTGGGTGGCCGGCTCGGAGGCCGACTGGCTCTTGCCTGCGCTGCTTTGCTGCTCGGCGGCTGCGCCTGTGTCATAGTCGGCGCCTTCCCGAGCCTGCCGGGTTGAGGTTCGCGTCACTTCCCAGGCGGTCAACACAATATACTCCGGCTGCGGGGCGGAGTCTGCTTCCGATGCCGGCACTTGAGCCATCGCCATCTCCGCCCGGGGCCCGGCGCTCGCTTCGCGTGACGCGATCTCGATTTCCGCTGCGCCACCTGGCTGGGCTGATTGGGCCGATCGCTGTTGGCCACGGCGCGGTGAAGCAGAGGCGAGCGGCACACGAGCGCTCCTGCTCACGGGAAGAATGGCTTTTGTTTCGATGGCCCGGAAGCCCGTGGCAGCACCCGTTAACCTCAGGCCTGCATTCGGCGCGTAGGGAGCGTGATCGGTGAGCACTGCCTGGGTGTTGGCAGGCACGAGGGCCAGGGTCTGCACGTCTGGCTTCTGCGCCGCAACAAACGCGACCATCTGCGGGCAGCGCGCCAACGCCACCGAACCGAAAAGCAGGCCGCAGCCGACCACGCCGAGAACGGCGCGAGCCGCGACTGGTTGCAGCGACTCTTTGCCCCACAGAATACTGTGCACACGGCGGACCAGCTCGGGCCGGCGCTCGAACGCGCCAAGCGAGAGCGCGTGAGCGCGGCGCAGTAACTCCCGTTGTTCTAGGCGGCGCTCGGCCAGGCTGGTGAGGCAGGCCGCGTAGGCACGCGGCGCTTGCGTCCGGCGGACTACGCCCTCGTCGCAGGCCATCTCGCGCTCGCGGCAAAGGCGCCGTTCCATCCAGGCAAGCGCGGGATTCAATGGGAAGAGAACCAAGGAAAGTTTCTGCAGGAGATTGGTCCAGTCATCGCGGCGGCGCAGGTGTTCGAATTCGTGCAGGACGACCTGCTCGAGCTCGCCTGGCGTGAGCCGGGAGAAGAGCCACTCCGGGATGAGAATGCGCGGCGCGAAGAAGCCGATGACGCTGGGACGGTCGAGCTCACAGGTGGTGCAGACCGCGATGGCCCGGCGCGCAGAGGATGCGCCGGCGACCAGTGAGCGAAGGCTCAAGTCAACTTCAATCGGTGTCGCCGTCTTCCACAACTTGCGCAGGCGTAGCGAGTGGAGGGCAAGCTGCGCAGCGCGGAAGGTGGATGCAGCGAGCCACAGCGCAGCGATGAAGAACCCCCAGCGGCTATCCAGCTGCAGCCAGGGCCTCGCCGCCGCTTCCTCAAGCGGCAAGGTGTCGGCGACGGCAGCCGGGGAAGCAAGCGCAACGAAAGGCAGGAACGGCAAGCCAACCACGACGGCGAAGCCCGCGGCCCAGACGGCAAAGCGATACGCCGCGGAGACGCGCGGCGCCAGGCGCAATGAGAGAACCAAGGCAACGGCAACCGCGGTACCCTGCCACAGGGCAGCCACAGCCACGGACGCGGCGGTTTGCGCAAACGCGGCGAATGCGTCAGCGAGGCGGCTGCCGGCGCCCGCCACCGTCGCATGAAATGCATCCATTATGAGGATCCCCTGCATTCCCTACCCCTCGCTCCCCTTGTCGGTGTTTCGCTTGTCGGGCGCTGCGCTGCGGATCGCATCCCTGAGCCGCTGCAACTCTTCTTGAGAGACCTCCCCGTCGCCCAACAGAGATAACACCAGTTGCTCGCGGGAGTTGCCAAAAAAGCGGCTGAGCACGTTGCGCACCTCACTCCGGCTGGCCTCCTCCTCGGCAACGCACGGCTTGTAGACGAACGCGCGGCCCTCCTGGCGGTGAGCCACATAGCCCTTTTGCTCCAGGATCCGGATGGTGGTGAGCACCGAGTTATAGGCCAGCGCCTCGCCTTCGGGCAGGGCGGCCACCAGGTCGGTAACAGCCGACTCGCCGCGCCGCCAGAGGATCTTCATCAGCCTCAACTCGGCCTCGGTCAGCGTGTTGGATCTTTTGGGCGGCATCGGTAAGTCGTTGATTCCATGAGGGTGACCTGAGCTTCTGGGCCGCCCGAACATTTCTATAGACGAACAACTAAAGGATTAGTTACCAGACGCGCAGAGTTTTTTGAGGTCCGAGCCGAGCCTTTTGGGGGTCACTGGCGGGCGAATTGAGAAAGCTCGGTCGTGCACATCTACCCTGTGCTACGATCCGTGCAAGCGTTCACGCAATCGTTTTTTCGTACGGAAATTCAGGAGCCAGCAACGGCGGTTTCACCTGCCGCCGCGCCGTTGGCGAGCGCCTTCGATCAAACTTCAGCGCGGGATTCAGCCTGGGGTCCCAGCGTACAGGGGATGGTATGAACAACCAGCTGCGGCCTCTGGACCTTGGCGAGATTCTGGACCGGACCGCCGAACTCTACCGCACTCATTTTTTGCTTTTTGCCGGCATCTCGGCGGTCTTTGCCGGGGCGATGCTCGCCGTGCAGTTTCTGTATCTGCGCTCGCTCCTTCTGCTCGGCTACCCGAATATGATGGCGCATTGGCAGTGGGCAACAGCCTCAGTCGCCGTGGTGGAAGCGCTGGTGATTCTGATGCTGGCCGGGCTCTCGATCGCTGCCAACAACCGGGCGGTGGCCTGGGTGTACCTGGACAAGCCTGCGACGATTCGTGCCGCCGCAAAAAGCGTATTGCCCCGGCTGCGGACCTACGTGTGGCTGATGACCATGACAGCATTCCGCGCGTGGGCGCCCTTTGCCGCCCTGTATGTGGCCTTCTTTGTGATCGTGTTCGCGGTTCTGCCCCACGACTTCATGACCAACCCGGCGGCAGGCCAGATCGCGGCTCAGCAGAACCCCTCAGCGGTCCTGGCTGCAGGCCTGGGCATGCTAATCCTGATGCCGTTGTTCGCCTTGGCTCTCTTGTACGGCGTGTGGATGTCGCTGCGCTATTCGCTGGCGGTGCCCGCATGCGTGGTGGAGGATTTGCCGGCGAGCGGCGCAATCAGGCGCAGCATCGAGCTGAGCCTGGGGTCACGCGGCCGCATCTTCGTGCTGGGCCTGCTGGTGTCTGCGGTGCGCATGCTGCTGGGGATCCTGTTTGGATTTCCCATCATCGCTCTCTCGCTGAAACACCCCGGCCATCCGCTTCCTCTGGGGTGGTTGATCGTGGCTCAGATCGGCGAGTTCGCCACCAACACGTTGATCGGCCCCATTTACTCCACCGGGCTCACGCTCTTCTATTACGACCAGCGGATTCGCAAGGAAGGTTTCGATATCGAGTGGATGATGCAAGCCGCGGGGCTGACGCCGCAACCAGAGTTGCCGGCGCCGCAACCAACGTAGCGCCCGCGGAAACTCACAGACCCTTGGCATCGTCAGCAAGCGAGGACCCATGAGCGAGACACTACGGCCCTCCACACTGGGCGAGATCCTCGATCGGACGGCGCTGCTTTACCGCCGCAACTTCTGGCTGTTTGCTGGCATTGGGGCGCTGCCGATCGGCGTGATGCTTGCCATCGCTGTCCTCGGCGGACTTGTGCTCGCGGCTGCAGCCGCGGCGATCAAGACAACGAGCCTTCCACCTCTCGTGGGCACCGTTATCCTCGGTCTGCTGGTCGTGGTGGCAGTGCCGCTCTACATCGCGGCCGCCGTGTTTTCCATGGGAGGGCTTACGCACGCGGCGGTGACCACGAATCGGGACGAGAAGCTGACCATTCGTGGCGCTCTCGCAAGCCGTGCGGCCGCGGTTTTGGCGCTATCTGTGGTTCTTGATTCTTCAGGGCATCGTCGTGGCTCTCGTCCCGGGCGCGATTGCGGGCGCTGCGATCGGTCTTCTTGTGTACTTGGTTCCCGGAGTAGGCACTGCCGCCGGCGTGGCCATCGGTTTCGTGGTGTTCTTTATCGCCGTTGCAGCCTTTGGCGTCATCGTCTGGCGCGCGCTGGGCTACTCGATCGGGTTTGCGGTGTGCGTGGCGGAGCAGAAAACCGCGTGGCAGTCGCTGCAGCGATCGTGGAAGCTGAGCCAGGGCTCGCGGGGGCGCATCTTTGTTCTATTCCTGCTGATCATTGCGCTGTCGATTGCCGCGTCGATTATCGGTTACATTCCGTTCATGATCATTGTCGCCGTGGCAGCAGCCGCCGGAAACGGTGCACAGTATGCAACCACCGCGCTGGTGGTGGCCGAAATCGTGAACTTTGTGGTGAATTTCACTTTGCAAGCGCTGCTCGCTCCCATCTCCTGGATCGCGCTCGTGCTCTTCTACTACGACCAACGCATCCGCAAAGAAGGCTTTGACATCGAGTGGATGATGGAGCAGGCCGGGCTCGCGCAGGTCGCACCGGCTGCACAGGCGCCTGACGGCGCGAGCATTTCCGGGCCGGCTGCGCCTCCTGATACCGTGGAAGAGCGATGAATTTCTTGCCTCCCGGTTCAGGTTTGCGGAATGGCGCGGCGCTCCCGGCGTTGGTTCTCGTGGCGCTGGCGCTGGCTTCTGGGGCGCCGCTTGTGCGCGCCCAGGAGCTCGCCGCCGATGCGGGCTGGCGCGACGTGAGCCTCGCGGAATACCGGCAACACCTCCAGGAACTCGACGCTCTCGTTGCCGCCTGCCAGAAGCAGCGGGCAGCGCTCGGCGCAGGCCAGGGCGCTGCAATGCCCCAGGGCGCGGCTAAGCTCGATTTTCCCGGGTGCGATCCGGCGCGCATTGGTCCTGACGACCGGGTACAGTTGCCCGCCGGCGCGAATTCGCAGACGCGCGAGGTCCGCTACGATTGGCTGCGCGCCGTGTTGGGCCGTGCCGCGAGGAAAGACGGCGCTACGCGAACCCATCATCCTCGAGAGCAATTCCCGTTGCCAAGAATGCTCCCGTAGCTGTGGATGCCCTTCTCTCGGGCGCGCGCCAGCGCTTGCAAGACGATGCAAAGCAGGCTGAAAGCCCGGCTGAGGCAAATCCCAGTTACGACGCCGAACGGAAGTCGCTCAACGCCATCCTGGCGCAGCGAGCCTACAAGGGAGTGAACGAGGTTTCGGCCAGAGAGCGCTTCGTCGAGTGGTTTTATAACCAGCTCGACAAATTTCTCGCTGGTCTGTTTCGCTTTGGTTCGCGTGCGCCGTGGATCGTCCCCGTGCTGCGCGTTCTGTTACTCGCGGGCATCTGCACGGCGCTGATCTGGCTCCTGCTTCGCATCGAGCGGCGATCGCGTGTCCAGTTGATTCCTGACGTCGTGTCCGCGCCGGACGCGCCCTCGGCGCGCGAATGGCATTTGTGGCTCCAGGACGCGCACGCGATGGCGGCAAAAGGCCTGTGGCGCGAGGCCATTCACTTTCTTTATTGGGCTTCGATCGCGCGTCTAGAGTCGCGACGGTTGTGGCCGGCCGACCGCGCCCGCACCCCGCGCGAGTATCTTGCGTTGCTGGCCGCCGCTGACCCACGTAAGCCGACCCTGACGGAACTTACGCGAAAATTCGAGCGCACCTGGTATGGCGGGCGCGAAGCAGCCGCCACAGACTTTCATGCGGCACTGGAGCAGGCAGCGGCGCTCGGGGTGGCCGCGGAATGAAACTCTTCGCCACACTTGACGCTAAGGATCGTAAGCTGCTCATCGGCTGCCTGGTCGCGGTTGTCCTGCTGGCCTTCGTCACCGCGTTCTTTTCGCGCAACGAGAACCGCGACGACAACCCGCTACCCAGCACGTATTTGACCGGCAGGCACGGCGCGCGTGCCGCATTCGAGTTGCTGCAAGCCAATGGCTACACCGTCGAGCGATGGGAGCAGCCGTTGAGCGATCTCGCTGCGCGCGCTGACGCGCAAACCGTCGTCATCTTTGCCGAGCCCATCGTCAGCACGGCAGAGGACCTGAAAGCCGTGCGCGACATCGTCGCGCGCGGCGGCCGCGTTCTGGTCACCGGCTGGTCGGGAGGCCGCCTTGCGCCTGACGGAAACGTGCAGCCACCCACGATGTTCGAGTCGGGGTGCAAGCTTGCGCCGCAGGGCCTCGATCCGCTGGCCGGTTCGGGCGAAGTGTGGATGGATCCGGCTGCAAGCTGGGGGCTGGACCGGCCGCGCGACCGCGTGCAATATAACTGTGCCGGCGCGCCAGCCGTGGTGGAGTACGGTGAGGGCAAAGGCGAGGTGATTTGGTGGGCCAGCTCCACGCCCCTCGAAAACGGTTCCATCAGCCGCGCGGAAAATCTGAACCTGTTTTTGGGCTCGCTCGGCCCGCGCGATGGGCGGCACTTTTATTGGGATGAGTCGCTGCACGGCGAAGTCCGCACGGAATGGTTTTATGCGCGCGGTCCGGCGATGACTCTGCTACAGATGGGCGCGCTTGCCATTGGCGTGCTGATCGTTTTCAACTTTAGCCGCCGCCGCGGGCCGGTGCGCGATCTGCCCGCTCCGTTGCGCGCCACGCCGGTGGAGTTTCTCGAGGCGTTGGGCTCGCTCTACGCTGAGGCCGGCGCGTCGGCAACCGCGGTCGAGCTTGCCTACGAGCGCTTCCGGCGCAAGGTGGCCGAGTTGTGCGGGCTGAAAAGCGCCAGGATGAGCGCGGAGGAATTGGGCAACGCGCTGCGCCGGCGCTTCCCACAGGCCGCGGCCGGGCTCGAAAAGGACCTGGCGGATTGCGAAGAGGCGCTGACGAGCGACAAGCTCCAACCCAGGCGCGCTTTGGCGCTTGTGCAGGCGCTCAGCCGCCACGGCGAGGCGCTGGATGCAGCGGTAAGAGCAAGCAGGCGGGTGGGATGAAATTGATCGTTCGAGAGTATGTGATCCCTCCCTCGACCCGCCATTGGTTTGAGATGGGAAGCAAGGAGAGCTGAATGACTGAGGAGATCAATTTGGAACGGAGCACTCAGGCGTCGGGCGCGACGCTGCCGGCGACGCAACAATTGCTCACTGCGGCGCGGGCGGAGCTGGGGCGCGTGATTGCCGGCCAGGGCGAAGTGATCGGCGAGGTTCTTGTCGCCGTGCTGACGCAGGGGCACGCGCTCCTTGAGGGAGTGCCAGGCATCGCCAAAACGCTCATCGTGAAATCGGTGGGCCGGCTGCTCGGCCTCGGCTTTCAACGCGTGCAGGGCACGCCGGACCTGATGCCCGCCGACATTCTCGGCACCACCATCTTCCGCCCCGGGGTCCGCGTGGACGGGTCTTCGGCCGCGGCGTTGACGTCGGGCTCGGACGCATTCACCTTCCACGCCGGACCCGTCTTTACCGACCTGCTGCTCGTGGATGAGATCAACCGCATGCCGCCACGCACGCAGTCGGCGCTGCTGGAGTGCATGGAAGAGCGCCAGGTGACGAGTGATGGCGTGCGCCGCCCGCTGCCCAAGTGGTTCACTGTTTTTGCTACGGAGAATCCCATCGACTTTGAGGGCACCTATCCGCTGCCCGAGGCGCAGCTTGACCGCTTCCTGCTCAAGATCAAGGTGAGTTACCCCGCTCTGGACGAAGAGCGGCAGATGCTGGAGCGGCATCACGCGAGCGGCGGCGCGAACATTCTCGACGATGCCAACATCCAGCCGCTTGCAGCCGGACTTCTGGCGGCGGCACGTGACGAGATGCACGGGATCCGCGTGGAGCAGGATCTCTACGGCTACATTCTCGATCTCGTTCGCCGCACCCGCGAGTGGCCCATGCTGGCGCTTGGCGCAAGCCCGCGCGCGGCCATCTGCCTGTTGCGCGTGGCGCAGGCGTTTGCGGCGTTCGAGGATCGCGACTACATGATCCCTGACGATGTGAAGCGCGCAGTGCTGCCCGCCCTGCGCCATCGCCTGCTGCTCAAGCCGGAGGCGGAGCTGGAGGGCTTCGACGCGGATCGCGTGCTGAACGATGTGGTGGCGGCGGTTGCAGTGCCACGAGGATGATCTCGACTTCGCTCCATCCCGAGCCGGTGCGTGCGCTTTGCCAGCCGCGCTGCCGCTTCGCGTTTGGCCTGACGCCACGCGCCATCTGGCTGCTGGCCGCGAGGGCTCCTGCTCGCGCTGCCTGGATTCTTCCATGCTTCGTGGGGCTACGGCATGTTGGCCTGGGACGCGCTGGTGCTGCTTTTGGCGCTTCTGGATGGATGGCGCTTGCCGGCCGCGCGCGAGATCATGATCGCGCGCTCGTGGAGCAACGCTCCCGCACTCGACAGCGAGACAGAGATTGAGCTCGCGGTGGAACACAGCGCCGAGACGATCCTCGAATGCCGGCTGGTTGACGACTTGCCCGACGCGCTGGTGGCCGCGCCGGCCACGCACAATTTGCGCGTCTTTCCACGCGTGCGTGCGGTGCTGCGTTACAAAATCGAACCGCGCGAGCGCGGCGATGTGCGCACAGGAGGCGTCTACATTCGCTATGCGTCGGCGGTGGGGCTTGTGGAGCGTTGGGCGATGGCGCCGCTGGAGCAGACGGTGCGCGTCTATCCGTCGCTGCGGCAGGGCGAGGACCAAGAGATCTTTCTCGCGCGCGGACGCCAGATCGAATTGCAGCTCCGCCAGGTGCGCGAGCGCGGGCTGGGGCGCGACTTTGAGAGCCTGCGCGAGTATCTCGAGGGCGACGACCTGCGCGACGTGTGCTGGACGGCGACCGCGCGGCGCGGGCAGTTGATCACGCGCCGTTATCAGACCGAGCGCAGCCAGGCGGTGTGGATCGTGCTCGATGCGGGAAGGCTGCTGCAGGGAAGAATCTTGAAGGACAGCGAAGCGGAGCCCCGGGGCTCTCGCGAATCGGATTCAGCTCGCGGAGTGGCCGACCGTCGCGGCCACTCCAAGCTCGACTTCGCCTGCTCGACCGCTGTGGCGCTGGCGCAGTTGGCGCTTTACTCCGGCGACCGCGTCGCCCTGCTCGTCTATGGACAGCATGTGCAGCAGCGCGTGCTGCCGGCCCGCGGCCCGGCGCATCTGCGGCAGATTGTGGAGGCGCTGGCACAGGCGCGCGCCGAATCCAGCGAAGCCGATCACCTGCGCGCCACGGCCACGTTGAATCGCTGGCAACCGCGCCGGGCGCTGATCCTGTGGATCACGGACCTGGCCGAGACGGCGATGCGGCCCGAGGTCATCGATGGCGCCATGCAGTTGCTTCATCGCCACGTGCTGCTGTTTGTAGCCATGGCGCAGCCCGACGTGGAGGCGATCGCGAATGCGCGGCCCAGAAACGTGGAGGAGATGTTCCGCGCTTCTGCAGCGCAGGAGTTGACCTCGCGGCGCGAACTGCTGCTGGCGCGGTTGCGCGAACAGGGCGCGCTGACGCTCGATCTCGATCCCGCGCTGCTCACCTCGGCGGTGTTGAACCAGTATTTGAAGGTGAAAGAGCGGGCGATGGTGTAGCCGGCACTTCTCCCGCGAACAGACGCTGCCAGGCATCCTGTTTACTTTTCCAGCACCCCGCCCCCCTCCCCCGGTATGCCATACCTCCATATTTGATAACAAAGGGTTTACGGGAGGGGGTAACGTCCGTCCATATCTGATTCTAAAGGGCCATACCCGTAAACATACCGATTTACAAGAGTTACGCGCGTAATTGACTTTGGGACCCGGGTCTAGGGACTAAGCATCTAGGGATTGCAAAGGGATCGGATCTCGGAAATGTACGAATTCAAGAGAGTTAGCTGCGTTTTCGGACGTTTCGAGGCGTCCTGCGATCAGATGTCTCGCGTCAAGAACCGCGCCGGGAGCACGAACTGTCTGGATAAATGCTTATGCAATGATTATGCGGAAGGTCGGCGAAATGATCTGCAAAGTTGGCGGATGTTTTTTGCGGGTGTTTTCAGTGAATTACGAGGAAAATCCGGTATAGATGCCTTGACAGGCGGCGATCCTAATCTTTCTGCAGATGGCGGGGGAGGGATTGGGGGCAATCTCACCATTGGCGGTGATACGACCGGGGCGGTTCGCTAACCATAGGCCGACTTTTCGTTACAAATCCTACCTCGATGAGTGCATTGGCGATTATGCACTCATTGACCGCTGGCCTCTACGAAGCGATCACCCGATAATCCTCACGGTTTTCGCTGAACCTGTTCTGAATATTCGTGAAACCGGCACTTCTCAAGCGTTCTATCAACTCTTCGACGCGAAATGGATTGTAGACAATCGGGTATGACCGCATCGACACTTTTCCGTCAGAATCAAAGACTAAGAGCACTTCTATCGTGTGAGCGTCCTCGAACCTCTCCGGAAAGTTCCAAACGTAGATGGGCAAACACCGCTGCCCAGCGCGCGCTCTCCACTGAAAGTGTGTGAAACGTGTTTTCTCTTTCCGGAGCTGCTCCCAGTTGAGAGATTGAATGACGAGTTTGCCGCCACTCCTTAGAACGGCGCGTATTCCCTGCACCGACCGAAACATTCCTTCTCCGTTGCGGGTGTGCCCGATTGAGTTGCCAAGACAGAAAACCAGGTCAAAGGGACCGGTAACGTGAGCCGGAAGATCCTCCCAGGTACAGCACTTCAGCGGGACGTCTACATTGGCGTTCCTGACGGCAAGATCCGCTTGCTCGATCATTCCCGGGCTGCCATCAGAGCCACTGACTTCATAGCCAAGCTTAGCCAGCGCTATCGCGAACGTTCCGATTCCACAGGAGCAATCCAGGATGCGTACCTTTGGACCGGCGTCTTTCAGAACGTCTTCGTTCTGCTCAAGCGCAGGCTTGCCTGAAGAGACATAGTCCGAGTAGAGCCAGTGGTAGTTCACAGCAAACTCGTCGTATTGCGACATTGCACTCATCCTCGGACCGTTGGAGACATTGTATGTGTGTTTTGCGAAGAGGAGAATGGGCCATATCTGTCTAAAGGAAGATTCATCGAGCGCACGTCCAAAAAAAACGGTCGTTGCCGAGTGTGTGTCAACGCAATGTGATCAAAAATCGAGCGGCCGACTGGCGACAACAGACCAATGCGCTCATTGAGCCGAGCGTTTGTCGGTTTTCCTGAGTTCCGGCCGAATAGTCGCCTATCCGTCCCTAACGTGATCTGGCTTTCGTTGTTTCCGGTTTGCGGGTATTCCTTTTGGGACAGGCACCCAGTATGGCCAACTCCTGTAGGCTCACCGTTAGGCGAATTCGCGACAGTGGCGAATCGCCCGGCCTTTCTCTTGAAACCGCCCCGTTGATCTAGCAATTTGCGCCAACGGAGTAGAATTTCCGGGAATTGGTTTCAAGATGGAGATTGGCTTGAGCGAGAAAACAGCATACGATGCCCATTCCGCGACGGTCCCAGCGCGGCAGGACAACGAGGCTCCGCCGGTGATTGCAGTCGAGGGCTGGCGTTACCACCACATAGGCATTCCAACCCCAACTCCGCGTCCGGGGGAGAGGTATTTGCCAGGGCTGAAGATGTTTGTTTCGGGGTTTGAATCCAGTCCCTATGGCATTCAGTGGATGCGCTTCGATTCAGATGCGCCTTACCCAGAGATCGTCAAGACGCTGCCTCACGTAGCCTTTGAGGTGGATGACCTTACCGCCGCGCTCGAAGGAAAAGAAATCCTGACATCCCCGAACAGTCCAGGCGAGGGAATCATGGTGGCAATGATCCTCGACGATGGTGCCCCTATTGAACTGCTGCAGTTTATACCGCCGGTGAAATCGAGGTAAGACTGCCTCGAGATTCGCTCTCTGCAGGAAAGTCGTGCTCGAATTCCGTGTTCTGGATGTATCGTCGCCAAACCGTCAATTACCAGTTAAGTGACACCCCGCCATGGACTGTGAACCCACGTACTGGCGTCGGCTCGAGATTCCGTTTCCCGACACCCGAAATCGTCCGTTTTCATCCCGGCGCATAGTATCAGTCCTCGAAAACGCCCCAGCGTCCTGGGATCGGGTTGTGCCTGGGTTGTCGGCAATCCGGAAGTCATTGGGATTTAGGCCGCAGCGAAGTTTTTTGAAGCAACCGCAGATCCCCATTCGACTGCGATCGTCCGCCGCGGCGGACAATCTTCGCTCAGGGCAGGCTTTCGTCCCCTTCGCTACGCTCAGGGTCCTCAGGATGACAGCGCATTGGAGAAGGCAGCGGCGCGGCCGGTCCGAAGGTCTTTCGTCGCTGCGCTTCTCAAGATGACAAGCTCGTGGGTGGGGTTGTCATCCCGAACGGAGTGAGGGATCTGCGGTTGTTCCTCATCACATTCCATTCCGGCATTTCAGCCTATGATCATTGAATGCACGAGGGCTCCTACTTCACTTACATCATGGCTAGCCGCAGCCACACTCTCTAAATCGGAGTGACCGGAAACCTGCACAAACGCGTTTTCCAGCACAAATGGAAGGAAGACGACGGCTTCACTGCGCGCTACAACTGCGATCGTCTCGTCTGGTCTGAACGGTATCAAGACGTGCGCAATGCCATTGCTCGCGAGAAGGAGCTCAAGGGATGGAGGCGCTCAAAGAAGATCGCTCTGATTGAGTCTTCAAACCCGGGCTGGATCGATCTTAGCCGGGACTGGTACGAGTATGAGCCTGCCGATTATCGACGAGCGCTCGACCGTATGGAAAGCTGAAAGGCAACCGCAGATCCTTCCTCCCCTTCGCTACGCTCAGGGTCGTCAGGATGACAACGATTAGGAGGGGTGGGCGCTGCGCTCCTCAGGATGACAACGTCAGTGGGACGGCTCCATTTCACTCCGCGTGTCAGCGCCTGCCGCCTCACCGGCCGGAACAGCCACACCAGCAGCAGCGTGAACAGCAAGCCGCCGACGGTGAATTTGAGCCAGGGGTGCGCGGCGGAGGGCGAAAAGAATCCTTCGAGTGTGCCGGCGATGACGAGCAGCGGAATCACGCCGGCGACAAGCCGCGTGGCTTCCACTCCGGCCAGAGCGATGGAGTCGCGGCGGCGGTAGAGTCCCGGAAACAGCACGCCGCGCCCGAGGCGCAGCCCGGCCGCTCCAGCAAGGATGATGGACGGCATCTCCAGCGAGCCGTGCGGCGCAACAAAGCTCCAAAGCTCGAGCGACATGCCGTGCTGCGCGCAGGCCACGCCGATGACCCCCAGCAACAGTCCATTGAAGAACATGGACCACAGCGGCCCGAGTCCGAAGACGACGCCGCCTGCGAAGGCCACAAAGCAGACGCTGATGTTGTTGGTCATGATGGCGCTCTGAAGCCACCGGCGCCACAGACACCAGCGAGTGGGTCCACATCTCGTGGCGCTCGATGGTCTCCACCATGGCCGGCCCCAGCATGTGGCGCATGAATTGAGGGCGCGCCAGGGTGAGCACCGAGCCCAGCAGCGCCCCGCTCACCAGGACGACAAGCGACAGCAGCACATAGCGGATCTGCCGCTGGACCAGGGCCGGGTACTCATCGCGCAGGAAATAGAGGATTTTCAAGAAGCCTTTGCGGCGGCTGGAATAGATGATATGGTGGGCGCGAGCCAATAACTGGTTGACCTGCTCGGCGTATGCCCGGGCAGTGGAGTCCTGGCGCAGCGTGGAAAGGTCGCTGGCCGCCTGCCGGTAGAGCAGAGCGGTTTCGCGCAGCTCGGCGCGCGACAACTGGCGGACTCCGCCGGCCCCGGCTTGGCCCAGCAGTGCAGCCAGACGGTCCCAGTAGGGGCGGCGCTTCGCGAGCCACTGATTGGAGAGAATGATCGCCATGGAGCCGATTCGAGATCAGCTTAACATCGAGACGCCGGAGCTCGTGGCGATTGAGATGCCGCTGGCCGGAATCGGCAGCCGCTTCATCGCCATCCTGGTCGACTATCTGATCTGGGGCGCGGCCTTCCTGGTTCTCGGCCTGGTGGCCGCGATCATCCTTCCCGCGCTGAATATATTCGGCGGGGTCTCGGCCAACTGGGCCGTGGGCATCTTTTTTCTCATCGTTTTCCTCATGCAGTGGGGATACTTCGCGCTGTTTGAAGCCTTCGGCAACGGCCGCACTCCGGGCAAGCGCGTGGCCAGGATTCGCGTCATCCATCAGTCCGGACGCGGCATCAGCTTTGTCGAATCGCTGGCCCGCAACCTGGTCCGCTTCATCGACTATCTGCCCGGCTTTTATGCCGTGGGCATTGTGTCTATGTTTTTAACCCGGCGGCATCAACGGTTGGGCGACCTGGTTGCCGGAACGATTGTGGTGCGCGATCGCGAGGCCGATTCGCCGCACTGGAGTGAGAGCAATACACGCACGTTTACCGCGCCTGCGTTTGCCGCCGAGTCACCGATTCCCGCGCCGCACCTGCGCGTTGTGTTGCCCGCGCCGGCGCTGGCCAAGCTCTCCGCCACCGACCTTGAGGTGTTGGAAGGCTTCTTTGCGCGCCGCCTCGACATGGATCTGACCACGCGAGCAGCGCTCGCCGGGCGCATTGCCTCGGCTCTCTCTGCCAAGTCGGGGCTAACGATTCCTCCGGATGCGAGTGTGGAAACCTTTCTCGAAGCCGTCGCGCATCAGTTCCGCGAGCTGGGGCGCATGAGTTAGGACGCGCCCGCCGGGCCTGTTGCGAACACCGGAGGCGCGCTTCGGACGATAGCCTGATCTGCAGCCAGCCAGGATGCCGAATGCAGGGGTATATTAAGATTTTGCCAGTACACCGGCAGCGGCTGCGCATCGACAGGTGCGAGCCGAATCGATTTTTCGAACGACAGCCCGGTTTGGCGGCAAGCTCGCTAACCCGGCAACGGGACAGGAGAGCACGAATATGGCCAAGAGCGTAAACAAAGTCTTCCTTCTAGGCAACGTAGGCAAGGACCCGGAGATTCGTTCCACCGGCGGCGGCACCATGGTCGCCAGCTTTTGGACTTGCCACCAGCGAACGCTCCAAGGACCCGCAGGGCAACTGGCAGGACCGCACCGAGTGGCACAACATTGTGGTCTACGGGCGGCTGGCGGAGATCGTGCGCGATTACGTGAAGAAAGGTTCTAAGCTGTTTGTCGAGGGGCGGCTCGTGACCCGCAACTGGGACGATAAGGAATACTCCGGCAGAAAGATCTATCGCACGGAGATCATTGTCAGCGACCTTTCGTTGCTATCCGGGCGCGACGATGGCGGCTCGTACAGTCGTCCATCGAGCTCATCCAGCGCGGCGGTGAACGAAGATCAGCGCCCGCCCGCCGGCCAGGACGATTTCGCGCAGTCGGCTGAAATCTCTGACGACGATATTCCGTTCTGAGAGGCTGCCAACCCGGCGGCGAAGATCTGTCGCCGGGGGCTCGGCAGGGACCAAGAGAACGAGCGAACAGAACTTCGCGGCCGGAGCGTGCGATTCCTCACTGAGTGGCGAACTTCGCTTCGCGGCATGGCCGGCGCGCGCGGCCAGGGAGAATTCGAATGAAAAAACTCTTCGTTGTTGCACTGCTTGCTTCGTGCCTCGCGCTGCCGGCGCAGGAAACACGCCGCGAGGTCAGCCACGCCGCGGCCAATCCGGCGATTGACCTGAAGCCAAACAGCCCCGATGTCCCTGACGTATTTGCCGTAAGCGGGCATCTGGAGCGGATCGTGGTGCTGCGTTTCAAGTTCGGCGCCGATTTGCTTGCCGGGCTCCAGAAGATGATCGCGCAGGAGCAGATCAAGAACGCCGTGATTCTCTCCGCCTTCGGATCGGTGCGCGGCTACCAGGTCCACCAGGTTGCAAACCGCGACCTGCCGACCAAAGAACTGTTCGTCAAAGATCCCACCGCGCCCGCGGACATCATCGGCATGAGTGGCATGGTCATCAACGGGCGCGTGCATCCGCACATCACGCTGGCCAACGGGGACAAAGCCTTCGGCGGCCATCTCGAGCCCGACACCACCGTCTTCACCTTTGCCGTCGTCACTCTGGGCGTGCTCGACGACAAGATCGACATGAGCCGCTTCGACGATTCGCTCTTACCGGTAGCCGCTTTGCCTACGCGCGGCAATTCTTCTGTCGGTTCGCCTCGAGCGGATCGTTGTCCCGGTCCGTAACCTCAGCCAGCGCGGCGAGCCGCCGAGCCAGTTCCCCGTCCAGCATCCTTCCGGCGCGCGCCAGCTCCAATTGCCCGACGGCACCGCAGGCGTGTTCATGCGCGCTTCGGAACCCAGCTCCAGCAAGTCCTGCGCGGGAACGATGGCCATCTCCGCCACACTGGCCTGAGCGGCGCGGATCAGCGGCCACGCTGGACGGCCATCCACCGGACCAACCAGCGCCTCGACGGCTGCGCGCTCCTTCTTGCTCGCGGAGTTCCACCATCCCTGCGTCGTATCGTTATCGTGCGTGCCCGGAATAGGCCACGGTGGCGGGCGCGAAGCGGTGCGGCAAATGCGTGTGCGCGCCCTTGTTGCTGAATCCGAATTGCAGCACCTTCATGCCCGGCATTCCCAACTCCAGGCGCAGTTCGCTCGACCTCGGGGGTGATGACGCCCAGGTCTTCAGCCACCAGCGGCAGCGGGCCCAGCGCCGCTTCGAGCGCGCGAAACAACGCGAGCCCCGGCGCTTTGATCCACTCTCCGTTGACGGCCGTTTCTTCCTCGGCGGGAATGGCCCAATACGCCTCAAAGCCGCGGAAGTGGTCGAGACGCATGATGTCGTAGAGCTCGACGGCGCGGCGGATGCGGTCGATCCACCAGTCGAATCGAAGTCCGTTCGGGTTGGGCGCGGCCAGCACGTCCCAACGATAGAGCGGGTTGCCCCAGCGCTGTCCGGTGGGTGAAAAGTAGTCGGGCGGCACACCGGCAATGCGAATGGGCTTGAGATCCTCATCGAGTTCGAAGATTTCGGGATGAACCCACACGTCGGCCGAGTCCATGTTGACGAAGATGGCCACGTCGCCAAGGACGCGGATAGCGTGTTCCGCGGCGGCGGCGCGCAGTTGATCCCACTGCTGGGCGAAGGCGAATTGCAGCACCCGCTCGATGGCCACCGCGCGGCCGTGCTCCGCTTCAGCTTGCGCCAGTGCCCGCGGATCGCGGCGGCGCAGAGGTTCGGGCCACTCGGTCCACGCCCCTGTCTTGAACGCGCGGCGCAGCACGGCATAAAGAGCGTAGTCGTTGAGCCAAGCGGCCTCATCGCGGCAGAACTCCTCGAAATCGGCCCACTGCTCGGCGAGTGCGTCATCATCGAGGCCGCGATCGAGGAAACTCCCAGCGGCCTCGTGTAGCAGTGGCAGCTTCCGCCGCTCAACTTCATCGAAATTGACGGCACCGGAGCGGCCGGAGATCCCGGCGATGCGCTCGCCCTCGATCCATCCCCAGTCGGCGAGAAACTCCAGGCTGATGAGCGATGGATTGCCGGCAAAGGCCGACGAGCCTGCGTACGGCGAATTGCCATATCCCGTGGGGCACAGCGGCAGAACCTGCCAGACATGCTGTTTGGCGCGGCCCAGGAAATCGACAAACTCGTGTGCCGCAGGACCCAGGTCGCCGATGCCTCCATACGAGGGCAACGAGCTCGACATGCAGCAGGACTCCGGAGGAACGTTGCAAGTGCATGATGCAGATATTACCGGATGGATAGGGCCCGGCGTCATTCAGTGGTTTCCTGCGGGATGCTAATCCGTGTATTCTCCACACGGGACCGTGAAGGCTCTCAAAACACCCTGGGGAAAACTCCTTTGAACAATCGCTTGAGCTGCTTGAGTACTTGCATTTCTGCCTTGGCATCGATGCTGGCCGTTGTTGCGCCTCAGGCCGCCTCGGCCGCCACAACTCCGCAGCCCGTAGTTCTTAGTGCAAGCTGGCAGTTGCAGGATGTGGCCAAAGTGCCCCAAGCCGGCGCGCAGGTTTCGTCAGCAGGCTTCGACACGAGCGGATGGTATGCGGCCACGGTTCCCGGCACCGTACTCACTACGCTGGTCAACAATCATGTTTATCCTGAACCGCTTTATGGCGAAAACGACCGCCCCGAGATCATTCCCGAGAGCCTGGTGCACACTTCGTATTGGTACAGGACAGTTGTTCGAGTGCCGAGGTCATACGGGAATCGCCACGTCTGGCTGAACTTTAACGGCATCAACTACTCCGCCGAAGTGTGGGTAAACGGCTCGCAGGTCGGCACCATCCGCGGCGCCTTTATTCGCGGCATCTTCGACATCACCGCCCGGGTGAAGCCGGGCCAGCAGGCCGTTGTGGCCGTACTGGTCACCCCGCAACCGCATCCCGGCGTTCCTCACGAGCACACGCTGCGCAACGGCGTGGGGCAGAACGGCGGCATCACCGCCATCGATGGCCCAACGTTTCTCTCCACCATCGGTTGGGACTGGCTTGACGCCGTGCGCGATCGCGATACGGGCATTTGGCAAAAGGTATTTCTTTCGGCCACGGGTCCGGTGGTCGTGAAGGATCCACTCGTCACCACGGATTTGCCGCTGCCAAAGACCGATTCAGCCGACGTGGCCGTGCAGACGACCGTCGAGAACGTGAGCGATAAGCCTATCGCGGGCGTGGTGCGCGGAACCATCGAAGGCATTGTCTTCGCGCGGCAGGTGACGCTCACGCCGCACAGCCACGCAGCAAGTGACCTTCGACGTGAAGAACACGCCCGCGCTGCACATCGAGCATCCGCGGCTTTGGTGGCCCAACGGCTACGGCGCGCAGAATCTCTACCGGCTCCATCTCGAGTTCAGGACCGGCCATGCGATCTCCGACGCGCAGGACGTCGACTTCGGCGTCCGCAAGATCAGCTACTCGGTTCCCGGAACGGACACGCTGACGATCTCAGTAAACGGCGTGCCCATCTTCATCCGCGGCGGCGACTGGGGACTCGACGAGGCCATGAAGCGCATTCCACATGAGCGGCTCTCGACTGAGATCCGCCTGCACAAAGCGGCCAACCTGAACCTGATTCGCAACTGGGTGGGCCAGAGCACGGATGAGGACTTCTACGAACTCTGCGACAGGTACGGCCTCCTGGTGTGGGACGAGTTCTTCCAGCCCAATCCCAACGACGGCCCCGATCCCACCGACATTGCAACGTACATCGCGAACGTGCGCGACAAGGTGCTGCGCTACCGCAATCATCCTTCGATCATCCTGTGGTGCGCGCGCAACGAGGGCGATCCGCCGCCGGAGATCGACGCCGCGCTGCGCAAGGTGCTGGCCGAGCTGGAGCCCACGCGCCATTATCAGCCCAGTTCCGCCGACCGAGCCGGCGTGCGTTCTCACGGGCCGTATTATTGGCGGACGCCGCGCGAGTTCTACATCGTCACCGACGATTACTTCAAGACCGAGACGGGCAGCGTCTCGGTGCCCACGCTCGAATCCATTCACGGCATGATGCCCAAGAAAGATTGGGAGACGATCGACGACGATTGGGCCGCGCACGACTTCGCCAAGGGAAACTCCGGCGCGGACAAATATCCGGCGGAGATTGCCGCGCGCTACGGAGCGTTTCGCAACCTCGCCGACTTTGTGCGCAAAGCGCAGATGGCGAATTACGAGGCTTTCCGCGCCATGTACGAGGGGCGCAACGCGCTGCTCTTCCATCCCACCACGGCCATCATCACCTGGATGAGCAATCCCGCTCAGCCCAGCTTTGTGTGGCAGCTTTACCACTACGATCTGGAGCCGATGTCCTCGTACTTCGCCGTGATGCACGCATCGGAGCTGGTGCACATTCAGTTCAACGAGGCTACTGGCGACGTGCAGGTGATCAACAACAAGCCCGAGCCGGTCACCGATGCGGTCGCCCGCATCGCTGTTTACAGCCTCGATGGCTCGCTCGTGTACGAGCACGAAGCGAAGCTGACGGCCGCGCCCGACGTGGCGACAAATCTCGGGCCGATTGATTTTCCGCAGTCGCTCTCAGCAATCCATTTCATCAAGCTGGAGCTGCGCGACGCCGCCGGGCAATTGCTTTCAAGCAACTTCTACTGGCTCGCGCAGCCCGACCATCCCGACGACCTGACTGCCCTGAACACGCTGCCCATGGTCACGCTCACGGCAAACGTGGACGTGCTGGAGGCTGATGCGTCGCGTGAGCGCCGGATGCAGGTCACGCTGCACAATCCCACCAAGAATGTTGCCGTGATGGCGCACCTGCAGTTGCGGCGCAAATCGGGCGAGCGCGTACTGCCTGTCTTCTACAGCGACAATTACGTATCGCTGGTCTCCGATGAGACGAAGACGATCATCATCGACGCCGCGCAGAACGACTTCAAGGGTGAAGACGCGCTGATTGTTGTCGACGGTTGGAATGTGACCGTCACCCCGGCATCGTTTCCGGGCGTATCGGTCGCGCCCAACCTCGACGCCCAGCCCGATCACTGGCCCGCAACTGGACTTCCGATTGCGACGGAGGGCCTGCGCTGACCGCCACTCCGCGCCCACGCAAAACGGCCCGCAACCACCATGGCTGCGGGCCTTTTTGGCCTGGCTCCGAGTTCGCGCTTACATGCCCGGCGCCTGCGGTCCCGGTTGCTTGGCGTTAATGCGGATGAGGTTGCGTTTCTTGTAGTCATTAAACACGCCGCTCACGAAAACGCCGAAAGCCTCGTTGCGGCGCTGGTCGAGCATCTCGTCCCGAGCCTGATCAAAGTTCTTGGCGATCTCGTCGGCGGTCGGCTCCTGCTTATTTAGAATCTTCGCCACCACGCCGGTGCGGCCGGCGTTTATTGCCCCGCTGATCGCGCCCGCATTCATATCGAAGAGCTGCGGCGCCACCTGGCCCACTTCGCCGAAGTCAGGCACCTGGCCTGTTTCGCCCACCAGGTCGCTGGTCTTTACCGTCGCGCCCACAGCTTTGGCGGCCTTGGCCAGATCGTTCATCGCCTTCGCCTTGGCGGCCAGGTCGCTGGTCTTCTGGCTTAGCAGCGCAGGCAGTTGCTCGTCGCGGTAGTCGTCGAGCACGTGAGTCTTCCAGTCGGCAAACGCGGGCGCATGCGCCGGAACGATGGCCGTCACCTGGAAGATCGCGTAGCCCTCGCCCGTCGACGCCGATTGCGGCGGATCACCTTGTTTGGCTTCGAAGGCCTTGGCCAGAATCTGCGAGCTGTCTGCCAGCGCGGCAATCACGCCCTGGCGCTCCACCGGCTGCGTGGTCACCACATCCAGGTGGTGGGCCGCGGCCGTCTTTTCCAAGCCGTTCTTGATCGCCTCACTGGTCAGCTGCTGCGCGAAGTTCGACTGCGCCTGCCCGGACGCATCGCGCGCGATTGCCGCAACAATGGTGGGCTGCACCTCGCTGAGCGGCTGTGTGTGCTTCTCTTGCCGTTCTTCCACCTGCACAATGTGGTAGCCGAAGCTGCTCTTCACAATCTCAATGTCGCCAATCTTCTGCGTGAAGATGGCCCTGTCGAACTCCGGCACCATCTTGCCGCTCTGCGCAAAGCCGAGTTCGCCGCCGGAGTCTTTGCTGCCTGGGTCGTCGGAATACTTCTTGGCCAGGTCGGTCCAGCTACCGCCGGCTTTCAGCTGCTTGAGAATCATTTCGGCCTTAGCCTTGGCCGCAGCGTCAGTCTTGGCATCGGCGGCTGCAGGCACGCTGATGAGAATGTGCCGCGACCGGGCCTGCTCCGGCACGGAATAGTCGGCGACGTGCTCGTTGTAGTACTGCTGAACGGCCTGCTGGCTGGGCTGCGGAACGCCGCCCGGAACCTGGTTCTCGGTAAACGCGAAGTATGTGATCTTGCGCTCCTCCGGCACCGCCTGGGCATAGCGCGCGGCGTTCTTCTTGAAGAACGCTTCCAGGTCGCTGTCTGATGGGTTGATGGTTTTGCGCAGGTCGTCCGACGAAATTACCGCGTAATCGAACTTGATCTTGATGTTCTCCTTGCGGTAGGCCTCGCGGACCTCCTGGTCGCTCACCGTAACTCCGCTGGTGATGAGTGCCTCCAGCCGCCGGATGGTGATTTCAGTCTTGATGTCGTTTTCAAAGTCCGTGACCGACTCGTGCATCCGGTCGTCGATCAACTGCTTGTAGGCATCGTCGCCAATGTAGTTGCCGTCGGGGTAGAGAACCTGGCTGGCTGGGCCAGTGTGCAGGTACTGGCGCACGTCATCGTCGGTGGCGGTGATGCCGAGCTTGCGCGCCTCCTGCAAGAGCATCTGTTGCTGCACCAGTTGCTGGCCCATCTGCTGCTCGAAAAACTGCATGAACATGGGATTCTGGGCGTATTGCGGGTTGCTCTGCCGCAACCGGTTCTCCGTAGCCTGTTGCAGGCGAGCCTGGCTGATGGTGTCGCCGGAGGAGAAAATCCGGCTGTACCAGTGTGGATAGATGACGGCATACGTGTCGGGCGACGAAGCCCCCATCCCACTGAGGCCGGGGATCAGGTAGAGCACCATGGTGACGGAAGCAGCGCCGATGACGACCACGATCAGCGCCTTGACCATGCGATTTTCTGCTTGCAGGAAACGAATCATGGATGGACTTGGACCTTCAACTCTCTATGCGCGGGCAAGCTGAACCGGTGGGCGGCAGCACGGAATCTGCTGCATGGTCGGCGTGCCTGCGAATGCGCAATTCTCGCTCGATGCGACTCTGTCATTATAGACGACAGGGAACCCGCATCTCGGCCCTGGCAACGGCCGCTCCATTGTGGAGGCAGGAATGTTCGAGCACTATTCGGATAAGGCGCGACGCGTCATCTTTTTCGCCCGCTTCGAGGCCGGCCGCTACGGCACGCCGCAGATTGAGGCCGAACACCTCGTGCTTGGTCTGGCGCGCGAAGATCCGCCGTTGATGGGCCGGTTCCTGAGCGGGCCGCCCGGCTACGAGTCGTTTCAAAACGAGATTCAGGCGCGAACGCCCGTGGGCAAGAGCCTTCCTACAAACACCGATTTGCCGGTCAGCGAGGAATGCAAACGCGTGCTGGCCTTCACCGCCGAGGAAGCCGACCGGCTGGGCCACAAACGCATTGGCACGGAACACCTGCTGCTCGGAGTGCTGCGTGAAGAGCAATCGTTTGCGGCGAAAATGCTCCGGGATCGTGGCGCGAAGATCGAAGAGATTCGCACGAAACTTGCCGCTGGTTCCCCACCAGGCCCGTCCGGCCGCGCACCACGCAGTCCCGGCGCCCTATCCGATTCCGACTTCAGCGACTACACGTAGCTGACGCGGACACGGCTCGCGGATCGGGCAGAAGCAAAGCGGGCATCCTGCAGGCAGGATGCCCCTCTCTGATCGCTTAAACCTGATCCCTGATCGCTGCTGCTTACCGCCAGTAGTACACTCCTCCAACCAGGAAATATGGCCGGTAGTAAACCGGCGGATAAGGGTACACGTAGCCTGAATAGTAGCCGTAGTGCGGTCCGTAGACCTGACGCCGGTAGAGTGATGGCCCGCCGGGATACAGTCCCTGAGCCAGCCGCGCGGCCTCTTGCTGATTCACAGGATCCACCGTGAGCGGCGTACTGAGATGGAATGTGACCAGCGCCTCAGGGGGAATCCAGGCCCTGGGTCCGGGCGATGCAGCTGAGGCAGCCGTGCCCGCGGCTACACCCGCGCCAGCGCCGATGGCGCAGCCGGGGCCGCGGCCCACTGCGCAGCCAATGACCGTGCCAATAATGCCGGCGCCCACTGCATTGCTTACCGTTCGCCCGGCCTTATTCGGGCTCTTCACCTTGAATTGGTCCGTATCGAGCGGGAAGCTGCGCCCGCCCAGATCGAGCGAAGTGAGTGTCAGCGCAAGCGTGGAGCTGCCGGCCAGGCTGCCTGAGCCAACCTTCTTGACCTCAGTGATCACGCCGTGCACGGTAGCGCCGCGCGGAATCGCCAGAACCCCGCCAACGTTCACATCCTGAATCACCATGAACTGCACTGGCTCGCCGTCTTTGGCTCTCTTGCTGTCCACGGGCTCATTGGTCCGCACTTGCAGCAGTGTTCCTTCCGGGATGGTCACAGGGCCTCTTGGCGCCTCATAGGCCGGAGCCGTCGGTGCGGGCGCGTACTGCGGAGGGTACTGGGAATACTGCGGACTCTGATACTGAGGCCGCGGTAACGGAGCCGGATAGGCCCCACCCTGCCGCGGATAGCCGCCCTGCTGCGGATAAGGTTGCTGCTGCGGGTAAGGCGCCGGAGCCTGAGATTGGCCCTGTGGCGGATATTGGCTCTGGTTTGGATTTTCGTCAGGAGCGGGGCCTGGAGGCGGCAAGGTCGCCATGCCCTGTTGCGCCTGCGACTGGTCCGCATCCGGCATCTCCTGGCTGTCGGGGGCCGGCTGCGTGGCCTGCGCCTCCTGGCCCGGATTGCCCACCTTCAGGTTGTTGTGCACCTTGGTCACGCCATCCACATGCGACACAATCGACTCGGCCAACTGCTTTGACGCGTCGCTCGACACGGTTCCTGAAAGCGTGACCTCACTCTGGATGGTGGCCGCGGTAATCAGGTCGTTTTTCAGCGCGGCCGAAGCGTCGAGCGCGTGCACCACATCCATCTCGATCTGTCCATCCGTGCGCTGCCCCTGTTGCCCCGCCGGCTGACCTTGAGACGGCGCCGCCGCCGCACCCGCGTCCTGCCCAAGCGCGACCACGGCACACAGCACGGCCACCCCGGTCCATGCCATGAGCTGTGCGATGCCTCTCTTCTTCAAGGGTCGTTTCATGCTGATCTCCCCTCTATCGATCCCGTCATTCCCCGCCGGCCTAAAACCACGGCGCATGAATGACTTCCCAAATCTGGTTCTCCGGCTTCAACCGTTAGACGAGGTTCGGCTGAGCCAGTTACCCGGTTAAACCCGGTCTCGGGGAAAAAGTCTCCTGGGCCAAAGCGGCGGCGACCGCCGCGCTCAGAGCCTTCAGCCCCGCCGCCACATCTGCGCCCAGGTGCACCCGCAGCACGCGGCGCCCACGCGATTCCAGCACCGCCAGATCCCCGGCTGCCTGCGCATCGATCACCACGCCAAAGCTGTATTTCTGACCCGGAATCGGCACGTCCTCGGCGTGATCCGCGGTGATCTGCAAAAAGACCCCCGTGTTCGGGCCGCCCTTGTAGTCCTGCCCAGTGGAGTGCAGAAAGCGCGGGCCGAAGCCCAGGCACGTGGCCACGCGCTTTTTGTCGCGCACCTTGTGCCGGAACTCCTGAATCACCGCCTCATGCTCACTGAACATGGAGAGGAATGCCACCGTAGCGAAGTAGTCTCCTGCATGGAGCTGATCGAGGTGCGCACGCAGAATTCCGGCAAGGGTCGCGCTTCTCGACGCCGCCTTCAGCCGGGCGGCATAGGCATCGGTGGCGTAAAGGCCGATCCCCTCGTCCGTCATGAACGGCTTGCGCTCCGGGAGCTTGCCGGTCTTCTCATACTCCGCGGTGAGCACGCGCGTCTCCAGCTTTGCCGACTCCACGTCCGGCTGGTTGAAGGGATTGATGCCCATGACGGAACCCGCGACCGCCGTGGCCACCTCCCAGGTGAAGAACTGCCCGAAGATCTCGTAGAGATCCTCAATCTCGAAATACACCACCGGATGCCCCGCGGCTTCGAGTGCCGCGACCTTCGCGTCCTGGCTCGCATCGGCGGTGCTCTTCAGGCGAACATAAGCAAATACACGATCTTTCCCGTACACCGCGGGCGCGCCGATGGCCTCGCGATCCACCGGCGTAATTCCCTTCCCCTGTTTCCCGGTCGATTCGGCGATCAGTTGCTCCAGCCACGCGCCCAGATCGTAGATCTCCGGCGAAGTAAAGATCGTGATCTTGTCGCGCCCTGCATTGGCGGCTGCGCCCAGGAGGAGGCCAAGCTGCACGCCGGGATTGTCAGGGACAGGCAGCTTTGCGCTCGCCACTGCTTTGGCTGCCTCGGCAAGAACCTTCTCAGCGTTCAGCCCGGCCACGGTCGCCGCTACCACGCCAAAGTTTGAGAGCGCCGAATAGCGCCCGCCGATCTGCGGGTCGCCGTAGAAGACGTGGCGGAAGTTGTCGGCCTTGGCCACCTGCTCCATCTTGGAACCGGGGTCGGTGATAGCAACGAAGTGGTCGCCGGTATTGCCTGCGCCGACGATCTTCTTCACCTCCTCAAAAAAGTACTGCTTGAGAATATTCGGCTCGAGCGTCGAGCCGGATTTGCTGGCCACGATTACTAGCGTCTGGGCCAGGTCGACCTTGTCGCGAGCGGATTTCACCTGCGCCGGGTCGGTGGAGTCGACAATGTGCAGCGCGGGGAATCCGGCTTGCGGGCCAAAGGTCTCGGCCAGCACCTCCGGGCACAGGCTCGAGCCGCCCATGCCAAGCAGCAGAGCCGACTTGAACCCTGCGGCCTTCACGTCGGCGGCCAGAGCGGCAAACTCTGCTGCGTCCTTCTGCTGGCGCTCGACGATGTCGATCCAGCCCATCCACTGCTCCTCGCCGTCACGAGTCCACAGGCCGGGGTCCTTTTGCCAGAAGCGCTCGATCTTGCGGCTGGCTTGCCAGTCGGCTGCCGCCGCATCCACGGCACCGCGAAGGTCAGAGGAAACTGCCAATCGAAAACTCATATCACCTTAGATTCTGCCCGAGAACGCCGGTTGCAAGGCAAAGATTGTGCAAATGTTTGCGCGATCGGCTGGGCATGCATGTCGGCCCTTTGGCCTCGTTCAAGCGGCTCTCGCCGGCCAGTTTGGAGTGATGCGGATCAGGTCGAGGCTCTCGCTTGCGCCGCTCACGTCTTCGAGCACGAACTCCGGCGAGGCTGCCGGAACGGCAACGATTCCGCGAGAGGGCAGGTCGACCGGCTCAAATCCCGCTCCCGCGAGCCGCCCTGCTCCGGCAGCCGCAAACAGATAAGCCAGCCCGCGCTTTTCTTGGGCGCCGCACAGGCTCTCACTCGTCCGGCTACCGCTCGCGGGAATTCGCTCCATGCGAAAGTACTCCACATCGATGAGCACCGTGCGGTCGGAGAGGACGCGCGGCGTCACCTTGCCGGCGCGCGTGGTCAGCCGAACGGCTTCGAGCGATTTCTCGATGTGCAGCTCGCGCCCGCGTCCGTAGTCGAACATGCGATAGGTCAAATCGCAGTTCTGCTGCGTCTCCAGCAGAATCGATCCCGGCCAGATCGAATGCACCGTTCCAGCATCCACAAAGATCATGTCTCCTGCCGTGACTGGCACCATGTTCAGGCTGGCCTCGAGCGTTCCGGCGCGAATTCCCTCCCCGATTTCGCCGAGCGTCGTCCCAGGCTTCACCCCCACCGCAACCTTCGCCCCGGGCTCAGCCGCCAGCGCGTACCAGCACTCCGTCTTGCCGCGCGGCTCGCCGTATTTGTGCGCCATTTTGTCGTCGGGATGCACCTGCACGCTCAGCTTCTCCCGCGCAAAAATCGTCTTGATCAGCAGAGGCGAATCCGTCGCCGGCGCATCTGCGCCGAGCAACGCATCATGTTCTTCACTGAAGAGCGCGCCCAACCGCTTACCTGCATGGCGTCCGATCGCGACCAGGCAATCGTCGCCGGTGAGCCACACCTCGCCGATAGGATCGCCCTCGGCCACGCGATCATACCAGGGGCGCAGATCGCGGAATCCCCAAACCCGCGGTGTGAATTGCGGCTCGATGCGAAACGGCGCCAATTCTGCCACAGAATTCCCTCCGGAAGCTCTCCCAGCTCTCCCGCCATCCTCACTCTAGCAGACGTCTCGGCAGCCTTCGGCCCGCTCTCCTCGCCGCTCATTTTGTGTAGAAAGTTTCCTCCGCCAGCGGATGGCCGAGCAGCTATCCTCTCTCCATGCCTCACTCCGTGATCTTCAACAACATGTTCCAACTGCCGCTTCCCATCCTGGAGAAGCTGCTTCGTCCCGTCATCGTCTACCTGGCGCTGGTGGTGCTGCTGCGCATCTTCGGCAAACGCGAGCTGGCGCAGCTCAACCCGTTCGATCTGGTGGTTCTGCTCTCCCTTTCCAACACGGTGCAGAACGCCATCATCGGCAACGACAACTCCGTCTCCGGTGGAATCATTGGCGCCTTCGCCCTCCTGGCCGTTAATTGGCTGGTGGTGCGCACGCTCTTCCGTTCGCCGAGGCTCACGCGCATGTTCGAGGGCCGCGCCACGGTCCTCATCCGCAACGGCCAAATCGACCAGAAGGCGCTCGATCGCGAATCGTTCACCCGCGAGGAGTTGCTCGAAGTGGTGCACCGTCAGGGTTTTGAAGACTTCGACAAGGTGTACAAGTGTGAACTGGAGCCGAACGGCACGTTTTACGTAGAGGCCTTCGAGCCCTCCGTCGCCGATCAGCGCCACGACGAGTTGCTCGCTCGTCTCGACGCCCTGCAGCGCGAGATTGCGTCACTGCGTCCGCAGACTGCGGGAGATTGATTGCGTTGTTGTGTTGCAGCCGGTGCGCGGTTCGTGGCAAATCGGAAATGCGTCGGACGTTGCGCAGCTCATATCCCCGCATGAATGTCGCCAAGGCGCGCTGGATCGGTATTTTTGAGGGAGCGCCAAATCCTCTTAAGCTGACAGGGGCAACGCTGGCCGCGCCGCCCACGGTTTGCTAATCTTGGCGCAGCATGAACAAACAGGCTGTACTGCTTGCCGCGCTTCTTCTGCTCTGCTCTTTTCCCTCCCTCGCACAAAAAAAGGTTTCGCCCAGGGCGATCCGTTTTCAAGGCGCGCCCCAATATACGCAGGAGGAGCTGCTCGCGGCCGCCGGCCTGAAACCCGGCGCGCGCCTGACCGCCAACGACGTAAAAGCGCACGCCAAGCAGCTCAACGATACTGGCTTCTTCGCGGTGATCAGGTTCAGTAACGACAGCAAGGGTCTTCTCTTCTCTTTGCCGCCCTCCAGTCAGCTTTTCCCCATGCATCTCGACAATCTGCCGCTCAAGCCGGGGAAAGAACTCGACGACAAGCTCCATGAGCGCTTCCCGCTCTACCACGGTCTCTTGCCCGCCAATGGCTCTACGCTCGAAGGAATCCGCCAAACGTTCGAAGAAATGCTGGCGGCCAAGGGTATCAAGGCAACGGTGAAAGCCGCTCTCACCGGCGGCCTGGGCCCCAAAAAGATCACGGCCATCAACTTCAGTGTCACCTCGCCGCCGGTCCGCATCGGCCCCATCCAGCTTGCCGGCGTTTCGGCTGCCATGCAGGCCAGGGTCAATACCCTCGTCAACGGCCAAACAGGAAACGTGTTCGATACGGAAAACTCCGCAATCGGCCTTCAACACGCCTTTGAGGATCTCTACCAGGACCAGGGTTATGCGGCTGTCGAAGTCGACGTGGCCGAAATCGATCCCCCCATCGTCCCTCCCATCAATTCCGACCAATCCGTTGCGATACCCTATTCGGTCACGGTCAGGGAAGGCGGAGTCTACAAGCTCGGCACAATCGGTTATCCAGCCGGCGCGCTGGTGCCGCGCGCAGAAGTCGAAAAGATATTGTCCAAATACCCGGCCGGCTCGGGAAGGCCGCTCGATCTTTTTCTTTTGGCCGCCCGCGACGCCTATCATGCCAGGGGCTATCTCGATTGTTCCATCGTCTCTCACGCTTCGTTTAACGAGGCCACACGCATCGTGAATTACAGCCTCGATATCGTTCCCGGCCCTCTCTATCGCATGGCCGCGGTTCAGTTCGATGGCGCCCCCGTTGCCATGGCCGCGAGACTCACGCGCCTCTGGAAGATGGCCCCCGGCGACGCATTCGACGAAAGCTACGTCTCGGGCTTCGCGGCCCGCGCGCAAAAGCAGGACCGGACCCTGTCAAAATGGCTGCAATCCGTCATCGCCACATACGATGTGAAGGCCGACCCGGCCACGCATCAGGTCAACTGCATCTTCCACTTCGCCAAGGCCGCGCAGAGCGGAAGGTAGGTGCTATTTAGAAACCTTGCAGTCAATAGTGGAAGGGCGATGCAGGGTGCATCGCCCTTCCACATGAGAGGCCGAAGACCGCAATGACGCGACCCCCAGTCCCGCCGCTTAAGTGGGCATGGTCGATTCATTCACCGCGGCACGAGTGGCGCCGAAGGCGCGTGTGCCAGGACGGCCGGTCCTCACTCCCACTCGATGGTGCCGGGCGGCTTTGACGTCACATCGTAGACCACGCGGTTGATGCCGCGCACCTCGTTCACGATGCGGTTGGAGATGCGCTTCAGCAGCTCGTAGGGCAGCGGCGTCCAATCGGCCGTCATGCCGTCTTCGGAGTGCACGGCGCGGATGGCCGCGGTATACGCGTAGGTGCGCTGGTCGCCCATCACGCCCACGCTCATCACCGGCAGCAGCACGGCGAAGCTCTGCCAGATGCGCGTGTAGAGGCCGGCGGCCTTGATCTCGCCGACCACGATCTCGTCGACCTCCTGCAGCAGCGCCACGCGCTCCGGCGTTACTTCACCCAGGATGCGCACCGCGAGTCCCGGCCCCGGGAACGGCTGGCGGCTCAGGATCTCCTCCGGCATGCCGAGATCGCGCCCGATGCGCCGCACCTCATCTTTGAACAGGTCGCGCAGCGGCTCGATCAGCTTCAGCTTCATCCGCTCCGGCAGCCCGCCCACGTTGTGGTGGCTCTTGATGGTCTGGCTCGGTCCCCTCACGCTTGAGGACTCAATCACGTCAGGATAGAGCGTGCCCTGCACCAGCCACTCCACGCCGCCCGTTTCCTTCGCGATGCGGTTGGCCTCGTCCTCGAAGACGGCGATAAACTCGGCGCCAATGCGCTTGCGCTTGATCTCGGGATCGGTGACGCCGGCCAGTCGCTCCAGAAATCGCGCGCTGGCGTTCACGGCTACGATGTTCAGCCCCAGTTTGCCGCGCAGATTCGCCTGCACGTTTGCGAATTCGTTCTTGCGCAGCACGCCGTTGTTCACAAAAATGCAGGTCAATTGGCTGCCAATGGCCCTGTGCACCAGCATCGCTGCCACCGACGAGTCCACGCCGCCGGAAATCCCGCAGATCACGTGCCCCGCGCCCACTTTCTCGCGGACCGTGGTCACTGTGCTCTCGATGAAGTGCGCCGGCGTCCAATTGCCCCGCGCTCCGCAGATTTGAAAGAGAAAATTCGCGATGAGTCGCGGCCCCAGCGGCGTGTGGTGCACCTCGGGATGAAACTGCACCGCCCAGATGCGGCGCTCCTCGTTGGCGATGGCGGCCAGCGCGTTGGAAGTGACGGCGACGCGGCGAAATCCGGCAGGCAGCTCCAGCGCTTCGTCTCCGTGGCTCATCCAAACCTGAATCGTCGGCGGCAAACCGGTAAGCAACGGCGTAGCGTGGTCCTCGATCGTCACCTCCGCATGACCATACTCGCGCTTCGGCGCCGAGCGCACCTTGCCACCCAGGTGATGCACGATGAAATGCAGTCCGTAGCAGACGCCCAGCACGGGAACGCCCAGTTCCAATACGCGCGGATCGGCAGCCGGCGCGCCGGCGTCGTACACCGACGACGGCCCGCCCGAAAGAACCAATCCAATGGGCTTGTAGGCTTGAATTTCAGCCAGAGGCGCCGTGCAGGGAAGAACCACCGAGAAGACATTCTGCTCGCGGATGCGCCGCGCGATGAGCTGCGTATACTGCGACCCGAAATCGAGGATGACGACTGTCTGGGTGTCCACGCTTCAGTGTGGCAGGCGTACTGGCGCGATGTAAAGGCAGCTTTCGGTCCGCTTTAGGGTAGCTTCGCCGCCTCGGCTGCCGGGTCCCAGCGATCCTTGCCGGCCAGGAACACTCTCGGCCGGAATGGCTCCGCCTGTCGCGCTGTGAGCTGATGCGACCACGACACGCGCGCGGACGGATTCGCCCCCGGCCCGGTTGAGTGAAACTCCGCGTAGTACGCCTGCGGCACGCTATCCGTTTTACCCCATGCGTTCCATCCCTCAGGAATCACATCGGCAGGCAGTTCCGTGTTGATGTACACCACGCGCGAGTACGGGCGCCACGGGCGGCCCAGGCTAATCTTGTCGCGCGCCCTGGTCGGCAAGCCCGACTCCGCAGGCGGCACGATTCCGCTCGTCACTTTGCTGTCCAGGATCACGTAGCCGGTGGTTTGACCGGGCGAGATGCGCGACTGCGCGGTCAGGTAGCCGGGGCCGTTTGAGTGGATCTCGGTGTGATCGAAGACCGCCGTCGCGTTGCCGAAGATGAAGTCGACTCCGCCCTCGATATAGGAGTCCACGTAATACTGCCGCCCGTAGTCGGCAAAGAGCGTGTCCTGGTGGCCCAGAAAGCGGCAGTGCTTGAACACAGCCCGGTCCGCGCGCACCGCCGCCGCCACCGCCTGGCCGGTATTGCCGGCCGTGTTCTCGAACGTGAGGTTGTCGGCCTCAAAGCCCGCGCCGTTGATCTCCACCGTCTCCGTGAAAAACGTCCCACCGGCCTGTTTGGCGTTCAGGCTGTTCGTGATCACCACATCCGCCGGAGATTTTCCCATGCCCACCAGCGTGATGTTGGTGTGGTTCTGCGTCACGATCACCCGCTCGTGATACAACCCCGGCGCGATCTCGATGTACACTCGGCCCGGCTTGCCATCCCGGCCGATGCCGGCAAAGGGATGATGGTCCATGGCCATCTGGATGGTGGGAAACTCCGTCGTTCCCTCGATGCCGGTCTTCACATCGCCCGTATTGACATCGCTTGACACGCGCACATGTACGTCCTGCGCGCGGGCCACATTCTGCAAACGACAAGAGCCCGGCAGGCCCAACCCAGCCAGGACGCATAAAACCATCGGCAGTTCGCTTCGCATAGACCTATTCTCTCGCCTTCCAACTCCTCTCGCATTCCGGCGTCATTCTTGCACGTGCTCTGCGCTGAAGAGCCGGGCTCCGGCGTTGACTTTTCCCGCCCCTGCGCGTCCAATCGCCAACCGTCCCTGGGAAATTGAAGGGCAGGGCAGCAGGATCCGGGATAAGGTCACGCGCGCCTCGCCGCAGCACTTGGAAATCAGAGTTTTAACCGGTCCGAGGTGAAAACTAGGCACAACCCGGCCTCGCCTTTTACAATGCATCAGGGATTCCATCCCAACCCAGCACTGCTCGGGAACGATGAAACTTGGCGGGCTTACCCGACCAGGACGAAGGACTAGCATGAAGTTCAACAAATTCGGCAAGGCGCTTGCGATCGGCGCTCTTTCGTCGGCCGTCGTTTTTGGCGTGACGTCTTGCGTACAGAGTTATACGGTTGGCTACTTGTATGTGACCGGAACGGTCACCGCCTCGACCGGCAACAGCGGCATCATCTCCGGCTACAAAATCGATCACAATACGGGCCGCTTGACGCCGATCAATGGCCTGCCGGTACCTTCGGGTGGCGCCAATCCGGTCCGTGCCATCCTGACCCTCGGCAGCCGGTTTCTTTATGTCCTCAACCGCGGCGCAAACGCCTCGGGCAGCGGCAATTGCTACGGCACCGGCGCGAACGCCTGCCTCAACTCCAACATCACCCAATTCGCCGTCGGCGGAAACGGCATCCTCACTCCGCAGGAAACCTTCTACTCCCAGGGCATCAACCCCTTCCGGCTCTTTGCCGATGCCTCGGGCAACTTTCTCTATGTCCTGGACCACGACGCCCCCGACAACGCCAACCCGTCGAGCGCGGACAATTGCGCGCTCGCCCTGGGAAAATCGGTGACCACCTGCGGTGACATCACCGTTTTCAAGATCGACCAAAGCACCGGCCGGCTGTCGCTCCTTGTGAATGCCCAGGTGACGGCGGCCAACGGCCAGCCCATCACCTATTTCCCGGTTCCGGCTAACCCCGTGGATTTTCTCCTGTCCGGCGCGAACGTCCTCACGCTTGCTGGAACGTCCAACGCCACATCCTATCCATATACCGGGGGAACGCTGGTCTTTCCGTATAGCTACGCGGGCAGTAACGGGCAGTTGACGCTGAGCCAGAACAGTTCGCAGCCGCTGGGCATCAAACAGGGCACGGCACTCGTGAATGCCCAGGGTGTACTTTACGTGCTCGATAACGAGCCCGTCACCCTCACCTTCAACGGCAAAAGCACCACATCGCAAAGCCAGATTCTCCCCTTCACCGTGGCCGGCGGCGGCGCGTTGCAGGCAGAACCCAGTGGCGTCATCCCTGATGACCCCACGCTTGCCAACCCCATCTACCTCATGGTCGAGAACGGGGGCAAATTCGTCTATGTGGCCAACCAGGGGAACAACACGACAGGGCCCAACCCGGAAAGCGGCATCGCCGCGTACTTTCTCACCACCGCGCCTGCATACCAGTTAAGCTTCATCGCCGAAGAGCCGTTCGGCACCGGATCGGGCCCGCAGTGCATCGTTGAGGACCCCTCCAACCAGTTCGTTTACGAAGCCAACGAATACGACTCCACCATGGCCGGACGAGTGCTTGATCCGAACACCGGCGACTTGAACCCTCTGCGTGTCACCAGCACATACAAGCTCCAGGGTCCGCCATCGTGGTGCCTGGTTGACGGCCGCACAAATTAGAGTCGCGCCGCGCCGCGCCGCCGGCCCGAGCAGGCGCGGGGCGGCAGGCCGGTCGTTATGCCAGGCGCCGGAACCCGCGGAGTCTGGTGAAAGCAAATGCCGGCGCGCCCGCTTGCTGCCGGTGTTGGCATTCGATGTTCCAAGCGGTTTTTTGAAGAGCCTGTGGATCGGCCTTGTTTGACGAAAGATGCGCATGAAGCTCAACAAATCGAGCCAGCGATGGCAAAACCAGAGTGAGTCCAACGCCGGGCCACAAAAGTCAAGTCGCCGCGACCACCACAGAGTCCCCAGCGACCGGGCCCCGAGAAGCGCTCTTTCGCTTCTTGGGTGGAGCGACGGGCCTTCGTCGTTGGGGTGGGAGCAACAGGGAGTGGCGACCTTGAAGGGCGCAAAAACCGGCTTCCTTCACTCTGGTTTTGCTCTTATCCTGGTCGCAGCGGCCAGCCTCCTTGCGGCTTCGCTTGTCACTGCCTGTTCCCAGTTTACGCAAACTCTCACTGTTGATTTTGTTTACGTGGCCAGCGCTAAGGCGGCTGGCGCCGACAACTACGGGGAGATCAACGTCTACGAAATCAACTCCGAGTCCGGCCGCATGCGCCAGATTCCCTCTTCGCCCTTCCCTTCGGAGGGCCGTAACCCGGTGGCCGAGGCCGTCTCAGTCGATTACGGCAGCCTCTTCGTCGTCAATGAAGATGACAACTCCATCGTTCAATTCGCCATTGGTACCGACGGCAAGCTCTATCCGTACAACACGGTCAATACGCCGGGGGTCTTTCCCCTGGCCATCGCCGCGAATAAGTCAAACCTCTTTATCGTCGATCTTTACCAGCCGCTTCCGATCTGCTCCAACGCGGATCCCTGCTCCGGTTCCATCGGCGTCTTTTCCCTCACTGCCGCCAGCGGTTCCACGCCGGTGGCGATAGGAGCACTTGCGGTGAATTCTGCCGTCAACGGGCAATACTGGCCGCTGACTCTCTCCGGCGCCAACACCTCTCACGTGATTGTGCCCACCGCCGTCAACGTCCTCGCTTCCGGCACCTATGTCTACGTCACCGCCTACGATTCTTCCGTCACGCCAAACGTCGGCTATGTCTTCGGCTTCGCGGTCGGTTCAGGCGGCGTGCTCACCCCCTTGAGCGGCTCGCCTTATGCGGCTGGCGTCAAGCCTTCCGCCATCGCCAGCGACGCTACCAGCACCTATGTCTACGTCACCGATTTCACCGGCGGAAACGTGCGGGGCTACAAGGTGGCATCGGGTAATTTGACGCCGCTGGCCGGCAGCCCGTTCCATGCCGGCAACCAGCCTTCCGCCATCGTCGTCGATCCTTCCTATCCGTTTGCTTATGTGGCCAACTCGCTTGACAGCACGGTGACCGCCTACTCCGTGAGCAGTGGCGCTCTCACCCCCATTGCCGCCTACACCACGGGCCTGCAGCCGGTGGCCATCGGAATCGATCCCTCGACGAATCATTTTCTTTACATCGTCAACTTTCTTGGCAACAGCGTCTCCGGGTTTGAGTTGAGCACCAGCGCCGGAACGCTGCTGGAGTCTCAATCCACCCCCTACCCGACCAACGCCAATCCGACTGCTGTCGCGGCCATTCCGCACAACGGCACCGGGGCCGGCATTAAACCGTGAGAGGCGGCGATCGTTCCGCTCCGGCGTTCGGAGCCGTAGCAACACCCCGCATCTGGCTTTTACAATAACCACGGGGCAACCGAAACGAGTTTTCTTGGGGCTTGTGTTGACGGGCCCTTGACGAAGGAAGCGCATGAAGTTCAACAAACTGAGCCAGCTTTTTCTGGTCTCTGCAATCGGCCTCATCCTGGCCACGTTCCTGACTGCCTGCCAGCTTGTCACCGTCGACTTTGTTTTCGTGGCCTGTTCCGCAGGCACCGCGGCGGGCAGCACAGGTCAGATTTACACCTACGCAGTGGACTCGCAGTCCGGCGCCCTGCGCACCGCGGCGCCCACCGTCTCCTCCGGCGGAACCGCCCCTATCGCGATGGCGACGACATCGGACTACTACAACCTCTACGTCGCCAACCAAGGGACGAATAATGTGGTTCACTTCGCCATCGATGTCCACGGCAATCTCATCAAGAAGGACACCGTCACCCTCGCCACTACCCCCGTGTCGATTGCCGTGAACTCCGCGAACACCTATTTGTACGTGGTATCGGGCACCAATTCCGCCACGCTCACGGAGTATTCGCTGAGCGCAGGCGCCATCGGCTCGGCGGCCGCGACGCTGTCTCTCACCGTTCCCGGCTTCACCAGCGACACCATCGTGCCCACCGGCGTCACCGTGCTGGCCAACAGCAACGCTGTGTACGTCACGGCCTATGACAAATCCGCGTACAATCCCGGCGGGAGCACCACGAGCAACGCCAATCCTGGCTGGGTCTTTGGCTATACCGTAGGCTCTGGTGGCGCTTTGACCCCGGTTTCAGGCAGCCCCTATCAAGCCGGCGTCAAGCCCACGGCCCTGGCCACGGACCCGGTCAATCGCTTTATCTATGTCGTGGATTACGCTTCAAACGAGCTGATCGGTTACACCGTTTTGTCCACCCATACGCTGCAGTACATGGTCAACGGCCCCTATAAGACCGGCAATGAGCCCTCTTCGATCGTGATCGATCCGCGCGGCATCTACATCTATCTCAGCGACTCTCTGGATTCGTCGGTCTCGGCCTATTCGATCGCCCTACCCACCGGCACGCCCTCCGCGTCCGTCAGCATCGCGGGCTCCGCGGCAACCGCTACCGATACTGAGCCGGTTTCGATCATCGTGGAACCGGCGCTCGGTCGATTCGTCTATACGGCCAACTACCTCGGCAACTCCATCTCCGGTTTCCGCCTCGATCCCAATACCGGAACGATTTCGCAAACGCAGGCCACGCCTTACCCCACCGGTGCGAATCCGACGGCTTTGATCGCCGTTCCTCACGGCAACCATTCCACGCAAGCCGTGACGCCGTAGTCCGCGCGGATCATCCGGCACAGAAAAGCCCGGCTTTTGTGGCCGGGCTCTTTGTTGAGTGCAAAAGCTGAGCGCTGCTCCTGTCGCAGGCGTTTACCCGCCCCTGAGCACCGATGTCGCGTGCATCCACTCGCGCAGCTTGCGCTGCGCCGGCTTTTCAATGAAGTGCAGCGCGAAGATGGCCAACGCAATCAAAAGAACGTAGCTGATCCACGGATCGAAACGGCTCAGGCCCAATGTTGCTAACACGCCCGAGCCGTGCACCAGGTTCCAGAGATTGAAGTGCAGCAGGTAGAGGCAATAGCTGGCCTCTCCGACAAACACCAATGGGCGTACGCCGAGCGCGTGCGCCAGCGGGTTCTCGCCAGCCAGCCCCAGAATGATGCAGGCAAACAGCGGCATCAGCAGTCCGTCGTGGATGATGGCATAGGGCACCAGCGGCCCCAGACTGAGGATGGCGTAGATTCCGCCAAACCCGACGATCCCCAGCCACAGGCGCAAGTGGCCTTTGCGCTCCAACATCTGGTCCAGGCTGGCCAGCATCACGCCGAAGACAAAGCTGAAGACGTGCGAGTAGGGAGTATATTTGAGCGCCCAAAGCCAGGGGCCGTAACTCCACCGGTCTGGCCACGCGATTCCGTCGGGGTTGAAGTACATATAAAGTGCGCCGGGAACCAGGCCCAGCATCCACACGCCGGCCATCTTCACCAGGTACGGCCCGATCCGCTCCGGCCGCTTCCACCGCGCCACCCAGGGAAAGATGACGTAATAGAAGGCCTCGGCTGACATGGTCCACGCCGGCGTATTGAGGAACGTGGCGACGGCGGGAACAAATCCCTGCAGCAGCAATGGCGTCAACACCACGCCTGTCCAGAACATCGCGTGCGTGTGGGTCTGGTATTCCGAACGCAGGAGATTCAGGCTCAGGATCAGGCTGAGGAAATAGATCGGATAGATGCGCGTGAACCGCGCCTCCCAGAAGCGCTTGCGGTCCAGTTCCCCGTTGCGCGCCCGCTCAGCGTAGTTATAGGCCAGCACGAATCCCGAAAGCAGAATGAAGTAACTGACCGAGATGAATCCGGCGTTGACCACCGGCGCCAGGAATCCAAACCACTGTGGATTGGAAAAATGAAAGAAGACGATGTTGATGGCCGCGAAGCATCGCAAGCCTGTCAAAGCTTTCAACGGGGCTGGCTTGCGAGTTTCCACGAACAGTTAGACGTCTCCGGAAAGACAGGGGCCAGGGATCAGGGGTCAGGAATCAGACAGATCGCGACGGGAAGTAAGGGCAACCGGTGGGGGTCTTTGGTGCTGTTTTCTAATCCCTGATCCCTGCCGGGGCCCCTGGCGAGCGGTCGTTGCTCGCTGGGGTGGCTGTTCCCTGATCCCTGCTTTTTACGCCGTCACCAGCGATCCGACCTTCTCGCCCAGCACCACCCGGCGGATATTCCCCGGATGATTCATGTTGAAGACGATCATAGGCAGGTTGTTGTCCTTGCACATGCTCACCGCGGTCAGGTCCATCACCTTCAAGCCCTGCTGCATGATCTGCATGTAGGTGATGTGGTCGTACTTCACGGCATCTTTTACGACCACTGGGTCGGCGTTGTAGACGCCCTCCACCTTGGTGCCCTTCAGCAGCACATCGGCCTTGATCTCCATGGCGCGCAGGCTGGCCGCCGTATCGGTGGAGAAGAACGGATTCCCCGTGCCCGCGGCGAAGATCACTACGCGGCCCTTTTCGAGATGCCGTACGGCGCGCCGCCGGATGTACGGCTCGGCAATCTGATTCATGAAGACCGCGGTCATCACCCGGCATTGCACCCCGCGCTGCTCTAGGGCGTCCTGCAGCGCTATGGCGTTGATGACCGTGGAAAGCATGCCCATGTTGTCGGCGCTCACGCGGTCCATCTCCTTGGCCTGCTCCTCCACGCCCCGGAAGAAGTTGCCGCCGCCAACCACCAGGCCGATCTCGACGCCCAAAGCGTGAATCTCGGCCAGTTCGCCGGTAATCTCGGATACTTTTTCGGCGTCAATGCCAAAACCGCGGTCGCCAGCAAGCGCCTCTCCCGATAGCTTGAGTACGATTCGCTTGTACATGTCGATTCGAGTATCGCATACGAACGGACGGTTGCGCTTCCACCATCGCGTCTGTGTCCTTGGGACAAGCCCGGAAACCGCTTCCCGAATTGATCCGCTCAAAACCGCCGTCTCAAAACAGGACTCCGCGCGTGCTTTTCCTTCGCTGCACCACTCGCAATGCAAAATCCCTCCTTAGACTTGCCTCATTCGGCTTTCATCGCCATCCATCGGCAGGTACTTATGGTCGTCAAAACGCAATGTAAGGGACACGCGTACACCGGCGTTGAAGTGGGGGCCGGCAACGTCCGCCGTTATTTCCCCCGCGAAATCGGCGTCATCGAGCTGCATCTCGACCACCTGCTGATTCAGTGCGGCCTGGCTCCCGATTTCTGGGAGGGACAAGCGGAGATTCGCGATCCCAGGCTGTGCGCATGGCTCGAGTCAAAAAACTTCCATGGCCGGCCAGGAGAAGCGCCCATTCCACTGGCGCTGATCCCCTCCGGGAAGAACTGCTTCCGCCTGCAGCCGATCTGCGGCAACCGGCGCCCGAGAATCAAGCCCACACCAGATCCCGTCAATCCCAACTGAACCGTCCACTGTCCACTGTCCACTTCAGATTGGTACACTCGTCTTGCAATGAATCTCAGCCAACTGGAGCAAGCGATCGAGCGGCACTTTGCCGCCGGACCGGCCGCGATCAGCGACCCCACGGCGATGACGGCCTTCCTCGAGCTGCGCTCGGCGCTGGAAGCCGGCGACGTTCGCGCTGCCGAGCCTGACGCCACCGCGACCACGAGATGGCGCGTGAATCCCTGGGTCAAGCGAGGCATTCTGCTCGGCTTTCGTCTCGGCGCGCTCGAAGAGATGCCTGCTGCAGGTTCCGTGCCTCCCGGCCTTTCCTTTCCCGGCCTCTCGTTCGTCGACAAGCACACTTACCCGGCCCGGCATTTCACCCCCGGCGACGGCGTGCGCCTTGTCCCCGGAGGTTCGTCGGTTCGCGCCGGAGCCTACGTGGCGCGCGGCGTGGTCTGCATGCCGCCCATGTACATCAACGTGGGTGCATATGTGGACGAGGGCACCATGGTCGATTCGCACGCGCTGGTCGGCTCCTGCGCGCAAGTCGGCAAGCGCGTCCACCTGAGCGCGGCGGCGCAGATTGGCGGCGTGCTCGAGCCGGTGAACGCCAGCCCGGTAGTCATTGAGGACGACGTCCTCGTCGGCGGCAATGCGGGCGTCTACGAAGGAACCATCGTCCGCAAAGGCGCGGTGCTGGCCGCCGGAACCATCCTTACCCGCGGCACTCCGCTCTTCGATCTGGTCAATGGCACAATCCTGCGCGCCTCCGCCGACCTGCCGCTCATCGTTCCCCAAAACGCCGTCGTCGTGCCCGGCGCGCGCGCGGTGAACAAGGGCAAGGGCCATCCCCAAAGCGAAGCCTGGGGCCTGAGCCTCTACGCCCCGGTTATCGTGAAGTACCGCGACGACAAAACCGACCTCAGCACGGCGCTCGAAGAGCTTTTGCGATAAGAAGATCGATCCTGCGCAGACGCCAAACCGGTAAGCACGCCAAAATCAGTCAACGGACCGGAGTTTCGCGCGTCTAAGACGGGTGAAAGTGTGTAGCCAAAAGATCCTATGAAGATCCAGTCTTTGCTTTGCCTCGTTCTCTCGGTGCTGACCCTTCCCTGCCTGCGCGGTTCCGGCGCGGCTCAGCAGCCTTCCACTGGGCAGCCCATGACCACCATCAAGGCGCATGCGCGGGAAGTCTTCCTTCCCGTCGCGGTGATCGACAAGCACGGCGCCCTGGTGACCAACCTGACGGCCAAAGACTTCACGCTCACCGAAGATGGCCGTCCGCAGGTCATCCAGAGCCTGACCTCGCAAAGCGACCTGCCCTTCCGGCTGGGCCTGCTTGTGGAAACAAGCCGCGGCGTCTCCTCGGCGATGGACAGCGAGCGCAAGGCCGCGGAGAAGTTCCTGGAACTGATGCTGCCAGCCGAAGCGAAAGCGGGCGCCCCCAGCGAAGCGTCCTCGTCGCTTGGGTCAAAGGCCACCGCTCGTGGCGACGAGGCCTTTCTGATTCACTTTGACCGCGAGGTGGAGTTGCTCGAAGACTTTACCAACTCGCGCGACAAGCTGGATCACGAGATCGATGCCATGGGGCCGACGTCGCTGGAAAAGAACAGCCCCCGGGGCCCTGAAACCAGCGGAGACGACCGCGAATACGGCGACCATGGCGGCGGCCGCAGCGGAACGCAGCTTTACGATGCGATCTATTTGGCATCGGATGAGCTCATGAAGCCCAAGGGAGGGCGAAAAGCGTTGGTCGTCTTTTCCGATGGCGTGGACCGCGGCAGCAAGGAGACGCTGAACGATGCGATTGACGCGGCCGACCGCGCCAACGTCGAGGTTTGCACCATTTACTTCAAAGGTGAAGCGCAACGCCAGGGAGGCGGCTTTCCCGGCGGCGGACACCACGGCGGCGTCGGCTACCCCGGAGGCGGCTACCCCGGCAGTGGCGGCAGTTGGCCCGGCGGCGGTGGCGGTGGGCGCCACGGCGGTGAGGCGCAAGCCGACGGCAGGAAGATCATGCAGGAGATCGCGCAGCGCACCGGCGGCCAGTACTTTGAAGCCAGGAAGAAAGACAATCTCGAAGAAATCTACGGCCTGATTGCCGGCGCTCTCCACCAGCAGTACCTGCTCACTTACACGCCCGATCAAGTCGACACCGACGGCGACTTCCACAAGATCGTGCTCAAAGCGAACAATAGTGAGCTGACCGTGATCACACGCGAAGGCTACTACGCGCCTTCTGCGGAGAAGTGACGCTCCGCCCGCGGCGGGTGGTTAGTTTCATCTGTTCACTGTCCACTGAAGAAACGGCCCGCGGTTTTTTTCCCGCGGGCCTTTGCGTTGTGAGTCGAAGATTCCGCTTAGCGGCCGTGTTCGTGCCCGTGACCCTGATTCTCGGGCGGGCCGTGCTGTTCGTGCGGCTGTGGCGCGGGGCGCGACTCGTTCATTTGCGGATGCGGATGTGGTTGCCCGCCCGGATTCCCCGAGCCATGCTGCCCGCCTGGATTGCCCCCGCCATTTTGGTGAGCCGTTTGGTTGCCGTGGCCTCCCTCATACAGGGGATTCACTCCGCCGCGCCGGTCTTCCGGTTGTGAATTTGTTCCGCCGCGCCTGTTGTCCGGCTGGAACCCATGATTCCCGGCGTTCGTCCCGGGGGCGTTGTTGTGAAACCCTCCTGAACCGGAGGCGTGCGCATTCACTCCCATCGGCCTTTCCACGGCCGCATTGTTCGGGTGCCCATGATTGTTGTTGAAGTGCGATGTCCGGTCCTGCATGGCTGCGGTCCTGTGTTGCTCCTGGAACGAGGTCGGAGCCATGTGCTGCTCGTGCTCGGCCATCCGCTCCTCCGCGCTGGGTGGATGATTGATGCCGCCGGGCCCGCCGCTGAAGGCCACGCGTCGATCATTCACGATGGTGTTGCGCTCAATCACGGTGCGATCCACATAGGTGTTGTGAATAATCGTCGTATTCACGCGCACAACCGCCGTGTTATAGCGGAAGGCCCCGCCGGCCCACATGCCGCCCACAAAACCGACGCCCATGTAGCCGAAGCCGTAGTTCACTCCGCCGTAGTAGCCCACGTGCGGTCCCCAGTAGCCGGGGTGCCACACATACAGGCCGGTCGACCAGCCCCAGTACCCAGGCGTCCACAGCGCGCCCACATACGGCGCTGGCACCCAGGTGCCGGGCACCCAGTAGTAGCCGTCATCGCCGTAAGCCCAGTACCCAGGCGTCCACATCCAGCCCGGTTCCGGGCAGGGCGGCTGCACGTAAACCGGCAGGGGCGGCGGAGCAAAACCGACACTGATGAATACGCCCGCGTATGAAGATGCGGGAATCAGACAGACAAGCAGAGCGAGCAACATCACCCGCGTGAAGTGGAAAATTCGCATGGGAAGAACCTCCTCATCGTTCGAATGGATGGGGCCAGCGCTTCGGCGCCGCATCCAGTCTCATGTGAGTTGGAACCCCTCACACGCCAAGAGGTTGCACGGGTGGCTTGTGTTTCCCGGAGCGTGTAACTGCTTTAATACCTGTAACTAAGCCCCATCCCCACCACGTGGCGCGCCTCCAGATTCACCGGCGTGGCGACAATCGGAGGCCCCACCGCAGGATAGTAGGGGTTGGCGACCCAGATGGATCCGATGTTTCCCGCCACTTGGCCGACGCCGATATCGAAGGCAAAATGCGGATGCTCCCGTTGCGTCACGCGCAAGGCGTAGTCCAGCGTCGTGGGTAGATGGGCGCTCATAAGTGTGTACGACGCAGGATTGCAGGCGTGTGCAAGCTCGCACTGATAGAGTGCCGCGTTCAACAGGGTGTTCAGATTCACGGAAGTCTTGGGCTCCTGCGTGAATCCGGCCGATGGCACCGCCACGATTCCATGGCCGATGGGCAGCGGAATGCCCAAACCGCCGAAGAACCGCCCCCCGAAGCGAGTGCTCTGGCCGCCAATGCCGAAGATGGTCGCATTGGTGGCCTTCCAGCCGATGTTCAGCAGGAACGGCACAGGAGGTTTCGCCCAGGTCTTGGTGACAGCAACGTACACGTCGCCGTCGGTGTAGGACTTGTCCATGCCCGTCAGCGTCTTGCTGGCCGCGCCCGAGACAAAGTGGTCGTCCCAGCGCACCACGCCGCCTACGGCGATGCCCGGCACCCACTCCCCGCCCGTGCTCTCCTTCAGCACCACCACCTTGCCGTTGAAGACGTTCATGCCCGAGTAGTTCCACAGGCTGCTGAACGCCACGCTGTCGCCGGTTTGGTGAACGCTGCGCGTATAGCCCGCCTCGGCGCGGTTGGCGAATCCCTCTTCGATGCTGAACGTCTGAATGTTGCCGATCACCGCGTTGGAGCCTATAAAGTGAAAGCCTACGGCCGGATGCGAAAAGAACTGCCCCTTCTCCGCGTAGACCACGTAAGCCGTCGGCGTCAGGAACCCGCCGGTCTGCCCCTCCAGCGTAAGGTTTTGTGCGGCCAGCCGGCTCAGCGGCAGTGCGGCCAGGAACAAAAGACAAAATGAAAGCTTGATTGCGTCACGAAGACCCATATTCCACTCCAACGGAGCACAGGCCCACGCGGGTCTGGCTCCAGCATGTTTTGGGGAATTCAAACCTTGTAACACAACTGCAATGCGTTTGTCTGTAGCGGCCTGCGGGGTGCAGCGGGTTAGCTCGAAGGGTACGGGCTTTTGCCCCTGAGGGAGAGTTTTCTCAAACTGGCCCACTACCCCACGCGGTGGTAGACTCAGCCCATGCCGCGCGGTGTCTTCATCACGCTCGAAGGCCTCGACGGGTCGGGCAAGACCACGCAGATCAGGCGCCTGGCGGCATGGCTTGCCCGGCGGGGCCATGAGGCGGTCGTCCTGCGCCAGCCCGGCGGCACCGCCACCGGCGACCGCATCCGCGAAATCCTGCTCAACTCCCGCTCCAGTGCCCTCGCCCCCATGACGGAGATGGCTCTCATGTTCGCTGACCGCGCGCAGGCCATCGCCGAGGTCATTCAGCCCGCCCTCGACGCGGGCAAGATCGTCGTCTGCGACCGCTTCACCGACTCCACCGAGGCCTATCAGGGCGGCGGCCGCCAGCTCGGCTCGCAAGTAGTTCTCGATCTGCACCGGCTCATCTGCGGCGGCCTTCAGCCCGACCTCACCCTCCTGCTCTTGCCCGGCTTCACCGTCTCGCTGGCCCGAGCCCGTCACCGCAACAAGCGCATGGAAACCGAAACCGGCACCGACGAGGGCCGCTTCGAGTCCGAGCAGGACGCCTTCTTTCGCCGCGTTTGGGAGAAATACCACGAGATCGCCGCCCGCGAGCCCGATCGCGTCGTCCTCATCGAAGGCGACCTCACCGTCGACGAGGTCCACGAGCAGATCATCGAATCCGTCTCCGAGCGCCTTATGCTCGACGTGAAATCCGCCTGAAGGTTTTGCCTGGAATCAACACGCGCTCGCGGCGCGCCCTCGAAAAAATCAGCAAATTGTTAGTGGGTTCTTGCGGAGGACGGTAAGCCCCGTGAAATCAAGCGAAATGTTCGCTCGGAAGGTGCGTTTTGAAACCCCCCAAATGTTCGCTTAAGAGGTTAGCTTTGGGCCCTAAAGTCTAACCGCTAGAGGTTACATTTTGCGTCTACACGCACCTAGAAAAGTTGTATTTTAGAGGCAAAGCTAACCTAGAAAAGTTAGCTTTTGAGGGTGAATCTAACCAAACAAAGTTAGGTTCTGCACGAAACCCGACATGCTTGGAACAGGACACGGCTCGTACGCCGGTGATTCATCCCCGACTTCCGCAATCGCTCCCAGTTTATTTTTGAGAAATCACGTACTCGGCGAAGCCGCGCTCAAGCACTCGTCTCAAAACCCGATCGACTATTCACCCACCTTCTCCGACTCCGCAGCCAAAAATAACTTCGCGCAAGCCGACTTGGCGGCACTTATCCTCCAAATGTGCAGAATCCTGATAGAGAATCACGACAAGTTCGATGCCGGTGCCAGACGCACCTTTAGGCCGATTGCGATGCGAGTCCCTGAAGAAGCCGGTCGAGCGACTTGATGTACAGCCGGCGGAAGCTGCTTCTGGGCAGGCGAATTCGACCGGCAAGGTAGAGAGATATCAACCCATGAGCGTGTGCCCAAATGGCAAGCGCCACTTCCATGCTGTCGTCTTGCCTTAACCTTCCTCCCCGGATAGCTTGCACAACTGCTTCGTGCAACAACTGCAGGCTCGGCAGGGGTCCTTTCGGGAAGGCAATAGCGTCTTCTCTTTGTGACGAGAACAAGTACTCGAAGAGCTGGGGATGATCGAGTGCATAGTCCAGATAGCCGAGCATGCCGTCCAAACCCTTTGCCCCCGCCCTGCAGCTGGCGCGTCTGAAATACGTCGCGATCCGATGATTCTCGGTCTCCGTCGCTCCCTTCAGAAGTGCATCCCGACTGGGAAAGTGCTTATAGATAGCCATTGCGGAAACGCCAGCCGCTTTTGCCACATTGCGCATGCTCACATCGCGAAGGCCCCCTGGACTGTCCAGCAGATCCATGACTGCCCTGCAGATTCTCTCTTTTGTCGATGCGCTCACCTGGTTTACAGTGTACACTACTATTCAAGGTATACGCTGTACACCCGAAGGGGGATAAATGAAGATGACGACCGCTCTGGAAGAAACCCTGGCGAGGCCTGACGATCTGTGGACCATCGCCGCAATCGCAGTCTGTGCCTTTGTTCTTGCTGACATCGGGCACGAATGCATTGGCCACGGCGGAGCTTACATCCTGCTGGGAGGGCGCTCTTTCCTACTCACCACAACGCGTCTCGTAGCAGGTGGCCCAGGAGTCAATCAGCGCATGATGTTCGCAGGCAATCCGGACGGAGATTTATTCGGCAGAATCTTCTCCATAGGGGGTCCTCTGGGCAATTTTCTGGTCGCGGGTCTGGCCCTTCTCTGGTTGCAAGTGTGCACGCCGCGCCTTGTTCATGCGCGATTGTTTCTGTGGCTTGCGGCCGCATTCAGCCTGTTTTGGGGTACCGGATACATGGTGGATTCCGGCATCACCGGCGTGGGGGATTGGGCGGAACTCAGCAGAGGACTGGACTTCGATCATGCATTCAGGATCGCCCTCGTGGTGTTTGGAATCCTGCTCTATCGAGCCGTGATAAGAGGTTTGAGGTCGCCGCTCAGGACTGCCTTCGCTGGTATCTCCGCTCGTTGGTATGAAAGGCTGCGGGCAGCCCTCCAGGTGTCATATTTTGCTTCGGCGGCCATTGCAAGTTTGGGAGCTTTCTTTGATCCCCGTGGCCCGATTCGGGTACTTCGGGATGCGCTGCCGGAGACACTCGTCGCGAACCTGGGCGTCTTCGTCGTACTCCTCATGCTAAGACGGGAAACCCGGCAGTCTCCTGCTGCGGGTGATATCGGGATCGTGCGCAACCGTGGTTGGATTGCCTCAGCAATCATCCTTGCCGCGGGTTATGCCTTGATACTTGGGCCCGGTGTGATGGTCCATTTCTGACCGCCGATTCCGATGCTCGTCATGGCCGCCTTTTAAGGGGCAAGAACCGTCGGCCCAATTGACGCCAACAGGCCAAGGCGCTCATCGAGAAGACGCTATGAGACGACATGTGGATCAGTACCGGCAAACGCCGTTTCCGGAACCAACCTCAGATCCAGGCTCCTGACGCGAGGGGCAGCCCGCGACCGGCAACGCCTAACGACCACCGACAGCGCGTGCCCCCAATCTGCTCCCCGCGGTCTCTTGTTAAATACTTAAGTTTTCACTTGACAATTCAACCCAGCCGCGCAATACTTAAGCTGCAACTTAAACATTCCCCTTCAGGAGGTGGGAATCGATGGCAGAACCCAACCGTCATTCACAGCACCTTTCAACTCGAACGCAAGCTCAAGGCCTCTCCGCAGCGCGTCTTCGCGGCCTTTGCCGACGAGGCGACAAAGCGCCGCTGGTTCTTTGAGGGCGGCACTCACGCGCTCGAACACCACGAACTCGACTTCAAGGTCGGCGGCAGCGAGCGCGCGCAGATGAAAATGGGTCCGGGGACACCGGTCGCCGGCAAAACGCTGGTCAATGAGACGATCTATGAAGACATTGTCCCCTCGCGGCGCATCGTCACAGCCTACCGGATGTCCATGGACGGAAAACCGTTCTCCGCTTCGCTGGCCACCATCGAGCTGCTGCCCGCCGGCTCCGGCACCGACCTGCTCTTCACACACCAAGGCGCGTACTTCGAAAACGCTGATGGCCCTGAGATGCGCAAGGATGGATGGGAGAAGCTGCTCTCGAAGCTGGTCAAAGAGCTTGGCGAGTAAGCGGCGAGCCAAGGAACTCAGCCCTCACGGGCTAAAGCCCCTGATTTGATGGGCCTTCTATGGCACGACTTGACAGGCTGCGGAAAAAGTCCTGCGGGGACGTCGAAAGGTGAGAAAGGCATCCCTCGGCGGCTAAAGCCGCGATGATTTTCCTGATGTTGTCGGCATGACTAAAGTCGTGCCCTTTCAAGACCCGGTTTATGCAACCAGTTCCGGCGGTTAAGCTGAGCCAAGCCGGCCAATCCGGACCGCGGCATTGCTCGAATCCGGCACGGAAAGGAGGAAGACGCGGAACATGAAACGCAACTCCCCGAATATCGACCGCGTCTTCCAGGCGCTCGGAGACCCGACGCGCCGCGCCATGCTCGAGCGCCTTAGCTCCGGGCCCATGTCGGTTTCGTTTCTTGCCGAGCCCTTCGACATGTCGCTCGCTGCCGTGGTGCAGCACCTGCAGATATTGCAAAAAGCCGGGCTCGTGAAGACCGAGAAGATCGGCCGCGTGCGGACCTGTCGCGTTGAGGCGGCAGGCCTTCGCGCCGCGGAAGAATGGCTGCGCGCGCGCCGTCCCGAATGGGATCGCAAGCTCGATCGCCTCGAGCAATTCCTCGATCAACCGGACAAGAAACGGAAGGGCTGAAGGTCGGTTTTTCTGCCTGGAACCCGCTGCCGCGGCCCGTTCAGGAATTTTTCTCGCGGCCCAGGCCTAAAGGCCACCCGTCTAGCCGCAGTATCCAGGGGCCTGAAGGCCCCTGCTCCCTCCGACCCCGCCTGCTGACCTGCTGCCTCGCCGTCTCATTCGTGCCCGTTAAGCCCCAGCGCCTTCACCACCCCGTCATCCACTTGTGCCGGCTCGCCGTCCTTCTTGGTCACTACGCCAAATCCGCCGCGATAATCCCACATCGCCCAGCCGATGCCGTCGTTCTCGAGCGCCGTGCGCACGTCGTGCAGCCAGTTGGCGCGCGACACGGGGTCGGGGTTCCTGCGGATCACTCCGAATTCATTGCAGATCAGCGGCACATGGTTGTCGCGCCCCCACGCCGCCGCCTCGTCGATCATCAGTTGAATGCGGTGCGCGTTCCACCCATCGAGCCAATAACGCTCCATCTGGTAGCGGCTCACCGCATCCGGAACCTCCTTCAGCAGCTCCGCCATCGAGCTCTCCGTCGCCGGATACGGAACCCCATGCTCGTAGCTCCACCACGGCACGCTCCACGTGGCGCCCTGATGCGTGAACTCGTGCGGCTCGTAGAAATGGAAGTTGTAGATCACGTTACCGTCGGCCAGCGGTTCGATCGCCAGCAGATCCCAAATGTCCGACCAAACCGCGCCTGCCGCAATGATCGTGTGGTGCGGCGCCTCCTCCCGAATGGCCGCGGCCACGCGCGCCTGAATGCCGGCCCACCGGTACGCATCGCTGATCTCCGGCTCATTCAGAATCTCGAAGAACACCCGCTCCGGGTCGCGACCGGCATAGTGTGCGGCCAGCTTGCGCCAAATCATCGTGAACCGCTCGACAGCTTGATCGTCGGTGCGCATCTTCTGCTTGTAGTCGTCGCTGGGGTGAACGTCGATGATCACGGCCAGGCCATCGGCCAGCATCGTGTCCACGGCGTGATCCAGCCGCGCAAGGAAATCCGCGTTCGGCCCCGGGGCACCGTACATCGACATCGCCAGCGGCATGGGATCGACGCTCAGCCGCACATGGTCGAACCCCAGCTTCGCTATCAGTGTGATGTCCGCGTCGTCGGTGTAGCCGTCGGTGTGTTTTGCCGAATAATCGCCCGACTGCGCAAACCACGACGAGGCGTTGATTCCGTGCTTGAGATGCTGCGCGCGCGCAAATGCCGTCTGCACGGCGGCGGCCCGGTCCTGTGAGTTTTGAGCTGCGGCGGGAATCGCGAACGTAAACAGAACTGCAAGCAAGCTGAGACGAAGACGCACGGAAATCCTCCTCGGGAAAGAGAAGAGTCAACCATACCACTCCGTCGCTCCGCCGATCCAGCGGGAGCCGGTGCGTGCGGCCTCGTCCCGTCTCACCCGGTCTCGTCCTGCCTCGTCGCGCCCCTTCGCGTTTCGTCCGGCCTTGCCCGTCGCCTTCGCGCCGTCATTCGTCGAGCGGGGAAAAGAACAGCTTTCCGCCACAATCGTCTCCCAAAACGAAAACGGCCCCCATTCGCGGGAGCCGTTCGTGCATCGCCGAAAGATCGCTTATTGGCCGGAAGAAGAAGAGCCCGCACCCAGGTAGGTCGCCTGAGCGTAGGTGGTGCGCAGATATTTGTGCGGATTCACCGGCACGTTGTACACCCGCACCTCGTAGTGCAGGTGCGGCCCGGTGGCGCGTCCCGACTGGCCCACATAGCCGATCACCTGGCCGCGCGTCACATGCTCGCCGGGAACGACCGCGATCGCGGAGAGATGCCCATACAGCGTGAGTACGTCGTGGCCGTGATCCAGCACCACTTCACGCCCGTATCCCGCGCCTGTCGCAGCTCCGGTCACGTCCCCGTCCGCCGCCGCGCGCACCGGTGTTCCGTACGGCGCGTCGATGTCGAGACCGGTGTGGAAGGCTCCTTCGCCATTGATCGGATCTTGGCGCTCGCCGAAGCTCGAGCCCACGCGGCCCTCCACGGGCCACATCGACGGCGCATCGGCCAGCTCGGTCCAGTCGCCGGCAAAATTGGCCGTCAGTCCGCTCTCCAGGGCCCGCGAAACCTGGCCCGACATTGCCTCGGCGCGTAGCGCATAAAACATGTCGATCGAGTTGGCGACTTGCTGCTGGCTCATTTCGTCCGACAGGGACAGGGCTGTCGGAGCCGGTACTGCTGCCGCGCCGCTCGCCGCCTGCGCAGGTTTCGCCGCATTCAGCTTGTTCTGCCGCAATCCGTAGAGCGCGCTCACTTCATTTGCCAGCGCGCCCAGTGAGGCCACCTGCACGCTGCGATTGTGCGCGATCTCCGCCATGCGCTGGTAGTTCTGGCGCAGCGCCTCGCGCTCTGCCCGCACTTCGTTGTAGCTTTCGGTTTTCAGCAGCATGCGCGTGTAGGAGCCCGCCAGGCCAACAATCGTGAATGCTCCTACGATGGCCGCGGCAAGGAATCCATAGGCATATTTCAACGGAAGCGGAATCTTCCGTAGCTGGCCGTCCTCATCCCTGGCAACAAAAAGTATGTAGTAGCGCTTACGTAGCATCATTCCCTGCAATCCCCAGCGACCCGCCAGGTACGCGTCCAGATCAGGGGGAGAGAGTCCATTATACGGGCTTACACGCCCGCACAATTACCTTGAGGCCCCAAACGGGGCAGATGCGAGAACGTGGGGTAAGGGTAACAGACCCCTGGTGCCGGGTCAATAAAAAGCGTTAGGAGTCCATCCAAAGGTACCGTTTGACCGCTCACCCGGACCCGAGGGCCCACCCTAAGGCTAACCCCAATCGCATCAACGCCGCACCCCCTTTTCCAAGGGCCTATTCCAGAAACATCGGCCGGCGATCCGCTCCCTTCAATGTGCCTCAATTCCGGTCCGCGAACTCACAAACCGCCCTCCGCCGCGCTTCCGGGCTCCGCGTCCCAGCGCGCGCCCAAAGGCGCTTCTTCCGCGCCATGGCCTATCCTCAAAGCATGTCCTCCGTGCGCAAACAGCCGAAATCCGCCAAGCCGGGCGAGCTTGCCCTGCTCGCGCGGATTCGCGCCCGCGCGGCCCAGTCGCCGCACCCGGGCCTGCTCGTGGGCATCGGCGACGACTGCGCCCTGCTGCGTCCCGGCGACGGCGAAGACCTGGCCGTGACGACGGACTTGTCCATCGCCGGCCGCCACTTCCGCCTCGATTGGCACCCCCCCGAGTCGGTCGGCCATCGCACCCTGGCTCGCGGCCTCAGCGATCTCGCCGCCATGGGTGCGCGGCCCCTGGCCGCCTTTCTTTCGCTGGCCTTGCCTCGGAACCTTGTCCAAAACCCTAGGGCGCGCAGCGCGCGGGAGCCGCAAAGCGCGTCGGCCGCGCGAGGCGCATGGCTCGACCGCTTCCTCGATGGCTTTCTTGCCCTCGCCCAAGCCCACCAAACCCCGCTGGCCGGTGGCGACCTCGCCGAGTCCCCCCTCGCTGTTGCCGACGTTGTCCTCACCGGCGCAGTCCCGCGCGGCAAAGCTCTGCTCCGTTCCGGCGCCCGCCCCGGCCACCTGCTCTATGTCACCGGCAGCCTCGGCACCGCCGCCGTCGGCCTCGCCCACCTCGCCAAACTCGCCGCCGTATTCGAACACACTCGCCCCCGCCCAAAGCCATCCGATCTGCCACGCATTCCCCCGCGCCTCAAAGCGCTGCTCACGCCGCACCTCTACCCGCGACCTCGCGTCGCCCAGGGCCTTTGGCTCGCGCAGCACTCGCTGGCATCCGCCGCCATCGACCTTAGTGACGGTCTGTCCATCGATCTCGCCCACCTCTGCCAGGAGTCCGGCGTGGCCGCCGAAGTCGACGCCGCCGCCCTGCCCTTTGCCCCCGCCGCAACCCCCGCCCAGGTTCTCAATGGCGGAGAAGACTACGAGCTCCTTTTCACCGCACCGCCCGGCGCCCGCGTCCCCAGCAGCATCGAGGGCATTCCCGTCACCTGCATCGGCCGCATCCTCTCCGCGCGCGAAGGGATCCCGCACCCCTCCGTCCCACCCATCACCCTCATTACGTCAAAAGGCGCAATCCCCCTCACTCCCCAGGGCTGGCAGCACTTCTCCTAGATTCAGTTCCCCGCTCTCTGCCACACGCCCCCGGCGCTCATCTCTGATCACTAACCACTAACCACTAATCACTAATCACTGTCTTCCCGCCCCTCAAACCGAAACAACAAAGTACGGCCCAGCGAGCCAATCTCGCTGGGCCGATGAAAGTTCCACACCCCGCCGCGAACAGAAACCAACCCCGCCCGCAAAACACGGCCGCACCACGTCACCACCCCATAGCCTGCCCACTCCTGGCCATCACGGAAAAGATTCCATCCGACGAGCCGACTTCCCAGGACTAATCCAAAGTGAGGGGTAACTTCCGGATTGACGACCATCGTTCCGGAATGGGTTTATGCTGTTGGGGTCATGTAATCCGCTTCAGTTTCCCACTTGTGCTGAAGCGGAGTGGACGGAACGGTGAGTGCAGCAAGTTATCTGGAAACGAACGAGGGTGCAAAGATCTACTACGAGGATGATGGAGAGGGCCAGCCCATCCTGCTCGTTCACGGTTGGTTGTGCTCATCCAAGTTCTGGCAGAAGAATGCCCCCGAGCTTGCAGACGAGTTCAGGGTCGTGACCGTCGACCTGCGAGGCCACGGGAACTCTTCCAAGATCCTGACTGGCCACACCATCGCGCAGTACGCGCGCGATCTGCGGCAAGTCATAGAACATCTGGAGCTGCAAGACATGATCCTGGTGGGTTGGTCCCTGGGTGGGCCAGTAGTTCTTTCTTATTATCAGCAGTACTGTGGAGATAGCCGCCTCAAGGCGCTTGGCTTGGTCGACACCTCTCCTTTCCCGTTCAGCCCGGCGGAGTGGAACAGTCACGCCCTAAGGAACTATAGCTATGAGGGCCTGAATGCGACGTTTGCCACTTACACAGCGGATCCCAGGAAGTTTGCCGTCGATTTCACCGTCAGAATGTTCAAGCAAAAACCTTCGGATGCTGATGCGAATTGGGTTGTAGCGGAGATGATGAAGACGCCGCCATGGATCGCGGCGGCGGTTTACTCCGATTTCGTGATGAGCGATTTCTTCAAGACGCTGCCTTCGGTAAAAGTTCCCGTCATCGTTTTTGGTGGCAACTCGGGTGTTTTCTGCAACGGAATCGCGATGGGGAAAGCCATTGCCGACCAAGCGCCGCACGGGACCTTCATACCCTTCGAGGATGCTGGCCACATTCTCTTTTACGAACAGCCGCGGAAGTTCAATGCCGCCTTGGCGGCGTTTATCAAGGCACTATAGGTACTGACCATTTCTCGCTGGTCACACTCCTGGCGCTTGACCGGGTGTTCGGAGGTTACCCGTGTTTCTGACGGATCAGTAGCGGCAAACGCCCTAGTCACCACCAATCCCGCCTCATCCTCAACCAGGAAGACCTCCGACGCCATCCCGCCCCACTAGCCCCGCTAACTCTGCCAACCCCGCTAACCCCGCTCCTCCCCTGTCAACCCCCTCCAAGCACCCCAATCCCCGCAACCCATTGAAAACACTCTCCAAAAACTTCTTCCCAATTTTGCAGGTTATTTCTGCTATTTCGCTACACTCGTTCTTGGTTGGATAGGGTGTTCTCCTTCTGAGAGTATGGGCGGTTCCGAGGGTGCTGGTCGGGGATTCCGGCATCCCTCGCGCCGCCCACTTTTTTCTGGAAACGTTTTTCTCAGTGGATTGCACCTGAAACAGTGCAGGAAACGGGAAAAACTCGGCACAAGGCCTTCCGAGCGCCCGTAACTCCTTTGCGGAGACACATCTGCAAAGAAGTTCTGTGGAATCAGACGGATGGCGCACCATACTTGCGCCAACGGCAACAAAACGGTTGACGCACATGTCATTCAGGTCCAATACAAAGTCTAACTTCGTCTTCCTTGAGGGAAGGATCGGCAAAAGTGTGCGGCTGTATGCCGATGGACTGAATAGCATAGCGCAACGCATCCGCAAGGGGTGGATGAGGCCCTGGCGTGGGATTTTTTACCAGAATCATGACTCCCACATAGTTAGCCCGTATTTCTCACGGGTGCATTGGTGATTGCGGTGAGCGGGGATAGGAAAAGAGTTGGAAAGGCCGTCTTTTCATGGCATAACTGCGTTGACGAAGCGTAGTTGTAGCCGAGGAAAGGCGGCCTTTCTGATGACAGAGTGTAATCAAGAAGCGTTCTCGTTTGCACCCCATTTTTCGCGTCGCGTGGAAGCCGGGTTTAGCGCCGGCCAGGTCTCCAGCGATGGCGGGGCGCTGCTGTTGCGGGAGACCGAGCGGAAGATCAACCTGCTGAGCCGTCTGGCCGGCTGCTTCACGGACGGGCGCAATCAGGAGTTGGTGGAACACCAGCTTGGGGAGATGCTTTCGCAGCGCATCTACGGGCTGGCGCTGGGTTATGAAGACCTCAACGATCACGAGCAGTTGCGCCGCGATCCGCTGCTGGCGCTGCTGAGCGGCAAGCGGAATCTGGACGAGCCGCTGGCCGGTAAGAGCACGCTGAACCGGCTGGAACTGGTCGGCCGCACGGGACGCTACCACAAGGTCGGCTACTCGGCCGAGGCCCTGGACCAACTGCTGGCGGATCTTTTCATCGAGTCGCATGAGGCGCCGCCCACCGAGATCGTGCTCGACCTGGACGCGACCGACATCCCGCTGTACGGCCATCAGCCGCAGCGCTTCTTCCACGGCTACTACGACAGCTATTGCTACTTGCCGCTGTACATCTTCGCCGGCGATCAACTGTTGTGCGCGCGGCTGCGGCCGGCTAACCAGGACGCGGCTGCAGGTTCGGTCGAAGAGGTGAAGCGCATCGTGGCGCAGTTGCGTGAGCGCTGGCCCGAGGTGAGGATCGTGTTGCGCGGTGACAGCGGCTTCTGCCGCGAAGAACTGATGGGCTGGTGCGAGGCCAACCACATCGATTACGTCTTCGGCCTGGCCCGCAACCAGCGGTTGAGCAGGATCATCGGCGCCCAGATACACCAGGCTCACCTCCAGCACCAGGCCCAAGGCAAGGCCGCCCGCGTCTTCGCTGAGTTCTCCTATAAGACACGCAAGAGCTGGTCGCGGGCCCGCCGCGTGGTGGCCAAGGCCGAGTATCTGGACAAGGGCGAGAACCCGCGCTTCGTGGTCACTTCCTTAACGGAACAGCAGTGGGCCGCGCAGAACTTATACGAGAAGTTCTACTGCGCCCGCGGCGAGATGGAGAACCGCATCAAGGAGCAGATGTGCCTGTTCGCCGACCGGCTCTCCACCGACGAGATGCGCGGCAACCAGTTGCGCCTCTACTTCTCCGCGCTGGCCTACACGCTGGTCGAGGCGCTCAGGCGGCTGGGCCTGAAGGGTACCGAATGGGCCCAGGCGCAGGTCGATACCATCCGCTCGAAGCTGTTCAAGATCGGCGCCATCGTGTGCATCAGCGTGCGCCGCGTCCTGCTCCAGATGAGCTCGGCCTATCCCTGGAAAGATATTTACGCCGCCGCCTTCCACGCCCTGCGCTGTTGAGCGCGACTAAACCTGCACCGCCAGACAACCGATCCTTTTCCCTGCCCGCCGCACTGCCCGGCTGAGCGGCGCCTTGCCTAAAACCTGCGCCCCACCACAAGCCAGTTCTTCGCTCCCCCGCAACGCACCTCGCTCCGTCGCTGTCACGGGGAAAATCACTGCCCAGAGATCAAACCAACGCACCGCTCGATCCAGAAATCACGGCGTGTGAGAAATGCGGGTTAGGACCAACATCGTTGCTGGAGCCAATGGTTGTTATCCCGGCTTTCGCAAACGCCTCTCCAAATCGACCTCCCAACCTTGCACTGCGCGCATCCAGCATCACATGAATAGCAATATTCTGCCCGGCGAACGGCTTGAGTATCGTCGCGATTGCGTCAACCTGAGCATCGCCAAGGGAAGGTGTGACCTGCATCTGCTGGGCCATGCCTTGCTGTTGCTGTTCCAGACCCTGCGTGAACTGGGCGGTCTGTTGCTGCTGCGCGGCAAGCTGAGTTTCTACTTTCTTTTCCTGGCCCTCATGCTTGGTGAGTTCAATTTGCAATTGCAGATTGGCCCGTTTGGTGTCTTCGGCTTCATGATTCGCGGTTGCGGCATCAGAGAGCGCCTTATCCGCGTCTCTGTTGGCTTGAGCAATATTGGTGTCAGCGGTGACTTTGTAGGTAGCCAAATCTACATCTTTTAGGTGACTGACGATGTTTCCAAACGTGATGGCCCCGACCGTTCCACAGAGCGAAATGAACGCTGCGATGATAACCGCGATCTCCGTTGCGAGGCCCCAGCGAAGGGCTCGACCCTGGTTTCTTGAGTGCTTCTCGTAGAGCACCATTGCCGCGCTGCTCAAGGTCAAGACAGCGCCAGCAACGTAAATGCGGTTTGACCACACTAACAAGCTAGATGCAGTATTGAGAGGCAGCACGATCATGGACATTTACCTCATTTTGATGTTGGGCGCGGCGTTAGTCGTGACAGTGGCATACGCTATCGCTATGGTGCGTCTACAGAAGAAAAGTCGCGGCGCACAAAGGGATCGCTTCTAACAGAGGCAAACATTATGAAGCATGAATACCGCGAAGGTCCAGAGGCAGGCAGGAGTTTTGAGCAATTGGCGCGGGCTGTTTTTCAGGCTCCGAAGGTAGCGGTCCCCAAGAAACAGCCGAAGGCAAAGCCTAAACGCCGCAAAACGAATGGCAGTGATAGGGCCTAGAACGGTTCCTCTTGCCCCGTCCCTGCCTTCGGGTGGCACACGGAATCCGTATCCTTGCCGGTCAGTTGGGCATAGGTAAGCCGCTTGCCACCGACTTGAGTCATGAGCAATGCGAAGCGGTCAGAGTCGGTGATCTCGTTATCCTTCGTCGCCCGGCTGTTGTACCGGAACACCTGCTCGTCGAGGTAATGGTCAAGATGGAACGGTTCCACCGCCACATACGTGCCGCGCAGAGTCCGCTTCAAGAGGCTCCAGAAGTTTTCAATGCCCTGAGTGTGAACCTGACCCTTCACGTATTCCTGCGAGTGATTGACGACTTCATGAAGGAAGTTCTTGCTCAACCCGTCATAGCTCGAAAACTTATCGGTGTAGACCTTGGCGAACGGTGTCACGTTGTCGAGGATCGCGTTTTGCAGGGTCTCACGCCTGACGTTGCTCAACGCCTTGGCGCGAACCTGCCGCATCTGCCGGTCAAGAATTCCTTGAACAGCGGTCTTGCCCACGTACACGTCGCCGCGCATCCCCTGACCACGTTGCGCTTGATACTTCGCCTTGCGGCTCTTGTGCATCTTTGTCGGGTTTGGGCCGATGTAGGTCTCGTCGGACTCCACGGGGCCTCCAAAGCCGAATTTGTGGGTGCGGGTGTCCTTCATCGCCTCACGAATCCTGTGAAGCATAAACCATGCCGAGTTCTGGCGGACGCCAAGCACCTTAGCAAGTTCATAGCTGCTGATCCCGTTCTTGCAGTTCGCCAGCATCCAAATGGCAACCATCCACTTGTCGAGGCCGATAGGGGAGTCTTCCATCACTGTTCCAACCTTGACCGTGAATTGTTTTTTGCAGACGTAGCAGAACCACAGGCGGCGAGTCTTGATGAAGGAGTGCTTGGTCTGTCCACAGCGGGGGCACCTGACGTTTCCACCGGGCCAACGGAAGTCTACGGCGGCTTCAAACGCCCTCTGCGGATCGGCGAAGTAAGCAACGGCGGCTTGAAGTGTGTGTGGCGTGTCCATACAGAAATAGTACACTACACGCACATGTGTGTCAAGCGTTTTATTGCCGCGCCAACCATCTGAAACCAAAGCAGTTATTTTCAGACGCCAGGGGAGGCACCCCCGTTACCGATCAGTAACATCTTGGCTCCGGAGCCGCCCTCCGCTTGTTGGGAGGCGCAATTTTCAGACTTTGTCGAAGCCGGCGGCGCGCACAATCGCCTCCGCGACCTGCTCCGGCGTCAGCGCATCCACGGCGATCGACGCATGCGCCATGCGGTAGAGTGGCAGTCGCTGCTCATAACGTTTCGCCAAGCCCGCCTCATCGGCAAGCACGGGCCGCAGATGCTCGGTTCCCCGGCAGCGCTCGAGCGTCGTGGCCAGCTCGACCTGCAGGTGAACCATCAGCGTATCCGGCGCCGTAAGCAACAACTCGCGTGTCGCCGCGTTTTCAATCGCCCCGCCGCCGAGCGCCAGAACCAGCCCGTCGCCGCCGGCCAGTCGCGCGCCGCCGAAGAATCGCGCAATCGTGGCGCGCTCCCTCTCGCGGAACGCCGCTTCGCCCTCGCGGCTGAAGATTTCGGGAATCGTGCATCCGGCCTCGGCTTCGATCACGTCGTCCACGTCCACAAAGCTCCAGCCCAGCCGCTCGGCCACAAGCGGGCCGACGGTAGTCTTGCCCGAGCCCATAAAGCCGGTCAGCACGATGCGGCCCGGCCCGATGGGTCGCGTCTCGACGCGGCGCGCATGTTGATCTTTCTCCGGCGCTTTCATTCGTTCCAGTATAGGAGAGCCGCTGTTCCATGTTTTCTCGGCCCCTCGGTCCCTTGGTCCCTATTCTCTGTTCCCTGCTCACTGTCCACTGTCCACTGTCCACTGTTCACTGTTAGCTGAGAACCATCACGATCGCCCCAGCGGTAATCAGCGCGCCGCCAACCAGCGATGGGGCATTCAGCTTTTCTCCCAGCAGTAGCCACGCAAACACCATCACCAGCGGCACGCTGAGCTTGTCCAGCGGCGCCACGCGCGAGGCCGGCCCGAGTTGCAGCGCGCGAAAGTAGCACAGCCACGACAGCCCGGTCGCCAGCCCGGAGAGCGTGAGAAACAGCACCGTGCGGCGATCCAACGATCGAATCTCCCCGTGCTTGCCCAGCGCGAGCGCAATACCCCAGGCAAAGACCACCACCACGCTGGTGCGCAGCGCCGTGGCCAGGTTCGAATCAACGTGCTCCACTCCCACCTTGGCCAAAAGGGCCGTGGCGGCGGCAAAAACAGCGGAAAGCAATGCCCATCCAATCCAGCTCATAACCAGAATGCTACTGCTGCCGGGGCCAATCGCCATTGAGTACACTGAGAGGAGTTATGCGCCTGCCTGCTGTTTCGCCTGTTGCCGCGGTTCTGGCCGCGCTTGCTTTGATGAGCCTGAGCGGATGCGGCTATCACACGCTGGGCGCGGCCACGCATCTGCCTCCCGATGTAAAAACGCTTGCCGTGCCGGTCTTCGCCACTCGCACTGAGGCCAGCGGCACGGAAACAGCCATGACCGAGGCCGTCATCCGTGAATTCGCAACGCGCACTCGTTTTCGTGTGACACCCGATGCCGGCGCCGGCGCCGACGCGGTGCTGCGGGGCGTCATCCTCAAGCAGACAACCACGCCGCTCACCTACAACGCCACCACGCAGCAGTCGTCGAGCTTCCTCATCACCATCGTGGCCTCTGTCACTCTCACCGCGCGCGACGGCAGAATTCTCTACCAGAACAAGAACTACGTCTTCCGCGAGCAGTACCAGTCCACCACCAACCTTCCGACATTCATCCGCGAGGATCCGGCGGCCATCGAACGCCTCTCGCGCGAATTCGCGCGCCAGCTCGTAGCCGACGTGCTCGAAGGGCTCTAACGCTCCGCAGGCCGCTTACCTTTTGATTCCTGTCCATTTTTCCTTGGTGGATAGATCGCGTCAGGCAAGGTATCCTGAACGCGCATGGGAAACTCTGCGCCAGAGCGCGCTGAGAAGGAGCAAGTGCCTTGACCGGCGCTCGCTTGGGCGCGGGCTTCAGTGCCGTCGACCGCTTTGTCGCGGAGGTTGAAACCGCCGCGGCAGGCGCCGGCAAGCTGCGGCCCGGCTACGTGCTGGCCGGCGACGAAGTCTTCCTGCTCGACCGCTGCCGTGCCGCCGTGCTCCAGGCCTTTGTCCCACCCGATCTCCGCGACTTCTGCCTCTCCGATCTTGATCTCATCTCAACCTCGATCTTCGAAGTGCTGGACCGCGCGCAAACACCCTCGCTGATGGCCCCGTTCCAGGTAATCTTCGTCCGCGGCGTGCGCCAGCTCTACACGCGCGGCGCCAAGAAGGACGAATTCGCCGCGCTCGACCGCTACTTCCAATCGCCAAACCCGCAGGCGCTGCTCCTGTTCATCGCCGATTTCCTGCGCATCCCTTCGGACGCGCGCCGCATCGAGCTGGACGACAAGAACCGCTACGAGCGCCTGAAGGAAACGCTGGGCGAGCACTGTGGCATGGTGGAGCTGGCCCGCGTGAGCGAGGAAGATGCCATGCGCTGGGCTGTGGCCACCGCGCAGGAGGCCGGCCTGCGCCTCGAAGGCGATGCGGCGCGCGAGCTTGTGGACGCCCTCGGCGCGGACATGATGCTCGTCGCGTCCGAACTGGAAAAGCTCTTGCTCTACGCCGCGGGTCGTGGCCGCATCACCCTGGGCGACGTAGAAACCATGGTGCTGAGCGCCAAGCAGCGCACGCTCTATGAGCTGACTGACGCCATCAGCGCCCACGACTGCGCCCGCGCGCTGGCCCTGCTGCACGGCCTGCTGAACAGCTCCGACGCGGGTGAGGACGCCGCCATCGGCCATCTCTATATGCTCGCCCGCACCTTCCGTCAGATGCTGGTGATTCTGGAGAAGAACGTGCGCGATTCGCGCGCCATCTGGCAGGCGCTGTGGCAGGGCTTTCGCATGCCGCCGTTCGCCGCCGACGACCTCATCCGCCAGGCACGCCGCTACAAAAGCCGCCGCGAGCTGACGCGTGCACTTCGCCTCGTGGCCCGCGCCGATCTCGAACTGCGCTCCTCGCCGCCCGATAAGCGGCTCGTGCTTGAGCGCCTTGTTTACGAGCTTGCCTCGGAGCCCAAGCCTACCCAGCCCGTGTGGGCCTCGACGCAGCTATCCTTCGAGACCTAGGACACGACGCTGGTACAAGAGGCGCACAATGGAGTGAATGCAATTGTTCACTCCCGCGAACATCGCCGCTGCCATACTCACGCTCCTCCCGTTCCTGGCCGTGGCGTTTTTTCCGCAGGCGATTGCCGCCCGCGTGCGCGCCCTCCCGCCATGGGTGCAACTCGCCTCTCCCGCCCTTTTGTCCATCCCCTATGTCCTGGTGGCATGCGCTGCCGGTGTCTTCCAGCCGCAATGGCTCGCCTTGTACGCCGCGCTCCCCATCGCCATCGCCATGCTGCTCTGGCAGGCCAGCCGAATCGACCCTGGTCAACGCGGCGACTGGCGCGACTTTCTTGTTCTCGCTGTGCTGGGCTTGGCCGTTGAGCTGCGCTGGTTCGAGGGCGCGTGGCCGCCGCATCTCGCCATCTTTAACAAGATTCTCCTTCTCGATGCGGGCATCTACGGCTTCGCCCTCATCCGGCAGCTCGACGGAACCGGCTTCGACCTGCGCCTGCGCCTCAAAGATGCCGGCATCGGCCTGCGCGAGGTCGTTTTCTACACGCCGCTTGCCCTGGCGCTGGGCCTGAGTCTCGGCTTTCTGCATGTCCATCGCGTGTGGCCGGGCCTGGGGCCGATGGCCGGCGCGTGGCTCTTCACTTTCTTCTTCATCGCGGTTCCTGAGGAGCTGTTCTTTCGCGGATGGCTGCAGAATCTGCTGGAAAAGCGCATCGGCCGCTACGGCGCGTTGTTCCTGACCGCCTGCCTTTTTGGCCTGGCTCACTTCAACAAGCGCACCACGAGCTTCAACTGGCGCTACGTGCTACTGGCCGCGCTGGCCGGCATTTTCTACGGCCGCGCCTGGCGCGCGCAGCGCCGCGTCGGGGCATCGTCCGTGACCCACGCTACGGTCGACGCCATCTGGTCGCTATGGCTGCGTTAGCGGATGTGCCCGTTGCGCGTGCCCGTGCAAGTACGGGCGGTAGGTCAGGTACCCCAAGCCGACGCGCATGTTATGCACCGCCGGCCCAGGAATCGTCATGGCGACCGTGATCCCCAGGATGGCGTGCGCGATCATCAGCGGATACAGATTGCGGTAGCGGAGAAACAGCAGGCACGCAAGGAAGCCCCAGATCAAAGTGATTGGCGTAAGGACCGGATTGGGCACGTGCGCCGCCGCAAACAACAAAGCCGCCGCGAGGGCCGCCAGCCGCTGGTTGGGAATCACACGCAGAAGTCGCAGCAGAAAAAAGCCCTGCAGCAGAAACTGCTGCACGCCGGTCCAGATCGCATACCCGCCATACGTCTCAGGAAACGCCCACAGGCCTTGCACCAGCAGCAACGTGTGCATCCTGGTTGCCACCGCAATGGCCGCACCCGCCAACATCAGCGCGGCGCCCGCAATCCACAGCGAGCGGCCGAGGTTCGCCTTGCGCAGGCCCATCGCCGCCCAGCCATCGAACGACCGCCAGACAATGACGGCGATCCCGGCCGCCGCCACCAGCCAAAGCACGCGCTGCAGCGGCCGCGGCGTCCACTCCACCGCCAGGATCAGCCCGTACGCAACAACGATTTCCGTCCAATCGCGCCGCTTGTTTCGTTTGGAAACGGAGTTGTCTTGCGCGGGTGACGAAGCTGCGGCTCCTTCCATGCCACCGATGCTATCGCAAGCCCGCGCCGCGATTCCAGAAGATCACCCGCGCGCAGCGACGCCTTGCACGCTGCTCGACCCCGCCGACTTGCCGGCTCATGTTCCCTCGGTCCCTGATCTCTGACCCCTGACTCCTGATCACTGACCCCTGATCCCTACTCCAGAATCACTTCCGGCTCCGGCTCGTGCCTGCGCGTGGTCAGCGTAATGGCCGCCGCGAGAATCAGCGCACCGCCCAGCCATGCGAACGGGCCCAGCCGTCTCGCCCAGCAGCTCCACGCCCAGAATCGATCCCAGCGCCGGCTCGATGTTCAGGAACACTCCCGCGCGCGATGCTGGCACATGGTGAATTCCCCAGTTCCACAGGAGCGTCGTGGTCGCCGTGCAGAACACGCCGCTGATGGCAAGCGCCGTCCACGCCGTCACGCTCACGTGCGCAAACGGCATCGGCTCCATCTTCAGGTGCTCGAGCCGCGCCACCATCCACGTGCCCGCCTCCCAGATCACCAGCATGGCGGTTCCCGCGTAGATCGTGTACGCGGTCACCGCCGGCGGGCTGTGTGTCTCCATCAGCTTCTTGCTCAGCAGGATCCAGGCCAGCGCAACCACCAGCGAAACAATCACCAGCAGATCGCCCTCGAGCGAGGGCGTCTCGCGCCCGGTTGTCGCGTGCGTTCCGCCCAGCGTCACCATCGCCGCGCCCGCGGTGGACCCGCACAGCGCCAGCCATCCCACCCAGTCCAGCCGCTCGCCGGCAAAAAGAACCGCGCCGCCGGCCAACATCACCGGCATCACGCCCACCATCAGCGAGGCGTGGCTCACCGTCGTCATCGCCAGTCCGTGAAACTGCAGCAGGAACTGAATGGGAACAAAAAAGAATGAGGCGATCAGCAGCGTCCGCAGCTCGCTCGCCGTAAGCCGCACGCGCCGCGTTGCGATCACCGGCGCCATGCCCACGCATGCGAAAAGAAAGCGGTAGAGCACCATGTGCTCCACGTTCATCTCGTCGAGCGCAAGCCTGCCCCAATAGAATCCCGTTCCCCACAGCACTCCGGCCAGCGCGCACGCGCCGTATCCGAGAAACCTGAACTGTCCGTTCGCTACGCGTCGTCCCATCCCGTCTTTACTTTCGCATACGACGCCTCTGGCGCGCGGACGGCACCTATGCGGTGGCGTTCATCACAACGGTCAGTGTGCCGGACGCAGTTTTGAGCGCTCGATCCAGTTCGCCAGGAACAGTCCCGCGATGACCAGCAGTGGCCCCCCTATGATCACTGCCCAATTCAGGTGTCTGGGCAGAGCCCACCATGCGTAAAACGCGGCGGTCAACGTGAATAACAATGCGCCGACCCACTCCCATCGCCACGCGAGAAGCAGCACGGCAACGACAATTGCGGCCGGGATCAGATGGATGGAAAGCGCGAGGGCTGTAATCCAGAAGCCATGAGTCTCGCCGAAAACGTCCAGCGCGAAGATACTGATGAACGCTGCAAAGGCAATAGCAAGGACCCTCGGCGACCAGTAGAGCAGCCGAGCAGCAAAGTGGCTCATACGTTTCGCCTCCGTGCATTTGGAAACGCAAACGCCACCAACATTAGAGGCCCTCAGACTTTCGCCGTCAACCCCGCATCGGCGAGAATACTCTTCGATGGGGAACGAGCGCGGAATCGTGCGGAAGGATCACGAGCGAGGAATCGTTCTGAGGCGCACGGTATTGACTCTTGTCGTCGCCGCTACGCTCGCTCTTATCCCATGCGCCGCGCTTGCGCAAAACACAACCGCACCCGCGTCTCCCGCTTCGCCGCCCGTCAAGGAGCGCTTCCTCACCGACCGCTTCCCCGACAAACCATCACTGCCGCCCGCATTCTCCATTCCCATTGAACCTCTCGGTTTCACCGCGCCCGGATCCATCTACCTGGGCGCGCGGCAAACCCTCGCCTCGCTCGACTTCCTCGATGAAAACCGTCTGCTGTTCACTTTCCGCGTCCCCAGCCTCCTGCACCGCGACGCCCCCAATAGCGAGGACAGCGATGAGCGCCAAATTCGTGCCGTGGTTCTCACGCTGCCGCAGGGCGCGGTCGAGGCCGAGACATCCTGGACCGTCCACGACCGCAAGCGCTACCTGTGGATGCTCAAAAACGGCCATTTTCTCCTGCGCGACCGCAACAACCTCTTTCAGGGTGACGCCACACTCAAGGTGAAGCCGTTCCTCGACTTCCCCGGCCCTCTGCTCTGGCTCGAGCTCGACCCCACGCAGCAGTTTCTGGTCACCAACTCTCGCGAGCCGGTCACGAAGCCGGCCAAGCCTGGGGCCCCCACGGACGGGTCTTCGTACTCGGGGTGGAAACCCGGAGAAGTCCCCAGCCCGTCCACTGCTTCAGCCACAGTCACCAGCGATCAGGACTCGGCCGCCACCGCAGATGACCATCCCGACCTGGTGGTCCGCATTCTCCGCCGCGACTCCGGCCAGGTCATGCTGGTCAGCCGCGTCCGTAGCGCAGTCCATCTGCCCATCAACTCCATTGGCTTTCTCGAAAACCTGCGCGGCCGGGGATCGGAATGGGTGTTGAACCTGAACTACTTCACTGGCGGAAGCAAGATGCTGGGCCACGTCGACTCCAGCTGCGCGCCCGACGACAACTTTCTCTCGGAACAGGAGATCCTGGTCACTGCCTGCGGCCCGTCGGGAGAAATCAAGCTCGTGGCCTTGACCACCGGCGGCCGGACTCTCTGGATTTCGCAGGCGCCGTCCACCGAGGTGTGGCCGCAGCTCACCGAGGCCGCAAACGGCTCGCGCCTGGCGTGGGAGACGCTCGATACCTCGCGCTCCATCGACACTTTCGCGCCCATGGGCGTTGAAGACGTGAAGGAGCAGTCGGTCACGGTCTTCGACGCGGCCAACGGCGACATCGTCCTGGTCTCGCCCGTCAGTCCGATCCTTGATGCCGGCGGGAACGTCGCCATCTCCCCCTCAGGCCGCCGTGTTGCCTTGCTCAACGCCGGCGCCATCCAGATCTTCGAGCTTCCACCGCCCCCACCGCTTCCCGCCGCTACCTCTCCGTAGCAAAAACAGTGAAAGTGCGCTCTCCTTACCCCTGTTCCCTCCTCCCTACTCCCTGCTTTTAGGTACACTGGTCGTCGGGGGTTCTTCTTGGCAACGGCTGTCGTCCACTACGCGGCTGCGGCGCTCACCGATCGCGGCCGCAAGCGCCCTTCCAACGAGGATGCATTTGGGTTTTCCCTCGAGCACGGCGTTTATGTGGTCTGCGACGGCATGGGTGGCGCTGCCGCAGGCGAGATCGCCAGCTCCGTCGCCGTCGCTGAGATGATGCGGCTCCTCAGCCAACGCGATGGCTCCAATCCGCTGCCCACTGATGCCGAACAGGCCGTCAGCGCTGCCAATCAGGCCATCTTCTCCCGCGCGCAGCGCAGCCAGAAGCTCAGCGGCATGGGCACCACTCTCGTCGCCCTTCTCGTGGAAGAACGCCACGCGTTGTTGCTCAACGTCGGCGACAGCCGCGGCTATCGCCTGCGCAACTCCAGTCTCGAGCAAATCACCATCGATCACTCGCTGGTCGAGGAACAGATCCGCCTGGGCCGCATGAACCGGATGGAGGCGCTGCGCTCCCCACTGCGCAACGTCATCACTCGCGCCTTGGGCACGCAGAACGTCGTCACACCCGACTTCTTCGAGCTCGAAGCCGAGCCCGGCGACCTTTTCCTGCTCTGTTCCGATGGCCTTACCCGCGAGCTCTCCGATCCGCTCATCGAATCGATGCTGCGCCTCGACGTTCCCCTTGACGATCTGTGCGCGCGGCTGGTCGCCGCAGCCAACCAGGCCGGCGGCCACGACAACATCACCTGCCTCCTCGTCCGCGCCGACGCTTAAGCCAACCGAAATATCTAGACCAAGATGCGAATGACTTCGGGCATTCTGTCACTGTTCAGTCATGAAGAGCCTTGGCTCCGAGGCCAAGAGACCGGCATTCGCGCCAGGCGTGGTCCCATACGCTGCTGGGCAACTCCCATCGATGCTGCCAGCCAATACCGCATTGGCAGGAATGGAAATGCCGGTTGACACTCACCTTTGGCGAATGTATTCTTCCTTGAAGTTAGCGCTAACTCTATTTCAGACAAGGCAGATCGCTCATGCCGAAACCCGCCACAGCCGCCCCCATCGATCTGGCGGCCATCCCGCAACGAACTCTCAATACCGGCGCTACGATGCCGGCTATCGGTCTGGGCACCTTTGGGTCCGATCATGTCTCCGCGATCGAGATTGCCGAGGGGGTGAAGGGCGCCGCTGCAGTGGGCTACCGGCATTTCGATTGCGCTTCGGTCTACGGCAATGAAGCCGAGATCGGCGCCTCCTTCGAAGAGATTCTTCACGGTGGCATCCAGCGCGAAGACCTCTGGATCACCTCGAAGCTGTGGAACGACAAGCACGGCGAAGACGATGTGATTGCCTCCTGCCGCCAGTCCCTCGCCGATCTGCGCCTCGACTACCTCGACCTTTACCTGGTGCATTGGCCTTTTCCCAACTTTCATCCGCCGGGCTGCGACGTTACTTCGCGCAGCTCCAACGCCAAGCCGTATATCCACGAGAACTTCATAAAGACGTGGCGAAAGATGGAAGAATTGGTGGACTTGGGCTTAGTGCGGCACATCGGCACCTCGAACATGACCATCCCCAAGTTGAAGCTCCTTCTGCGCGACGCCCGCATCAAACCCGCCGTCAACGAGATGGAGCTACACCCGCACTTCCAACAGCCGGAGCTTTTCTGTTTTTTGCTCGACAACGGCATGCAGCCCGTCGGCTACTGTCCTGTCGGCTCGCCGGGGCGACCGGAGCGCGACCGCACCCCCGAGGACACCACGCCAACGGAAGATCCCGTGATCGTGAACATCGCCAACCGTCACGGGATTCATCCCGCGGTGGTGTGCGTCAAGTGGGCCGTGCAGCGCGGGCAAACGCCGATTCCCTTCTCTGTGCATCATTACCGAGCCAATCTTGAAGGAGTGGCGGGCGATCCGCTCACTAGCGACGAGATGCGTGCTATCGCCGCCATTGACCGCAACTGCCGCTTGATCAAGGGCCAGGTCTTTCTTTGGAAAGAAGGCCAGAGTTGGGAAGATCTGTGGGACCCGAATGGGGAGATCACGCCGCCGTAGAATGATTGCGGCATTGCAAGCGCCGTCGGAAAGAAATTGGGAGCAGTTCAGATGAAAGCCACGATGACCGCAGCGTTCTTGCCGGGCGACTCGACCGTCGAACTGCGCACGGTGCCCGTGCCTTCGCCCGGTCACGGAGAAGTTCTGCTGCGTGTGAAAGCGTCGACCATCTGCGGCTCGGACATTCGCTGCATCTATCACGAGCATTTGGGTAAAGGCCCCGAAGGTTACCAAGGTGTCATTGCCGGGCACGAGCCTTCGGGTCAGATTGTTGCTGCGGGCGAGGGCTGTCGCCGCTTCAAAGTGGGTGATCGCGTGATTGTGTATCACATCTCTGGTTGTGGCGTCTGCAACGACTGCCGTCGCGGCTACATGATCTCCTGCACCAGCGAAAAATACCGCCGTGCGTATGGTTGGCAGCGCGACGGCGGCATGGCTGAGTTCATGGTGGCCGAGGAAAAAGATCTCATCGCGCTGCCCGATGAGCTCTCTTATGCCGATGGCGCGCAGGTTGCCTGCGGATTCGGAACTGTCTATGAGGGCCTGGAAAAGATCGGCATCAACGGCAATCACGCCGTGCTCATCACCGGCCTGGGACCTGTAGGCTTGGCAACTGGCGCGCTTTGCCGCAAACTCGGCGCGCAGAAGATCATCGGCATTGACGTCGTGCCGGAACGCATGAAGATTGCGCTCGACCTGGACCTCTGCGATGTGGTGCTCGCCTCCGGCCCCGGCAACGTCACCGAGATCAAGCAGCTCACCGGAGGCATGGGTGTGGAGCGCGCCGTCGACTGCTCGGCGAACGATGCCGCGCGGGCTACGGCGATTCGCGCTACGCGCAAGTGGGGCAAGATCGTCTTTCTTGGTGAAGGCGGGCGCGTCGAGTTCAATCCATCGCCCGATGTGATTCATGATCAAAAGACGCTCTACGGCTCGTGGGTCACCTCGACGTGGCTGATGGAAGAGCTTGTGGAGCGGCTGGTGCGCTGGAACCTGCATCCCGGCCGACATCATCACGCACCGGTTTCCGCTGGAGCGCGCCGGCGAGGCTTATGCGCTCATGGCTTCAGGAAAATGCGGCAAGGTAGCCGTGTGCGCGGACGAAGAACTGACCGAGGCTGGGAGGCCGGCATCGTAACCGCGGCATGACGAAGTTCGAAGCCCACTGAGAGGAGATACAGAAATGGGGAAAGGCGTACGTTCAAGATCGGCCGCTTGGGAACGCAGGCTCAACTCCTGCCTGCACCTGTATGGCCACCGCAATTGGATCGTCGTGGTGGATTCGGCCTTTCCCGTGCAATCGAACCCTGGCATTGAAACCATCCTGGCCAATGCGGACCAAATCGCCGTGGTGCGCAAAGTGGTGCGCGCCGTTGCCGCCTGCAAGCACATCCGCGCCAACGCCTATACGGACCGCGAGCTCCGTCTGATCGAGGAAGCCGACGCGCCCGGCATGACTGAGTACCGGCGCCAGCTCGACGCAGTGTTCGCTGGCCAAACCTATTCGGCAGATTCCGCACGAGCAGATCATGGCCAAGCTTAATGAAGCCGCCAGACTCTACGACGTGCTCGTCATCAAAACCAATCTGACCATTCCCTACACGTCAGTCTTCCTCGAACTCGACTGCGGCTACTGGGCTCCCGAGGCGGAACAGCGGTTGCGGCGCGCGATGGCTGCCGCCGGCCCAAGGTAGAGCGGGCGATTGCGGGGCGGGCCGGCGATCGTCATCATCCCTCTTGTAAACGGAAATCGAACCGCGAAAGGAAAGCGACCCCATGAAAATGAACCGCCGAGAATTGCTGCGATGGATGGGCGGCGCGTGCTCCGCTCTGGCCGTCTCGAAGTTTGCGCCTTCGCAACAGGCAGCCCAAGGCTCGCCCTTCGCAGCGACGAGAGAGTCTCTCCGTGCCTATCAAGTTCCAGAGTGGTTCCGTGACGCCAAGTTCGGCATTTGGTCCCATTGGGGTCCGCAATCGGCCATCGAGGACGGCGACTGGTACGCGCGCAAGATGTACATCCAGGGAACCGATCAATACCAGTACCATATTGAGCACTACGGACATCCCTCCAAGGTCGGCTACAAGGATCTGGTTGGAATCTGGAAGGCCGAGAAATGGGAACCAGACTACCTGATGGGCCTCTACAAGAAAGCCGGCGCCAAATACTTCGTCAGCATGGGCGTGCACCACGACAACTTCGATCTGTGGGACTCGAAGTACACGCGCTGGAATGCGGTGAAGATGGGGCCGAAGCGCGACGTTGTGGGCGCGTGGCGTGACGTGGCGCGCAAGCATGGCCTGCGCTTCGGCGTAAGCGAACACCTGTGGATCAGTTACAAGTGGTTCGCCGTGAGCCACGGCGCCGATAAGACCGGCCCGCTCGCGGGCGTTCCCTACGACGGCGTCGATCCGCAGTTTGCCGACCTGTACCACGATGCCGGCTGCGTGCCGTTCATCGACAACCTCACGTGGAACGATGATGGCATTCCTGATTCGTGGCGGCGGCACTATCTCGATCGCATGACCGATCTCATCGATAAATACCAGCCCGACCTCCTTTACACCGACGGCCATCTTCCCTTCGAGGAATATGGCTTGAGGATGGTGGCGCACCTCTACAACCTGAGCGCGCAACTGCACGGCGGCGTGACCGAGGCGGTTTATACCAGCAAGGAGCCGTCAGACTGCGCGGTGGGAACCTGTGTTCTCGACCATGAGCGGGGAGTCGCCGATTCGATCTCACAGAATCCCTGGCAGACCGATACCTGCATCGGGCAATGGCACTACAAGCGCGGCCAGAAATACAAGACGGCGAAAAAGGTGATTGATATGCTCACCGACATAGTGAGCAAGAACGGCAATCTGCTGCTGAACTTCCCGCTGCCCAACTCCGGCGAGCTCGACCCGGAGGAGATAAAGGTGCTGGAAGGCATCACCGGGTGGATGGCGGTGAATAGCGAAGGAATCTACTCGACGCGTCCGTGGAAGATCTATGGCGAAGGCCCTTCGACGAAGGTCGAGATCAAGCTCCGGCCGATTCAACGAGAACAAGCGCGGAGATTTCACGGCCGAAGATGTGCGCTTCACTACGAAAGGCAACACACTTTACGCCTTCGTCATGGGCTGGCCGGAAAAGGAGGCCGTGGTGCGGGCGCTTGCCATAAACGGCCCGCAGAATCCGGGCAGGATTCGCCACGTAAGGCTGCTCGGGCACAACGGCTCTATCAAATGGAAGCAGGATCGGGACGGCCTCAAGGTCGAAATGCCCGCCGAGAAAATCTCTGAAATTGGCATCACGCTGAAGGTCGAACTGGCGTAGCCCAGGCAATCCACGGCCGCTTCATTCGTGACACGGCCTCACTTCCCTCCGTCTCGCGCGCCGCGCCGGCGTCGCCGCGCCCTGCTTGGCCCTCCTCGATCCAGTTCAAACTACCGCGTCCCCGACGTCACAATATCCAGATCCGTTTCGAACTGGAGCTTCGCGATGATGTCCTCCACCTGCACCTGCGCAACGTCGCGCTGCTTTTCAAGATCCGCCTGGTCCTTCCGCGCCGTCTGCAGTGCATCTTCAGCCTGGTTCAGCTCGTCAACAAATCGCTTCGCGGCTTCGTTGCCCTTAAGAGCTGTCAGATTGTCGCGGTCGCGCGCCTCGTCGTCGGCCAGCGTCTTCTGTTTTTGCTCGTTCTCCTGGATTTTGCTGTTGATCCCGCTCAGTGCCGTCTCCGCATCGATCAGCGGGCGCAGCTTTTCTTCGAGAGCTGGCGAATACTTGCTGACATTCACCAGGTACTCGTCGCGGAACTGGCTCTGGTGGATGTCGATGGTCTGCGACAGATTGGAGCGCTCCTTCACGTGCAGATCGACGGACTGGTGCGGCTCCACGGCCACGCGGAAGCGGTACGCCGTCGCTGTCGTCTCGTCGGGCTTCACATCCGAGTCGAGCTCGGCGCCCTTCTCCCTTGCGTGCTCAACCACCACGGCGCGCGTCTCGTCAGCGGCGTTGGTCACGGTGTAGGTGTTCTCGGTGACCTCGCTTGTGGTCTCGACAAGGATCCCCTTCTGGATCGCGATGTGCCGCAGCGTCCGCGTATCGTTCACCGCACCCCGATGCACCTTCACCGCCGTGTCGGCGGCGTAGGAGAGCAGCCGCTTCTCGCCGGGATGGATGGGATCGAGCAATCCCTCTCCGGCAAATTCGCCGTTCTCGAATATCGAGAAGCTGCCCGAATCGAGCGTGAGCTTGGATTTGTTCTCGAGCCAGATGGCGCGCAGTGGCCTCGAGTTTCTGGCGCTCCACAGCGACACGTGCTCGGCGGGCAGGTCCTGCTGCAGGATGGGAACCATGGCCGACTCGTTCTTGTGAATCGTCACCGGCTGGGTGATCGCGTATTCGAAGAAAGCATCGAACGCATTGCCCGAGACATCTCCCGACTGGATGGCGTCGCTGGGGCGATACACGCCGCCGCCAGATCCCGAGCCGATGCCCGAGAAATTCCCTGCCACCATCGGGGGCGGCGGCGGGGCAGCGCCGGGAGCCACGGCGGCAAGTCCTTGGATCGCCCTCGGTGTCATTAGCTGTGCCGACATTTCGACTCTGTCGTATTCCTTCGTCTCCGCCGCTTCATGCGTCTGTGGCGTTGTTTGCGTGGCGCTAGAAATCGGTATCTCCGGCCGTCGCGTGTAGATCGGCTCCGAGAGCGGCTGGATGAAGCTTTGTGGCGCGCCAGCCACCAGGGAGAGCTGCACGTTGTTCCAGTCAACACCCACGGTATTGTCGACTACCGCCCAGCCTTGCACCGTGGCGTTGCCGCCAGCCTCGCGCGGAAAGACGATCCGATAGGTCGACTTCCACACCGGCACTTCGCTGATGTAACTCACCTGGAGCTGCCGCGGGCCCTCGCCGCGGTCTTCGAGCGTCAGGTGGCGCCCCTCCTGGTTCTGCGCCGACCCGATAATCTCGAGATACGAAGCAAACTGCTTTTCCAGCGACGGGTCGAGCATGTGCACGCTGAGCGCGTCGGTCAGCTCCGCTGTGCGCAGCGCTCCATCGTCGGTCTCGACGATCAAATAGTAGTGATCTGCCGAACCGTTGCCGTTCTTGTCGATCACGCTGCGATTTTCGACGTTGACGAGCCGGCCCGTCAGCGGAGTGCCCGCGCCCGTCACCTCGACCCGCTGGCCGCGCAGCGCCGTGTAGATCGTTGACGTGTCCGCGTCATCCTTCAGACCAAGCGCCAGCGACTCCAACTGCTGCTCGATGGGCGTCGTCGAGTTGTAGCTCACCGCGCTCACCTTGCCGCCCTTGTTGTCGAGCGCCGTGAGCGACTGCAGCACGTCGTTCAGTTGCGAAGACGTGAAGTCGATGGCCACGCGCTGGTCTCCGTTGACGGCGCCGGCGTGCTCAAAGTAGCCCACGCCGTTCTTGTAAAGCACAACCTTGCGCACCGGCAGGTCAGTGACGGAGCCGGGAGCCGCGCTTTGCGCCGCAGGCGCTGGTTTCACTACGGGAGGTTTGGCAGTTTGAGCTGCGAGAGGAACGGCAACAATGGCGACGAGTACGGCGGGAAGCACACAGCGCATATCTCCTCCTTGGGACACAGCGACGCCGGCCCCGATTATAGAACGGGAGCGTCTGCGAATCTTGCAGAGAGTTTTCTGTCTTCCTTTGACTCCGCCATCGCAAAAAAGGTTCCCGGGTTCTCCACATTTCCCTGAGATTTCGCTGTCACAGACAAACCGGCCTGCCTGCGGCACAATGGAGGGTTTAGTGAGGGCCTGGCCTGGCGCGCCGGCAGCGCGCGAGACGAAAGGAAGAACGATTGATGAACGGCAATCCATTGAAAGTTGTCGCCTTCAACGGCAGCGCCCGCAAGGGCGGCAATACGGCAATCTTGCTTAAGTACGTGCTGAGGGAACTCGAGAAGGAAGGGATCGAAACGGAGCTCATCGAGATGAGTGGCGCCAAGATTCACGGTTGCCTCTCGTGTCGCGAGTGCTCGAAGAAAAAGGACCGCCGCTGCGGGCAGAAAAACGACATGGGCAACGTGTACATCGAGAAGATGGAAAAGGCGGACGGCATTCTGCTCGGGTCGCCGACGTACGTTGCCGACGTGTCGTCAGAGATGAAGGCGCTGATGGACCGCGCCTGCCTGGTCTCCAAGGCGAATGGCGGAATGTTTCGCCGCAAAGTTGGCGCCGCCGTGGTGGCCGTCCGCCGCGCTGGGGCGATCCACGCCTTCGACGCGATGAACCACTTCTTCCTCATCAACGAGATGATCGTGCCCGGTTCGTCGTATTGGAACATCGGCATCGGCCGCGAGATCGGCGAGGTGGAGAAGGACCAGGAAGGCATCCAGACCATGAAAACGCTGGGGCAACACATGGCCTGGCTGCTGAAGAAAGTGGCGGGTTAGAGAGTCGACAGGTCAGCGAGTCAGCGAACGGGCGTTGGCAGATCGATCATGCAGACTGGCCCGCGATGCGCCGCAACTGTCCCAGGTGATTCAGGTCGTGGCCGGCCATGGTTTCGACGATCGTCTGGAAGGTCATTGTGCCCCGCTCAGGATGGGTCATTGTCCTGCCTGCCGCAGCCGGCAGCGCCGCGCGAATCAGCCGAAGGTTCCACTTGCGCAGCGCGGAGAAGGATTCGAGGGCCTGCGCTGCCGTCACGCCGGGGTAGTTCGCGGCCCACTTATCCTGATCGAAGGGCTGGATAGTCGGCCCATCCTCGGCGAGAGTCTGGCGCATGCGGAATCCGAAAACGATCTCGCAGTCGGCCAGGTGACACACGATTTCTGCCGCGCTCCATTTGCCCAGGGCCGGCGGCACATTGGTCTTCTGCGCGCCGATCGCCGCCAAATGCTTCGTGATTTGATCCGCGGTCGAAGCCAGAATCGCTTCCAAAGGCCGTCCATCAAGAAACTTCTCGTAGGGGTTAAGTTGGCTCATTGCCGGTTCTCCTCAGGGATTTTCGTATCTGGCAGTGAACGTCCTTGATCTCAGATTTCCCTTTCCCTGCCCTTACAAATAATGCTGCACCATCCGTTGCCAGGTCGGCCAGTCGTGCGAGTCCGCGGAAGCGATCGAGAAACCACGGATCAGTCGGGTTAGGCAGGTAGTGCGTGGGCAGAAGAAAGTAGCAACTCTCGTCGTAATAGCCGTCTAGAAAGCCCGTCAGGTGAAGCAGGTACTCCTCATATTGCATGTGGCGTGCGATGCGCTGTCGCGGCGGAGCCTGCCGGTTGTACCAGCTTTCCGCATCCACGGAGTCGATGCAGAAGAGGTGGAACTGGCCGCCGTCGATCTTCTCCGCAAGCGCCGCGATCATGCCTCGATCTTCAAACTCGTAAAAACGCCCGCCGAAGTGGGAAACACCAGCACAGGCACGCCCGCGTGGCCGAAGACGAGCAGCTCCATCTCCCGGCCCAGCCGGCCGGAACGAGCTTTGTGATACTCGCGATTCATCTTCTACAGTTTTGCAGCTCGCTTCGATCCCCGACTTCCTGCGGCGCAGAGAGCTGGTTCTGCCATCATAAGCGAGCACCACCGATGCGGCGAGTGCAACGACGTCCTTCGGGCAGCCCAAGTCCTCTTGCAACAGGCGACGTAAACTTGCCTCAATCGCCCGCTTTCGGCGATACTTAGGTGTTGTGACGTGTGCGGCCGGGCGCATCTGTCCGGCCGTTGTTGTGCCAGAGCGCCATTGCCGTCCCGGCTGAGCCGGACGGCAGGCACGCGCGCCGTGCCAGCCCGGATGGCAACTGCCATAGCAAAATGCCCTGAAACACAGTAGCAAAACGCTCTGAAACCAGCTCTGAAACTCGAAAGGAACCGTATCACCGTGGTCATGATTCGATTGGCGCGTGTTGGCGCCCGCAAACAGCCTTACTACCGTATTGTCGTCATCGAGAAGGACCGCGCCCGCAACGGCCGCTCCATCGAAGTGGTCGGCACCTACAATCCGCGCACCAACCCGGCCACGGTCGACCTGAAGCACGAGCGGATCGCCTACTGGCGCAGCAAGGGCGCCAAGCTTTCTCCGACCATGGAAAAGCTTGTGGCCAAGAACTCCGCGCCGACAGCGGCCGAGCCTGCGGCGCAGGTCCAGGATCCGGCTGCGGCCTGATTTTCCACCCAGTCGGCGGCGTGCCTTGCTGCCAGCCCGGCCGTAATGCCGGTGCACAGACCATTGCTCAGAACGGGTGTGCGTGATAGTATTCGCGCACGGTCTCAAAGACGCCAATTTACGAACGCAGAAGGTCAGGGGCAAGATCATGACCCAAGTCGATATGGTGCAAGTAGACGAATTGGTCCGCGAAATTGCGCGGGCCCTTGTGGATGAGCCGGAATCCGTCGAAGTGGAATCCGTCAACCGCGATGAGAATACCGTCCTCAGGCTCCGGGTGGCGGCGCAGGACGTGGGCAAGGTCATCGGCAAGCAGGGGCGCACCGCCCGCTCGGTGCGCACGATCCTTGGCGCCGTCAGCATGAAGCTCCACCACCGCTACACGCTCGACATCCTGGAAGAGGACGACGAATCCTAGCATGACTTTCGCCCGCGCCGCCCAAGTGCTTCGGGCCCGGAGATAGCCGTGCCGCAACCGCCCGAGGCATGGGTCTGGCTGGCGCGGATTCGCCGCCCGCAGGGCCGCAAAGGCGAGGTCTTCGCCGAGATCCTCACCGATTTTCCTGACATGTTCGCTCAGCGGCGGCGGCTGTGGCTGTTGCCTACCGACGTATCTTCCTCACCGTCTCAGAGCTTGCCTGCCCGCGAGATTGAACTCACGGCGCACTGGCTGCACAAAGGCGGCATCGTGCTGCACTTTGCCGGTGTGGACTCGATCTCTGCGGCCGAAGCGCTGGCTGGAATGATCGTAGCGGTCCCTCGTACGGAGCGAGTCGCTCTGGCCAGCGATGAAGCCTATATCAGCGACCTGATCGGCTGCACGCTCGTGGATGTCGCTGGCGCGGAGCCAGCATCTGTTGGCGTGATCGAGGACGTGGACCGAAGTGCCGGGCGCCCTCTGGGCACGGCGCCGCTACTGGTGGTGCGCGGCGCGAAAGGCGAAGTTCTGGTGCCTTTTGCGAAAAGCTATCTGCGCAGGATCGATCTTGAAACCAAGTGCGTGGAGATGGCGCTGCCTGAAGGATTGGTCGACCTGAGTAAGGCCGAAGAGGCCTGACGCTTCTGCACGGCCAACTGCAGCGGCTGCTCCACGCGCTCACTCAAACGCCAGCCGCTTCCAGGTGCCGTCCTGCTTGAGTGCCAGTTGAATGGGCCGCGGCGGGCCTTTGGGCGGAACGGTCACCTCAATCCACAATTCCTGGCCGGGCTGGAGCGGCAGTGGACTTCGCGCGGTGTCGGCGATGTAGAAATCGACGCCGTCCGTCAGGTGCATCTGGTCGCAGGGCGCGCCCGGCGCGGCCGAAACCTCCTCGCCCGCCGTCAGATCCTCCTGGCCCTCAACGCGCACGGCCACAAGCTTGTTGTTCTCCACTTTCAGGTTGGCGCGGAAATCCACCGGCTGCGGGCGCAGAACATACGGTCCGGGCTTGATGGCGCCGTTGACGTCGCGCGGGAACGTAGCCAGCTTGGCCGAAGGCAGCGTGCTTTGGCAGCCATCGACGGTGAGCTGCAGGCTCAGGTAGCGGCCGCGCATGGGCAAGTTGGGATCAACAGCCACTGCGCGCGCCCAAACGCGCGGGCAGCGCCAGCGCTGATAGAGATACTTGCCAGCGATGGAAGAGACGAGGAGCAACTGGATGATGAGCAGGGCCACCGAGACGCCGGAGAGCGTGAGACGTCCGATCTTCATAGCGCACCTCCATTCACGTTCTTTGGGGTGGCTTCGGCCGCCGCAATCAGGTCCGGCGGCTTCGCCGGAGCCATGCGCGCCAGGATTCGGCGCCGCATCTTCTCGAGCGCCCAGCCGCCGGCCAGAAACAGAATGCCCAACCCGATCAAGCCAAGCGAACGGTTGAACTTGCTCATGATGTCGCTGAAGTAGAACCACCCGACGGCCGCGGCGAATCCCACAATGCCGAGGTTGACCAGCGCGCGCGATACGAGGCGCACGCCCCACCAGCAGAGGAAGACGGTGAAGGCGGCCACCAGCGCGTGAGCGAGCAGGTTGGGATCAGTGCGGACATACGTCGCCTTCACACCGCCGGGATACGCATAGCTTTCCGTCCAGGTGCGATAGCACCAGGGCAACGCAAGGCAGAAGGCGATCGATGCGGCAATCGGAATGAGGCCCTTGTGTCCGTGGAATGCGGCGATGACGAGCGGCAGCGCGGCAATTGCGATCCAGGCCCACACGCGCGTGCCGAAGGGAATGAAGCTCTGCTCGCCGGACCACGAAGCCCAAGCCGACAGCATCTCGACGACGCCGACGACTGTGCCAATGACGCCGACGGCGAAGAGAATCCCCTGCACCGCTTTGCGCCGCGAGCCGATGAAGAACGTGATGTAGAGGACTGCCCACATGAAGCAGAGGCGGCCCATGTAGACGCCCTCGCCGATGTGGCCATCGGTGCGGTAGCCCAGCTCGCAAAAGATCCAGGCGGGAACGAGGAGCAGCGCCAGCGTTTGCTGCGCCTGGTCGTGGAGCAGCATCCATCCGAAGAGAGCGGCCAGCGCCCACAGCAGCATCGCGGCCGGCCAGTGCTCCTGAATGTTGAAGATCTGGCCGACGAGCGCAATCGCCGCGCCGGTGGCCACGGTTCCCACGGCGTGCAGCGCCGTGGAAAGGCCGCGAAAGTTGGGTCGCGCCAGGCCGCCGGCGACGTGGAAGACGGCGACCATGGCGCAGACCAGCGCGTAGCGTGCGCCGGGGCCAAGCTCATCCCAGTGGGCCGAGACAAACAGCACCACTCCACAAGCAAGCAGGATGGCGCCGAGAAAGAGCGCGGTGACGCCTTGCCACCTGAGGCCGGCAGGAGCGCCGTGAGCAGACTGCGCGGCGAGTTGTGTTTCATGCGCGCGGATGCGGGAAGCCGTTTCCGCATCGAGGACGCCGGCCGATTGCCAGCGCGTTAGAAGTGCTTCGATGTCGGGCATATTAGTTGCCCAACATCATAGGCTGGCGCCGTTCGCGGGTAAAGCGTCGGCGCTCTCGCGACAAGCGCGCGGCGGCTGGCCTGACGAACCGACTTGCCGGCGCGATCACGATTTTTGACGTTTTTGCGGCCGTATGACTTATAGGTCATATTTGAGGGGGCCCCCCTCCCCTATTTCTGAAAATAAGATCCCTAGATTCAGCAGTTTGGCGCATATGTTGCGCTCTAACTCTTTGATTCTAAAACCACTTCTTTGCAGAGATTAGACAGCAAAGGAGTTGCGGGCAGGAAACAGGGAACAGGGATCAGGGACCAGAAGACAGTGGCCCGTGGTCCGTGATCAAAAACGCGAGCACGGCGGGTGTGAGCCGCCGCTGCCCGCCGCAAAGAAGGCCTGGTTGAACGCTCATGGTCTAAGTATGCGCCGGGAGCGGGAAATGATCGGCAAAGTTCGAGGAGGCTATTTTCAATTTGTTTTCAGTGGGTTGCGGCGGAGGGGCAAAGCGAGGGACTTGACAGGGGCAGGAAGCGAGCCACCCCAGCGAAGAAGACCTGTCGCTGGGGGCCCCGGCAGGGACCAAGGAACCAAGGAACCGAGGGAATGAGGCGAGCAAGTCAGCAAGTCGGCGAGTCAGCGGGTGGGGCGTTGGGCTGTGGTCTCGGCGTCTTTCCGCCGCGGCGGGGAGACGAGGGCGCCCCGGTGTTTCGTGAGGCTGATTCCGTGAGAAGTCGGCCGACCGCCAGGTTTGTGATAATGAAGGACTCAGAATGAATGACGAAGCAACAGCGGCGGACTCGGGACGGAATACGCATTCGCGGCAGGGCGCGGCGAAGCGGATTGAGATGATCGGTGTGCCGCTGGACCTGGGGCAGCAGCGGCGCGGCGTGGATATGGGACCTTCGGCATTGCGTGTGGCGGGCCTGGAAGCCAAGCTCGAAGCGCTCGGCCATACCGTCATCGATCGCGGCAACGTGCAGGTGCCGGTGGCGGAGACGATGCGGCGGGGCGACGCACATGCGCGGTTTTTGAAAGAAATCGCCCAGTGCGACCAGGAGATTGCCGAACGCGTCGGGCAGGCGCTGGCACGCGGCGCCACGCCGATCGTGCTGGGCGGGGACCACTCCGTGGCGGCAGGCACCGTGGCCGGCGTGGCCAACCATTTTCGCGCGTCAGGACAGGCTGTGGGGCTGATCTGGATCGATGCCCACTCCGACATCAACACGCCGGAAACGTCGACATCAGGCAATGTGCATGGCATGCCGCTGGCAGCTTTGCTGGGAATGGGGCCGGCCGAGTTGAGTGATCTGCTGGGCTGGTCGCCGAAGGTGCTTCCACAGCACACGGTTCTGGTGGGCATACGTGATGTGGATGAGGCCGAGCGGGAGAACATCCGGCGCGCCGGGATTACGGCTTACACCATGCGGGACATCGACGAGTTGGGCTTGCGCGCGGTAATGGAGAAAGCGATCAAGGTAGCTGCCAACGGCACTGCCGGCTATCACGTCTCGATTGACATGGATTGGGTTGATCCTGAGGAGGCGCCGGGCGTGGGCACGCCTGTGCCCGGCGGAGCCACCTATCGCGAAGCCCATCTGGCGATGGAGATTCTCGCCGATCACGGGGGCATGCTGAGTCTCGAGTTAGTGGAAGTGAACCCGATTCTGGATGAACACAACCGTACGGCAGAGCTGGCTGTGCAACTGATCTGTTCTGCGTTCGGGAAGAAGATTTTTTAAAGCCCGAAGAGGAAATGCGGCCACCGTGCAGCAGGCTCCCAGCTTCCAATTTCTAGCCACTAGCTCCTGGAACTCAGTGTCCCCGGCGTACTATCCCAGGTCTCAAGATCGAGACCTGGGGCACCCCAGTGTTTGGTGAGCTTGCCTATCCGAGAGGTGATTCGCTGGGGCAGGGCGGACTCGCGCAGGATGATAGCGTCAAAAGATGAGGCATCCAGCCGAGCAATCTCGAGGAGAACGAATGTGGGAACCGTGATACCGCTGGGGGATGCATCGCGACGGACACGCCGGTTTGCGGTGATGACGGCGCTGATCATCGCGGTGAACGCGTATGTGTTTCTGCGCGAACTGGGGGGCGGAGACGCGTTCGTGGGGCGGTGGGCGGTGATTCCGGCGCAGATTGCGGGCGGGCACGCGTGGATCACGCTCGTGACCGCGACGTTCCTGCACGGGAGCTGGATGCACATCCTGGGCAATATGATTTTCCTGTGGGCGTTTGGGCCGGAGATTGAGGACGCCATAGGCCGGATCGGCTATCTGGCGTTCTATCTAGTGGGCGGCGTGGCGGCCATGCTGGCGCAGGTGGCGGGAAGCCCGGGATCGACGGTTCCGTGCCTGGGTGCGAGCGGGGCGATTGCGGCGGTGATGGGCGCGTTCATCGTGACGTATCCGCGGGACCGGATTCGGTCGCTGCTGGTTATTTTGATTTTTGTGCGGGTGACGTTCATTCCGGCGTCGCTGCTGATCGGGGTGTGGTTCCTGATTCAACTGCTAAATGTGGGCTCGGTGGCGACGGTGCAGACGGGCGGGGTTGCGTACATGGCGCATGTGGGCGGGTTCCTCTATGGAGTGGTGACGGCGCGGCTGTGGATGCGAAGAACAGGGAGTAGGCAGTAGGGAATAGGGAGTAGCGGTCGGGGTCAATTCATTCGCGCTGGATTGGAGCCTGTACGGGAGCTATTGATCTTGACAAGGGCGGCGGGGTTGGCGATGGTACAAGTCACCGGGCAAGTGAGGTTCCTCGCCAACCCGCCCCAGGCTACGATTCGCCCCTTCGGATCGCGGCCGCGATGTGCGCCCAGCACGGAGGATGAGCGAGGGCCGGGAGGAGGTCGAGTCGCCGTGTTCCCAACAGTGAGTGAAGATGTGCTTGCCCGCCGTGTCGTGCACACCTCGGTGAGACACAAAGAAGACAACCGCAGATCCTTCGACTTCGGTTGCCGCGCGGAAGAGCGGCAACCTTCGCTCAGGATGACAATGGGATGTTTGTGGGGCAGCAGTTTGGCGCGCGCGGCTGCTGTTGTGGTGCTGGCGTGCGCTGCGTTGTGTACGCGTGCGCATACGCAGGAGGCGCGGTGGTTCCAGTTGAGCGAGCAGGTGGTGCAACTGAAGGACCAGGGCAAGGAGGCCGAGGCGCTGCCGCTGGAGCAGGAGGCGGCGCGCGTGGCGCAGGCGACGTGGGGCGCGGAGGACCGGCACCTAGGACTGTCGCTCAATGTGATCGGCGTGCTGGAGACGGACCTGGAGAAGTTCACGGACGCGGAGACGAGCTTGCAGCAGGCACTGGCGATTCTGACGAGGGCGTCGGGCGCGGTGAGCAAAGATGCGGCCACGGTGCTCGACAACCTGGGGAATTTGTATCGCGTGGAGGCGCGCCACGCGGATGCCGAGAAAGCGACCGCGCAGGCGCTGGCGATCCACGAGAAGGTGCTGGGGCCGAACGACGAGAACGTGTCGACGGACGCGAGCAACCTGGCGCTGATCGAGGCGGACGAGGGCAAGTACGCTGATGCGGAGCCGCTGTATCAGCGAGCGATTGCGATCGACCAGAAGCTGGGAAGCGCGGACCTGAGCTCGGACCTGAACGGGCTGGGCTCGCTCGACGAGGCGATGGGCCGGTATGCCAAGGCGGAGGGAGCTTTTTTGCAGGCGACAGACTCTGGATGTGAAGGCGCTGGGCAAGGACCATCCGCAAATTGCGGTGGACCTCAACAATTTGGGGGCGTCGTACCTGTATCAGGGGAAGTTCACCGGAGCGGAGGGGATTTTTGCGAGGGCGCTGCAGATTGCGGAGGCGGGCTCAGCGCCAAACGCGGCGGCCGCGGCGACGGTAGCGCTGATCGAGGAGAACCTGGGCACACTGTATCGCGACGAGGGCAAGTACGCGGGAGCGGAGACGATGTTGCTGCGGGCGCTCGCGAATCGGGCGAAGGCGCTGGGGCCGAATCATCCCGATGTGGCGACGATTCTGGATAACCTGGGACAACTGTATGCCTACGAGATGCGATACAGCGACGCGGAGAATGCGTTCCGGCAGGCGATTGCCATCGACATGAAGAGCCTGGGGCCGATGCATCCGCAGACGGCAATCCCGATGATCAACCTGGCGAATCTGTACAACGAGCACGGGCGGTGGGGCGATGCGGAGACGATGTATCGCAACGCGATGACCATTTATTTGAAGGTCTATCCGCAGACGGACGCGCGCGTGGGAGGATTGCTGGCGAGCTTCGGCGACCTGATGCTGAGCGAGGGAAAACTAGCGGACGCGGAGAAGGTGCTGACAGGGGCAGCGGCGATTTATGAAAAGGCGAATGGGCCGGACAGCACGAAGGCGGCGGGGGCGCTGAATCTGCTGGCGCAGGTGTATGAGGCGGAGGGCAAACACGCACCGGCCGAGGCGGCGTACAAGCAGGCGATCGCGATTGGCGAGAAGGAGCTGAGCGGGAATGGGGCGAACGCTGGCGGGGTGAATGGGGGCGGGGCGAGTGCGAGCGGGGCGACATCGAACGGGGCGAACGCGAACAGCAACGGCTCGGTGCTGGCGGTGTATTTGATCGGGCTGGCGGCGGTCTACCGGGACGAGCAACGGTTTGCGGAGGCCGAGCCGCTGCTGCTGCGCGCAGTGAAGTTGATGGCGGCGGAGTTGAAGCCGAACGATCCGGCGCTGGGCGATGCGGCGGCGAATCTAGCGATGTTCTATTACGCGTGGGGCAAGCCGGAACGGGCCGAGCCGTATTTCGAGAAGCGGCTGGGGCAACTGATGGACGAGTTCCGGACCAACGCGGCGACGATGAGCGAGCGCGACAGGCTGATCTTTTTCGCGACCACGCCGGGAGCGTTTCCCATGTTCTTCAGCTTTGTGATGAAGTATCACGAGCAGGACCCGGCGCTGACGGGCAAGATGTATGACGCGCTGCTCGCGGAGAAGGGGTTTATTGCGCAGAGCGCGGCGGCGATGCGGGCGACGATCGAAGCGAGCGGCGACAAAGATGCCGTGGCGATGCTGGACAAACTGGCGGCGGACAGGACGCAACTGGCGGCGCTGGTGGAGTCGACGGTCGGCGATGCGGCGAACCGGCGCGACCAGATTGCGCAACTGCAGCAGGAGGCGAACACACTGGAGCAGGAGCTGATGAAGCGGTCGGCGGCGCTGAGCCAGCAGCGAGCGATGGACACGGCGACCTGGCGCGACGTGCAGAAGGCGCTGAAGCCGGGCGAGGCGGCCGTGGAGGTGACGCGATTCCAGTTTCACAACGGAATGTCGTTCACGGCGAATTCTATTTACGCAGCGCTGGTGGTGACGCCGGAGAGCAAGAACCCGGAGTTTGTGCTGCTGGGCGAGGCGAAGGATCTGGAAGCGGCGCCGATGATGGCGTATCGCGCAAACGTGGGGCAGACGCGCGGGTTCACGGAAGAGGCCACGCCGACGGCGCCAGGGCAGGAGGCGGCAATGGCGAATACGAGCGCTGCGTATGCGGCGTTCTGGAAGCCGCTGGAGCCTGCACTCGGCGGCGCGAAGCGGGTGTATTTTGCAGCAGACGGCGTGCTGAATCAGATCCCGATTGGATTGATGGCGGACAGCGCGGGGAAGCTGGTGCTGGAGAAGGTTCAGTTGCGGATTGTGAACAGCACGAAGGACCTGCTGCGCGCAGCGCCGGCGGCACAAACGAAGAACGCGGTGCTGGTGGGGAATCCGAAGTTCGATTTGACGGCAACCGGCCAGCGCGCAGCACTAGAGGAGTTGAAGGGCGGGAGCGCGGGGCAAGGCGCGGGCGCTGGCGCAGCTGGGCAGCGCGCGAATCCGGGTGGGAGTGAGGCTGGGAATACGGTGCAGGTTGCTTCGCGCGGCGGCGAGTTGAAGGGTGGCGATTTAAATCCGCTGCCGGGCACGCAGGTGGAAGTGGACACGGTGGACAAGCTGCTGAAAGGCGCGGGATGGCAGGCGGAGACGTACACGGGCGGTCTGGCGCTGAAGGAGGCGGTTACACGTCTGCGGGGGCCGCGCGTGGTGCACATCGCGACGCACGGATTTTTTCTGACGGACCAGGAGCTGGCCGCGCAAGCCGCGGCGCAGGGTGAGACGCATACGCCGACCGAGGATCCGATGCTGCGGTCGGGGCTCTTCTTTGCCGGGGCAGACCGGGCGCGGGCCGGAGCGGCGCCGGAGGCCGGCGTAGACGACGGCGTTCTGACGGCGTACGAAGCGAGCCAGCTCAATCTCGAAGGCACCGAGCTGGTAGTGCTGAGCGCGTGTGAGACGGGATTGGGCGCGCAGAGTAACAGCGAAGGCGTGTTCGGCTTACGGCGCGGATTGCAGGAAGCGGGGGCCGACGCGGTGCTGATGAGCATGTGGTCAGTGCCCGACAAGGAAACGCAGGAACTGATGGCGCTGTTCTACGCAAAGTGGCTTGGCGGCCTGGATAAGCCTGAGGCGCTGAGGCAGGCGCAGTTGCAGGAGCGCGAAGTTGTGCGGCAGAGGTACGGCAAGGATTTGCCGTTTTATTGGGGCGCGTTTGTGATGGTGGGACGGTAGCGAGCTCATCGAGACGTCGTATTTGATGTCGCGAAGGCGATTCCGCAGGGACGCGGGAGGCGGGAGGTCGAGCTTCTATCATCAGGGAGTATGCGGTTCGACATTGTGACGATCTTTCCGGGGTTCTTCGAGGGCTTTCTAGCGCACGGCATTGTGCGCCGGGCGCTGAAGGAGGGATTGGTGACGGTGGAGACCTGCGACCTGCGGGCGTATGCGCACGACCGGCACCGCACAGTGGACGACCGGCCATTTGGCGGCGGCGAAGGGATGGTGCTGAAACCGGAGCCGCTGGGTGAGGCGCTGGAGTCGCTGGGGATAAGAACCAGGGACCAAGGGACCAAGGGACCAAGGGAACTGGGGACGCGGGTGATTCTGCTTTCGGCGCAGGGACGGATGTTTACGCAGGCAGTGGCGCGGGAGGTGGCCGGGCTGGAGCGCGTGGTGCTGATTTGCGGAAGGTATGAGGGCGTGGACGAACGCATCAACGAGATCTACTGCGACATGGAGCTTTCGATTGGCGACTACGTGTTGAGCGGGGGAGAGCTGGCGGCAGCAGTGGTGGTGGATGCAACGATGCGGCTGATTCCCGGCGTGCTGGGCAACGAGGCTTCCGGCGAGTTTGAGAGCTTTGGCGCGGCGGACGCGGAGATCGACGTGGACGTGGATGGGGTGCCGCGGTCGCAGCACGGAGCGGGTGGATTGCTCGACTATCCGCAGTACACGCGGCCGGCGGAGTTCGGAGGGCTGAGGGCTCCGGAGGTGCTCCTGAACGGGGATCACGCGGAGATCAGGCGCTGGCGGCGCGAACAGCAATTGCGCAAGACGCTCAAGAACCGGCCGGAGCTGCTGGAGCAGGCGGCGCTGAGCGCGGAGGACAGGCGGATGCTGGAGGCGATGCGGCGGGGGAAGTGCTGAGCCTGAGGCGAGGGCGCGAGGAAGTAGAGGGATCAGAGATGGTTGCACAAGTAGCTTGGGGCGATAAAGGAGATTCCCTTAGGGGCTGAACTGCTTGCGGAAAAAGCCGCCGCGAGGAAGAAAACCATCCCTCAGCGGCTAAAGCCGCACTCAATTTGCGGCATTCACGGCACGCGACCCAGAGGGTGCCCCGGTCGTGCCCTTTCAAGACAGATCCAAACTGACCCACCACCGTCACCTGCGAAGCGCCAAAAGCCGGGTGTATGATGTTGCCACTTTGATCTGAAAGCAAAGGCGGCGACCCACGTGATTACGAAAAGCGCTTTCTGCACATTCCTTCTATTCAGCGCGGCGATTGCCGCGATGGGACAAACCCGCGATGAAAACTGGAAGCGGTGCCAGGCAGACGATCCGGACACGAGCATCGCCGGGTGTACGGCGCTGATCCAGGCCGGCCAGGAATCGACCAAAGACCTGGCAAGCGTCTACTATGACCGCGGAATTGCCTACCGCGACAAGAAGGAATTGGACCTAGCCTTGCCGGATCTGGACGAGGCGCTCCGGCTGAGGCCGGATTTTGCAGACGCGTTGAACAGCCGGGGCAACACTTACGACGACAAGGGCGAATACGACCGTGCCATCGCGGATTTCAATGAATGCCTGCGGGTGGACCCGAATCACGCGCTTGCCTATTACAACCGCGGCAATGTCTGGGGCCATAAGAAGGAATACGACAAAGCGGTCGAAGACTACAACCAATACGTCCGCCTGGCTCCGGACGATCCCGATGGCTTCAACAATCGTGGCCACGTTTACATGGCGCTAGGCGACTACGATCGTGCGATCGAGGACTTCAACACCGCGCTGCGCATGAACCCGAGTCACGCGCTCGCGACATACAACCGCGGAGTGACCGAAAGCGATAAGGGGCAGTACGGTCCGGCAGTGGAGGACTTTACAAAATATATCAAGCTGAAGCCAAGTGATCCCGATGGGTACAACAACCGCGGCAGCGCCTTCCGGCACGAGGGCCAGTACGAGCAGGCGCTCGCGGATTACAACCAGGCGATCCAACTTGACAAAGACTACTCGATGGCCTACTACAACCGGGGCATCGTTTACGGCCGTGAGGGCCAATACGACCTCGCGCTGGAGAGCTTTGGGCGTTACATCGAACTCGAGCCCAAGGACACCGACGGTTACACGAGCCGCGGCCTGGCCTTCTACGAAAAGGGCGAGTACGAGCAGGCGATCGAGGACTTCGATGAGGCCAACCAAGTGCAGCCCAACAACCAGATGGCCTTTCTCGACCGCGGGTGCGCGCATTTTCTGGCTGCGCAGAAGAACGAGGCGATGGCGGATTTCGAGCTCAGCATCGGGGCTGGACCGTCTTCGTCCTCCGCTGTTTACGCCGCGCTGTGGTTGCACCTGGCGAAGAATCGGCTGCATCAGAACGACGCGGACGAGCTGGGAAGGGTTGCAGCCAAGGCGGATCTATCGAGCTGGCCGGGGCCCGCGCTAAAGCTGTACCTGGGACAGATGACGGCCGACGAGGTGCTTGCGGTAGCTGCGGATGCCAACGCTGAAACGCAGAAAAACCAAATGTGCGAGGCGAACTTCTACGTGGGCGAGGACGAGCTGCTGCATCAACGCACAGCGGCAGCAGTGGAGCGATTCAGGGCGGCGCGCGACGGCTGCCCAAAAGACTTCCTCGAGTATGCCGCGGCGCTGGCGGAGCTGAAGCAGCTGAGCGCACCTGCGGCACCGGCAAAGTAGAGCGCAACAGACAGTCAGGTTGGGAAATTCGGCGACGTTGCGCGCGGAGGACGTGCGCATGCTGAAGGCGATTCGTGCCGACGGGAGTTTGTGAGGCCGGAGGGATGCTGAGCCGAAGGTGCAGCTTTCCTGCAGTCGAGCCGGTTTGGCTCGAACGCTGAAGCTTTCGGGCGCAGCATCCCAACGGGTTGTCGGATTAGCGGGCGATGTTGACGACGAGGTTCATGTCGACAGGTACTGGCTGGTTGCTGACGGTTTCGGGCTTGTAGTGGAAGCGGCGCACCGTTTCGATGACACGGGCGTCCCAGAAGGGGCTGTACGACTTGGTAACATGGATGTCCGTGGGCTGGCCTTTCTCATCGATGGTAAGGGAGAGGCCGACCTGGGCATCGGTGGGGATGGCGTCGATGGAGTAACCCTCGGGAAGCATGAGGGAGGCAGAATCGAGCAGGACCGGCGGGGTGATTCCGGTGCTGACACGCACGGGGGTTGGGGCAGAGGCGTCGTCCACGGGCTGGCTGGCTTTAGCCGCTGCGGGGAGGGACAGGGAGGAGAGCAGAAGACTTGCTGCGAGTATACGGCGCATAAGAAACCTCCATTGGCGATAGAGTAACCGTTAATAGTTTCTTCTGCTCTCACTACGAATGTCAAGCAAAATCAGCTCTATATTTATTTTCAATGAGTTAATACGACTTATGCGTCCGATTGTGAATATTATGTTACAGATATTGGCAGTTCTCCACAGGCCACGTGAGGCGTGTTGCGTTGGGTACACGCCGCGTTTGGCGCGAATGGATACGGTGAAAGAGATACGGGGCTGGTTGTGTCCGATCGCGAGCGCAGCAGAACCAGTTGCTAGAAGGGCTTGACGGGTTCGGGCTGCACGGAGTTGACCTGACCGATGGCGATGGCGGCGACATAGAAGTTTTCCCCGCGCGTGGGGGCGCCGGCGAGGCGGCGGAGCATGGCGAGCTGGCCGGCATGAGTGAGCGCATCGGCGATTGGGCCCTGCATCAGGCGTTCGATAGGCGCCTGGACCGGAGAGGACGAGGCGAGGTACGCGTCGAAGGCTGAGAGAGCGGCGAAGAAGCGCTGCTGCTCCTGCGGCCAGGGGAGAGGCTTCGATTCGAGCCAAGCGGGATTGCCCTGAGCCATGGAGAGCGCCCAGTGGAGCAGGTCACCCATGTGAGCCAGGATCTGGACGGGGCGGCGGCCGGCGTTCGAGAAGTTGGCAAAGGATTCGGGCGCGTTTTCGATGGCGCGGACGGTGCGGTAGGCAAGAGTGGCAAGGGTGTGACGGAGCAGATCGCGTTTTTCGTTCATGGCGGAACTATAGCGCATGGGCCTGCACGGGATGGAGTGCAAATCGATGAGTGGAGTGCGACTAGGCGCTGCGTGGGGATGTTTGATAAACTTGAGGTTCTGACTTCTATCGCAGGAAGCTACCATGTCAATCCATCCCGTGATGCAGCGCCTGGCTGAAAAGCTGAAGCGCACCGATTTACCGGCGTTTGTGCCGGGTGACCAGATTCGCGTTCAAGTGAAGATCAAGGAAGGCGACAAGGAGCGGTTGCAGGCCTTTGAGGGCCTGGTGATCGCCGTAAACAAGGGCCCGCAGGGAACGTTTACCGTGCGCAAGATGAGCTTTGGGCAGGGGGTGGAGCGCATTTTCCCCTTCAACTCCAGAGTGATCGACAAGGTTGAGGTGGTGCGCAGCTACAAGGTGCGGCGGGCGAAGCTGTTTTATCTGCGCGGGCTGCGCGGCAAGGCGGCGCGCCTGAAGGAAGTTGACCGCGAGACCGGCAAGGTGCGGGCGTAGCCGCGCGGAAACGAGTGTTCCAGCCAGACCCCCGGCCGACGAGGCTGGGGGTTTTGCTTTTTGTGCAGCGAAGCGGAGACAGCGGCCGTGCTGGCTGCGGCAGACGCGGCGGTGAGGGTGAGTTTTGAGCTTCGTTTCCACAAAAACGTGAAGCGCACGGCGTACGGCAGAGCGGGCTGGTTCCTATACTGATCGCATGGCGAAGGTGCGCGCTGGCGATTCAGGTGGCCGGCTGATTTGTGACGCGGTATGCGGCTGGGCGCTGGAGAATGCCGCGCGGCGGCGCGGCGGCGTGCGGATTGCCGGCCTGGATGAAGTGGGCCGCGGACCGATGTTCGGGCCGGTCGTGGCCGCTGCCGTCATCCTTCCCAGAGGCTCCCACCTGCAGGGCCTGAACGATTCGAAACAACTGACAGAAAAGCAGAGAAACGAATTTGACGCGGCCATCCGCGCCGAGGCCGTGGCGTGGGCGATTGCGGCGGTGGATGTGGAGACGATCGATCGCATCAACATCCGGCGGGCGTCGCTGCTGGCAATGCGCATGGCCGTAGAGCAGCTGGCGGTGGCGCCGGATTATCTGCTCATCGACGGGCGCGACACGATCGACTGGCCTTGCCCGCAGCAGGCGGTAGTAGGGGGCGACGCGCGCAGCGTTTCGATTGCAGCGGCGAGCGTGCTGGCCAAGGTGCATCGCGACCGGCTGCTGGTGGAGCTGGATGCGGTGTATCCGGGGTATGGGCTGGCGCGGCACAAGGGCTACTGCTCGCCGGAACATTTGGAGGCGCTGAGGCGGCTGGGTCCGACGCCGCTGCACAGGAAGAGCTACGAGCCGGTGGCGCAGACAGCGTTACAATTTCCTGAGCCCTGAGGAGCGCGAGATGCTTACTGTCAGGCAGCATTGGCTGTGGGTTTTGCCCGCTGTTTTCCTTCTTATGAGCGGGTGCCCTGAGGATATGCCCAGGAAGCCTGACCCGACCAAAGGCACAGTCACCGGAATCGTTCTATGCGCGGACACGGGGAAGCCGGCGCGCTTCGCCGAAGTGCAACTCCTGCCTGCCGCATTCTTCAGTGCCAACAGCCACCCCGGAAACGGCGACCTGGACCTGGAAGAGACTGCTACAACCGGCCTCGACGGGCGATTCACGATTGAAGCCGTCCCGCCGGGCGACTACTACGCGTATGCAACGCTCAACGGATATCTCGACCCGGAGCGCGGCATCGACTTCAATCGCGCGAAACAAAAGGCCGGCGAGGACGAGCAGTTTCTGGACGCGCTCGATCAAATGAAGGACCATTTTGCCGAACTGACCGTGAGCGCCCAGCACACCAGCGACCTGTCACTAGGGATCGAGCGCGGTGCGGAGATCGATGGGACGGTGAGTTACGACGATTCAAGCCCCGCAATCGGCATGCGGTTTCAACTGCTTCGCAAGACTGCGCAAGATCATTGGACGGCAGTGGGCGATAGCGGATCCGACGGGTGGACACTGGGGGAAACAAGCGATAGTCACGGCCATTACGGGATCACCAACCTGCCGGCGGGCGAGTACAAAGTCTGCGCGCTATTGCCTGTCCACTCAGAAGCGGCGGCTCCTCGTGTCTGTCTCGGCGGCACGTTTCGCAAGAAGAATGCGGAAACGGTGAAGGTAAATGCTGGGGAGGCTCGCGGCGGAGTGGACATTGTGATTCCGCTGACGGGGATGTATACGATCTCTGGCATTGTGGCCGCCGCAATGGACGGCCACGTTCCCGACCAGGCGACCGTGCATTTGCTCTATGCAGACGACCGCGAGGAAGAGCGAAGGACCGGGATACGAAAGGACGGCAGCTTCTTCTTCGCCTATGTGCCCGCGGACAATTACATTCTGCAGGTGACCGGCGCCGAGGACCGCGGCGCGACGGGGCAGGCGGCAAACCCGGCGGGCTCGGCTTCTCCGGCGCAAACCGCTCCGGAGGCACGCCACTACCTGGATAAGGAAATACCGCTCAGCGTACAGAGTGATATGAACGACGTAGGCGTGCCGCTGATGGAAGCGCCGAGGGCAAACTCCACCGGCCCGTGAGGGCGCATGGCTCAGGCTGCGACGGCGGCGCGGGCTTTGCGGAGAACTTTGTTTTTCTGGAAATGTGTGGGCTTGGCCGGCTATTCCGTTGCTACTCTCCGCCGGAGGGCTCGATCGAGTCGAGTAGATCCATCATTTGCCTGACGCGCTGACGCCGGTGGTCGTTCTCGCTCTCAAGAGCATGCACCTCCCGTTCGAGCTCATCAATGCGCAGTGCCTGCCGGGTCATTTCCGCTTCAGCATGCACGGCGCGCTCCTCGGCGGCCAAACGGCCTTGCCGCTCCCGCTTCACCGTTTCAACCGCTCGAACAACGCCTTGCTCAAGGGCAGAATCATCGTCTGCAAAGAGGATCAATGCCTCGCGCCCGAGCTGCGGCTGATGCGCAATTGCCTGCTGTTGGTGATTTTCGAATTGCAGCGCTTGCGGCGCCGTAAATTCCTTGAGGACCGAAAAATCGTTTGCCGTCGGGCCGGATGCTACGAGATGCACCATGGAATGAGTGGATCTCTCCTGCTGTTCCAGTTCCAGCTCTCGCAACGCTGTCATGATGTCGGACATCTACAGGTCCCCCATTGAGCGTCCGGCCCTGCCTTGTCCCGACTGATCCGGAAACTCCAAGCTCGGTCAGTCCTTGCTTGTCTGGCCCTACGGCTGGTGAATATCCGATTGAATAGACACACTGTAAGTCCGCGTTCAGCAAGATTTCAATCACCGTTGTCCGGCTCTTCCTGATACGAAAGTTGCAGTTTGCGGAGGCGGCGGGGGCTCGGGCGGGCCACCGGTGATGTGGAACACGTCAACATTGCCGTGCCTGATCCGCAGCCGAGCGACCGGGACACGCCAAGTGCCGGCACCGGACAAGACGCCGCGCCCGCGAAGCCAAGAGATGCCCCGCAATGATTGGGTGCAACGATGCGGCGTTCAGGCGGCTGCGACGCGGGATTTGCGGCTCTGGCGCCAGGCGAGCACGGGGCGGGCGAGAAGAAGCACGGCGAGAATCACGGTGATGGTGATGGGCGTGAGCACGCCCGGCTTGACCTGCCACCAGTAGTGAATCACTCCACAGATTGCGGCGAAGTAGATGAGCTGGTGCAAGCGGTTCCAGCGCTTGCCGCCGAGCTTGCGGATGGTCCAGGTGGTGGAGGTGAGCGCGAGAGGCAGAAGCAGCAGGTAGGCGGCCATGCCCATAGTGATGAAGCGGCGCTTGGTGACGTCGGCCAGCATGGCATGCAGATCGAAGTTGTTGTAGAGCGCAACCCAGGTGAGCATGTGCAGCGTAGCGTAGAAGAAGGCGAAGAGGCCGAGCAGGCGGCGGAAGCGGATGAGCCAGTTGAGGTGCGTGGCGAGAGGCGGGACAAGCCTCGCGCCTAAACGGCGAAGGGGCGTGATGGCGAGGGTGATGGTGAGCAGGCGCAGCGTGGCCAAGCCAGTAGCAAAAGCGATGGCGGCGGTTGGGTCGGAGCCGAGATTGTTGGTGACAGCGCCCCAGACGAGCCAGGCAAACGGCGCAAGGCAGGCGATCCAGACTAGCGATTTGAGCAGGATGAGAGTCGAGCGGGACATACGTATCAGGTCAGCGAGTTAGCAAGTTAGTAAGTCAGCAAGTCAACGAGTTAGCAAGACAGCGAGTTGGCGAGTTAGCAAGTTAGCGGAGTTAGCGGGATCCCAGCGGCGGTTGGATCATGTGGAGAGTGGTGAGTGCGTCTTCATTTTTCGTTCTCTGTTCCCTGATCCCTGTTCCCTGCCTCAAAAATACCGGCGCAGGTTCATGCCGTTGTACATTGAAGCCACCTGGTCAGTGTAGCCGTTGAACATGAGCGTGGTGCGGCGCTGCGCGTAAAAGGGCAGGCCGATGCGGCGCTCGGTCTTCTGGCTCCAGCGGGGGTGGTCGACCTCGGGGTTCACGTTGGAGTAGAAGCCGTATTCGTCGGGGGCCTGATCGTTCCATGTGGTGGGCGGCTGCTTGTCAAGAAAGCGCACGGTGACGATGGATTTGGCGGACTTGAAGCCGTACTTCCAGGGAACGACGATGCGGACCGGCGCGCCGTCCTGGTTGGGAAGGGTTTCTCCGTAGAGGCCGAAGGTGAGCAGGGTGAGCGGGTTCATGGCCTCGTCCATGCGCAGGCCCTCGGAGTAAGGCCAGGAGATGGTGCTTTCGCCGGTCCACTTCTCGACGTGACGGTCGTAGTAGGAGAGGAACTGGACGTACTTGGCCGTGGAGAGCGGCTGGCATTGCTTGATGAACTCAGAGAGCGAGTAGCCGACCCAGGGAATGACCATGCTCCAAGCCTCGACACAGCGATGGCGGTAGGTGCGGTCTTCGAGGGGATGGAGCTTGAGGAGATCGTCGATGGAGAAGGTGAGAGGCTTGGCGACTTTGCCTTCGACCTTCACGGTCCAGGGACGCGTGGGCAGGCCGCCGGCATTCTTCGCTGGCTCGCCTTTGTCGACGCCGAACTCGTAGAAGTTGTTGTAGTGAGTGATGTCGTCGTAAGTGGTGAGTTGCTCGCCGGTGGTGGTGAGCGGGGAGTAGACAGTCTGGAGCTTGGTTCCGGCGAAGACAGCGCGCGGCGAGGCGAACCGGGCGAGGCGATTAGCGCCAAGGGCCGCGGCTCCCGTTGCGGCTGCGCCTTTGAGGAAGCGGCGGCGCGAGAGGTAGCGGAAGTAGGCGTCGCGGGAAGTGATCTCGGAGGAGGGAATGTCGGGCGGTTTGCCGATGAGCATTTTATGACCTCGCGGGGGAAGATTCCGCTGTATCTATTAGACACCTCTGGGTGTGGCAGCGTTACAAGAATCGCCGGAGACCGTCGCAGTTCGGTCAGGTTCAGGCGTAGCTAAGTCCGCTCCTCTTGAGCGGCAACGTGCGTATGCGCTTGCCGGTTGCGGCGAAGATGGCGTTACCGACCGCAGGCAGAATCGGCGGCAGTGCAGGTTCGCCCAAGCCGGTGGGCGGGAAGTCGCTTTTGCGCCAGTAAACGTCGATGACCGGGCTCTGGCGCATCCGCAGCATCGGGTGCTGGTGATAGTTGGTCTGGTCCACGCGGCCGTTGGTCAGGGTGATCTCCTGCTGCATTTGGCTAAGGCCCTCGATGATGCCACCGTAGCAGAGGCTTTCGGCGGCACGGGGATTGATGACCTGGCTGCCGATGTCGCCTGCGGCCCACACATGGTGGACAGTCACCTGGTTGCGGCTGTCGACGCTGACTTCAGCGACATGGGCAAAGTAGCCGAGATGGCAGAAGTGGGCGGCCAGCCCCAAGCCGTAGCCGGGTGATTTTTTGCGGTTGCTCCAGCCGGATTTCTCGGCGACGAGTTCGAGGACGGCCTTCATCCGCTCAGGATTCAAGAGCTCCGGATTGTGCGGGTCAACTTTGGTGCCGGGAGCGGGCGTGGCATTGAGGATTTCGAGCTGGAAATCGAGCGGATCGCGGCCGGCTGCAGCGGCCAGCTCATCCAGGAACGACTGGTGGACGAAGGCGTACGCATTGTCTCCAGGCGCGCGCAGGGCGCCGCAACGCAGCCATAGCGGAATGGCGCTCATTCCCACCGAATAATTGGGAACGCGGCCTGCCGGGAACTGGTCGCCGCCGATATCGCCGGTTTGCACGACGGTTTTCCCTTCGCCGTAGGTGATGAGGTGCTGGCTCCAGGCGACGAGCTTGCCTTGTGCGTCGAGGCCGGCTTTGAGGCCGATGGTGCCGCCGGGGCGATAGGCATCGTGGCCGATGTCGTCTTCGCGTGACCAGACCAGGTTGATGGGTTTGCCCACCTGTTTCGACAACCATGCAGCCTCGACCAGGTAGTCGTTCATCAGGCGCCGTCCGAAGCCGCCGCCCGCGCGGCACAGATGGACGGTGATGGCGGCAGGGTCCATGCCCAATGCGTGCGCCGCAAGAGCCCGGCCTTCCGCGGGCATCTGGCTCGTGGTCCAGATTTCGAGCTTGCCGTCTTTAAATGCGGCTGTCGTGTCCTCCGGTTCAAGGGATCCGTGGGCCAGGAACGGATAGGCGTACACGGCCTCCACAACTTTGGCCGACGACTTGAGCGCCGCGTCCACATCGCCGTAACTGCGGACGGTGAAGGCGGGTGGAGATTTCAGCAGCTCTCCGGCGTGGCTGGCAAAATCGTCGCTGTTCTGGTTGGCGCCGCGGCCGTAGTCCCAATCGATTTTCAGGCTCTTGCGGGCGCTCTGGGCCTGCCACCACGTATCGGCAACCATGGCCACGCCTGGTTCCATGCCCGGTTCCCACCCTGCGACCGGATCGTTCGAGAGCGTGCCCTCAATGATCAGCACTTTGCGAACGCCGGCAAGCTTGGCCACGTCATCGATGTTGGCGGTTTTCACCTTGCCGCCGAAAACGGGGCACCTCTGGATGACTGCGTAGAGCATGCCGGGCAGAGTGACATCGATGCCGAAGATCGGTCTTCCGGTGACGATGGCGCGGTTGTCGACCCCGGGCTGCGACGTGCCGATGATGCGGTAATCCTTCGGGTCTTTGAGCTTTACGGACTTCAGATCAGGCGGAGTGAGCGTGGCGGCTTTTTGGGCCAGCTCGCCGTATGTGGCCGTGCGGCCCGATTTTGCGTGCAGCACTTTGCCATGCTCCGTCGTGCATTCCGATTCGGGCACTCCCCAGGTTTGCGCAGCCGCGCTGATCAGCATCTGGCGATAGGCGGCGCCCACGCGGCGCAGCGGATCCCAGTTGATGGGCGTGGCCGTGCTGCCACCAGCGAATTGCGGCCCAAACACATCCGGGTTGAGGCCGGCTTGCTCGATGTGCACGTCTTTCCAATCGACATCGAGTTCCTCGGCGATCAGCATGGGCAGCATGGTTTTGACGCCCTGCCCGATCTCAGGGTTCTTGGCCATGAGAGTGACGGTTCCGCTGGCGTCGATGCGAATGAACGCCACAGGCACAAAGGCAGGCGGTTTGCCAGGCCGCTGCGCGAAGACCCGCGGCTGTTCATACAGGCACAGAGCGAAGGCTCCGCCGGTGAGGGCGGTCATCTTCAGAAATGATCGGCGGTCAAGATTTTCGATGAAGCTCACGGTGTTCGCCCTCCTTCAGCGTTTCTGGGCCGACGCGTGGGCCGCCTCAGCCGCGTGGTGAATGGCCTGCCGGATGCGCGGATAGGTTCCGCAGCGACAGAGATTGCCGCTCATGGCGGCGTCGATGTCGGCGTCGGTGGGATGAGGCGTGTGAGCCAGCAGCGCGGCGGCGGCCATGATCTGGCCGGGCTGGCAATAGCCGCACTGGGGCACGTCCAGCGCTTCCCATGCCTGTTGCACGGGGTGGGCGCCGTCTGCGGAAAGGCCTTCGATGGTGGTGATGGCCTCGCCGGCGACGCTGCCCACGTGGGTCATGCAGGAACGCACCGGCTTGCCCTCGACCAGCACAGTGCAGGCACCGCAGACTCCGATGCCGCAGCCATACTTGGTCCCTTTCAGGTCCAGCACATCACGCAGGACCCACAGAAGCGGCGTCTCAGGCGGTACGTCAACCGTCATGACCTGGTTATTCACATTCAGTTTCAGGGGCATTGGGGACACCTCCTCGCGGGCGCCGAAGGACCACGCCGGTGGAAGGATTTGCTGGTGAGGAACTGTAGTTGGCGGCGCTTGAGGGAAGAAGTGACCGCTGTCACTGGAAGTTGAGACAAAGATCTCCCTGCGCAAGGAGCGTGGGATCAGGGTCCAGGGACTCCAGCCTTGGGTACAAAAGGCCATTGCCCCAGTCGCCACGCGCGGAGCAGATAGAGCAGTGTGCCCGATGCGGCGATGGCGGCGGCGACAGCGAGTTCCATGAGGGCGTGGGCGCGATAGACGAGCAGAAACGCGAAGCCCACCATGGCGGCGATGGGCGGCAGCGGATAGAGCGGAATGCGGAAGGGGCGGGGGAGATCCGGGCGCTGGATGCGGAGGAGGATAACGCCGATCTGCTGCGGGAAGAACTGGAGCACAATGCGGGTGATGACGAGCATGGTGATGACCTGCGTGAGCGAGAAGAAGCAGAAGGCGGCTCCCACGAGGCCGAGGGCGACGAGCGAGCGGTGGGGAATGCCGTGGCGGGGATGGACGGCGCCGAGAAAGCGGAAGTAGTTGCCGTCGCGGGCGGCGGCGTAGGGCACGCGCGAGTAGCCGAGCTGCAGCGAGAAGACACTGGCGAATGCGGTCCAGATGATGAGGGCGGCGATCAGGTAACCCGCCCAGCCGCCGAAGGCGGAGCGGGCGATGTCGGCGACGAGCTGCACGCGGAGCGCATCGGGGGACGATCCGGCCATGGGGGCGCGCTGCGAGGGCAGCGCCGAAAGGTTCATGGCAACGTAAATGGCGGCGACAAGGAAGACGGAAAGAAGAATGGCGCGGGGGATGGTGCGCTCGGGGCGGCGGACTTCGGCGCCGAGAAATGTGATGTTGTAGTAGCCCCAGTAGCAGTAGGTGGCGAGCAGCGTGCCCTGGGCGAGGCCGCCGAGCGCGAGGGTCGCGGGAAGCGCGGGCGCGGCGGGCATGTGCCAGCCTCCGGTGGCCGAGGCGTGGGTGAATCCAGAAGCAATGACGCCGGTGAGCGCGGCGATGACTCCGGCAAAGAGCACCGAAGCGAGCCGCGTGATGGAACTGATGTTGCGATAGAGGAGCGCGGTGACGAGCAGGCAGGCCGCGGCGGCGGCGAAGTTCGAATAGTGGAGCACGGGGAGCGCGGCGATGGGCGCGGAGTCGAGGCCGGGCCAGAAGACGGCGAGAAAGCCGGAGAGGCCGATGCAGCCTGAGGCGATAGAAAGCGGCGCGGTGAACGAAAGCTGCCAGACGTAGAGAAAGCTGAGCCAGTTGCCGGCACGGCCGGGGCCGTAGATTTCGCGGAGAAAGGCGTAAGAGCCACCGGCGCGCGGGAAGGCGGCGCCAAGCTCGGCCCAGACAAGGCCGTCGGCGATGGCGATGACCGCGCCGAGTATCCAGGCCCAGACGGAGAGCCGGTAGCCCGCGGCGGCGATGACCAGCGGCAGGGTGATGAAGGGACCGACGCCGATCATTTCGAGCATGTTGAAGAGCACGGCCGAGCGGAGGCCGATGCGGCGCTCAAGCGTGGCGGGGTCCCCAGCGAGCGGTGTTGGCTCGATGGGGTGGGTCGCGGAGGTCGAGGAGGGTTGATTCATCGGACGGCTGTTCTTCAGCTTACGGTGTCACGCGCGGCGCCTGAAAGCCGGAAGAACGAGTTTCGCGCTCCTGGGGGCTCTTCGCTTGGGGAAAGGCATTGACTTGATGCACCGCGTTCGAGGAGACTGAGTGCTGCCTTACACGTGTGCAATAAGGGGATTTGGGCATGTTGGAGAAGGACGGGGGCAAGGCGGGTGTTTCGCAGGCCGGCGGCAAGAGAGCGCTGCGGCAGCCCTTGCGCCAACCGTCGATTAAGGACATTGCGCGGCTGGCGCGCGTGTCGCACCCCACGGTTTCGCGCGCGCTGCAGAACAGCCCGCTGGTGAACGCGGAGACAGCAGCGAAGATCCGCAAGATAGCCGCGGAAGCAGGCTACCGTGCCAGCGCGGTGGCGCGCGGGCTGGTGACGCGGCGGACGCGGACTATCGGGCTGGTGGTAACCACGGTCGACGATCCGTTTGCGGGCGAGGTCACGTGCGGCATCGAACAAGCGGCCAACGATCACAGGTATGCCGTGTTTCTCGCCAATTCGAATGCCGATCCGGAGCGGGAGCGCACGGTAGTGCAGGCGTTTGCCGAGCGGCGCGTGGACGGCATCATTGTGACCTCGTCGCGCGTGGGGGCGGAGTATGTGCCCATGCTGGCAGAGCTGAACGTTCCCATGGTGCTGGTGAACGACCAGTATCCAGGCGCGTTTGTGCATTCAGTGATGATCGCCAACCAGGCAGGAAGCCGGGCTGCCGCGGAGCACCTGATCGGTCTCGGGCACCGGCGGATTGCCTACATAGGCGACCGGCGCGGGTATCAATCGGATACGGAGCGCCTGGCGGGCTACAAGCAGGCGCTGGCTGCCATGGGGATCGAGTTTGCCGCCGAGCTTGCGGTGGAGGGTGACGGCCGGCCCGAGGCGGCGATTGAGGCCATGGACGGGCTGCTCGCGCTGGCCAATCCGCCTACGGCCGTATGCTGCTATAACGATATGACGGCTCTGGGAGCGATGCGGGCCATTCGCGCCCGAGGACTGCACGTGCCTAAGGATGTTTCGGTAACGGGATTCGACGATCTGTTTTTTGCGGCGTACCTTGAGCCGCCGTTGACCACCGTTCGGCAGCCGATGCGGCGCATGGGACAGATGGCGATGGAGAATCTGTTCAAGCTCATGTCGGGTGAAGAATCGGTAGCGCAGATCAAGGTGGAAGCGGAGCTGATTGTGAGAAGGTCGACAGCGAAGGTGAATGCACGTGGTGCAGGGCGCCGAAATGGGTGAGACAGGAGCAACAAACGGTGGACCGGCGCTGCTGACGCCGCTGAGCGTCTTCTGCCGGGAGACGCCGATCATCCCGGCCATTCGCAAGCCGGAGCTTGTGGAGCAGGCGAACGCTTCGCGAAGCAGGCTCATTTATCTGCTCACCGGCGATCCCGACAACGTGCAGTCGATGATCCAGAAGATTCTTGGCGCGGGGAAGATTCCGATCGTGAATCTCGACTTGCTGAATGGATTCTCGCGCGACAAGTATGCGGTGAATTACCTGAAGCGCGTGGGGGCGCGGGGCATTATTTCGACGCACCTTGACCCGCTGCGGCACGCGCTGGCGATTGGCCTCTACGGAATTCAGCGGACGTTTCTGCTTGACAGCGGCGCCATGGACACGATCTCGAACCAGTTGAAGAACACGCCGGTGCATGCGCTGGAGATTCTGCCGGCGCTGGTGGCGCCGAAGATGCTGGAGCGGGTGCGGGCGATCTCGGCTGACCTGCCGGTGGTAGGCGGCGGACTGATCCAGACCATGAAAGAAGTGGAGGAACTGCTGGCGCAGGGATTGAGCGCGGTGTCGACGAGCAACCCGGTGATGTGGATCAAGTGAGGCGGGGAGCGAGGGGCTCGGAATGTGTGGTCTATCCGACAGCGCGTCGCGATTTCTGACCCTATAATCTGTGTGTCGCTCACGAGTACGTCGGGTGGGCTTTTTGCATCGAAGTCCCTCCTGGAGCGGCCACGGAGTGGTCGATGCCATTTTCCTTTGATCCCGCAACAGCCAAGGCAGTCCAAGAAGCAGAGCGATACCGGAACGGAAGAGACGCGCTCCGCTTCATCTCTGCTTTTGCGGCCCTCGCTTGCTTTGTCGCGGAAATTAGCTGTTTCTCTGTGTTTACGGAATGGCTGCCCGACCACCTATGGTCGAATTCTGAGGGGCCGCATGATGTTCTCGCGATCACCGCGGACGTCGTGTTAGCGATTCTCGTACTCTTCGGAATTCCCGGTGTCTTCTCCCTCTACTCGCGGAGCGAATTGAGAAGGATGCGAACCCCGTTTGTTGTGGTTTCTGCGGCCTTGATACTGCCGCCCATAGCGATGCGAAACGACCTATATCTGCGGCTGATCGTGCTCTTGGCGCTTTGCAGTTTGTTGTGCCGCTGGTGGGCAGGGTGGGCAGAAAACCAACGACCCCGCGACTGGAAAACTATCGTTGCGGAGATGAAGAGACTGAACTGGGGGCCGTTGGAATTTTCAACTGCGTTGACCAAGGGGAAGGCTAGCGACGGTCTTTTTCTCGCGTTTGTCTCCGACGAAAATCCACCGGTTCCTCACCCCCCACTAGATGGGGCATCAGATGTGAGCTACGAGAGGTTGACGACCCTCCTCACGCTCACTCTGAAACACCGATACCCTTGGTCAAACACGACCGAAAACTGGCAGATGTTAGTCGCATTGCTGGGTTCGGCTGGATGTACGGATGAGGAGCGTGAACGACTGGAGCGTACTTGGCTTTACGTTCATCCTGAGATCGAGGAGCGAGCAAGCGCCTTGATTGGTCCCGAGAACGAGAGGGGTTTTGGGCCCGGCGTTGTCGGGGTCTAGCTAGCCAGTCGCGGGCTAGCGGCCCGTGGTCTTCAACCGAAACGGATGGGAGTGGGCGAGATGGCGATCGACGATAAATTCAACATCAATCTGAATCAGAATCTCTGGGGACTGGTTGCTTGTTACGCTGCTTTGGGAGCGGCGGAGCACTGGAAACTCTGCGCTCTATTCTGGTTGTCTGTTATCAGTTCGGCAGGCATGACGCTCTCCGTGCTGGTTACCTCCGCCTTTTATACATGGAACTACTGCCGGAAAAAGGCTGCGTGACGCGCCAGTCTCACCTTATTCCGTGTCCGGGTTGGGGAGGATGACGTCGCGGACGATGGAGTTCATCTCCGCGCAAGCGGCGATGAATTGGCGCAGGGTGCGACGCGTTGACCCGAAGGTGTCGAACTCCTCGGGCGTGAGGCCGTTTTCGGTGTAGGCGCGCTCGAAGTCAGGGAACTTGGCGAGCAGCGTGTCGACAATCCGCGAGTCAACGGGTTGATCGATGCGCGGAATGACTTCAATGTCGCTGTCGTTGTAGCGGCGCTGCCAGGCGCACGGCGGAGAGATGACGACGTCGCCGCCGATGAACTCGCTCCAGTGCATGTGATTGCGGAAGGCGGCGGAGAGCAGGCGCAGGCGGTAGCCGCGCTCGCGGTAGATCTTGTAGGCCTTCTTGAAGACGGCGACTCCGGCCCACTCGAGATACCCGGGGTCGACAGAGAGATTGTGCTTGTCGTGGAGGACCTTGAGCCAATCGTCGAGGCGGCCGACCATGAGTGTGCAAATCGGGCCCATGGTAGCGATGGAGAGACCTTCAGCCTCGCGCCGTTTGAGGCCGCGCTCGACAGCCTCGGCGACGACGATGGCCTGGGGGAGGGTGAAACTGACGGTGGCGTTGATGCTGATGCCGCGGTAGGTGGCTTCCTCAATGGCGGGGATGCCCGCGCGCGTGGCGGCAATCTTGACGATCATGTTGGGCGCGAGGCGGCTGAAGTGGATGGCCTGCGCGAGCATGGCCTCGGTGTTGCGATAGTTGCGCGGATCGGTCTGGATGGAAAGACGGCCGTTGCGGCCTTTCTCGCGCTCAAAGATGGGCAGGAGCAGACGCGCCGCGTTGGCGGAAATCTCTTCGACAATGCGCCAAGAGAGATCGTCTTCGGTGAGGTTGGGTTCGGCGGCGGCGAGCTCCAGGATGCGGGGTTTCCAAACGGACATCTCTTTCTTGAGCACGGAAACGACGATGGAGGGGTTGCAGGTGGCGCCAACGGCGCCGTGGCCGATGGAGTAGGTGAGCTCTTCAACGGAGGCCGAGTCGTTCCACAGACAGGTGGGAGTGGTCTGGGTCATTTTGTGGAGCGGGCTTTTGTAGTGGACTGTGGAAGCGACGGGAGCCATGCATCCTCCGGGCGATGCAAACGTGTGCAGAAAAACCCTACCACCCGGCAAAGTTAGCGGTCAAGAAGATGCGCCGGGAAGGCCGTTCCTTCGGGTTGACAGAAGCAATTGGGGCGTAGATGATAATTTGGGTGCACACGTGTGCACTCTCGACGTTGTTTCGACGTTGTTCTCGATGTAAATCCGGCGCAAGCACAAACCGGAGATCTGCTGTCACTTTGGTTGCATTGCCCCAGGAGAGATCATGCCTGATTTGCTTGTTCGGCCGGAAGTGTTCCGGAACCGGATTGAAGATTTTGATTACGAGTTTTTGTCATTCGAGACGCGCAAGCTGGAAGAAGGCCAGAAGTATTTCGGCGAGACCGAACGAAGCGAGCTGGCCATGGTGGTGCTGGGCGGTGTTTGCTCGGTCACAAGCTCGCGTGGCGAGTGGAAGGGGATCGGCCAGCGCGAGACGGTTTTTGACGGGCTGCCGTACACGCTCTACCTGCCCATCCGTACGAGCTTCACGGTGAGCGCCGACACAAAGTGCGATTTGGCTTTCTGCTATTGCAGAGCCGAGGAGGAATACCCGGCGCGGCTGGTGGCGCCTGCGCATGTGGGGATCGAGATTCGCGGCGGCGGAAACGCAACGCGACAGATCAACTCGATGCTGCCGCCCACGTTTCTGGCGCAGAGGCTGATGGTGGTGGAGGTGTTTACACCGGCGGGCAACTGGTCGAGCTTTCCGCCGCACAAACACGACGTGCACAACCCGCCGGATGAAGTGGATCTCGAAGAGATTTATTACTACCGCATCCAGCGGCCGGAGGGATTCGCAATCCAGAAGGTGTACACCGCTGACCGGCGCATCGACGAGACGATGACGGTGCGCGACGGGGAACTGGTGCTGGTTCCGGAGGGCTATCACCCGGTGGTGGCCGCGCATGGATACAACGTGTACTATCTGAACGCGCTGGCGGGGTCGGCACGCTCGCTGGCTGCTTCGGACGATCCGGATTACGCATGGGTGCGGGGCGGCTGGAAGCAAAAGGACCCTCGGCTGCCGATGGTAAAAAGATAGGGACTAGGGACGTAGAGACCAAGGACTACGGCAAGGCTGGCGACATCGAAAGGCAGCGGGTTTTTGCGGGGGAGCGGGTATGAAGACGCGGCGCATGACGATGGCTCAGGCGCTCATCCGGTTCCTGAAGCAGCAAGTTGTGGAGCGGGACGAGCGTGAGCATGCGTTCTTCGCCGGCGTGGTGGGGATTTTCGGGCACGGCAACGTGGCCGGGATCGGCCAGGCCTTGCAGCAGAATCTCGACTTCCCTTACATCCTGGTACGCAACGAGCAGGCCGGAGTGCACATGGCCGCAGGATTCGCCAAAGCCAGCAACCGGCTGCGCACCTTCGCGTGCACGTCGTCGATTGGACCGGGCGCAACCAACATGATCACCGGCGCGGCTCTGGCGACGATCAACCGGCTGCCGGTGTTGTTGCTGCCGGGCGATATTTTCGCGCGGCGCAATGTGGCGCCGGTGCTGCAGCAGTTGGAGTCGACGGCCACGCAGGACATTGGCGTGAACGACTGCTTCAAACCAGTGTCGCGCTACTGGGACCGCATCTACCGGCCGGAGCAACTGATCACGGCCCTGCCCGAGGCGATGCGCGTGCTGACTTCCCCATCGGATTGCGGGGCGGTGACGCTGGCGTTGCCGCAGGACGTGCAGGCCGAGGCGTACGACTATCCCGAAGAAATGTTCGGCAAGCGGGTGTGGCTGATCCGGCGGGGCGAGCCGGACAGGGCTTCGTTGGAGCGCGCGGCGAAAGCGATTCGAGCGGCCCAGCGGCCGCTGATTGTGGCCGGCGGCGGAGTGCTGATGAGCGAGGCCTCGCATGCGCTCGGCGATTTTGCCGCGAAGACCGGCATCCCGGTGGCGGAGACGCAGGCCGGCAAAGGCGCGCTCGCGTGGAATCATCCGCAAGTAGTCGGCGCAATCGGCGCGACGGGATCGCTGGCGGCAAACCGGCTGGCGCACGCCGCCGATGTGGTGATCGGCGTCGGGACGCGCTACTCCGACTTCACGACGGCGTCGATGACGGCATTCCAGAATCCAAATGTGAAGTTCGTGAACATCAACACCGCGGAATTTGATGCGTACAAGGTGGGCGCGATTCCCGTGGTGGCCGATGCCCGCGCGGCGCTGGAGCAGTTGGGCGCGGCGCTCACCGGGCACAAGGTGAGCACGAAGTACGCGGCGGAGATTGCGGAGCTCAAGGCGAAGTGGGACGCGGAGGTTGACCGGCTGTTTCACCTCAAGAATCCCGGAAAGCCGGCGCAGAGCGAGGTGATCGGCGCAATGTGGGAGGCGGCCGGCGAGCGCGACGTGTTGCTGTCGGCGGCGGGCAGCCATCCCGGAGACCTGCACAAGCTGTGGCGCACGCGCTCGCCGAACGGTTACCACATGGAGTACGGCTACTCGTGCATGGGCTATGAGATTCCCGGCGCGATTGGCGCCAAGATGGCCGACCCCAGCCGCGAGGTCTTCGTTTTTCTGGGCGACGGCACGTACCTGATGATGCCCTCGGAGATCGCAACGGCGGTGCAGGAGGGCATCAAGATCATCATCGTGCTGGTGGACAATGGCGGATTCGCCAGCATTGGCGGCTTGAGCCGCTCGCTCGGGCAGGGCGGATTCGGAACGCGTTACCGCAAGCGCAATGGAAAGTCAGGGCAGCTCGACGGCGAGCCGCTGACGGTGGACTTCGCCGCCAGCGCGCGCAGCCTAGGCGCGCACGCGATCAAAGCAGCGACGCTGAACGAACTGAAACAGGCACTCAAGGAAGCTAAAGCGCAGAATCGAACCACAGTGATCGTGGTGGAGACGGATGTGACGGCCGGCGTGCCTGGCTACGAGTCCTGGTGGGATGTCGCGGTAGCCGAAGTATCGGAGATGGAGAGCGTGCGCGAGGCACGGGCACGCTATGAGGAGGCGCGCAAGCGCGAACGCCATTTCTTCTGAGGAGAAGCGAAAATGGAGCGGTTGCAGAATTTTATCGACGGCGCGTGGCGCACGTCGAGCGCGAGTGAAACGCTGAACGTGATCAACCCGGCGTCGGCCAAGGTGCTGGCGGAGGTTCCGCTTTCTCCCGCGGCGGATGTGAACGCAGCGGTGGAAGTGGCGCAGCGGGCGTTTTTGGAGTGGAGGCGCACGCCGGTGGTGGACCGCATCCAGCCGCTGTTCCGGCTGAAGACGCTGCTGGAGCAACATCGCGACGAACTGGCGCTCTCGATCACCGATGAGTGCGGCAAGACGCTAGCCGAGAGCAAGGCCGAGGTTTTGCGCGCCGTGGAGAACGTGGAGACGGCGTGCGCGATGCCGATGTTGATGCAGGGGACCAATTGTGAGGATGTTGCCGCAGGCATCGACGAGCACATGATCCGCCAGCCGCTGGGGGTAGTGGCGGCCATCGTTCCTTTCAATTTTCCGGGCATGATTGCGTTCTGGTTCTTCCCCTACGCGGTGGCGGCGGGCAACTGCTTCCTGCTGAAGCCGTCGGAGCGCGTGCCCATCACTTCGCAAAAGCTGTTTGCACTGATTCAGGCGGCGGGGTTTCCGCCGGGCGTGATGCAGCTTGTGAACGGCGGACGCGACACGGTGAACGCGATTCTCGACCACCCCGGCATTCGCGCGGTGAGTTTTGTGGGATCGACGGCGACGGCGAAGTACATTTACAGCCGGGCAGCGGCGAACGGAAAGCGCGCACAGTGCCAGGGCGGCGCGAAGAACCCCGTGGTGGTGATGCCGGACGCGGATATGGAGATGACGACGCGGATTCTTGCCGACTCCGCGTTCGGATGCGCGGGGCAACGCTGTCTGGCCGCCTCTGTGGCGATCACGGTGGGCGGCGCGCGGACAAACTTCACCGAGCGGATTGCGGCGGCGGCGAAGAGCCGCAAAACAGGCTATGGCGCGCAGCCTGGCGTGGAGATGGGACCGGTAATCTCCGCCGAAAGCAAGGCGCGGATCGAGGGGCTGATCGCCAAGGGCGGGCAGGCCGGTGCGCGTGTACTGGTGGATGGGCGCGGGAAGAAAGTGGAGGGCTACGAGGATGGATATTTCGTGCTGCCCACGGTGCTCGATGACGTTCCGCCGGATTCGGAGACGGCGCGGACGGAGATTTTCGGGCCGGTGCTGAGCCTGATTCACGCGCAGACGATTGAAGAGGCCATCGCGCTGGTGAACGGGCGCAGCTACGGCAACATGGCCTGCATCTTTACCACCGACGGCGCCAACGCGCGGCGCTTCCGTTACGAGGTGAACGCGGGCAACGTGGGCATCAACGTAGGCGTGGCTGCGCCGATGTCGACTTTTCCGTTCAGTGGATGGGGCGAGAGTTTCTTTGGCGACCTGCACGCACAGGCGCAACACGCGGTGGAGTTCTTCACGCAGACCAAGGTGGTGGTGGAACGCTGGCCGAAGGAGTGGAGCCGGAAGTTCTAAGAGCAGCTACTAGCTGCTAGCTTCTAGCTGCTAGCTCGTTTGGTTGTGATGCGAGCGTCCGAGGTTTTTGCCAACTTAGCTAGAGGCTAGGAGCTAGAAGCTGGAAGCTGAATTTGCAAGGAGCACGTATGAAAGAGCTATTGGTAGGGAACGCGCCTTGTTCGTGGGGCACGCTGGAGCACCAGGATCAGAGCAAGGCGATCCCGTTTCACCAGATGTTGGACGAACTGGTGGAAACGGGATACACGGGAACGGAACTGGGCGACTGGGGCTACATGCCGACCGACCCGGTGCGACTGAGCGAGGAACTTGCGAAGCGGAACAATGTGGTAATGCTGGGCGCGTATGTGCCGGTGGCGATGAAGAACCCGGCCATGCACGCCGCGGGTGTGGCGACGGCGGTGAGGACAGCGCGACTGATCGCGGCAGTAGCCACCACGCAGGCGCCCTACCTGGTGCTGGCCGACGACGCCGGCACCGATCCCGTGCGCACGCGCCTGGCCGGCCGCGTGCCAGCGAGCGCTGGATTGAGCAAGGATGAGTGGAAGATTTTTGCCGGCGGCGCAGACCGGATTGCTCGCGAGGTTTTCGAGGAAACGGGGCTGCGCACGGTGTTTCATCACCATTGCGCGGGTTACGTGGAGACGCCGGACGAGATTGCGACGCTGCTCGACATGACCAGCCCGGAGCGGCTGGGACTGGTGATGGACACCGGCCACTACGTCCACGGCACGGGCCGCGAAGATGTTGACCTAGTAGCGGCGCTCAACCGCTTTAAGGAACGCATCTGGTACATCCATTTGAAGGACTTGGAGCCAAATGTTGCGCGCCGCAGCCGCGAGGAGGGGTGGGACTATTTCACGGCGATGCGGAATGGCCTGTACCCCGAGCTGGGAAAGGGATGCATTGACTTCCCTGCCCTGCTGCGCTGGCTGGCCGCGCACGACTACAAAGGATATGCTCTGGTGGAGCAAGACATCCTGCCCGGCATGGGAACGCCCAAGGAGAGCGCAGCGCGGAGCCGGGCGTATCTGCGGTCGATTGAAGCGAATTTCACTTCAAGCGAACTGGCCGCTTCCAGCCGCTAGCTCGCAGGTTTTTTGGTGCTGAAGCCGGGAGACTCGCGTTGGCGATGAGGTCCGGTGGCTGAAGGCTGAGAGTTGACGGCTGAAAGCTGTTTTTCGAGGGAGACAATGAGCGGAAAGAAACTGCATTTCGGAATCATTGGGGCGGGACGCATCGGGCGGGTTCACGCGGAGACACTTGCCTTTCGCTTGCCGGCGGCGGAGATCGTCTCCGTAGCCGATGTGAATGGCGAGGCAGCGCAGGCATTGGCGGCGCGGTGCAACATTACCAAAGTGGCCGCATCGGCCAACGAAGTCATCGGCGATCCAGGCGTTGACGCGGTGCTGATCTGCTCGCCAACGGGCACCCATACCGATCTGATTGTGCAGGCGGCGCAGGCCGGGAAGCAGATTTTCTGCGAGAAGCCAATTGCGTTCAGCCTGGACAAGATCGACATGGCCCTCGAGGCGGTGGCGAAGGCGGGTGTGAAACTGCAGATCGGGTTCAACCGGCGTTTCGACTCGAACTTCGCGCGCGTGCGCAAGGCGGTTGTGAGTGGCGAGATCGGTGCGCCGCGCCTGCTGCATCTCATCAGCCGCGATCCCGCGCCGCCGCCGATCGCTTATATCCGTTCCTCGGGCGGCATCTTTCTCGACATGACGATTCACGACTTCGACATGGCGCGCTTCCTGATCGGCGACGAAGTGGATGAGATCTACACGGCGGCCGGAGTCATGGTGGATCCCGCGATCGGCGAGGCCGGCGACCTAGACACGGCGCTGGTGTTGCTGCGCTTCCGCAACGGGGTGATCGGCACGATCGACAACAGCCGCAAAGCGCCGTACGGCTATGATCAGCGCGCCGAGATCCTGGGCAGCGAAGGCAAGATCGCGACCGAGAACCGCTATCCGAATCAGGCCGTGGTGAGTGGCGGAAAATCAATCTACACCGATCTGCCAATGAACTTTTTCATGGATCGCTACACCGAGAGTTTCGCCCTAGAGCTCGAGGCGTTCACTGAATCCGTTCTGAAGGGGAAGCCCACGGCGGTGACCGGCATCGACGGCCGCATTCCCGTAGTGATGGCGCTGGCCGCGCGCAAATCGTTCGACGAACACCGGCCGGTGAAGCTCGCGGAGGTGCAGGCGTGAAGCGTTCGAGTTTGGTTGCCATTCTGACTGATGTGCATCTCTGGGTGCCGGTTGTCGTGCTCATTCTGGGAACCACGCTGCTAATGATGTTGAGGTGAATCGATGAGCGACAGCACGGTGACCAGGGCAGCGCGGTCCACGATTTCCTTGCACAAGCTGGGCGTGTTTTGCGGGCTTTCGGCCGCGGTGTGGTTGGGGAGCGCGGAGGCGCCGACGAAGCTGGTGAACGAGGGATTCTCTCCTTTCCTCATCTCTATGGGAATGGTGATGGGCGCATTTGTGGCGCGCTGGACGATTCCGACGATGCTGAAGGGTACGGGATTCGTGTTCAGCGATCTCAAGGAAAAGCCGCACCTGATCGTGTGGGCGCTCGTGGGCGGAATGCTGTGGGCCGTGGCGAATACGCTGACGATCTTCGGCGTGCGCAACGTGGGCCTGGCCATTGCGTTTCCGCTGTGGAACACGAACAGCCTGGTGGGGCTTTTCTGGGGCTGCCTGCTGTTCAAAGAGCTGCGCGGCTCGCGGGCGAAGGACTGGGCCAAAGTGATCGGCGGGGCGGCAGCGATCGTGTCTGGCGCGGCGGTGCTGGCCGTGGCCACGGCGCAGCAAAACGCAGGCACGCCCGGCAAGGCCGCCATCGGAATCATCGCCGCGCTGGGCGCCGGCGTTCTGCTGGGAACGATGTACATTCCCTACCGCAAGGCCTACATCAGCGGCATGAACCCGCTCTCGTTTGTGACGATCTTTACGTTTGGCGAGTTGGGAACGATTCTCACGCTGGGATGGATCTTTTACGGCGGCGCGGGGCCGCTGTTCGCCGGAGCTGCAACCGCGCACGGCCCATGCTGTTCTGGCCGTTCGTGGGCGGCTTCTGCTGGGTCATCGGCGACCTCTTCCAGCAGTACGCGGCAAAATATATCGGCATTGGGCGCGGCATTCCGCTTTCGAACACTAACCAGCTTTGGGGATTGGCGTGGGGTGCGCTGGTATTTGGCGAGTTCGTTGGTTTGACCACAGGCGGGAGGCTGCTGATCCTGACCGGGTCGAGCATTATGATCGCGGGAGCGGTGTCGATCAGCATGGCCGCACCGCCGCCCTCGGAGATGGAAAGCTGGCACGCGGCGATGCATCGCGAGTGCAACCGCTATGGGCTGGACACGGAGAACGTGACTGCAGTGGTCGGTGGCGACGATCCGTTGGCTGATCGCAAGCACCCGCGCCGCTGGTGGGAAGTGCTCATCATCTGCGTGGCGAGCGGCATCTTCCTGTGGCTGGCGCTGGGCACGCGCGCGCAGCATATCTATGTGAACATTCCCTGGATGCTGGTGCTGATTGTCGGCACGATCATTCCGCTGGGCTTGTGCGGAACGCTGCTGTGGAGAAGGACGCGGTTCTCGTAGGCGGCCAGCTTAGAGAGGAAATTGCGCCGGATCGTCCTGCCATGGGTTGAAGACAGCGGCTCCACTGTGAGCTACATGAGCAACATTGCGCGTTGCAAGATATAAGGTGTGCTCAATCGCCGTGGCTGCAATGAGGGTATCAACGACCGAAGGGGAGTGACCCGTGAGGCGTTTCACCTCGCCACTGATCGCGCCCCATCGAAGGACAATTCCATCGGACACGGATAGGATCCGGCCTGAGAATCGAGCCTCCAGAGCTATGACGGCCCGTTGCAAACGGGGACGACGCCTGTCGCCGGGAGGCAGGTTCTGAATTCCTTTGTAGTATTCGGCGATGGCGAGAATGCTGAGGAACAGCTTGTATTCCGGCTGAGAGCCAATCCACTTGACTACTTTGGGATCGGGCTTGGCGCCGCTCACTTCGGAAATCACATTCGTATCAAGCAGCCATCCATTCACAGATCGATTTCCCTTCCGGCGTCCAGTTCGCGATCGACGTCAATGGACGACAAATCGAGGCTGCGAAGAAAACGAGCCAGGGAAAGCTGCCCCTTGGGCTTTGGCAAAAGCTGCCTGTATTGCTCGGGGGCAAGAATCACAGCAGCCTCCTTGCCGCGAACGGTGACGAGTTGAGGTCCAGCGGTTCCGGCGAGGCGTACGACTTCGCTCAGGCGCGCTTTGGCGTCTTCGAGCTTCCACCGCTCCATGGCGGTAGTTGCGGAAGAAGATTTTCCGGAATGTCTCGTGCTCCGGTTCAACGTTGCGCGCATTGCCGATGGCTCCCTACTCAATCTGACTATCTGACTAGATTATACATGAAGCGGCGGCTGGGTTCAGGTGAAAAACCGCAGCCGCGCAGCGTTCCCGTCGCCCACGGGCCGAAACATTCACAACTAGCCGGTAACTCCTTCCATAAAAAACACTTAACTTACTTTGTTCCCCCCAATCGTGAAGAGTGAACCATGTCACATCGAGGGCGGCATCAAGGGGCATAAAATGACGGCGGTGCGAGGAAGGTGATCTGCGCCTTGCTGGCACAGAATTCGGGTTCTTTGCAGAGTTCCCCAGGTGCGGACATGTTAACGCAAGAAGAAATCACGAAGAGCAAGACGATCAACGACAAGCTGGCGGAGCTGGCGGCGAAGCGCGCGGAGCTGGAGCAGGGCGGCGGCGAGGAGCGCATTGCGCGGCAACATGCATCGGGCAAGCTTTCGGCACGGGAACGCGTGGAGCGGCTGGTGGACCGGGGCAGCTTTGAAGAGATCGGGCTGTTTTGCCGGCATCGGTCGACGTACTTCGGGATGGCCGACAAGGAATTGGCAGCCGACGGTGTGGTGACGGGATGCGCGACCATCGACGGACGGCTGGTGCATCTAGCGAGCCAGGACTTTACGGTGGCCGGCGGAGCGGCGGGCGAGACGCACTGCAACAAAGTTGCTGACATGATGGCCATGAGCCTGAAGACGGGCAGTCCGTTCGTCTTTATCAACGACTCGGGCGGGGCGCGGGTGCAGGAGGGGATCGACAGCCTGGCCGGGTATGCGCGCGTGTTCTACCACAACGTGATGCTTTCGGGGACGGTGCCGCAAATTTCGCTGATCTGCGGGCCGTGCGCGGGCGGCGCGGCATATAGCCCGGCGCTGACGGATTTTGTGATTCAAACCGAGCATGCGCGGATGTTCATCACCGGGCCCCAGGTGATCAAGCAGGTGACTGGCGAAGAGGTGAGCGCCGAGGAGCTGGGCGGGGCGCAGTCGCAGATGCACTACTCAGGCGTGGTGCACCTGATCGCGCGCGACGACGACGAGGCGATCGAGCTGTGCCGGCGGCTGCTGAGCTTTATGCCTCCTAACAACGTTGAGGATCCGCCGCGGCTGGCTTTCTCTGGGCGACTGCGGGCCGATCCCTCGATGAACGAGATCGTTCCCGTGGACCCAAAGGTAGCCTACGACGTGCGGGACGTCATCGTGCGCGTGGTCGACAACGAGGATTTCCTCGAGATTCAGTCCACGTTCGCCGCGAATATCGTGATCGGGTTCGGCCGGCTGCAGGGGCGGCCGGTGGGCATTGTGGCCAACCAGCCGTGTGTGCTGGCCGGGGCGCTGGACATCGACGCTTCAGACAAATCGGCACGGTTCGTGCGCTTCTGCAACGCGTTCAACATTCCGCTGCTGACCTTCGTGGATGTGCCGGGTTTCTTGCCGGGCGTGGAGCAGGAGCGGGGCGGAATCATCCGGCACGGCGCGAAGCTGCTGTTTGCCTACTCGGCTGCGACGGTGCCGAAGATTACGGTGGTGCTGCGCAAGGCCTATGGCGGCGCGTACATCGCAATGTGCTGCAGGGGCCTTGGCGCGGACCGCGTGGCAGCGTGGCCCACTGCCGAGATTGCGGTAATGGGCGCAGAGGGTGCAGCAGAGATTGTGTTCCGGCACGAGATCGACGCGGCGGAAGATCAAGCAGCGCGGCGCAAAGAACTGGTGGATGAGTACCGTGAGACTTTCTCGAACCCCTTTGTGGCTGCGGGACGAAGGTTGGTGGACGACATTATCGAGCCTGCTGAAACGCGGCGCTATGTGGCGCGGGCGCTGGAGTCGTTGCACGGCAAACGTGAGTTGCGGCCACAAAAGAAACATGGCTTGATTCCGCTCTGAAATGCCGCCCCGGCGACGAAGACGTATCGCCGGGACTGCGGAAGGAGACAGCGCGTGAAAGCACGTTGGAGAGATTTGGCGGTGGCGGCGCTGATGGGAGCGGGCGGCCTGGTGATCGCTGCCGCGTTGGCGCGCGCCATGCGGCAGACAGACTCACGACCGGCGGCGGGAGACCGAGCGGAAACTGAGGGACCTCGCCTCCAAAGTAAAGGCGCTGCAGGCGCGAGAGGCGGAGCTCGGGAGGTTACAGGCTGCACGGTTGCAGGAGGCCGAGGTTCCGGTACTCCCAGCGGCCGCCGCGACCGAGGCTGTGCCAAAGCAGGAGCCGGTGAAGCCTGAGACCCTAGCGGTGCTAACCGCGGCTGCGGCGGCGTTCCTTAACAAGAAGGCGCGCATTCGCTCAGCGAAGCTGGTGCCGGCGGCGCAGGATGGCGCGGGCGCATGGGCACAGCAGGGGCGCGTGCTTGTGCTGACCTCTCATAATTTGCGCTCAAGGGGATAGGCGCGGCAAAACAAGTTAAGCAAAGGAGGCGGCACGTTGAAGCTTCTGATCACGATTGACGGAAAGGCTTACGAGGCCGACGTAGAAGTTCTGGAGGAAGAGGAAGAGAGCGCGCCGACCTACGCGCCGCACCCCGTGGTGCACGCACCCGCTGGCGGCCACGCGCAAAGCCGCGGAGGCGCATGGGACAGCGTTGGGAAGGTGTGCCGTAGCCCGGTAACGGGACTGGTGATCAAGGTAAACGTGCAGCCGGGACAAGCCGTGCGAGCCGGTGAGCTGGTCCTGGTGCTGGAAGCGATGAAGATGGAGACCAACGTGACGGCGCCGCAGGCGGGAACGGTGAAGAATGTGCATGTGGCGCGGGGCGATTCAGTGAGGATCGACGATCTTCTTGTTGAGTTCGAGTGAGGGTGTGCGCGGCGGGTTTCCGCAACAGGCAAATCGAAGGATCGAGAGGAGTGTCGTGCAGGGGGAGTTGAAGAAGGTTCCCGGCATCAAGTTCGTCGATCATGTGGCCATTGCGGTAAGGCAGGGCGAGCTTGAAGGCCAAGTGAGAGCTTTCGAGAGGCTGGGATTCAGGGAGATTCATCGCGAGGAAGTGCGCGGAATGGATCAGGTGCGTGAGGCGCTCCTGCAGATTGGTGACGGACCGAACCTGATCCAGTTACTGGAGCCGCTTTCGCCGGAATCGCCGGTGCAAAAGCTGATCGACAAAAACGGCGGGCGCGGCGGGCTGGCGCATGTAGCCTTTCGCGTGGAAAGCGCGCAGCGGGCGTTTGACGCGATGCGAGCTGACGGGTTCCGGCTGATCGACGAGGCTCCGCGCGGAGGCTCACGGGGAACGACGGTATTCTTTGTGCACCCGAAGTCGAGTGCCGATAGCGCATTTGGGTTTCTCATCGAAATCGTGGAAGACCCTGGAAGCAAGTGAGCGAAGATGGCGACGGAGCATTTGCTTGAGGAGTTTCCGCCGGTCAGTACTGCGGCGTGGGAAGCGGCGATTGCTCGCGATCTGAAGGGCGCCGATTACGAAGAAAAACTGATTTGGCGCACGGAGGAGGGGTTGGCGATCAAGCCCTACTACCGCGCTGAGGATTTGACCGGTCTGGCCTGCGTGAATGTGGCGCCGGGGGAGTTCCCGTATCGGCGCGGTGTGCGCGCGTCGGGCGATTGGCGGATTCGCGAGGAGATCGATGCGGCAGATCTCGAAGCCGCGAACCGCGCGGCGCGCGACGCAGTTGCAGCGGGAGCTGAGGAGGTTGCATTTCGCGGAGTTTTGGTCGAGAGCGCAACCGAGCTGGAGCTGCTGCTCAAGAATCTCGACGAAATCCCCGTGCACTTCGAGCGCGCCGATGAGCGCCTGATCCGGATGCTCACTGAGCGACTGAACAAACAGCGGCGCACAGCGGGGATTTCGACGGGATGCGATGCTTTAGCGAGCCTGGAGTTCGCGGTGGAGATCGTTGGCGCCGTGCCGGCAGGGCTCGTGCCGTTCACGATTCATGGCGAAGCGTTTGAGGAAGCGGGGGCAACGGCCGTTGAAGAGGTCGGATTCACGCTTGCTGCCGGGATTGACTTTTTGGCCGCCATGGAGGAGCGCGGAGTGAAGGCGGACCGCGCGGCTGCAGCAGTTGTGTTCGGCTTTGCTATCGGCTCGAACTATTTCTTTCAGATTGCCAAGCTGCGTGCGTTCCGCATGATCTGGGCACGCGCGGTAGAGAGCTTTGGCACTGGGTCAGAAGTGGCGCGAGCGCGCATCGCTGCTCGCACCTCCTGGTGGAACCAGACCGTCTACGATCCGCACGTCAACATTCTGCGTGGGACGACCGAAGCGATGTCCGCGGTGCTGGGCGGAGCAGATTCCGTGACGGTTGCACCGTTCGACGCGTGCTATAAGCAACCGGATGAGGCGAGCCGAAGGCTGGCGCGGAACACGCAACTCCTGCTCAAGCACGAGGCGTGGCTCGGGCGCGTCGCCGACGCCGCCGGCGGGTCCTATTACGTGGAGGCGTTGACCGATCTCCTGGCCGGCGAGGGCTGGAAGCGCATGCAAGAGATCGAGGCGCGCGGCGGTTACCGCAGGGCACAGGCTGAGGGAGTGATTGCGCAGGCGCTGGAGCGGTCGATGACGGCGCGAGAGAAGGCGGTTGCGACGCGCCAGCGCGTGCTGACGGGAACGAATCAATATGCGAATCCCACCGAGCGGGCGTTGGACCGCATCGACAGCAAACGGATGAGCGCCGGCCTGCGCGGCGCGCGGATGTATGAGGAACTGCGCCTGCGCACGGAGCGGCATGCGGCTGTGGGTGGCAGGACGCCGCGCGTGCTGCTGGCCGAGATTGGCGATGCGAGGATGCGCACGGCGCGTGCGAACTTCGCAGCCAATTTCTTTGCTTGCGCCGGATTCGAGACCACCCGAAAGCGGTTCCGAAACGCCGGAGAAATTGCCGCGGCGGACGGCGACCTGATCGTGCTGTGCAGCGCCGATCAAGAGTATGCGGCGCTAGCCTCGGAGCTGATGCCGAAGCTGAAGGCACTGGGCCGCGCCACGCCGGTGATTGTGGCGGGAAATCCCGAGGGGGCAGAGCAACTGAGGGGGTAGGGATTGCGGACTTTATGCACATGCGCAGCAATCCGATGGAAGCCCTGACGAAGTGGCAGGATCGACTGGGGATCAAGGGCTAACGATGAGGCCTGATTTTACCATGATCGATTGGAGGGCCGCGGCCAAAGAATCGGTAGCGTACGAGGCCGAAGAATGGTTGTCGCCCGAGCACATCGCGCTAAAGAGCTTCTATACGCGCGAGGATTTGGCGGGGCTCGAGCACCTTGAGTACGCAGCGGGCATTCCACCCTATTTGCGCGGGCCGTACTCGACAATGTACACAACGCGGCCGTGGACGATCCGGCAGTACGCCGGATTTTCGACTGCGGAGGAGTCGAATGCGTTTTACCGCCGCAACCTGGCGGCGGGGCAGCGCGGACTTTCTGTGGCCTTCGATCTGCCGACGCACCGCGGCTACGATTCCGATCACGAGCGCGTGGCGGGCGACGTAGGCAAGGCAGGCGTGGCGGTTGATTCAGTCCTGGACATGAAGATTCTGTTCCATCGCATTCCCCTGGAGCAGATGTCGGTGTCGATGACCATGAACGGCGCGGTGCTGCCGATCATGGCGTTCTATATCGTCGCCGCGGAAGAACAGGGCGTGGCGCCGGAGGCGTTGAGCGGGACCATCCAGAACGACATTTTGAAGGAATTCATGGTCCGCAACACCTACATCTATCCGCCCGAGGGTTCGATGCGGATCATCGGCGACATCTTCCGTTACTGCGCCGCAAAGATGCCGAAGTTCAACTGCATCAGCGTGAGCGGCTATCACATGCAGGAGGCGGGCGCGACGGCGGATCTGGAGTTAGCGTACACATTGGCCGATGGGCTGGAGTATTTGCGCACAGGAGTCAACGCTGGGCTGGACGTGGATGAGTTTGCGCCGCGGATTTCGTTCTTCTGGGGCGTGGGCATGAACCACTTCATGGAGATCGCCAAGATGCGGGCCGCGCGCATGTTGTGGGCAAAGCTGGTTGGTAGCTTTGGCGCGAAGAACCCCCGGTCGCTGGCGCTCCGTGCGCACTCGCAGACCTCGGGATGGAGCCTGACGGCGCAGGACCCGTACAACAACGTGGTGCGAACTTGCGTGGAGGCGCTGGCCGCGGCCTTCGGGCACACGCAATCGCTGCACACCAACGCGCTTGACGAGGCCCTGGCGTTGCCCACGGATTTTTCGGCGCGGATCGCGCGCAATACGCAGATTTACCTGCAGCAGGAGACCGGCATCACGCACGTGGTGGACCCATGGGCAGGATCGTACTACGTGGAGCGGCTCACGCATGAGCTGATGCACGCGGCGTGGGATCTCATCCGGGAGATCGAGAATCTCGGAGGCATGGCCAAGGCGATCGAGACAGGGCTGCCCAAGATGCGGATTGAAGAGGCGGCGGCGCGGAGACAGGCCGGCATCGATTCGGGGCGCGACGTGATTGTGGGCGTGAACGCATACCCCGCGACCGAAGAGCCGGAGATTCCCGTGCTCGACATCGATAATGATGCAGTACGCCAAGCGCAGGTGAAGCGGTTGGAGCTGTTGAAACGCGAGCGCGATGCGAACGCTGTGCGCGTGGCGCTGGAACGGCTGGAGCATTGCGCGACGACAGGTGATGGAAATCTGCTGGAGTGCGCGGTGGAGGCGGCGCGGAAACGCGCGACTCTGGGTGAAGTTTCGCTGGCGCTCGAAAAGGTGTGGGGCCGGTACGAGGCGACGACGCGCATCATCGCCGGCGTGTACTCCGCGGAAAGCGCGGGGGGAGAAGAATTCCGGAAGGCGCGGCGGATGGTGGAGGAGTTTGAGCGCGAGGAGGGGCGGCGGCCGCGGATTCTGGTAGCGAAGATGGGCCAGGATGGCCACGACCGCGGCGCCAAAGTGATTGCGACAGCGTTCGCGGATATTGGATTCGACGTGGATATCGGACCACTCTTCCAGACTCCGCGCGAGGTGGCACGGTTTGCCATGGATAGCGACGTGCACGTAGTGGGCGTGTCGAGCCTGGCCGCAGGACACAGGACGCTGGTGCCGCAATTGATTCAAGAACTACGCGCACTGGGCAGGGACGACGTCCTGGTGGTGGTCGGCGGCGTGATTCCTCCGCAGGATTACAAGTTCCTGTTCGACGCAGGCGTGGCGGGAATTTACGGGCCAGGAACGGTGATTCCAGTCGCGGCGCAGAAGATTTTAGAGATGCTGAGCACCGTTGTGATGCGCTAAGGTGGACGGGATGAAGAGCACACTGCATGAACGGCCAGGATGCGGGACGCCGGAGGCGCCTGGTGTGACGAAGAAGCGCAGGCCGCTCTCACGCGAGGAGTATCTTGACGGGATCTTGCGCGGCGACCGCACGGTGCTGGCGCGCACCGTCACGCTGATCGAAAGTGCGCGCGAGGCAGACCGCGAGCTGGCCGAGCAGATTGTTGAAGATTGCCTGCCGCACAGCGGCAACTCGATCCGCGTGGGAATCACAGGAGTGCCTGGCGCGGGCAAGAGCACTTTGATTGAAGCGCTGGGCGGGTACCTGATCGCGAAGCAGAAGCAGAAGGTCGCCGTGCTGGCCATCGACCCCAGCAGCCAGATCTCCGGCGGCAGCATCCTGGGCGACAAGACGCGCATGACGACTCTTGCTGCGAGCGAGATGGCGTTTATCCGGCCGTCGCCTTCACGCGGAATTGCCGGCGGCGTGGCGCAGCGGACGCGCGAAGCGATGCTGCTTTGCGAGGCGGCGGGATACCGGAACATTTTGGTGGAAACCATCGGCGTGGGTCAGTCGGAAACCGCAGTGCACGAGATGGTGGACTTTTTTCTGCTGATCACGCTGGCCGGCGCGGGCGATGAGCTGCAGGGCATCAAGCGCGGCGTGATGGAACTCGCGGACCTGGTGACGGTGAACAAGGCCGATGGCGCGAATGTGGCTGCCGCGGAACGTGCCCGCGCTGAGGCGCAAAACGCGCTGCACTTCTTCCCGGCGCCGGAGTCAGGATGGACGCCGCGGGCAGTCACCTGCTCGGCGCTGACAGGCGCGGGCATCCGCGAGCTGTGGGAGTGTGTGCTGGAATATGTCGCACTAGCTCGAGCGAACGGATGGTTTGGACGCGCGCGCCGGGCGCAACAAAAGCGCTGGATGCACGAGATGATTGAGCAGGCGCTGCAGCAGCGGTTCGCCGCGCATCCGGCGGTGCGCCACAGCATGGAGGCGCTGGAGCTGGACGTTGCCGAGGGGCGAACAACTTCATTTCGCGCGGCACGGATGCTGTTGGAGATGTATTCGCGGGCAATCGTGAAATAAGTGAGTTTCGACGGCTCATGGAATGCGGGCGGCGAGTGCCGCTGCCTGCGCCGCGGCTTCCTGCGGAGTGGGCAGGTTGACGTAGCCGGCCAGCACGCGCCCCTTGCGGAAGATGCAGAGGCCGTCGAGATATTGTGCATTGGCCTGAAAGGCTTCGTCGCCCACCGGCGCCTGGATGGCGCCGGGAAAATGAGCGCGCAGTGCTTTGAGTACGAGGGCCGCGGCGTCCGGCGTGTCTTCGAGGACAATGAACGCCTGGCCTTTGGCGTAGTGGGTTACATATCCGCGCCTGAGTTCGTGAAGGCCAAGGACGCTCTCCGGAACCATGCGGATGGGCGCGACATTGCCCGGTGGAAACCAATGCAACTGTGTGGGCGGCGTGACGCTGCCCTCGAGCCGCATCTCTACGGCGGAGGCGAAGGCGCGCATGGTAGGGGAGTCATTGATGGAAGGATCGGCAGCGGTTTCCACGATCTCGACATAGTATTTGCCCTTGGCGAAGATCGCGCTCTGCGACTGTACCTGGCCGCCCATGCCAATCTCCGCGATGGGTTGGGTTGGATCCAGGTTGGCAGCGAAGATGCCGTAGGCTGCGTCGACGCCGGTCATTTCCGAGACATCGATGGTCAGCGTGTTGGCGCCTGACTTGCAGTCGATGGTGCTCATGCGGACAAAACCGTAGATGAGATAGCCCTCGGCGCTGCCGTCCTTGTAGTCAAAGAGATTGCTGGCATCATATTGGCGTTTCGCGCCGGATTGCTCCCAGCCCGGCGCGAAATGACAGTCGAGATAGCTTTGCGCGGCGACAGTGCCGGCGGCGAAAAGGACCGTGAGCCATAACACGGCGTGCTTCATGCGAAGAGCTCCTGGGCACGGGCCATGCGCCTTGCGACGTGGACACCGTGCGGGCACTGGACGGTGCAGGAGGCGCAATCGGCACATCGTGCCGATCGCGCGGAGACGAGCTCGAGATAGCGCTCGCGACCGAGCGCAAACTGGCCGTAGCCCTCCGCGTAGGTAAGGCAGCGAAGAACATCGGCGATGGGCAGGCCCTTCTGGCAAGCGCCATCGCACTGGCCGCACATGCGGCAATAGAGCGGACGAATCTGCTCAAGGTGCGCAGCGAGGATTTTGGCGTCGGCTTGGGAAAAGGGGTGGTCCATCGCTTTCAGGTTCTCGTCGAGTTGGTCCATGCCGGTCATGCTGGGGATGGTTGTCGCGACGCTGGGATTTCTCACGACCCATTTGAGCGCGGCGAGCAGTGCGCCCGGCTGCGCGAGCTTGCCGGCGAGAGGATCGCCGGGCCTGTGGCTCCGGAATCCACCTGCCATCACCTTCATAGCGACCACGCCGAGGCCTGCTTTGGCGGCGGCATCGATGGCCTCGTCCATTGCCGGGTCCATGGAAAAGTTGTAGGCAGGGAGGACGACGTCGAAGACACGCTTCTGGATCATCCAGGGGATGAGCTGCGGCTGGCCGCTGTGGGTGCTGACGCCGATGAAGCGGACCTTGCCCTGCTGCTTGGCGAGCTGCTGCGCATCGATGTGCTCGTCAGGAATGTCGGCCGGGCCGCTGCGGCCGTGGAGATACCAGATGTCGATGTAGTCGGTGTTCAGCTCACGGAGGCTCTCATCGAGATGCTGCATCATGCTTGCCTTGTCAGGCGCGTGGGTCTTGGTTGAAAGCACAACCTGCTTGCGCTTGGCGCCGAGCGCCGCGCCTACCATGCGCTCGTTGTTGCCGTGCTGGTAGCTGCGCGCGGTGTCGAAGTAGTTGATGCCGAGGTCGGCGGCGCGCTCTATGACGCTGGAGTCGGAGGTGATCATGCAACCGAAGCCGACGGTGGTGACTTTGAGCCCTGTGCGGCCAAGAGTTTTATAGCTGAGCTTGACGGCGGAGCCTGTGGGAGCGGCGTCTTCAGCGGGGTTCAGGGCGCCGATGGCGGGGCTCGCGCCGGCTAGTGGAGCAAGCAGACCGGCGGAGATGCTGGCCGAGAGAAAACTGCGGCGGGAAGTCTTGGATGGCATGAAGGCACCTCAGCTTTCAGGAAACTGGACATCATAAATGGCCGCGGAGGGCCGGAAATAGGACGGGGATCACAGAGCAGTGGACAGTGAACAGTGAGCAGTGAACAGTTACTCGCCGCGGGGTTCAGTTCTCCGCTTTGAGGCATTGGAGCACTTCTTCCAGCGCCGAATCCCACGACTGAAGCTGGACGCCGAATCGGGCGTGGAGTTTGGCGTTCGAGAGGACGGAGTTGCGGGGGCGCGCGGCGGGCGTGGGGTAGTCCTTGGTGGCGATGGGAGTGAGTTCGGGCGATTTGATGCCGAGCAGCGTGGAAGCGCGAGCGAAAATGGCCTGGGCAAAGCCGAACCAGGAAACGGAGCCAGCACAGGTCATGTGGTAGAGGCCAGACCATTCCCGTGGCGGGCCGAAGCGCCCGGACAGGACGCCGGTGACGATGGCGTGCGTGGCGCGGGCGAGCTCGATGGAAGTGGTGGGCGCGCCGATCTGGTCATCGACGATGGAAAGCCGGTCGCGCTCGCGCGCCAAGCGGAGCATGGTGAGCAGGAAGTTGTTGCCGTGCGGGCCGCAGACCCAACTGGTGCGAAAGATGAGGTGCCTAGCCTGGGAGTTTTGGATGGCCTGTTCACCGGCAAGCTTGCTTGCACCGTAGACGTTGAGCGGCGCCGGAGAGTCGTCTTCCGTCCACGGCTCCGGTTTGCTACCGTCGAAGACGTAATCCGTTGAGTAGTGGACGAGGAGTGCGTTGCGCTCAACGGCTTCTTCAGCAAGGACGCGGGGAGCCAGGGCGTTGATGGCGTGAGCGAGCGCCATTTCGGACTCGGCGCGATCTACGGCGGTGTAGGCGGCGGCATTGAGAATCACGTCAGGCGCAGCGTGGCGGACTAGGGCGCGTGTTTGATCGGGATCGGCGAGATCGACAGATTCGCGGTCGACGGCCACGATGGGTCCGACACCGGCAAAGACGCGCTCGAGTTCACGGCCCAACTGGCCGGCATTGCCGACGATGAGAATCCGAGGATTTCCTGGCGGATTTCCGGCCGAGTTTTGGGTTGGGCTTTCACTCATTCGGATCAACTCCGGAAAACGTGACTGTGCGCTGTTCGCATTCTAATTGGATGAAGTGGCGTACGGGCCTGGGCCGGCCCGGTTCGCGCCATAGCGCGATTCCCCGTACAATTTGGGAGGGAGTGCTTACCCAATGCGCCGGGTATATTGCGATGCGAATGCCACGACGCCTCTGCTGCCGGAGGTGATGGAGGCGATGCGCCCGTACTGGATGGATGAGTTCGGGAACGCATCGTCGATTCACTTGCAGGGGCAACAGACGCGGAAGGCGGTGAACCGGGCGCGAGAGAGACTGGCGCGGTTTTTCCACTGCCGCGAGGCGGAGGTTGTGTTCAACTCCGGCGGCACGGAGGGAGACAATACCGCGATCTTTGGGCTGCTGCACACGGGCGATCATTTCATTACCACGTCGATTGAGCACTCGGCGGTGTTGCGCGCTGCCGATCGCGTCGCGGACCGCGGCGTCGATGTGACGTTTGTTTCGCCGCGGGCGAGCGGGCTCATCGATCCCGAGGAGATTCGTCGGGCGTTGCGCCCGGAGACGCGGCTGATCAGCGTGATGCTGGCCAATAACGAGACGGGCGTGCTGCAGCCGGTGGAGGAGATAGGGAAAATCGCCGCGGAGGCCGGGGTCTACTTTCACATCGATGCCGTGCAGGGCGCGGGGAAGGTTGCGTTTGATGTGCGAAGGTTCGGGTGCCATCTTTGCTCCATCAGCGCACACAAGATGCACGGGCCCAAGGGCGTGGGTGCGATGTATGTGCGGCGCGGAACGCCGCTGGAGCCGCTGATTGTGGGCGGAAGTCACGAGCGAAGGCAGCGCGCAGGCACAGAGAACGTACCGGGCATCGTAGGGCTGGGCAAAGCCGCGGAATTAGCGATGGAAAGTCTGGAGGATGGGACGATCGAGGGAGTCACGCGGCTGCGCGACCGGTTGGAAGCGAGGATTTTGGAGATTGCCGGCACGGGCGTGAATGGCGCAGGCGCGCCGCGCGTGATGAACACGACGAATATTCACTTTGAGCAGGTGGAGGGCGAGGCGCTGGTGATCGCGCTAGACCTGAAGGGCGTTTCGGTGAGCGGCGGATCGGCCTGCCACTCGGGATCGACCGAGCCAAGCCACGTGCTGATGGCCATGGGACTGGATAAGAACGCGGCGCGGGCGAGTTTGCGCTTCAGTTTGCTAAAGACGGCCACCGATGAGGATGTGGACCACGTTTTGAAGGTGGTTCCAGAGGCCGTGGAGCATTTGCGGGCACTTTCGCCGGAGGTGGCAGGAACGCGAGGGTAAAAACAGCTTCAAGTCTCCAGCTCCCAGCTTCAAGCCGGTATACGGTTGAATTCACGCCGCGGTTGCCGGGAAGAGCTAGCAGCTTGGAGCTGACTTCAATGCTCTATGACGCAGAACACAACCATTGCGGTAGCCATGTCCGGAGGGGTGGACTCCTCGACGGCGGCGGTGATCCTCGCGCGTTCGGGCGACGGCTCCGCCGTTTCGCGCAACACAGTAGTCGGGCTCACGCTGCAGCTTTGGGACCAGACGCGGCTGGCCGGCAAGCACGGCATTCCCGATGCGCCACGGGCGGGCCGGTGCTGTTCCTTAGATGACGTTTACGACGCGCGGCACGTAGCCGAGCACCTGGGGATTCCGTATTACGTGGTGAACCAGGAGGAGCGCTTCGAGCGCGATGTGGTGCGGCCGTTTGTGGATGAGTATCTTGCCGGGCGCACGCCCATTCCCTGCTCCCTCTGCAATAACCACATCAAGTTCGATCAACTGCTGAAGACCGCGCGGAGTATCGGTGCCGAGCGCATCGCCACCGGGCACTACGCCGTGAACGAGTTCGACGAAAAGCGCGGGCGGTGGATTCTGAAGCGGCCGGCGGACCTCGCGAAGGACCAGACGTATTTTCTGTTTGGGCTCACGCAGGAACAGCTCGCGCACACGCTCTTTCCGCTCGGACATATGACCAAGCCAGAGGTGCGCGAGGCAGCGCGGCAGCATGGCCTGCGGCTGGCCGAGAAGCCCGATTCGCAGGAGATCTGCTTCGTCCCAGGCGGCGACTACAAGCGATTCCTGACGGCGTATCTCGAGGAGCAGGGCGAGATGATGCCGGAGACGGCAGGCGATCTTGTGGCCTCGAACGGCGAGGTGATCGGGCACCACGAGGGAATCTTCAACTTCACGGTGGGCCAGCGGAAGGGATTGGGCGTGGCAGGGCGACGTCAGGGCCCGGCGCCGCTCTACGTGCTCAACATCGATCCGGCGAGCCATCGCGTGACGGTGGGCGCGGATGCTGAGCTGGCGACGCGCACGTTGCGCGCGCGTGATGTGAACTGGATCAGCATTGCGGAGTTGACCACGCCGATGCGCGTGCGCGCGAAGATCCGGCACCGGCACGAACCCGCGTGGGCCACGCTGGAGCCAGCGGGCGTGGATGAGGTGATAGCGACGTTTGACGAGCCGCAGCGAGCCGTGACGCCGGGTCAGGCTGCAGTCTTCTACGACGGCGATGAAGTCGTGGGCGGGGGATGGATCGTGTGAGGCTCGTCTAGTCCCCTCGCGCAGCGCATCGAACAGAAGATCCAAGGGCTCCAGGGCATTCGCCGCTGAAGTCCATTTTTTGCGCCGATTCGCGTGAGTTGGGGCCGCTGGCTTACTTCGGCCGCGGCATATCGAAGCGGTCGTGGGTGCGAACGTAGGTTGGGCCACCCATGCGGCCGATCGCATTCAGCTTGTCAGGGTTGATCTTATAGCCGTCGAGTAGCGACTCGAGCACGTGGAAGCGCAGGACCTCGCCGAGCACCAGGATGCCGCCGCCTGGCTGGTCGCTGACTTCGATCACCTGGCGTAGGCGGCACTCCATTTGCACCTTGCTTTCAGCCACGCGAGGCGGCTTGACCAGCTCGCTGGCCAGCGGCGTGAGGCCCGAGAGCTCAAATTCATCGACCTCAGGTGGCACTTCGGCCGAGCACATGTTCATCTGTGCGGCGAACTCCTCGGAGACGATGTTGACGACAAACTCGCTCGTGGCCCTGACGTTTTCCAGGGTGTCCTTGTAAGGCCGCGGACCAGAGCGGACCGATGTGCAAAAACACACAACAGGCGGTTGGGAACTGCATGCCGTGAAGTAGCTGAAGGGCGCAAGGTTTCTCACGCCCGCCACATCCACGCTCGACACGAAGGCGATGGGCCGCGGCACAATCATGCCGATCATAAGCTTGTAGATGTCATTGGCCGCGATCTGGGCAGGATCCAGGACGCGCATTCCTCACTCCGCTTTCACCCAGGTTCGGCCGCGGTCGCCGCGACCTCAGCCGCGTGAACGGACCACCCTAAACAAACATGTCGTTGTCGCCGGACATCCGGTCTGCGTTCGAGCGAGGCGCAGACTCGTAACTGCGCAGCGATTCGACGGCTGCCTTGGCAGAGGCCAGAATCGCGGAGAGCTGGCGCATGGGCTTGGAGACAGCGTCGGCCATGAAGCCGCCCGCGCGCTCAACCGCGTCGAGAACATTGGATAGCAGGGTGTCGATACGGCTGGCTTGGCTGCGCACACGCGTGATGAGCTCATTGGCCGCGTACTGCACATCGGTGGTCTGCATGCGCAGGGAATGAGCGAGAGCGGCCAGGTCCTCAGCGGTTCCTTCGATCTTCGGCGTCAGGCGGGTAAGGAGGTCACGGGTCTTGTCCACAAGCGGCATCACCGAGGAGCGGATCTCCTCAAGCTTCTCGTCTGCCGAGCGGGCCGCTTTGCGCATGGCCACGAATGCGGCCAGCAGGACGATGGCCTGGATCAACATGGCCAGCGCGACCAAAGCGATCAAAGCGAGCTGAATGGTCTGATTGTCTAGCTTGAACATGATGTTCATCTCGCGCAGGGGCTCTGCGGTCTTGCGGCTAACCGATGGTGCCCGCTCCTCCCGGGGAGGAAGCGGAAGTTCCCCCGGAGCCAGCGGGGCCACCCATTTCGATCGCCCTCGCGTTCAGCGCCGGAAGGGGTAACGAAGCCTGAGGCCGGTCTGGGACGCGGTCGAACGGGCCGGCTCTCAAAACTCGTGTGTTTCAGGCTCGGTATTGGACGACTTGTACGCCTGACGGCCAGCATCCACAGCCGCAGTGACACGGTTGGTCTGGTCGGAGACGAGATTCTTGCCGCGTTCGACAAACTCTTCCCATTGCGCCCGTCCGCGATCGATGACATCCCGGCTGCGATCCACGTAGTCGCCCAACTGTTCCTTGCTGCGATCAACGAAGGCGCTCACCTGCTCCTTGCCACGATCGACGATTGCGCTCACGTTTTCCGCAGCCTCGCGAGTGCGGGCGCGAAGATAGTCGGCGCTTTCGCGAGCTCCGGTGGCGATGTCCTCGCGGGTTTCACGGCCACTTTTTGGAGCGTAGAGAATGCCAACAAGAGCGCCAATCCCTAATCCGGCCAAAAACCAGGCCAAACCGTAAGACTTGTTTTCTTCTGCCATGACCATACCTCCCGTTTGAACTCCGTTTGAACGATGCCTGAGACTATCAAACCTGTCCATTTTAGCGCAACCGGGCGATTGCGGCGATTTCGGAGAGGTTTTGCTCCTTTTTCCACTTGTGTCCGCCGCGGCTCATCCACCGCAGCCGCAGGCGTGGGCCAGGACTTCAGCAAAGTGGAGGGCCTGGCGATGCGACAACTGCGCGATCTGCTCGCGGCAACTGAAACCGTCGGCGACGAGAATGGTGAGTGGCCCGGCGGATTGGACGGCGGGGAGCAGATCCTGGTTGGCAATGGTCTTCGACACTTCGACCTTGTCGGCCTCGAAACCGAAGGGGCCGGCCATGCCGCAGCAGCCGGCCTGAATCGGCTCGACCGTGGCTCCGGCCTGGCGCAGGAGCGCGATTTCATTCGCCGTGCCGCCGAAGACAGCTTTGTGATGGCAGTGGCCGTGGACCAGAATATGCGCGCCTTCGAGCCGGCCCGCAGCAAAATCCCGCGCGTAGGCGGCGAGCCAGTCACCGAGGAGCCAAACCTGCTGGCTTAAGAGCTTCGCGCGAGGATCGTTGGGGAAAAATTCGAGGAGCTCATCCTTAAAGACGCTGGCGCAGCTTGGCTCGAGGAAGATGAAGGGCAGGCCGGACTCGATTTGCGGCGCCATGCGGTCGAGCACACGCGCAAGATAGGAGCGGGCGGCGCCGAGGAGGCCAAAGTCGTAAAGCGGGCGGCCGCAGCAGATGTGGCCATGCGGGGATTCGACACGAAAGCCAGCCTGGGTGAGAACGGTTTCGGCGGCGACGAGAGTGTCAGGATGGTAGTAGTTGTTCCAGGTGTCGGGCCACAACAGGACCGCCTGCGGTGGGGCAGCCTTGTGGTCGAGATTTGTAGAAGTTCTCTCGAGCTTGCCCGCGGCTTTTCTCGCCTTTTGGTAGCTCTTCAGCGCCAGCCTGGGGAACTGCCGCTCTTGCGCCACGCCTGCGATGCGCTTGATGAGCGGGCTGGTGAGCGGGCCGGTGAGGAATGCGTTTGTCAGCGCCGGGGCGAGTGCGCCGTAGCGTGCCAAGCGGTCGGCAAATCCGAAGATGTAGTGGCGGAGCGGATGCGGACGGCTCTTGTAGCGCTGGGCCAGGAACTCGGATTTATAGGCGGCCATGTCTACCTGGACGGGACACTCGGATTTGCACGCCTTGCAACTGAGGCAAAGGTCAAGCGCCTCGTAGACGGCGCGGCTTTTGAAGCCCTCCTCGCGTAAAGCTCCTGCGAGCATCTCCCAAAGCAGGTGGGCTCGGCCGCGGGTCGAGTGCTGCTCTTCTCCGGTGGCTCGATAGCTGGGGCACATCACGCCTCCCTGCGTGTTGCGGCATGAACCCACGCCGACGCACCGCTCGGTCGCGCGTTCGAACGAGCCGTTGTCTCTTGCAAAGGCGAAATTTGTCTCCCAGGTCTCGGAAGCGAGAACCTTCGACAGGCTCAGGGCAGGCTCTCCACCCCGCGGACGAGAACCAGTCCGCGGGGACCCCGGCTCTGGGGCACCCGCGGAAAGGACCGGCGGATTGTAGCGGAGATTTTCCGTGGGGTCGTAGACACGCACTGCATCGGAGAGCTTGCCGGGATTCATGCGGTTGTCAGGATCCCAAAGCATCTTGAACTCGCGGAAGGCCTCGACGAGCTCCGGGCCGAACATCTTGGGCAACAGGGCGGCTCGCGATTGGCCGTCGCCATGCTCGCCTGAGAGCGAACCGCCGAAGGAAAGAACGATGTCGGCGGCGCGGTCGATGAACTCGCGGAAGCGGCGTACGCCCTCGGCGCTGCGAAAGTCAAAGTTGATGCGCGTGTGTACGCAGCCCTGTCCGTAGTGGCCGTAGAGCGGGCTGCGGTAGCCATACTCCGCCATGAGCGCCGTGATTGCGCGCAAATAGTTCCCGAGACGCTCTGGCGGAACAGCAGCGTCTTCCCAGCCTTCCCAGCGGTCGGGCTCACCGGGAACAAAGACCATGGCTCCCAGTGCAGACTCGCGCACGTGCCACACTGATTTGGCCTCTTCCGGCGTGCAGATGTGGGTGACGGGCGGGGAGGGCCAGGATTGCGAAGCACGCGCGATGGACTCGGCCTTGGCTTGGGCCTCTTCGGCCGACCAGGCGCCCATCTCGACGAGCAGAAAGCCGACGCCGGCCGGGAGCTGGTCGAGATCCTTGAGTGCGAGGCCCTTGCGGCGCATGAAGTCGACGAGCAAATAATCGAAGCCTTCAAGGCCGATGGGCTTGCGTTCAAGCGCGAGCGGGACGGCGTCGGCGGCAAGAAATGGATCGTCGAAGCCGAGCACAGTGAGGACGCGGAAGGGCGGGCTGGCAGTCAGGTTGAGCGTGGCAGAGACGATGTTGGCGCAGGTTCCCTCGGAGCCGACCAGCGCGCGCGCAACGTGGAAGCTGTTCTCGGGCAGCAGCTCGTCAAGGTTATAGCCGGAGACGCGGCGCGGAATCCGCGGAAACTTCTCGCGCACGAGCGCCGCGTAGCGGTCGCGAATGCGCGCGAGGCCGGAGTAAATCTGGCCCGCGCGGCCGCCGCTGCGGATGAGAGCGTCAAGCTGCTCTGGCGGCGTAGCGCCGACCGTCATGCGCGTGCCGTCGTAGAGAACGATGTCGAGGGATTCCACGTTGTCCACGGCTTTGCCGCCCAGCAGCCCATGCACTCCGCAACTGTTGTTGCCGATGATGCCGCCAAGCGTGCACCGGGAGTGAGTGGCGGGGTCGGGCGCGTAGGTAAGGTGATAGACTTCGGCAGCGTCGCGCAGGCGATCAAGAACGATGCCAGGCTCAACGCGAGCGAGCTTGGCCCCGGGATCGATCGAAATGAGTACGTTCATGTGCCGCGAGTAGTCGAAGACCACGGCTACGTTGACGCACTGGCCGGCGAGGCTGGTGCCCGCGCCGCGCGGCAGAACGGCAGCTCCCATTGCACGGCAGGCGGCCAGAGCGGCCTCTACGTCAGCGGCGTCGCAGGGGAAAATGACGCCGATGGGGAGCTGGCGATAATTCGACGCGTCGGCCGCGTAGAGCGCGCGCGACCCGAGATCAAAACGAACCTCACCGTGAAGGTTCTTCTTCAGCAAGGATTCCAACTCGCGATGAGCCGAGAAGCGCTCGTGGTCGAGCGGCGCGGGATTCGAGAGGATGGAGAACGAAGAAGTGCTCACGCTGGAATGGTAGCGCGTGAGGCGCCGTGGTGCGCAGCACCTACCGCGCGGGCCACTCTTCCACGACGACGCCGAGATCGTTGAGCTGGCGAATCACGGCTTCGACGTTGCGGCGGGCCTTGGGCCGGTCTTTGGGCGCGGCGGAGGAGGACTCGGCCACGGCGATGACGCGGCCATAGCGCCACGCACCGGGAGGGATGGCGGCCACGGCTTTGTCGAGATCCGAGAGGCGCAACTCAAGCTCCTGGCGCCGTGCGGCCTCGGGACGGAGCATGGTTCCCTGCCCCACCGGGCTGGGGTTCGCATCGGGCAGCAGGATACGCAGGGTAAGCGTGTCGGCGCCGACGGAGAAAAATGGATTGGCCCACTCGGCGGGGTCGTGCACATCGATATAGAGGCTCTTCGTGGGCAGAGGAATCCGTTCAAGCTGCGCCCGTTCGGCATCCTGCTCGGTGGCCGTCGCCTGGGCCTGGTGCTCGGCCTTGGCGGCGTTCTTGGCCACCCCCTCCACGGCCTGCTCTTCCTTATGGCAAGCTGCGAGAGAGAAGGCCAGAAGCACGGCCATGAGCAGAATTCCTCTTATGCGGGGACGCGGAATCACGAAATCAAGGATAGCAAAGCAAGCCCCGAGCAAAGGCTCGCACAGGAGCCGCGCATGCCCGGCCAGGCAGCGTGCGGCCGATCACAGCGCGCAGCTAGGATTAACACCGGCGTTTGCGTGGCAAGCGAATCTACTGTGCGATGAGACTGCGGGCGATGGAATCGAGAACGCCGTTGAGGAAGTTGATGGACTCAGGGGCGCAGTAGCGGCGGCCGATCTCGAGGGCCTCATTGATAACCACGGGAAAGGGCGTGGACTTGAAGCCGACGAGCTCGGCAACGGCCATGCGCAGGAGATTGCGATCGACGGCGGGCATGCGATCGAGGCGCCAGTGCGCGGAGTGGCCGGCGATGAGCTGGTCGATTTTCGTCTGTTCGGCCTGCGCGACGCGGAAGAGGTCCTCAGCAAAGCCGCGGACTTCGGGCTCGACCTCATCGCCAGCCTTCCAGAAGGTGGCGTTCACCTGATCAGCGGTCTGATGGCCAATGTCCGCCTGAAAGAGCATCTGCATCGCGAGTTCGCGGGATTTGCGGCGATGGCGCGAGGTCAAGCAGGACCGCCTTGCTCAAGTCTCTTCCGCAAGCTGACCATCTCAATGGCGGCCGCTGCTGCTTCAAAGCCTTTGTTGCCCCCCTTGATGCCCGCGCGGTCGAGCGCCTGCTCCAGAGTGTCGCAGGTGAGAACGCCGAAGCTGTGGGGAATGCCGGTCTCCTGCTGCGACTCGCCGATGCCGCGGGCGACCTCGTTGTAGATGGCCTCGTAGTGCGCGGTTTCGCCGCGCAACAGGCAACCAAGAGTGATGATAGCTTCCGCGCGACCGGCATCGGCGCAGGCGCGGGCGGCGGCGGCGATCTCCCATGCGCCGGGAACGCGGATGATCTCGATATCGGAGCGGTCGGCGCCGCTGCGCAGCAGGGCATCGAGGGCGCCATCGAGAAGGCGGTCGGTGACAACGGCGTTCCATCGCGAGACAACGATCGCGAATTTCATGCCGGCGGCAGAGAGATCGCCCTCGAAGGCCACGGGTTTGCCTTTCACGGGATCAGACCATGCCCAGAAGCTGAAGCGGAAGCCCGGCTCGGGCTCGACGGTGAAGATGCGCGAGCGCCAATGCGTTTCAGAGATGGGCGAGAGTCGGGAGACTGCCGCATCGCCGGACTGGCCCGGAACTGCGCGGGCTCGAAGCCAAGCCTCAGCGGCCTGGTGAATGGAGTCGAGGGATGTGACTTCGACGAGGACATCGGCAGTGGATGGGAATCGGCCGTCGACGAATTCGAGATTGCCAAGCGGAGCCAGGAACGAAGCGCCGCGTGATCCCTCTTCCTGCCAGCCCTTGCCAGGCTCGAAGCCCAGCGCGGCAAAGAATCCGGACAGCCGCTCGTAGGCAGCAGCGCTACCCGCAGGACGCAGAAACGAAATGCCCTTGATCATAAGTCGATTCTATCTTGGGGGGGCGGCCGGTAACTCCTTCTGCAAATCGTCAAAAAAACGTGTCGCAAACCCAAAATGCGACGATTTCGCTCGTTTCCATAGACCTGCAGGTCGTCGTTTTCGCCATTTCGTCGACCTGTAGGTCATATTTTTCGCGAGCTCGCGATGCGACGATTTTTCCCCGCTCCGCACGTTGCGATTTCGACGACCTGCAGGTAGAGGGTTTGGCGCGAATTCGACGACCTGCAGGTGTACGGATTTCGGCTGAATCCGGCCTGTTTTCGCGCGATTCGCGGGCTATGTAATGGAGCGCGGCTTGACTTCGATCGTTGTCGCGGGAACGAAGGTATTCGGCGCCGGCGCGGTTGGATAGAGGCAGCCAGCGTCGACGCCACCGGCTGATGGCGGCGTGCAGGCGGGTAGATTGGGGCTAAACTGCTGCGTATCCACCGGTGGCGCTGACAAACCTAAGTTGGTGGGAATGCTGATGAAGTGGATCTTGTTGTCGCCCGCCGTCGAAACGAAAAAGATCGAGTGATCGGGCGAGAAAGCTCCGGCGAGCGGAGCCGTGGGCGGCGTCGCAGACGTGCTGCCGGCGAAGGTCACATAGCCGATCTGCCCGATGCCGCTCATCTGGGGCAGATAGTAGGGAAGCTGCGCGGCTGCCGTGGAAGTGCTGGGCGTGTTGTAGGTGACAAAGGCGATGGGCGCGGCCGTCGTCACAGAGGCCGTGGTGGGAGCCGTCCCGGTGACGACCTGGTCGATGGCGGTTGCCTTGGTCACGCCGGTCAGGTTCACTGACCCTATGAGCGCGGGATTGGTGGAGAGCGACGTAAGCGTCTGCACCTGATTTGGCGGCGTCCCGGTCGTTGTTTCAGGACACGCCGCCACAGGAAATTGAGACGTGGGAGGAATACTCACGCCGATGTCGTTGAGCGTAATGCTGGTGCCGTTGAGCGTGGCACCGAGAATATGCTCGCCGTCCTCTGTAGCGCCCAGTACATTTGTCAGGAGATTGACCGAATCGCTCTGGGGATAGAACTGAATGGTTGCGTTGTTGCCGACCGTGCCGGAAGGGCACCAGGTGTGGGCCACCGTTGAACTGCCGGCGAAATATGCTCCGATGCCGGGGACGGTAACGACCAGATTCTGTGCGCCGCCGGAAGCGCTCAGGTCATACGTGCTCCAACCGGAGTTGGAGTTATGGACGTAGAGCGTATTGGTGTGATTGCCGCCGAGCGCCGCGCTGTCGACGACATAGAGAGTATTCGAATCAGGGGTCCAGGCGGCCGCGGCTCCCAGGCCGCCAAACGTAGTGGGTGTACCGCCAGCGGTAGTGTAAAGGTAAAAGAGGCCGCGAATCTGATCGTTGATCAGCGCAGAGTTGCCATTGGGCGACACGGCCAGCACCACGCCGGGAACCGAGGTGTCCTCTTTGGTGACGGCATTGTTGTTGGTCGAGTAAACCATCAGCTCGTGGAGTGAGCCGAAATACAGGTTGAGTCCCGCCTGGTCCATGACCATGGAGTTGGGCACATAGGGCAAACGCACAGTGGAGCCCGGGGTACCTGTGAGCAGCTCCATCGAGGAGAAGTATTGCGACTGGCCGGGCGCCGCAAACCAAACAAAGTCGCTCGTACTGCCGGGAACGATTACGCTAACGGGGTTGGAAGAGATGGACAGTCCGGTGCCATTCAAACCAAGCTCGTTGATGGGCGCTGGATTGCAGCCTGGCGGCGCGCAGATCGCAGTCACCGTAGCGACGCCTGGGAACGAGGGGGTGATGGAACCACCTCCGGACATCGTAATGTCGATGGGGTTGGTGGACTGGTAATCCAGCGAAAGGCCGGTGATGGAGTTGCCCTGCGTATCGGTGACTGTCGTGGTGAGGTTCTGCACAACGCCCCGCGTGACGATGCCTTTGGTGCTCCCATTGGCCAGAGCAATGCTGATGGATTTGGGCGGGCAGGTGGAGAAGTAGCCGGCCGAGGAAGACGATTGCGCGATGGTCGCGGTAATGACTGTAGTGCCTGGTTGCTGCGCGGTGATTGTGGGTTGCGGATTGGTGATGGTTCCGGGGTTGATGGTGGCGACCGACGACGTGCCCACCGCAAAGTTGAGCGTGCCGATGGAGGATTCGCAGTCGGAGACAGAAGTGACGCCGGGGGCCAATCCGGCCGAACACGCGTAGTTCGCCGCCGTAACACCGCTGGGAGCACAGAGTTCGTACTGCTTGCCGCCGCTCACATAGCAGGCCTCTGCGTCGAGTTGCGCCTGCTGATTCTGCGAGTAGCAACCTTGCCCGGGGGCGCCTGAGAGCGGCGTAGTCACCAGACTGATACTTGAAATCGGGGCGTGAACGTAGACGGTAACGGGGTTGGATGTGACCGAGTCGGCTGTGGCGGTGATGTAGGCGATCGCGTAGGGCAAGCCTCCCGTGGAGGGCAAGGGATTGGGGTAGTAGCAATAGGTGTAGTCGGCGATGCCGCCGCCGGTGTTGCGGTTCCAGGTCCCGGCGCAGATACCGCCGTTGGGCGAAATGTCGACCAACTGATTGTTCGTGGTGCCGTAGCTGATCTGTGAGGAAAGAATTGTGGCCGGCTCGTTCTTGCAGGTGGTGGCGCTGGGCGCTTGAATCTGGGTCGTCTGCCCGTAGGCAAGCGAGATACCCGCAGTCTGCGGTTGCAGCGTGATGTGGTCCACCTGGGTGAGGAGCGGGCCGTAGCCGAGGCCGTTGCAATACTTCCCCGCCGGATTGCGGGTGCAGCCGGAGATGGAGATCCCGGCCGGAACGGCCAAGCCAAGCAAACAAACAAGCGTCAAGAACCGCCGCATGAATCCTCCCCGTCCCGCGCGGTCGAACCGCGGAACGGTCTCGAAAAAGCAGGTAACGAAGAATGAGTTATAACCGCCCCTTCGCATGCCCAGGATTGGCCCACGCCCAGTGAGTCGCACACCAGCCATAGGTTCCCTGCGGCACGCTGCCGCATGCGGCCGGAGGGGCGAATCGCACACTGAAAACTCCAAAGAAAAAGTGTATCAGGATGGGCCCGCCTCTGGCATCGAACGGGATGATTGCTATAAGCCTCTGCCGAATAGACTGTCGCAGGGCCGGATGGCGAGCAAGGGGACCGTCAGGAACCGGGCGGCATGTAACGGGCAAACCAGTCGACGGTGCGCTGAAGCACGTCGCGGCGGTGCGCTGGATCGGCGAATGCGTGGCCTTCGTTGGGGTAGACAACCAATTGCGTGGGAACGTGCGAGTCGCGCAGAGCGTGCCAGAACTCGAAGGACTGCGGCGCGGGACATTCGCCGTCGCGGTCACCCACAACAATGAGGGTGGGGGTGGAGACGTTCCTGATGAAGTTGATGGCGGAGCTCCTGGCGTAGACCTGTGGGTCGTCATAAACCGAGGCGCCGAAGTACGGAATCATCCACCTGTCGATGGAGTTTTCACCGTAGTAAGAAAGCCAGTCCGAAATGCCTGCTCCAGCCACCCCGGCACGGAATCGATGGGTCTGGGTGATAGCGAACATGGTCATGAAGCCGCCATAGCTCCAACCGAGGATGCCGACGCGGCTCGGATCGACGGGATACCTGGCGAGAACGGAATCGACACCGGCAAGGATGTCTCGAAGGTCGCCGTAGCCGAAGTCCTTGCGGTTAGCCTGGGTGAAGGCTTCACCCTGTCCGTAACTGCCGCGTGGATTGGGCATGAGGACGAAATAATCGAGCCCGGAAAAGGCTGTAGCACTGAAGCCGCCGGCATCTCCGACCCAGCGCGAGACGGCAGACGAGGCAGGACCGCCATGGACCTCGACGAGGAGCGGATATTTCTTCGCCGGATCGTAGTGAGCGGGCAGCAAGAGCCAGCCCTGGATGTGGAAGTTGTCGTTTGTCCATTGGAGCGAAACAGTTTGGCCCCATGATGGCTTGACGCCGTCGTTGAAATGAGAGAGTTGCGTGAGACCGGCGAAACCGTTGGTGGCGCTGGATGAAGTGCTTGAGGAATTGGGCGCAGCTGCAGGGACGGGGGCTCTTGCGGCGTAGATCTCAGGGGGGTGGTCGAAGCTGCTGGCCTGAAAAACGAAGAGGGAGCGGTCGGTCGTAGTGGAGAGGCCAAGTTCGAAGCCGCCGGATCCGACGAGACCGGGAATGCTGAAGATAGGCGGATCGAAGGCGGTGGCAGCGCTCTCGCTTTCTGGAACGCGCAGGCGAACGAGCCGGCAGTTACCGCCGGCAAGCTCGCTCGAATCGATGTGATCGTTGCCGTCCCAGGTGATCCATTCGGCGGAGGTGGGGCGGCCTGGTGTAAGGTCGCGGGGTTGGCCGCCGCCGGAAGAGACGACCCAAACGTCGCCGCCCGTGACGCCCTGATCGCTCATGAGGCCGCCGATAAAGGCGATCCATTTTCCGTCAGGGGACCAGCGCGACACAGCGATCTGCAGGCCGTGGAGCGGACCGGAGACGCCGGAGGGAGAGAGGATGAGGGTGGGTTTGGCTTCCCACCCTTCCGGGTCGCCGCTCCCGTGCGCGGCGATCGGAAAGGATGGGGCAACCGAGTTTGATGGGGATGGGGCAGCCGCAGCGATCGGCTGCGTGTAGAGTTTGGCGACCCACCAGTTGTTTTCGCCAAGTGGGTCTGCGGCGATGTAGGCAAGGGCTTTCGAGTCAGGCGACCAGTCGAACTCGAAGACGTGAAGGTTGGCGGGCGTGGCGAACGTGGGGACAGCAGGTTGGGGCACATCGACAAGGACCATGGCGACGCGCTGAGTTTCAACGTGATCTTCTCCGATGACGCCGGAGGGTGGAGTCTCGGCGGCGAGCGCATCGGGAGGGCGCGTGGCTCCTTGGACATACAGGAAAGCGATGCGTTTGCCGTCGGGCGAAAACGCGGGCGCATCGACGTTGCCGTGAAGTTGAGTGAGACGGCGCACTTGGTTGCCATCGAGATGAGAAAGATAAAGGTCGGTTTGCCCGCCGGGATCGGCGCAATCGGAGAGGAAGGCGAGGGCGGCGGAGTTGGGCGACCAAACGATGCCGGAGGCGTTGCAGAGCTGACCGGGCGAGGCGGCGGTGACGATTTGGCTTTGGTCGAGGTTCAAGAGCGGAGCGACGCGAATTTCGCCAGCTTCAAGCCAGGCGAGGCGCTTGCCATCGGGCGAGATGGCAACCTGGGCGATGGAGCGGCCGCGGATTTGACTGGCCAGGACTCCGTCGAGGCGAGCCGAGGACGGCGCGAGGGTGGCAGGCGCGGGGGGTGTGGCCAATTCCTGGGCGGGGGCGGGAAGGACGGAGGCGGCGCAGAAAGCCAGCGAAAGAACAACGCACCGGAAGCGGCGATGCGAGAGGGACATAGGGGAATGGTAGCAGCGAGGCAGCGGGGTTAGCGGAGCTAGCGGCGCTAGCGGAGTTAGCAGGGTTGGCGGGGTTAGCGGAGTTAGCAAGTCAGCGAGTCAACGTGTCAGCAGGTGATGGGGCTGAAAAGTGACGACCTGCAGGTGGAGGAAATGGAGATTTGGGAGCAGGAGAAAAATCGTCGCATTGCGAGCTCGCGTGAAATATGACCTGCAGGTCGAGGAATTGGGGCGTTCTGTGATCTGCAGGTCGAGGGAAACAAGAAAAATTTACGGATCTTCGATGAAGTTTGCAGATTAATTCGCGGATTTGCGTAGAGTGGGAGATAGAGAGCAGTAGACAGGGACCAAGGGACCAAGGGAACGAGGAAGCGGAGCTAGCGGAGTTAGCGGGGCTGGCGGGGCTCCGAAATCAATGACTTAGCAGGTTCGCAGATTGGCGTGCGCGGGTGCGCACGTGGGCGAGTTGGTGCGCCAGCGGAGCCGGCGGGGTGAGCGGGAGTGTCAAGAGGGGCTGGCGGGGTTGGCGGAGCTAGCGGAGTTAGCGCGGGGTTAGGACGGCTGGTGAAGCAGCGGCGCATGGGCGTCGGAACGAAGGGACAGACACAGGAACAAGGGAGAGGAATGATGGAAAACGAGGAACGGGTGTTGGCGCGGGCGAGGATGGACAGGGAACAGCGGTATTTCAGGATCGCGGCGAAGAAGGCGTCCTATTCTCCACAGTGGCTGAAAAGGGTGCGTCAGGCGCTGGGGGTTCATGCGACGGATATGGCGCGGAAGCTGGATGTTCATGCGTCAGTGATTTACCGGCTGGAAAAGAGCGAGGACAAGAAGTCGGTGAGCCTGAGAGCCATGGAAAAGGTGGCGGAGGCGATGGACTGTAAAGTGGTGTACGCGATTGTGCCACGCGGCGGCAAGACTCTGATGGAGCTGGCGGAGCGGCAGAAGTGGAGGAGGAGGCTGGGGAAGAACAGGGAGTAGGGAGTAGGGACTAGGGAATAGGGAGTAGGAAATAGGGACCGAGGGACCACGGAAGCGAGGGAACGGGGAAGCGAGCCAGCGGGTCAGCGAATCGTATTGGGAGACGTCTGCACGCTGTTGGGATTACTCGCTGCCGGAAGGATCGTGGTATCCCGGGTCTCAAAAACGAGACCCGGGGCACCCCTGTTTAGTGAGGGTCTTGCTTCCTAGAGAACTGGGCCACCCGCCTTTTAGCTTCGGGTTCGTGGTATCCCATGTCCCAGAATCGGGACACGGGGCAGCCGGCAAGTCAGCGGGAAAGGGGGTGGGTCTGTGGTATCCCACCCTTCGCCAGAAAGAAGGCAAAGGATGGGGCACCCGGCTCAGAGCAAGAGAGCTTGAGGAGGCGGCTACTTGCGGCGCCAAAGCCTGAACAGAGTGGTGGCGATGGCGCCGACGCCGCCGACGAGGGCGAGGACGAGGGTGGGGTCTTCGGGCGAGTCGTCGCAGCCGGTCTGGGCGCGCAGGGGAAGAGCGAGGGCAAGGATCAGAAGGAAGCCAAAGGCGAGAAGCAGTTTTTTCAGGTTCATGGTGTCCTCGAATTCATATTTGCACTGTCCCAAGAAGATCAAGCGGCGCGAAAGACGTTGGTAAATGGCCGGGCGAAGCTGCACCCGGCCAGGCCAGGTCAAGGTTCCCAAATCAGGGCAAGTTGACGGCATGCGAGCCATAGGGAGTCAGGAGATTGGCAACGATGGGGGTCACTACCGGCGCACCCGCGCCAACGTACTCAGTGATGTAGTTGCCGCTACCGCCGCCCCAGTTTGAAACCCACACATTGCCTGAGCCGTCGATTCCGAGTGAATAGGGGCCATAGAGCCCGCCCTGATAGCCGTAGGTGGTGGAAAGCGGGTTGCCGGCGGAGCTCAACTCGCTGATCTCGCTCCCGCCGCCGTAGTAGTTGTTCGTCTCCCAGACGTTCCCTGCACCATCGATGGCGACATTGCAGGGGTAATTGAGCCCTCCGCCGGTGAAAGGGGAACCGGAGATGGGCGAGCCGCTGGGGTTGAGCTCGCTGAGGCTGAACCCGAAAAGGTTCGTCGCCCACACATTGCCGGCAGCGTCGATGGCGATGCCGTAGGGACTGTCGAAACCACCGGCAGTGAATGGGGAGCCTGCGTTTGCCGTACCGCTGGAATTGAACTCGCTGATGCCGAGGCCGTCGTAATTCGATACCCAGATATTTCCGGAAACATCGACGGCGACGCCCGTCGGATCATCGAGCCCGCCGGTGGTGATGCCGGAGCCGGTGATGGGTGACCCGCCGGAACCGAACTCGCTCATGCTGAAGTTGCCATAATTCACCGCCCAGACGTGGCCGGATTGGTCAATGGCGAGGTTCTGAGGACCGTTTAGGCCGCCGCCGGTGTAAGGGGAACCGGAGATGGGCGAGCCGCTGGTGTTGAACTCGCTGAGGCTGGAACCGCCAATGTTCACCACCCAGGCGTTGCCGGAGGCGTCGATGGCGACGGCATTAGGACCATTGAGTCCGTTGCCGGTAAAGCCGCCGGAGCCGGAGAGCACTGCGCCGGTGGGGCCGAACTTGCTGAGGACATTGCCGGTATAACTCACGACCCAGACGTTTCCTGAGGCATCGACGGCCAAACCGCCTTGCCCATCCAACCCGCTGCCGGTGTAGCTGATGGTCATGGTGAAATCGTTCACCGAGGTCGTGACAGGCTGGAAGGGAGGATTCGCGGACTGAAACTCCAAAAGCGTCGAGGCGTTCGAACCCGGATAGTGCGCGATATCGATCGCCAGGCTCGCGGTTTCCGATGGCGCCGCGACCCCGACCACCGTTTCGCCCTTGAGCAACCCTGTGCAATAGCCGGCCCCCTGGGCTGTGTTGATGCACGAAGCCAGTATGTTGGCCAGAGTGTTAATTCCCTTTTGCCACACCGTCCCGTTCCCCGCGGGCGTCGTGGCCAGCGCCACGCCGGTGCTCAGCGTTTCCATGTTTGGAATCGCGGCAAAAGCGTTGGCCATACCCTGAAGCGCCAACGTGCTGCCCGAACTTGAAATATGCGTCGCATCCGTCGCAAAGCCTGCGAGCGCATAAGCCGTTGCGATCGTCGAAACCTCGTTGACGATAACGAATGTCGACGAAGTCAGTGAGCCGCACGAACCCAGCCCGGCCAGCAACCCTATAGCGCTATTTGCTCCGGCCCCCGAATTGCCGCCTTTTGCAAAGAGATAAACCTGCGTACTGGCGCTCGGGCACGTATAGTCACCGGTGATCGAAAAATTGCCGCCCGAGTCCGTCGTGACGTAATAGTTGTTGCTGGCGTCCTTGAGCGTGTTGCTGCCACTCGAGCTCAGGAGCGACGTCGAGGCGTTGCTGCTCGAAGCAGCGATACCTTTTCCGCCATAGCCGCCCGTCCCAACCGAATAGAGATACACGCTGGCGCCCGAAATCGGATTCTGACCGCCGTGGACCCTGCCACGGACAGCCGTGCCGGAAACAGAACCTGTTGAGGATGTAGTTGCCACCGGCATGCTGATGCAGCCGGAGAGGAGGAGGGCACAGGAGGAGAAGGCAATCGCCAGGAACGCGCGCATGGCGGGAACTCCCTTCGTTGGGCTTGATTGAGATGTGGGCCGACTTATTCGAACCGGGGGGGGAAGAAAACTGAGTCTTGTATACCACGAGGCTGAGGCACAAATCAAACAAAAAATGGGCGCGGCGCGGGGGTTATCCGGGGTTCAGGCGTCGGCGGGGAAGACGGAGCGGGTTTAGGTTTGTCAACTGGCCGCGGGGCGATTTTTTGCGTAAGTTACTGAAAACACGCAGAAGATTAGGGTGGGTGAAGTTTGCAGAGAATTTATAGGCAATCGGGTAAGCTAGAAGCATTCGTACTGAAATTCATCTGAATGACGGGAAGGCTGAAGAGGCTTTCCCGATCTTCTTCGGGCCACCACCGCGGGGCGCGCGGGCATAGGGAAGAAGAAGAGAGCGAAGGGGCGACTCGACGAGCGAGTTGCCCCTTTCCTTTTCTGCGGCAAGAAGCGCGGCCGCGTGAAGCGGTGATGGGGATCCGCGCGAGGGGCGGAGTGGAAGAGAAGATCCGCTCCCTGGCGGGTTCCGAATCACGCGGTTCAAACGCGAGTGGGCGCGAAGGGTCGCAAGGGAAGGACCGTGGAGGGGTGGCCGGAACGGTGGAGCAATGGGCAGGAGCAATCTGGACAAGAAAAGGCAAGAGGCGAAGAGCAAGGCAGTGAAGACGCCGCGGCAAGGCCGGCGGCAAGGATAACGCGAAGGCCGGCGGCGCTGACAACGCGGAGGTGAGTGGAATGGGCGGCGAGGAGGCCGCAAAGAAGGACGCGAAGAGGGGTGGGAAAGGGGAGTCGAAGAGCAAGGAGGAAAAGGCGAAGGAGAAACGGAAGGAAAAGGAGGAGAAAGAGAAGGAGGCGGGCAAGGGCGCGAGAAAGGCGCTGCGGCATGCGGTGAAAGCCGTGGTGAGGGAGGATTGCACAGGGTTTGCGACCTCGTTGATGAGTTACGCGAAGGACGGCAACGTGCGGAGCACGGAGATCATGCTCTCGCTGATGGAGAAGAGGAAGAAGGACGGCGAAGACGAGTCGGGGTGGGACGGGCTGAGCGTGGCGGAGAAACTGGCGGCGGAGCCGGAGTGGGACGAGGAGATGGAGAAGCAAAAAGCGAAGGAAAGAGAGAAACAGACGGCGGCGGCGTGAGAGCAGCTTTCAGCTTTTAGCTTTCAGCTCTTAACTTTTGGCATGGTTTCCCACCCTTGCGGCAAAGAGCGCCGCAAGGATGGGGCAACCGGCGATTGGCTATTGGTAATTGAGGTTTTGATTTGTGGCTTGTGTTTGGCTGATGCGGATCGATTCGCGGTGGTCCGCCCCGGCGGGCGGGATTTTGCAATTCGCAGTGAAAAGAAGGATGTGATGGGAATGAAGCTCATGAAGGACGAGTGGTTGAGGATGCGGCGCGGGAGCTCGTGGTTTCCCGCTCTTGCGGCAAAGGATGCGGGACCCAGCCCAGCGGGCGGCCCGGGTACCCCGATGGGGCACCCGGCGAAAGGCGCGGCGCGCGGGATCGCGGTGTGGTTGCTGGCAATGGGGCTGGCGGCGATGGCCTGGACGCAGGCGGTGAGCACCACAACGGTGCAGGGTACGACGTATCTGGCGAACGGGCAGCCGGGCGCGGGAACAGTGGCGATCAGCTGGCCGTCGTTCACGACCGCGGCGGGACAGGCGGTTGCGGCAGATTCGACGACGGTGAAGATCGGGCCGGACGGATTTGTGAGCGTGAATCTCGCGCCGAACGTGGGAGCGACGCCCGCGGGAGAGTACTACACAGCCGTTTTCTACATGAGCGACGGTTCGACGAGCACGCAGTACTGGGTGGTTCCGGCGGCGGCGCAGGCCACGCTGGCGCAGGTGCAGGCGAAGTTGATGCCGGCAGCGCAGGCGGTGCAGACCGTGAGCAAAGCGTACGTGGACCAGGCAATCGCCGAGCTGAACCAGAGCGGGATGACGGCGTCGGGCGGGACACTGAGCGGGCCGCTCTATTTGAGCAGTGATCCGACGCAGCCGTTGCAGGCCGCGGATAAGCATTACGTGGATACACAGGTGGCGACGGCGGTGCCGCTGGCCGGCGGAAATATGACGGGCGCACTGACGACGCCAGCGGTGAATGGCGTGCAGGCTCCGACGGCGACGAGCGCGCAGACGACACTACAGGCGGCGATGAACGCGGCGGGGACGAATGGGGCGATGGTGATTCCGCCGACGTACGCGGGGACCGATACGTTCACCAATGCGAACGGGGTGCGGGTGACGGATTTGCGGACCAGCGGAGCGCAGCAGACGGAGCGGAGCGTGAAGGAGTTCGGCGCGGTGTGCGACGGCGTGACCGACGACACGAACGCGCTGCAGGCGGCGCTGAGCTACGCCAATGCGCACGGCGTGGCGCTGACGATTCCCCAGGGAACGTGCAAGACGCGGACGCTGAGCTGGAAGGGTGAGTCGATTGGAGGATTGGGCAAGCAGGTTTCGACGCTGATGGGATTTCCGGGGCAGGATGTGCTGGCGAGCGGGCCGGACGCGACGAACATGCTGAGCAACACGCGGCTGCACGATTTGACGATCTATGTGGACCAGAGCGCGGATGTGTCGTGCACGCCAGCGGAGGGGCGCGCGGCGGCAGGAAGCTGCCAGACCAGCCGGCCGATGGAGATGAATTCGGTTCTTTCGCCGGGCGGGAACGGACTGACGGGAACGGCGGGGACGGGCGCAGCATGGTGGGTGGGAAACTGCGGCATCGCAATGCAGGCGGCGACGGGCGCGGGAGGAAACGGGCTGCGCGTGGCGGAGATCGAGAACGTAGAGATTGCGGCGACGGGCGTGGATCCGATGGCGGCGCAGTACGGTGGCGCGCACTCTACGCATACGTGCGGGATGTATCTGGCGCAGTGGCCGCAGTGGAGCGAGTTCCGGAATATCGATGTACGCGGGGTGAATACGGGGATTGCAATTCCCGCGCTGCCGGTGACGGCGCCGGCGGGATTGAATGCGGACTCAAACCGGTGGCAGAACGTGACCATCCAGGCGACGCACGCGTTTACGGCGGCGGCGGGGTCGAACAACGTGCTGGATAACGTGGTGGCGCTGGCGAGTAACTCGGCGGCGACGGGCGAGCCGCCGACGGGTCTGGTGCTGGATTTGAACGGGAACGCGCAGGGATGGACGGTGCGGAACGCGGTGGTGATGCCGGCGTGGTATGCGGTACAGCCGGCGTTAACGGTGACGACGACGGGCGGCGCGGTGACCGCTGTGACCGTTGGCAGTGACCACGGACTGGGGTGGGATCCGTATGGGACGAGCGTGCCGGTGGCGTTCAGCGGGAGTTGCACGGCGCAGGCGACGGCGGCGGTGAGTGCGAACGGCTCGATTGGAAGCGTGAACGGTGACGCAGGGCGGAGTGGGCTGCTCCGCGACGACAACAGCGAGCCTGAACGCGGCGGGAACGTGGGATACGGCAGCGCCGGTCAATCTGATCGGCGGGCAGAATATGACGTTCTTCGCCGGAAATCTGTTGAAGGGCAACGGCGGATACACATTGTGGAACGCGACGAGTTCCGCGAGTTACGGGACGCAGTTGGATGGCGGCGGCGGGACGCTGCCAGGTGGCGGCACTTACGCTGCGCTGGTGGGGAGCAGCAAAGTTGGGAGCGCATTTCAAGTGGATCAGTTTCCAGGCGCGGATATTGGCGCGAAGATCCAGGCGTGCGTGAACGCGGTGAATGCCAGTTACGGCGGAACGTGCGATGCGCGGAATTTTACAGGCAATCTGACGATGGGGTCGAACCTGACGATCGCGACGGGAAACGTGGCAGTGCTGCTGCCGTGCGCGACGATTACGACGGCGAACCAGGTTGTGGTGACGGCGGGAACGCGGAATGTGTCGTTGCGCGGGTGCGCACTGCGCGGCGGGACAGCGGCGAGCGGAAGCATCGGCGGAACGGCGTTCGCGTACTCGGGCGCGAGCGCAATGGTGCAGGTGGGCGATCCGACTTACGCGACGGATACGCCGGGTTTCCACCTGGATAACGTGGTGATCAACACGACGGCGGCTACCAGCGCGACGGCACAGGGATTGGCGGCGTACCGGACGCAGGAGATAGACCTGGAAAGCCTGTACTTGCTGGGTAACTCAAGCCAGACGGGCATGACGCTGGATGGGACGGGGAATTACACGGGCGGAACGTTCCTGGATAACCAGATCAGCGGGTTCGGGACGGCGGTGAATGCGACCGGGCACCAGATTACGAATCCTGCAACGACAGATTGGATGAATGCGAGCACGTTTGTGCGGCTGCATATCGATTGTCCCACGAGTAATGGAAGCCCGATAAGCGGCACTTATGGGATCAACTTACAACGGGGCGATGGAAATACGTTTACGGGAGGAGATGTAGAAGGATGCTCGACGGCGCTGCACTTAGGACCGAACGCACAAAACAATACGATCGTGGGATTGCGGAACGAGAACTCGACAAACCAGGTGCTGGCGGACGCGGGGAGCGCTTACAACAACTGGATGACGGGCGGCACGATGTTTACCGGAAAGCTGACCGACAACGGCACGCGCAACAGCTTCCTCGATACATTTCACCGGAGTTTCAACGCATTGAATGGTGACTGGTACGGAAGCCAGCAAGACGCGACTCTGACCAATCACTTCCGGCTGGGAATCGGACAGGGAAACGAGCGCGGATTGCTGAATGAGATCCAGACTGACTATGGCTACCGCTGGATCTATGGCTTCAGCGACGCCACTGGCGGACAGCAGCTATACCAAATGCAGGACCTGCTCAACAATGTGTACCGGCTGCAGATCCAGCAGTGGAACCCAGGACAGAGCAGCACAAATAACCAAACCGCTCTGAACGCGGCGGGGACGGGGAATGTCTGCTTTAACTGCTCGACGAACTCCGGTACAGGCGGCGTGACCTTTGCCAGCGGCGGGACGTCGCCGGCGGCAGTGGGCACCGTGGACAGCACAGGAAACGCACAGTTTGTGGGGGACTATGCAGGTGGGCGGGACGACGCAGTCGACGGGATCGATTACCGTGCGCAACAACGCTGACGCGGAGGCCGGCTACTACTTATGGCCGGGACTTACGACAAGCCAGAAAGGGACCTTCACTTACAAAGATTGGAACGGCAATAGCCAGTGGTACATGGTGAAGGATACGAACAATAACTGGGCACTGAACTCGGCAACCGGAGGACTAGATAGCTTTAAGGCGTACCAGAGCACAAACAGTGGGGATACTTATGTCGATGCGAGCAACTCGACGGGACATATCCGGTTCAATTATGAAACCGGCTCCGGAGCGGAGACAGATATTTATTCGGGGTCGAGTTCGAGCCTCGACGCGGCGTTTGTTGCGCCGAATGCGATCAAGTTTCCTGGATTGGCGGCTTCGTCGGGGGACTTTTGCCTACAGATCGATAACTCGGGGTATATCTCGAACACAGGTTCGCCCTGCGGAACAGGGTCAGGATCGGGAGGCGTAAACGGCACCATCAACTCGGGGAGCACCGGGCAGGTTGCCTATTACACCGCGAATGGCACGTCGATTGGCGGGATGGGCGCGGTTCCGCTGACAGCGGGCGGAACAGGTACAAACAGCGCAAACGGCGCACTGGCGAATCTGGGCGCTCTTTCCGCTGCAGCCACAACTCCACAGACTTTTGCAAGCCCACTGACCGGGCCCTCCATAACTGCCAGCGTCAACGCGCAGATCAATGTGATGGCGCCGCCCTATAACGCCAAGGGTGACTGCGCGACCGACGACCATAACGCGATCCTTGCCGCGCTGAATGCCGCCAACGCGATTGCCCCTCCCGCTCCTGTGTACTTTCCAGCTCCCCCTGGCGGATGCTATCTAACCAGCACGTTGCCCTGGTACGGCCTGTCTCTGATAGGGCAACCGCCAATTGGAATTGGCCCGGCTATCGGTTCGGCTGGTGTTGTCATTAAGGGCAAACCGGGAGAGGACATCTTTGAAGCTCCTGACCCTACAACAGTAACAAGCGCCGCGCCGCACAATTCCTGGAGCATCCGGGACATCACCTTTCTCGTGGACGATTCCGTGGATGCTTCCGCGAGCTTTCCGCACCGATGGCCGGGACGGTGGGTGCAGGATGCGTCGATGAGCGCAGGTAGCCCGATCATTACCTCGCCACACGCTGGCTTTACCTGCGGCGACGTGGGGCAGGCAATCCAAGTGAACGGCGCGGGACCAAGCGGCGCGAATCTTGTTACCACGATTCTTTCTGTAACACCCTGCATGGCCGTGCCTGGACCGACACCTACTTTTCTCACCGTGACACTAGCAGCTAACGCAACTACCCCCGCCAGCAATGTTTCTGCCTATATCTCGGTCGCAGGCCTTCCGGTAACGGCGCATGTAGGGAATGCGGCTCTGGCGTTCGATTGCAAAGATGCAAATAGTGCTGACTGGACGATGGCAGGAAGCCCCGGCAACAACGCGGATGTGATGGAAAACGTGCAGATAGGAACCGCCACTGGAGCCTATCAACACTCCTCGGCGGGAATCTACTCGCAAGCCTGCTACTCTCCCTACAACTTCTACGCCAACAACACCATGATTAGCGCGCCAGTCTACGGAGTGGTGTTTGGCGTCGCGGAGTTGAATACGTATGACTCGATGGGCCTCGCGGACTACATGCACTGGCACGGCGGAGACATCACTGCGTCCTATCCGTGGATCAGCTACGACGGGCTCTACGGCACGATGGACGGCGTGCAGCTCTATTCACCTATCGGCTACGGGCCGCAGCTTTTGATCTCTGGCATCTTTAATGGAGATGTTGCGAACTACTGGAGTGTGAATGTACCCGAACTTGAGACGGGTGCCAGTACGGCTCCGGGCTGGAGAGTGGAAGGCGGAGGACACAAGTTCACCAATACCTTCTTAGGCGGCGTTCGAAGCACGTCTGTCGGCGCGACATGGGACGCATCCGATTCAAGCTGCGTTCAGTGCGGGGCCTTCGGAACACTAAGCGTGAACGGATCGCGGAATCGGATCACCCTTACGAGCGAGGTAAATCCCGGCATCTTAGGCGTTGTCTACAACGGGATTGGAAATCAGGTCTCCGGGACGGGTTATGAGTCATCCCCGGCCAACGGCCTCGGAGCAAGTCATTTTGGCGTACTGGCAAAGTCGATTCTCGATCAGCCAGCGGGCGTACAGACGACGGATTTCATCCGCTCCGGCAACGTAACAACGCCTTATCCCAATGACAACGACCTGATCTTTGGGCCGGAAGATTTCAGCTTTGGCTATCCTGTGCTGGCGAATGCGCCGAACATCATCCTCGATTCCACGGCTCTCTTTGGAAAATACTATGCGTGGGGAAGCGGATCGGTGTCGAACTTCGCTAATCTCTTTACGCAAAACACATATGGCGGAGCGCTAATCGGAACGCAGGTTCCGGCGATCAAGGCCACGGTCTACGCCAATGTGAAATGCCCGACTTCCACTTCTTTCACCATCACGGTCTATGCGGGAGCGACGAACCTTGGGTCTGCGAGTCCGTCCTGCTCGACAGCTTATACAACGGGCTCAGTAGCCGTGGATTTCTCGTCCTATTCCACGCAGCCCTTTGCGATCAACGTCACGACGGCGAGCACAGATGCGGAGGTTGCCTACGTTGCTATCCGGCCCTTCCAGCACGACTACAACGGCCAGCAGCCTGTGTTGAGTTCGACGCCAATCGGCACCTCGGGCGGCGGTGCCGCGGTTCCTACCGGCCCAGCAAATACCACCTCCGGCGACGTGGTTACTTACACCGGCACTGCGGGCCAACAGCAAGATAGCGGCATGGCACTTTCGAGCCTGACCGCAAAGGCCGGGACAGGCTCCTGCGCCTCGGGGCAATACGAGACGGGAGACACGGCCGGCGGTCCATCGTGCGCGCAGGTGGCGTACTCGCAGATTTCGGGCACGCCTTCGGGCCTGGCGGCGATCTTGGGGGGAGCTATCCGAACCCCACCGTTGCCAAGATCAACGGCGGATCGGTGCCCGCAAGCGCAACCGTGCTGGGCAGCAACAGCAGTGGGCAGCCGATAGCAGCAGCCACGACTGGAAGCGGAAACGTGGTGCTGGCGAGCAGCCCCACACTGGCGGCTCCCACGGTGAGCGGAGCCACCACCATGCAGGGCAATGTAACGCTCGAGAATGGAGCGAACGCGAATCAGACGCTGGCCATCCAGCCAGGCGCAAGCGCGGAGCAAATCGGAGCGGTGCAGTTCAACAATTATTCGGGCGCCGCGGAGTGGCAAGTGCGCAAGGATGCGAACAACTATCTGCGGGTGACCGACTCAGTAAATTCGCTGGACCGGGCGATCTTTCCACCGAGCGCGAACACGACGATCAACGCAGGAGCGGGCGCGAATGCGGTGGTGGTGAACAACACGAGCGGGTCGGGGACGGGCGGATTCATTGTGTATGAGGGTGGTTCGAACTATTCGACTGCCGCTCTTCAGGTGACGGGAAGCGGGAACACGACGGCGACGGGCTTTCTGCAAGGAAAGTTCCTCATGGGGACGGGCACGATGGGCGTGGCAGCGGGCGCGGCAGCAGGATCAGGGCCGAGCATTGCGTGCGCGACGAGCCATGTGTGCGACGGCGTGAGCGGAACGGTGGCGCTGACGACGGGAACGAGTCCGACGACGGGGACTCTGGCGACACTGAACTTCCCGAACACCCATTCGAACCAGGCCAACTGCGTGGTGACCACGCTGAACGCAACGGCGGTGATCACCAGCAATACGTGGACGGAAAGCACGACGGCGATCACGATTACGGCGAACGCAACGCTGACGGCTTCGACGGCGTACACGATTAAATACTGGTGCGGCGGGTACTAAGACAAAACAACATTCGGGGGATTGGAGGTGCGGCCCAGGGCGGGGTTGCGCCTTCGCTTGGCGCGCGGCCGGGGTAGCCGCGCGCTAAGCCTGCCTGTGTGGGAGCGTTTGACACCATCAGGAACGGTGCATGAGGAGGGGGCGAGTGGCAGCAGTGGATGAGGAAAACGCGCTCGGGGCGCCGGTGTGGAAGGTGTGCCTGGAGAAACTGGGCAGGAAGGAGTTGGAGCAGTACGGGCGGATTCTGGACCAGCGACCGACAAGCCTCCGCGGGCGCACCGCAGGGATGGCACTGGCGGAAGCGCTGCTGGTGGTGAGAACGCGCGAAGGAAGGCCGGCCAAGCTGAAGGCGAACGAGGTGCAGAAAGCGTTTGAGCGGCGGCGCGGCCAGCGGAACATCGTGCTGAAGGCGCGACAGATGGGACTGACGACGTGGGTGGCGGCGCGGTTCTTTCTGAAGACGATTACGCGGTCGGGAACTCTGACGCTAGAGGTAGCGCACACGCAGGAGGCGGCGGAGGAGATCTTCCGCATCGTGCACCGGTTTGTGGATTGGCTGCCGGACGGGCTGCGGAAAGGTCCGCTCAGAACAGCGCGATCGAACGTGCGGCAGATTGTGTTTCCGGAGATCGATGCGCAGTACCGGGTGGTGAGCGCGGCGGACCGGAATGCGGGGCGGGGACTGACGGTGCAGAATCTGCACTGCTCGGAACTGGCGCACTGGCCAGGGGATGCGGCGGAGACATTGGCGGGGTTGCGGGCGGCGATGGCGCCAGGAGCGGAGCTGGTGCTGGAGTCGACGCCGCTGGGAGTGGGAGGGTGTTTCCACGAGGAGTGGCTGAAGGCCGATGAGACAGGGATGGTGCGGCACTTCTTCCCGTGGTGGATGGAGCGGCGGTACCGGGCGGAAGCAGTGGACGAGGCGAGCCTGACGGAGGAAGAGCGCGGCCTGATGGCGGAGCGCGGGCTGGATCTGAGGCAGATTGGGTACCGGCGGCGGATTCGGGCGGACTTTCGCGGATTGGCACGGCAGGAGTACGCCGAGGATGAGGAGCGCTGCTTTTTGACCAGCGGGGAGAGCGTGTTTGAGCTGGCGGCGGTAGAGGCGCGGCTGAAGACAGCTCCAGAGCCGGTGAAGCGGCGGAAGAATGGGGAGCTGGAGATCTGGCTGCCGCCGGTGAAGGGCAAAGAGTATTTGGTGGCAGTGGATCCCGCGGGGGGCGGGAGCGAAGGAGATTACTCGGCGGCGCAGGTGCTGGAGATGGAGACCGGGCTGCAATGCGCCGAGTTTGCCGGCCACCTGGGCGGGCTGGAGTTGGCGCGGTTTGTGACCGATCTGGCTACGGAGTACAACGGGGCGTGGCTGGTGGTGGAGCGGAATAACCACGGCAGCGGCGTGCTGGCGCTGGCGGAGACGGCGTGTAAGTACGGGCGAATCTACCGGCAAGGCGGGCAGGCGGGTTGGCTGACGACGAGCGTGAGCCGACCGGCAATGCTGGGGCACTTGGATGCGGCGCTGGTAGAGGAGCCGGAGCGGTTCCAGAGCCGGCGGCTGCTGGGGGAGTGCCGGAGCTTTGTGCGGATGGCGAATGGGAGCACGGGGGCGCGAGTGGGGACGCACGATGACCGGGTGATGGCCATGGCGATGGGGCTGGCGGCAAGGGCGGAGCTGGCGACTGGTACAGGAAAGCGTTTGGGATCAGCAGTTTAGTTGGCCGGCAGGACCACAAGCGTTTGTAGGTGGCACACCTAAAACATCTACAGGTTGGGGCTTTGACAAGCGGGGTGTTTTAGCGGTACATTGGGCGAACAAAAGGCGAAAACACTCGGGGCGCCTCAGATCGTATGCCTACTGCCGCCGCACTTCGTTTGGAGATCGAGCGCGCGTTGGAACACCGGTTTCCAGCGGCGCTGACGCCTGCGCCGCGTGCGATCCGAGAGGTTGCGGCAACGGGGGTCGAGGCGGTCGACGAGTTACTGCATGGCGGGCTGCCAGTGGGGGCCATCAGCGAGCTGACGGGGATGGCATCGTCGGGACGGACAAGCCTGGCGCTCCAGTTTGTGGCGCAGAGGACAGCGGAGGCGCGGCCGTGCGCGTGGGTGGACGTGAATGACGCGTTCGATCCGGAGTCGGCTGCGGCGAATGGCGTGCGGCTGAAGCAACTGCTATGGATGCGTTGCAGGGATGAGGCGGCTGCGGGGTCGGCGGCGGAGCGGAGCGCGGGCGGGATGAGAGAGCGCGGAGCGCGGCGGTGGGCGAGGCCATCGTGGACACGATTGGACCAGGGGCTGCGGGCGACGGATCTGCTGCTGCAGGCCGGTGGATTCGCGGCGATTGTGCTGGACCTGGGCGATACAGCGCCGGAGCTAGGAAGCCGCATTCCGTTGGCGACGTGGTTCCGGTACCGGCAGGCGGCGGAGCGCACGCAATGCAGCCTGGTGGTGGTGGGTGCGCGCGGATATGCACAGTCGGCTGCGGCGGTGGTGCTGGAGTGCTCGACGCGCCGCGCGGAGCAAGCAGGCGTGACGGTGCTGCGCGGTTTCGCGTTTGCGGTGCGGCGCGGGAGAGAGCGGCAGGCACCGGTCGAGATCACAACACGCAAGCCTCCGGCAGCGACGTGGCAGGCGAGTGCGGCGTGGGATGCGGGGAGGTGCGCATGAGCCAGGGACTTTATGCGTGTGCGTGGGCGGCGGAGTTTCCCGCGCAGGCACTGTTGCGGCTGCGGACGGACTGGCAGACGGAGCCAGTGGTGGTGCTGGATGGACGCGCGCCCGAGGAGTGGGTTTGCTCGCTGAACCGGCAGGCGACACAGATGGGCGCGACGGCGGGCATGACGCGGCTGGAGGCGGAAAGCATGAGCGGGTTACGCCTGCTCAAGCGCTCAGCCGAGAGCGAGGCGGCGGCGCGGGCGGTGTTTCTGGAGTGTGCGGCAAAGTTTTCGCCGCGGATCGAAGAGATGAATCGGGCGGCGGGCTCGGGCGAGGCGGGAGGCGCAACGGCATGCGCGTTTGTGCTGGATATTGCGGGGACGGAGCGGCTGTTTGGGCGGCCGGAGAAGTTGGCGGAGCGGCTGCGCGAGGAGCTGGCTGCGGCGGGGTTCCGCGCGTCGATTGCGGTGAGCGCGAATTTCGATGCGGCGCGGATGAAGGCGGCGGGCATCCACGGGATCGCGGTGATCGCAGAGGGCGCGGAAGCGGAGGCACTGGCAAAGTTGTCGATTGCGGCGCTGGACCTGGACGAGGAGCACGCGGCAACTTTCGTGCTGTGGGGCATTGGCACGCTGGGCGAGTTGGCGGCACTGCCGGAGGCGGAGCTGGTGGCGCGGATGGGGCCGCATGCGCGGCGATGGCGGGCACTGGCACGCGGCGCGGCGGAACATGCGTTTGAGCCGATCGAGGCGGAGTTTGCGCTGGAGGAGTTTTGTGAGTTCGAGACGCCGGTGGAACAGATCGATTCCCTGCTCTTTGTGGGTGCGCGGATGATCGATTGCCTGGTGACGCGGGCCGCGGGGCGGGCGCTGGCGCTCGGTTCGCTCACAGCGCAGATGGGACTGGAGGGCGGAGGGACGCACAGCGTCGCGATCCGGCCGGCAGTGCCGACCATTGACCGGAAATTTCTGCTCAAGCTGCTGCAACTGGAGATTGGCGCGCATCCGCCGTCGGCCGCGGTGATTCAGCTCATGCTGCGCGCGGAGGCGGGAGCGCAGAACAAGGTGCAGCTGGGATTGTTTGCGCCGCAGACACCGGAGCCCTCGCGGATGGATGTGACGCTGGCGCGACTGCGAGCGATGGTAGGCGAGGAGCGCGTAGGGTCGCCGGTGCTTGAGGATACGCATCGCGCGGAGGGATTCCGCATAGAAGGTTTTGCCACGGATGACCGAGGCGGAGCAGAGGTGGAGGCGGAACCACGGATGGCGTTGCGGCGCGTGCGGCCGGCGCGCGTGGTGCGGGTGATGCTTTCTCCCATCCTCGCGGCATCTTTTCCGGGAAAAGATGCCGGAAGGATGGGGCAACCAGCAAATGCGATTCGTACAAGCCCAGCGACGAGGCCCGTTGCGTTCAGCGATGGAGAGAACCGGTACGAGATTGCAGCGGCGTATGGGCCGTGGAGGACGAGCGGGTGCTGGTGGGCGATGGAGGCGTGGGACACGGAGGAGTGGGACGTGCTGGCGGCGATGAACGACGGGCGATCGGTGGCGTGCCTGTTGACGTGCGACCGCGCGCGGAATGCGTGGAGGCTGGAGGCGTTCTACGACTGACCAGAGCATCCATGTACCGAATGCGCGCTCGCCGGGAACTCCGGTTTGTCATCCTGATGATGCGTACCGGCCGGTGGCTCCTGGGACGGTGATGAGTGTTCGCACGCAGTCGCAATCGTCGATTGTGCGAGACAGTGAGTACATTGAACTGCACGCGACGAGCGCGTTCAGCTTTCTTGCCGGAGCGACGCTGCCGGAGCAGCTGATCCAGCGCGCGGTGGAGCTGGAGATGCCGGCGATTGCGCTGGCCGATCGGAACGGGGTTTACGGTGTGGCGCGCTTCCATACGGCGGCGCAACCGTGCGGGGTGAAGGCGCACATCGGCGCGGAGATTGCGGTCGAGTCGCTGGGCAGGCGCGCGACGCCGGCGGAATGGCTGCCGCATCAATTTCCCGAGGAGCCGGCGCGGGTGGTGCTGCTGTGCGCGTCGCAGATCGGCTACCAGAATCTGTGCCAAATCATCACGCGCTTCAAGATGCGCGAGGCGACGAAGGCTGAAGGCGCGGCGACGGTTGAGGACCTGGAGGAATTTTCTGACGGATTGATTTGCCTGACGGGCGGCGAAGAGGGACCGCTGGCCGCGACGCTTGCGCGCGGCGGCGAGAGCGAGGTGCGGAAGATCGTTGAAAAACTGGCCGCGATTTACGGGCGCGGGAATTTGTATCTCGAACTGCAGCGGCACCAGGAACGCGAAGAGGAGTGCCGTAACCAAACGCTCATGAGCGTGGCCGAGAGCTTGGGGCTGCCGGTGATTGCGACCAACGGCGTGCGCTATGCGGAGGAGAAGGATCGCGAGCTGCTCGATGTGTTCACCGCGATCCGCCATCACACGACGCTCGACCACGCGGGGCGGCTGCTCACACGCAACACAGCACGCCATCTGCGCACGGCGCGCGAGATGGCTGTGCTGTTCCGCGACATTCCCGACGCAATTGCGAACACGCGAATTGTGAGCGAGAGGCTGGAGTTCACGCTGGCCAATCTGGGCTACGAGTTTCCGCATTATCCGATGCCGGAGGGCGAGACGATGGACAGCTTTCTGGCGAAGCGCGTGGAGGAGGGCGTGCGCAAGCGATACGGCTCGCCGGCCAAGAGGCACCTGCTCACGAAGGCGCGCGCGCAGGTGAAGCACGAGCTGGAGGTGATTGCGAAGCTCGGTTTTGCAGGCTACTTCCTGATCGTGTGGGACATCGTTCGCTACTGCCAGTGGCGGGGATTTCTGGTGCAGGGGCGCGGGTCGGCGGCGAACTCGGCGGTGTGCTACGCGCTGGAGCTGACGGCGGTGGATCCGGTGGGGATGGAACTCTTGTTCGAGCGATTCCTGAGCGAGAATCGCGGCGAGTGGCCGGACATCGATCTCGATCTGGCATCGGGCGATGAGCGCGAGCAGGTGATCCAGTACGTATACGAGCGCTACGGCGCGCTGGGCGCGGCGATGACGGCGAATGTGATTTCGTATCGCGGGCGGTCGGCGACGCGCGAGGTGGGCAAGGCACTGGGATTCGAGGAGGAACAGTCGGCGCGGCTCGCGGGTTTGATGGGCCACTGGGAGTGGCGCGGGCCGAACGACACGATGGAGAAACATTTTGCGCAGGCTGGATTCGACGTGCGGCATCCGCGGATCAGCCGGTATCTCGATTTGTGTTTGCGCATGCAGGATTTGCCGCGGCATTTGGGGCAGCACTCGGGCGGCATGGTGATTTGTGCGGGGTTGCTGAATCGCGTGGTGCCGATTGAGCGCGCGTCGATGCCAGGGCGGACGGTGATCCAGTGGGACAAAGAAGACTGCGCGGACATGGGGCTGATCAAAGTGGATTTGCTGGGCCTGGGGATGATGGCGGCGATCAAGGACGCGATCGAGCTGATCCCACGGTACTACGGCAAGCAGGTGGATTTGGCGCTGCTGCCCGAGGATCCGCAGGTGTACGACACGCTGTGCAAGGCGGACACGGTGGGGATGTTCCAGGTGGAGAGCCGCGCGCAGATGGCGTCGATTCCGCACAACGCGCCGATGCGGTTCTACGACCTGGTGGTGCAGGTGGCGATCATCCGGCCGGGACCGATTGTGGGCAAGATGATGCATCCCTACATGCGGCGGCGGCAGGGCAAGGAGCAGGTGACGTATCCGCATCCGTCGCTGGAGCCGGTGCTGAAGCGGACGCTGGGCGTGCCGCTGTTCCAGGAGCAACTGCTGCGCATGGCGATGACGGTGGCGAGTTTCACGGGCGCGGAGGCCGAGGAGTTGCGGCGCGCGGTGGGCATGCGGCGCTCAATGCAGCGGATGAAAGATCTGGAGGGACGGTTGCGCGCGGGCATGACGCACAACGGCGTGGATGCGACGGCGCAGGAAAACATTGTGCAGGGGATCGCGTCGTTTGCGATGTACGGATTTCCCGAGAGCCATGCGGCGAGCTTTGCGCTGATTGCGTATGCTTCAGCGTATTTGAAAGTGCATTATCTCGCGGCGTTCACGTGCGGATTGCTGAACAACCAGCCGATGGGGTTTTATTCGCCGGCAGTGTTGGTGAAGGATGCGCAGCGGCACGGGCTGCGGGTGCGGCCGATCGATGTGCAGCGGTCGGAGTGGCTGTGCACGCTAGAGGCGGAGGCGGATGGGTCGATCTCGCTGCGGCTGGGAATGAATTATGCAAAGGGATTGCGGCAGAGCTCGGCGGAGGCGGTGATTGCGGCGCGCGGCGCGGGAGAGTTTGCGAGCGTGGACGATTTGGCGCGGCGCGTGCCGGAGCTGAATCGCAAGGAGCTGGTGGCGCTGGCGCAGATTGGAGCGATGAATGCACTGGGCGACGTGGAGCACCGACGCGATGCGCTGTGGCAGGTGGAGTGGGCGGGAAGGCCGGTGGGCGAGTTGCTGCGGGGTGCGGAGACTGGGCGGCACGCCAATGGATGCGGTGAAGTGGTTGCGGCCGGCGGCGCGGCAATGCCGCTGAAGCAGATGACAACCGAAGAGAGGCTGGCGGCGGATTATTCAGGGACGGGGCTGACGACGGGGCCGCATCCGATTGCGTATCACCGCGAGGCGCTGCGGGCAGAGGGGATTTTTTCAGCGGTGGAGCTGGAGCAATGCAGGAGCGGCAAGTACGTGCGCGTTGCCGGATGCGTGATTGCGCGGCAACGGCCAGGCACGGCGAAGGGATTTGTGTTTTTGTCGCTCGAGGACGAGACGGGCATTGCCAACGTGATTCTGACGCCGGATGTTTTTGAGCGCGACCGGCTGGTGGTGACGCGGAACCGGTTCCTGCGCATCGAAGGGCCGGTACAGAACCAAGAGGGTGTGATTCATGTGAAGGCACAGAGGATTGTGCCGCTGGAAGTGACGCGCGCGGAAGTGAGGTCGAGGGATTTCCACTAAGGCAGCAAGTCAGCGAGTCAGCAAGTCAGCGGGCTGGGTTCGTGCCGGGCCCGAAACTTCTAGCCGCTGGCTCCTAGCTGCTAGCGTGTTTGTGCTGGGTGAGCAGTTGTGGTTGAACTAACGCCGTAAGTCCTCGCAGAGAGCGCTAAGGGCTAGAGGCTAAGAGCCAATAGCTGCTCTTCAGGACTTCCCTGCCCTCATGATTGCGCAAGGGCGTGAATCCCCCTACAATATAGATAGAGAAGAATCGAAGGAAAGGTCTGTTTTTCAGCGATGCCGAAGGAAAAGATTCATCCTAATTATGCCGCGGTGCGGGTGGTGTGCGCCTGCGGAAACAGTTTTGAGACAAGGTCGACCCACAAGGGCGACATTCACGTGGAAATTTGTTCGGTTTGCCACCCGTTTTTTACGGGCAAACAAAGGCTGGTGGATACGGCGGGACGCGTGGAGCGGTTCCGGCGGAAGTACGCGAAGGCCGCCGAAGCGAAGGCGAAGTAAGCCGAGGCAAGGAGTTGGACGAGTGGGCCTCCGCCGCGGCGGAGGCTTCCGTTTGTTTGGGATGAAGACAGCTTCTAGCCTCTAGCTGCTAGCTCCTAGCTGTCCGCGATTTCGCTCGTACCGAGGCTAAGACCGCCATAAAGCCGAGACGCGGAGCGCACTGGTGGGCTCGGTTGGCCGGAAACAGACGGAGGGGCGCAGGACGAGATGAAGGCCGAGTTCAAGTCCGTTGACGAATACATTGCCGCGCAGCCCGAGGCGGCGCGGCGGGCGTTGAGCCAAGTGCGGACCACGATTCGCACGGCTGTGCCCAAGGCAGAAGAGGCGATCTCCTACAAAATGCCGACATATAAACTGAACGGCGAACGGCTGATGTATTTTGCGGGGTGGAAGCAGCACTACTCCATTTATCCCGCGACAAGGCGGCTGCTCGCGGCGCTCAAAGACGATTTGAAGGGGCATGAAGTTATCAAGAGCACGGTGCGGTTTTCGCTTGCCGAGCCGGTGCCGGTGAAGCTGATCGCGAAGATGGCCAAGTTTCGCGCAAAGGAAGTGCTGGAAAGCAGGAAGAGCTAGCAGCAAGAAGCCCAGCGGGCGGTTGCCATGGCAAGACGCGGATTCACGGTGAAGAAGAACTGGGACAATCCGGTGGAGCATGCGATGCCCGCGGAGGCGCGGGTTCCGGCGGAGTTGCGGCTGGGCGCGGTGGTGGTGCGGCCCGCGACGGTGCTGGCGCCGATGGCCGGCGTAACCGATACGGTGTTCCGACGCTTCATTCGACACGCGAGCTTGTTTACCACCTGCGGTGGGGCAACCGCGGCTTCGCCGCCCGGAGGTTTGGAGGAACGCCAAGATTCCAGCGCATTCGACGCGTCACGAGTTGAGGCGGAAGTGACCAACGCACAGTCCGGCTGCGGGCTGCTGTTGACGGAGTTCACATCGGCCGACGGGCTGGCGCGAATGCGCGAGACGAAGCGGCGCCGGTACCTGACGTTCTACGACGATGAGCATCCCATCGGAGCACAACTGTTCGGGTCGAATCCCGAGACGCTGGCGGAAGCGGCGCGCATCGTGGAGCAGACGGGCTTCGACACGGTGGATTTGAACCTGGGCTGCCCGGCGAAGCGCGTGGTGGGGTGCAACGGAGGGTCGGGGCTGCTGCGCGACTTGCCGAAGATCGGCGAGATTTTTCAGGCGATTCGCAAGGCGGTGACGATTCCCTTCACCGTGAAGTTCCGCATGGGCTGGAACGAGAGTCAGATTGTGTGCGTGGAGCTGGCGCGGATGGCCGAGGCCGAGGGGCTGAACGGCCTGGCGCTACATGCGCGCACGCGCGAGCAGGGATATAGCGGGCAAGCGCAGTGGGGATGGATTGGCGCGGTAAAGCAAGCGGTGGGGATTCCGGTGATCGGGAACGGCGACATCCGCACGCCGGAGGATGCGGTGGCGATGGTGGCCGAGACGGGCTGCGACGCGGTGATGATCGGGCGCGCTGCGCCGGCGAATCCGTGGATCTTCCGGCAGATTGCGCAGTACACGGCGACGGGCAACTACGAGCGGCCGACGGTCGAGGATCGCTACCGGATGATTCGCGCGTATTTCGAGATGCTGCTCGGCGAAGCGGAGGCAACAAAGGATCTGCCGCGCGATGCGAGGCTGGGCGATCCGGTGGGAAAGATGAAGCAGTTTGCCACGTGGTTCACGCATGGCGTGCCGGGCGGAGCGAAGCTGCGCGAGGCGATCTACCATGCGCGCACCGGCGCCGATGTGCTGGGCGAGGTGGAGAGGTTCTTTGCGCCGCGGATCGAGGCGGGCGAGAGCGCTGCTGCCGAGCCGAGCGGATGGGGCGCTCGATTTCCCTGAGGCGGCGCTGGTTTGCGATTAATTTGGGCAGCCTGCCGGCAGTTCCTTCCGACGCGGCGGGCAGGCCGGAACATGCCGGTTTTTCGCGGCAGTCAAGATGCGCGAGCGGACAAACGAGTCACAAGAGGACCGCGGCGATTCGGCGTTTGGCTTGGAGCTGTCTCAATGAGGCTCCGGCAGTGGTTTTGAGCGCACAGAGATGCTGATGTTCAGGTGAGTGCGAGATACTCGTGCGCGAGCCGCACCACCATCGACCCCTCTCCGACGGCAGACGCGACACGGTTCATGGCGCCGGCGCGGAGGTCTCCCGCGGCAAATACGCCGGGAACGCTGGTCTCCAGAATGAGCGGATCACGCTGCTCCTTCCAGATGCGCGCGAACCCATCAGCCGCCATCAGGTCCCGCCCTGTAAGAACAAAGCCTTTGGCGTCGCGCAACACCTCGGCAGGGAGCCAGTCGCTTCTGGGGCGCGTGCCGATAAAGATGAACAGCGCGTCGGCATCCTCCGACTGGGTCGATCCATCAGTGAGCGACTTGAGCGTGACCTTCTCGACGTGACCTTCGCCCTCAACGTGCGCAATTTCCGTGCAAGGGTGAAGGTGGATGTTGGGGGTCTTCTCGATCTGCTCGATCAGGTACTGCGACATCGTGTCGCGCAAGCTGTCGCGGCGCACCACAATCTCCACTTCTTTTGCGTAGCGCGCCAGATACATGGCGCCCTGACCCGCCGAGTTTCCGCCACCCACAACGAATACACGCCGGTCGCGAAAGGCCGCCGCCTCAGTAGTTGCCGCGCCATAGTACACTCCCGCACCAGTGTGTTCCGCAATGCCTGGTGCGGGATGTTCGCGATAGGACATCCCGGTGCTGGCGAGCAATGCCCGCGCTACGATCTGGCGACCGTCGGCAAGCTTGAGCCGCTTGTATCCGCCGTCGATCGACATCCCGGTGACTTCGAGCGGCACCAGAAACTCCGCGCCCAGACGTTGCGCCTGAGTCAGCGCGCGCCGTGTCAGTTCGCTGCCGCTGACGCCGGCTGGAAATCCCAGATAGTTTTCGATCCGCGAGCTGGTGCCCGCCTGCCCGCCCGGCGCATGCCGGTCAAGCAGCAGTGTCCGCAACCCCTCCGAAGCGCCATACACAGCCGCCGCAAGGCCGGCGGGTCCGGCTCCAACGATGGCGAGATCGTACACATCGAAGGCGGCCGTTATGGGTTTGCCAAGCCGTTCGGCCACTTGCCGCGGATCGGGATTGCGCAGCACCGGCGATCCATCGTCAAAGAACAGCGCCGGAAGTTCTTCGGCGCTCACGCCGGCTGCATCCAGCAGCGCACGGGCATCAGCATCGCGCGTCAGCTCGAGCCAGCGATAGGGAATCAAGTTGCTGGCCAGAAAATCCTTGATGGCGTGGGATTGAGGAGACCACTGATGGCCCACCAGCCGCAGTCCCTTCGCTTCCGGCAGAGACTCGGCCTGCCATGCATCCAGCAGATCGTCAACCGCCGGGAACAGCCGTTCCTCGGGCGGTTCCCAGGGCTTGGAAAGATAGTGGTCCAGGTGCGCTTCGTTGATCGCCTTCACGGCTGCGTCGATATCCGAATAAGCGGTGAGCAGAACTCTGCGCGCCATCGGGTAGATTGGACGCGATTTCGCCAGCACCTCGCTGCCCATCATGCCCGGCATGCGCTGATCGCAGATCAACATAGCCAGCGAGTCCCCGCGGCTCTTCAGTTCGCGGATGGCATTCAGCGCCTCATCTCCCGATGCTGCGCTCATCACTGTGTAGTTCTCCCGGTAACGGGAGCGAAGATCGCGGCGCACCGCAGCCAGTACCTGCGGATCGTCGTCCACGATGAGTAAAACAGGCTTGTTCATTGCGCAAGTCCCGCGCCGGGGGTCTCGGCAATCGGCAACGCTACCCGAAACTCCGTCCGGCCTGGTTGTGAGTCGACCTCAATTGTGCCGTCGTTGTGGCGAACCAGGCGCCGGACGATGTCCAAGCCAAGGCCGGTGCTCTGGCCCATCGGCTTGGTAGTGAAAAACGGCTCGAAGATGCGCTCGCGGATCGGCGTGGGGATGCCGGGTCCGTTGTCGACCACGCGCACCACGACGCGCTGACCTTCACGGTTCGCTTTCACTTCCACGCGCCCGCCATCCGGGACTGCGTCGAGTGCGTTGTCAATCAGGTTTCCCCAAATCTGGTTCAATTCGCCCGCGAATCCACGCACAAGCGGCAAGCCGGTCTCCAGTTCGATCGCCACCGCCGCCGACTTCTGCCCTGCCTTTGCCCTGAGCACGACCACCGTGTTGCCCAGGCTTGGTCCCAGATCCACCGGCTCGGCCACCATCGCCTGATCCATGTGCGTGAAACCCTTGATCGCCGTCACCAGACCAGAGACGCGCATCGCCGCATCCTGAATCTCCGAAGCTAGGTTGCGCACCGCGCACCCCGCCGCGGCCCAGCGCAGAACCGCGTCCAGCGCAGGTCCTTGCACGGTCGCGGCGAGCTGGTCGAGCGCCTCGAAGGTGACCTGGGTATCGGCAAGCGCTTCTGCGCCGGCCGTGTCGAGATCGTGATCGGCGAGCCAGTCGGCAATTGCCTCTTCCCGCTCAGCCTGTTGGACAGGCGAACGGACTCCCTGCGGCGCCTTCGCCAGGCAGGCCGTCCGAATCGCGTCCACGGCGGCAAGTTGCGTATCGCTCAACCGGGCCACGCCCATCGCGTGCGTCGCCGTCTCAGCCTCTTCCAGCCGGTCCTCAAGCAGCGCCGCGCTGCGCTCAATGGCAGAAGCGGGATTATTCAGTTCGTGAGCCAGCCCCGCAGAGAGTCTGCCCAGCGAAATCATTTTTTCGTTCTGCAAGTCGCCCGAAGTGAAGAGCCGCGCACGATCGAGCATGATGTGCACCAAGATCCTGGTCACCTCAAAGCACTCGCGGGTCAGCGCTTGAAGCTCATCCCTGGGCAGTGCCAAAATCTCGGTGGGTTCTTCTGCAACAGCGTCTCCCGGCGGACTCGTCAGCCGCGAGTAAGGCAACACACCGGTCACGTCACCCGCGCGCCACTCAATCATCTTCTGTGGCCCGGAGCCTCGATCGACCGACAGTGAAACGTGGCCCGAAAGCACGACGTAAAGGCCCTCAACCGGAGCACCTTTACGAGACAGCACCTTGCCGGCGTCGAGATGTTGCAGCTTCCCGTGCGCCGCCAGCCACGCGAGTTCCTCCCTGGGCGCTGTGCCCAGCGTCTTGTGCTCCGCAAGCCGATCAATCAGGTCCAATGCGGTCACCTTTAAGCAGAGTTTCTTCCGGGGGAAGGAGGGTGCCTCGCTCAAAGGTAGCAGATGGATTTGCCGGGCTGAAAGCAAATTCGGCAGGGCGAGGAAGCCGCAACCAGAGACCCTGCTCCTGACGGCGCCTTTATCCAGCAAAGTGCGGGAATGATCCGGATTTGCCCCCCTCGCTGGGCCGATCAGACTGCGTTCAGCTGAGCTGGATCTGTGACATAGCCCGTTGGCACTCGTTGAGCCCGGATCGGCATCTGCAGCAGAAACATTGCCAGAGCCCTTGACAACGGACGCGACTGATGGTACAAAGGTGACTGATAGTCGTACATGGATTTGAGCCGCATATGAGGAACGGTCACAATCAGCATCGCGATGCACTGGTGAAGGGGCTCGCCGGAGGAGCCGAGGCAGAAGCCCCCGCAATGGGCCGCCGCGAGCGCCGTGCTGCGGAAACCCGGCTGCGTCTGTTTCGAACCGCGCTTCAGCTCTTCGCCGATCGCGGATTCCAAAATGTCACCGTCGAGGACATCACGGAAGGCGCAGACGTAGGCAAGGGGACCTTCTTCAACTATTTCGAGAGCAAAGACCACGTTCTTGGCGTCATGGCTGAGTTGCAACTGGCGCGTGTTCGAGAGGCGGTCCAAGCGGCAGCATCGGGCAAGACCAGCATCTATTCCACAATTCACCGCTTGTTTCTCGGCCTGGCAGAGGAACCTGGCCGCAGCCCCTATCTCGCCAGGGCCGTAATTGGATCCTTTCTAGCCAGCGACGTCGTCCGCAAACTTATCGAGCACCAGATGTCTGAAGGCCGGTCGATGATCGCCGGCGTGATTGCCGCGGGGCAGAAACGAGGCGAGGTCGATCAAAAACTCAAGAACGAGGACATCGCTCTTCAGATGCAGCAAGTACTTCTTGGTACCACCTTGCTTTGGTCGCTGCACGGCGAGCCGGAGCTAAAGACCTGGGTTGAAAACAGTTTTCGCCACTTTTGGCGAGCCATCGCCGCAAAGGGACGCGAGCGGAAGCCATGAAATCACAGCACCAGTTTGCAGCAACCGTCTTCTTGATCCTCACGCTTAGCGGCGGGACAGAATGGTCGCGTGCCGCAGCGCAGGCGCCCGCACATTACCGGCTCACTCTGCAGGAAGCGATTCAGAAGGGGCTTGAAGCCAATCTGAACGTTCTGCTTGCCGGCGCGCAGGTGGACGCGGCGGCGGGCACGCGCTTGCGCCGCCTTTCCGCCGCGCTGCTTCCACGTGTCAGCGCTGAAACTTATGCCAACTATCAAAACCGCAATCTGCGAGCTTTCGGCATTTCGGTTCCTGGCCTTCCGATTCCCAATGTCGTAGGCCCATTCTCCAACTATGACTTCCGCCTCTACGCGCAACAGAACGTCGTCGATTTGGCGAACTACCGAGGCCTGAAGGCCAGCGAACAGACGCTCAACGCGGACAAATTGAGCGAGCAGGACGCGCGCGATGTGATCGTTCGAGCTGTTGCCGAGCTCTACCTGAACGCCGAATCTGCCGCCGCGCGCGCAGAGGCGGCACAATCGCGCGTAATTGACTCAGCGGCGCTTTACCGGCTTGCCAAAGACAAACACGACGCGGGAACGGCGACCGGCGTGGATGTTTTGAGGGCAGATGTACAACTTGCCAACGACAAGCAAGCGCTTCTGATCGCGCGAAACCAATACCAACAGGCTTTACTCGAACTCGCTCGCGACATCGGCGTCGATCCGGGTACGTCCATGGAATTGGCAGAGACCCTGGAATTTCATCCATTGGGCGAGCAACAGGCCGAGACGCTTGTGCCTGAGGCGCTCGTCGCGCGCGCTGATTATCTTTCGTTGTCTGCGCAGCGCCAGGCGGTTGTGGAGCAGCAGCGCGCCAATCGCGCCCGTTCGTATCCGAAGTTGAGCCTCAATGGAAACTACGGCGGAATCGGCCGGAGCATTGGCGGCATCCAGGGCACAGGCTTGATTCAGGGACAGATCGACGTGACATTGTTCGACCGCGATCGCAACGGCGAGGCGCAGGAGCTGGCGGCGCAACTGAAGAGCGTCGACGACCGCATCGCCGATCTGCGACGTGGCATAGAAGAGGATATCCGCCAGTCACTATTAAACCTTGACTCAGCTAGACAACAGGTTGACGTTGCCGGCCAGGGGCAGGACCTGGCCCGTCGCGAACTGGAGATGTCGCGTGATCGTTTTCAAGAAGGCACGGCGAACAACGTTGAAGTGATTACTGCCCAGGATGAGCTTGCGCGCGCCGAAGAGAACTACATCCTTGCGGTTTCAAGCTATCAGGATGCAAAGTTTGCGCTGGCCCGCGCTCTCGGCGACACGCAGAAGAATGTGGCGGAGTTTGCAAAGCAATAGAGCGCTTCTCTGGCGGATGAATTCGAAAGTTCCAGGCAGGGGTTTGCGATGAAGAAAAGAATACTGGTACTTGTCTTGCTGGTCGCGGCGGTCGCGGTCGGGATTTATCTATACCCGAAGTTTGTTCGAAAGCCGGCCCCCACAAATGAGCTCACGCTTTCAGGAAACATCGAGGCCCATGAGAGCCTTGTCAGCTTCAGAGTCCAAGGCCGCATCACCGAGCTGCCGATCGAAGAAGGCCAGGAAGTACAGCAAGGTGCTTTGCTGGCGCGACTTGAAGATGCGGACTACCGGCAGAGGGTTCGTGTGGACGAAGCCAGCGTTGGAGTGCGCGAGTCGAATCTGGCGCTCACGCTGGCCGGCACACGCGAGCAGGAGATCAAGGCGTCGCAGCAGAGCATGCTTGATGCGAAAGCCGATCTTGAAGAAAAGCAGATCGACTACGATCGCGCGCAAAAGCTATTCGCCAAGGATGAAGTTTCCGCGCAGGATCGCGACTTGGCGGCAACAGCTTTCAAGCGCTCACAAGCGAATTACCAGGCCGCAGAGCAGCGCTACAGCGAGGCCGTGGAAGGCAGCCGCAAGGAGGACATCGCCATTGCGAGAGCCAATCTGAAGCAGGCCCAAACTAATCTCGGTCTATCGCGTGTCGATCTCGGTTACACCGTTCTCCGCTCGCCTTACGCCGGCGTGATTACCGTGCGCGAGGCTGAACTGGGAGAAGTTGTCTCTCCCGGAACTCCAATCGTGACGCTGGCAGACCTCGACCATGTCTGGCTTCGCGCCTACATCGCGGAAACTGATCTGGGCCGCATCCGCTGGGGCCAGGAAGCGACGATCACAACAGACACTTATCCCGGCAAGCAATACCACGGCCGCATTTCGTTCATTTCGCCATCTGCCGAGTTCACTCCCAAGAGCGTGCAGACCTACACAGAGCGAGTTACGCTCGTCTACCGTATCAAGATCGACATCGACAATCGAAACCACGAGCTAAAGCCGGGCATGCCTGCCGACGCGCGCATCGAAGTCGCTGCTGCGAGCCCCACCCCAGCGTCTGCAGGAGCTGCACCCAGCGGAAAATGAATGATCAAGCCCAAGCCGCGATCGTTGCCGATGGCCTGACGAAGACGTTTCCCGGCATCTGCGCTGTGGATGCGCTCAGCTTCGATGTCCGCGCTGGCGAGATCTTCGGGCTGGTCGGTCCCGACGGCGCCGGGAAGACAACGACCCTGCGCATGCTTGCCGGCATTCTGCCGCCTGACCGAGGCAACGCGCAAATTGCAGGAGTGGATGTGGTGCGCAAGCCGGAGCGCGCCAAGCACTCGCTGAGCTACATGCCGCAGCGCTTCGGTCTTTATGAAGAGCTCTCCGTCGACGAGAACATCCGCTTTTACGCCGATCTGTTCGGTGTCAAGCGGAGCGAACGCGAGGTGCGATCCGCCGAACTGCTGCGAGCCGCCGGAATGAGTGAATTTCGCGGCCGCCACGCAGGCAAACTGTCAGGCGGAATGAAGCAAAAACTGGGCCTGATCTGCGCGCTGATTCACCGGCCCAAAGTGATCCTGCTCGATGAGCCAACGACGGGCGTCGATCCCGTTTCGCGCCGCGATTTCTGGCGGATCCTTTATGAGCTCCTCGCGGAAGGAGTCACAATTCTGACCTCGACGGCCTATCTTGACGAGGCCGAACGCTGCCATCGCGTCGCCCTTTTGCATCAGGGCAAACTGCTCTTTTGCGATACGCCGGACAACCTGAAGAACAGGTTGCGCAAGGGTGTGGTGATGATCGTCTCTTCCGATCCGCGCAAGGTTCGCGAGGAGTTGAGCGATCAGGAAGGCATCTCAAGCATGGTGCTACATGGTGATGGCCTGCGGGTTGTGGTGGACGATGCCTCGCGCCGCGCGGCAGCGTTTGAGCGGCGATTGCTCAGCGCTGGCGTGGCTTTCGATTCCATTCAGCACGTTGCTCCGACGATTGAGGACCTGTTCGTTGACGTTGTCGGCGCCCAGGCGGCAGCCCATGCATGACAATGGCAGCTCGGTTGTGGTTGAGGACCTCGTCAAGCGGTTTGGCGACTTCACTGCTGTCGATCACATCAACCTTTCGGTTCGCAAGGGCGAAATCTTTGGATTTCTTGGCCCCAACGGCGCTGGCAAATCGACGACGATTCGCATGCTTTGCGGGTTGCTTCGGCCCACATCGGGCCGCGCGTTCGTCGCCGGTCTGGATGTCGCGCGCAAGCCCGAGGAGGTGCGGCAAAACATCGGCTACATGTCGCAGAAATTTTCTCTCTATAACGATCTCAAGGTTGTTGAGAACATTCGCCTGTTCGCCGGCCTCTACAGCGTGAACCCTGCAGAACTGGCCAGCCGCATCGAATGGGCGCTCCAGATGTCGAATCTGAAGGGCCGCGAGAATCTCATGACGGGGACTCTTCCTGGCGGATGGAAACAACGCCTCGCCCTGGGTTGCGCTGTCCTGCACAAGCCGCCGATTGTCTTTCTCGATGAGCCGACATCCGGAGTCGATCCCATTTCGCGCCGCCAGTTCTGGGAGTTGATTCACCAGATGGCTGAAGAGGGCGTGACCGTTTTCGTCACCACTCACTACATGGAGGAAGCCGAGTACTGTAATCGCCTCGCGCTCATCTTTCGCGGAAGGATTGTCGCCCTGGGCACGCCAACGGAGCTGAAACAGAAATCCATGAAGGGCGATCTGCTTCTCGTAGAGTGCGCGCCTCTAGGCGCGGCGCTCGAGGTTTTGCAATCGGCCCCCGGCGTGCTGGACGCGGCAGTCTTCGGCAATGCATTGCACCTGGTTGTTCGCGACGCCGACGAGACAGAGCCGCTGTTAAAGGACTATCTCGCACAGCGCGGGATCAAGCTCAATCGCACGGAGAGAATTCGCCCCAGCCTGGAAGATGTTTTTGTTTCGCTGACCACCACGCGCGGGACGGCGCAGGAGCACGCGGCATGAGCTGGAGACGGTTGTGGGTGATGGCGCGAAAAGAAGTCGTGCAGATCCTGCGTGATCCGCGCAGCCTCATGATCGTCATCGTGATGCCGGCGATTCTGGTCATACTGTTTGGCTACGGCGTGAGCCTGGACCTGAAGGGGCTGCCTATTTACGTGTATGACCGCGACGGCAGCCAGCAGAGCCAGGATTTACTCAAGCATTTTCAATCGAGCGCATATTTCCACGTCGTGCGAACCGTAAATAATTACACCGAACTTACCCGCGCGCTCGACGACGGCAGCGCGAAGATGGGCATCGTCATTCCCTGGGACTTCTCGCAAAAGCTCGGCGAAGGTGGTCCGATTCAGATCCAGGCTCTGGTAGATGCGACAGACGACAACACGGCCAATGTCCTCATCGGCTACACGCAAGGGATTGCGCTGGCGTACTCGGCGGAAGTGCAATCGAACTACCTTCGCCAGCGCGGAATGGCCGTCCCGGCAGCGCCCATCAGTATCGAGACTCGCACTTGGTACAACGAGGACCTGGAGAGCAGTGCCTTTATCATTCCCGGGGTTCTTGCGCTGGTGATGTCGGTCATCGGCGCATTTCTCACGTCGCTGACCATTGCCCGCGAGTGGGAGCGCGGGACAATGGAACAACTGATCTCTACGCCCGTCAGCGCCGCGGAAATCATGTTCGGCAAGCTGGTGCCTTATTTTGTCCTCGGCATGGGCGACACCATTATCTGTGCGCTGATTGCCATCTACTGGTTTCGTGTGCCGTTTCGCGGATCGTTCGTCACTCTTCTTGTCAGTTCGGCGATGTTTTTGGTGGTTGTGCTTTCTCTGGGGTTCTTCATCTCCGTGCTCGCCAAGGGGCAGTTTGCCGCCAGCCAGATTGCGTTGATCACCACATTCCTTCCTGCCTTTCTGCTTTCGGGATTTCTTTTCGCCATCGACCAGATGCCTACCGCCCTGCAATGGATTACATACATCATTCCCGCGCGCTACTACGTCAGCGTATTGAAGAGAATCTTTCTGAAAGGCACGCCCACCGCCATGCTGTATGGCGACCTTGTGCCGCTGGCGCTTTTTGCGATCGTCCTAGGCGTGCTCGCAACACGCTCGTTTCACAAGAGGCTGGCGTAGGGAGGGCAGGAGGAGACGCATGTTCGCACGCATGAAGCAGATGATCATAAAAGAGTACATTCAGGTCATTCGTGACAAGCGGACACGCGTCATCCTCATTGTGCCTCCCATTATCCAGATGCTTATCTTCGGATACGCCGCGACCTTCGAAATCCGTCATGTATCAACGGTTGTAGTCGACTATGACCACAGCCAGGAAAGCCGCGACCTGATTTCGCGTTTCACCTCGAGCCCTTACTTTGCTGTGCAACGCCAGTTGGATAACTCCACGGAACTCACCAACATGATTGAGGAGGGAAAGGCCACGGTGGGACTGGAGATTCATGCCGGTTTCGCACAGTTACTGCGAAAGGGCCAGCCAGCTCCATTGCAGGTGATCGTCGACGCAACCAACTCCAACAGCGCGCTCATCGCCTCCGCGTACATTACGCAAATCGCCACCGGTTTCGGGCAGGAATACGAGCAAGATCGGATCTCAAGTATCGCGCCGCAACTCGCGCAGGTTGTGCCGTCGGTTCAGCTGGCATTTCGCCCCTGGTATAACCCTGACCTGAGCAGCCGCTGGTTCTTCATCCCCGGGATCATCGGCAGTCTCACGGTTGTGCTGGTCATTACGCTGACAGCTTTTGGTGTGGTTCGCGAGCGCGAGATCGGCACACTGGAGCAGATCATGGTGACGCCAATCCGCCCGGCAGAATTCATCTTGAGCAAAACGCTGCCGTCCTTCCTGATCGGTCTGTTCGACGTCTCGCTCATCGCCGTGGTCGGCTCGCTATGGTTTCAGGTTCCATTTCGGGGTCATTTCTCGGTGTTATTCCTGGGCGCAGTTCTGTTTCTCCTGTGCATGTTGGGCGTTGGCCTGCTCATTTCGACGGTTTCGTCCACACAGCAGCAGGCCATGGTTACAGCGTTCTTTTTCATCATGCCGGCCATCGTCTTTTCCGGCTTTGGATTTCCCATCAGCGCCATGCCGCAATGGTTGCAGTACATGACCTACGCCAGCCCGCTGCGCTACTTCCTCGTGGTGCTGCGTGGAACCTATCTGAAGGGCGTGGGACTGGATATTCTATGGCCGCAGATGGCTGCCATGGCGGGTCTGGGCCTCGGCCTGCTTTTCATCGCCATCCTCCGTTTCCGCAAGTCGCTGGATTAGTTCCAGAGCGAGCGCCTTTTCCACATTCGGTCACGGGACGTGCACCGAGGCTCGGCGAGGCCGAGTGCGCTAGGCTGGAAAGCGGAATGACGGTTTGCACGATTTGCGGTGGCGTGGGGCTGGTGCGGGTGATGGATGCGGCCGGGAACTGGGTGAGCCGACCGTGCGAGTGCCAGGAAGCGGAGCGCGAGCAGCGGCGGCTCGCGGCGGCGCATATTCCCGCGCGCTACCGGGACTGCACCTTGGATACGTTTGAGATTTACCACCACGCCGACCGGTCGTTGGCGGAGGCGCTGCTGAAGGCGCGGAGGTTCGTCGAAGAGTATCCCGTGGATACCGGTGGTCGGGGTCTTCTTTTCGTGGGTGGGGCTGGCTTGGGCAAAACTCACCTGGCGGTGGGCGTGCTGCAGCGGCTGGTGAGAGAGCGCGGGGCGAAGGGGCTCTTCTGCGACTATCGCGAGCTGCTGAAGAGCATTCAGAACAGCTACAACCCCGAGGTGAGGACGACGGAACTGGAATTGCTGAGGCCGGTGTTCGCCGCCGAAGTGCTGGTACTGGACGATCTGGGCGCACAAAAGCCCAACGAGTGGGTTTGGGATACGGTGGCGCTGATCCTGAACACACGCTACAACGACCGGCAGACCACCATCATTACTACCAACTATCCTGACCTGCCCGCCGGCGCCGGTCCCAAGACCGACGCAGAGCGCGCCGCTCGCGAGGACACCCTCGGCGACCGAATCGGCGACCGCATGCGCTCCCGCCTCGCAGAGATGTGCATGCGCGTTGAGATGAGAGGCGACGACTTCCGCCAGTCCGTAAAGCGGGCGCGGTTTGGGTGAAGGGGCCAGACGGCCGGGTTACCGTTCGGATACACGCCCTCATCATGGCCGGTTGAATTGGCTGCCGATGGTCTACCGTTTGGATACCCCCTTCGGATACCCCCGATAAGGAAGGGTCCCATGCGAAGGATCCTGGAAACCGGCTGCGTTGCGATGCTGGGCATCCTATTCCTCGTCACAGGCTTCGCCCTCTATGGCCCGAACCGTCTGCCAGACCGCATTCCCACGCATGTCGACATAGCTGGCAACCCTGATAGCTGGAGTTCTACGTTCTCGGTGCAGGCCCTGCCACTTGTCGCTCTCGTTCTGTACTTGCTCCTCACCATCCTGGCGAAGTATCACTCGCTGGCCAATCATGCAGTCCAAGTGACCGCGGAGAGCCAGCCACGGCTGGAGGAGATGACCCTTGGGATGCTCGCCTGGATCAAAGCGGAAATCGTTGGGATCTTCCTCTACGTCCAGTTGATTTTGATCCATGCGGCGCGCCGCCCGGAGCGGGGAGCATCGCTGCTGGGAGTGTGGATCCTGTTCGGAGTCGTCTTTGTAACCATCGCGTTGTATGGCGTAGGGATGGTTCGGGCAGGACGTTCCGGTGGAGAGCGCCCTCATTCCCATGAGGTTACGTTCCGTCCTTAGGTGGCGGACTGTGTGAGGAGACGAGCCGCTGAACCCGTATTTTGCGCCGGTTCAGTGTGTTACCAGAAGGACAAGAGGCTGCCGAGAAGCAGGAGCATTGCCGCGATGGTCAAGCCCTGGTATGCCAAATCGGCAAGCTGGTTGGGCTGCTGAGCAGGGCTTGTAGAGGCTGGCGGTGAGGTGTGGGCGATCGAAGGGGAGGGGGGCATCGGTTGGCCTGCCTTTCATCCGTTTTGCTGTAAGGTTTACGGTTCGATCACGCTTCTGGTTCCCTTGTGCCCGCTTCCAGTTCCCTGGCCCGGCGGTTCCGGAACGCTGCAGGTTCGGGTTCGCGAGCAGTTGAGTTTCTCCTGCCTGCTTAGACGCGAGAGTTCGGCGCAGGATTCACGCGAGAGATGCAGATTTGATGAAAAGTCTTCGGGCATGCCGGATGTGCGGTTTGGGGGATATGGCGTGGTGCGGCGCTCGGTTGTGTGCGGCGCTCGGTTGTGAATGAGCCGTGGGGCTGCCGAAGAGGGGTGTACAATTTCGCTCGTGAGTACAGGTCCGCAACTTGTGCGTCCTGTGGCCGCGCCTGGACGTAACTGGGTGCCCATGGCAGTGGCTGGGGCGATTGTGCTGGCCGTGTTGATTGGACTGATGCTCATCTCCGGGCGCGGTAAAAACCAGCCCGCGGTAGCACCGATCTCGGCGGCTACTGATCCCTACGCAGCGAACCTCGCAATCGGACAGCTCAAGATGAGCGAGTCATCTAACCTCGCTGGAGGGAAATCGACCTATCTCGATGGCCAGATCAGCAACAACGGAAGCCGGACGGTGACCGGGATCACGGCTCAGGTCCTCTTCCGCGACCCGGCACACGAAGTCGCGTGGAACGATACCCAGCCGTTGCGGATCATCCGAACGCGGGAGCCCTATATCGATGTTGAGCCGCTCTCGGCGGCTCCGCTTGCGCCCGGCGATTCCCGGGATTTCCGGCTCATCTTCGACAACGTCCCGCAGGACTGGGATGGCGCTTTCCCTGAGATTCGGATCATCCACGTCGAGCTGGAATAAGGCCTCTCTGTGTGGTTCTGGGACTGGGCTCATCGCCTGGCAGGGTAGAAAGTACTCGTGCGTGCAAAATTTACCCGGCAACAGGTGTATACAGGGGGCAAAAGCCGCGTATTTTGCACATCTCCAAATCTCATTAGGATCCATATTTTCAAGTAGATACGAGTTTTCCCCTTGGCGCCCTTTCTTTGGCAGCAGCCTTGCTCTTCTTAGGGACGAGCGGAGAGCAGTGCTCATCCCGCGGAAGAAAGTTTGGAAGCCGCGAACCGAGAGGGGTAGAACCCGTGAAGAATTCTGCGAAGCTTCTGATTTCGTTCCCGCGCCAGCTGGCCTTACTTACGCTGGCATCTGCAATCGCTATCCCCGTGTGGGCGCAAGACCAGGTATCCACCGGGATTTCGTCCCAGAACACGACTCCTTCGGTTGCGCAAGAGCAGCCCTCCCCCGCGGTGCAGCAGCCGATGAGCGCGCCGAAGGAGGGGTTCTGGGGACGCATTTATCCCTTTGCGCGCAAGAAGTGGGTAAAGAAGCAGATCGACCCAATCAACGACCGGCTGACGGAACTGGACGAGGTGAACGCCAAGAACGCGCGTGACATCAAGGACGTGGATGCGCGAGCGCAGGCGGGAATCCATAAGGCGCAGGCCTTGGCGGATGCGGCTAACCAGACCGCCATGGCCGCCAATACACAGGCGCAGAACGCAAGCAGCACAGCGCAAATGGCGTCGGGCCACGTGGATCAGATCAACACCACAGTGAATGGCCTCGATCAGTATCGTCAAGTGACGGACCTGGAGATTCAATTCCGTGGTTCGAGCCCGGTGCTGACCGCGGAATCGAAAACAAAGCTGGATGAGCTGGCCTCGAGCCTGACCGGCCGCGACGGCTACATCCTGGAGATGGAAGCGCACGCGCCGATGGCGGGCAGCGCCGGCATACAGACTTCAGAGCGCTTGTCGGAAGCAGTCAAGCGCTATCTCTTAACCGAACACCAGATTCCCGTCTACCGCATGCATGCCGTGGCCCTCGGCAACGAGGCATCCGCTACCGGTTCCAACGACGAAGACCAGAAGCCGGAGCGGGTAAGAGTAAGCAGCGTGCGTGTGCGGTTGATGGAAAACAGTTTGGCGGCCCGGGCAGCAGCGTCACCCCAAAGCGCTTCTGCCGCAGCTGGCGCAGAGCAGCCGTAGTATCGCGGCCATCCTCCCCCGAGGCTCTGCTCCTGCGCCAACGGCCACCCCGCCGTTAGGCCGCCAACCAAGCTCTCGCATCGCGAGAGAACCAAGGCAACTTGGCCCCCGTTAGAAACGGGGGCCGTTTTTTGTCTGGGTGCAGCAGTTCCTGCGGCAATGCTGAACTGCAAGGGCGATCCGGCGTCACGCTACAATGCTTCCATCGCACGCATGGAGGCACCTATGGAGATTTTGACGCGCAGGATTCTTCTCGTTGTACTGGCATTGGCGTTTGCCGTGGGCTCTGCGAGGCCGCTGTGGGCGCAGGGCGCGCCGCCGCAATCAAGCGCCGGGCAGCCATACACCATCGAGTACTACTACAAGTGCCAGTGGGGCCATCAGGAGGAGTTTCTCCAACTATTCAAAAAGAACCACTACCGGCTGCTCCAGAAGATTCAGGCGACGGGGCGGATTCTTTCGCTGAAGATCGAGTCGCCGGCTTACCACACCACCGAGGACGGGCGCTGGGACTATCGCGTGACCATCGTCTACAAGAACTCGACGGTGGCCACAAGCGCGAACACGGACGAAGACGCGTTCAAGAAGGATCTGTGGCCTGACCAGGAGACTTACAAGCGCGAGGAGCAGCGGCGGTTTGAGATTCTGCTGGCGCACTGGGATCTGCCGGTGACGGATATTACGCCGAAGTAGCCGGGCTTAGAGGCCGGGTCTGTAGCCGGCGCGGTGATCCTAGCCCCACCGCTCGTCACTCGGCGACTCCGTCGTTGATCTGCGCGCAGTCCATGCGCAGCGTGCCGTTATCGTTGAAGACCAGGCCGTAGAAGCGCACCACGCCGCCCACCGTAATCGGGCTGGTGTTGAGCACCTGCGTGTTAGTGTCCGCATAGACCACAACGGTGTTTGGGTTCGTCAGCACGGTGGTCTGGCCCGACTGCACGGCAAGTGTGGGGAACAGATCATAGGGAGCAAGCGTAACCGTGTAGGTGGTGAAGCCGCCTTCGCTCCCCATCGCGCTGACCGTGCCGTTGATCGTCTGCGGGACCAGCGTGATCGTGGTCGCGGGAACAAATGTTGGCGGGGTGGAAAGGTAAAGAGCATGAGTGCTGGCATAGAGATTTTGCCCGTCAACAGCACTTGCGGCAGTGAAACTCGGAGAGAATGGCAAATCGCCCAGATTCTTGAATGCGCCGGATGTTTGAAAGACAGCGTTGCCATAGCTAAACGGAATGGGTGCTAAGGCCAGCGGGCCCGACTCACGAACCGGAGCGATTTCAAGCGACTGATAGCCCACGACTGGACTGTTGAAGATGAGCGGGCCATCGGCGATCGTGAGGTTGTTCGCGCTGGTGTCATAAACAGAAATCCGCTTTGCGAGCAGTGAACCGTCCGGCTGTAGCGCTGCATCCATATCCACGCCCATGCCGGAGGCAAGTTGAGAGATGCCGGCGACTCCCTCAAAAACCGTGCCATTGTCGGAAACCACCTGCCAAACAGGAGCTCTCGCGGCCGGCGGCGAACAATTGCTTCCCGCGGCGGTTCCCGCGCAGTCTGGTCCTTCGTCTGCCGTGACAGTTAACCTGCCACTTCCGGTATCCGCCGATGCAATTACCCCTCTCAGGTCAGTCTCAAGCCCGTCGCTACTGTTGGATGGCAAAGACGAGAGCGTCATGGCAGTTAGGTTAAATGTGGGTGTTATAGAAAAGGGCTCGATACCGTTGGTATGGCAGGCTGTCCAGCTTGCTGACTTCGACACAAGTAGGTCGAGAGCGAGCACAGTACTGCTGTCCGAAATCTTAAGCGGAGCGGGGACATTCACAGTGACGTCAGAGTCCGGCGTATATCCATAGGCGAAGAAACTCGTATCCAAGCCGCCAGACTGGTTGAGGGTGATGCATTCAAATTCAGCGGACCCGATCGATGCACCGGCGGATAGGTATGTCCCTTCGGGAACGCTGGCGGTAATGAGCGGCTCCGTTGTGCCATTCACACGCAAGAACTCGACGTTTAGAGGAGTCGAGATGAGACTCACTGTGCCGCCTGAGGCGTTTGTGAGTTTCAAGCTTTTGATATCCATCTCGAACTCTGCTAACTGGTCGTTCGCGGTACTCGTCGTCAGAATGGTCACCTTTGTTTGCTCCCCGGTACCACCGCCGCCCCCTCCTCCCGTATTGCCTAGGCTGCCGCCACAACCGATGAGGATGATCGACGTTAAGAACGCGCCTGACATCAAGCGGACATGAAGATTCGGAAAAAGGCTACGAAGAGTCAAATTAAGAGAGCGCATTTGTTATCCCCTGCTGTTGCGAGAGCGAAGGTGATGAGGAACAGGAAACTAATCAACCGTATGGCGTTTGGCAACGAGTGGTAAGTTTGGGCGTGGAGGCGGCACCCGGCGTTTTGCAAGGCGTTGAAGATTGGCCTGATCATGGGGTCTCCCTTCGGCGTTACGGCGTTCACACGAAAGGTCACCGGAGGCCCATCCGGACAGAGGGGTGGTCCGATGGCGACGGCGTTAGCAGTAGGCCGGTGAAGCTCGGCCCATGCTTGACCCCGAGGGGAAACTTGGCTAGCACTATGGTCCTGCCGTGCACAGCCGTCAAATGAAAATAGCCTGAATTAGCGTTACGAAGGTCCAATGGCCTTTGGTAACACGACTGTGGAGCAACCGGCGTGCCGGCCGTGCGGGCGTGGATCAGGGGCTGGAAGGTTTGTGGTCAGAGATCGTCGCGCGCACGCCATTGGCGGACGAGGTCGGCGGCGGCTTCGGGCCAGGTCGGAAATTCAAATTGGAATCCGGCGTCGAGCAGGCGGCCCGGGACGACGCGCCGGCTTTTGAGGACCAGTTCAGGCTCGGTGCGCAGGAAAAACATGCCGATGGCCATGAGCGGCGCTGGCGCGGGCAGGCCGTTGGGCATCTCCCAAGCCTCGCGCAACGCGGCCATAAACTCGCGATTTGGCAGCGGGTTGGGCGCGGCGAGATTGACCGGACCCTCGATCTCCTCGTGGTTAATGAGGAATTCAAGGGCGCGGGCGAAATCGGCCTCGTGAATCCATGAAACAAATTGGCGGCCGTTTCCCTGCGTTCCGCCAAGGCCAGCGCGGACCAGATTCGAGAGGACCGCGAAGACGCTGCCCGACGAAGGGCTGAAAACCAGGGAGGTGCGGAGCGCGATCTTGCGTGTGCGCGGCGTTGCAATTGAGAAAAATGCGGCCTCCCAATCCTCGACCAGGCGGATGGTCCAGTTCCATTTCTCGGGTGCGCGGCGGCGGCGCGAGATCCATTCGTTGCCGCCCAGCTCGCCGGTCGCCTCGTCCATAGGGCGGTCAAGTGCATGGCGGTAGATGGTGGCCGTCGATGCGTTCATCCACAAGCGCGGCGGATCGGCGAGAATCGCGAAGGCTTGGTGGAGCAGACGCGTGGGCCCAATGCGCGAGTCGTAAAGCTCGCGGCGGTTGCGCGCTGTGTAGCGGCAGTTGACGCTGCGGCCGGAGAGATGGATACAAATGTCGGCGCCCTCGAGCGTCTCGACCCATGGCCCAAGAGTTCGCCCGTCCCAATGAACCGTCTGCCAGGGTGCGGTGTAGGGCCCGCGCGTGAGGACGGTGACATGGTGGCCGCGCTCCTGAAAGAACCGCGCCAACATGCGGCCTACCTGGCCGCTGCCGCCGGCGAGCACGATGCGCAGAGCGCGAGCGCCCTGAAAGCCTGGATTGCCCATGCAATCAGCGTAACGCGCAGCCGGGCTCTTGATGGCTCTTACTGCTGCGGTGGAATCGGGTAGCTCTGCAAAAAGCGGCGCCGGCGGTGAGCCTGGACTTCGTGGACGATGATGATGATGGCCAGGATGATTACCAACAGAGGGCCAAAGAAGATCCAGGGCGAGAACACGAGTCGGTCCTTGCCGATGGAGACGGACGCCGGCGTATGCACGGTGCCGAACATCGCGACCACGTCTTTGTGCACGGTGGCGTTTTCGCCCAGGCGCACCGAGCCGAAGAACGAAACCAGGTCGCCTCCGATCGAGGAGTTGTCGGCGGCCCTGACGCTGCCGAAGAAGTCAACTACGTCGTGGCGCGCTTCTCCGTCGAGATGCACGTTGCCGAAGAAGACGACGATATCGCCTTGGACGCTCCCTTGAACGCGCACGCTGCAGAAGAAACAGACAGCGTCGTGCGTGGGGGCATCGGGAGTGACATCGATATTGCGAAAGAACTGCACTGCGTCCTGGTCGGCGCGAGCAGGCGCAGCGGCAACCGCCAGGGCGACGCCGAGAAGGCAAAGGACGAGAGATTTCCTGTGCATAGGCGCACCATCCTCGCTATACGCTCACTATACGCGCCAAGGCGGCTGAAAGTTCCCGGGCGATCTTACGCGGAACTGAGTGCCTGCGTCCATTCGGCAGCCGAGTCGACCAACACGTCGGGCGGGGTGTCCAGGAGGTTTTGCGGGCCAAAGCCGAAGGCGCAGCCCACGGACCATGTTCCGGCATTGCGCGCCGTCTGCACGTCCACCTGGCTGTCGCCGATCATCACCGTCTCTTCCGGAAGCGCGCCGGTCTCCTCCATCAGCGAGCGCATGCCCACCGGGTCGGGCTTCTTCACCGGAAAGCTATCGCCGCCATAGATGTGGAGGAAGTAATCCGCCAGGCCCAGCCCTTCGCAGATGCCTCGCGCCGGCCGTACCGGCTTGTTGGTGAGAACGGCCATGGTTCTTGACGGGCCGCCGGGCGCGTCGTGCAGCTCGTGCAATGCTTTCAGCGCGTCGAGAACGCCCTCGTAGGCGTGGGTAAAATCGAGCTTGTGCTCGCGGTAGTACTGCAGAAAGAATGCGTAGGCCTTCTTGAACAGCTCTTCGTCAACGTCGCCGGGAGCCACTTGGTCGGCCAGCGCCAGCGAGCGGCGCATAAGCATGGGCGCGCCGTTGCCCACAAAACCGGCGATCGCAGGGTCGGGCAACGGGCCCAGGCTGAATTCCCGAAGGGTCGCGTTCACGCTGTTACACAAGTCCTGCGCCGAGTCGATCAGCGTGCCGTCGAGATCGAAAACCAGCAGCTTCAAGCGCTCCACAGGAATTGGGCGGAAGACGCGAATCATACGTCTAGTGTAACGGGAGCAACACGTTGCGCCAGCCAGGCGCTTGCATCGTTTACACTTGGCAAGCAAAGCCTGGGAGAGGAGTGTCGAGTCTTGAAGAAGGTTCTGGTAATTGGGACGACTGCCCTCCTTTTTGCATTGGGATTCGACTGTCTCGCTGCGCAGCAGGCGCCGCGGCCGGTATTCAGCACGGACGCTACAGCGGAGCGCATTCCCAACCTCGACGCACTCAAGAAAGAGCTCAGGCAGTACCACGATTGCACGTGTACCTGCGGCTGCTACGCCCACGACATCGACAGGCAGGCCGACCGCGCCATCGCATACCTGCGCCGGCGTGCCGCTCATCGTGGTCCGCACGAGAAACTGGCGCTGATTCTGGACATCGACGAGACTGCGCTCTCGAACTACCAGGAAGAGGTTGGCGCGGATTTTGCTTATATTGCCGCCACCTTCGATCAGTTGATCGAGACCGCGCAGGCGCCCGCCATTCCCGGCACGTTGCGGCTCTACAAGGAAGCGCAGCGGCTGGGTGTGGACATTTTCTTTATTACCGGCCGCACGGAACCGCAACGCGCCGCCACAGAACGTAATCTGCGCGCGCAGGGCTTCGACAACTGGAACCTGCTCGTGATGCGTCCTGCGGAGCACGGCTCGCAGACCATTGGCGCCTTCAAGGCCGTCGTTCGTGGCCAGATCGTTTCCGCGGGATACACGCTCGCCCTCAACGTGGGTGACCAGTGGAGCGACTTGAAGGGCAAGCCGGAAGCGGAGTTCTCAGTGAAATACCCGGACCCGTATTACTTCATTCCGTAGCGCGGCTTTACGGCATTTTAGGAATGGTGCGGTGTCTTTGGCGGCGTGCAAGGTCATCGCTCCCTGATGCTCCCACCCCGTGTTGCTCGCGCCAACTTCAGGGCAGAGGCGTCGCCTTACGGAATTTCCTAAAATGCGTTACTGGATGCGGATGTTGCCGGAGCCGGTCCCGACATGCACCATGGGCCCACCGCCGCCGATGTTGCCCTTCACGTGGTGGTGCTCCAATGTCCCTTGCGATACGATCTCGCGGTCACAATGAACGTTTCCTGAGCCCGTCCCGGCGTCAAGCGTCAGCGCGGCACTGCCTGTCCATAACTCCACGCTGCCCGAGCCGGTTTGGATTCGCCAGGGCGCGGTTGGCGTTCCGGCGACCTTGATGTTGCCCGAGCCGGTATCGGCGCGCAGCCCGCCGCGCAGGTTCTTCAGCTCAATCGAGCCCGACCCTGTGCCGGCCTTCACATCGCCTGCACCGGCCTGCTCGGCATAGATATTGCCTGATCCGGTCTGCAACGAGAAACCGCCTTGCAAGCCGGTGGCGTGGATGGAGCCGGAGCCGGTGCTCAGTTTCGCGTTCGCGCCCACGCCGTCATCGGTCACGTTGCCCGAGCCTGACGCCGCGTCGAGAAAAGCGTCGGGCGGCGCCTGAACCTCGTAATCGATGCTGATGTTGTTGAGATTCTGATGCTTCAATCCGACGCGCACAATGTTGCCGGTCTGCTCGATGGGAGGATTCGCCGCGATCTCGCGCACCTTCGCATCGCTTCCGCCCCAGCCGGACTTCACGCGCCCGAAGACGTGCACCCGTCCCGCTGGGCCGACGGTGAGATGAATGGAGCCCGAACCGGTGGTAACGGACAGGTCCACCCTTCCGTTCACCGTCAGGTCGCGCTCAAACGTTGCCTCAGTGGCGCGGGCCGGAGCTGCCACCAACACAGAAATCACTGTGAATGCCGCTGACACTGCAAGAAGACGCCTCATTCCCATCCTCATTTCTGCCACAATTCCCTTTCCATACACCTATCCCTTCTCCCTGCTACGCACCAGTTGGCAGGCTGGTTCCAAGAAATGTTGGAAACATGCCTAATCTCTGGTTCCCGGAGTTGCAGGGCCGGCGGCGAATGGTATCTTGCTCGGCGGGTATAGCCGGGCCCCGCCCAATGCTATCCTCTCACCCAGATGCACGAACTTCTGCTGTTCAAACCGGTCGCCGTGGCCATGCTGATTCTGGCCAACGCCTACTTTGTGGCAGCCGAGTTCGCGCTAGTCTCCATCCGCGACACGCGTGTGGAGCAGTTACTTACGGCGCGGGTTCCCGGATCGCGGGCCGTGAGGCGATTACAGCGAAATCTCGACGACCTGCTTCCCGCCGTGCAGCTCGGTGTGACCCTGTGCTCGCTGGCGCTTGGCTGGCTGGGCGAGCCGCTGGCCGCGCAGATGCTCGCGGGATGGTTGGGAAGGCTTCCTCATGCGCAGATCTACGGTCACGTGGCCGCCGTGACGCTTGGATTTGCGCTCATCACGTACTTTCACGTCGTGGCCGGCGAGCTGGTGCCCAAAGCGCTGGCACTGCGCCGCGCCGAGGCGCTAGCCGTGGCGGTAGCGCCGCCCATGCTGGTGTTTATGGCGGTCACTCGGCCCGCGGTGCGCTTGCTCAGCCGGTCGGCTGCCGTCATACTGCGCGGGTTCGATGTTCCCAAGACCGAGCGCGCCGCATCGATCCACTCCGCCGAGGAGCTGAAGTTGATTGCAACCGCGGCGCGGCGCCTGGGTCTGCTGCCCGAGTTTCAGGAGACGCTGGTGCACCGCGCTCTCGAGCTCGGCGACGTGCCTGTGCGCGAAATCATGACGCCCCGGCAGAAGATCTTCTCTTTGCCTTCCAACATGCTCCTTGAAGAGGCCTGCTTGCGGGTCTTCGGCCGCAACCACTCGCGCATTCCCGTCTATGATGAGGCTCGAGGCCCCGAGCAAATCGTCGGCGCGGTGTATGCGCGCGACCTGGCGCGGCTCTTTTACTTCCGCACGTCGGGGACCGTCGCCGCAGCGCCGCAGGGCGAGCTTCGACTTGCCCAGATCATGCACGAGGTCCTGGTCGTGCCCGAAACCAAATCCGCACTGGACCTGCTGCGCGACTTCAAGCAGAACCGCCGACATCTGGCTATCGCGGTGGATGAGTACGGGTCGACGGTGGGCCTGGTAACCGCGGAGGATGCGATCGAGCAGCTTGCAGGCGAGCTGGAAGACGAGTTCGATACGCCTTCGCATCCCGTGCTGAGCCGCGCCGGCGGGGCGGTGCTGATGGATGGCAGTGTGAATCTGCGCGACCTGGAAACGCAGATGGGATGGAGCCTGCCGCGCGACGGGGGCGTGGAAACGCTGGCGGGATTCGTGCTAGCGCGTCTGGGGCACATTCCCCAGCCGGGCGAGTCAGTAGAATACGAGGGCCGGCGATTGACCGTGGTGGAGATGGACGCGCGACGCATCGCTAGAATTCGCGTGGAAATGGTAGAGGCGCCGCCGCCGGCATCAAGCTGACCAACCCGGGAGTCGCGTGCGAATTCTCCTGAAGGATCCGCGGGGAACTGCAGGGACTGCTCTGAGGCGCGTGCAGTTTTTCGCGCATCTCGTTACGGAGCGCGACGCACACATAGTGAATCTTCGGTGAAAGGCAGCGCGCAGATGCTCGCGATTGAGTTGCCTCTATTGGCTCCTCTACCGAGCGAGCCATACAAATCCGGCCTGCATGGATGAAAATAGAATTGGATGAACCTTTCAAACACGAATGAGGGACGATTGGCGCCCGCGCAGACGGAAATTCACAAATGGACCGCAGAAGAGTTTGAGCGGCTGGTTTTCGAGTGCAAACCCAGGGTTGCGGTGTTCGATTGCGACGGAACGCTGTGGAGTGGCGACGCCGGCTTCGGATTCATGGCGTGGTCGCTGGAACAGGGGCTGGTTTCGCGCTCGACCATTGACTGGATCGATACGCGATATCGCGCCTACCAAGCGGGAAACGTGAGCGAAGAAGCAATGTGCGGCGAGATGGTGCAGATCTATGCGGGCTTGCGTGACGCGGAGCTGCGCGCCGCCGCCGCGAAGTATGTCGACGAGTTTGTGCGCGGGCGCATCTTTGCTGAGATGGCCGCGCTGGTGGCCTCGATGCGGCAGGCCGGGATCGAGCTTTGGGCAGTCGAGCTCGACCAACCGTTGGGTGATCGTCGAGGGCCTGCGCGATTTCAGCATTCCGGAGAAGCGGATTTTGGCGGCTGAGGTGCGCGTGCCAAACGGAATGATCACCAGTGAGATCGTTGACGTGCCCACCGGCCCTGCCAAGGCAACCGCGCTCAGGCGTGTGGGCTTGCCAGCGCCCGATGCGGTCTTCGGCAACTCAGTACACGACCTGGCGATGCTGGAAATGGCGCGATGCCCTTTTCCGGTGAACCCGTCTCCGGCGTTGCTGGAGGCGGCGGCAAAAAGGGGCTGGGGCTACTTCAGGCCACAGACTGCTGAGGGCGCAGATGCTGCTGTCGCCGGCGAATCGAACCCGGTTTCTTGAAGAATTCTTCGTTCCGGCGTGAGTCCGGCCCGTTATGTAACGCTGCCCCGCGGAGCGTTCGTTTTGTGGCCGGATATCTCTTTTGTTTCGTTTACACTGGAGGCAGTGGAACAGGGGCAGACAAAGGCCAAAACGCATACACCGGGTCCCGCCCTCCGCTTTGTGGCGGCGGCGCTGATCGTGCGTGACCGGCAAGTTTTGATCGGGCAGCGGCGTGCAGATCAGCCCATGGGATCGTTGTGGGAGTTTCCGGGCGGGAAAATCGAGCCCGGCGAGAGCCCACAAGAGGCGCTGGTCCGCGAGCTTGCTGAGGAGCTTGGCATCCACGCCGAGGTGGGGCCGGCGGTGACTCGAGTCCGCCACAACTATCGCCGTGGCGGAGCCGTGGATCTGCAGTTCTTCGCGGTGCGCGAATTCTCAGGCGAGATCAACAATCAGATTTACCAGCAGGTGCGCTGGGTCAACCTCGAAGATCTCACAGGTTACGAGTTTCTTGCTGCCGACCGCGGGCTGATCCGGGATCTGGCAGCGGGAAAGTTTCTGTAAGAGCCAGCTCCTTCCCTCAGGAACAGGCGCAGAAGAGCTATGGCGCACCGCCTGCATACGCCAAGGGCCGCTCCGCTCTCCGCGCCGATCGTTTCCTACGGCACTCTGGTCATCGTGATCGAGCCGTGCATCATCTGGTCGGTCAGGGTCATCGTGTTCGGCCCGTTGAAGACATACGTGTCCGTGGCGCCCGGGGGTTTGGCTACTATCTCGGTGGTGTAATAGCCGCCCACGGTTCCCGTTGGGTGGTAGATCTGTTGCGTCTTCGGCGCCCAGTTGGTGACGGAAAAGATGATGGTATTGGGGGCAACGAGCCGGTAAGGCCCCGATTGCTGGGTTATGAGCGTGCCGGATTGGGCGAGTTGGCTGTACTGGCCGTTTGGCTGGATCACAATCGTCAGCGTGATCGTGCCAATGACGCCGCGCCACTGCCCGACGAGGCTATTCTCCTGCGCGGGAACCGCAACCGCGCTAAGCGCCAGCATGGCTGGAAGGACGAACTTGCACAACTGCGGAAGCTCGCTTGCAGTACACGAGGTGACGCGCGATCCTTTCATCGCAACCTCCTTGTTTAGCCCGGGATATTCCAGGGATCATACCACCCCGGTCGCACGCCGACACAGGCTTCTGTTCTGTATCCCGGCGCCATTTCCCACAGCATGGCCGGATTCTTGAAACGCTTCTCAGAAAAATCCAGTGCCATCCACCCAGTAATTCATGTATCCTTGGCCCGGCCCACGAGCCAAATCCAAATCGCCCGGCTGTTCACCCGAACCTGGACGGCAACGAAGCGGCCGACGGCGGGGTGCGGCCAGGAACGGAGAGAAGCTATGGAATGGTATCTCATGGTGTGGAAGCGTTATGCCCAGTTCAGCGGCCGTTCGCGCCGCAAGGAGCTTTGGATGTTTATGCTGTTCAATTTCATCATCGGCACCGCGCTCTATGTGGGCGGCATAGTGGCGGCGGATCAAAGCAGCTCACTGAGCAGTCTCTTGTTTGAGCTGTACTTCATCTACGTTTTGGCTGCACTGGTGCCGGGGCTGGCCGTCGGGGCGCGCCGCCTGCACGATATCGGCAAGAGCGGCTGGTGGCAGCTGATTGCCTTTGTTCCCCTTGTGGGCACCATCATCCTGATCGTTTTTTGGGTGATGGATGGCCAGCCGGGCGACAACCAGTATGGCCCCAACCCAAAAGCCTCGGCACCCGCAGCAATCATCGGCTAACGTAAGCGCACATCCCTCTCTTGTTCCTGCCACCGGCGCCCGCTTATGCAGCCGCGGGCGCCGCACCATTTTCTGCCGTCCATCGGCCTGAGGCGGGTCCGCTCCCTGCTTGCACCGGTTCCCCGTTCCCTTGCCCTTATTCCCTGCGCTTCAGTGGCCTGGCACCATGCCCCAGAGCATGGCCATGGTCATGCCGATGACAATGACGCTGGTGCTCCAGGCAATTACGTTCCACAGGCGCGAGTTCTTGTGCTCGCCCATCAGGTCGGTACGGTTGATGAGCAGCAGCATAAGAATGATGACGACTGGAAGCAGGACACCGTTGAGAACCTGCGAAAGAATCGCCACGTTGATCAACTGAGAATCGGGCAGCAGGAGGACGGCGAGGGCTCCGCCGGCGATGAGCAGCGTGTAGAGCCAGTAGAAAAATGGCGCCTCGCGGAAGCTCTTGTCGACGCCCGATTCGACACCAAGTCCCTCGCAGACCGTATAGGCAGTGGAGAGAGGCAGGATGGAAGCCGCGAAGACCGAGGCGTTAAAGAGCCCGAAGGCGAAAAGGATGAAGGCGTAGTCACCGGCCAGCGGACGCATGGCTTCGGCCGCATCAGCAGCCACTTGGATGGCGCCCATGCCGTGCACATAGAGCGTGGCTGCGCAGGCCACCACGATAAACCATGCGATGAGATCGGTGAAGAAGCTGCCCACAATGACATCGAGGCGTGAGGCCGCGTACTGTTTCACGCGAATGCCCTTCTCGACGATCGACGATTGCAGGTAGAACTGCATCCACGGAGCAATGGTGGTGCCGACCACGCCGATGGCCATGTAAATGTAGGCCTTGTCGCGCCAGACGGAGTTGGCGGGCAGTTTGACTGTGGCCCAAAGTGCGTCGTGCCAACTCGGTTGCGAGAGCACGCCGGCAAAGATATAGGTGATGTAGACCAGCGAAGCCGCAATGAAGATCTTTTCCGTGCTTTTATAGTCGCCGCGGACGACCAGAAACCACACCAGCGCGGCACACAGCGGCACGGAGATGAACTTGGAAACATGAAACAGGTGCATGGAACCGGCGATGCCGATGAACTCCGTAACCACGTTGGTGTAGTTGACCACGACGAGCAGCACCATGAGGACGAAGGTAATGCGGAGTCCGAATTCCTCGCGGATGAGGTCGCTGAGGCCCTTGCCCGTGACCACCCCCATGCGCGCGCACATCTCCTGCACCACGATCAGGGCGATGGTGATGGGAATCATGGTCCACAGCAGGGTGTAGCCGTACTGCGCGCCGGCCTGAGAGTAGGTGAGGATGCCGCCGGAGTCGTTATCGACATTGGCGGTAATGAATCCAGGACCGAGAACGGCCAGAAAGAGCAGGATGCGGATTCGCCAGCGCTTCCACATGGTGATGCGAGTTCCTAAGGTGGATTCATTGAAGTTTGAGATTTGCGGAAAAAGTATTCCTCACTGACCATAGCAGGCCGGACCCAAACACGGGAATCCTTCAAGCGAAATCGCTGCGCCAGGCGCGATTGTGTGCAACCGCAGAGGCTTTGGCGCGGTTGTGCACAGCGTGGTTCGACTACAATTCCGTTTCATGGCTAACGCCCTGAGGAGGAACTTCGTATGTACCCGTTCGATGCCAAGGAGAACTTTCGCGCCGCTCGGCGGAGATTGCTGGGCTCACTGGTCACGGCCGCCGGCGTTTCAACGGCTGCGCTGTTGGGCATGAATGCGGCTGCCGCTTCCGCCGCTCCAGGCGAACCGAAGGTTCCGGAAGAGATCTTCGCGCTGGCCCGCCTGCGTAATTACAAGAATCTTCGTTCCTCAAGCTGGGACCGCACTGGCGGCAACGCCGATTGGGTCGCCGTCGAGCCGGGCCAGGCGACCACGGTCCTCGATGTACAGGGCGCTGGGGTGGTTACACATATGTGGTTCACCATCAATTCACCCGATCCCATGCACCTAAAGAATCTGGTGCTTCGCGCTTGGTGGGATGGCGAATCGTCACCCTCCGTCGAAGTCCCCATTGGCGACTTTTTCGGCCTGGGCCTAGGCGAATACTTCGTTTATCAATCAGCGCTCACGGCGGTAGCGCCCATCAAGGCCCTGAATGCCTACTTCCAGATGCCTTTCTCGATTTCAGCACGCGTCACGGTGACCAATGAAGGCCCAGCGCGGGTCCGGAGCCTGTACTTCGCAGTCGACTACGTCACTCTTCCTGCCCTTCCAGCCGGACTCGGCCGGTTCCACGCACAATTCCGCCAAGCCGCCCCCTGCAAAGGCGTGATTAGCGACGGCAAGAATTTGAGTGGCCGGGACAACTACGTGTTTTTAGAGGCTAGCGGAAAAGGGCATTTTGTAGGCGTGACGCAGGCAGTGGTACAGAACAAAGACGGCTGGTTCGGCGAGGGCGACGACATGATCTTTGTCGACGGGGACCTGCTACCCACCATCAACGGCACCGGCACGGAGGATTATTACAATGGCGCCTGGGACTTTGGCGGCGAGCCCTTTGCGAACCTCCACCAGGGCGCACCCTATATTGTGGACCCCGAGCGCATTGGCGGCCGCTACTGCCTCTATCGCTGGCACATTGAAAGCCCCATCGCGTTCGAGGAGTCAATCCGAGTAACGGTCGAGCACGGCACGGCCAATGATCGCTCTGACGACTTCTATTCGACGGCGTACTGGTACCAGACCGAGCCGCACGTGCCGTTCCCCGCGCTACCCGCGCCCGCGGAGCGTGTACCGAAGGTGTTTGCTTTGGGCAGAACGAAGGGAGCGGCGACGTTGCCGAGGACCCAGGATCTGACGGGCGACGCTACAGCTTTTCGCGCAGAAAGCTGATGACCTGCTCGGCCTGCACTACGCCGACCATGCGGCCTTGTGGATCGACGACGGGAAGCGCGTGAAGGTTGTACTTGTCGAACATCTCGGCCAGCTCGTTCTGCTTCATGCCGGCGGGGCAGGAGAGCACGAGGGGCTCGGCCAGAACAGTGAGCCGCGTTTCGGGCTGCGCCATCACGAGCCGAGGCAGCGGGATGGCGCCGCGCAGGACACGTTTCTCGTCGAGCAGAAAGATCTCGGTGACACTTTCCGGATCGCCGTCGAAGCTGCGCAGCGCCTGCACGGCCTGCGCAACGGTCGCGTCCATGCCCAGGTAGACAAACTCGGTGGTCATGCAGCCCGCGGCAGAGTCCTCGTCGAACTCGAGCAGCTCCTCGACCTCCTGCCGCTCCTCCGGCTCCATCTCTTCCAGGATGGCGTCGGACTGGTCCTCGGGTAGCTCGGAGAGCAGGTCGGCCGCGGCGCCGGGATCCATTTCTTCCACGATGTCCGCAATGCGCTCTTCGTCGAGCTTCTCGAGCAGTGCCTTTTGCAGCTTCGGCTCAACCTCTTCCAGGGTTTCAGCAGCAACCTCTTCGTCGAGCGAGATGAACACGGCCTCGCGCTCGGCGGGCGCCAGATCTTCGAGAATGTCGGCTAGCTCGGAGGGGTGAATGTCGGCCAGGCGCTCATGCTCGATGCGCAGCTTGACACGGCGCGCGGGATCGGGCTCAATGACATCGACAAACTGCCAGGGAATGGCGCGCGCGCTGAACTTGCGCGAGATGGACTCGAGCCGCGCTCGCGGCAATATGCCTTTGAAGACCCTGCGAAACGCGCCACGCAGCCCTACTTCGACCTCGGCCACTCGAAGATGATGGGCCGCGCCCTGGTCCGTCCACTCCAGGTCCACATCGTTTACCCGGACCACCTTGCGGCCGTTGATGTCGATAATCTGCCGGTCGACGAGATCCCGCTGCAGGAAGAGATAGCTGCTTTCGTCCTTGAGGGGGACGAGCGCTTCGGCCGAGCGCAATTCAAGAGTGCCAGCAGGGGTCTCCCTCACCTCCTGTGAGGGCACCAGGCAAAGGCCGGTGCGCGCCTTGAGCACAACGCCTGCCACCTTGCCGCCGTCCGGTCCCGTGGCCACAACAACATCCTTGAGCCTGCCACGCAATTGTCCTTGCACATCGGTCACCGGGGTGCCGAGGAGCGCCGTCAGGCTGACGCGGATTGGAGTGTGCTGGTCCGTTCGCGGCTCCATGGGTTGAGTGTAGACCTTTGGAACGCAGTTTACTCCCAAGAGCGCGACGGTTGCCCCCGAGAAACGATTCCAGCGGAGACCGAAGTAATCTCCGCTCGGCTTGACACAATCGCATCCAGACTTGAAACTGCTGCAAGGTTGATGGAGCAGGGGGTGGAGTTTCAAAAATCCACTCCGGCGGAGGCGGAAAGCACCCCGGTGAGCATGCCAAATCGAGGACGGCGAAGTTTCCGGCTCAGCTCCACGATGGAAAGCGTCGGCAAGGTGGAAGCGGCCGCGAATGAGTTGGCCACCGAGGCAGGTCTCGACGAGGACCAGCGATTTCACATCGTCATGGCGGTGCGCGAAGCCGCCATCAATGCCGTGCTGCACGGCAACGAGTACAGTCCCAACCGCCAAATCGACGTCTCGCTCGAAAATACGGGCGCCGACTTGGTCTTTATCATTGCCGACCAGGGGCACGGGTTCGATCCCGAGCATCTGCCCGATCCCCTCGCGGCTGAGAACCTACTCCGCGGCACTGGCCGCGGCATCTTCCTCATCCGATCTTTGATGGATGAGGTACACTTTCGACGATTGCATCCTGGGACCGAGTTGACGCTGATCAAGCATCTGGCGCCAACGGGCGGAAAAACGTAGGATAAAGGCGCTGGTACGGGGGAGGGTCATCGTTTTCCTCCGCGACCGTCCCGGCCGTGGAGTTTTCCGCAAGCCGGCGTACGCAAAGATGCTATAAACGAAGTACCGACAAGGAGGGATTTTCCGTGGCACTTGCGATAGCTTCCCGTGAAGTGGATGGCGTCACTGTTGTGGAACTCAGCGGGCGGATTACGCTGGGCGAGGGCAGCGTGCAGTTGCGCGACACCATTCGCGACCTGATTGCCAAAGGACAGCGGCACATCCTGCTCGATCTGGGTGAAGTGAACTACATCGATAGCTCTGGCCTGGGCGAACTGGTGAGCGCCTATACGACGGCTAAGAACCAGGGCGCGGGGCTCAAACTGCTCAAACTGACCAAGAAGGTCCACGACCTGCTGCAGTTGACCAAGCTGTACACAGTCTTCGACATCTACGATGACGAGGCCAGCGCCATCGCTTCCTTCAAGTAATCCAGTTTGGGCGTTGAGGCGAGCCGAAGAGGCCATCCCGTGTGAGCGGGATGGCCTTTTTGCGTTTGCCTTGCCTGGGGCGGGCTGTGCGCGCCAACGGCAGCCTAGAAGCTCACCTTGGGCGGGGTTTGCGCCGCGGGGTTGGCGGTGAAGTAGGCGTCGTTCACGTGGAAGCCGGCAATTCCCGCCCAAATATTGTTAGGGAATTGCAGCACAAACGTGTTGTAGTCCTGGACCGCATCGTTATAGCGCTTGCGTGCCACGCTGATCCGGTTCTCGGTCCCCGAGAGCTCATCTTGCAAGCGCATGAACTGGTCGCTGGAGCGCAGTAGCGGATAGTTTTCAGTAAGCAGCAGCAGGCGGCCAATGGCTCCATCCAACTGGTTGTTGGCCGCAATCTTCGCCGCCGGCCCCTGTGCGTTCAACATTCCGGCCCGCGCGTTGGCGATATCACCAAAGACGGTGCTCTCCTCCTTGGTGAATCCCTTCACGGTTTCAACCAGATTGGGAATCAGGTCGGCACGCCGCTCCAGTTGCACATCCACTTCGGACCATTCCGATTTCACTACCTGATCCTTGGCCACCATTTGGTTCCTTGCGCTGATAAAGCTGCCAAAGACCATGAGAGCCACCAACAGTAGAACGGCCACAACGGCCAGCGTAACTCCAAGTCCTTTACTCATTGCGTCCTTTTCTCCTCCGGCTTCCGTTTGAGAGAAGCCACATGAATAGCCCAGACCCTACCAGCTTCCTCCGGCACCGCCGCCTCCGAAACTGCCGCCACCGAAGCCACCGAACCCTCCGCCGGAGCTGCCTCCGCCTCCGAAACCGCCGCCGAAGCCGCTGCCGCCGATCCATGGTCCGCCCATCCCGGGCCCCCCGCGCCAGCCGCCCCTGCCCCAGCCGCCAAAGAACAGGCTGGCGCCGAAGAGTATGCGGAGCAGCGAGCCTCCACCGAAGAGGACGAGAAGAAGGATGAGAAGAATAAGTTTGCCGATTGGTGCGCTCTGTTGCACGGGCTGGCTTGGGGCCGCTGGCTCCTCCTGATTGAGCGTGATTTTGGCGTCGTCGGCAATTACCCTGGCGACTTCGCCCACCGCGACCGTCACTGCGCCGTCATAGTCGCCAGCGCGCAAATCGGGAACCATCTCGCGGCCGATGTCACCGACCTTGCCGTCGGGCAGAATTCCTTCAAGCCCGTAGCCGACTTCGATGCGGTACTTGCGATCGGCGACGGCCAGCAGCACCAGAGCGCCCCGGTCAGAGCCCTTGCGGCCAATCTTCCACTTGGTTTCAAGTTCGTCAGCGTAGTTGGCCGGGTCGTCGCCGTTGAGGTCGTGCACAGTGACCACGGCGATCTGCGCATTGGCCTGCGAGTGATCGAGTTGCGCGCAGATCGAATCGAGGCGCGCAATCGCCTCGGGCGAGAGCACATGGGCAAAATCGCTCACATAGTCGGTAGGTTGAGGCAGGCTGGCAACGCTCTCGGCGCATGCCGGAAGGGCAAGAAACCCGAAAAAGGCTGCCACAAGCAGCCGGAATCTGACCGAGAATACGGGGCAAAAGCCTTTCATCCACTTCAATTGTACGCGGGCGCCACCCTGAGGGTTCCCGCTGTTCGAGGCTCTACACTGGGAGAGAAATGAGTGAGAACCAGCTTCCTTCGCCCCCGATTGCCCGCAAAGTGCATAAGGAGACCACATTGCACGGAGTCGTGCTTGCCGACGACTACGCCTGGCTGCGCGACAAAGAGAACCCGGATGTGACCGCGTATCTCGAAGCTGAAAATGCCTATGCTGAGGCGGTGATGGCGCCGCTGGCCGGCCTGCGCGAAGAGCTTTACCAGGAGATGCTGAGCCACATCAAGCAGACGGACGTCTCGGTTCCTTACCGCGACGGAGACTGGTGGTACTACACACGCACCGAGGAGGGCCTGCAGTACGGTATTCACTGCCGCAAGCGTGGCACGCCGGCGGGGCCCGGCGCCGATGCCGCGGAAGAGGTGCTGTTAGACGGCAACGAGTTGGCGAAGGGCCATGCGTTTTTCGCCATCGGCGACACCGACATCACCGACGACGGCCGCTGGCTGGCTTACACGACCGACACCAAGGGCTTTCGCCAATACACGCTGCGCATCAAGGATCTCGCGAGCGGCGAAACCCTTGCAGGCGAGGTGGAGCGAGTGGGATCGGTCGTCTGGGCCGCGGACCATCGCACACTGTTCTACACAGTGGAAGATGAGCAGCAGAAACGCCAATATCAGCTCTGGAGGCATGTGCTCGGGGCGCCGCACGCGGAAGACGCTCTGGTGTATCAGGACGACGACGAGCGCTTCAACTTGGCCACCGGGCGGACGCGCGACGGCAGGTACATCGTGCTGGAGTCGGCCAGCCACACCACAAGCGAAGCGCGCGTGCTGCCTGCTGACAGCCCTGCCGGCAACTTCAGCGTCATTGCGGCGCGCGAGGATGAGCATGAATATTCAGTGGACCACCGCTATGGGTTATGGTTTATCCGGACGAATGATCGCGGGCGCAACTTCCGGCTGGTGACTTCGCCGGTGGCAACGCCGGATCGGGAGCACTGGACCGAACTGATTCCGCACCGCGACGCGGTCATGCTGGAAGATGTCGATCTCTTCGCAGGGTTCTTCATTGCCTGCGAGCGCGAGGATGGGCTGCCACGCTTGCGGCTGTGGAAGTTCGTGGGCGACGGGACCGGATTCGGAGATGGGGCCGCGCCCTCCGGCGAGATAGCCTTCCCTGAGCCGGTCTATAGCGCGCACCCGCACATCAACCGCATCTTTGAGACAACAACCTTTCGTTACGCCTACCAATCCCTGGTGACGCCGAGTTCGGTGTACGAGTACGACGTTGCGACCGGCGCGTCGACGCTGCTCAAACAGCTTGAGGTTCCCGGCGGGTTCGACCGAACGCTCTACGCGAGCGAACGCATCCATGCCACAGCGCCTGCCGGCGATGCCACGGCCCCTGGCGGCGATGGGCCGAAGGCGCCGGATGGCGTTGAGGTTCCGGTTTCCATTGTGTATCGCAAAGACAAGCGGCAGCCGGGCAGGAATCCTATCTACGTTTATGGCTATGGTTCGTATGGATTCTCGTTGCCGCTCGGATTCAATTCGAACCGGCTGAGCCTGCTCGATCGCGGCGTGGTGATGGCCTATGCGCACATTCGCGGCGGCGGCGACCTGGGCAAACCATGGCACGACGCGGGCAAGATGCTCGTGAAGCGCAACACGTTCACTGATTTCATTGCCTGCGTGGAGCACTTGACTGCTGCGGGCTATGGCGACCCCAAACGCGTGGCCATCGAGGGCGGATCAGCCGGAGGATTGTTGATGGGCGCAGCGGTCAACATGCGGCCGGAGCTGTTTCGCGCGGTCGTCTCGCACGTTCCGTTTGTGGACGTGATGAACACGATGCTCGATGCCTCCCTGCCCCTCACGGTTCCCGAATACGAAGAGTGGGGCGACCCGAATCAGGAAGAATATTTCCGCACCATGCTGAGTTACTCGCCTTACGACAATCTGCGCGCGACAAGTTACCCGGCGATGTTAGTCAAGACCTCGCTCCACGACAGCCAAGTGATGTTTTGGGAGCCGGCCAAGTACGTGGCTAAACTTGCGCACGCTCAAAACCGACAGCAATCCACTGCTGCTGGTGACGAACATGCAGGCCGGGCACGGCGGGGCAAGCGGGCGCTACGACTATCTGAAGGAGATTGCGCTGGACTACGCGTTTCTGCTGAGGGAGCTGGGGATTGTGTGAAGGTCCGTGCGGGCTGATCGCTTAGCCGCCGCCCTTCAGCTCCGCCAGCGTCTTGTCGAGGCTCGCTGAGTCCTCCACGTTCAGCGCCTTCAGCTCTGGGTCGATCTGCTTGAGGAGGCCGCAGAGCACCTTGCCCGGTCCAACTTCGATGAATAGATCCGCGCCCGAGGCTTTCAGCGATTGCATGCAATCGACCCAGCGGACTGCACCGGTGACCTGGCGAATGAGCGCGTCGCGCGCGGCATCAGCGGCTGTGACGAGACCGCCGGTGACATTGGCGGCGACGGGAATCCGCGGATCGTGGAGTGACAATGCCCGCCGAGCACGCGCGCCAACTTCCTCCTGCGCGGGCTGCATGAGCGCGCAGTGGAAGGGAGCGCTGACGGGAAGCATGACGGCGCGGCGCGCGCCCTTGGCTTTGCAGAGCGCTGAGGCCTTTTCCACGGCAGCAGCCGCTCCCGAGATGACGGTCTGCCCCGGCGAGTTCAAGTTGGCCGCCTGCACGGTCAGATCCGGTTTCGCGCGCGGCCTCGGCGCAGGCCTCGGCCACCTGCGCAGCATCGAGCGCGAGCACGGCGGCCATGGCCCCTTGGCCCGGTGGAACTGCCTGTTGCATCGCGTGCCCGCGAGCCTTCACGGCGCGCACCGCATCGGCAAAGGAGAGCGTTCCCGCGATGACGTGTGCGGACCACTCGCCCAGCGAGTGACCCGCGGCGAGCGCAGGCTCCACGCCGTGCTCCGCGAGGACGCGTGCCGCAGCCACGCTCACCGTTAAGATGGCCGGCTGCGTGTTTTCTGTAAGCCGCAGATCATCTTCCGGCCCCTCGAAGCAGAGCCGCGAAAGCGGGAAGCCGAGGGCCGCGTCGGCCTCGGCAAAGGCTTGTGCTGCTATGGGGTATCGGTCGGCGAGCGCGCGGCCCATGCCAACAGCCTGCGAACCCTGCCCAGGAAAGAGAAACGCAATCTTCGTATTCATTCCAGACAGGATTGTAGCGGATGCGGTGGAAGGCGCCTCTGATGGCGGCGAGTGCCGGTCTGGAGACCCCCACGACGGCCGGTCTAGAGACCCGGCGCTACAACCGAAGGCCCGTCGATCCAATATGCGCGGCGGCGCCCTTCAGTTCCAGCGCTTTTTGTCGTCTGCGTCTTCGTCGATCAGGCGGCCCTGGCCGTCGAACTTGACGGTGCGGCCCTGCGAGCGCATATAGACCTCGAACTTGCGCGCTGCGCGGCGGCGCTTCCAGCGGTAGTAGCGGTTGCGCAGGCCGTACCAACTTTCGCTGAGCATGAAGGACATCCCTCGCCGAGGCGCCATGCGCGCGAAGCCGAGGCCGGCGAGCGCTCCGCCAAGTTGAGCAAACGCGTACATTCGCTCCTGGCCGAAGAGCATGGCGACGGCGATGAGCGCGTAGATCACCACCAGGTAGCGGGCTTTGATGCCGATGGGCAGAGGGAACAGCATGAACTGCGTGTCTCCGTAAAGAAGCCCGATGGCCGCCAGCAGGCCAAAGATTCCGCCAAAGCAGCCGTAAAGCGGGAATGCATTGGAGAGGAGCGAAGGAGCCAGCGTGCTCGAGACCGCGTAGAGAGCCAGCGCCGCCACGGCGGTTCCCAAAACCGAGACCGAGTAAAGGTTCGTCACCCAGTTGGCGTTGTGAAAGCTCTCGAGAAATCCGGCGAGAAACCACAGCGAAAGCAACTCGAAGAGCGTACCAAGCAAGCCGGGATGTACAAAGCTGTAAGTGAGCGGCTGCCAGAGGTGCCCGTGGACAAACGAGTAGGGATCGAAGGTCAATGAAGCGGCAATGTGTGCCGTGGAGGAAAATGCCAGGCTCGCCAGCAACAGCACAAAGTAGGCGGCCAGATTGACGAGAATCAACCGGCGCGTAGCTCCGCGAAAGTCGGGGAAGGCGAGCATGCTGGAGCCGATTCTCGGCATCGTAGTCAACAGGGTAAACGCTCAAGCGCGCCGGTGTCATGGCGTCCCTGGAGGCCAAGCGCAAGAGCGGCGGCCGGAGAATGAGAGTCGGGCGCACAACGGTCTGCACCAGGGATGGGGCACGGCCAATGCTCCCAGGGAAAGGTGCATCATTGGGGCGAGTATCATGGGTCTGTTCCCGGCAACGAGAATATGATTCTGGATGGCGGCGCAGGACTCTTGACCTGAGGCCGGGTTCTCCCTAAAACTAGCGATGGTTGTCGGAGACAGTGCTGTTATCCCGCAATGCGAATTGGCCTGGAAAGTGAGGAGGCTGCTATGCCCAGCTGCCCTGAATGTGAAACCGAACTGGACATTGAAGTCGACGAAGTGGAAGAAGGCGACGTAATCGCCTGCCCGGAGTGTGGAACGGAGTTCGAGGTCGTCGGCGTCGACCCCTTGGAGCTGGCGCGTGTCGAAGAGGATCTCGAAGAGGCAGAAGATCTATTCGAAGAAGACGAGGAGGAATGAGAATGAGCCGTGCAAGCTGGCTGGCGGCAGCGGCAATTGGACTTCTAGCTTTTGCAGCGATTTCAGCGGGGCCGCGGGATGCACTGTTTGCTCCCGCCGCACGGGCCCAGAACATAGGCATGCGCACGGTGTCGGGTACCGTGTTGAATGCGAACTCCGAGCCTGTCGCCAGCGCCACGGTCTTCCTCAAAAATGAGAAGACCAAGGCCATCCGCAGCTACACTTCCGCGGCCAATGGCCATTTTCACTTTGCGCAGATCGACATGAGCGTGGACTTCGATCTTTGGGCCGAGAAAGACGGCAAAAAGAGCGCAGTGAAGACCGTTAGCTCGTGGGACGCGCGCAAAGACTTCATTTCGGATTTGAAGCTGAAGTGAGCGGTGCGCGCAGTGCCAAGGGCGCGGAATTTGTGGCGTGACGGCGCGAGATCAAGCGGCAGTGCCCGCGCCATGAGCTTCATCCTTCCAGCTTCTTCACTACCAGCTCATTGAGCAGCGCCGGATTGGCCTGGCCCTTCGACGCCCGCATCACCTGGCCCACAAAGAATCCCGCCAGTGAGTTCTTGCCGGCACGATATTGCTCCACCTGCCTGGGGTTGGCGGCGATCACCTCGTCGATCAGCTTTTCGATGGCAGCCGCGTCGGTGATCTGCTGCGGCTTCTCGCGCTCGTAAACGACGCCGAAGTCCTCGCCCTTTTCAAAGCACACGTCGAAGAGCTGCTTCATCTGCTTGGAGCTGATCTTGCCCTCGTCGAGCAGGTCGGCGGCGAGCACAATGCCCGCCATCGATACGGGCGATTGCTCTTGCTCCAGTCCCAGCGCTTTCAGACGTCCGCCGACCTCACTCAGCAGGACGTTGGCCACGCGGCGCGGATTGCGCGCGGTCTTGGCCGCGGCCTCGAAGCGGTCTGCAAACTCGCGCGACGCGGTGAGCGTATGCGCGTCCTGCAGCGCCAGATCATATTCGACGATCATGCGCTTTCGCCGCGCCTCAGGCAACTCCGGCAACTTTGCCTTCATTTCGGCAATGAACACAGGCGTCACGACCAGCGGCGGCAAATCAGGCTCGGGAAAGTAGCGATAGTCGTGCGCCTGCTCCTTGGAGCGCATCGAGTAGGTACGCGCCTCGTTCGCGTTCCACAGGCGCGTCTCTTGAATTACGTGTCCGCCTGATTCGATCACGTCCACTTGCCGCTCGATCTCGTATTCGAGGGCCGCGCGGATAAAGCGGAAGCTGTTGACATTTTTGACCTCGGCTTTTGTGCCAAGTTTTTCCTGGCCTTTGGGACGGACGCTGACGTTGGCGTCGCAACGCAACGAACCTTCCTCCATGCTGCAGTCGGAGACGCCAGTGTAAAGCAGGATCTCCTTTAACCGGGTCAGATACTCGAAGGCCTCGTCGGGCGTGCGGATATCAGGCTCGCTTACGATCTCAATCAGCGGCGTGCCGCAGCGGTTCAGATCGATATAGGTGTGCGTGGCCGAGTCGGCAAACCCTTCGTGCAGACTCTTACCCGCATCTTCTTCCATGTGAAGTCGGGTGATGCCGATTTTCTTGATCGAACCGTCCGCCGTCGGAATTTCGATCCAGCCGTGCTCAGCCAGCGGCTTGTCGTACTGCGAAATCTGATATCCCTTGGGCAGATCGGGATAGAAATAGTTCTTCCGGGCGAAGATCGAGCGCTCGCGCACTTCGCAGTTCAGCGCCAACGCAGCCAGCGTGGCGAATTCGACGGCCTTTGCGTTCAGCACCGGCAGCGATCCCGGCAGCCCCAGGCAGACCGGGCAGATGTTCGTATTCGGCTCTGCGCCAAATTGGTTAGCGCAACTGCAAAACGCCTTGGTGGCTGTGAGCAGTTGCACGTGCACTTCCAGCCCGATCACGGGCTCGTATTTCGTCAGAACATCAGGAGAAATGGGCGTGGCGGGCATATTTGAATTTTAGCGCCTTGTGTGCGCGTCCCCGCACGAAGGACGAGTAGCTTGCATGGGGCACGATTGCCTACAATCGGTAGCGCGTGCGGGCACGGTTGGTGGGTGGCCTGCTCATTTTGGTTGTCTTAGGAATGGAGCACTCCCGTGAATCAAAGGAATCTCTTGAAAGCGGTATTCCTGGTGGTGGCAGTGGCCGGGCTCTCCGCCGTGGCACCGCTGCAAGCTCAGCAAACTGCAGTTTCGCCCAAGGAAGCGCCTGTAGCACAACCGGCGCCGGCGCCACAGACCTTGCCCTCCGGACACCCTAACAATGCATATTGGATCGACCACGACGCGAAACTGCTGGTGGACTTCGGCGGGCTAGAGCGGTTCAAGGAGGCTGATGCCATGCTGGCTACACCGAAGCCGGGCGAGAACCGCGTAGTCTTCATGGGAGACTCAATCACCGAGGGGTGGAAGCTGAAGGAGTCGTTTCCAGGCAAGCCCTACGTCAACCGCGGCATCGGCGGGCAAACCTCGCCACAGATGCTGGTACGCTTCCGGCAGGACGTGATCGATTTGAAGCCGAAGGTGGTGATCATCCTGGCTGGGACGAACGATATTGCGGGGAACACTGGACCGATGACGCTTGAGCAGACCTTGGAGAACATAGCCTCAATGGCCGATCTGGCCACGGCGAACGGGATTCGCGTGGTGCTGTGTTCGGTGCTTCCGGCATTCGACTTCTCGTGGGCGCCCGGACTGACGCCTGCGCCGAAGATTATGGAATTGAACGCCTGGATCAGGAAATACGCTGCAGAAAAAGGCTATGTGTACGTGGATTTCTACTCGGCGATGAAGGATGAGCGCGGAGGGCTGCCGTCCGCGTTGAGCAAAGACGGCGTGCACCCGCTGCCGGCAGGGTATGCGATTATGGCGCCGCTGGCGGAGGCGGGGATCGAGAAGGCATTAAAAGGCACGGAATAGCGAGCAGGGATAAGCGTGTTCCCTGCGTTGGCGTTTTAAACGTGACGGGAAGGCGGAGCCATGCAACTGGAATGGCCCTATCTCTGTGATTCCTGGAACTCCTCGTACCAGGCCATCTGAATGGCTTCAAGGCGCGGCTCGTTCGACATCTTCGGGTCGTCGGAGAAGCCTTCTAGTTCCGTCACATAGCGGTGCAGGTCAGTAAAGCGGACGGTCAGCGGATCAAGGCCCGGGAACTTTTCCGCCAACTGAATGCCAATCTCTTCGGCGTCGGTCCAGTAGAGCTCTTTCTGCACGGGGCGCTCCTTACTTCTGTGCGGCAAGGGTCAGCGGCTTGCCCTCGGAGACGTAGTTGCGGTTCCAGCTCGGGATCTCGACGACGTAATCTCCGGGGCGTGTGATGACGGCTTGGCAGCCCAAGCGCGAATTCAATTGCTGATCGGCAGCCATGTCGAGGCGGTCCAGCTCATCGTCTTCCGCTTCGCTGATGTCTGCCGCGCCTTCCTTGATCCATAGGTGGCAGGTGGTGCAGGCGCAGGATCCGCCGCAGGCATGGTCGAGAAAGATGCCGAAGTTCTCCGCAACGTCGAGAAACGACATGGGCTTGCCGTGGTGATCGTAAGGCAATGTGCCGAACTCGAACTCGACGGTGCGGCCCTCGGGAAGAAAGGTGACGCGGACTAGCTTGTCCGGTGAAATCTCTTTCTTCGCTGCGTCACTCATGGCTCTTGCCTTCCCAGCTCTGACCCCGCTGTCATTTGAACTCCGCCGGCGCCATGGCATGCGGCGCGGTCACCGCTTCATTCAATTCTTCGCCCGCCTCGTTCATGGTTTTGCCGCGAATGGCGCTCGAAACCGCCGCATCCATCATCAACTCGGCGAAGCGGCGCGTAGCCTGATCGAGCGCAACGATCGCCGCGCTGATCGCGGCCAGATTGTCGCTCTGCTTGACCGCGACGAGCCGGTCGCGCGCTGCGGCGATGGCCACCTGCTCTTCCGCGCTTAAGTCGTTCCACGCGGGATTTTGCGGAGCACGGTTGACGGCGGCAAGAATCGAATCCGCTTCGTTCCGCGCTTCGATGAGCAGCCGCTTGGAAAAGTCCTCCTCGGCGTGGTCGAAAGAATCCAGAATCATATTCTCCACTTGCTCGTCGGTCAGGCCGTAGGTGGGCTTCACTTCAATCTGCGCGGCCTTGCCGCTGCGCTGCTCGCGCGCGGAGACGTGCAGGATGCCATCAGCGTCGATGAGGAAACGGACCTCGATGCGCGGCAGGCCTGCGCTCATGGGCGGAATCCCTTTGAGGTCGAAGCGTGCCAACGAACGGCAGTCGGCGGCGAGCTCACGCTCGCCTTGCACTACGTGGATGGCGACGTTTGCCTGTCCATCAACGCCGGTTGTGAAGTGCTCGGTGGCAGAAGCGGGAATGGTGGAGTTGCGCTGAATGATGCGCGCTACCGTTCCGCCAAGAGCCTCGATGCCGAGCGAAAGCGGCGTCACATCAAGCAACAGCATCTCTCCGGTGGCCTGCGAGGCTCCGGCCAGAATGTCGGCCTGCACCGCAGCGCCCAGCGCGACCACCTCATCGGGATTCAGCTCAATGTGCGGCTTCTTGCCCCGCGCGCTGAGCCGGAAGAGATCATCGACCAGAGCGCGGACAGCGGGAATTCTGGTCGATCCGCCGACTAGAACCACTTCGTCAATCTGCTCCGGCATGATGCCCGCGTCGGCCATGGCCTGCTTGCACGGCCCCACGGTCCGAGCAAGAACCGGCTCGATCAAAAGCTCGAAGACCGCGCGTGGAATCTCGCGTTGATAGCGGTCACCATTGGGCAGTTCGATGTCAAAGTGCGCCGTGGGCTCCGCGGAAAGCCGGACCTTGGCGTCGATGGCGGCCTTGCGCAGAGCCTGCACCGCGCCGGGATGCCCACGCAGATCGACACCGTGCTCGCCATGAATCTCGTCGAGCGCAATGGCCAGCAGTAGATTGTCGATGTCGTCGCCGCCGAGGTGGGTGTCGCCGTTGGTGGACTGAACCTCGAAGATGCCGTCGCGCAGCTTGAGGATGGAGATGTCGAAGGTGCCTCCGCCGAGATCGTAAACGGCGATCGTGCCCGCTTTGGCTCGATCAAGCCCATAGGCGAGCGCCGCAGCGGTTGGCTCGTTCACCAGGCGCAGCACGTCGAGGCCGGCCATGCGGCCTGCGTCTTTCGTAGCCTGGCGTTGAGCATCGTTGAAGTAGGCCGGCACGGTGATGACGGCCTGCTTGACCGGCGCTCCGAAGAAGCGCTCGGCATTGCGCTTGAGCTGGCGCAGGATATACGCGGAGATTTCCGGCGGAGTGAAGCGCAGCTCGCCGAGTTGAATGCGCGGGACCTCGCCGGTTTCGACGTCGTCCGCGAGGCGGAAGGGGAAATACTTCAGCTCCTTCCGGACCTCTTCAAGCCCACGCCCCATGAGCCGCTTCACGGAATAAATGACGCGCTCAGGGGTCTCGATCAACACCTTGCGTGCGCTATTGCCCACGGTGACTGTGGGACGGCCGCCGCCAGCCGGGATGGGATCGAGCGCGACGACCGACGGCAAAAGGTTCGAGCCGTCCACGCCCGGAATGACCACCGGCTTGTCGCCCTCCATATAGGCAACGAGGGAGTTCGTGGTCCCGAGATCGATGCCGACAATGCGTGCTTCCGTCATCTCCGCAGCTTAAGCTCCCACGATTTCGGTCACGTCGCGGACCAGGTTGCTGAGGTAGCGCCTGCGATCGAGCAGGGCGACCATCGCGCGTTGCGCGGGCTGGCGCACGGCATCATCGCCTGCATCCCAAACTGCCCACTGCGCGCGCAGATCGTGGTCGACCGCCGCCACCCGGCCTTCGAATTTTTCCTTGGCCTTCACCAGGCTTTCTTTCAGTTCCGGATCCTCCTGGCCCATCTTCTTCGCCATGCGCATCTCTTCGAGTTGCATGTTGAGATCAAAGACTTCTTCCAGCAAATCGGCGGGCACGCGCGAGGGATCTATTCGATTCTTTCCGGTTGGTGTGGGCTCCGCCGCGGCGGATTCGCCGATCTCCGCTCCCTGCAGCTTGAGCAGGTACTCGGTGCGGCGCAGAGGATCTTTGAGAGTGCGATAGGCATCGTTGAGCAGCGCCGTGTCGGCCAGGCTCCATTCCTTCTCGTTCTCTCCGGCGCGGGCAAAGCGGTCAGGATGCAGCTTGCGGCTAAGGCGATGAAACTCGCGCTCCAGGGCGGCCAGATCGATGTTGAGCTGGGGCGCTAAACCAAAAACAGAAAAATAATCTGCGCCGGGTGGAGGCTGAATCTTGCTGCAGTGCGGACAAAAGAGAGTGGACTCGTTGTGAGCTACGGAACATGACCAGCAGGCAACCGGAACCGCGGAATCGACGACTTTCAGCATGAGGCGGGCCTTACGCGCGTTGCGCCACTAAACAGAGAACGACGAACCGCAGCCGCAGGAGCGCGCGGAGTTCGGGTTGATGAAGTTGAATCCCTGGCGCATCAGCGTCTCTTCGTAGTCGAGCGTCATGCCGTGCAGATAGACATAGCTTTTGGGGTCGACAAAGACGCGCACACCGTCGAAGATGAAGACACGGTCGCGCTCGCGAGGCTGCGTGTCGAAGCCGATGGAGTAAGAGAGCCCCGAGCACCCGCCGCCCTTCACGCCCAGCCGTAACCCGCCTTCTTCAGGCGAGATGTTCTCTTTGGCCAGGATCATGCGGATGCGTTTGATGGCCCGCTCGGTCACGTGCAGGCCCTCCGCCGGAGGCGGGGCCCCGCCTGGGCCCGGCGCGGCAGGCTGGGGCTGCGCGGCAACCGGGTCCTGTGACGGCTTGGTTTCGATGGTTATGAAATTCGCCATAATTCCTGACTTTCAACCGCCCCTTTTTGGCGGGCTCACTTCGCAGCCGCGGAAGCAACCTCCGCGACGCCATTCTTCTTCTTCCAGTCGCCAATGGCCGCGCGAATCGCATCCTCGGCCAGCACCGAGCAGTGAATCTTCACCGGCGGCAGCGACAGCTCTTTCACAATGTCGGTATTCTTGATAGCCAGCGCATCGTCAACAGTGCGGCCCTTGATCCACTCGGTAGCCAGCGACGAACTGGCAATGGCCGAGCCACAACCGAAGGTCTTGAATTTGGCCTCTTCAATCACCTGCGTATCGGGGTTCACGCGGATTTGCAGCCGCATAACGTCGCCGCACTCTGGCGCGCCCACCAGGCCCGTGCCCACTTCGGCCGAAGTCTTGTCGAGCGTGCCCACGTTCCGCGGGTTGCTGTAGTGATCCACCACTTTATCGCTATATGCCATCGTTTTCCGTCTTCCTCCCGCGGTGCCCGCGTTCCCTTTCTTTTGATTCGGCAGGTCTACCCGCCGATGCATCTCTTCACGGCTTCGCGCTTTGCGCGCCGCCCACTTTTGCTCTCTCGTCCGGCTCCCGCCGGTGCCGCATGGTCATGATCCGCACAAAGAGCACCAGGAACAAAACCACGAGCGGGAGCAATGCCGTCAACACGAGATGATCCGTCATATACTCCCAGACCCGGCCTCCGCCGATGAAGCGCAAACCAAGGATGACCAACGGAATCGCAACCCATCGAGCCAGACGTAATTTGTTCCCTCTCTTCATAGCGGGTTTTGCCGGCGTCAGTGCGCCTGCCATTCGACCTTGGTCAAATCAATGCCTTCCCTCGCCATCTCGTAGAGCGGCGACAACTCGCGGAGATGCCTGACAACGTTCACAACCTTGGCCGCCACGTAGTCCACCTCAGGCTGCGTGTTGAAGCGGCCAAGTCCGAAGCGGATCGAACTGTGCGCCACGTCGTCCCCGAGTCCAAGAGCTTTCAGCACGTAGGAGGGTTCGAGCGTAGCCGATGTGCAGGCCGAGCCGCTGGAAACGGCAACGTCGTTGATGCCCATCAGCAACGACTCGCCCTCGACGTACAGGAAGCTCATGTTCAGGTTGCCCGGCAGCCGGTGCTCTATAGAGCCGTTCACATGAACGTAATCCAGCTCGGATTCCAGCTTCGCCTTGAGCCGGTCACGCAACCCTCGCAGATAGGCGGCCTCGGTGTCCATCTCGGCGAAAGCGATCTCGCAAGCTTTGCCCAGGCCGACGATCCCGGGCACATTCAAGGTTCCCGACCTCATGCCGCGCTCGTGGCCGCCGCCGTCGATCTGCGCGGCGATCTGCACGCGCGGGTTGCGCCGCCGCACATAGAGCGCGCCTACACCTTTGGGACCGTAAATCTTGTGTGCGGAGATCGAAGCCACGTCTACGTAGTCCTCGATGACGTTGAATGGCACCTTGCCCACGGCCTGCACGGCATCGGTGTGGAAAAGCACGCCCTTTTCATGGCACAGCTTGCCAATCTCGCGGATGGGTTCGAGCACGCCGATCTCGTTGTTGGCTGCCATGATGGTGACCAGGATGGTTTTGTCGTCGATGGCGCGCTTCAGGTCTTCGAGATCGATGATTCCGTCGGCCTTTACCGGCAGATAGGTCACGCGATAGCCGTACTTTTCCAGGCGCTTGCAGGTATCCAGCACCGCCTTGTGCTCGGTGACCTGCGTGATGATGTGGTTGCCGCGCTCGCGGTACATCTCCGCGATACCCTTGATGGCCAGGTTGTCGCTTTCGGTGGCGCCGGAGGTGAAGATAATCTCTTTGGCCGTGGCGCCGATCAGCCTGGCCACCTGCTCGCGGGCCGTGTCGACAGCTTTCTCAGCTTCCCATCCAAAGGAGTGGTTGCGGCTCGCGGCGTTGCCAAACTTGCTGGTGAAGTAAGGCATCATCCCTTCCAGCACCCTGGGATCCAGCGGGCTGGTAGCGTAATTGTCCATGTAAATGGGCAGGTTCACGCCTGGCGGCGCCTCCACTTGATTCGCAACCGAGCTCATTCTCTTCTCCATCTGATACGAAACTCTTCTTCCGCGTGCCGCAGTCGCGACCGCCGGTTTACACCGTCAGCGAAACCAGCCCATGTGCGTCTTGGGCTTTTCCCGCGGCATGTTCATGCTCCGCCAGATCGTGGATGCTGATGCTCTTCAGAACTCCGGCGATGGTCTCGTTCACGCGGGCCAGCGGTTCCTTAATGGTGCAGCTCGGGGTCAATTCGCAGGACTTTGTGCCCTTGAAGCATGAGGTGATGAACAGAGGCCCATCGATGGCGTGGATCACCTCGAAGGCCGAGATCTGGCGCGCGTCCCGGGCCAGAGCATACCCGCCGTTCATCCCGGCGTGGGAACGCAGCAGCCCCACCTTGGTCAGCCGCTGCAGAATCTTGGCCAGCAGTTGGGCGGGGATCCCATAGGCATCTGCGACGTCTTTGGCGCTCAACGCAGGCGTCTCCGGGTGCTCGGCAAGGTATTTGAGCGCCATCAGCCCGTAATCCGCTTTCTTGGTGAGCTTTAGCATGCAATATGCGACTTGTTCGGTCCGTATTCAGTATACGACCAATTTCGTCCGCCTTTCAAGTCAGCCCTTGCCGGCCCGGGAGGCGAAAAACCCGGGCGCCGAGCCAGAGGTTTCATCAAAAAATCGGTTTGCAATCGGGCTAAAGACGGCTACAATCTGGCGGAAAGAGCACCGATAGCAATTCCCGAGTGGCTGTCCCCCGAAGCCCGGACCCTCAAGTTGCCCCAACCATCAGGGCGCGGCGGCTCGGCATCCACCTGGAACGGGCAAAGCAGCTCTGGAATTGCTGTCAATTGACCAGGCCCTGAGAACGATGGCAACCGCCTGCAGACACCCCAAGGTCCGGATCGTTTCCCGGCACGATGACACCGAGTATGTCGAGTGCCTGGAGTGTGGCGAGATCTTCGATTCCGAAGAGTTTCGCGACATGGAGATTGAAGACACGGCTGGAACGGAAGATCTCCCGGACGATTCCTAGGGTCGATTAGGAGTTCTCGCGCGAACGCGGAGGTTCCTGACGGGCCCCGCGACCACGCGGCTCATTCTCTACTTGGCGGCAGCTCCATTGGCCGCCGGGGCGCCCGTCCGGCGCGAGACGATCCACGCATAATGCAGGCCCGAAGCTACGGTAAGCCCGATGGTGGCGTCGAGCGCTACTGTGCGGGTGATGGCTACCCAGTATGCCGCGGTGAGTTGATGTAGCAGTACAGCTGCAACCGCAGCGATCTGGGCAAGGGTATTCGCCTTGCCGAAGATGCTGGGATGGAACTCGCGCCGCCCCACGGCCGCATAAAGAATGGCCGCAACCATCAGGATGCCCACATCTCTGCCAATGACCAGAACCGTGACCGTAACGGGCATCAAGCCCTTGTGCAGCAACACCAGGAATAGTGTGCTGAGCAGCAGCTTGTCGGCCACCGGGTCAAGATAATGGCCAAGCATGGAACGCTGCTTGAGCACGCGCGCCAATGTGCCGTCGAGCGCGTCGGTCAGTCCCGCAGCCACAAAGAGGCTGAAGCTCAGCAAGTAGTGCCCCTCAAGGATCGCGGCCACGAGGAACGGTGCCATGCAGATGCGCAAAAGCGTGAGCAGATTGGGGGCGCTGCGTAGCGGATTCAATCGGCGGTTTAGTGCTTCGTGCATGGCAGACGGTCGAGTGGTTTGCGAAATCGCCTTATCCCTACGCGAAAAGGGCCCTCGTCGCCCCAAACGGCCCTACCCCCTGGCGCTCCAAGGCGCCTATGGACACACCGTTTGCGGGAAAACCGTGACGCGATGCACGCGCAGTGGATTTTTTCTCTCGTCAACGATGGTAAAGCATGGAAGCCACTGAACGCAGCCGGACGCCAAAGCTGTGCAACGGCAGCCTGGATCGCCTTCTCAAACCTCGACCGGCAGCTCCGCCGAAAGGATGTTCATGGGCGTGAGTCCGCGCTGGCGCAGCGCGCGCAGGCTCAGTGCGTCATGGCGCTTGGCCAGGCGCCGGCCGTTGTGATCCACCACCAGTCGGCAGTGGTACCAGCCAGGATCGTCAAATCCCAAAGCTCGGCTCAGCAGAATCTGGCGGGCGGTGGACTTCAGCAGGTCGGCGCCGCGAACAACCTCCGTAATACCCATCGCCGCATCGTCTGCCACGCAGGCAAGCTGGTAGCTAGGCACGCCGTCGCGACGCCAGACCACGAAGTCGCCAAAGTCCACGCCCGCCACAAAGCGTTGCGGCCCCAGGTTGCGGTCAACGAACTCGATCACCTCGCCGTCGGGGACGCGGAAGCGCCAGTTGGTATTGCCCGGCATCTCAAGTTCGCTGGCCGTGGGGCCGGGAAGCCGCGGCGTGCCGCCCATGAATCGCCGGCAGGTGCCAGGATAGAGCGGTTCGTCGTCCAGCGTGTCGAACTTCCCGCCTCCCTGCCCTGTCTGCACGCGCTCGTGCGGCGCGGCGAGAGCCGTTGCAAGGCCCTTGCGCGAACAGCGGCAGGGGAAGAGTCGTCCGGTGCGGAGCAACTTGCGCCAGGCGTCGAGGTAGATGGCGCGGCGCTTGCTCTGCAGGTACGGTGCGAACGGCCCTCCCTTATCCGGGCCCTCCTGCCAGCGGATTCCCAGCCAGCGCAGATCCTCGAGCGCGGCCTCCACATAGACTGCGCGGCAGCGGTCGGGATCCAGATCCTCCATGCGCATCACCAGCGTGCCGCCAGCCTCACGTGCGCGCTGGAATGCCGTCCAAAACGTGCGCGCGTGGCCTACATGCAGGTAGCCGGTGGGTGAGGGCGCCAGCCGCCCGCGATAGCCCGATGCCGGTGCGCGATAGCCAGATGCCGGTGTTGGAGAAGCGCTGGCCATTCTTGAGACGAGTGTAGGCGAGCCTCTACAACGTCGTATATGGCGGGTTTGGTACCTATTCCGCTGGGCGCCAGCGGAGAACAGGCTTTCTCGCTGCCTGCACCTCGTCCAGTCGCGAGACGCGCGTCGAGTGCGGCGCTGACTTCACAAGATCGGGGTTCTCCTCCGCTTCGCGTGCGATGGAGCGCATCGCGTCTATGAACAGGTCCAGCTCCTCGCGCGACTCGCTCTCCGTTGGCTCGATCATGAGTGCGCCATGCACGATAAGCGGGAAGCTCACCGTGTAGGGATGGAAGCCGTAATCGATGAGCCGCTTGGCGATGTCGCCGGTCTTTACGCCGTGCGCTGCCTGCCGCTTATCGCTGAAGACGACTTCGTGCATCGAGGGCGTCTTGTATGGCAACTCGTAGAGGTCTTCGAGCTTCTTGCGAATGTAGTTGGCATTCAGCACCGCGTCTTCGGTGGTCTGGCGCAGGCCGTCAGGGCCATTGGCCAGAATGTAGGCGAGGGCGCGGATAAACATACCGGTGTTGCCATAGAAGGCGCGCACGCGGCCGATGGAGCGAGGCCGGTTGTAGTCCCAGGACTTCGCCCCGTTGGCGTTTTGGACGAGAATCGGGACGGGCAGGAATGGCTCCAGAAACGCCTTGCAGGCCACGGGGCCGGAGCCAGGCCCTCCGCCGCCGTGCGGCGTGGAGAAGGTCTTATGCAGGTTCAGGTGCATCACGTCGACGCCGCAGTCGCCTGGCCGCACCTTGCCCACCAGCGCATTCATGTTGGCGCCGTCCATGTAAAGCAGAGCGCCCTTCGCGTGCAGGATATCGGCGATCTTGGCTGTCTGGTGCTCGAAGACTCCCAGCGTCGAAGGGTTAGTCAGCATCAGCGCCGCGGTTTCTTCGTCCACCTGCCGCGTGAGAGCGTCCAAATCGATGCCGCCGTCGGGGTTTGACTTGAGATTCTCGACCGTGTAGCCGCAGATGGCCGCAGTCGCCGGGTTGGTGCCGTGGGCCGAGTCGGGAATGAGAATTCTCCTGCGGGGATTGCCTTGCGACTCGTGCCAGGCGCGCGTGAGCAGGATACCGGTGAGTTCACCGTGCGCGCCGGCGGCGGGCTGGAGGGTGATGGCATCCATGCCGGTGATCTCGAGCAGGCAGCGCTGGAGGAGATCGAAGATTTCGAGCACGCCCTGGGCAAGGGCCTCAGGCCTGTAGGGATGCGCCTCGGCCAACCCATCGATGCGTGCCACAAACTCGTTCACGCGCGGGTTGTACTTCATGGTGCAAGAGCCGAGCGGGTACATGCCGAGGTCGATCGCGTAGTTCCAAGTGGAGAGGCGCGTGAAGTGACGGATGATTTCGATCTCGCTCAGCTCGGGCAGCAGCCCCGGTGTATCGCGGTGCGCCCCGCCAAGCAGGGCCTTCGCATCGACGACAGGCACGTCGAGCGGTGGCAGCTTGTAGGCGCGCTTGCCCGGCGAGGACTTCTCAAAGAGCAGAGCCTCGTTCTGCGTCGGATGAGTGCGAACCTTGCCGGTCGTGGTGGGGCCGGCGGGCCGGGCTTCGGGACTATTTGTGCTTGTAGTCATTGGCCCCTCCTACGCCTCCACCGGTGCGGCCGCAAGCACTCTGGCCGCAGTATCGATCTGCTCGCGCGTCACCACCTCCGTCGCGCACCAGAGCGTGCAGTTCCTGAGCTCGGGATACCAGCGGCTCAGCTCGATGCCGCCGACGATCTTGTTCTCGAGCAGCCGCTGGCTCCAGGCTGCCGGCGCTTCGTCGGTTTGCAGCACAAATTCATGGAACCGGGGCGCGCCGTTGAATCGCAGCTTCGCGCCCGGCTGCGTGCCCAGCGTTTTCGCCGCAAAGTCGGCCTTGGCCAGATTGTGCTCGGCGAGTTCGCGGATGCCCTCCTTGCCGTAGACGGCAAGAAAGATCGTGGCCATGAGCGCGACCAGCGCCTGGTTGGTGCAGATGTTGGAGGTGGCTTTTTCGCGGCGGATATGTTGCTCCCGCGTTGCAAGAGTCAAAACAAACCCGCGATTCCCTGCCCCGTCGACCGTCTGTCCCGCAAGCCGCCCCGGCATCTGCCGCACATATTGCTCCTTGGCCGCGATGACGCCGCAGAATGGGCCCCCGTAGCTGAGCGCCACGCCAAACGACTGCGCCTCCATCGCGACAATGTCTGCTTCAACGGGCGGGCGCACGACACCCAGCGAGACCGCCTCGGCAATCGACACGACCAACAGCGCGCCTTTGGCATGAGCGATGGCCGCGATGGCCGGAATATCTTCAATTACGCCGAAGAAGTTCGGGCTCTGGACAAGAACGGCTGCGGTCTCTGCGGAAACCGCAGCTTCGAGCGCCGCAAGATCGATGCGGCCAGTCTCGGCGTCATAGCCGATCGTCGCAGTGGGCATCTCCCGGTAGCGCAAATAGGTGTGCAACACCTCGCGATATTCAGGATGCACGGTGGCGGCGACGACGGCCTTGTGGCGCCCCGTGACGCGCATGGCCATCAGCACCGCCTCAGCCGCGCCCGTCGAGCCGTCGTACATGCTGGCATTGGCCACGTCCATGCCGGTCAGCTCGGCGATCATGGTTTGAAATTCGAAGATCGCCTGCAGCGTGCCCTGCGTGATCTCGGCCTGGTAGGGCGTGTAGCTGGTCAGGAACTCGCCTCGCTGCACCAGCGAGTCAATAATCACTGGCCGGTAATGGCGATAGGCGCCTGCGCCCAGAAAACTGCCGTAATCGGTCGCATTCTTGTGGCCGGCCTCGCGGAAGTAGGCCACGATCTCGCTCTCCGCCTGCTGGCGCGGAACGTCGAGGTCGCGGCCAAGGCGGTACTCGGCCGGGATGCTCGAGAAGAGATCGTCGATCGAGGCCGCTCCGATCTCGGCCAGCATTTGCCGGCGTTCTTCGTCCGATTTTGGTAGATAGCGCATTGCTTAGCTTCTAGCTTCCCGTCTCCTCCGCGATCAACGCCTCATACGCCGCGGCGTCGAGCAAAGACGCCAACTCGGCCGGGTTCGACAGACTCAACCTTGATGATCCACGTGCCGTGCGGGTCCTGGTTGATCTTATCGGGAGCGGTCTTCAGCTCCTCGTTCACCGCCGTCACCTTGCCGCTGACGGGCGAAAAAAGATCGCTGACGGCCTTCACGCTCTCCACCGAGCCGAAGGTGGCGTTGGCCGTGACCGAATCGCCCACCTTGGGCGCGTCAACATACACGACATCGCCGAGGGAGTTTTGCGCGTAGTCGGTGATGCCGATTGAGCCGATGGCGCCTTCGACCGAGATCCATTCGTGCTCGCGAGTATAGCGATAGTCCGTGGGGTAGGGCATGGCGGGTTTGCTCCTTAATAAGAACGACAGCGAAACTCCAGTCTAAGCCGGGAGGGTTGAGGGCAAGTGAGGAAAAGGGGGAAGACAAGGAGTAGGGAGCAGGGGACAGGGAATAGACGATTGTGTCTGCGAGCTTTCGAACCTGGGTCCCGGTCAAAACTGATCAGCTACTCGCATTCACACTGAAAGAGGCCGAACGGCCGATCGCGAAGCGGGGTTTTTCCTGCTCTCTATTCCCCATTCCCTGCCTTTATCCCATTACCACCACCGGCTGAAACAGCGTGCCAGCAACCCTTCGGGCGATACCGACCAGTTCGCGCGGCCCAGCGAAGACCTTCACCAGCGGAGCCATGGAGAACTCCGGCAGATTGGCCTGTGCTCCGTTGCGCAACCTGCCCAAAGCTACGCTGTCGCCGGTTACTGCGGGCATTTCCTGCAGCAAGGTGCGCGGATGCACACACAACGCCTCAAACCCCTCCACGTTTCCTGCCACCGCCTCAAGTTCCCCCAGCGTGTGCGCGTCGGCGAGCGTGAATGCTCCGGCACGCGTCCGCCGAAGGCAGCTCAGGTACGCTCCACATCCCAGATCCTGCCCCAGCTCGTGCGCCACCGAGCGCACGTATCCACCTGAGCTGATTTCGATCGTGAAGCTGGCCTCAGGGCCCTCCATTGCGGCGATCACAAACGCATCGATCCGAACCCGAGCCGGCTTGAGCTCTACCGGCTTACCCTCGCGGGCCAGCTTGTAGGCGGGCTTGCCTTCAATCTTCTTTGCAGAAAAGGGCGGTGGCATCTGCTCCATCTCGCCCTGGAAGCGCTCGGCCGCCGCACGCACCCGTTCCAGCGTCAGGCCCTGCGCTGCTTGGGGCCACTGGTCAGGCCCTGCCGGCTCGCCGTCGGCGTCATAGGTGTCCGTTGCGAATCCGAACCGGATCGCTCCGGCATAGCTTTTTGCCGCCGCTGAGAAATACTGCGCCAGCCGGGTAAACCTGCCCATCAACAGGGGCAGCACTCCGGTGGCCATCGGGTCCAGCGTGCCCAAATGGCCGATCGATTGCTCTTCGGTGATCCGGCGCAGTTGGTTCACCACATCGTGGCTGGTCATCCCACACGGCTTGTCAATCACAAGAAGCCCGTTCACATCATCACTTTAGCGACCTGACGGGCCCTTGCCAACTCTGCCAGGAACGCTCCAAGCTAAGGAGAGATGGCAGATGAACTCGAACGCGCGCGAAAGGCGTTGCGCGAGCTCGGAAGATCGTTGAAGAGCTTGCCCAGGAATCCTCTGCCCAAGGAGGTTCACAAGCTGCGCACGGCTACGCGGCGGGTAGAGGCGATTGCTGCCGCGCTGGAGCCTGTCGAGAAGAAGGCATCGCGTCGTTTACTTAAATCGATCGAACCGGTGCGCAAGGCGGCCGGCGGCGTGCGCGACATGGATGTGCTCATCGCAAACGCACGCAAGCTGGTGCGGCGCTCTGCCAGCGATTCCCTCACCCGCCTGCTCAAGCATCTCGAAATCGCGCGCCGGCAGCACGCCGAAGTGTTGCAGCGTGCGCTCGGCCGTCGGCACGATGTGGCTCGGGAAAGCCTGAAGCAATATGCCAAGATTGTCCGATCCGCGCTGACCCCGGCAGAAGGCGGCGAGCCGGCCAGCGGGCAAGCCATGCAAATGCACGAGGGGATCCATGCCGCGGCGATGGGCGTTGTGCGCGAGCTCGGCGCATGGCCACCGCTCGACGCGGACAATATCCACGCCTTTCGCCTCAAGGTCAAGCAACTGCGCTACGTTCTGCAGCTTTCTGGGGACGCCGATGCCGGCTTGGTCGACGCACTGGGAAATGTGCAGCGCCGCGTTGGCGACTGGCACGACTGGCACCAATTGGAGGAGATTGCACGCGAGGTTCTGAGCGCGGAACGGGATCAAGCGCTGCTGGCCCGGATTGCCCAGACCGTGAAACGGAAGTTCGATCAGGCGCTCGCCGCAGCCAATGCCCTTCGCGGAAAGTATCTGACGATGCCCTTCGCGGCTGGCATCTGAAGCAGGAAGCGAAGAAAGGGCGCCCGCGCGACTTTTCCGCTGGCGCCCTCAAAACTTCAAAACGTTCCGTGCATCCTTACGCCTCGCGGCGCGGCTTGCGCGCCTCATCGGCATCAGGCCCCGTTGGTTGCCGCCGGCCGCACCAGCGACAGGAATTCAGCACGCGTTTCCTTTTGGCGGAAGCAGCCCACCATGGCGCTGGTCACGGTGGACGAGTGCTGCTTCTCAATGCCACGCATCATCATGCACAGGTGGCGCGCCTCGATGACCACGCCTACGCCCTGCGGCGCGATCGCGTCCTGAATCGCGTCGGCGATTTGGCGCGTCAGCCGCTCCTGCACCTGCAGGCGGCGCGCGAAGACTTCGACGAGCCGGGGAATCTTGCTCAGCCCGATCACTTTGCCTTTGGGGATATAGGCCACGTGCACCTTGCCGAAGAAAGGCAGCATGTGGTGCTCACACAACGAGAACATCTCGATGTCTTTGACGATGACCATCTCGTCGTAGTCCACATCGAAGAGCGCCCCGTGCAGAATTCGTGCCGGATCCTGGTCGTAGCCCTTGGTGAGGTAGGCCAGCGCTTTTTCCACACGCTCGGGCGTGGCGCGCAGCCCATCGCGATCGGGATCCTCGCCCAGACGGCTTAAAATCTCGCGATACATCTCCTGCGTGCTGTACCTGCTCAGCCCCTCGTCCGCCTCAACCGCGCGCCTAACGGTCCTACTCACAATAATCGGATGCGCCATCCCCTCTTAACCTCCCAACGAACACTCGAAATAGTTATTCTCTGTCTCTTCCACGCGTACATGCTCCAGCTCGCCCGCCGGCAGCGCACTACGTAACAACCCAAAGATCACCCTACAGAAATTCTCCGTCGTGGGAACGCGATCGGCAAACAGCGGATCGAGATTCAGGTTGGCGTGGTCGAACCGATCCAATACCCGTTCCTGCACCGTCTTATCCAGCGCCACCAAATCCACCATCATCCCCGTCTCCGCATTTACCGCGCCGCCCGCCAGAACTTCGACAGCATAATTGTGCCCATGGCCGTGCTCGTTGTTGCACTTGCCATAGGCCGCGCGGTTTTCTACGGCGGTGAGCACCGGCGTGTGCAGCCGGTGGCTCGCGCTCAGCATGTAGCGGCGGCCGAAGTACGCCTTCACGCCTCACCTCTGTACTCGGCGAAGATCTCCGGCGTCTCATATACGCGAATCCGGCTCAGCCGCGCTCCTCCAGCCGCTGTGATAGCCGGCTCCAGCCGCTGCCACGCCGCGATGGCGATATTCTCAGTTGTCGGAATCTTGTGGGCAAACTCCGGTGCATCCAAATTCAAGTGCTTGTGATCGTATGCCGCCAAAACCTCACGCTCCATTACGTTCTTCAGCCACTTGAGATCGACCACAAATCCGGTCACCGGGTCCGGCTCGCCCGCCACCGTCACCTCCAGCGTGTAATTGTGCCCGTGCCCGTTGCGATTGGCGCAGCGTCCGAAGACCTGCTGGTTCTTCTCCGCGGCCCAGGCCTCGTTCCAGTAGTAGTGCGATGCGGAAAACGTCGCCCGCCGCGTCAGGAAAATCATGCCGACCCCTTACATATACAAGATGCCGCAGTTTGCTCCCGGGCTTCACGCAATCGAGGTGAATTTGCGCGGGATCGAAAAATCCGCCCTCGGTTCACAAGCCGCTCAAAAGCCCGCGCCGAGCCCCTGACCCTGCTTCGCTCAAGGCGCATATTCCCGTCCCCTCCAGCTTACGCGCTTCAGGATGCGGTGCTGAAACCAGCTTCGATAGAGGAGTGCCACGAACAACGGCAATCCCAAGGGCGCCAGCGCGCAATCGAGGAACGGAAAGTTCGACTTTGCCACCCGCGTATAGAACCGGAACAGCGTCCGCAGCCACAGCAACGCGAGAATCCACCCCGCGCCAAGCCACTCAAGCCCGTGCGCTCCTAGCCGCGCATTCCACAGCTCCCAGGCCAATACAGGAAGTGCAAAGAGCAGAAATATGTCGAGCGCCCGCCAAACCGCCAGCATCAGCGCGTTGTCGAAGAGGAGCTCCAGGTTTTTCGTCCAGCCTTCGATCATCGCTGCGGTGCTGCGGTACATCCTTGCAGAAACGGCGTCGTCGGCATAGCGAAAGCGCAAGCCCACCTTGCGCCGCTTGGCCAGAAAAGCCAGCTCCACGTCTTCCAGCACCTTGTCAGCCACGCTGGGATGGCCGCCAATCCGCCGATACGCCTCCCGTTCCACCAGCAAAAACTGGCCGTTGGCCGCGGCGATGCGCTGCGCAGGGTCAGAGACCTTGGCCGGCGGATAAGCCAGCGCCAGCTCGCAAAAGACCAGCGGCATGAGTGACCGCTGTGCCAGCCCGTGTACGATTTGCCGCGGGGAGTAGCTCAGCACGCCCACCTTGTGCCGCTCGGCCTCATGCAACGCCCGGCGCAGATCGCCCGGCTGGTGCACCGTATCCGCGTCGGTAAACAGCAGCCATCGGCCACGCGCCCGTCGCGCCGCCGTCCACACGGCGTTCGCCTTCCCGGTCCAGCCCGGCTCCAGCTTGCCCGCCGGCATCAGCGTCACGCCGGCAAAGCCGCGCGCAATCTCTGCCGTCCGGTCAGTCGAATGATCGTCCACCACGATCAGTTCCCAATCGCGGCCCAGCTCGAAGATGTCTTCCGATTGATTGACCAGCGACTGCAGGCACTCGCCCAAGCAGTCCTCTTCGTTGCGCGCGGGGACAATCACCGTCAGCTCGATCAGTTGCTCTGGTTCGGGCTGATCAAATACGGTTCCCGGCACGGTTTTGCCGGCCCAATCGCGCCAGTCGGTCGCCGGAGCCGTACCCTCTGCCGGATCGGCAAGATCCAGCACCGGTTTCCAGCCTCCGGTCCCGTGCCGCTCCGGCTCATCGTTGCTCATTATGCCTCACTGTTTCACTTCCCGCCCTTTCGCTCCGTATTATAAGGAGGTGCGGTTTCCTCGTTGCCTCATCCTGGCGCTCCTGCTTCCTTTAGCCTTGCTGCCCGCGTGCAATCGCGGCTCGCATCCCGCACAAACCGGCATGGTCGCTCCCGATTTCACGGTCTCCGACGGCGCCTCCACCGTCCACCTCGCCAGCTTCCGTGGCCGCGTGGTGCTGCTTAATTTCTGGGCCTCCTGGTGCATGCCCTGCGTCGTCGAGCTCCCTTCGCTCCTCGAGCTCCACCATGACCAGCCCAATCTCGTCATTCTGGCCGTAAGCATCGACGAGGATCCCACCGCCTACACAAACTTCATCGCCCGAAACCACGTCGACCTCATCACTGTCCGCGATCCCACCCAGTCCGCGGCCAAGCTCTTTCATACGGAAATGTGGCCTGAAACCTATCTCATTGACCGCAACGGCATCATCCGCCGCAAGTTCGTCGGCCCTCAGGAATGGACCAGCCCCGAGATCCGCGCCTATTTGAAGAGCCTCTGAGGCCGTTCGGCGCTCCGTGTCTAGCCAAACAACCTTGATCCAATGAAGCTGTCTCAAATCCGTATCCCGAATGAGGTCAACATGAGACCCCGCATTGTTCCGATCGCCGCCGCCCTCCTGCTCATCGCCCTTCCCGCAAAGATGCAGGACGCTCAACCTCAGCAACCTCAATCGCCTGCTCCGCCTGCTCTCGCTGCGGTCACAGGCGTTTGGCGGGGGCAAATCGAAGGTCTTCCTGAACTCGACCTGGTAGTTACCGACGAGGGCGGCTCCCTTGCGGGAGCTATGCTTTTCTATTTCCTCCAGCGCAAAACCGACAATGACCCTTGGACCTCGACTCCCGGCCTTCCTGAACCGATGCTCCGCCCACACTTCGATGGCAAGACACTTACCTTCCAGGTCAGCCATCGGCGTGCCCATCCTCCGCGCACACTGTCCGATCCTCCCGTTTCTTTCCATCTGACAGTGACCGGGCCGAACCAAGCCGAGTTGGTGAACGAAAACGAGAAAGGCCCTGCGCTGGTCATGGTCCGAAGCGATTACTAGCTGATATTCTCGCGATGTGACCACCGTTGAGATCGTCTATCGCTATGCCACGCCGCCCACGGAGCAGGTGGCGCTGGCGCTGGCCCGCGTCCGCGACGTCTATGGCATTCGCCAGCTGAGCTTCGATCGCAATGCCCGCACCCTCCGCGTCGAGTTCGACGCCACGCGCCTCAACGCCGCCGCGGTCACCAAACTCGTCCGCGAAACCGGACTGGAAATCGCCGAAGAGCTGCCCCTGATTCCCACGCCTGCGCCGGAAACAGCCGCCGTGCCAATGGCCTGACGGCCCGCGTTGCGCCGCTGCTGCAACCTTGATACTCTGGGAGAGGTTCCTCTACTGGGCTTCTTCCTGAAGCCACGCGTGTGCGCCCGTAGCTCAGCTGGATAGAGCGACTGACTACGAATCAGTAGGTCGGGAGTTCGAATCTCTCCGGGCGCGCCATTCCCATCTCGAGAATCCTGTCGAACTGTCTGGGCTCAGGCCACGCCAGCGTCGTCGCGGAGTGCTTTTACACGCCGCTGTACGCCGAAAAACCGCCGTCGATTGGAACCACTACTCCGGTGACGAACTCCGAAGCGGGCGAGAGCAACCAGAGCACCGCGCCGAACAGGTCACTTGGCTCGCCAAAGCGCGCCATGGGCGTGTGCCCGATGATCGATTTGCCGCGGGCGGTCAGCTCGCCCGTTTCCTTTTCGAGCAGCAGGAAACGATTCTGGTTGGTGAGGAAGAACCCCGGCGCGATCGCGTTCACGCGAATCTTCGGCGAGTACTCCTGCGCCATGTGTACAGCGAGCCATTGCGTAAAGTTGCTCACCGCCGCCTTGGCCGCAGAGTACGCCGGGATGCGCGTGAGCGGCCGGAAGGCGTTCATCGACGAAATATTCAGGATCGTCCCGTACCCCTGCGCCGCCATGATCTTTCCAAACGCCTGGCTGGGCAGGATGGTGCCAAGAATGTTCAACTCGAAGACCCAGCGCAACGCGTCGGCAGGCAAATCGAAAAACTTCAGCTCGGCGCTGGTCGTGGCCTGAGGCTTGTTGCCGCCTGCGCCGTTCACCAGGCAATCCAGCTTGCCCAGCCGGGCCGCGACCTCCTGCGCAGTCTGCGCCACGCTGTCACGGTCGAGCACGTTGCACTGGAAGAGCGAAATCTGTCTCCCGCGCTGACCCAGGGCCTCCGCTAGCGCCTTGCCGGGCTCCAGGTTGATGTCCAGGATGGCAACCTGCGCTCCGCAACCGGCCAAGGCGCGGGCAATGTCGCTGCCCAGGATGCCGGCGCCACCGGTGATGGCCACCGTTTTCCCCGCGAAATCGTACATCCTCGTCAATTCCGCCAGGTCAAACGAAACCCGGTGCGCGATTTCTGCCTCGTGCCCAACCTCAACTACCGCCGGTCCTGCCATTTCGCACCCCTTCTCCAACCGCGAAATGAGTATAGAAATGCCCCATAACACCCACCAGTGATTCCCATCACGGCCTCGCTCAGCCCAAAGATGTATCAGCTATAGAGGAAGACTACGAAAGGGACTTTCTCCCATGCTTCTCGAGTTGACCGTGTTGCCAAAGGGAAAGGGCCGGCATGCAAGCGATACCGCCGTCGACGTGACCAGGATCATCGACGCCAGCGGACTGTACCATCAGACGAAAAACAAGGGGACGGTACTCGAAGGCACGTGGGAACAGCTCATGGCCGTGGCCAAGAAATGCCACGACGAAGCCCTCAAAACCAATCAGAGGTTAGTCACCGTCATGCGCGCCGTGGATGGTCCTGAAGTCGCTCCCTGCTCGCACGCACCAGCCGATTGCGCCGCCATGAAGGAACTCCTGGAAGACGATGGCGATTGGCTGATTCCCTAAGGGTTGATTCCAAAAGAAAAGCGGAGCAGCCTGCGCTCCGCTTTTCCGTCCCGTAGAAAGATCCAGGTCTCAATAGAGCCGGAAATCCACCTCGACGGTGATCATGACCGGCACCGGCGTCTTGCCGTCCTTCATGGCGGGCCTAAATTTGTATTGCCGGATCGCCTCGATCGCCTTCTCGTCCAATCCCATACCAAGCGCCCGCGCCACGTGAATATTCTGCGGATTTCCCTGCGTATCGACAATGAGCGAAATCAGGCAGACGCCCTGATACTTGGCGCGCCGCGCCTCGTCGGAGAACTCAGCGTCCACGCTGTGAATCAGCACCGGCGCCGCGACCCTGCCGCCAATCTGGTACAGCCCGCCGCCCGCGTTGCCGCCGTATCCCGGCCCGTATCCGTTCCCTGACCCCGGCCCCATGCCGCCGCCATACCCCGTTCCCATGCCCGCGCCGTTCCCCGAGCCGGCCGAGGCCAGAGTCACATTCGTCGACTCGTGCATGCCGATCATCGGCATATTCATGTTGTCAGGCAGTTGAATGTCCTTTTGCACATTGATGGCCGCCATGTCAGGCAGCTTGGGGTGCTCAATCGTCTGCGGTTGTGGAGGCGTAATCGGATCCTTCACCTTCTCGGGCAGCTTGCCTTTATTCGCGTCGATCACGCTCCTGTCGCCGCCGCCCCCGCCGCCGCCAGCCTTGGTATCGGACTTCGGGGCTTTGTAGTCACCCACATCGATGTCGGTGGCTTGCAGCGGCTGATTCACGATCTTGTGGACCACGTGAATGCCCAGCCAGATGGCCAGCAGCAGGACGGAAATATTGAAGGTCGTGGAGATCCCGATGGCCCACGGGTTCGGCTTCACGGCCATCCGGTCGGGCACCGGAATCGGCTGCGAGGTCAGCTCCAAAGGCGGCAGCTTTACCGGGAAAAACACGTCCCGGATGCTCTCCCACAGGCCCACCCAAATGGGCTTCTCCTCGAATGCTCTACCAAGAAACGCATCCAGTTCGTGGCCGATCCCTGGAAGCGCGACTTCCTGGGAGCTCGTGGGTTCCGGTGTCAAGAGATTGTATGCCATAAGTGCAGACGGCCCGATTGTCGCTGACGGTTCGGACGCGAGCGAATCCCTGGACAGGCCCTTTGATCCATTATGCTTGACCGCGCCTGCCTTTGTCTCGGCTTCCGGGCTGAATTCACCCCCGGGTTCGCCCTCCGCGCTTTCATATTCCGTCAGCTTCAACACTTCCATAAGCAATAGACGGTGACCATGTCCGGTTTGTTACCGGCAAAAATGTCACTCTTTTGTTTACACTGATCCATGAACAAGTTTGCATCCTTGAACGGAGTCCCGATGTCCCCTGCGCCGGAGTTGAAGGCGACCCTCACCCTGCCTCAAACCGCCTTCGCCATGAAAGCCAATCTGCCGCAGAATGAGCCGCTTCGGCTGGCCCGCTGGGCCAGGCTCCGCCTCTATGAAGAGCTGCGTAAAGCCGGCCGCGGGCGACCTGTTTACCTGCTTCACGACGGCCCTCCCTATGCCAACGGGCCCATCCACCTGGGCCACGCCCTCAATAAGGGTCTCAAGGACTTCGTGGTCAAATCCAAGACCATGGCCGGCTTTGACGCCCCCTATGTCCCAGGCTACGACTGCCACGGGCTGCCCATCGAGATCAAGGTGGACGAAAAACTGGGCCACAAGAAACTGGAGATGCCCGCAGCCGCGGTATTGGATGCCTGCCGGGCCTACGCGCAGAAGTATGTCGACCTGCAGACCGAGCAATTCCAGCGGATCGGCTGCTTCGGGCGCTGGGAGACGCCCTACAAGACCATGGCGCGCGGCTATGAGGCCCGTACCCTCGAGGCTTTTTACAGCTTTCTCGAGAAGGGCTTCGTCTACCGGGGCCTGAAGCCGGTTTACTGGTGCATCCACGACCGCACTGCCCTGGCCGAGGCCGAGGTCGAGTACGAGAACCACACCAGCCCGTCGATCTACGTCCGCTACCAGCTCACCTCTGATCCGGCGGCGATCGCTCCCGCAGTCGCCGGACGCCAAGTTTCTACTATCATCTGGACCACGACCCCCTGGACCCTGCCCGCGTCGCTGGCCGTGGCCTTCCATCCCGATTTCGAGTACGTGGCATTGGAGGTCGAATCCGGCGAGGTCTACATCGTTGCAGCGGCGCTAGCTGAGCAAGTGGCTGCGGCTTGCAGGCTCGGGCCCACCAGGGAGCTCGCCCGCTTCAAGGGCGCCGCTCTTGACCGTGTCACCTTTCAACATCCCTTCCTCGAGCGCAGCATCCTAGGAGTACTGGGAACTTACGTCACTGCCGACGCGGGCACCGGCGCGGTCCACACCGCGCCCTCCCACGGCGCCGACGACTTCTATACCGGCCAGCGCTACGGGCTGGACCCCACCTGCCGCGTCGATGCCGGCGGGCACATCCACGTCGATCCCGCCGCCTGGCATCTGGCCCAGCCGCCGGCTTTCGACGGGCTGACCGTGTGGAAGGCGAATCCGATCATCGTCGCCATGCTGGAAGAGCGCCGCGCGCTGCTGGCCGTCTCGGATCTCGAGCACTCCTATCCCCATTGCTGGCGTTGCCACCACCCGGTCATCTTCCGCGCCACCGAGCAGTGGTTCATCTCTCTTGAGACACCCATCAAGCTCGGCCAAAACCAGGAAAAAACCTTCCGGCAAGTCGCCATCGAGGAGATTGACAAGGTGGTCTGGGACCCGGCCTGGGGCAAAGAGCGCATCACCAACATGATCGCCACTCGCCCTGACTGGTGCATCAGCCGCCAGCGCATCTGGGGCGTGCCGATCGCCGTTTTCATGTGCCAAGGCTGCAATGAGCCCATCATCGACGCCGCTCTGAACCGCAAGATCGTCGCTCTCTTCGAGCGCGAGGGCGCCGAGGCGTGGCACACGACTCCGCTCGAATCCCTCCTGCCTGCCGGTGCAACGTGCGCGCACTGTGGCGGCAAAGCCTTTCGCAAGGAAACCGACATTCTCGACGTCTGGTTTGACTCCGGCGTAAGCTGGCTCGCCGTCTGCGAAGCGGACCCGGACCTCAGTCCGGCCTATACGGCCTTCCAAAAGGGAAAGGGCACGGAGTGCCTGTATCTCGAGGGCGGCGACCAGCACCGCGGCTGGTTCCATTCCGCGCTGCTCACCTCAGTTGCTCTGCGCGGCCGCGCGCCGTACTCCAATGTGGCTACCGCCGGATTCACGCTCGACGAGCAGGGCCGCGCCATGTCGAAGTCTCTCGGCAACGGCGTCGATCCCGTCGATATCGCCAACCGTATGGGCGGCGAGATTGTGCGCCTCTGGGTGGCTTCGGTGGACTTCCGCGAAGACATGGCTGCCAGCGAGAATCTGATGCAGCGCTGCGCCGAGCTCTACAAAAAGCTGCGCAACACCTTCCGCTTCCTGCTGGGCAATCTGCACGGATTTGTCCCCTCGCGCGACCGCGTGCCCGAAAACGAGCTTCTGCCGCTCGACCGCTACATGCTGGCCCGTACACGCGACCTCACGGAGAAGATTCTCGCCTGGTACGAGGCCTTCGAGTTCCATCGCGTCTACCAGGCCGTGAACGAGTTCGCCATTGTGGACCTGAGCGCCTTCTATCTCGACGTGCTCAAGGACCGCATGTACACCTTCGCGCCCACGAGCCCGGCACGCCGCTCCGCGCAAACCGTGCTCTGGCAGATCACCGAGGCTCTTGTCCGCCTCGTCGCGCCCATCCTCACCTTCACCGCCGACGAGGTCTGGGAACATCTGCCCGCGGTCGAGGGCCGCCCTGTCAGCGTGCACCTCGCGCTGTTCCCAAAACCAGAAGATATCTTCTCTGCTGATCCCGCTCCCGTTTTGGAAGAATGGAAACAGCTCCTCTTGATTCGCGATGAAGCGCTGCGTGTTCTCGAAGAAGAGCGCCAAGCAAAGCGCATCGGAAAGGGATTGGAAGCCGAGCTCAAAATTGCCGCATCCGCCGATCTGTTCGCTCTGCTAAAGCGCCATGCCGCCGGCCTAAAGGAACTGATCAATGTTTCCGCGGTACACGTGGTCGAGGGCTCCGGGTTGGCAGTCAAAGCCCTGCCCGCCTCCGGCCACAAATGCGCCCGCTGCTGGAATTTCATGCCCGAAGTTTCCAACTACGGCATCTGGAAAGACGTTTGCACTCGCTGTCAATCAGCACTCAAAGAAATGGGCATCGCCCCGCCCCAGCCGGAGGCCACCCTGTGACCTGGGCAAAGAACTGGCCTCGGCCTCGCCAACCGGGGTCCCCAACGACAGGTCTTCGTCGTTGGGGTGGGCGTCGCCTTCCCTGGCTTCTGCTTATCTCCGCACTGGTGATCGTGGCCGACCGCCTCTCCAAATCCTGGGTCTCCACGCACATCCGCCTGGGTGGCGCCATCCCCATCATCCCGCGCGTTCTGCGCATTACCCACTGGACCAACGAAGGCGCGGCCTTCTCGCTTTTCGCCAACACCGCCTCGCCCAACACGGTGCGCTGGGCGCTGGTCACGTTCACGCTCGCCGCCGCGCTGGTCATCTTCATCGTCTTGCTGCGGTTGGGCAACCGCATCACGCTGGCCACCGTCGCTCTCGCGCTCATCCTTGGCGGGGCGCTGGGTAACGTCTACGACCGCATCGTCTACGGCTCGGTCGTCGACTTCATCGAGGTCCACATCTTCACCTATCACTGGCCCGACTTCAACGTGGCAGACTCCTCTGTCGTCACCGGCGCCTGCCTGCTGCTGCTCGACTCGATGCTACCTCGAAGGAAAGCGCGGTCCTGACGTTGCCGCCGCATTGCGGCAGGTCTGCGCCTAAGTCTGGCCGGTATAATTGGTCGGACCACTTAGCCCCTATACGGAGCCGCACGAAATGACTTCACAAGGTTCTGAATCAACTGCCTCTTCCGCGAGTCTGGTTCCGGGCGGGCGCATGTCGCACATGCGCTGGGTGATTTGCGCGCTGTTGTTTTTCGCCACGGTGATTGCCTACGTCGACCGTGCTGTGATCGCCAATCTCAAGAACACTCTCGAAAACGTCATTCCGGGCCTGGACGACTTCAAGTACGGGATCATTACGGTCGCATTTCAGCTGGCCTACGGCATCGCCATGTTGGTAGCCGGCGGGCTCACTGACAAGCTGGGCACGCGCAAGGCGTTCGCCATCGCCATTTGCCTGTGGAGTATCGCAGCCATGCTGCCGGGTGCTGCGTTTTCCGTCGCCAGTTTCGCGCTAGCGATGTTCCTGCTGGGCCTGGGCGAGGCGGCGAACTTCCCCGCCTGCATCAAGACCGTGGCCGAGTGGTTTCCCAAACGGGAGCGTGCGTACGCAACCGGAATCTTCAACGCCGGCGCCAATGTGGGCAACATGGTGGCACCTCTTGTGGTGACGGCCTTTGTGGCCTTGTTCAGCCAATGGAGCATGTTTGGGCCAGCAAGAGCTTGGCGTGGCACCTTTGTCGTCGCGGGTTGTTTAGGCTTTGTGTGGCTGGTGTTCTGGCTTACCATCTATCGCCGGCCGGAAGAGCACCCTCGCGTCTCCAAGGCTGAGCTCGCACTGATCCTCAGCGATCCCGGCGAAAAGATCGAGAGCGTTCCCTGGAGCCGCGTGGCGCCGTGCAAAGAAGCATGGGCATTCGCCGCCGCCAAGTTCCTCACTGATCCTATCTGGTGGTTTTATCTATTCTGGATCCCGGGTTACCTGCAGACCACTTTTCATTTGAGCCTGTCGCAGATCCGGATTCCGGTGATGCTTGCATACGCCATATCGATCATCGGCAGCGTGGGTGGCGGCTGGATCTCGGGAGCCCTTATCGACCGTGGGATGACTCCGAACAAAGCCCGCAAGAGCGCGATGTTGTTTTGCGTCCTCTGCATCGCTCCCATCTTTGCCGCACCGTTCATTCATCACCTGTGGGTCGTGGTGGCGCTATTGGGTCTGGCCACCGCCGGTCACCAGGGATGGTCGGCGACGCTGTTCACGCTGCCCTCCGACATGTTTCCCAAGGCCGCTGTGGCCAGCGTGACTGGCATCGGAGGGATGGCGGGGGCGTTCGGCGGAGTGCTGTTGCTGTTTAGCGCGGGGGCGATCGTTCAGAAAACGCACAGTTTTGTGACGCTGTTTATCATCGCTTGCCTTGCGTATCCGTCAGCCCTTCTTGTCATCCATGCCATCTCGCCCAGGTTAGCGCCGGCACGGCTCGACTAGCGCCGTGCAAGAATCGAAAGATGGGCCGCTCGAGAATCACCGCGGGCGACCGAGTCCTACTGTCCCAAACGGTCTGGAAGAATTGCTTTGCCGCTCCGCATCACAACCTACGAGGATCTCAATGAGAATTTGCCCTTCTTGTTTTTCCGCGCGCGCTTTTTTCTGTGCTGCGGCCGTATTTTCCTGCCTTTTTTCCCCTGTTTCCCGCCACGCAAGGGCGCAGCGGCTACCGTCCACTGTGATCCCTACCCATTACACTCTGAGGCTCACGCCGGATCTGAAAGCCGCCGCCTTCTCCGGCGAGGAAGCCATCGACGTGAACATCCTTGAGCCCACGCGCTCCGTCACTCTGAACGCCATTGAGATTGCCTTTCAGTCGGTGATCATCAGCGCTAGCGGTGTGGAGCAAGCGGGCACGGTCAGCCTCGATGCCGTCAAGCAGCAGGCCACCTTCACCTTCCCCGCAACCGTTCCCGCAGGCAGCGCCGCCATCAAGATCCGTTACACTGGCATCCTCAACAATGAGCTGCGCGGCTTTTATCTCTCCAAGACCGCGCGCCGCAATTATGCCGTCACGCAATTCGAGGCAACCGACGCGCGCCGCGCCTTTCCCTGCTTCGACGAGCCGGCCTTGAAGGCCACTTTCGACATCTCTTTGGTGATCGACTCGGCCGATACCGCGATCTCCAACAGCCCCATCGCGGCCAATACACCAGGCCCGGGTGCGGGCAAACATACACTCAAGTTCGGAACCACGCCCAAAATGTCCACCTATCTCGTCGCCTTTCTGGTAGGCGACTTCCAGTGCACGGGCGGGCAGCAGGACGGGGTGAATCTTCGCGTCTGCGCAACGCCCGACAAGGTTGCGCTCAGGCCCTTCGCGCTCGATGTCGCCAAGTTTGCCTTGCACTACTACGACAACTACTTCGGCATACACTACCCGCTCAAAAAGCTCGATTTCATCGGCGTTCCCGACTTCGAGGCCGGCGCCATGGAAAACTTCGGAGCCATCACCTTTCGTGAAACCGATCTGCTGCTTGACCCGAAGACTGCATCGGTCGACGCCAAGGAAAACGCGGCTCTCGCCATCACGCATGAAATGGCCCACCAGTGGTTCGGAGACCTCGTCACCATGCAGTGGTGGGACAATATCTGGCTCAACGAAGGCTTTGCCACCTGGATGGAGAACAAACCCGTTGCCTCGATGCATCCTGAGTGGAACATTCCGCAGGTAGTCGCCGGCAACGAACAGGGCACACTCAATATCGACGCGCAGCCCACCACGCGCGCCATCCGCGCCAAGGCCGACACGCCGGAGGAGATCGACCAGATGTTCGACAGCATTGCGTACGGAAAGGCCAGCGACGTTTTGCTGATGGTGGAGAACTATCTTGGGGCCGAAGCCTTCCGCAAAGGCGTGCATGCCTATCTAGCCGCGCACGAATACGGTAATGCGACAGCCGAAGATTTCTGGAACGCGCAGACGGCCGCAAGTCATAAGCCGGTGGACAAGATCATGGAATCGCTGGTGGCGCAGCCGGGCGCACCCATCCTCACCTTCGGTGCGTCTGAGGGCGGCAAGGTCGCTGTCGAGCAGAAGCGATTTTTCCTCAGCCCTGGCGTCACGCCCGATCCTGCACAGAAATGGACGCTGCCGATTTGCTTCAAGACCGCTCAGGATGCAAAGGATTGCGAGCTGCTTACGCCCACGGCTTCGAGCCTCCCAGTTTCCGCGTCTGGCCTCTTTTTCGCCAATGCCGGCGGCAAGGGCTTCTATCGCAGCGCGTATGCGCCTGCACAGTACGCGGCGCTGGTTTCCCAGGCAGAAACAGCCCTCACTCCCACCGAGCGCATCAACCTGACCGGCGACGAGTGGGCTCAGGTGCGTGCCAACAAAGCCACCGTGGGCGATTATCTAAATCTGGTCGCCGCACTCGAGACTGATCCCAACGCAGAGGTGCATTCCGAAGTATCGGGTCCCATTGGCGTCATTGACGATCAAGTGGCCTCGACAAAGGAGGAGCGCGACGAGTTGGCAGCATGGCTCCGACGCAACCTTGCCCCCGAATATGGCAGGCTCGGCCCTCCCGCTTCCGGCGACTCACCCAACACGCGCGAGCTGCGCGCACTACTCTTCTCCTTGCTTGCCGATCGTGGCAACGACGCCGATCTTCTTGCCCAGGCTCGCCGTATTGCGGACCAATATCTCTCCGATCCCGCTTCGGTCGATCCGACACTTGGACAGGCTGCTCTTGAGGTCGCCGCGGAATACGGCGACGCCGCGCTCTTCGACCGCATGGAGGGCGTCTATAAAACCTCCAAAGATCCCGAGTTGCATGAGCTCGCGCTCCGCCTGCTGGTTGAGTTCGAAAACCCTGCCCTCCTCCAGCGCGGCCTCGAATACTCAATTTCGAGCAACGTGCGCAACCAGGATTCGGCCATCCAATTTGCCATCGCTTTGGCAATCCCCGAGAACCGCGACCAAGCCTGGAATTTCATTAAGACGCATTGGGGTCAGGTGGAAGCGGAGTTAACCACCGACATGGGCTCGATACTGGTGAGTTCCACCGGAAACTTCTGCTCCGCCGAGGCGCGCGACGATGTCAAGAACTTCTTCGCCGCCCACCCGGTTCCCGCTTCCAACGTCGCCCTCAAGCACTCCCTTGAGCGCATCGACGGCTGCATGGAGCTGCGCCGCCTGCAGGAACCGAACCTGAAGATGTGGCTGGCTGCGCACGCCGGATCCTAGGCGGCCGAATGAAAGCAGCGGCTGCGCTCAGAGCTTCCGCAGCCGCTCGCAGGCATCGTCCAGCTCCGCGTCCTGTTTGGCAAAGCAGAAGCGCAGCAGGTTTTCGCCGTGGCCGGTGCGGAAGAACGCCGATCCGGCGACGGTGGCAACGCCAGTCGAACGCAACAGGTGCCGTGCTTTCTCCGCGGCCGTTCTGCCGGGAAGGCGTTCGGCGCCGGCCATGATGTAATAGGCGCCCTGCGGCACGGATGGCTCCATGCCAGCGTCTTTGAGCGCGGCGAGCAGACGGCCACGCTTCGATTGGTGGTCGGCGGCCAATTGCGTGTAGAAACTCGACGGCAACCGCTCCAGGCCCGCGGCCGCACCGATTTGCAGCGGGGCGGGCGCACACACGTAGGTCAGGTCGTGGAAGTGCGCCATGGCCGGCATCCAGCGCGCGTCGGCCGTCGCGTAGCCCACGCGCCAGCCCGTAATCGAATACGTCTTGCTGAAGCCTGAAATCACAATGGTCCGCTCGCGCATGCCGGGCAGCGTGGCCGGGCAGATGTGGCGTGCGCCGTCGTACACGAAATACTCGTAGATTTCGTCGGTGATGAGGAAGAAATCGTGCTCGAGAACCAGTTGAGACACGGCTTCGAGCTCAGGCAGCGTGAAGATCTTTCCCGTTGGGTTGGCGGGCGTGTTCAGAAGGATGGCGCGTGTGCGCGGCGTAACGGCGGCGCGCATCACATCCACGTCGAGCTGCCAGTCCGGCTCGGTCAGCGCGACGAGCACGGGCTTCACGCGCAGCGACTTGAGCGTGTGCACATGATAGCCGTAGAAGGGTTCGAACACGAGCACCTCGTCGCCCGGATTGAGCAGCGCCATGGCAGCAGCGTGCAGCCCGGCCGTCGCGCCGGAGGCCACCATCACTTCGCATTCGGCGCCGTAGCGCAGCCCGTAGTCGCGAAGCCGCTTTGCCGCGATCGCCTCGCGCAGCCGCGCAACGCCGTCGCAGCGCGTATAAATGTTCTGCCCATCGCGAATGGCCTGGATGGCCACGGCTTTCACCACATCCGGCACCGGCGTATCGCAGACGCCCTGCGCCAGGTTAATGCCGCCCATGCGGTCGCATTCTGTGGTCATGGCGCGGATTTCGGATTGAAGGGTCTCGGGTGCGAGGGCGCTCAAGGCAAGGCGCGACTCTGTTGCAGCTCGATGCGTCATTGTGCCGGGCACGGGGAAGATCCTTTGTTTCCATCTTACATTTTGGGCCGCCTGATGTCCCGGTGCGCGCGCTCGCAGCCAAAGCCCGCGCGGGCGTAGTATCTTGCAGAAAGAATCGATGCACGAGCTTTCCATTGCGACGAGTATTGTGGACGCGGTGACCGAGTCGGCCGCCGCGTATCCCGGCGCACGTGTGAAAGAGGTGCGGCTGCGGGTGGGCGCGCTCGCCTCCGTCATTGAGGACTCCCTGCAGTTCTGCTGGGAGCTGGCCACGGAAGGCACGCCGCTCGCCGGCGCCGCGCTCGTCATCCATAAGCTGCCCGTCATTGTGCACTGCGATGCCTGTGGCGTGGATGCGGAGATTGAGGGCGTGCAGAGCTTTCGCTGTCCGCGCTGCGGCGAGCTGGCAGCCGATCTTCGCCAGGGACGTGAGCTGGAGATCGATTCGATTGAGCTGGAAGAACCGGAGCCTAAGGAACAGGAGATCGGCACGCCGGACCCGGTTGAGGAGCAAATATGACGACTCGGATTGTGGAGTTGCGGCGGGGAATCCTGAAGAAGAACGACGAGCTCGCGGCGGGGCTGCGCGATCGCTTCACGTCGGCCGGAGTGCTGGTGCTCAACCTGGTTTCGAGCCCCGGAACCGGCAAGACGACGTTTCTTGAGCGAACACTGCGCGAGCTACGTGCTCGTGGGACGCGGGCGGCGGCGCTGGTAGGTGATCTTGAGACTGACAACGATGCGCGGCGACTGGCTGCGAGTGGCGCGCCCGTGCGCCAGATCAATACCCGCGGCATTTGCCACCTCGACGCCGAAATGATCGGCAAGCATCTCGAAGGCTGGGAAGGCTTCACGCTTGCGGGGCTCAACTATCTCTTCATCGAAAATGTCGGCAACCTGGTGTGCCCGTCGAGCTACGACCTGGGCGAGCGCATCCGTGTGGTGCTGCTGAGCGTGACCGAGGGCGAAGACAAGCCACTCAAGTATCCGGGCCTCTTCAACTCCGCCGATGCGGCCGTTATCACTAAGATCGATCTCGCCGTCCCCTGTGGCTTCGACCGTGATCTCGCGCTCAGGAACATCAACGAGATTCGGCCCGGAATCCGCATCTTCGAGACTTCGGCCAAGACCGGCGCGGGGATGGACGAGTGGCTTGCGTACCTGGCCGAGCAGGCCCGGCCTTCCTGAGCCCCGGAGGGCGCACGAAAGTTACTAAGCGTTTGCATCTTTGGCGTTGCACGAGGGGCGTCCGGAGCGATACCTTTCAGCTAAGGTCGGTAGCGCAAGATGTCTCCCTCGGATTCCCCAGGGCGGGACACGGCTGCGGAAGAACGCATCAAGCCGGGTTTTGCCCAAAACACAATCGAGCGGCTGTTTGAGTTTTCGCCGGACGCGATCCTCGTCACAGACGGTGACGGTGTGATGCGCAGCGCGAATCCGCGTGCGGAAGAGCTGTTCGGCTATTCAAGCCAGGAGCTCATCGGCAACCCGGTCGAAATGCTGATTCCGGCACGTTTCCGCGGTGGCCATCCGCGCCATCGCGAGAACTACAGCGCCCATCCCCGCACCCGGCAGATGGGCGCGGCGCTCAACCTCTTCGGCCTCCGCAAGGACGGCACCGAATTCCCCGTCGACATCATGCTCAAGCCGATGCAGACTGCCGCCGGTCTGGCAGTGGTCAGCTTCATCCGCGACGCAACCGAGCAGCGCGCGGCGCAGGAAGCCCTGCGGATCAACGACCTCCGGCTGCGCTCGATCGTCGAGAGCATCGCCGAGTACGCCATCTATCTGCTCGACCGCGACGGCCACGTCCTTACCTGGAACCCCGGCGCCGAGCACATCAAGGGATACAAAGCGGACGAGGTTCTGGGCCTGCATTTCTCGCGTTTCTTCACACAGGAGGATCAGGAACGCGGCCGTCCCGCCGAGCTCCTGCGCCAGGCCGCGGCCAGGGGCCGCGTGGAAGAGGACGGCTGGCGCGTGCGCAAGGACGGTTCCCGCTTCTGGGCCAACGTCGTGCTCACGGCCATCCGCGACAGCACCGGCGCAATAACAGGATTTGCCAAGGTCACCCGCGACATGACCGACCGCAAGCGTGCGGAGGGGGCGCTGATCTTCCAGCTCAGCGGGGCGCTGCTGGCCGACATGGATGCGGGAAAACTGCTGGAGGCGATTTCGGCTTCCATCCGCGACGTGATTCCGCACGACAACGCTGGCCTGGTGCTTCACGACGCGGCGGGTGGCGACATGGTGGTGCGGTTTCTGGGCAGTACGGGCACGGACGTCTTTCCCGGCGAATTGCGGGTTTCCATCGATGGCTCACTGTCTGGAATCGCGTTTCGCACGCGGGAGCCGGTCCTGTTGGAAAGCATTGCCAACGCTTCCTATGCTCCGGATACGCTCAGCTACCTGAAGCAGATGGGCATGCAGTCGGGAGTCTGGGTTCCGCTCGTTCATCACGACAAGGCAATTGGAGCACTTTCCGTAGTGAGCCGGCAGGAGGGGAGTTTTGGGCAGCGCGAAGTGGAGATGCTGGTGCAGATTGCGGGGCAGGTGGCGATGGCGGTCGATAACGCCATGGCATTCCGGCGCATTGCCGAGCTGCGCGACCGGCTGGACCAGGAAAAACAGTACCTCGAAGACGAGATCAACGTCGAGCACCGCTTCGACGACATCGTCGGTGAAAGCACGGGGCTGCGCAACGTGCTCCGCCAGATTGAGACCGTCGCGCCCACCGACGCCACCGTGCTCATCCAAGGTGAAACCGGAACCGGCAAAGAGCTTCTCTCGCGCGCCATTCACCGGCTGAGTCAGCGTAGCGAGCACACCTTCATCAAGCTGAATTGCGCCGCCATCCCCGCGGGACTGCTGGAAAGCGAGCTCTTCGGCCACGAGAAGGGCGCGTTCACCGGCGCCATCGCGCGCAAGATCGGCCGCCTGGAGCTGGCGCACGAGGGCACGCTCTTTCTCGACGAGGTGGGCGATCTACCGCTCGATCTGCAGCCCAAGCTGCTGCGCGCCTTGCAGGAGCACGAGATCGAGCGCCTAGGCGGAACGCGGCCCATACCCGTCAATGTGCGCCTCATCGCCGCCACCAATCGCGACCTGGCCAAAATGGTCGCGGAAGAAGCAATTCCGCAGCGATCTTTTCTATCGCCTCAAAGTCTTCCCCGTCTTCGCCCCGCCGTTGCGCGAGCGCGTCGCCGACATTCCCGTCCTCGTGCGTCACTTCGTTTCTCGCCACGCCCGCCGCATGGGCAAAACCATCGAAACCATCCCGCCCGAGGCCATGGCGGCGCTTGTCGCATGGAAGTGGCCGGGCAACATTCGCGAGCTCGAGAACTTTCTGGAGCGCGCCGTCATCCTTTCCCGTGGGCCGCAGCTCCATGTGCCGCTAGCCGAGCTTGAAGCTATGGCCGATGAGGAAGAAGAAGCCGTCGCCGCCACAAACCCAACCCTGCTGGCCGCCGAGCGCGATCATATCCTGCGCGCGCTGCGCGCGGCCAAGGGCATCATCGGCGGACCTGGCGGCGCTGCAGAGCGGCTGGGCATCAAACGCACCACCCTCAACTCCAAAATCAAGAAGCTCGGCATCGAGCGCGGCGACTACATGTAGTCTCCGTGACGAAATACCGTCGTCGTCGCTTCGTCACACCGCGCATATCACCGCCCTGATCGGCGCGGTTCCCCAACAAATAATCGCGTTTGCTTTCAACGCTGCACGCGCTTTGCTGCGTGACGGCGCGAGTTTGGCATGCGCCGTGCCTTATTCCAGGCATGGCGCAGGACGGGCCAGCAAGTGCTACGAATCACCGTTGAAGAAAACTCGAACGCGATCGTCATCAAGCTGGAAGGGCGCGTCGCCGGGCCATGGGCTGCCGAACTTGGCCGCCTGTGGGAAGAAAAAGCCTCGGCGGTAGCGCAGAAGAAACTGTCTCTTGATTTGCGGGAAACCACATTTGCCGATGCCGGCGGGATCCGGGTTTTGAGAGCCATCTACTCTCAAACGGGAGCCGCAATCCTCACTGGCACACCATGGACCGAGTATCTTGCCGAAGAGGTAGCGCGCAAGAACTCTCAACATGCGGACACGGAGAGCTGAGATGCATACGGGACATGATTCAACGAACAACGCGGGCGCACCTTCTTACTTGAGAGGCGAGTTCTTTAAGGCATTGCCGGCCGCGGCGCTGGCCGATCTGGAGCGGCTTCTCGCGCCCTCCAACTATCCCTCCAACATCGTTCTCTTCAGCGAGACGCAGCCGGCCTCGGGCATCTACGTGATTCTTGATGGCGAGGTCAAGCTCTCCATCAACTCGAGCGATGGCCGCCGCTTGAGCTTTCACATCGCCAAAGCAGGCGAGGTGCTTGGGCTCTCGTCTACGCTCAATGGCGGCATCTATGAGATGACTGCGGACACGGTTTACCCGGCCAGGATCGCGCACATTTCGCGCCAGGTGTTCCTGCAGTTTCTTTCCCGCCATCCTGATGTTTATCCCATCGTCACTCGCGAAGTCAGCCGCAGCTTCAACCTTGCCTGCGAGCAGCTCTGCATGGTTGGCCTCTCCACTTCGGTGCCTGAGCGTCTGGCGCGCCTTCTGCTGGTGTGGAGCGACGAGCCCGGCCAGAAACCTGAGCGCGCCGCCCACTGCCACCTCTCGCTCACGCACGAGGAGATCGGCGAATTCATCGGCGCTTCGCGCGAGACTGTCACGCGCACGCTGAGCATCTTCAAGAACCGCCACCTCGTGGCGCAGCACGGATGCACGCTTACCATTCCCAGCCGCATGGCCCTCGAAAGCTACGCGCGCGGGTAACGCTGCCGGGTTTTTCGTTGCAGAGTTCTACAGGGGGAAACTGCACGTCTTGGACAATGCCGCGGGTCCTGGAACACTTTAGGTTGCTTCAATGGCCGTTCGCTTGGTCCGCGCGATGTGGAAGGCATCGCGCAGCTCAGGTGAGCGGCCAGAGTTTTCTTAAAACCTGTCAGCCGCTGGCCGTCTCTCCGATCACTGCGCTCAAGCTGTGTAGCACAGCGTCGCACGACGGGCTAGAAGCTTGAGGCTAGAAACTCGGAGCTACTTTTTGATCCGCCGCAGCGCAAATTTTGCGGCGTGATAGCCGCACATGCCGTGCACGCCCCCGCCCGGCGGCGTCGATGCCGAACATAGATACAGGTTCTTCGCGCCGGTTGAGTAGCCGCTCAGCGTAGGGCGGAAGATCATCTGCCGCATCGTCATTGCGCCGCCACTAATGTCGCCACCCACGAGATTCGCGTCCATCGCTTCTAGCGCTGCGGGCGCGGAAACGTGCCTCGCCAGCACGCAATCGCGGAATCCCGGTGCAAAGCGCTCGATCTGCGCCTCGATGCGCTCCGTCATATCGAACGTCGACCCGTTCGGCACGTGACAATATGCCCACAGAACGTGTTTGCCCTGCGGCGCGCGGCTCTCGTCGTAGAGCGTGGGCTGCGCGACGAGCACGAAAGGCCGCTCCGCTTCGCGCCCCTGCGCCACGGCGTCCTCGGCTGCGGCGATCTCTTCAAATGTGCCGCCCAGGTGCACGGTGATCGCGTGGCGGCAATCTGAAGCGCGCCACGGAACCGCCTCCGAAAGAGCAAAGTCGATTTTGAACGCGCCCGGACCGTGCTGGAACTTGTTCACCGCGCGCTGATAATCAGGAGCAAGCCGCTCCCCGGCAATCGCGAGCAGATTCCGCGGCGCGGTGTCGAAGAGCACGACGTCATTGTCCGCTTCCAGCTCGCGGAATGCCGCTGCATCGATGCGGCGCGAAGTGTGCACTGTGCCACCAAGCGTCTCCAGATGGCCGATGAGCGCGCACGGAATCGCCTGCGCGCCGCCGCGCGGAATCGGCCAGCCCACCGCGTGAATCGTAATGCCGAACAGCCATCCAATGGTCGCGCTCAATGGCCGGTCGAAGCTCAAAAACGAATGGCCCGCCAGCCCCGCGAAGATGGCGCGCGTGCGCGGGCTCAAGAAGTGGCTCTTGGCGAAAGTTTGCGCCGACTCGAGCGCGGTCAGTCCGAAGCGCGCCATCCGCAACGGATGATGCGGAATCCGTAGCATCGGGCCAAGTGTGTCTTCCGCGAACTCTTTCCAGTGATCTGCCGCTGGCTGCATCAAACGCCGCCAAAGCTTGCCGTCCGCGCCCAACGCGCGCTCCACGTCGTCGAATTCGCGCTCCAGCACCACTGCCGAGCCATCGTCGAGCGGATGGGCCAGCGGCGCGTCTCCATGGATCCACTCCAATCCGTGATCCTTGAGCGGCAATGTTGTGAAGAACGGAGACCCGGCCGCGAATGGATACACGGCGGAGCCGAAGTCGTGCAAAAACCCCGGCAGCGTGAGCGGAAGCGTACGCGCCGCGCCGCCCGGCTCCGCCTCCGCTTCGAAGACCTCCACGCGAAGCCCCGCCTGCGCAAGCACAATGGCCGCGGCCAGTCCGTTCGGGCCCGATCCAATCACGCAGGCGCGGCTCATCGTTTCATCATCCTTCCGGCGACTCTCCTTTAGTCATGCGGCAACTCCTGGGGCCATGCCACCACGGCAAAGCTGCCGTCCGCGGTCATCGTCATCTCCGGCGCGTAGAGGCCCTGATACTCGCGGCGCCACCAGTTGCCGGTGTGGCGCTTTTCCTCCATCGAAGTGAACCAATACTGCCACAGCACCGCGCGCACATAGCGCGGCGGCATTTGCGGAAAAGGATTGGCGCGGAACAGTGCCAGCACATCCGGATCGTTCAACAGCAGGCGCTCTTCGGTGAGAGGAACGATCTCGTTCTCGTGCCAGTTGCTGAGCGAGGCAAACCACAAGTTCCATTCGAAGCGCGGCTGATACGGCGCGTAAATGCCGGGAGCCTCATTCAGCGCCTGCGGCTTGTTCCGGAAGGGGTACGCGGTCCAGTTCTGGCCGTCGTCGGAGCCTTGAAATTCGATCTCGTACCGCCCGCGCGTCATCACGGCGAAGAGGCCGTATTGGTTGGCGATGCGAAAAGGATCAAGTGGGATCAGCGGCAGCGCAAGCGCGCGCGGTATCTGGCGCAAAGGAATGCCGATCAACTCCATGGTCGTGTCGTACGCGATCCATGTGAGCATCAGCGCGGCCACGGTCAGACGCGCTGCCCACAAGAAGAAGCCGGCCAGGTCCCACAATGTCCGGCGCCGATCGGCGCCCTCGCGCGCCTCGATATCAGCCGTGGCCACGCTGGCTTCGCCCACAGCCAGGATCGACAACGGCTGCTCTTCAGGCGGCTCCGGCTCCGGCTTTGAGATTCGTTCCGGCTCGCGCGGACGAAAGCGCTTGGGAACCAAGCGGAGCAGAAACCTGTCATCGAGCAGCAGAAAGCCGAGCGCCAGCACAAGGTAATTCAGAAACGCATAGTTCGCGGTGAGGATCACGCCAATCTCCCACGGCGTGACGATAAAAAACAAGATCAGGCGCACACGGCGCGGGAAGAACATCATGAACACCAGGCCCAACTCCAGCGCCAGGGTTCCTCCCACCGTGGCCGCGTGGAACCAATGCGGCAGATGCTCGGTGTACCACCCGACCCATGTGGGCAGCGGGCCGTTCTGGTAGTACTCGTCCATTGCCGTGAAGTTGCGCCACTGCGGGTCGCCGCTCAGCAGCTTGACCATTCCGGATTCGAAGTAGATGCGAAACCACTCCCATTGCAGCAGGAACCAGCTTACCCGCGAGGGCGGATCGTGCGTGCCCCACCCCGGCCTCAGCCCGCGCGGCGCGAAGAACAGCGCCAGAAATCCAGCTTCGAGCAGCATGCCGTCCGACTGATAGCTTGAAAACACGCTGGACGCGCCGATAAACGAGAGGAAGCACAAAAAGCAAACGAAGAAATTCACCCGCGGCCACACGTTGAAGAACGCGATCACCGAAGCGATTAGCCCGATCCACGTCACCGCCGTCAGCGTCGCGGAGCTCGATGAGATCCAGTAAAGTGACGGCGCGTACCAGTAGCGCGCCATGCCCAACGGCTCCGCGAGTGCGGCGAGATACTGTTGCGCGGGCAGAATCCCATCTGGACCGATGAGTCCCTTGATCTGAAACAGCAGCGAATAGAAAGCAGAGAAGTAGATGGCGGCGAGCGCACGCAGAAAGATCCACCGCGGAACCAGTCGGCCCCGTGGGCCGCGGTGCCCGTCGAAGAGCCACCGGAAAACGTTGCCGGGCTTGGGCGGCCTCATGTCTGGAACAGGATACCGGCTCGCTTGCACCCTGTCATAAAAGAATGTGCACGGCGCGTTACCCTGATCGACCGCGTTTGACCGGCCTGCGCTGAAGGAGTATCAAGGCTTAGTCATGACTCGAAGCAATTTTGCTGTTCTTTTTGCCTTCTCTGCGGTTTCATTCGCCGGCCTCGCCGCCGCGCGGGCTCCCGCTCCTGCTCAAAGCGCAGCGCCAGAACCGCGTAGCCTCGCCGCAAACCCGGCCAACCTGGGACGCTTGCAACTCGACCAGTATCTCGACGGCATCGCGGCGCAATACGAAGCTAGCCGCGTCGCTGCCGTGGCCGGTGTCTACACACGCGCGCAGGCCGAGGCGCGCCAGGCCAAAGTGCGCAGCAAGATTCTCTCGCTGATTGGCGGCTTGCCCCAGCGCACGCCGCTCCATGCCAAATTTATGGGCGAGACGCAGGCCGGTGGCTTTCGCATTCGCAAGCTGATCTTTGAGAGCCAGCCAAACTTCTTCGTCACGGCTTTGCTCTACGTCCCTTTTGGCGAAGCCGCCGACGGCAAGCGAGCCGCCATTCTCATCACTCCCGGCCACGGCCCCAACGGCAAAGAAAGCGACGCCCCCATGGCCGCCATCTTTGCGCGCAATGGATTCATCGTGCTCTCTTACGACCCCATCGGCCAGGGCGAGCGCCTGCAGTATCCCGATCCCGCCAAGCCCGGCGTTTCGCTGGCCGCCCGGCCCACCGGCGAACACGGCGAAGCCAGCCTGCAGCCCATGCTCATCGGCGACACCTTTGCCCGCTACGAGATATGGGACGCGATGCGCGGCGTTGACTACCTCGCATCACTTCCTGAGGTCGATCCGCATCGCATTGGCGCGGTCGGTTGCTCCGGCGGAGGAACCGTTACCGCGCTCACCAGCGCGCTCGATACACGTATCGCCGCCATCGGCACGGCGTGCTACATCACGTCCTTCGACGCGCTGCTCCCCGCCCTCGGGCCGCAGGATGCCGAGCAGTCCACGCCGCGCTTCATCTCCTCGGGCCTTGACTTTCCCGACTGGATCGAGCTCGCCGCGCCGCGTCCCTACGCCGTCATCTCCACCTACTCCGACATGTTTCCCTTCGCCGGCGCGCGCTCGACGGTCATTGAGACTCGCCGTTTCTATTCCCTCTTCGATCCGGCCAGCGCCGGAACACCCGTTGGCGGCGCCGCACCCTCGATTCCGACAACGCCCACCACGCCCGCCCTCAATGCCGACACGACCCATCAAGTCTCTCCGCAAGCCCACTTGCAGTGGATCACCGGCCCAGGCCGCCATGGGGCGCTCGCGCCCATCATGGGCGACATCGTCAGCTTCTTCATCCGCAATCTGCAGCCGGGCGCCAACGCGGACCACCCGGTTCTTCCCGCCGGGAACGAGCCGAGAGCCTTTGCGGCTTGGCTCGATAGCCTGCCCAAGGACGCGTTCCAAGTCACACCCACTGGCCAGGTGGCGACCAGCTTCCCCAACTGCGCAACCGTCTTCACGCTGAACAGGAAGCGCTCCGCGCGTATCGTCCCCGCGCACCGCCCTGACATTGCCCTTGAGAAGCTGCAAAGCCTGATTCGCGAAGCGACCGGCGCGGAGGTCAGGCCGGGCACAACTACGTTCGACGCCGATCTGCTCGCCGCGAACGGCGGGCCGCTTTCCCTTCCAACCGCTGGCGGCTTGCACCTTGAAGCCGATCTTGCTGTTCCCTCAGCGGCAGGCCGTCATCCGGCCATTCTGTTGCTGGTTCCCAGTTCGATTCACGGTTCTGACCCGCTGGCGCACGCCAATCAAGCAAAGTTCGATGCGCTGGCCGCCCAAGGCAATGTCGTTCTGGCCTTCACGCCTCGTCCATCACCTCCCGGCACAGACGATATGAAGGCTCCGCTGCTCGGGCCGTTCTATCTGCTCAGCCTGCGCGCCGATCTCGTGGGGCGCACTCTGGTCGGCCTCCGCGTTGACGATGTGATCCGCGCCGTCGATTACCTGTCCAGCCGCGCAGACGTCGATCCCGCGGGCATCTCCGCCGTGGCCAGCGGGCACATGGGCCTCGTGCTGCTCCACGCCGGCGTCCTCGATCGCCGCATCCGCCACATCGAGGTTGACCACGTACTCACCAGCTACCGTAGCCTGGTCGATGCGCCTTTGCCCATCGGCGCGCCCGAGGACGTGATTCCTGGTGTGCTGCTCCATTACGACATTCCCGATCTCGTGCGCGCGCTCGGGCCCCGCCTCAAGGAGACCGATCCATTGAAAGGCACCGACGACCTCAGCCAGGACTCGACGCCGCTCAGCGGCCTCTCCGGCATAGCGCCTTGAGGGAACGCTTTGCCTGAACGGCGCGGCGAACAGTGCTCGTCCTGGCCCCATCCTACATTCGGCTGCCGTTCGGCGCGTGCCTCGAAGCCTCGCACCATGTGGCCTTTATGCTATAATTCGAGTCGCGAATAAAATATCCCGATTGTTCGCGTTCTTATCACGGTTGGGCCAGCGAAAATGGATCGGAGCACCTTTGGATTCGTGAGGCCGCCTGATCCGGTACAGCGGTTCCACAATTGATGTACACCGAAGCCGCTGCCTCGGAGTGACATTTTGCTCCCAGGGCCCCAGCAACAGGTTCTCGTCGCTGGGGTGGAAGTGAATGCCACCTTGCACAACGCTAGATAGGGCAGGTAAATTGTGGAACCGCTCTAGAGTGTCTCCTCGATGCGCCTGACATTGTTCGATTTGACGGGCAGAGTAGCCGTGGTGGCCGGTGGAACCACAGGCCTGGGCCGCGCCATCGCTCTGGGCCTCGCCGCCGCAGGAGCTGATGTCGTCTCAAGCTCGCGCCGCTCGCAGGAAGTGGAAAAGGCCGCTGCCGAGATTGAGGCGCTGGGCCGCCGCTCCCTGCGCGTGGTGAGCGACGTGCTCGACCGGCCCTCGATCCAGGCCCTGCACGACGCTGTTCTCGCGACGTTCGGCAAAGTCGACATCCTGGTAAACGCCGCCGGCATCACCAGGACCTCTCCGGCCTTGCAGACCAGTGAGGCGGACTGGTCGCGCATCATCGAAACAAATCTCACCGGTACGCTTCGCGCCTGCCAGATCTTCGGAGCCACCATGGCGCGCGCCTGCTACGGGCGCATCATCAACATCGCCTCTCTCGGTTCGTTTGTGGCGTTTCGCGGGGTTGCGCCCTACTCGGCGAGCAAGGCCGGCGTCGTTTCATTGACCAGGACCTTGGCCGTCGAGCTGGCGCCCAACGGAGTCAACGTGAACGCCATCGCGCCGGGCATCTTCTCCACGGCGCTGAACCGTTCGCTGGTCCAGGGAACTCCCCGCGGCCAAGAGCTGCTGATGCGCACGCCCATGCACCGTTTCGGGCAGGCGCACGAGCTGGCTGGTGCGGCCATCTTCCTGGCCTCTGAGGCCGCATCGTTCGTCACCGGCGAAGTCATCGCCGTTGACGGCGGGTTCCTCGCAAGCGGCGTGAATCAGTAGTAGCCCAGCCTGCCCAACCACCTCTGCGGCCGGTGCGTGGTCCATCAAGCCACCCTCGCTACAGCTCAACCGGCGCAATCCTCACTTTTCTTCCCTCAGCGCAGGACGTGTAGATACTCCGCACCAGTTGCAGCGCGCGGAATCCTTCTATTCCCGACGACGCCGGTGGCCGGCCGGTCCTGCATGCCTCGCCAAAGTCGGCCAGCTGTCGTTCGAACGGAGTCAGGGAAATCGCCAAGGGGTCGGATGCGCCCGATTTGGACTGCAGTGAGATCGGAACCGCCTCACCCTGGTCGTCCTTCACATCCCATGTCGTCAATTGATCGCCGGTCACGATCGCACTGCCCTTCATTCCGTGAATCTCGATCCTCTCCGGGTACCCCGGCCACAGTGCCGTCGCAGCCTGGATTACGCCCGTCGCTCCCGAAGCGTAATGCAGCACTGCGCACACCAGGTCCTCCGATTCAATCTTGTGCACGGCGCCCAGGTGCCAGTAGCCGAAGACCTCATCCACCGCGCCGATCAAATGCAGCAGCACGTCCACCTGGTGAATGGCCTGGCTGATCAACGCACCGCCGCCTTCGCCGGCCCAGCTTCCCTTTACCGGCCGCGCGTAGTACTCGTCGGTGCGGTACCACTTTACGTACGCATCGGCCTCGAGGATCGTGCCCAGCCTTCCCGCCGCAATCGCGCGCTTCAGGAACAGTGTCGAATCGTCGAAGCGATGCTGGCTCACCACGCCCAGTTGAATTCCTGCCGCACGCGCCACCGCGATCATGCGCGCCGCCGTCTCCAGGTCCATGGCCATCGGCTTTTGCACCAGCACATGCTTGGCCGTTTTCGCGCCCAGTTCGACCGCAGCCAGCCGGTAGCCGGGAAAAGTGCAGACATCCAGATAGTCCACGTCCGCGCGCTCCGACAGCTGCTCCGGCGTGGCCACAAACTCTGCGCCCCACGCATCGGCAAACTTCCGCCCGCGCTCCTCCGTCCGATCCGTGGCCGCAGTGATCCGGTAGCCGATGTTCTTGTAAGCCTGCGCGTGTTTCCAGGCGATTGCGCCCGTGCCGATGATTCCTACTCTCATGGATGGTCAGACTCCCGCATCGCTCACGTCAGCCATCATACGGTTCGCTTAAGGTCCTACGCGTGCTAAACGACGGGCTTGGGACCGGTTCGCTCGCCTCCACGCACATGGCGCGGCGCGAAATCCGCTTGCTGAAAGAGAACCTTGTGCAGGACCAGCGCAGCAGCGCCCCGCAGCCGCGCTGCGTCGCCATCCATGGCCGCCACCACGCGTGGCGTGTGCGGCGTAAAAGACTTGGCGATCAATTGGCTCTCCAGCAGGGGGCAGATGCGCGGCCACAGCGCCGTGCATTCTCCTACGATGATGATCACCTCAGGAGACAGCCCGGCCGCCAGCATGGCTAGCCCTCGCGCCAGATAGGTCATCATCTTGTCAATCGAGCGCAGCGCGCGGATGTCGCCCTTGAGGGCCAGATCGAGCAACTCCTGAAATGTCGTGATGGTGCTTTCCGGCGCCAGCTCGCGGTAGTACCGCAGCCCGGCGCGGTTTGAGGCGTATGTCTCCCAGCAGCCCACGTTGCCGCAGCCGCACACAGGGCCTGATTCCTCCAGCGGCATATGGCCGAACTCGCCCGCCATGTCGTCCCTGCCGCGCGCCACGCGCCCATCCACCAGCATCCCAGCGCCAATGCCTTCTGAAACCGACACCACGAGCATGTTCGATGCGTCGTTGAAGTTCCCAAACCAGCGCTCCGAAAACAAGCATGCGTTGGCGGCGTTCTCCATCTCGATGGGGGCTCCGAGAACCCTCTGCAACTCCGCGTGCAGATCGATCTGGGTCCAGGGCGCGTTGGGCGAGAACAGCAGGCGGTGCGTCTTTTGATCCACGCGCCCTGACACGCTCACTCCCAGCCCCTGAAACACGCGGTCGCCATAGGTCGCGCGCAGTGACCGCGCCGCCTGGGCAATGTGCGCAATGGCCGTCCGGGCTTCCTCCGCCGCTGAGCCGGCATGGAGCTCGTAGGCAACGGTGTCCCGACCAAGGATCTTGCCGTTGATGTCCACCACGGCCAGGTTGGCTTTTCCCGGCCGCAGGTCGATGGCCAGCGTCACATGCCGGTCGTTCAGCGTTACGAAGGTGGGCCGCCGGCCACGCGGCAGCCGGCCCAGACTCCCTGGCAGCACCCATCCCTCGTCGATGAGCTGGCCGATGATCACCGACACGGTGCTGGGCTGCAGGCCGGTCAGGCGCGCCAGGTCAGCCCGGCTCACCGGCTGGTGCAGGTGGATGGCATGCAGAAGGATGTCGCGGTTGATCTCCCGCGCGGTTTCGCTTGACGCCACGGCGCGGCGCGGCTGAGTGGCTTTATCCGTTACACGCATCTCTCACGGCTTTCGTCATCAAATGGCCCAAGGGAGTTTGCACCGTCGCGTTGCCGCACCCACGGTTCCCGCAACCAATATACCCGACGTGCCGCGGCTTTGAGGCGTTTGCGCATGGCGTGACTGCAGATTCCCGCTCTATTCGTACTGGTAGAGGCGAACGCGCCGAATCGTGAACTTGTTCACCGGCAATCGAAGTTCGCGCCCCTGATTGTCCTCGTCGCCATTCAGGTTTCTTCCTGGAGTCCAAATCCCGTCCACGAAACTCCCCTCCCAGATGGAGTCAATGCCGGCGAGAGACTTTCCGCCACCCTTCCCGCTACTGCGGACTCCAAATGTAATGTTCATCCCCGTCCCCGCCACCAGGAAATCGTCTGCGGTGAGTTGGATGATGAGACCGCCGTGGGCTCCGGGCAGATCTGTCTCAGTCTTTGCTCCCACTGATATCGGCGCCGGCGCTCGAAAGTGAACGCTGAAGGTGTAGTCGCCCAAGGTGAACTCCTGCGGCGAAAGATCTTCGGTTCCATCAAAGCGAGATGGCGACCGAATGCCGACCATCCGCCCGGTTCCTTGGTTTGCGAGGATCAACGGCGTAAGTTGCCGGATGACGTCATAGGCGTCGCCCAGGTTTTGCTGCTCCTCAGGCTTCACGAATTCCGGCGCATAAACCGAAAATCCCATCGAATTCAACTCCCCGTAGGCATACAGCGCGTTGGCTGACATCTCGGCGGCGTTCACCCGGCCGGTCTCCGGAATAAAGAGAGGATTGCCGGGCCTGACATACTGGTTGGCCCACTCGACAAAATTGGGAAAATACAGGTCTGGAGACAAGAAATCGATCGCGGGCGCCGCGGCGCGCCAGACGTCGAACAGGTGCGGTAAGGGTCCACCGCTCGGATACTGCCCCGGGGTTCTGCCAGGCCGCACGAGCGCGGCGTTCACAAACATCGGCAGTGGATAAACAGCTTTGCCGCGCGCGGCCACTTGCCCGGTAAAGTGCCCCTCCGTCCAAGCCGTAAACAACTCTTCGGTCATGGGTCCGGGCCCAAAGGTGTCTGGCCAATTGGCTCCGGTTTTCGATCCGTGGTCCTCCCACGCCTTCCTGAGCTCGGGTGCAAGCGAATCACGGTTCCGCGCGAGATAATCCGTCAATTCGGCTGGAACCGGTGACAGAAACGCGGCGCTCGCGAGCACGCTCGAATCACGCGGTTCTGGAATCATGCCAACTTCGTTTTCCACTTGGACCATGATCACGGTATGGTTCACGGAATCGATATCCCTGAGATGTTTCATCAGGGTCACAAATGCGGAAGAGTCGGCCTCCAGAGTATTCGGGCTGAGTGCCGAGAGGATCTCGAGACTGCTCCCGTCTAACTTTGCCGCCCGGGGGAAACGCTTCCCGTCGCGCTTCACCCAACCCGGAACATAGCACGACATGCTGTTCTTCCAGGTGCCAAACCACAGCAGAACCAGCTTGACATCGTGCTTTCGCGCGCCGCGGATAAGGCCGTCCACCGTCGTGAAATCGAAATTCCCCTCTCGCGGTTCAATCAGTTGCCAGTACACAGGGGCCAAAACGGTATTGAAATGCATTGCCACGACTTTCGGCCAAATGGTTTCCAGATAAGGCAGGCTCGAGGCCGACGAGTTCTCCAATTCGCCGCCTCGTATCAGAAATGGCTTTCCGTCGACGGCAATTTGCGTGGCGCCGTGTTGCCTGATCACACGCGGCATCGGCTGAGCCGGGCCACCTTTGATGAACAGGGTGCCGGCAAGAAGAATCCCAGCCATGGCGCGTGTAGTTCGATTGAGCCTGCAGGGGTGGATATGACGAAGATTCCCGAGAGAGAGCATGCCAGGCAATCGTGGGAAAACGGCATCCTGTTTGGAGTCAGAATCACTCGTCATGAACGGGCACTCCTGCGCCCGACATCGCGAAATGTCGAACGCCTCTGCTTTCTTGGTATCACTGTCGGACAACATAGCACACGAAAAGCATGTTAGGCGCCCGGCGCACTAGACTGGCCTCCGGACGATCTTCAAACCTGCCTTGACAAAGAACGCGGCAGCCCCCGAAGGAGCTGCCGCGCAATTTGTAGTTCACTTGACTTAGAAGTTGATCCGTCCGCTAAACTGCATCTGGCGTGAGCCCGCGTTTGTGCCGAAGGCCGCGACATTGAAGGCGTTGAAGTTGGTGATGTAACCAAACGTGCCGCTGCCGACTGTCGTGTTGGGGGCGTTGAGCCACGGATGGTTAAACACGTTGAATGCCTCGAACCGGAACTGGAACTCGGCTTCGCGCCAGATGTGGAATTTCTTGACCAGGCTGGCGTTGGTCTGCGTGTTGCCGGGTCCGCGGAACTGGTTGCGACCGGTATTGGGCAGCACCGGCGCTGCCGCGGATTCAGTCGGGCTCGAGAAGATGGTCGGGTCAAACCATGGTTTGCCGCCACTGACTGGGCTGGTGGCTTTCTGGGCGTGGCCGCCCAGTTGCTTATAGGATCCGCTCATTTGGGCGTAAGTGGCGCCGAAGCCGGGGGTGAACCCGCCAATGGTGTTGCTGTTCGCGTTGACTGAGAACGGGAAACCGCTATAGTGCATGAATTGCCCGCTCAACTGCCATCCGCCGATGAGGTCGCCTGCCAGGCCGTGATTGAGCCACATCTGGCCCGGCCCGAAAGGCAGGCTGTAGACGCCCCACACCTGCAGGTTGTGCTTTTCGTCGTAACCGGCCGAGCCCCTGTTGAAGCGGGACATCGAGGGATAGTTGAACGCGGTGCCGCCCGATCCAGATCCCGCGCCGTTGTCTTCGTAGTCGATGGCGTGCGAGTAGGTGTAGACCACGCCCACAGAGGTGTTTTTGCCCGCATTGCGCGTCAACTGCGTCTGCAACCCGTTGTACCCGGAGCTCCAGAGCGGCAAGTCAAACGTGATGCCGCCAGTGTTATAGCAGGTCCCCTGCGCGGTGCCCGTAGTTCCAGACGGGCAGGGCGCTCCGATGTTGATGGTCTCGTTGGCGGTGAAGCTGCACGGCCCGGTATAGCCGGATGTTGGGTTGAACTGTCCATTCGGCATGCAAGGCGAAGAGGAGCTCGGGAAGTTTGCTGCGTTGAGATAGTTAACGTTGACCTGCTGGCGGACGAAGTGATCGCCCACATACCCGACGGTGCCCACAAAGCCCGCCGGCAAGGTCCGCTGCACCACCAGGTTCCAGCTTTCGATGTAGCCGCGGCGGAAGTTCTGTGGCACCGTATTTGTCGATCCTGCAATGGGAAGCGATGCGAACCCGGTTGAATAGTTGGGTGCGAGCTTGGCCGAGTTCGGGATGCCGTAGGTAAGGTTCATGGGCGCATTGCCGTTTGCCGGATCGACGGCAATGGTAAAGTTCCCGGTTCCCTGGTAGTTAGGCGCCAGATCCTCGGGGAACGAATCGCGCAGGTAACGCATGCTATCCGGATCGGTGGTGAGGCCGAAGCCGGTGCGGATCACCGTCTTGTCGTTCAGGCGGTAAGCGATGCCCAGCCGGGGTACGATCTGTCCCCACCCGGCGCCGATGCCTGCGCTGCGGGGGTTGCCGGCGATGCCGCCCACTTCAACATTGGCAGACCGCGGCAACTGCGGAAGCAGAACGGATGCGCCGGTGTGATCGCGGTACGGCGCCGGATAAACTTCATACCGGATTCCGAAAGTCAGCGTCAGCTTGGGAGTCGCCGTCCACGTATCCTGCGCATAAAGGCCATGTTCGGTCCAGCGCAGAGCGTTGGGATTGTAGACCTGCGAAGGGTCACCAATCGCATTACCGGTGCCGTTGTTGGGCAGGCCCAGCAGGAAGTCGGCAAGCGAGTTGTATCCGTCGATGGGGCAGGCTGCGGTGGTTGCCGATGTTGTGTTGCCGCAGGACATGCCGCCCTGGAAAAAGAAGCCGCCGCGCGGAACGTTGGGCTGGCCGCCGCTGGTGGGCTGGAAGTGGTTGAGATCGAAGTGATAGTAGGTGTAACCCATCTTGACTGCGTGCTTGCCCTTCAGCCAACTCAGGTTCACGTCGCCTGTGAATTGGTTATCGCGGAACTCGAAGGGGTTGGAGCCGTTGTTGTTCCCAATGCCGGTAAACGTCGTGAGGTAGAATCCCGGCTGGCCAACATAGTTCAGGCCAATGCCGTTCGTCCCCGGAATCTTGAGCGTGTTCAGGCCGTAGTCGCCCAACGCCACGTCAAGCGTGGACTGCGCGTAGGTCAACAGGCGAGTCCAGCCACCGTCAGCATCGAGCACGAGGTTCTGGTTGAAAACATGGCTGAAGCCGAGCCCGGCGTTCTGGCCGCGACCTCCGACATTGCCCGGCTGTCCGCCGTCAGCCGCGGGACCGCCGGCGCAGGCGTTGCTGCCCGTGCAAGGCGTGTTACCCAGGACCTGGGGATCGCTGAGCGTGTAGGGCGTGATGCCGTACTTACCGAAGATCTGTGTGTTTTCGCTGGGAATGTAGGTAATCTTCGAGTCCGACGCGTTGCGGTTGTAAGCGACGGTCGACGTTGCCTGATAATCGTTGAGCATCACGCTGTTCAGCAACGACGCGCTTGGCGTGCTGATGGTTTTCGAGATCGCGAGAAGGTCCTGCATCATGATCCCGCCCGCGAGTGAAATTCTGGAGGCTGGAATCGTGTTGACACCGGAACCGGTCTCCCCGTATTCCGCCGTAAAGCTGGGCCGGCACTGATATTGCAGATATCCGTTTGTGTACGAAGTATTCGGGCTCGGACAGAGCGTGGGGTTGACCTGGCCCTGCCAGCCCGGAGCCTGTGGCTGGGGATCGTAGAGCGTGGCGTACGGGGCTGCCTCGGAGAAATTGCCGCCGTTCATCAGCGCGTCGGGAACGGTTTCGGGAACGCTCGCATGCGTGCGCTGCGTAATGCGATCGAAGTTGGTGAAGAAGAACAGCTTCTTCTTGCCGGTCAGGATCCTGGGAATATAAACCGGCCCGCCAATGTTACCGCCGAATTCCTGATTAATGTTTTTGGGGATCACCGGCTGCACCAGCGCAGTGTTGAGGTAAGCGCGCGCATTCATCGCCGCGTCCTGGTAGTACCACCACCCACCGCCATGGAAGTCGTGGCCGCCGCTCTTGGTGGTTACGCGGACGGACGCGCCGCCGGCTTGGCCCTGTTCGGCATTAAAGTCGTCGGTGGTGACGGTGACGTTTTCGACCGCGTCGGCCGGCGTGACGTAGGCGATGAGGTAAGGCAGCCATCCGTAATAGTCGATGGCGCCGTCAATGCGCGTGGTGTTGCCGTTGTATGAGTTGCCGTTCACGTTCACCGACAGGGCGCGCGAGGGGTTGCCGCCAATGGAATTCTTTTCCTGTACCTGAGCAGCGCCGGGAATCAGCGTGTAGAGTTCTTCGTAATTGCGGCCCTTGGACGAGGTGATAGGCAGTTCCGAGATTTGTGTCTGGTTGATATCGCTGTCGACCTCGGCCGTTTCGGTCTGCAACTCCGGCGGAGCCTCGTTGACCGTAATCTGCGTCGAAACCGAAGCCGGCGAAAGCGAGATGTCTATCCGCAGCTGCTGGTTGACCGATAAGGTAATGTTCTTCTGCGTATATCCTGCAAAATTCCCCGTTTGGGGAATGGAGAGCGTGTACACGCCGGGAAGTACATTGAGGAAGGTATAATCCCCATCTCCGCTCGCCTTCCCCGTGCGAACCGCACCCGTGGCCGTGTTGGTGAGGGTCACCGGCACGTTGGGTATTACGGCCCCGGTCTTGTCGGTGACCGTACCGGTCAGCGATCCATATAAGACTTGCGCATTTGCGGCGCTGCTTACCATTAACAGCGCAAGAAACGCGATCGCCGTCGTCACAATTCTGATCGCGTATGCATGAATCTTTGAGTCGCGTTCTGGCCATCCTGACATACACACCTCCAAGAGTTTGTTGATGTTACCAACAGCTTTGCCAAACCACATGGGTTCAGCGAAGCCCCTCCGCTCCCGCCGGCCGAAGCCGGCGCGGGCGCACGCAGATTCGGTACACGCTGGAATATGCCTTAATTAGCGATGCGAACTATATGAGCCTTCGCGCACCGTTGTCAAGACAAAAAAGATGACCTAATCTGTAAGCTAAAGCGATTTATCTGGCCGCCGAAACGCGCAAATTCCCAGCCTCTTCTCGTAAATCCACAGGAATCTGCATTATTTTTCTTTACCTTACGATTTTCCCTTTTACCAATTGAAGTCGCACAACGTTTCTTCGGCCGGTCCTTCAAACCGCTTTGTTTGACACGCGAAGTTATTTCAAAAAGAATGCGTTTCCAATGCTCACGGTTTGGAGTATTCCCCGGGTTTGCTCCCAAAATGTGATCCGACGCGCCGCGCGCCCCGCACGGCTTTCCTGCAGTGTTCACAATTCCCTGCCCCGTCCCGCTACACTCTTCCTTGGAGATCACCCATGACCCTTTGCAATGCGCTGCGGCCCGTCTTTCTCAGCCTTCTTAGCCTCTTCCCGCTCCGTGCGCCGCTGGCGGCGCAGACTGCTGCTCCCACTGCCGACCGCGGCGCCGATCTCCAATTCGCTGTCATCCTCACCCGTCACGGTGTCCGCGCGCCCATGGCCGCGCCTGAACTGTACAACCAATTCTCCGCTGCTCCCTGGCCCCAGTGGGATGTGCCTCCAAGCAATCTCACGGCCCACGGCTACCAGTTGATGAAACTCTTCGGCGCCTGGGATCGCATCAAGTTCTCCAACGAAGGCCTTCTCGCTCCCACCGGCTGCGCCGATGCCGCGCGTATCACGATCCTCGCCGATACTGACCAGCGCACGCGCGAGACCGGCAAAGCGCTTGCCGAGGGCCTTCTTCCTGGCTGCGACGTCGCCATCCAATCGCAGCCTGAGGGCAAAGTGGATCCCCTCTTCCGCCCCCTCGCTGCCGGGGCCCCCAACGACCGGTCTTCGTCGTTGGGGTGGAGCGCGGGCATTGGCCACCCGGATTCCGCGTTGGCCGTCGCTGCCATCTCAGGGCGCATCGGTGCTGACCCTAACAGCCTCACCGAGGCCTACCGGCCGCAGTTGGCCGCCCTCGACCGCGTTCTGTCTGGCTGCGGGCACGGGCCCGCCAACGCAAAGCGCACTTCCCTCTTCGATATTCCCGCCAGCCTCAAGCCCGCCTCCGGCGATCCTCCATTTACTGCGCGTGGCCCTCTCATCACCGGCTCCACGCTGGCCGAGAATCTGCTCCTCGAATACACCGACGGCATGAGTGACGCCGATATCGGCTGGGGATGCGTCGACGCAGCCACCGTGCGTGAACTGATGCAACTCGACGCGGCGCGTTGGGATTTTGGATTCCGCACGCCCGCAATCGCGCACATGTATGCGTCCAATCTCCTCGACCACATCCACTGGACAATGGAGCAAAGCGTGATGGGCAAGCCCATGCCCGGCGCAATCGGCAAGCCAGGCGACCGCCTGGTCATCCTTGTCGGCCACGATACCAACATCGTCGCCATCGCCGGCGCTCTTGGCATCGATTGGGTGCTCGACGGCCGCGTTGACGATTCGCCGCCGGGCGGCGCGTTGCTCTTCGAGCTTTGGCGTCCGCGCGCAGGCGGCGAGCCGTTCGTGCGCGTCGCATTCACCACCCAGACCCTGGAGCAGATGCGCAAAGCCGAGCCGCTCACCACCGCGAGCCCGCCTGCCGAAGCGCCCATCTTCATTCCCGTCTGCGGCCGCCAGGACCTTTCCTGCTCCTGGGGCGGCTTCTCCGCTGCCATGCGTCAGGCAATCGACCCAGCCTGGGTCAGCGCCCTGCCGTAAACAAAAAGCGTGTCCCGCGTTTAGAATGGCTTCGCACAACCCAGCGCAGTTCGGAGGAGCTCGCACATGAACGCCATTTTGAAGATTGCCGCTTTGGGATTGCTCTTGTCGGCCGTCGCCATCACCGTATCCGCTCAGCAGGACTACTTCACCAACTGGCCGCCCGGGCGTTCTCCGCAGGAGATCGGCAAGGCACTGGCCGAGCACTTCATTACCTCGCCGCACTATCCCAACCACACCATCGTCTACAGCGAGGTGGGCACATGGTACGGTGCACTGACCTTTGCGCAATTGACCCACGACACCGACCTGCGCGACCGGCTCATCAAGCGATTCGATCCTTTAATGCCCGGAGGAGCCGAAGCCGACCTCATCCCCAAGCGCGATCATGTAGACGATTCCATCTTCGGCATCATCCCGCTCGAGATCGCCATCCAGACCAAGAACAAGAAATATCTCGACTACGGGCTGACCTTCGCGGATCGGCAATGGGAGAACCCCCAGCCCGACGGCCTCTCGCATGAGACGCGCTACTGGATCGACGACATGTACATGCTCACCATCCTGCAACTCGAGGCCTGGCGCGCCACCGGCGACAAAAAGTATCTCGACCGCGGCGCCAACGAGATGGTGGCCTACCTCGACAAGCTCCAGCAGCCCAACGGCCTTTTCTACCATGCGCCCGATGTTCCCTTCTTCTGGGGCCGCGGCGATGGTTGGGTAGCCGCGGGCATGACCGAGATGCTCCTCTCGCTTCCCGCCGATCATCCCCAGCGCGCGCGCATCCTCGCGGGCTACAAGCTCATGATGGCCGCCCTGCTCAAATACCAGGGTGCGGACGGCATGTGGCGCCAGCTCATCGATCATGACGAGGCGTGGGAAGAAACCTCAAGCTCGGGCATGTTCACCTTCGCCCTCATCACTGGCGTCAAGAATGGCTGGCTCGATGCGGCAACCTACGGGCCCGCCGCGCGCAAGGCATGGATCGCAGTGACCGGCTTCATCGATCAGAACAGCGACATGACCAGCGTCTGCGAGGGCACCAACAAATTCAACAGCCTCGAGTATTACCTTGAGCGCAAGCGCAGAACCGGCGACTTCCACGGCCAGGAGCCCGTGCTCTGGGCCGCCTCCGCGCTGCTGCGGTAGCCCCCGCTCCCGTACTTTGTCATTCTGAGTGAAGGCCGCCGCGGCCCGGCGGCCGGAGTCGAAAGCCTGCCCTGAGCGGAGATTGCGAGCGCGATCGGAGTCGAATGGGAATCTGCGGTTGTCTTTTGATTGCGCCGGGCGCCGTGAACCGTCCGTGCCCCATCCTTTTCGCGCCCTTTGCGAAAAGGGTGGGAACGCAAGCTGACTCGCTGACTTGCTGTTCTAATCCAGCCTCGTTAGATACGCATCTCCCTCGGCCGGCTGCACGTGCCGCGAGATATACTCAGCCATTGCGCGATCGTCGCCCTGCGGCCGGATCCGCACCCAGTAGCTCCTCTCGCCTGGGAATTCAATCACACTGGAGCCCGGATAACGGCGCTGCAGTTGTTCCTTCAGCTTGAGAGCAGCGTCCTCGTCATGGAACGCGCCAATCTGCACGCACCAGCGCCCACCGGCGTCAATGGGCTTGGGCGCCTCGTACACATCCATGCGCACAAGGGCCATGCCGGTTCGGTAAACGCCGACTGCCTTGGCGGAGGCGATGGTCAGATCCAGCATCCTGTCTTCGGCAAATGGACCGCGGTCCGTGATGCGCATGGCGCTGGATTGGCCAGTCTTCAGGTTGGTCACCACCACCAGCGATCCCATGGGTAGCGTCCGATGCGCGGCCGTCATCGCCCAGTCATCGAAGACCTGTCCGTTGGCGGCGCGCCTGCCCTTGTACGGCGCGGTGTACCACGTCGCATAGCCCACCTCGCTCAATATCGGCCTGTGCGTGGCCACATAGTCAAGATCTTCCGCGGTGATCCCTCCCGCTGGGACCGGCGTGACCGGAATGCGCCCCGGTCCTGGGCTTGGGGCCGGAGCCGGCGCCGATGCAGTGGGCGCCGCGGGAGCTGGCTCGGCCTCCGGCGGCAACGCCCGCGGCGGAGGCGCCTTGGCCGCGTTCTCGCGGTGCCGGCAGCCGCTCGCCCCCAGCGAAATGACCGCGACCAGAACCGCGCTCATCGTCCCACGCCACACTGCCTCGCGCCAAACCGCGCCGCGCCTGGCTGCAGCGGCCAGCACATCCTTGCTTTGCAGCGGCCCAGCGCTCAAGAGCGCGGCTCCCGATCTTGGTTCGTCGCCTGGCCATACGGTGGTTTCGCCGCCCGGTTGCTCTGCTGCTCAAAGCGGTCGGCCAGGTTGCGCAGCGTGTCGGCGGCCGTCCGCATGGCAGAGATCGACTCTCTGCGCACCTGCGGAATCACGGCGTCGTTCACATAGGTGATGGCGTGGCGCAACTCCATCTCGATCAGCTCAATCGCTTCATCGATCCGCTGGCCCACGCTGGGCGGGCCGCCCCATCCCGGATAATTCGGTGTGCTCATGTTTGATGCCCTTCCCCTGCACTCCTGACCTGCACTCCTGAATAGATACCCTCTCCAAAGTCTGCTCGACGCGCCCAGCCGCGTCAACGCTTCCACCCTCACCCGGGAACCGCAAAGGTCAACGCCAGTGCATATGCGTCCATCGACGGACTTATGACCAGCTTCGTCCCCAGCATCGCCAGCCACATCCACACCCACGTCGTCTTCGTACAGCGCGTCATCAACCAGGTCGCCACCAACCCGCCGTAGGCCCCACCCCATCGAGTCTTCCCAAAAGCCAGTGATGGACACGACATCAAATTTCACCCAAATAACCAATCGAAATCGCTATAATCTCGTCCTACTGTCGGGGGAGGCTCCCATGCGCGCCAGAGAGAAGACAGTAGGGTGGCTCGTCTGCTGCGCGTGTCTGCTCGCATGGGAAGCGATTCCCCCGCGCGTCACGGCACAGGCTGGCGCAGGTGAATGGACGTGGATGAGCGGCAGCAGCACGGTTGGCGCCACGTGTTCGCAGATATATTTTTGCGGCCAAGTTGGCGTCTATGGCACTCTCGGAACGCCCGCTGAATCCAATAATCCTAGTGGCCGCTCTAGTGGAGCAACCTGGTCCGACAACAACGGCCACATATGGCTCTTCGGCGGTGCCGGCTTCGATTCGGCAGGCAACGATTTCTTCCTCAACGACCTTTGGGAGTTTGATCCTTCTGCAAATGAATGGACGTGGGTGGGTGGAAGCAATTTAGTGAACCAGGCCGGCGTCTATGGAACTCTGGGCACGCCCGCCACGTCAGACTTTCCCGGTGCCCGAAGAAACGCCGCCTTCTGGACTGGCAGCGATGGCCGATTCTGGCTCTTCGGCGGCTGGGGCATGGATGCAGACGGCTTCTACAGCGCGCTTAGCGATCTTTGGCGTTTCGATCCCGTCACAAAACAATGGACCTGGATGAGCGGAAGCGACACAATCAACCAGCCGAGCGTCTATGGAACACTCGACAAAGCCGCCCCAGGAAACCAACCCGGCGGCCGATACGAAGCTGCGACCTGGACCGACAGCAGTGGCGGCCTCTGGCTTTTTGGAGGCTACGGTTACGACGCGAACGGAGTTTTGGCGAATCTCAACGATCTTTGGCGGTTCGATCCATCCACAAATGAATGGACATGGATGGGCGGCAAAAGCATGGCTGGCAGTTTCTGTCCAAACGGTCTGGACTGCGGTTACGCAGGAGTGTACGGCACACTGGGTGTTCCGGCTGCGGGAAACATCCCCGGAAGCCGTACCGCTGCGTTCACCTGGACCGATGCTACGGGACATTTTTGGATTGCCTTTGGCGGTGGGTTTGATGACTCGGGCACATGGGGCCAGCTCGACGACATTTGGGAGTTTGATGCGGCGGCAAATGAGTGGACGTGGATGGGCGGGTACAACACGCTCGGCCCGCTCGGCCGCCATGCCGGTGTCTACGGCACACTTGGAATTGCCAGTACCGGGAACATGCCGGGTAGCCGTCAAGCCGGATCCGGCTGGATTGATTCCAGCGGTCATTTCTGGCTATTCGGAGGATCGGGATGGGACTCGCTTTCAAGTCCCGGCGACTTGAACGACGTTTGGGAGTTTGACCCCTCTGCAGGCGAATGGGCGTGGATGGGTGGCACCAACACTGCCGGAACTCCCGATGGTCATGGGGCCACCGGCTGGTCCGGGGTGTACGGCACTTTGGGAACACCGGCCGCCGGAAACATTCCCGGAGGCCGCGAATCCGCAATGAGTTGGACCGGCAAAGACGGACGTTTCTGGCTCTTCGGCGGCTCAGGCTTCGATTCCGGACACAGCGCGGGTTTTTTGAATGATCTTTGGGTATATCAACCAGGTAACGCCTCACCGGCGGCAGCGGACTTCTCCGTCTCTGCCACGCCGAGCGTCGTGACCGTTGGCGTCGGCCAGCACGTAGCCGACGGAATCACTGTGACGCCCACCAACGGCTTCAATTCGCTTGTCTCGTTCAGCTGTTCGGGACTGCCAGCGGGAGTCTCCTGCAGTTTTTCTCCGGCGACCGTGGCACCCACAAATTCCGCAGCATCTACAACGTTGACGCTCTCTGACACCGCGCAGGCCGCCAACACGCACCCGCGCAGCCGCCCACTTCTCCCGGCGGTCGTGGTTGCCGCATTGCTTTGCTGTTTCAGATTGAAGAAGCCCCAGCGCACGCGGATGATTCTTTTGCCGGCAATCATTATCGCTGCATTCGTCTTGATTGCCGGGTGCGAGAGCGCGAGCGGATCGAATGGAGGATTTTCAACTACTTCGCCCACGACAGCCACTGTAACTGTGATCGCAACCTCCGGATCGCTGCAACACTCGACAACCATCTCTTTGACCGTGAACTGATTCGAGAGCAAGACTACCTCAATTCAACGCGTCACCAGGTCGCCACCAACACGCCATAGTTCGCCGAGCCCTCGACTGCCGCGCAACCGGGCCCAGCCCGGCGGGTACCACCCCAGTTATCCCCTGCCCCACCAATCACTTGGCTGGGCTTTTGACACCCCCGCAAAACCTCCGTTCGCCGCCTCCAAATCCCCACCCAGCCCCCGATTCCGCCATTCGCTGCACTCCGCTTGGGTTGACCGGCCTACGCGGTTACCCTTGCAATGACTTTTTAGCCTCGGCCGCTCCCCAGCGGAACCCGCGAGGTTTGAGCCGGGCAAGCCACCGATCCCCGGCCTCTTAAAAACCAGTCGAGGAGACTGCAATCATGTCCAAAGCCGTCAAGTATGCCGAGAAAGCCGCCGTCTACGCGGCCAAGGGGGCTTGGGTTGTCTTTGAGCGCCTGAATCGGATCAGCCCCAACCCTTCCTTCACGCCCAAGTGGAGCGACAAGCCCCTCCAGAAGAGCTGGCAAAAGGAAAAGCCGCCCCTCGGCTGGCCCCGCACCACTGACTCGCTTTGTCCCAAGTGCGTCCCCGAGATTCGCAAGCAGATCCTCGACGGCAAGCTGCCCCACGAAGTCCTTCTCAACGAAAAGGTAGGCGAAATCAAGGCCCAGATCATCGAGCGCGACGGCAAAATCCTCATGGTCAAGGACTGCCCCAAGCACGGCCACTTCGAAGACGTCATGTCCATCGACCCGGCCTTCTTCAAGCACCTTGAGGAGAGCTTCCCCGGCCGCGACGTGCGCGCCCACGGCAAGGGTGACGAGGATCTCCACCACCACGGCACCTCCACCGTGACCCACGGCCGCGGCTCGGTACTCACCATCGACCTCACCAATCGATGCAACATGATGTGCGATCCCTGCTTCATGGACGCCAACCAGGTTGGCTTCGTCCACGAGCTCACGTGGGAAGAAATCAAGACCATGCTTGACAACGCCATCACCATCAAGCCCAAGCGGCAGATGAGCGTGCAGTTCTCCGGCGGCGAGCCCACTCTCTCGCCCTACTTCCTTGACGCCGTCGCCTACTCCCGCAAGGTTGGCTACAACTCGGTCCAGGCCGCGTCCAACGGCATTGAATTCGCTAAGTCGAAGGAGCTCTGCCGCGCCGCTGCTGAAGCCGGCCTGCGCTACGTCTACCTCCAGTTCGACGGCATCGGCAACGCCGCCAACTCGCATCGCAAAGTCGGCAACCTCTTCGACGTCAAGCTTCAGGCCATCAACAACCTTCACGAGGCCGGCGTCGAAATCGTGCCCGTCACCACCATCGTCAACGGCATCAATAACGAGCAGGTGGGCCGCATCATCGAGTTCGCCCTCGAGAATCCTAGGAAGATCAGCTTCCTCAGCTTCCAGCCGGTCAGCTTCACTGGCCGCGATGAGGACATCACCGACGAGCGCCGTGTCGCCCAGCGCTATACGCTCTCGCACATGGCGCACGATATCAAGGCGCAAGTCGGCTTCGGTGAGCCTGCGCGCGACTGGTTCCCCATCAGCTTTATGAGCACCTTCTCTGACTGGGCCGATCTCGTGCACGGGCCCAATGCCGAGTGGGGCCAGCTCTCCTGCGGATGTCACCCCAACTGCGGCATCGGCATGGCCATGATGATCGACAAGGAAACCAAGGAAGCCGCTCCTGTCACCGCTTTCCTCGACATGGGCCAGGTGGCCAAGGATCTGCCAAAGTCAATGACGCCGCCCGCGGAAAGTTCCTCTCCGTCCTGGGCCTCGGCATCTCGCTTCTGCGCAACTACGATCCCTTCCAGGCGCCCACCCACTTCAAGATCACCGACATGATGAAGAAGATGGACAAGACCTTCAACGCCACCGGCAAGAACTATGGCAGCGTCAAGGGCGACCGCACCATCGAGGACATCAAGATTCGCCGTCAGGATCGCTGGAACTTCCTCTTCATCGCCGGCATGTGGTTCCAGGATCTGTTCAACTACGACTTCCGCCGCACCGAGCAGTGCATCATCCCCTACGCCACGCAGGAAGGCGAGATCAGCTTCTGCGCCTACAACACCGGCATCGGCTGGCGCAACATCATCGAGAAGATGCACATGACGGCCACCCTCACCAAGTGGTACGAGGAGCACGGCCGCCACGAGATCTTCGCCGGCGGCAAGAAGGTGGCCATGAACCACGTTGGCCACGACCTGCAGGTCAACATGGCGCACGTCAACGCCGAAGCAAACCACACCCTCGACGATCTCGGCATCGCCAAGAACGCGCGCGAAGAGAAGATCCGCGCGCGCGACGAGAAACTAAAGCAGGAAGCGGAGAATGCCCGCATGGCCAAACTCTACCGCGAGCACGTGCTGGGCGAAAAACCCGTTGAAGGACTCGTAAGCCTTGACTCCATCACGCCGGCCCGCCCGGCCGCAAAGCAGCCGGAAGGTGAGCTCGTCGCCGGCGACTGATATCCCTCCCTTGGTTCTCTCCAAAGCGAAGGCCGTTCGCACTTGCGAACGGCCTTCGTGCTTCATGTGCGCAGATTTCGTGCGTCTCCTTAGCTAAGAGGCGGGAAACTCCTGTGCCGCAGGATTCCGGATCGATCCGATAGTCGCTTATAATCTTCTGCACGCGGAGTTCCTTGGGATTTAGTCGAGTCACCCTCATGGAGCCTTACAACGCCATTGCGTTCTTTCACTCGAACGAGTTAGCTAAACTCGCAAGACAATCGTTCTTCGAATTCAATGACATCGCTGACTACGTTTGGAAGACCCCGCGCCTCATCGATCAGGAGACCAAAATTGAAAAGTCTAAACTTAAGATTTACTTCCCAGATCGGCCTGCCCTTGCCAATTCCCGATGGAAGCACGAGTCGCACAAGCTCGGTAAAGTGTTTCCTTACTTAATGGCGGTAGGCAACTTATTTGCAGTAATGTCTGCATTTGAAATCTACCTGCTGCTCCTACACGGCACGATTAAAAGCCATCTCTCCATCGATGAGAATACGGTCAAAGGGCAGGGCGTAACACGCATCTTCAACTACCTGAAAGCTAGCGGCGTCAAGGTCGGCTCGGTAGCTCTTTTTGCGCAAATCAATGCGGCCCTCCAGATCAGAAACTGCCTTTTGCACGCCGGGGGAGTGCTTTCTAGCTCTCGGGAAGAGCGAGAACTGCGAAGGCTTGAAGTATCCAGACTTTACCTTAGTCCTGAAGACCGCAGATCAAAGGCACCGAAGATACTGGCGCTCTTCCACACCCCATTGGGAGACCGACTTCAAATCACAAATGACTATTCATTTTTGGTTGTTTCATACGCAAGAGACTATTTTCTGAATTTATGCAGAGAAATAGACAAAGCCCACAAATCGATTCCATAATGCCGTTCAAGCCCGAGAACCTAGGCAGCCGGGTGCCCCAGGTCTCGCTTCTGAGACCCGGGATTGCAAGAGCTACCACACTTCCAGCTTGAAATCCCGATACTCCTGAATCAGCTCGAAGTCCGTGCGGTTCGACGTAATCAACCGCGCGCCATGGGACCGCACAGTCAGAGCGATCAACACGTCGAAGTGCAAGTCGCGTAGTTTACGCGGCTCGAAGCGAGTATCCTCACGGATCTTTGCAAGAAGATGGCCCGATTCGAGCCAGTTGTTGACCGTAGGAACAAGAATCTGGTGGTTCTCCTCGATTGCGCGAAGAGTGGCCCTTTCCGCAGGTTCGGTCGCCCCTCTCCAAAGCTCGGCAAGGACGACTGAACAGTTTCTGATCGGAAGGCCAAGATTGGCTATTTGTGCTGCGTAGCGATTCGTCCGCCAGTGAGTGATGAGGACGGACGTATCGAGGATCGCGAACTCACTCATCGCTTCCCGCGAACTTCAGTTTGCCGCCCGTCTTCGCCATAAGTTTCTTGAAGCGATTCAACTTGGCGATTTCCTCGAGCGCCCGGTGCACCGCCTCGGTGCGCGTCTTCACGCCCAGCGCGCGCTTTGCTTCATCCGCCAGTTTGGTATCCAGCCGAATTGAGGTCAGGGTGACAGCCATAGCCGCTCCTTCTATATATACAAATTATGTAATCAATATATACGCTTGTCAAGCCATTTCCAGGATTGCGCAAACATCCCGGTGCACCGGATGACTTTCGTCATGCCACCAATCGACCACACCCGCCGCTTCGCGCCCGCCGCCTTTGGCTGTACAATCCCTACATGACTCTGCGGCCCCCCGGCACTTCGAGCCGGCCGCCGGAGCCAAACGTATCCAGGTGTCCCGATGACCGTACCCCGCGACAAAAACGAGCCGCGCAAGCTGCCCATGATGCCCATCCGCGACATGGTCATCTTCCCCTACATGATGACCCCCTTCGTAGTGGGCCGCGAGTCCAGCGTGCGCGCCCTCGAAGAGGCTCTCACCGGCGACCGCAAAATCTTTCTCGCCACGCAGCACGACGCCTCCATCGACGAGCCCAAGGCCAAGGACATCTACCAGGTCGGCGCTATTTGCAACATCGTGCAGAGCGTCAAAATGCCCGACGGCAACATCAAGGTCCTGGTCGAGGGCGTCGAGCGCGCCAAGTCCATCGACGTTACCGACCGCGACGGCTTCTTCGTCGCCACCGTGCGCACCGGCAAGCGCGACTTCGAGATGACGCCCGCCGTCGAGCAGCTCATGCAGCGCGTCACCACGCTCTTTGAGAACTACGTCAAGCTGCAGCAGTCGCTCAACTACGAGACCATCATCGCCAGCGTGCGCATGGATGAGCCCGCCAAGCTCTCCGATACCATCGCCGCCAACCTGCAGATCGGCATCGAGGAAAAGCAGGAGCTGCTCGGCATCTTCGATCCTGCCGCGCGTTTGGCCCGCCTCGCCGACGTTCTCGACGTGGAGATCGAAAAGCTCGACCTCGACCGCAATATCCAGTCCCGCGTCAAGCGCCAGATGGAGCGCGCGCAAAAAGAGTATTACCTCAACGAGAAGATCAAGGCCATCCAAAAGGAGCTGGGCCGCGGCGAAAAGAGCGAGTTCGACGAGCTGCGCAAAAAGATCGAATCCGCCGGAATGCCCAAGGACGTCCTCGACAAGACCATACAGGAGCTCAAAAAGCTCGAAGCCATGCCGCCCATGTCGGCCGAGTCCACCGTCAGCCGCAATTACATTGACTGGCTCCTCGCCGTCCCCTGGAAGAAGCGCTCCAAGGAAACTCGCTCCATCGACTACGCCGAAAAAGTTCTCAACACCGACCACTACGGCCTCGAAAAAATCAAGGAGCGCATCCTCGAATTCCTCGCCGTCCGCCAGTTGGTGAAGAATCCCAAGGGCTCCATTCTCTGCTTTGTCGGCCCTCCCGGCGTCGGCAAAACCTCGCTCGGCATGTCCATCGCCAAATCCACGGGCCGCAAGTTCGTCCGCCTCTCGCTGGGCGGCGTGCGCGACGAAGCCGAGATTCGCGGCCATCGCCGCACCTACATCGGCGCCATGCCCGGCCAGATCATCCAGCACATGAAGCGCGCCGGCACCAAGAATCCCGTCTTCCTCCTCGACGAGGTCGACAAAATCTCCTCCGACTTCCGCGGCGACCCGGCCTCCGCCCTGCTTGAAGTTCTCGACCCCGAGCAGAACATCACCTTCCAGGATCACTATCTCGACGTCGACTATGACCTCTCACAGGTGCTCTTCGTCGCCACCGCCAACGTCCTTCACACCATCCCGCCCGCCCTGCAGGACCGCATGGAAATTCTCCGCCTGCAAGGCTACACCGAGCCGGAAAAGCTCGAAATCGCGCGCCAGTACCTCGTCAAGAAACAGCGCCAGCAAACCGGTCTGAGCGAGAAAAATATCGTCTTCAAAGACGACGCCATCCTTGAAATCATCCGCTCTTACACGCGCGAAGCCGGCGTCCGAAACCTCGAGCGCGAGATCGGCAACGTCTGCCGCAAGGTCGCCCGCAAGGTAATCAAGGCCGGCACCAAGCACAAGGAAGAGCTCACCGCCGAAAACATCGGCGAGTTCCTCGGCGTGCCCAAGTTCCGTGACTCCGAGGCGCACGAAAAGAGTGAAGTCGGCCTCGTCACCGGCCTCGCTTGGACCGAAGTGGGCGGCAGCATCCTCACCACCGAAGTCCAGGTCCTCGACGGCAAGGGCAAGCTCACCATCACTGGCCAGCTTGGCGACGTGATGCAGGAGTCGGCACAGGCTGCGCTTGCCTACATTCGCAGCAAGGCCCAGGCCCTCGGCCTCTCGCGGGAGTTCTATCGCAACGTCGACCTCCATCTGCACGTGCCCGAAGGAGCCATCCCCAAGGACGGCCCGTCCGCCGGCATCACCATGGCCACCGCGCTCGCCAGCGCGCTCGCCAAAATCCCCGTCCGCCGCGACATCGCCATGACCGGCGAAATCACCCTCCGCGGCAAGGTGCTCGCCATCGGCGGCCTCAAGGAAAAACTCCTCGCCGCCCTACGCGCCGGCATCTTCGAGACCATCCTGCCCCGCGCCAACGAGAAGGATCTCTCCGAGCTGCCCGACAATATTAAGAACGCCATGAAGCTCCACTTCGTCGACACCATGGACGAAGTCCTGGCGCTTGCTCTCGAGCGCCCGCTCCCCGCGCCGCTGCCCGCCGAAACCGAGACCCTCGCCGCCGTCCCGCCTAGCGAAGTCTCCACCAATCTCCCCGCCCCACAGTAACGTGCCCCTCGATTGGCAGCGCGGCGCGCTCGCCGAAGGATTGGCGTGCTATCGAAGGCAGGAGTTTTTCCTTGCGCACGAACATTGGGAGGATGTCTGGCGCGGCTCTGCCGAGCCGGAGAAGACACTCCTGCAAGCGCTGATTCAGATTGCGGCAGCTTTTCATCACCTTGGGCGCGGCAACGTGTCCGGCGCCGAGAAGCTGCTCAACGCCGCGCTCGGCCGGCTCGAACGCTATCCGGCCGAATTCGGCGGAGTCGCCGTTGGCACTGTACGGCAAGGCATCCATTCCTGGCTCAACGCGCTCGCAACCCGTGGCCCCTCGCCGCAGCTGCCATTCCCGGTGATCCGATATGGGTAAGCTATTTCCGTGCCGTTCGCGCGTGTAGTTTTTCCAGCGCATCGCACGCCGTCTTCACGCCATTCTCCTGCGCAACCTCGTCAGCCACGCTGCGCGACCGCGCTTCAAACTCCGGCTCCGCCAGCATCGCCCGCACCTTCCGCGCCACGCGCCACGGCTTGTAGCTCGCCCGCTGGATCACCCGCGCCACACCCATCCTCCGCATGCGCCGCGCATTGTCCGGCTGGTCGTGCGAGTAGGGCATGATCAGCATCGGCCGCCCCGCGCGCAGGCACTGCGCCGTCGTTCCGACGCCGCCCTGGTGCACCACCAGCGCCGCCCGCCCGAACAGCTTCGAGTACGGCGCATACTCCGCCACGCAAATTGAATCCGGCAGCGCCTCTTGCGGCCGGTTCTTCGGGTCCGTCCCGATCAGCAGCACTGCGCGCACGCCCAGCTTCTTCGCCGCCCGCGCCGACTGCTCGTAAAAATCTCCCGCCGCCAGCACCGCCGCCGACCCCAGCGTAAACACCACCGGCGCCTCGCCCTCGGCCAGGAATTCTTCAAGCTCCTTGGGCAGCTCCGCATTTCCCGCGTCCGCATCGTAAAAACAGAACCCAGTGATGAGCGTATGTTCTGGCCAATCCTTCTGCTCCACTCCCAGCACGTGCGAGAACAGCGCCAGCACCAGGTGCGGCGAGTGCTTGGCCACGAAGATCGGATTCTTGCCCTTCGGCAGCCCCAGCACCCGCCGCAGCTCATAGATCGGTTCCGGCCACTTGCGCGTCACAAACCGCGCCAGCCGCTTCATCGCGCGCCCCATCCCCGCCACTTTGTCGGCGCGCGCTAGCCGAGGGTACGGCGGCAGCACGGGCGGATCGAACGCCGAGAAAAACGAGAACGGCGCCAGCACGTAGCTCGCCCACGGAATTCCCGTTACCTCCGCCACAATCGGCCCTGCGTAGTTCAGCTCGCCCAACAACAGCAGGTCCGCGCGCGTGGGTTTGGTCGCCGCGTCCAGCAGATCGTCATAGGTCTGCCGCAGCACTGGAAACAGAAACTCCCTCAGACCCGTCTCCGTGCCCTTCTTTACGTCGTAGATCATTTCGATCAGCAATGTGTTGGTGGGGTCGATGTCCGGCCGCAGTGCATGAAACTCAAGTCCCAGCGGCGCAATCTTTGGCCGGTACACCTCTGGCAGTGCCATCACTGGCGCATGCCCGCGCCGCTTCAGCTCCAGCGCAATCGCAATCAGCGGATTGGTATCCCCAAACGTTCCAATATTCGACAGTACAATGCGCAATCCTGACTCCCCCGCGCCTGATAGATTCGCATCTTTGAGACTAAAGCATCGGGGCCGCGAAACTCGCCGCATTGCGTCAATTTGGACTTGCTTTGAAAGGTGCGGACTTTTCCAACCGTTGCGAGCGCATGGCGTTGTTCTGTGTCAGGGCATGGCTTCAGCCATGCCATCAGCGCTGCAATAGGAGCGGGGCTTCAGCCGCCGTGAATGATCATTCTCAATTTGTCCTGCTCACCTCGCACCGCTACTGCGACTGCTTTGCCGCGACATTCGCGCACGTAGCCGGCGTGCCCTTTAACGTCGGCTGCAAATCCGGCCAGTACGGACTCACCTTCAGCAGCGAGCAGAAATCCCTGAGCGTCGGAAACGGGTTCTGTTGCGCCTTGGGTCCCAGCGCATCAATGAACTTCCACGCGAGATCCGAGTGCCCCGTGTAAATCAGATTCAGCACCGATTGCCACATCGTCGTCCCGATGGAATCGGCATCGCCTGCGGTCACCACCTTCTGCGCATCGTTCAGCTGCTTGTTCCACTCCGCCGGCGTAGGCGAGGGCGTCTGCATCTTGTCCATCGCCAGATGAAATCCGCCGCCCTTGGCGTCGTCGGTCCAGCGCAGCGTCACCACCGCCGACGGCGAGCAGGCAAAACACGTCGGCCAATAGCCAAAGGTCCAGTCCGCGGTGATGTAGTTGTAGCGCCCATCCTTGCTGTCGCGCTCAAAGTGCGCCAGGTCATCATCAGCATCGTTCAGCGTGGCTAGCAACTTGAACTCCGGTTGCAACTCGAAGACATAGTGAATCGAGCAGCAATGTGCCCCGCCCGTGAACAACGAAACAACCATATCGGGCTGCCCGCGCCCCGTCACGTCCGTGCCGTTTGCGATTTTCGGTATGTTGTACTGCGCATCGCCCTGCTGCCCCAGTGTGTAGGTTTCAAAGCTGTCCACTTCGCTGGTGAACACCATCTTGCCCCCGCTCGTCACCTGCAGGCACGCGCCATCGTCGCTCTTGTACGTCTTGAACTGATACTGCCCCACCGTCGCCGCGTCCGCCTGATTCTTGCTCGCGCACGCAGCTTCCGGATTCTCCGCCGGTCCCTGCGCGAAGAGCCCCACGGCAGACGCAATCCAAACCACCGCCACCAAGCCACTCCGCACCAACGCCCGATTCCTCGCTTCTTGCTTCATAACCTCACCTTAATCCTGACCAAGATAGCACCCCTTCGTGGTCAACTCGCTTTCGCTCGGCGCATCCTCCTGTTGGCGCGCCCGCAACCTCCGCGTGTTATCCTTGGCCCGTTCAAATATCTCAAGGAGCTCCCCATGCCGAATCCCCGCACTCTTCGCCGCATCGCCAGTTTGTTTGCCTCCGCAGCTTTCCTCTTCGCCGTCGCCGCCGCGCCAACCCTCCTCGTCGCGCAGCCGGGGGCCCCAGCGAACGCGTCTTCGACCGCGGGGTCCGAGCAGCCCTACCACGTCATCGACCACTGGAAGATCGGTGGCGAAGGCGGATGGGACTATCTCCTCGCCGATCCCGGCGCGCATCGCCTCTACCTTGCCCACGGCACCCGCGTCGACGTCGTCGACACCGCCACCGGAAAGGTCATCGGCGCCATCCCCGGCCTCCACGGCGTCCACGGCATCGCCCTCGACACCGCTGGCAAGTACGGCTACATCTCCGACGGCGGCGGCAATGCAGTCGTCGCCTTTGAGCGCTCAGCCCTCGCCGTCGTGGCCACCATCCCCGCTGGCACCAACCCCGACTGCATCATCTTCGAGCCGGCTACGCAAACCGTCTGGGCCTTCAATGGCCGCTCGCACGACATTTCGGTCATCAACACCACCTCAAACTCTGTCGTTGCCACCATCCCCCTGCCCGGCAAGCCTGAGTTTGCGGTGGCCGACGGCCAAGGCACGGTCTTCAACAACCTCGAAGACAAGAGCCAGATCGTCCGCATCGACGCCCGCACCAAAGCCATCACCGCCAACTGGCCCACCGGATGCGAATCTCCCTCCGGCCTCGCTTTCGACGTCACCGGCCATCGCCTCTTCCCGGTCTGCGACGGCAAAAAGATGTCCGTCATCGACTCCACGACCGGCAAGCTCCTCGCCAACCCTGCCATCGGCGACGGTCCTGACGCCGCCGGTTGGAGCGCCGCCCACTCGCTCGCCTTCGCCTCGAGCCGCGACGGAATTCTCTCTGTCATCGACGCTGCCGCCCCCGGCTATCCCACCATCGAGAGTCTGCCCACCCAGCTCGGCGCGCGCACCATGTCCTACGACCCATCGACCGACCGCGTCTACCTCGTTACCGCCGATTTCGGCCCGCGCCCCGATCCCACTCCGGAGAACCCGCGCCCGCGTCCTCCCGTCCTCCCCGGCAGCTTCACCGTGATCGTCGTCGGCCGCTGACCATTGTTTTCTGAGCTCTGCCGGCTGTCCACCGTTTGCCGTCCACCGTTCGCTGACCACTGTCCGCTGATCCCTGACCGCTGCTTTTATGAAGATTCTTCTCGCCATCGCGGCCATTCTGCTTATTGGCGGCTCGCTCTACGCCGACTACAAGTGGCGCCAATGGATCGCCCGCCGGAAATCCCAACGAGATTGACCCACCGCCACGACCGCAACGGCAACGACACCCGCTCCGGTCTTTAGTTCCTACTCCCAACTCCCGATTCCCTGTTCCCTATCCCGACTCCCTACTCTCTACTCCAAACTCCCGATTCCCTCGTTCCCTCGCTCCCCATCCCCCATCTCTCCCGTTACAATAGGGTTAGGGAGCCGTCCAACCAGCATGCAACTGAACTTTGCCTTTCAATTCCCCATGCGCCCGAACCCTATGCGCCCGAAACTTGCACGCCTGTTCCTTGCCCTCCTGCCCGCGGCCCCGCTCGTCCCCGCCGCCCTGCTGGTTTGCACCGCGCCCGCCGCCAACGCCCAGTTCGGCGCGCCCGAAACCACCCCGGTCCACGACCCCGCCGCCCTCAAGCCCCCCGCCGGCGCCCGCGTCGCCATCATCGAATTCGAAGACATGGAGTGCCCCGACTGCGCCCGAGCCAACCCCCTCCTCAAAGAGGCCGCCGCCAAGTACAACATCCCCTTGGTCCGTCACGACTTCCCGCTCCCCATGCACACCTGGAGCTTCCAGGCCGCCGTCAACGCCCGCTTCTTCGATACCAAAAGCAAGAAGCTCGGCGACGACTACCGCGACTACATCTTCGCCAATCAAATCTCCATCGAAACGCTCGGCCAGCTCCAGGACTTCACCAAGAACTTCGCCTCCGCCCACGGTGTCAATCTGCCCTTCGCCGTCGATCCCATGGGCAGGCTCACACAGGAAGTCAAAGCCGACTACGCCCTCGGCCAGCGCATCGGCATCGAACACACCCCCACCATCTGGATCGTCACCAGCGCCGCCCACGCCGCGCCCTTCGTTGAAGTCGTCGACCGCAGCAAGCTCTTCCAGCTCATCGACCAAGCCCTCGCCGAAGCCCACCGCTAGCTCCGCTGCGTCCGTCGCAGCCAACGCCGCCAACCGAAGCTCTCAGCCCAATCGTACTTCGGCGCAAACCGCTTCCCCTGCGCTTTGCGCCGCACGCATCCCTCCACCCAATCGCACTCCGGCGCAAACCGCTGCCCGCACTTTGCGCCGCGCACGCATCCCTCCGCCCAGCACGCTACGAGGCACTGTCTGTCAAATTCTGCGCTGATCAGTCTTGTATCAGGGCTTGGCTGGTAGGTCGGGGCTTCAGCCCCAACTGCCGAAAGTGCACCCAAAAAATGAGAGGCTTTAGCCCCTGAGCCCCAAAACACAAACGGCGTCCGCCTCCGCGAACGCCGCCCCTAACCACTAACCACTAATCACAAATCACTATTCCCTACTCCCTGTATTCTCACCAGCTCCTGCCCGCCCGGCGCCACCATCCGCGTCTGCGGCGCGCGCCAGTGGTCAATGTAGCTCGTCCGGTGCACGCACCCGATCGTGCAATTTGGCGCGCAGCTCTTCGCCGTCAAAAACTCCCGCTTCACGTCCGCCGTCGTATACTCCGCCACCGGCACGCCCGGGTACCCCCTCTGTTGCGAGCAGTAGTGCACCAGCCCGTCCTCGCAAATGTACAGGTACCGCGCCCCCGCTCTGCACCGCCAGTCGTTCGGCCGCCCCTCAGCAATCGCCTCCTGGAACTTGTCGAACTGCGCGTAGTTGGTCTTTTTCCGGTGCGTCATCTCAAAGTACACCCGCGCCTCGTCCGGCTTCAGCGGCTTCAGTTGCCCGTCCCCGTCGTGGATAATCCCGATCGTCGACTCGAACCCCAGCTCCAGCGCCCGCCGCCCGATCACCAGCGCGTCGTTGGGATCCTTGATCCCTCCGCCCACCACCGAATTGATGTTCACGTGGAACTCGGCATACTCGGCCAGCATCTCGAGGCGCTTGTCGAGAGTCTTCAGCGCTCTTCTTCGACACCTCGTCCGGCGTCAGGTTGTCAATCGAGATCTGCATGTGGTCCAGGCCCGCCTCGTTCAGCCGCAGTATCCTCTCGGGATTCAGCAGGAACCCGTTGGTGATCATCCCCGCAATCGCGCCCGTCCGCCTGATCCGCCGGATAATCTCGTCCAGTTCGGGATGCGTCAGCGGCTCCCCACCCGAGATGCCGATCATCGCCGTTCCCAGCCGCCCCAAGTGCGTCGATCCGCCGGAACATCTCCTCGAGCGGCACCGGCTCGCTCACCTTGTCGTACTCATTGCAGTACGCGCAGCTCAGGTTGCAAAAGCGCGTGGGAATAATCTGCACCAGCACCGGATGCGAAGTGTCGGCCATCGCCCGCACCACCATCGCGTACTCGCGCACCTTCCGCTTCGCCGCAATCGCGCGCCCACGCACCGTCGATCTCCGGGGAATGCCCATCTTTACTATTGAAACACAACGCAATGTGCCGGGGAATCCAACCGTCCAAGGAAGCGCACCGGGCCGCCGCCTGCAAGAACGAAGGCGATGTGGTACAGTAACAGATGATCGATTGTTGTGCGGGTGCTGCAGAAGTGGCATCCCGCGAAGAGGCAGCGATCCAGAGGAGAAAAACATGAAGAAGATAACCGCAGGTGCGCGTCCGCGCATTCAACTTTCCTACCAGACAATCAGGAACACAACCAGCCCAGACGAAGTTGCGTCCGGCGTCAAGTCCTATGTGGCTAACCTCTCGGCTTTCGAGATTCTCAAAGTCGGCACCAAGGAGAATTTGCGAACATACCTAGCCGAGTACAACCCGAGAAAACGAAACCGCGTCCACGAAGCCATTCAGAATACGATCGAAACGGAACCGTTCCGATTTATCACGCGAAACAGCGGTTTTGTGATCGCCGCAAGCGAGGCGGACGTCGACGACACCAAGAAGGCCATCCGACTCTACGACGCAAGCATCATCAACGGCGCCCAATCCCAGGGCGAGATCCAGCGGTGGGTAGAAGAAGAGTACGGAGAAAACGGCCCTAGCGACGACGAGGAAGTGCCCTTTCATGTCCGCGCCGAAATCATCGTAGACCCCGACAGCGATGAAATCGTAGAAACCGCAATCGCCCGCAACACGGCGACGCCGGTCAAATCCATTTCGCAAGCCGGGGCGCGGGGCCACCTCGACGAACTTGAAAAAAGCATTGCCAAGGTTCACCCAGACATCAAGATTCGCAAGAGCGAGACCGACGAAAACGTCTACGACACGCGCAAGATCCTCCAATTCGCGCGATTACTAATGCCCAAAGAGGTCTCCGGGAACGACACCGCATCCGAAAAGTTGCGCCCCTATAAGAATCCCGAGAAATGCCTCTTGGACTTCTCCGAATGGTTCGAGGAAAAGGGCAGGAGTCCTGACGCGATGCTCAAGTACCAGTTCACGATCCAAATCGCTCCGTTTGCGATTAGCGAGTACGCACTTTGGGAGAGCCACCCAGCGTGGAACGGCCACCACATCTGGGACGAAACCAAAAAAGGCGGCAGGGCATGCCGGCGCGACGAAAACAACAAGATTGTCTGGGTTTCTCCAGGCCTTGTGTTCCCAATCCTCGGAGCAATGAGCGAGTTTGTGGAGCAGGACTCGAGCGGGAAATGGAAGATCGTCAAGCCAAGGCTCTTCAAGCCTGAGGAGATGGTTGCGCGCGCGGTAAAGCAGTTTCGAAGCGTCGACAGCGACCCCATGCTGATGGGTCGTTCGTCTGGCGTCTATGACGCGCTACGCATCTATCCGAGCACCCTGGTCGAAGTCATGCGTGAAATGAAGAAGTCTTAGAACCTCGAACCCCGGCCCAAGCCTCTTCCTGGGGCTTGGGTCAAACAGCCCCAGCAGCGGAGGTTCAACCCTTCGCAGCGGGGTTACACTTTACTCACCACACTCTTGCTAACATTCGAAACGCTCCACGTATCATGCTCGCGATCAGCGATTGCAATTCAATCACGTTTGACGCTGTGCGAGAACCACCTCGCTAGCAAATTGAAACCGGAGGAGATACATGGCAAAGGGGAACGACAAGAAGGTTGTAAAGCAGGCCCACAAGACCTTGCTGGATACGATCGGAAATCTCTTGGAATCTCACCGGGAGAGAAAGTTCAAGTCCGCAAGTGGTTCGCCGTTATCTCGGGCACAGTTCTGTCAGGCCCACACGAGCCTAAATGAAAGCACTGTAGCATTCATCGAGACAGGACGATTTCTTGATTTGGACGTTAAGAATCTGCGTCTGTACCTTGCGACCACACACGGGAAGAGTGGGACGGCATTTTCCAACTCTCTCAAGAAGGTCTACGACGGACTAAAGGAACTCGGCCCACTCCTGAGAGAGCTTTAGGAGGAGAGGGCGGGCGCCGGGTGCCCCACCCCTGGGCTCTCACAGACAACCGGGACTCCGGGAAACAAGCACTGCTTCCCGGGGGCAGAGATAGGTTCTCGCCTGTGGGGCGGAACCTCGGGCGGCCAGCCCACGTCCCAAGACGCCAACTCACCACGAAAATGGGTGCCCCAGGTCCGGGATCCCCACAGACAGGTCTTAGTCTGTGGGGTGGAGGTCCCTCGCATTTGAGGACCTCGGATACCACCAATCCAAAAGCTGAGAGCTGAAAGCTGACGGCTGGAAGCGGTCTTTCGGTGAAAAAGCTCCCGTGGGGAGCGCCAGAAGTTAGCCCAGGGCAAGTCGCCGTGGTCGGGGGCCCCAGCGAGCGATTTGTGCTCGTTGGGGTGGCGCGGCGACGCAGCCCTGGGAAACCCGCCCCAAAGAACCCCCAGCCCCGCAGAGGCGAAAGAACCCAAGGACCAGAAAGTTCGAGGTGCACGCCCACCGCCAGACCCGCAGGAGTATTCTGGGACCTCCGAGGCAAGTATGAATCCAGCAACGCTGCAATACGACTTTGCAACTCAGATCCTCGCGAGCAAGGAATTCTTCGAGCGTTCAACCCGGGTCCTGGAAGAGGCCGACTCGAATTTCCGCCCGCACGAAGAGATGATGACGGTGGCCCAGCAGGTTGCGCACGCCGCGCAAACTCTCGACTGGTTCATCGATGGCGCAACGCGGCAAGAGGGCTTCGACCTGAACTTTGAAGAACACGCCAAGGACGCTGCAAAAGAGTGAAATCGCTCGCCGAGGCGCGCCGCCGCTTCGATGTCGCATGTCAGCGGGCGGTCGATTTCCTGCGCTCCAGGACGCCGGAAGAGCTTGCGCGCCCGCTTCCGCCCGGCCCTGTGATGGGCGGTCAGCCCGTCAGCGAGATCGTGTGGTCCATGGTGGAGCATACGGCACACCATCGCGGCGCCCTGACCGTCTATTCGCGGATGCTGGGCAAAGTTCCGCCCATGCCGTACGGCGGTTGACGTCGGAGGATCCCCTCCGCCTTGGCGGAAGACTCGGGCTTGCAGCTAGAAGCTGGAAGCTCGTCCCACCCCAGGTCCAGATTTCGGGACCCGAGTGAGCCGCTCACCCCTGTCAAGTGCCTTCTCTGCAAGAACCCCGCGCAACCCATTGAAAACGCGACCCAAATAAAAGCGCCAACTTTGCAGACTAATTCGCGCGTCTTGCTAACCTGATCTCAGCATCACCAAACGCGAGTTCGGCGTGGCCGCAGGCGGCCGTGGGTCCGCGAGGTCTTTTGGTCCCTGGTCCCTGGTCTCTGGTCTCTGATCTCTGAACCCTGACCCCTGATCTCTGGTCCCTGGCGCGGGCACCGGCGTCTCGTAAGTTCTTTGTTATCAAATATGGAGGTATGTGGGGGTATGTATGGAGGTATGGGTCGCCCCGTAAACCCTTTGTTATCAAATATGGAGGTATGGCATACGGGGGAGGGGGCGGGGAGGTATACCAATCCGGCAACGGCCTTTGAAAAGCGAGCGCCTGTGCCTCTCCGCCGCGGCAGACTGTGATCCGCGCTTGCAGCTTGAAGCTAGGAGCTAGCGGCCAGAAGCTCGCCCCTACGCCCCGGCGCCGCGAAAGCCGAACAACTCAACCTCAAAACACGAAACTCACGAAACAATTGTGCGGCGCGTGCGCAATGAGCGTAGTGTGAGAGATGGAGCGAGAAATCTGTCTCCTCTTTCAGGTTCTCTGAACTAAGGCAGTTCATCTGAAGCATCCTCCCTCTTAGGCCCTGATTCGCAATGAAGGTTCCCAATGATCGTGTCAAAAGTTCAAAAACAGCCGAAGGTGAACAAAGTTGTCGTTGTCGCCCCGCAAGCCTCTCCCGCCAAGTCCGCCACTCTGCCGAAAGTCTGCGCACACAGCCAGATAAGAGAGCGGGCCTTTCAGATCTTTGAAAAGCGCGGCAGCCAGCACGGCTACGACGTGCAGGACTGGCTCCACGCCGAGCGTCAGATTCTGGCGCTCTAAAGCAACCGCACTACAACCGCTGGTTATCCGGCCGAAAGGTTGGAAGGGAAAGTTATGGCTTGCTCTGCCTGCACCTATCTCGAATGCGCTCTTCAGAGCAGGCACAGCGAGTACATCACGGCTTGCTCCGAGACGTTCCGTCGCGTCAGCATAAGGCATGTGGCCTATGGCTTTGTCGAGATGGAGCGCGCCCGCAGCGAACTGGAAACGCACCGCTCAGTTTGCGTCTCCGCCGTCGCTGAGGCGGCCGTGCAGCGTTCCCTGATCCCTGGCCCCTGACCCGCCACCCAACCCCAAAACAAAGGATGGCTCATTCGTGCCAACTGCGATAGACTTGCATTCTCCCCCGGCGACTTCCCTGCCCAGGTTTCAAATGGGTCCGCCATGACCTCGCTCGAAACGACGCAAGCCCGGCTCTTGAGACGGCTCCGCATCCGCGGCCTGCGAAGTCCTCTGTCCCGTCGTAAGCCGGGTCAGGAACCGGATCGTAAGGAAATCCGTTCCCCATTCTCCCGCACCGTCGCTTTTTTCACCGAAGGAACCCAACTTTACGGCCGGGTATGCCGTCTCCAGAATCATGTCGGCGGTCTGCAACCAAACGAAGGACGTCGAGTACGCGGTCGAAATCCCGATGCTGCCGGATCGGGTGCGTTTCACGCCTTCCCAACAGCTCGGACAGTGATACGACTGCGCCGGGAAAGAAAGGACAATTCCCCATGAACAAGAGTTTCGTCTGGGCCTCAATCCTGTGCGTCACTGCCCTGGTTTCCATCCCTGCCATGGCGGCGGAGACTGCCTCGACAAAAGGCGCAAAAGCCTCCTCGAGCTCCCAAGACTCGAACATACGCAGCGATGCCACGGTGAATTCGAACAAGAACCTTATTCCTCCGCCCGAAAGCAAAGGCGGCGTGAAATCGAGGGGACTCTACGGGACGTGCAATATTCACGTCAACAACGAGACTGCGTACTACATCACCTTCTACTTCAACGGGAACGCTGCCGGAGCCATCGGCCCCTGGGGCGACCTTTACCCGAACAGTACCCAGGGCAAGGCCGTGTTGTACGCACGCGCTGTCTTTACCGATGGTTCGGTGCTGACCTTCGGCCCACGTGATTTTACCTGCACGGGAACCGACTTCACCTGGACGCTCACTCCGTAACTCCGCCAGCCAGGCAGTCCTGGCAGCGGCCGCCGCAAAATAGGCGTAGGGCTCCGGGCCTCGGGGCGCCAACAATCCATGAAATAAGTGGCGCCCCGAAGCCTGCCCCCGAGCCTGTCCTGAGCCTGTCGAAGGGTCTCGCTTCTGAGACCTGGGATTGCAGTAAATTCCTACTGCAAATGCAGTAATTTTCCGCGACTTCTACTCCCTATCCCCTACCCCCTAGCCTCTACCTACCTCCAGCGCTTCCCTATCCCACCGCGCGCAGTTCGCCGCCGCCTCATACGTGCTTTGCAGAAACTGGAGCAGCGCAGCGTCCGGGTCCGCCGACAGGCGCATCGCCTCATACGGCAGCACAAATTCGCCAAAACCCTTGTCGTAGGTGGCCTGAGCAGGCAAGACGGAATACTCCGCGTAGCCGGGCGGCTCCGGGTAGGCGTAGCTGTAAAAGAACGGCTCGATGTTCGGGGCTCCCGGCGTGCCCGGCGCGCCAGGCCAGAATCCGCAACTGCTCACCTCGTGCGAATAGGCATCGCGCGTCACGCGATCGGGCAGGCCGGGCATGCTCGGATGCTCCGGCGCGGTGCGCCCGGAGAAGCGTGTGCACGCCAGATCCATCGCTCCCCAGAAAAGATGAATCGGGCTCACCTTGCCCCGGAACCGCGCGCGAAATATCGTGATCACCCGCGTCGTCTGCAAGAGCACCCGCCAGAACCGCTGCGCGTACTCGGGGTCATACGCCCGGTGCACTTCGTCTTTCTCAAACGGGATGGGCTGCGCCACCTCGCACGGCACCGGCCACATGCTGCAGAGAGTGCCGAGGCTATCGAGCGCAGCCATCAGCCGCCGGTAAAACTCGGCCACCGTCATCGGCTCCAGCGCAATCGTCCTGCGCTCGCCATCGCTGGTCTCCAACAGCAGTTTGTGCTCCACAAAATCGAAATCGATCTGCACCATGCGCATGCCATGCGCCATCGGCATCGTGGTCAGACCACGGATGGTGGGATAGAGCGTCACGTTCCAGGTGTGATTGATCGCCGGAACCAGCGCCAGCCTCACCTTGCCCACCATCTGCATCCAGAGCTGCAGCGTGGCGCAGGTGTCGCTCCACGCACTCTGCGGCAGCGCGGGCCAGACCTCGTTGTCTTTTGTCGCATCGCGTTCCGTGGGCATAGAGCCTCCTCGCAGCCCCATCATAAGCCCCATCGCCCGGCCGCGCTCCCATACCCGGCGCCGCATGCGTTATTGTCGTGTGCGGAGGGGATATGAAGAACTTTGAGTACACAGTGAAGACTGCCAAGCCGGTAGATGAGGCTGTGCGCGCGGTGGAACAGAACACCGCCGACAAGGGATTTCGGGTGCTGCACACGCATGATGTCTCCGGAATCCTCGCCGAGAAGGGCTTCTCCCGCGAGCCTTTGAAGATCGTCGAAATCTGCAACGCAAGGTACGCCGCTGAAGTGCTCAAGAAAGACGTTAAGACGGCCCTCATGCTGCCTTGCCCCATCGTCGTCTTCGCGATAGAAGGACAAACGCACATCACCACCATGCTGCCCAGCCTCATGGCAGAGTTCTACCCCAGCAAGGGCATCGAGCCCGTCGCCGCACAGGTTGAGAAAGCCGTCCTCGCCATCGTCGACGAGTCAGCGAAGTGACTGCGAACCCAGTTGCCCTGGCTCTCGTCCGCGACAGCGGAAGACCTGGGCTGCCACTGCCCTCCAACGGCTGGAAGCTGATACCTGAAAGCTGAGAGCTGGCCCGCCAACTCGCTAGCTTGCCGACTTGCTGACTCGCTGGCTCTTGCCCCTATACTGTCCCCGTGCCCCTCCCTCCCAACGAACTCGTCGCCTTGCTGATCGCGGTCAGCTTCGCCGCCGGGCTCAACGTCTACGCCACCGTGGCCACCCTCGGCCTCCTGGCACACTTCCACTTCATCACCCTGCCCCCGTCCCTCCACCTGCTCACCAACTGGCGCATCATCGCCGCCAGCCTCGCGCTCTTCGCCGTCGAGTTCTTCGCCGACAAGATCCCCGCCTTCGACCTCGTCTGGAACGCGCTCCACACCTTCATCCGCGTTCCTGTCGCCGCGCTCCTCGCGTATCAGGCCACGGCATCCCTCACGCCCGCCGAGCAGCTTGCCGCCACGCTTGCCGGAGGCGCTATCGCCTTCATCGCTCACGGCGGCAAAACCGCCGTCCGCGCCGCCGTCACCCCCTCGCCCGAGCCCTTCTCCAACATCGCCCTCAGCATGGGCGAAGATGTCCTGGCCGTCTTCCTCACCTGGCTCTCCACCTGGAAGCCCTACATCGCCGCGGCCATCGCCTTCGTCCTCATCCTGATCCTGCTCCTGCTCATCCGCTGGGTCTTCCGCGCCCTCGGCTCCCTCTTCCGCCGCGCCAACCACGCCCCGCTCGCGAACCGTCTGAACCCATGCCGAGCCCCGCTCCGCCTCACCGCGCAAATCCTTCACCGCCCTCCTCGAGCCCGACGGAACCGCCCTCAAATGGGTCATCGCCCGCGTGCCATTCGACATCGCCAAAGCCTGGCCGGTGCGCAAGGGCCGCCGCGTGCGCGGCGAAATCGAGGGCTTCGCCTTCCGCACCACGCTCTTTCCCAGCCCGCGCGGCTCCGGCCACATTCTCCTGGTCAACAAGAAAATGCAATCCGGCGCCAGCGCCCGCGTCGGCTCGCGCGTCCGCATCTGGCTCGAGCCCGATCTCGACGCCCGCCCCATCCTGCTCCCGCCCGAACTCGCCAGCGCCCTCAACGCCGATCGCCGCCTCCGCCGCTGGTTCGATCGCCTCAGCGAATCCATGCGCCGCGAGATCGGCAAGTTTGCCGGCGAGCCCAAAACCGCCGAATCCCGACTCAAGCGCGCCGAGAAGCTCGCCGAGCGCCTCATGCTCACCATGGAAGGCGAAGAGGAGCCGCCTCCGGTCCTCCGCGCCGCTCTTCCTTCGATACCCGGCCGCCCGCGACGCCTGGTTCGCCCTCACTCCCACCCAGCGCCGCAACCACCTGCTCGGCATCTTCTACTACGAGACCGCCGACGCCCGTGAACGCCGCGCCGCCAAGGCCATTGAAGACGCTCTCCGAGCCGCCAGGCGGAAAGCGGCGAACGCCACGCGACGACGAGCAACCTCGTCCTCCGCGAATCCTGAACCGCTGATTCCTTAGCAGTTACTGCCGCCTCTAAGGCAAGCCCCGCGCCAACAGCCCTGCGAAGCCAAGTCGTTCGCGCAGTCCCAAGCCGTCCAGAACGGCAACTTTTCACAAGGTTTCCGTGTTCGACCTTGATAACAGGAGGGCAGACGGTAAGCCGCGGTCCCCAATTGAACTGGTCTTCGCCAGCGGTTTTATCGTCTAATTGGATTGAGATGACGATTGCTTCCGTTCGGACATTCTTCCCCAAAGCATCTGCCGCCGTAGCCGACGAACAGGCGCGGCAGGAAAGCCTTGCCGTCGCCGCTGGGCTCAAACGCCAGAAAGCCGGCCTGCTCGATGAACTCATCGTCCGCTATCAGCACCGGCTGCTGCGCTATTTGCTCTTCCTCACCGGCAACCGCGACACCGCCGAAGACCTCTTTCAGGAGGTCTGGATGCGCGTTCTCGTCCGCGGCGGCCAGTTCAACGGCCGCGCCCGCTTTGAGACCTGGCTCTTCACCATCGCCCGCAATCTCGTCATCGACCAGCGCCGCAAGCGCACCATGAACAGCCTCGACGAGCTGATCGACGGCGCCACCGAAGACGACCGCGCGATGTGCTTTGAGGTCGCCGCGGACGACCCCACCCCCTTCGACCGCGTCTCCAACCTCGAAGACCGCGAGAAGATTGCCGCGGCGCTGCTCGAGCTGGATACGCTGCACCGCGAGGTGCTGGTCCTTCGCTTCCACGAGGAGTTGTCGCTCGAGGAGATCGCCAAGGTCACCCGCGCCCCGCTTTCCACCATCAAATCGCGGCTCTACCGCGGACTTGGCGATGATCAAGCCCAAGCTCGGGTACGCTGCTGCGCGCTTCCAGGAGGCGGTGTGAGAACGGTTGAATTGGCCGGCAATCCGGCCGCGAACCCGGCTTCGGGCGCTACCGCCAGCGCTGCCGACGCCAACAGCGACCTGCTCGCCGCGCTCTCCGGCAAACAAGCCGGCCGCGAACGCGCCGTGGCCGAGAACACCCGCCGTGTCGTGCTCGCTTCGCTCGGCGTCATGCAGGATCAGAAGGCCGGCCGCCGGCGCACCCGCTCCCTCGTCTTGGCGTCCCTCGTGCTGGCTCTCCTTGCCTTTGGGCCCCTCGTTTGGCGCGTCGCCGATGACCTCATCGGCGGCGAGCACATCGGCGATATGGCCACCCAAACCAGCCTCTGGGCCTGCATTCTCTGCCCCGCCATCCTGGCCGCCTTTCTGGTCGCCGGCTGGCCGCGCGGCAAGGAGTAGATCTCCGCCGAAAGTTACCCTGATTTGTTCCGCCCGTTATCGCCTCCGGCGGCAACTTCTGCCGCCTCTTCTCCGTCCATTGAAAGAGGGGCGAACGTGTCTTCTAATCCCAGCTCTTTGAACAGGCCCTCCAGGGGAGGGACGGCTGATGCCTGATCAGAAATCCATCAGCGTCAACGAAGAAGAACGGCTGATTCCCGTCTGGTCGATCGTCGCTGCCAGCCTGGCGTTCGTCCTCGTTGAATACTATTTCTGGGTCGTTGCGCCCGGCCAGCGCCATCATCCGCCGCAGCCGCTCGGCCTCCGCATCTACTTCAATATCTCCTGGGGCGTCGTGGCCTCTCTTTACTTCCTCATGGTCGGCTACATCAGCAAGGACGCGCCGCGCCGCGCCATGAGCACCCGCTTTTGGATGTTCATCTGCTTCGTCATGCCGGCTGGCATCGGCGCCGTTCTCTACTTCCTCCTCCGCCAGCCCCAGGTTTCCCGCTGCCCGGCCTGCGGCACTCATGTTCAGGGCGATTTCCACTTCTGTCCCCAGTGCAACTACCAGCTTGCGGCCAACTGCGGCAACTGCTTCCGCACCGTCCGCGCCACTGACCTCTACTGCACGCACTGCGGCCACGAGCTGGCCACGGACCAAACCCCTGCGCGCCTGCGCGTCATGACCGAGTAGCTCGTCTGCAAGCGCCTCGCAGCACAAATGCATCCCGACTGACGGACGAGTCACATGGCTTGGCCGAGAAACACCAACCAGCCACTAATAAGGGGTGCCCCGGGTCTCGATTCTGAGACCCGGGATAGCAAGGACGCTAACAGCTATCGACTGACTCGCTGACTTGCCGACTCGCTGACTCGCTCACGCCTCACCTCGCGCGCCGGCTTGAACTTGCTTGTTCTACAATCAACTTTCCGGCCTCCATGTCCATCTCCGCGCTCATTATCGACGACGAAAAACTAGCCCGCGACGAGCTCAAGTATCTGCTTGACTCGCTCGGCGGCGTGGATGTGGTCGCCCAGGGGGTCAACGGCATCGAGGCCGTCGATCTCATCGAGGAACACCATCCCGATCTCGTTTTTCTCGATGTGCAGATGCCGGGCCAGGACGGCTTTGCCGTCGTCCAGCGGCTCATGGAGCACAGCCGCGCCAAAACGGCCAACCCGGCCGCCGGCGCGGAAAAAGCCGCCGCACCCCTGCCGCAAATCGTCTTCGCCACGGCCTACGACCAGTACGCCGTGCGTGCCTTCGATGTGAACGCCGTTGATTACCTTCTCAAGCCCTTCGACCGCGCCCGCGTCTCTGAAGCGGTGGAGCGCGCCAAGGCCCGCATCGCCGCCGGCTCCACTGCGGCCGGCGCATCGATACCGAGATCGAGTCCCAGCTCGATCGCCTGCTGCGCCTCCTCAACCGCCCCCAGGGCGCCGAGTACGCGCCGCCCTCCCGCCAAGCTCATCGTCCAGGCGCAGAGCCGCCTTCTGCTCGTCGATCAGGCCGACATCTGCTTCGCCGCCATCGACGAGGGCGTCATTCGCATCGTCACCCGCGCCTTCGAGGGCCAATCCAAGTGCCGCACTCTCGAAGAACTCCTCGAGCTCCTCGATCCCGCGCGCTTCTGGCGCGCCCATCGCGGCTACGTCGTCAACATCGACCAGATCCGCGAAGTCATGCCCTGGTTCAAGTCCAGCTACCAGCTCCGCATGAACGACAAGCAGCAAACCGAGATCCCCGTCAGCCGCGCCCAAACCAAGCGCCTCCGCGAGCTCTTCAATTTGTAACGGGAAATCTCTGGATTCAGGTATTGCTTCCCTTGTTTCTCGGACGGGATTTGTGATGAATCTCGCGCAAGACCCTCCGCTTCACGCCGCTTAGAAACCACTCCAAACAAGTGCTCAGGTCATCGGTCCAGCCCTCGTCTGGGATTAACGCGACAGGTTGATGAATCTCGATAAGCCCTGGCGAATCAGGGCGCTCTAAGAGCCAGTTTCCAACTGTAAATCGGAATTCGGACCATTTCTTGGTCGCAGGTTGCATGTTTACCGCAAGAATGTCAAACGCCCCGAACGGATATGGTCGCGTATCGATGGATATCGATGAGGGCTCGCTCCCCGCAGGGGGATTCAACTCTTTAGCTCGCTTCTTTCCTCCACGAGTCTTCTGCACCTCAACGTCGTAATAGATGAGTTCCTTATAAGCATCTGCGTGGAATCGCTTGGGTTGGCCTGCCTCCAGTCTCTGGAGCTTGATCTGAATGCTTGCTGTACACCCATCGCGTTGCAGAAGGCTGTCATATGGCCAATCGCCTTTCGGAATCGACACTCGTCTCCACCCGTTCTTCTCCGCTGAGGGAAGGACATCACGGTCGAAAATGAATTCGGCGATGAGGCCACGGATCCCGCGCCTGGACAAATCAGACGCGCGGTAAATCGAAGTCAGCACATCGTCCGCATCGATCGCCCACTCAACCTCTAGGGGATGCTTGCTCCATTTGGCCTTGAGGAATTGGGACAGGCGCCTCCTGCTCTGTCGTAGAGAGTTCAACGATCGCCTTCTTGAGATTCTCTAACACATCACTCATGTGCGCGCCGTCCAGGTTGCCGTGGTACAAACTCCTCGACATCGGAGCGGCGAAGAAGAATCTTGCCGCCGATTCTCAGGACCGGAGTCTTCCTTTCTTAACAAGCCGGGAAATCGCTTGCCGCGTAACACCACGAACGCGCGCCGCATCTGCCTGGGAGATCCAGCCTTTCCCGCTTTGGAAAATGGTTGACAAAGTAAACCTATTTCGACTACTCTTCCTCGTAGCGAGGACGTAGTATGGCTACAGTAGTGTCTTCCAAGCCACAAGCCGTCGATCCACAGAGCCAGCCATTACTCACGCCGGTGCAGGGTTGCCCCATTGACGATCTCCCCCTGGATCATCCAAGTCGTCTTGTCGCAAGTGCGTCCTATTTCACAACCCGTTTTGGAGCCTCCTATTTAGGAGACTCCTTGCAACTTCTTCGTGCACTGCCGACGGCCAGCGTAAATCTTGTGGTGACGTCGCCGCCGTATGCACTGCACTTCAAGAAAGAATACGGCAATGAGCACAAGGACCGCTACGTCCAATGGTTCCTACCGTTTGCAAGGGAGATCAAGCGGATTCTTACGAATGACGGCAGTTTTGTGCTGAACATCGGCGGCAGCTACAACCAAGGCACGCCGACGAGGTCTCTGTACCACTTTAAGCTGCTTATCGCCCTTGTTGAGGAAGTCGGGCTGTATCTTGCTCAGGAATGCTTCTGGTATAACCCTGCAAAAATGCCGGTCCCAGCGGAGTGGGTCACAGTTCGACGTGTTCGGGTCCGCGACTCTGTAGAGTACGTCTGGTGGCTTTCCAAGACTCCAAATCCTAAGGCGTCGAACCTAAATGTGCTGAAGGAATACAGCGAAGATATGATTCGGTTGAATCGGAATGGAGTCCGAGGGACCGTGAGACCCTCCGGCCACGTGATCCGGAACTCTTTCGACAAAATCAACGCTGGAGGGTCAATTCCACCAAACGTGACCGAGGCGGAGTTCGACATACCGGAGAGCATGATGAAGATGGGGAATAATGCCGCTAACGACAACTACACCGTCCGCTGCAAAGAAATGGGTGTAAAGATCCACCCTGCGCGCTTCCCCGCCTTATTGCCCAAATTCTTTATCAAGCTATTGACTGATTCTAATGATCTGGTACTCGATCCGTTCGCCGGTTCTCTTACCGCGCCAGCCGTCGCTGAGGAGCTAGGACGGAGATGGATCGCTGGTGACGCCGTCGAGGACTACCTGAAGGCCGGGCTTTATCGCTTTGAGGAATCGCAACGAAACCCCACCCTGTTTTGAGCCAGTCCACAAAAGATCAAGGAATCGCGATGCACGAATGCAGCATTGCGAAAGGATTCGGCGGCTTGCTTCATTCCCCGCCCCACCTGCGTCTATTCCAATACCGGCCAAAGCTCCCTTGGGGCTCTGACCGGCCAGCAAAGCAGGCTTGATGCGCTTGTCGTGAAGCGCGTCTTCCCCCGGAGGTTCAATGCCTGTGTTCCGTCAGGTTCCGGGAATGCGATCGTCATTCCCCGGAGCGTTTGACAGGAGTCGAAATCGCCACATTAAGCTTGCGCCGCGCCATCGGGTTGCCGGTGGCAGGCCGCGCCGGGCGTGCGTCCTTGCGATCGTTGCCGTTCTCTGAGCTCGCTCGCGGCGCTCGGCCAGCAGCCGGCCGCCGGCTCCAGCCAACAACCGCTGCCCAACGCCCCCGGCACGGAATCCGCGCCCGACGCGCCAGTCAACCAACCCTCCACACCAGGTTCAGCCGCAATCTCCGGCACCGTTCTCGATACCAATGGCTCCGAGGTTCAGGCTGCGCAAGTCGTCCTCCAGAATCTGCGCGGTGACGAAATTGAAAGTGAGCAATCCGGCAGTGACGGTGCATTCTCCTTCACCGGCTTGCCTCCCGGCGTCTACAAGGTCGTCGTCAGCGGTCAAGGCTGGGCAACCTTCACCTCGCCCGAAATCGAGCTTCAGGCCGGCGAACAACACTTCGTTCTCCAGGCCGTTTTGCCGCTGGCCACGTCGACGACAGTCCGAGTGGTTGCCGATCGGGAGGAACTCGCCGGGGAACAGTTCCACATTGCCGAGCAGCAGCGCATCCTTGGCATCGTCCCCAACTTCATTTCGAGCTTCGACTGGAACGCGCCGCCGCTGGGCGCGAAACAGAAGTTCCAGTTGTCGCTTCGGTCCTTGACCGATCCCATGGCCTTCCTCGGAATCGGCGTGTCAGCCGGCGTTGAGCAGGAGACGAATGCCTTCTCCGGCTACGGTTCGGGCCTCCAGGGCTACGCCAAGCGATATGGCGCCGCTTATACCACAGACTTTACCGCCAGAATCCTCGCCCAGGCCGCCTTCCCGTCACTGTTCCATCAGGATCCCCGCTACTTTTACAAGGGAACCGGGAGCTTCCGGTCCAGGGCATTCTACGCAATCTCCGCCGCGGTGATGGCAAGAGGCGACAACGGTCATTGGGGACCAAACTATTCCTATATTCTCGGCATCTTCTCGGCCGGAGCAATCTCCAACCTCTATTACCCGCCAGGCAATCGCGGCGCCTTGTTGACCTTCACCGACGGGCTCGCTGATATTGCCATCGACGCCGCAGGCAACCTGGCGCGCGAATTCGTCTTGAAGCGGTTCACCAGCCGGGCCAAGAGGATCAACTCCGGGCAGCCATAGCTGGCGTCGTTAGAGATGTCAAGCCCTCCACCACCCAAATCCCACCGCCCCAAACCGCCCTAACTCATTGTTTTCTTAGTCTCTTGGTCCCTCGGTCCCTGGGTCCGTGAAGTTTGCATATAATTTCCCCCTTCTGGCGCACAATGGTCCTATGATCGACGCGCAGGCCACAATCGCTCCCACACACGCCTCCTCGCTCCCTTGCTCCCTCGATCCCTGTCTTTCTGGTCCCTGGTCCATGATCCCTGCCTCTACCCCTACCCCCTACCCCCTTTTGGCCTGTTTTTTCCACTAACCCATTTGCAATCAACAAAACTTCTCCAAAACCGCAGCGCTAAACGGTGCCATAAGTTCAAAAAATGAGCTTTTATTCGGGGTTTTTGTAACCGATTTGCAGCTTTGCTAACTTACCGGCTCGCTGGCTTGCTGACCTGCTGACACCTGTTACCTGTTCAGTCGTACCGCTCGAACACAATCTGCTTCTTGTGCCAGCCGTAGCCGGCAAGAAGCTCGCGCACACCGGAAACCATGAAGTTCAGTCCACAGATGTAGCAGTAGATATCGAAGCGCAAATCGGCCGCCGGAATCGCGGGATCGACGGGTGCCGCAGGCAGCGTCTGGTCCAGCCGCGCGGCTCGCTCTTCGATGATCTTCGAGACATGTACCTGCACGTGGCCCCGTAGGCCGGTCCAGCTATCCAGGGCGCGGCTCAACGTGGGCAGGTAGTGGAAGTTCGGTACGCGGCGCTCAAGCGCCTCGAACTCCTCTTTGTAATAGATGTCGGTTTCGTGGCGAGTGCCGGAGACCAGCCAGATCTCCTTGCCTAGGCTGCGGTCGGTTCCGTCTGCCGGAAACAACCACTGCAAGTAGGCGCGCATCGGCGCGATGCCCGTGCCCGTCGCAACAAAGATCGAGTCGGTGATCGGCTCCTGCAGCACGAAGTGCCCGTGCGGCCCGTGAAACTGGATCGTCGCTCCCACGGGCAAATCGGGCAGGTCGGCCAGGTGATTCGAAAAGAACCCGTTCTCTACGCGATTGACGCATAGCTCAAAGCGGTTGCCGCTGGCTGCCGAAGCAATCGAGTAGGCGCGCGTCTGCTGCTTGCCGTTCTCGTCCTCGGCTACGGCAGAAACAAACTGGCCGGGAAGGTAGTGAAAATTCTCATGCCCTTCGACCTCAAACAGGAAGTGATAGCATTGGGCAACTTCCGAGATGCAGTCCTTCCGCGCAAGTCGCGCCGTATAAAGCTCACGTGCCAAGGTTGTTCTCGCTTTTCCGGGAAAATGGGGACCGGTACCGTTCCTGCTCTGATTATAGGTCGCTTGGCTCTGCTGCTGCCACGTCCCGAGCGCCCGAAACCGGTAGTCCAGCTCCGCTCGCCGCGTCTACGGCGCACTCATCACCGGCACTTCCAGCGCCGAGTCGTGTCCGGGTCCGGAATAGATCGTGATCGTCGCAGCCTTGTAATCGGCAGGCTTGGCCTTCATGATGTTCGGCACGAACTTCTGCGGATTGCGGTCATAGAGCGGGAACCAGGTACTCTGGATCTCGACCATCACCGTGTGCCCCGCCTTGAAGACGTGGTCCGCGTCATGCAGGGAGAATCTGTACTCGTGAATGGAATTTGGCGCGATCGCCGTGGAATGGTCGAATCCCGAGAGATACCGTCCGCGAAAGATCTCGGCGTTGGTCATCAGTTGATAGCCGCGCATCTTCGGGTCCGGATCGTTATCCGGATATTCATCGATCAGCTTCACCACCATGTCGTTGTCAGTGCCCGTCGTCGAGGCGAAGATGTCCGCGACGACTTCGCCCGTAATCGTCAAATCGTGGGTCAGCACGGGCAGCTTCCACGCGGCCACGTCCTTGCGGTCCGTCACGAAGCGCTGGTCTTCGGTGAGCCAGTTGTACCACTCGGAGCCCTGGCTATACGTGGGTTGGATGGGCCGTTGGCGATAGGGGACGGGATTGGAGGGATCGCTGACATACGAAGTCGTCGCTTGCGCACCCGCCCCCGATGTCGAGCCACTCCAGCTCAGCAACCCTCCGCCTTCGAGGTGCAGGTTCGTCGGTCGCGATTCTTCGGGAGGAAAATGCGAGTAATACTTCCATGTATTCGAGCCGCTTTGGAAGCTCGCCGCGTCGTCGAGATCAAAGCCTGGCTGATCCTTGAGGTAGTGCGCGAAGAACTTCGCCTCGATTTGCCTGCGGAACTCTGTGCCGATCGGCTCACCATAGTCCAGGTTCCCCATGTGCCGCGACGACGACGACCAATAACCGTGCCGCCACGGCCCAAGAACGAGAAAATTCTCATGGTTCGTGTCGTGCAGCTCCAGCTTCGCGTACTCCTCCTGCGGCCCGTACATGTCTTCCTGGTCGTAAGTGCCGCCGACAGTGAGCGTAGGCGCCGCAACTCGATTGAGCGCATATTCCACGCCCCGCGAAGTCCACACGGAATCATTTGCGGGATGATCGAGGAAGAGCTTCCATGTCGGCAGAAGCTTGGACCCGGACTCTTTCACATCCCGGGCGAAGCTGCCGCGTTCCAGAAAGTAGTCGAAGCCGTCCACGGGCTCGCCGTTACTGTCTTTTCCATAGGTGACTGTAGTCTCTTCCTTACTCGATTCGAGCCCCAACACGTAGTCGTATCCATAGCTTTGGCGAAAGGCGCCGTTGTGAAAGAAATCGTCGCCGATCCACACATCGATCATCGGCGCCTGCGGAGAAATCGCCTTCACCGCCGGGTTCGGATCGATTCCCGCCGTCATAGCCAGGAATCCCGGATAGCTTGTGCCAACCACCCCCACGCGGCCGTTGTTGCCGGGCACGTTCTTGATGAGCCATGCCACGGTGTCATAGGCGTCGGTGCTCTCGTCGGTCGCATTCCCATCGCGGTGATCGTCGAGCGGCTTCATCATCACGAATTTCCCCTCGCTCTTGAAGCGACCGCGAATGTCCTCGGCTACGTAAATGTAGCCATCACGCGCCAGCTCCGGGCGCTGAGCGAAAAACGAAGCGCGGCTGGTTCCACCCACGCCATACGGCGTGCGCTCCATCAAGATCGGCAGCGGCATGCCGATGTCCGTGGGCCGGAGAATCACCGCGTGGAGCTTGACCCCGTCGCGCATCGGAATCATCTCGTCGCTGCGGGCGTAATCATGGAAGATGTGACGCACCGGTTCGCCGGTGCGGCGGTAAACAACATCCGGCTGGGCGGAAAAGACAAAGCTGGCGCTCCGGCCCGATGCATCGAGGCTAAACTCGATGTTCGTGTCAAACCCGGGCACGCTGAAGACCGCCGCAGACACCGGCACAAGGTCCGTGGGTACTCTACGCGCGGATTCGAGCGTTAGCTTCCCGTCGTGAACGTAAAGGCTGTAACCGCCAATTCCCTCGGCCGGATCGGTGTACTCGCCGGCAAATGCCTCGAGCGCGGGTGCGCCCGGCTGCTGCGCGGCTTGCGCGGCCGGCCGCGCCGAAACGGGCGCGATCGGGGTCAGCGCAAGGCAAAAGACGGCAAGAAGTGCGCGGCGGGAGATCAAATCTCGTCCCTCCTGAAGTGGCGTCGCCGAATCAGCGCACAACTGATTCTCGTAAATGAGTCGCTGCCGCCGAAGCCGGCGTCGCTGCGAGCTGGCGCCGCAACCGCTATTCGCATCAATGCACGTGACCGTGATGGTGCTCTTGCTCGCGGGCCATCTCCTCGGGAGGCGTGACGCAACCTTCTTGCGCCTCGCAGCCTATGTGCTCAAACTGGATGGTCGTGTGGTTGATTGCGAATCGCCCGCGGAGCAGATGATTCAGATTGACGAGAATACATGCACTTTCTGAGGGGGGGATGTCGGCGATGGTAACGTGGCATGCCAGCGCGCGCGAGTGCGATCCCAGACTCCAGACGTGCAGGTCGTGAACGTTGACCACACCCTCGACAGATTCCATGCCCGAGCGGATTTGGTGCAGCGAGACACCGCGCGGCGCGCCCTCCAGCAGGATGTTCAGGGTCTCGCGGACGATGCCGACGCTGGACCAGAAGATCAGCGCGGCGATGAGCAGTGAGAGCACCGGGTCGATCCAATTTCGTCCAGTGAACAGAATGCCCGCGCCGCCGGCAATGACCGCCGCAGTCGACAGCGTGTCTCCCGTCATATGCAGAAAGGCGCTGCGCAAATTTACCTCGTGGGCCACGCCCCACAGCAGCGCGGCAATGGCGCCATTCATCGCCACTCCTGCCGCGGCCACGATCATCATGATCCTGGGTTCGACGGTCACCGGGGAGCTGAGCCGGTGCACAGCCTCCACGCCAATCCACAGCGAGATGGCGATGAGCGTGGCCGCATTGATGAAGGCGGCGATAACGCCGGCGCGCTGGTAACCGAAAGTTCTCGCGTGATCGGCCGGCCGCGACTGGAAGTAAACTGCCGCGAAGCTGAGCAGGAGGGCCAGGAAATCCGAAACGTTGTGTCCTGATTCCGACAACAGCGCAAGCGAATGGGCGCGCAACCCCGCGACAAACGTGACCACAACATACGCCAACGTTGCTGCAAGTGAGATGCGCAGGACCAACGTTGTCCGGATTGCACCCTTGCCCGCCGGCGCCGCGTGGAAATGCATATCGATAGTCTAACCGGGGCTGGGTGAACGCGACCAGGGATGTCGATACATGGGGACGGGGAATATGATCTGGATCGGCACGTCGCGCCGATCAGGCCTTGCGGTCAAGGTGGCTCGTGTCCAGAGGATCCGGATCGTCGAGGAACGGCAGTTGTGGCAGCCCTTGGCGCAGCCCACTCCAGCCCTCCGCGACAACAATGCTGTTTTGCGGATTGCCGGGTTGGTAGCGCACTGTGCACGGAAATCCGGCTCGCACGTCGGCCACGTTCAGCACCCCGCGCAGCGTGGTAATGTCTTGCGAACACTCGTAGTCCACGCCCCCGATGCGGTACTTGAACAGGAGCATAGTCAGCGAGCGGCCGTCATCCGCTTCCACTTCGTAGATGTCGAGCAGCATTCCGTCGACAAGCCTCCCCGATTGCACCAGGAACTGCCGCCGCGCCCACTCCACCTCCTCGGCGCTCGGTCGCTTACGAAACACCAGCCATACGGCCGCCGCCGCAACCGCTGTTGCGGCGGCCAGTCCGGCAACCATCTCCCATTGGTCTGTATTCACCAGGGCCATCCCATAGTGGGGCTCCGCGCTGAGAGCCCCAACTTGAGAATACCGCAGGTGAAATGCACCTCGCGCGCCGGCGCCGGCTGCACGCGGCGATTCCAGAATGTGCTCGGTCAGAAACAGCACCAAGGCCGCACAAATGACCTATACTCTAGGTTGCATCAGGCGCGGGATCTCACTCTGCCGGATGCGTTCCATCCCGGTCTTTTGTTGGTCTTGGACGAAGGTATCGAATGAAAGAACGTCCCAGCATTCACTCCACCACCGTCATTTGTGTGCGGCGCAACGGCCAGGTTGTGATGGCCGCGGACGGCCAGGTGACTCTTGGCGACCACGTGCTCAAGCACTCGGCCAAAAAGATCCGCCGCCTCTTTCAGGACAAGATTCTGGCTGGATTTGCAGGTTCCACGGCCGACGCCTTCAATCTCTTTGCGCGCTTTGAGACCAAGCTCGAACAGCACGCTGGCAACCTGAACCGCGCCGCGGTCGAGCTGGCGAAGGACTGGCGCACCGACAAAATGCTGCGCAACCTGGAGGCTTTGCTTTTGGTCGCGGACAAAGCGCAGACGTTTCTCATCTCCGGCTCAGGCGATGTGATCGACCCCGATGAACCGCTGGCGGCCATCGGATCCGGCGGCAGCTTCGCTACCGCCGCCGCCCGCGCGTTGATGGAGAACACCGATTTGAGCGCTCGTGAAATTGCCGAAAAAGCCATGAAGATCGCCGCCGAAATCTGCATCTACACCAACGACCGTGTCACCTTCGAGGAGTTAAACGATTAGCGGGGCGCGTCCGCTGAGATTTGTCCATGGCCATCTATCTTCCCGCATCCGCTGAAGAACAGGAACTCGCGCTCGATGAGCTCACGCCGCGTGAGATCGTCGCCGAACTCGACAAGCACGTCGTCGGCCAGCGCGCCGCCAAGCGCGCCGTGGCCATCGCTCTCAGGAACCGCCAACGCCGGCAGAAGCTGCCGCCCGATCTTGCCGACGACATCATGCCCAAAAACATCATCATGATCGGCCCTACCGGGGTAGGCAAGACCGAGATCGCGCGCCGACTGGCTAAGCTCACCAACTCGCCGTTTCTCAAAGTCGAAGCCTCGAAGTTTACCGAGGTAGGTTACGTGGGCCGTGATGTCGAGTCGATGATTCGTGACCTGGTCGAAATCGCTATCGACATGGTGCGCGAAGAGCGCCTCGAAGAAGTGGAAGACCGCGCCGAGATGAACGCTGAGGAGCGCCTGCTCGACGTGCTCCTGCCTCCTCCGCCCGCTGCGCCGCACGGCCAGGAGGGCCAGCTTTCACTGCCCGGCGCCGAAAGCCATCAGCGGTCGCGCGAAAAGCTCCGCCAGCAGTTCCGTGAAGGCAAACTCGACGATCGCATGGTCGAACTCGATGTTCGCGAGCGAAATCTGCCACAGTTCGGCATCATCTCCAACCAGAACCTCGAAGACATGGAGATGAATCTCAAGGATATGCTGCCCAACATCTTTGGGGGCGGCACAAAAAAGCGAAAGATGAAGGTTACTGACGCTTTCGACTATCTGGTGCAGGAAGAAGAAGGCCGGCTCATCGACATGGATGCGGTGAACCGCGCGGCGGTTGAGCGCGTCGAGTCCAACGGGATCATCTTCCTGGATGAGATCGACAAGATCGCCGGGCGAGAGAGTGGGCATGGCCCCGACGTCTCACGCGAGGGCGTGCAGCGCGACATACTGCCCATCGTCGAAGGCACCACGGTCAATACTCGCTACGGTATGGTGCGTACAGATCACATCCTCTTCATCGCCGCCGGCGCCTTCCATGTCTCCAAACCAAGCGACCTCATTCCGGAACTGCAGGGCCGCTTTCCGATTCGCGTCGAGTTGCAATCGCTCACCGTCGATGATTTTCTGCGCATCTTAACCGAGCCCAAGGCCTCGCTCACCAAGCAATACTCGGCGCTGCTCGAGACCGAGGGCGTGCGCCTGGAGTATTCGCCCGAAGCCCTCCGCGAGATGGCCGAATTCGCCTTCAAGGTCAACGAGACCACAGAGAATATCGGCGCGCGCCGGCTGCATACCATCATGGAACGCGTGCTTGAAGACGTTAGCTTCCTGGCGCCTGACGTCGCCCGCCGCGCGCCCGACGAAAGAGCTGCGGCAGCGCTCTCCGATGCCATTAAGAATGAAGCGACCACGCCACTACCCTATCAGGAGCGCATGACCGCCTCCGGCCCCGAGAAGCTCTTCCTGATCGATGACGCCTACGTCAAGCAGATGGTCGCGTCGATTGTAAAGGACCACGATCTGTCCCGATACATTCTCTAGGAAACGCTTTTGCTTGCAGCGCGGCAAGGATTTCGGCGGTGCTGCGCACACGCCGCATGCGTGGAAAAATGCGCACGATGGCGCGCATGGATCATTCGCATCGCCTCGGAACGCGTCTCCCCCATCCGACGAGCGGCCTACATGAACGAGGACCGGCAGCGCGCTCACGCCTCGCGCCACGGCAAGCAGTTCGACGCAGTTTGCTACGACGATAGGAGTCGAATGCGGGGTTCTGGGTATCCGCGCAATGCCCCTCTGCAGATCGATGACAACGATTGCGGTGCAGTTCAGAAATGAGATCGTTTATGAGTCCTCTCGATTCTTGCCGGCGCTGTGTTGCGGAAAGACCCCATAGCCTTCATCCGGGCTCGTTTGCGCCACCAGAAGCGGCACTGTAAAATGAAGAAGCGTTGGGAGTGGCCAACAAGTCGGGGAGTGGCTCAGCCTGGTAGAGCACCTGGTTCGGGACCAGGGGGTCGGAGGTTCAAATCCTCTCTCCCCGACCATTCTTCATTTTTAGCCCTATTGAATATAAGGTCAAAGGGCTTTCTGTATGTAGGATAAAGACTTACAGCGTCAATCGAGCAGTTCAAAAGTACATTTCTGAGCAATTCAGCTTGTTCCGCCGGTTTACGCGTAAGGTACAGAAAATACGCATCTTTCGCAAGTTCCAAAATTCTCTGCACATCGAGCAACCGCTCGCGGCTCTTGCCCTCTTCGATCCCCGCAATCAGCGATTTGATTCTCAGTTCTTCGGTTTGCCAATCGGCTTGCTTGCGCTGCCAAAACTCCTCTGTGATCTTGCCGTCAAGTTTGTCCGTGTAGGCCGCATCCATCCGCGCGTGTAGCGCGCCGAGTTCACGCTCCAGGCGCGCACGTTCCTGCTCTGATTGGTTTCGGATCTGCACGTGTACCCGTTGCAAGGATGCTGAAATGCACTGCGCGACCTCTTCCGGAATGGACACGTCCCGGAGCACCTGCCCCAATCTCTCTGCGATTTCCTGTTCTGTGAAGCGCGGAAGGGCACACGGGCCCCGCTGGCCGGTGCAGCGGTAGTACACGTACTTGTTCTTCTTTAGCTCAGCCGTCACGGCGCAATTGTCGTGCGCGCACCTGAGCATCCCACGGAATGCAATGTCGTGCTTGCTGTACTTCGGCTTGTTGTGACCGTACAGAACAGCTTGTGTACGTGTGTACAGTTCAGGACTGATGAGGGCAGGGTGAGTGCCTTCGTACGTCTTGCCGCTCCACTCGAAACGTCCGATGTAAAAGGGATTCGTGAGCATCTTGTGCAGATTCGTCTTCGAGATGCACGTACCCGTCACGTGTCGGAGTTCTTTCGATAGGGCCAAGAGGGAATACCGTCCCGACGCGTACAGCTCAAACACGCGCTCCGCTATAGCGCTCTTCTCGGGGTGAATTTCGATGGTGCGGGTAGCCCTGTTATTGCGATATCCGAATGGGGCACGCCCAGGGTACGTACCCTGTTCGGCCTTTTCCAGCATTCCCTTAATGACCTCTTCGCGGAGATTATCCGAATAGTACTTCGATGACACGAGTTCGATGCCGTGCATGAACTTGGTCTGGGCACGTGCATCCTTCGAAAGCACAGAACCCGTCTTTACGAAATGAATCTCCAAATCGAGTTGATTGAGCAAAACCTCGTCTTCAAAGTTTCGCGATAGCCGGTCTGTCTTCTCGACAAGGATCGTTCGGCAGGTCTTCGACCGTTCGAGGAATTCAATCATCTTCCCGAACTCCTTCCTGCCCGTGCTCTTGGCGGACTCGATATCGATGAATTCATGCACAATCCCGAACCCGTTATTTGCCGCAAAGGTGCGCAATAACTTCAACTGGGCATCAATGGAATAGCCCTCTTGCTGTTGCTCTCGGCTGGATACACGTGCATAGAGAACGGCTGTACGTGGTGTCATTTCGTGCCTTTCATTTTGCTGGCCTTCGTTGCCTGCTTCGCCCACCGCGCTTGGACCGCCTTGCGAGCTTGTTCGGAACGCTGTTCGGCAGTGAGATTCGCCGCTCGCTGCCGTCCACCGATACGGCCCTTCTTGCGGAAGAATTTCAAAGCGGCTTCGGGCAATTTGTTTCGCGCGCTCATACGTAGGGGATAAGTGTACACTATTTTCTCGAATCCGCTAGGACGCCAACTGCTTCATGACCGATTCGCGATACGTCTCGAAAATGGTTTGGACGGTCACAAGGTTGTCTCTGTCGGGCTGGAGAAAGTCTGAATACCTCCTCTTGTAACGTGCGGTGTTGCCTGCCGAGTTCGTACACAACCAACGATGGAACTGTGACTCTCCCATTTCAGCCCGGAGCTGGCGAAGGCGCGTTCCGACGAGCCACCTGTCAAGACCGCGCTCTTGAATCGTTGGGACTCTGGCTCCAGTCCCATTGCAGATCTCAATGTTCGCAAAAGGGTCAAATTCTGGAAGGCACGACAATCGGCCAAAGCAATCAACCATGGCGGGGATACGGTGGCCACCAAATTGGCGCTCGACTCTTGTGATTACTGCATTTTCTGAAATGCCAAATTCCCGTTCGAGGGTAAGATCATCGGCGTCCCAGCTTCGTCGCCGCTGCAACTTCCGCAATTGATCTTTGTATTCCGCCACTTTGTCGTAGATCCTGACAATGTTGGGACGCCTCCCGGCACTGAGGGTTTGAATTCCTGCCTTGCCGATTCGCTGAAACGTTAGAGGACCGACTTCGTGCACGATTCGTTTGAATTTGACGCGCACGCGGCCCAGAAACCACTCCACTGGAACGCCAGGAATATCCGCGCAAAGATCAAGCCGCATGATTTCCAGATCATCTATCGGGTACTCGATCGTCGCTTCAATCTGTCCCGCAAGCTCGCTGTAGCCCTTCTTGCCAGTGTCTAGCAACTCCAGCTTATGCTCGCCCTCGTGGGGATCATTCTCCTGCCTCTTTAGCCCGTAGTGCAGCAATGCATCGATTCCGAGAGGCCGAATATCAGTCACCCATGCGTACCGGCCAGAGCCCATTGTCCTGGAGCTGCGCTCGAATAGGCAGCTCTCCAGCATGAATTCCCGCACGTCTCGGCGGAATGGCGTCAGAGCAGGTAGCCGGAGTTCGAGCCTGTCAACCATTCCCCGACTCCTGCTCGTCAATCTGACGTGAGTTGCAGGCTATTAGACATGGCCTGCAACTCAGGGCGGCGTCGCCGCCCTGGTGGGCCTCTCCCGCCGCAGGGGAGGGGATAACATCGGCAGACGACGCCGGAGAAGCTCCTTCCAACGCTGTATACGCGTCTCTTAGAGGCTGTTGGAGGTCTTGGAGGGGAGTAGAGGCAAGGAAGGGAGCGGCATCGCGAAAACAGGATTTGCAGAAGGGAACGGTCTGGGTGCATTTCTGGCCTCGTGGTCGAACGCCGATGGTTGACACCAAAAAGGCGAGCGAGTAGTCCGCTGGCTGAGGGCAACGGCTACATGATTTGCGTTCCATGCGCCTCCCTGTCCCAGCGGTCTAGAGTCTCGAAGAACTGAATCAAGGCTGCGATAAGGTCATCGTCCAGAGTGTAGTGAACGGTCGACCCGGATTCAGCGGACCGGGCAAAGGAGCCCAGCGCTGCGCGCCGGGCCTGAATGGCGGGACTCGGCCCCGCACCCCGGCCAGTTTTAGGCTGAGTGCTCCCTGCGTCGCGGGCCGTGGAATTAACTCTGGAGTCTGTTGCAGGAGGCAAGTGAACTGGAGGACGAGCCGCTGACTTTCGGTCAGCCGTCAATGGAGGTGTAGGCCATCTCAGCCCCGGATCGGACTGGCGAACCGACTTCCCGGATTTTGGTCCGACCGCACTCCGCTCGTCCATATCTGCGCCTGCTTCATTGGCGTACTCGCAGAATAAGCCCGGTTTTCAAAAAGGCTGAACGGTGCTAACGCTAGGTTTTGCAATTACATGGCGGGAAATAGGCGTATGGTTTCAATTATCTGGCGGTGATGCTTGAAAGAGGCTTATTTAGCTGGCGAAGAGAATTACGAGATCCCCTTGACAGGGTTTTCCCAAAAGAAGCGGGGTCGGGGACGACCTCGGGAAATCGAGGACGACGAGCTAAGGCGTGCGCTCTTGGAGCTGCAGTTTGTCCTGGAGGAGAACTGGGGACTGATCGGTTGGGAGCTGAAGCACGCCAGAACACTTGGTGAAATTCGAGCCGCGTTTAACGCCATTAAAGGATTCAACTGTTCCCGACTCGAAGTGTTCCGACGTGAACCGACACAAAGCACAACGTCCGCTGCTCTCCGGCAACTTCGCAAGGAAATTGCCGCTGTGCAAGAGCTGTGCCGAGAGGCATACGCGGCATTCATGAATGGTCGGGAATCTGTCGACCTAGGTTCGCAAGCATTTGCCCTCGCAACGGACGATGCGACTAGGGCAAGGCTTCAACACCTACAATTCGACCTAGTCCAAAAGCTCCATAACGCGACCAGAGCCTTTGAAGCTAGTCAAACACGGCGGGATGAGCTTCAGTCAAAGCTGGATCAACAGGAAGCCTACTTCGCACAGTCGCAGCTTTTGGAATTCATTCAAAGTGGAAGACGCGAATTCACGCCGCTGAATATCGCGATGGCAATGGCAGGAATGCCCCGACTCTCCGCCAGAGTCTCATCCGAGCGTTGCTCGTCACTTAAGTACGCTAACCGATTGGGACTCACGTACCAGATGTTTGAGGCTGTTGAGGTCGTATTTGCCCACCCGCCGGCGACCGTGATCGAAGCCGTAGACAGAATGCGGGCATACTTGCTTGTGCCACGAGGGCAGGACCGGACTTCGATAGCAGAACTACGCAAGAATTGGCACTTTCTCAACGGAGCGATCGAGTCGATCTACGTAGCGAGCCGCCATCCGAGGGGAGCAATGCCCTATCGCATTTTCGCGGAGTATCAACGACGCTTTGCAGTTCAAAGTCAGAGTGATGTATTGTTTGCCCAAGAGAATCAGCTTTAGCCACCTTGAAATAGGAAGAAAACGATGAGCCGATATTGTGGAGAAATGGATGCAAAACCGATTCTGCTCGCAGCGGAGCACTGGCGAGTCCACGCATTACAAATGGGCGGTTCTGTGTTTTCCGATGCTTCGCTCTGCGGCCTAGATACTCTTGCAGCTATCGAAAAATATTATGTCAATTCCTTACTCGACGAGGAGGACACATTCCTCGAAAAACTGCGGAACCAAATGGCACCCGCACCTCCAGAGGCAAAGCAACTGCTTCTGGCGCTCCACGAACGATGTGCTGACGTGGTCGGGATCGGGATAGCCAATCACCGTTTTCATATCGCAGCCAATGCAGGTCGCAGGACTGTAGCGCGTTTCTGGTTCGTTCGATGCGCCGTAAATCTTGTGGAGCTGCGCGTAATCCACGCAATCTCCAAATGCCTCTTCGATGGCTGCCAGATAAGGCTTGTGCGCGTCAGTCGTGATCTGTGGGCGTCCAACGATGTGCTCTGCGAGATCGCCAACGAATTCGTTTGCCCAGCCCTTGTCACGGCCACCGACTAGATACGAGACACAGAGCTTTGTGTCGGTATCGATTGCCGTCCATGTCCAAGCGTCACCCCACCCAGCCGCTTTCTGTTCGGGCGAAGCGTTCTTGTGCTTCGCACCGACAAAGGCCCAAATTTCGGTAGTGTCTCAGTTTGATTTCCACTGCCCTTGCGCCGGGTCGGAACCGGGCAGCATACTGAGTTCATGGCAAAGCGCCCGCGCGACCCGAATCAACTCGCCAAACTAGTTGTGGATATTGCGACCGGCGAGGTTGAAGACACGGTTTCGGGAAGAAAGAAAGGCGCACCAGTCCGGGGACGCGCTGGTGGCTTGAAGGGAGGCAATGCCCGTGCTGGCTTCTTGACGCAGGAGCAGCGAATCGATATCGCACGGCTTGCCGCTCAAGCGAGATGGAAGAAAAAGCAGGCCCCGCCCATAAACGGCAATAATATACTTCGCTGACTTTTACTTTCTCTTCGTATCGTGGTTTGATTGAGGCAATAGAAAACCCGCCTGCCAGGGCGGGTCTTTGATCCGGTGCACACGCGAATCTTCGCACAGGTGTGCTCAGAATGCAAACCGTGTTCAGGGAAAGTTTTCTTCGCAGGGTTCTAACGCCCTTCGCGCCCCGCATCGACGCAATGATTACTGCGCGGCTTGTGAGGTTTTACAACCACTTGGTCGAGAAGGGGGTAATTAGCCCCCTGCCGACCAATGGGCCGCGAGCGGGTTAGCCTCCCGTCTTCTCATTGCACCCTGTTGGGACATACGCCTGCGGGTAGTTCGCGAGTAAGTCGGATTCCTCCGCTTTCCGGTCTGTCGCGATCATATTAACGTGTTCGTGGATGTACGTAGCTCCCTTAGCGGCGACGCATTGAGCCTGGTGGTGCTGGCCAGTGCATCTCTGTGCCAGGTTGCCTTCTCCGATGTAGATTGGCACCCAAGTATAGTTGACGAGCTTCGTGAAGATGTAATTGCCATCAACGTCGGGCTTAAAACGCACGGGCATAGCGTGTGAAAAGTACGTGTACTGTTTGCCGGATGCCCCCGTCCAAATGCATGGGTCCGCCATGTGAAATCTCCATCCTCGTGCCCATTTCAGGGCACAAAAACCCTCTGAACCTGCGTGGATATTTTCGCTTGACGAAGGGGGGTCCAGCAGGATTAGTCTGGAACTGCTATTGAGCCAAGCGATCGATACTCGGTTTCTCGCGCAGCCCATCGGAGTTATGCCAAATTTGCTGCAACCGTTCATTTTTTGTAGGCATAGAATCTCCTCAAAGGGAAATTGGTAAAACCTCACCCCATCCATCCGCAACTGCTCCCGCGACGACGAACTGTCGAACCTTTGCCAGATGACGAGTGAGATAGCTCGAGTTGTCCAAACACCTCTGTATCTGTCCTACAACAATTCCTGGGTGTCTGTTGATAATCCGTGAGTACGCAATTACATCTCGCTCATAGTAGAACGGCTTTTTCCGAATCATGAATGACTCGAATTTTTCCATCACAACACAGAAATCCTTCGCTGCCACATTGGCCAGATTCTCTTCCTCTGATTCCCTGGCGGTACCTTGCGATTTCTGGAGATCCCCATCAATCATTTCAGCCTTGCGGCCATGCTTGCGTAGGACGTGTTCTATCTCATGGCGCAGTACAAACCAAAAATTGTCGATAGTATCGCGCTGAATCGACATGCCGATTACCGGAGAATGCTCATCGAGCCAAAAACACACCCCATCGATCTTCGAGTTGAGCAATTTCTCAACGATGACGAAACGAACACCGCACTCAGCCAACAGCCGCGGCACTTCGCGCGTCTGCTCAGGAGCTATCATGAGCCCGCGCATCTGTTCAACGGTTTTCCTCAATTTGCTTTCTGAATAACGTGGAACAGAAATTGATTTTGCGATTTGCCGGACTCTAAACAGCCACGCAAGTTGCGGCGCTGGCACCTTTCGCTCCTCGTATGGATTTCTCTTCTTCGCGGCGTGCTTCATGTAGGGAATCTGCGAGGCGTCTGGTACCTCAAAGAATCTGGCCAATTGCTCTTCAATCATGTCAGCTTCGGCATTGATGAGCCATCCTCGGTTGACCATTTCCCTAACCGGATACTGCATATGCATCTTGCCAAGAAGAGAGACGCCCGCCTTCGGCTGCTTGGCTTGAGCCATGTCATAATCCTTTTGCAGATTCGCGAACAAATCGGCATGGACATCGAACGCATCCCCCAGCGCGCGCGCCATGTCGGGACTGATTCCCCTCTTGCCGCTCACAATCATGTTTACGGCCTGTTCCGGGACACCAAGAATGAAAGCCAGATCACGCTGACTCCATCCACGCTCGTCCAGTTCCTCCTTGATGTAAAAGCCGGGGTGCTTAACCCAAGCCGCATTTGCGGTCGCCATTTTTCTCCCACCTCCTTAGTCGTGATTCCAGACACGCAAAATGTCTATTTTGTTCGGGCTGCACTTTGTGTCGATTGTGAAAATTAGCCGAAATTGATCGTTTAAGCGTATCGATCTCTCCTCTCCTTCCATTTTTTCGTAACGAAGGCTTCGCCAATTCCTGATTGATCTCTCGTCAGGAACGTTTCGGAGAAACCCGAGCTTGTTCCGCATCGATTCTATAACCGAAACAGGCCATCGCGCTTTTGGTGCATCTTCTGTCTCGATTAAAGCGAGTTTTTTGTCTGAGAACTCGATCTCCATGCGCCAAATCCTTCGATGCAGTTCCAGAATAGCGCGAAGATGCTACAATGTCAACTGCCCACTGAACGCAACGCGTTAAACTGAAGTTTATGCTTGACAAATAGCCAAAGTTCACTATGCTCAGTTCATGAATAGGTTGCCGATTGCGAAACGAGCGCAGATTCTCCGAATGCTTGTGGAAGGCGCGAGCCTTCGTGCCGCCAGCCGGATGGCCGATGTTTCGATTAACACGGTCACGAAGCTGTTGCTGGACGTAGCCGATGCTGCTCACGCGTACCATGATCAGACCGTGCGGAATGTGCGGTGCAGGCGAGTCCAGGCCGACGAGATTTGGTGCTTCGTTGGCGCTAAGCACAAGAACGCTTCTCAAGAACGACAGACGCAGGGATGGGGAGATGTTTGGACGTGGACCGCAATCGATGCCGACAGTAAACTGTGCGTCGGTTACCTCGTCGGTGGACGGGATGGGTGGTGGGCCAATGAGTTCATGCAGGACGTTGCCAGCCGGGTCCGTGGATGTGTGCAGCTTACGACAGACGCGCACCGCGCCTACCTGGAGGCGGTCGAGAACGCATTCGGGGCTGACATAGATTACGCGACCTTGCAGAAAATCTACGGCGCTTCCAGTGAGCCAGAGACGCGCTACAGTCCTGCAAAGTGCATTGGGTGCGATATGAAGACTGTGATTGGCGACCCGGACCCCGCGCACGTCAGTACCTCTTTCGTTGAGCGCCAGAATCTCACGATGCGCATGTCGATGCGGCGCTTTACTCGGCTGACCAATGCATTCTCAAAGAAGATCGAAAACCACGCGGCTGCCGTGGCGTTGCATTTCATTCACTACAACTTCGCCCGGATTCACAAGACGCTGCGAATTACGCCAGCGATGGCCGCAGGAATTTCAGATCACATTTGGTCGTATGAGGAAATTGCATCTTTGGCTCAATGAGGTCGGATGAAAGGAGTAAGATTTTCGCTATGCCAGAAGAGACAAAACCGCCCGCGCCGGAAGAAATTTGGGCGATCTACTGTGGTGATATCAACGCCGCTAACACGTAAGGCCTTATTTTTCCGTGGCTTCCCTGACGATCCGCGCGGCGGCCTGGTTAACGTCCTCGCGAGGCGCGTCCAAGTAAATCAGAGCAGACCAGGGAATCCGTTTCTCAATGTAGCCTGGACTGCTCTTCGGTGGCGGATTGATTATCTTGAGATCGACAAGCATTCCAGCATTGGTAACCTTAACGACCTCAAACTCTCCCGAGTGTAAGGCCAAGACAACGCGGTCCCCTTTACGCGGTTTCCTAACAAGAGCTTTCATGGCCCCATCATCGCATTGTCACTGGTCCGCGCCAGCCTGTGCAAAACCAAACTGCACCACTACCCAAATGTTGTGTTGGTCTTGCAATGCACCACAGGAGCGGAACAATTCCAGGGAATCGGTGCCGAAAAAGGAGATTCCGGCGGGTGGTGTCCTAATTTGCTTTTAGGGCTGGCGCTATGTCTCTCGGTTTGCCTCTGGTGGGCCGCAAGGGGTCCAATGAGCAAAGTTGCCGTATTTCCCCATAATATTTTTCAAGTCGGTGATGTTCCATCGTTGCATAATGGACGTTTCGTGCGGGTCACCGAAGATGTCGTTATATTTGATCGAAGCCATGAAATACACGCTGACGGTTTTGCTATTGATGCTCTCTACCTCCGCACGGCTAAAGCGATACAAGAACACGCTTTCTATCTTCTTCTCAAATTGCGGCTCAACCCTATTGGGGATCGAAATGGAATGAATACCGGAATCCAGAGGAACTTCCGGGTCAACATCCGAAACCGCAAGTTTAGCAAAAGAGGCGTAAACAAAACCATCAGTGGGACCGGTTTGTGTGACCACATAAACTACAGGGACAGCAAATGGTCCCAAGCCCAGATTCAGATCACCGTCAATCTTTATCCAGACTCTAGCCCGCTCCTTTGCCTTCATTGCCTGGAACTGCCCCAGGGTGGATTCGGCGCTCAATTTCGCAGCATCTGCCGCATTTCTTGTGGCCGCAATGGATTCTCGGGCAAACACGTTTTGACGATTCATCAAGTCGGCTTGTCGGCTCATTCGCCCGGTCTGCTCTTTCATCCAGCCAGCTTGCTCGTGAACGTCCCCACGAGTCTGTCTCAAAAGAGCAGCCTGCACGACAATGCCGAGAAACTGCAAGAAGGCGACTATGACCAAGGCCCCTGTGAGGTACATGAGCCAGCGTTGTATCTGGAGATTCTCGCGGCTTGCCTCTGCGGACTCATCGGGGCTTGGGGCGGCTGGCTGTGGGGCGGCGGCAGGCGGGTCTGGGATGGCTTGGTTATTGCCCTTAGCCTGTGGCTGTTTCTGTCCTTTTTTACTGGTTTCTTGTTTAATGATCCCCTGTTTTGGCGTCCCCTTGGGCACATCCCGACCGGCCAGAATCCCTACCGCTGCCAGTGGGAACAGCAAAGCAACTATCACCAGCCATTTACGCATAGCGAAAATGTATCACAAAAACCTCTCGACGTGGCGTGGGAGCCGGTGAGACGATTGGGTGCGTGGGGAGGTATGGATATGTTTAGACGATGGGCTGAAGGCACACTCCAATCGGTTCTGGCTGCTCTTTTTATCGCACTCATACCGGGGGCAGTCATGACTTATTTGGTCAGAATGCAATCGTCATGGACTGGCCCGATTTTCATGGGCCTATGCGCGACAGCCGTTGCGATGGTCGCCCTCTTGGCTTTAGATGCGATTCGCCGATTGCCGCCCAGGCGCGTAATTCCAAATCTGAAGAACATCGAGTCTTGCGTTCGAGATTGGCTAAACAACTTCCAATACTCAGTAAAAAGGTCTCCAGTGGAAACCACTTACTTTCGCTACCTCGTCACGGTTGAGAGTGGCACAAAGATGCTGGTTGGCAGGACGAAGAATGAATTTCAAGACTACATACAAATTCGATGTGACCTGTCTCCGACCGCTGAGGATATGGCCCACTTCAATAACCTTTCGGATATAGAGAAGGCGGTACTAGTTGGCAATATCAGATTAGAGCTGGCTAGGAGAAGCGTGGGTTATCAAAACCTTACTATTCCTGCCGATAACTTTTTCATTTCAAAGCGAATTCCTATTCGGGAGACACTTACAGAACATGAATTCATGGCCGCAATAGACGAAGTGGAAGCAGCCGCCCATAGCGTTGGGATTGTATTCGCTCTCGAAATCGTCAAAATGGGAAAATTCCCAGTAAACGAACCCGGAAAAGAAACAAAACAGCTTGACTCCTTGTAATTATTGTGTTACATTTATTCCAGTGAGGCTTTATGGCGAACATTCTAAATACCGATAGGCAAATCGCCGTAATCGCGGCTCTGGCGGAAGGTTCCAGCATCCGCGCCATCGAGCGCATGACTAACGTTCACCGGGATACGATCATGCGCCTTGGGGTAAAGGTCGGGCAGGGATGCGCAATCCTGATGGACCGCGAGATGCGAAACCTGCCTTGCACCCGTTTGGAGATGGATGAGATTTGGGGATTCATCGGCAAGAAAGAGCGCAATGTGAAGCCGGAAGACGGCTCGGACGTTGGTAGCGTCTGGACGTTCTGCGCCATTGATGCCGACAGCAAACTGGTTCCCGCCTTCCGTGTCGGAAACCGTGACGCTGCGACGGCAGACGCCTTTCTAGCCGATGTAGCTGGCCGGATGAGGAATCGGGTGCAAATCTCTACGGACGCCCTTGGAGCCTACAGGGAAGCGATTGAACAGGCTTTTGGCGGGGATGCCGATTACGGCCAGATCGTCAAAACCTATGGAAGCATAACGACTGAGGATAATCGCCGGTATAGCGCCCCGGAGTTCGTCTCCTGCGAAAAGAAGATCATTGCCGGACGGCCAGATTTTGACTTGATCTCTACGAGCTACGTTGAGCGGCTAAACGCTACCACCCGCCTCCACATGCGGAGACTAACCCGTCTGACCCTGGCTTTCAGCAAGAAACGGGAGAACTTCGAGGCAGCAGTAGGCCTCCACTTCGCCTATTACAACTTCGTGAAACGGCACAACACCTTGAGATGCACCCCGGCAATGGCCGCTGGCGTCACAGGCACATTCTGGAGCGTGGGAGACTTGCTTGAGGCGGCAGCATGACCTACATCGAGGAATTGAAAGAGGTAATCCGAAGATTGCACGGGGTAGAGTCCACACACCGTCAAAGCGTGCCGGTGAAAGAGGTTTTCCAAGGAAAAACGATTTGGGAGGGAATTGTCGAGGTTTTCGAGCTACATGGGCATCCGAAGGCCAATACAGCGTATGCCTGGGCACATGAAACAGACGATCCGGCCAACCCCATCCGGCACGTAACCGTCCTCAAGGTTCCCCCGGCAGTATCGCCGGAAACAGCAGTCAGACTTGCAATCGCACAGGAGTTGAGAGCCAATGCCGAAGCAACCGAAGCCTAAGAAGCCTGGACGCCCAAGACTTGCAAAGGGAGAGGCGAAGGGCAGTATCGTGCCTGTGCGGTTCAGCCCGGAGGATCGGAAGCGCGTAGAGGCGGCAGCAAAGGCTAATAAAAAGACCGTCTCGGAATGGGTACGCAGCACACTACTTGCCACGATTGGAGATTGAGCGATGACTTTTCAAATTAGGACACTACCTTCCGGCGAATATTCTTGTCCTGAGCCAATGGGGTGCGTATACTTGTTGACCTCCCCCGCTGAGTCTTTCAGCAGTTGCTGAACGAAGTTGTTTGTGCGCAGTTCCCACTTCGATGGATGAACAAAGAGGTTTTATGGGAAAAATCAACATAGGTCGTGTCATCATCGGCGGCCTGGTTGCCGGAATCGTTGCAAATATCCTGGGATACCTTGTCGATGGCGTCTTGCTGGCGCATCAATGGGCGGACGGGATGAAGGCGCTCGGTCACGGCGGTTTTGCTTCAAGCCAGTGGATATGGTTTGACCTGATTGGACTTGTCGGTGGCATTGCACTGATCTGGCTGTATGCCGCCATCCGGCCTCGCTTTGGCGCCGGAGTGAAGACCGCGGTCTGGGCCGGCCTGACCTTCTGGGTTGTCGGCGTGCTGATTCCCAACGTCAGTTTCATGTGCGTCGGCGGCCTTTTCCCGCAACGTCTTACGGCGCTGAC
>CAWIJW010000007.1:0-344792 GCA_963836525.1 uncultured Acidobacteriaceae bacterium
GACTTCTGAATCGAAGTAGGCGCCGCGATCGAATACCAGATAGCTAGGGGCCGAATCATAAGGAAAAGCGTGGCGCAGTTGCTGGATAACCCAGGCGCTCGTCGGATGTTTGGTCACGTTGAAGTGCAGAATTCGCCGCTGGTCATGCGCGATACACAAAGAAGCAGTACTGCACGCCGAAGGTGAGCATGGGTCGATGAAGAAATCCATTGCCACGATGGCTTCGCGGTGGTTGCTCAGAAATGCCGTCCACCGCCTCGCCGGTTCGGGGTTCCTCGGCGCTTCCGCATCCAGCGGAGCACGGTTCTCTCAGAGATATCGAAGCCGAGCATTTTCAGTTCACCGTGAATGCGCGGCGCTCCCCGGCCCTGTTCTCGGTAACCATGCGGAAGATCGTTCACGCAGTTCCCTGCTCGTTGGTCTTCTTCCCACACGGTTGCGCCTCCGCGAGATCCATTTCCAATCCAACCTGATCCCGAGGCGATGCGAGCGAACCACTGTTTCCGGTTGGACGAGCACCAGTGCCCGCTTCCATCCCGGCCAGAAGCGTCTTAAGATCACCCAGAACAATTTATCTGGAGCTCCAATCCGAGGCCGAGGGTGCTTTAGTTTCAAAACGAGAATGTTGCCGAAGAGCCAGATTCTCCAATAGCAGATTGCGTCGAGAGCGAAAAGATCGAGCAAAGAGAACAACCAGGAGCCTCAGTAGGCGCGACATTAGGGCAGTTTTACACGAGAACAGGCCAAATTGAATGCACAGTCCATATAATTTGATTCGACAGCAGATCAGAATTTTGGCGAGGCAAAGCTTGGAGCTCAGCATTGTGATGCCCTGCCTCAACGAGGCAGAAACGCTGGCAGCCTGCATCCACATGGCGCAGCGATACCTTGCGCGCTCTGGCGTCAACGGTGAGATCATCATTGGTGATAACGGCTCCACCGATGGCTCCGAGCAAATTGCAGCCGGACTCGGCGCCCGTGTCATCCGTATCCCAACGCACGGTTACGGAGCAGCGCTCTATGGGGCGATAAGCGCCGCACACGGCCGCTATTGCATTGTGGGCGACTCCGACGGCAGCTACGATTTCGAGCACCTCGACAGCTTTGTTGAGAAGCTGCGTGAAGGCTACGACCTTGTCATGGGAAACAGGTACAGAGGCGGCATCAAGCCCGGAGCTATGCCCTGGAAAAATCGCTACCTGGGCAATCCCTTTCTTTCGTTCATCGCGAAGCGCTTCTTTCGCGCCCCAGTCGGAGACTTCTTCTGCGGTATCCGCGGATTCTCGAAGAGCGCCTTCGATTCCCTCGACCTGAGAACCACCGGCATGGAATTCGCTTACGAGATGGTCATCAAAGCCCAACTGCAAGGAATGACAATTACTGAAGTCCCTACCGTCCTGAGCCCCGACGGCCGCTTGCGTCCTCCCCATTTGCGCCCGTACCGTGACGGTTGGCGGACGCTGCGATTTATGCTCCTGCACAGTCCCCGATGGCTTTTTCTTTATCCGGGATGCCTCTTGATCGCAGTCGGCCTGGCTGGATGCGCCTGGCTGCTACCGGGGCCGCAGCGGATTCACGGTATCACATTCGACGCGCACACGCTGCTGTATGCGTTTATCTCCATCCTGCTCGGCTATCAGCTTTTGACTTTTGCGGTCTTCACCAAGGTATTCGCCATTTCCGAGGGTTTGTTGCCCGAGGATCCGCGCCTGAGTCGCGCCTTTCGCCACATTAAGCTGGAAACGGGGCTTACCGTTGGTGGTGTACTGATCGCCTTTGGCATAGCAGGCTCGATCTTTGCCGTGTCGGGGTGGTCGAGTCGGGGTTTCGGAGTCTTGGACTACAGCCACATGCTGCGCATCGTCATGCCGGCTGTCTTTTCTCTCACTCTGGGTGTACAGGTCGTCTGCAGCAGCTTCTTTCTCAGCATCCTTGGGCTGCGCCGCAGCTAATGGGCACCCGAAAGATGGCGGCAGGGAAAGTAACGACCATGCAATGTTCCTGTTGTTGACTCGATCCGAATATGCGGTTGATATGATTCCTCCATGCGCGAGACGACCCAAAGCGGAGGCGCAACGCACGCGTCTGCGGTGGAGCCGTTGAACAATCCTGTTCCAGTCCGCCCTGCCTCAAAGCGTGGACGACTCGCATCAATCGTGAGCGGCATCTACGGCAATGACCGCCGGCTGCAACTGGCGCTGCTCGCTTTCATGCTGCTCTGCTACAGCGCGCTACTAGGGATCTCCTTGAAGCTTTCGCCGAGTCGTCCGATGACGTTGACCTTCAACAGCATGCTCGATCACCTCCTACGTGGGCGGTTGGATGTAGACCCGCAGATCGTGGGAAGCGAAGGATTTCTGCGCGATGGGCACGTCTACGCCTATTGGGGCATATGGTGCGCCCTATTGCGGCTTCCGCTTTGGATCAGCCGCCGGATGGATATCGACATGACTATGTGGTCCTGCCTGGCTGCAGTCTGTCTGGCGGGAATGGCGAAGGTCCGCACCGTGCTCCTGGTCAGGAAGTGCGCTCTCGACAGTCCAACTGCCAAGGGACCAATCAGCCTGATGCTGGCCTACATACTCTTGGGTGGAAGTGAAGTTGGCAATCTGCGTGTATTGATCTATGAGGAACCAATCATGTGGGCGGCCGCTTTCGCCTCGCTGTTCGTCTACTTTGCTGTTAAGGGCATGGTCAACCGGAGGTTTGACTTGGCGACACTGAGTTCCATGGCGCTGTGCGCCGGCCTTGCGCTGCTCACACGGGCCTCCACTGGCATTGGGCTGATGTTGGCGATGGTGCTGCTGCTCGTTGTGCTTGCTCTGGAATCCGGCTCTGCAAAAGTCGCTTCGCGTGGGGAGGCGCTTTTGCGCCTTGGCAATACGCTCACTCAGCGCCGCATTCTCATTCCGCTGGGAATCCTCGCCGTGTTCATTGCCGCGACCGGTGCCGTTAACTTTTTCCGGTGGGGGAACGCAACGGTTTTTGCCGACTTCAAACTCTACCTTCGCCGCGATAGCACCTGGACCCGGATCATGGACACCTACGGCTTGTTCAATTTCAGCCGCATTCCTTACGGTTTGGTCTATTACTTTTTCCCAGTTTGGGTGCTGCACGGGGCTGATGGCCATCTGCTTATGGAAAAGACCCGAGCGCAGTTGTTGGTATCCTCCGAACTGCCGCCCAGCAGCTTCTTTCTTACCGATTTGCTTCCACTCTGCTTCATTGCGTTTCTGGCAATCACCCTGTGGAGGCGCCGCTCCGGCACTCTGCCGCCCCTGAGCCAGTTGGCCGCCGTCGCTGCTGGTCTGCTGGCTCCATGCATCCTTATGTTGACAGCCATCTTTATGGCATACCGTTACAGAATGGACTTCTATCCGGAGATCGACTTTCTGGCTTTTCTGGGATTGTATGCAGCGGTCAGCGATGAGGCCATGCTGGCCAGATTTGTCCGCTACAGAAAATGGATTACTGCAGCGCTGGTGGTGAGCATCGTGAGCAGCTTCGGAACTTTAACGGTCTACGATCTCTTGAGTGCATCACACGGGCAAACGCTTCTGAACCTGTATCACAATTACATTCGATGGCGCTAGCGAAGGAACTGGGTCCATTTGCGGGGCGTCAAATTGCTGCGATTGTGCCGAATTGTTGCCGTGCCGGCCGGCGACTACGTCTATGCTCTGGGTCGAAACCTTCAGTTTTGCAGACTGCAGCAGCGTCGAGACGAGCCGGTCGCCGCGGCCCGCATCGAGCTTGCCTCTTCTCTCCGGTGCCAGCTTCCGGAGCCCATCGGAGCGAATGCAGACCTCTGCCACGGCAAGCCCCTCAACCTAGTACAGGCCTGAGGCCGCGCGTCCGCGCAGTTTTGCGCCTTCGTTGAGGAATCAACGTCAGCAAAACCTATGGCGCAGAACTCGACGGAGCCTCACACCACGCCACCGGCTTTGACCCCGGTTGGGGAAGACGAACCATGAATGCGAAAGGCACCGTTTGCGACGGCGTTGCTCCCAGGCTGATCGGGCGCATGTCCAGCTGCATTCTTGCAAGACATGGCACAAGCCAACCAAAGCCGGCCGGGACTACAATCCAGGACTCACTCTTCCGAGCCATGTCGTTAAGCCGCGATACCTGTTCAGGCTGAACGCTTGCGAAAGCACGCATGATCAGGTCGTCAGAATTGGTGTCGGTTACTCTTAGCGCCAACTCCGGTTCAGCGGCGTAGTAGATACGGTTACGCATTCCCGGATTGAGTTCACGCGCTACGACATAGTCTTTTGCATCCTGGAAGACAACCGGCAGGTTGCTGTTTCCCAGGCGCGTCTCGAGACTGGCGAGCGGCTGGAGCTCATGTAGATCTCTGAAGGACTGCCCGATCCCCTGGACGATCCCGAGTAGAGCAGCGATGCTCAACAGTAGCGCTACTCCGGGGCATCGACGGCGAAAACACGCAGCCAGGTAGCAAATCAAAACCGCGTAACCAGCGCAGGCCGCGATAAAGTAGCGACTGACATAGGCGTGCGTGAACAGGGTTACGACAGCCCCGAGAAAGGGAAGCGAAAGTAGGCTTATGGCAAGGACCAACTCTGGCGCGGAGAATTCCGGGTGAGTCCTTGTTAGGTGGCTCTCCTCTGCAGCAGTCCCCACCCAGACTCCGAACGCCAGTGCGGCTATGGCGATGCAGATTGTCCAAGCGGGCGGAATGAACATCTCGGTTCCATAGACGAATGACGTCAGATGCCCCGGTGCCTGATAGTGCGAGAGCGCGAGTTTCTGTGCACCAATCAGGTTGCGGAGCAGAAAGAGCGCTGCACTCGGCGCCAGCAGCATAACGATGACGGACGGACGGTCCATTTCCTTCTGTTTGATGGTTCGAGCGACTTCGGCGACGAGAAATGGCCCGATGACGAGTGTGCCGTAGTAGTGTGTCAACGGAAGAAGGAAACAGACTAGGGAAAAGACAACGAATGATGCAATATCCTTGCGCTCCGCTCGACGCTGATATGACACCATGGCCAGACCAGTGAGACCGAGCAGAACGCCGTATGGCCTTGCGTCCCATGCGAAGGTCGGCACATATGTGCTGAGAACCAGCAGCGCCCCCAGGACGCCGTAGCACGGTGAGAAACGTCGCGAGATAAAGATATACAGGCACAGCAGGAAGACCAACATACCGAGGAATGCGGGCAGTCGAGCAGCAAACGCGGAGAATCCGAAGGAGGCGATACTCAATCGCGCCAGGAGGTGGTAAAGCGGGGGATTGATGTCCACGGGCCTTGCCAGCGCCGAAAAAACATCCTGAAGCTGCGGCGCTGTCGCAGCTGACAAACCGAGGACTTCGTCAAGCCATAGCAGCCTTGCCCGCGATCCGACCCACGCCCAAGTGGAGAACACGGCCATCAGGAGACAGAAGATTCTCAATCCATGCCGGTCATAGTACTGTTCTGCAGCTCGCATCCAAATCGGCAAACGGTCTCGCAGAATGAGCACGCTCCAGCGGGGCTTCTCAGCATCTGACAAAATTTTGCTCTGCCTCATCATAATGACTCTCACCATTGTCTAATGATTCGTTCGCCCGATCGCCGGGACATTCTCCGGCTTTCATCCTGATGCGGCGAATCTCCGCTGGCAACCCTGGCAAGAACTTGCGATTTTCGCTTGGATTGGTCCGACTCACCGGTAACATAGTCGCCTTCGAGCCGACTATTCTTCATTCTTTATCCCCGTTCGCGATCAGATCAAAAAGCTTTCTGTGTGAAGGATAAAGGTTTACTCCGTCGATCGCGCAGTTCAAGAGTACATTTCTCAAGAGTTCGACCTGTTCTGCCGGTTTCTTCGTGCCCAACCCGGCTCTGTGCGGTCTCTCGGATTCGCACCCAATTCCGCCCACTCATTCTGGTGACTCTTGTAACGATATGGACTCCGGGCAATACGTAGAACTCGTCGGGCATGCCGTTCGCAAGCCCGGAACTGCTCGCCGAAATAGTCGACCGGCGGCCGGAGCCGCGACGGTTTTTACCACATTTTCGTAGCACATCTTGAAGCATCGTCTCGTCCAGACTCAGTTCGGCCTCGAGTTGCTTCAATCGGCTGTTCTCTTTTTGCAGGAGCATGATCTCCCGGACCTGGTTCGACTCCAGGCCACGTACTGCTTCTTCCGGTGGTAGAACATCTGTTCACTGATCCCGGTCTTGCGGATCACTTTAACTACAGGCACATCGACCTCTGCCTCCTTCAGCAGCCCAACAATCTGCTCCACCGAAAAACCACTTCTTCATCGGCCCACTGCTCCGCCCTCTCAGTTTCGGTCTGGGCCGAAGACTAACATTTACGGTGGTTCAAAACTCCCGGGCCCTGTCACTACAATCGAGGTAGATGTGCAATGTAGACTGAAAAATCAATCTGAAATGTCGACTTCGAATACAGGCGTGCGCAATTCGATGGTTCACGGCCATGCTCCGATGCGGCGGCGCGGAACCGGGACGTCTGCAAGGCAGCCGGTCGCCGCATGTCGTCCACGTATTTGTTGCGCTGCGCTTCGGCTTCTTACGCGCTATGCAGCTCCGTGTAACTTTAGGGCCAAAGAATGAAAACTAAGCAACCACACGAAGTCAGGTTCAATCAGAGTCCCGAGGATGACATACGACTAACCAGGACCAAAATGGGCGCCTGGGCCTTATGCATTGGGCTTGCGTTACTCGAACTTTGGTTCGGACGCTACTTCGTTAGTCCTGACGGGATCTCCTACCTCGACATGAGCGACGCACTTGCATTGCATCATTGGCACATGCTCGTCAACCCACTTTGGAGCCCGCTCTACCCGTTCCTAATTGGGATAACGGCCTGGCTCGTTCATCCTTCGGTGTACTGGGAAGTCCCGATGGTGCATCTGTTGAACTTCGGCATCTTTCTCGGAGCATTGGCATCTTTCGAGTTTTTCTTGAACCAATTCACCCACGTTCTCGAACCTAGCGATTGGCTCGGGAAGGCAAATTCGGCTGCGCAAGTGCCGATCTGGATATGGCAACTTCTGGGCTATAGTCTCTTCGCTTGGAGCACATTAGCGATGATTCAGGCTCCACGCATGACCGCTCCGGACTTGTGCGTGGCGACGGTCGTGTATCTTGACTCCGGGCTCTTGCTCAAACTCCGCACCAACGCGAGTACTCTGCGGACTTCAATGTTGCTTGGACTCACTCTCGGGTTGGGCTATTTAGCGAAGGCGTTCCTGTTCCCCATGGCCTTTCTTTTCATTGCAGCGGCGTTCTTCACGACGAGCGAACGGAGAAGAGCCATGGTTTCCGTTGCCATAATCTCCATTGTTTTTTGTGCAGTAGCGACTCCGTTGTTTCTTTCTATCTCTCAGGAAGTGGGTCGGCTAAGCTTTAGTGAGGCCGGCGACCTGAATTACGCTTGGCACGTCAATGGCGAAGACAAGCTGCGTTTCTACTCGTCCGCCCCTCCTCCGTATTTGAAGCACCCCATGGAACTCCTTCACAGCCACCCGGCTGTCTTTGGTTTTGCTCAACCCGTAGCCTCGACATACTCGCCATGGTTCGACCCTTATTACTGGAACGCAGGCACCAAGAGACCATTCAATCTTCAAAATCAGCTCCGAGCAATCGGCACGAACCTAGCCGTCTTCTTTACAAGCCCTTTTATTGTGCCCATGTGGAGCATAACTGGGGTCGGGCTAATTCTCGCGTTCCTGAGTTCACGTGCGCGTCAACGCCTGAGAGAAATCCTAAAGATCTGGCAGGTGCCTCTCATCGGAGTTTCTGCACTATGCGCGTACTTGTTAGTTTGGATTGAGCCACGTTACGTTGCCCCTTTTCTTGTGTTAGTGGTAATCGCGTTGTTTCCGGGGATATTTCTGCGGCAACCCACACGCGCCGCCGGTCGCGTGAAGATGGGCGCAGTAATCGTTTCTACGTTGATGATGGCGCTTACTGCGTTGTACACCGTTTACCACCTGACAGGTTTTCATCGAGTTGAGGCAGAAGGAGGCTACGCTCGGGAGGCCATTGCCGTGCATAATGATGGGATTCGGACCGGAGATGCTGTGGCGCTCATCGGCGACGCTCGGGGTGCGCTAACTTGGGCGCGATTGGCACGGCTTCGGATTGTGGCCCAAATCCCTCCTGGCGATGCGGACGTCTTCTGGCAGGCATCAGATCCTCGCATCAAGGGAGAAGTCTACCGAGCCTTCGTGAAGGCTGGAGCAAAGGCCGTCATAACCACAATGACGCCGCCGGCTCGTGGATTCGAGGAATGGCAGAGAGTTGGGACGGCAAATTGCTATTTGCATTTGCTAGCTCCTTCCCCTAGCAACTAGCGAAGCGGAAGGTAGCCTCCTATCCCGCACTGGTCTTTCACGCGACGCGGATCCCGTGAGAGTACATTTGGGGGTACATTGCGCAGCGCAAAATTTATCGCACGCATAATCAAATACTTGCATACCAATGGGAATCCCCTCTCCGCACAAAGACGCAGGAATCAGTTTGCCACAAACTGCACCCGCCGCCATCTTCCCTTGCTGGCGCTTTCCGGCGTGGAAAGCGTCCATCCCCCGATCAGGCACCAGGCTTGGCATGGAGGCGAAACCAATCAGGACGACGGAAGGGCGTTGACGGGAAAGGTGTCCGAAAGAGTGCTTCGAAATGGGGCAAATGATGGCTCTTTGGTCCTGGAGGCGGCTCAGCCGGGCACGCTCGGTGCTCTGACGTTGGAACGAATGCAAAAAAAGATCGCCAGCGGAGGCGACTGGAATATATTGGTCCGTAGCCAGGAAAGCAAAATGGAAATTCCCGCTCTGTTCCGTTCGATCCGCCATCAGCAGAGCTTCGAGTCGAGGTGAGCGGTTGTCCCAAATCATGTCTCCGCCGGAGTCTTTCGCAAAAACTCTCCGCCCTCTTTGTGTCGATCTCGACGGAACTCTCGTCAAATCCGATACCCTCATCGAATCCTTGCTGGTGCTCACGCGCAAGAGTCCGGCGCTTCTGTTCGCATTGCCTGGTCAGCTTTTACGCGGCAAGGCGGCGTTAAAAGCCTTCGTTACCAGCCACGTCGCCCTCGATGTCGCGCATCTGCCCTACAACCGGAAGCTTCTGCAGTTCCTTCACGAGGAACGCGCGCGCGGCCGCGCCATCTACCTGGCCACCGGCGCGGATGTGCGACTGGCTCAGCGTGTTGCCGGTTATCTCGGCTTGTTTGACTGTGTTTTGGGCAGCGACGGCGCAGTCAATTTAACCGGAGCCAGAAAGCTCAATCGCTTGCGCAGCCAGTTAAACAACGGCGCCTACGACTACATCGGCAATAACGTTCCCGATCTGCCCTTGCTCGCTTACGCCACTGAAACAATGGTGGCAAATGCGAGCCTCCCCTTGCGATTGAAGCTGCGCAGGCTTGGCATTCGTCTCGCGCGCACCTTTGACGAGCGCGACCATCCGCTCTTGTCCATCCTGAAGGCTGTGCGTCCGCAGCAATGGGCAAAGAATCTCCTCGTCTTTCTGCCCTTGCTGCTGGCGCACGTCGTTGCAATCAACCGGCTCCTGACTGCACTGCTGGCCTTTTGTTGCTTCAGCCTCACCGCCTCGTCAGCCTACATTGTCAATGACCTGCTCGACATCGAAACTGACCGCCGTCACCCCCAGAAGCGGCTGCGCCCCTTTGCAACCGGCGATCTCTCTGCATTCACCGGCCTTGCCATCGTGGTGCTCTTTCTGCTCCTGGCGCTATCGGGCGCGCGTCTCCTGCCTGCCACCTTCAGCGGATGGCTGCTTCTGTATCTGGCCACAACGCTCGCGTACTCGTGGTATCTGAAACGGATCGCCGTCGTTGACGTATTGGTGCTCTCCGGCTTGTACACCCTGCGACTGCTCGCCGGCAGCGCTGCCACGCAATCGCACATCTCGCATTGGCTGGCTGGCTTTTCGGTCTTCCTGTTCTTCTCTCTTGCCATCGCAAAGCGGTTTGCGGAGTTGCAGAACCTGCGAAGCGATGAATTAACCCCGGGGAACGCGCGCGGCTACCTGGTGGCCGATATCGACCAATTGCGCAGCTTCGGCACCGCTAGCGCCTTCGCAGCAGTGGTGATCTTCGCCATCTACATCAGCGGCAGCGACGTTGTCGAGCTGTATCGCCACGCGCAACTGCTGTGGCTCATCATGCCTCTGATGATTCTGTGGCTGTGTCGGGTATGGCTGCTGGCTTCGCGCGGCGAGTTGAATGAGGATCCACTCGTCTTCGCATTAACCGACTGGACGAGCCTGCTGATAGGCGCGGCCATCGCGGCCGTCACATTACTGGCAATTTGAGGTTTGCTGGATTGGCCATTGTCCTGGTGTTTCGGCGGTCTCGAACTCGACGTCGCGGCCGAACGCCGACTGATCCCCGACCCCTGTTCTAGCTGAACAAATCCTTCATCTTTTCGATCAAGCTGGGCGAAGTGGGCTTGTTGTCGGCGGTCATGGTCTCGGCCAGCTTCGCCACCAGATCCCGTTGTGCCCGGTTCAGCTTGCGCGGAATCTGCACTGCCACCTTGACGATCAGGTCGCCGGTGCCTTTCTCGTTCAGATAAGGAACGCCGCGACCGCGAATCCGTAGCTCCCTGCCGCTCTGTGTGCCCTCGGGAATCCTGATGTTCACCGGGCCGTCAATGCCGGAAACCTCGAACTCTGCGCCCATGGCAGCCTGCGGAAAGCTGATCGGAATCACGCAGTGAAGTGTTCCGCCCTCAGCGAAAGTGGGACTGTTGAGGCTGGGAGGTTAAGCTACGGGTTTTGAGATTGAGTCACCCCATGACTGGGGTTAGACTGCCGGAACAAGCGAAGCGAGCGTAGGCAGTTTAACCCGGCGGCCCTGAAGGCCGGAGAAGGGTGACGAAACTGCCAGTCCTCTTTGATTTGGAATTTGCGTCCCAAGTGCACAGAATCCGAAGCGCACGATCGCTGCGTTTTTTGGCCGGAATGATTCTTGTCGCGTCTTACGAGGCTCGCTGTGCGGAGTAGCCGGGTTGCTGCTCATTGGTCAGCTTCCTGACCTTGTGAGTGCTCCAGTTGAGCAGAGCAATGTCATAGCCAGGCACTTCCTGGGCTGGTGTCGTCTACTCGGACAGGACCACGCTATTTTCGAGTTCTGTCCGGGTTGCATTGAATCGTGAAGCTTGGGGAGTGGACGATGGCGACAGAGAGTGGAGTGCGAGCTCCGAACAGTGGGTGGGCTATTTAAGAGGCGCGCCAAGCTGTTTGAGGACAGAGGAAAGTTCGTAGCCGGTCAGCGAGCGGGACTGCTGTATGGCGACGGCGGGGTTGGACTCGCCTTGCATGAGCAGGGACTTTAGGTCGGAGAGGTACTTGGCGTCGTCGGAGCCCGGTTTGGCCGCCTTCAGCTTTTCATCCACCGATGCAATGGCTGCCTTGCACTGGTCGCCGATGCCTTTGAATGCGGGGTCACCGGCGGTGAACTGCACCGTGGCCGTTCCTTCTTCTTTCCGATCCGCAATGAGCTGGTCGAGCAGCGGACTCCAGCCCATGGTCGCCGAGAAGGGCACGGAGCCGGCTCTGGGCGGGACGCTGTACGACGGCGGCGGCAGAGTGCCGAGCAGTTCGGGCGCGTAGCCGGAAACCGTAGCGTAGGCCAAGCGGTTATCGGTGCGGATGACGGCCAGTTGGCGTTGAATAGTAGAGGCGGTCTTAAGGTCTCCAGAGGAGAGGGCGGCCTGCTTCTGGGCGAGGAAGCTGGCTTCAAGGTTGGTGGACTCCGTGGCGGCCGAGGCGGTTGAGGTTGGACCATACAACTTCGCCGCCGCTGACCTTGTCGCCGTTGAACCACTGGTAGGTGTAGGGCGGCACACCGCCGGTGACGTGAGGAACGGTCTGTGTGGAGCCGCCGGGGTCGACCTCGGCCTCCTCGGGCGTGATGACGGCGGTGAGCGGGCCAGCCGAGGAGGGTGCGGCGCTCTCCTGCCCGGCGGGCTCAATGGCGACGATAGCCTGCGCCTCGGCGGTTTGGCCCGCCGAGTCGGTGACGACGACCCGGTAAGTGTGGGTGCTGCTGCCGGCGCCGGCCCAGTTGACGTTGGGGGTGACGACGCTGCTCTTGCGAGCGCCGTCGTACCAATCGTGCTTGTAAGGCGGCGAGCCGCCGGAGACGATGGCCGAGATGATGGGCTGCTCGCCGGCGTGGACCGGCTGCGGCGCCACCTTGACACTAATGCGCAGGCCGCCCGCAGCGGCGGTCTGGCCAAGAAGGAGAGAGGAAGAAGAGAGAAGCAGAAACAGCAAAGCCACGGGGCAGAGGTGAGCTTTCATTGTGCGCTCCCGGAAGGGCTAAGAGGCGGAAAGATGATATGCCGGATGTGGGGTGCCCGGCAAATTCTGTACCAGCGGATACCGCAAGTCTTGACGCGAGGGGTCCGCGAGCGAAGCCGAGCGTGTTCGGCAGTTCAAATCTGCCTGTCACGACCATTCAAACAAGAGCCTGGACGGCGGGCGCGGGCTGTTGACCCTGCGGCCAACGTGACTTTTGTCATATACCCAAAAGCAGATTCTTCGCGCAATGTGAAGAGACAGGGCAGAGAACCCCGCGTGGGCCTGTGACCGGCATTCACCGGTGCATGGAGCGCCGCGGCGTGCTGAGTGTTGAAGGGCAGGGTGATACAAAGCGACCTGCTGCGGATCGATCAGCCGAAAACCCGATCCTGCCCGTCGAGCATTTGTAACTTTCGAAGCGAACCACTTCCCCCAGGGCTGCGCATCCTCGAATTGACTCAGAGCCGCGCTGCGAAAGACTCGCGGCGAACGGTGACCCATCGACCCATCGAGGGAAAGGCGGCGCATGTACTCCCCCCACTCGCGTCACGCATTGCAGTCAGGCGGCCAACAGTGCAAGAGGCCGTGGAGCGTTGCCTGCGCGCTGGTCCTTCTTCCAGCCTGCGTGGGACTGATGAGTTGCACGCAGGCGTTCCCGACCATCAAACAGGTCCCTGCGCCCACCATCACCACGTTTTCCGCGAATCCGTCGGCCATCATCGCGGGAACAAGCACCACGCTGAGCTGGACGACTTCAGGTGCGACCGGCATCACCGTCACGCCGGGAACCTTTGCCTCGACATCGGCGAGCGGCTCGGTGGTTCTGAGCCCGGTGGCGACAACCACGTACACGCTGACGGCCACGAACACCACCGGCACGGCCACGGCGACGGTGACCGTGACTGTGACCCAGCCGAGCCTGCCGTCGATCAGCTCGTTCACCGCGAACCCCACGAAGATCACCCTGGGCGGGATCAGCAAGCTGAGCTGGGCGACGGCCGGCGCGAACACGCTCAACATTGCGCCGGGGAACCTTGTGTCGAACTCCGCGAGCGGCTCAGTGAACGTAAGTCCGGAAACGACGACCACCTACGTACTGACGGCCACCAATGCAGCGGGGTCAGTGACGGCCTCAGCGATGGTTACGGTGGCGGCGGCTGGCGGAGCGTTGAAGATCACGACCACAAGTTGCCCGGGAGGAACTCAGGGCACGCCTTATGCAGGTTGTACCATCGCCGCAACCGGCGGGACTCCACCCTATACGTTTTCCGTCACCGACAGCGTCAGCTATCCTCCGCTGCCGGAAGGAATGACGATGGATGCATCGTCGGGGCAGATCACGAGCCCATTGACTGGCGGTCAGGGAACGTACATACCCGAGTTTGTGGTGACGGATGCGACGAGCGTGCAGGCGAAGGCGCAGATCAGCTTCGCCATTAACGGCAGCAATGCGTTTCTCGCCAACATCTTCCCGGCAACGTCGATTTTTCACCATCGCGTGGATGCGGCGGCGACGAACCTGCCCGTGGATACTTCGCCCGCGGCGCCCATTTACAGCGGCTATTTGCCGGCGACGATCAAGCCGTTCTTCGGAAACAACTCGAATGCGCCGTTCCCGAATGGAATTCCGGCGATTGAGGCGCCGTATAACCAACCCGATGTTTCGGTGGCAACAACGGTGTACCAGTCGTACTTCAATTCGGGTCCGATTCCGGCCTACGCGCCGGTGGAGGGCACCAGCAACTCATCGGGAGACAGGCACGTGCTGGTCTACCTGGAGGCAGGCAACGGAAATAACCCGGCCCTCTACGAGATGTGGCAAGGAATCTATGAAGACGGTCCTTGGACCGATTCCTCGAACGCGCTTTGGCCCAACGTGGCGTCGAATGCGCTGACGCCGCAGGGACAGGGGACTTCGGATGCGGCGGGACTGCCTGTGGCGCCGTTGCTGGCGAATGCCGACGAGGTGATCGGGGCGGGCACGCCAAGCGCGCCGAAGGGCACGATTCAGCATCCCATTCGATTCACGCTCAACCACATGTTGAACTACTGGGTATGGCCGGCCACGCAATCGGCGGGCGTGGGGAGCTGCGCCGCAGAGCGGAGGTGGCGCGATTCCCGTGGAGTCAGAGATTTCGCAGGCTACGCCGCCGGCAAGTTGCACGATGACGGGACCCGCGGGCGAGATCTACCGGTTGAAGGCGTCGGTGGCAACTCCCGCTTGCGCGGCTACGAGTCCGCAGGCGGCGATCATTATTACTGCGTTCCGGAATTATGGAATCATTCTGGCCGACAACGGCATCAGCGGCGGGCTGATCGGCACGCCCGACGCGCGCTGGAACGATGCCGATCTCAGCGTGCCTGACAAGCCTGACGCTCTCTGACTTTGAGCCGGTGAACGTGTCGAGCCTGATGGTGACCAACGACAGCGGGACCACGAGCCACTAGGGTGTACCGACATATACAGACGGGCGGCGCGAATTCGTCGTGGGGATTAGTGCGACGGGGGAACGTAGTCGGCCGGCAGGGCTGAGCCCGAGCCGAAGAAGAACTCTTCCATCTGCTCGACGAGGAACTGCTGCGCCTGCGGCAACCAGGGCTGCAATCGGTACTCGTTGAGCAGCATCTTCTGGCGGCCGAGCCACTCGTCCCAAGCCGCCTTGGAGACATTCTTATAGATTTTCTGGCCAAACTCCGAGTCGAAGGGCGGCTCGTCGAGGCCCTCCATTTCCTTTTTGTAGCGAACGCAAAAGACGGTATGCGCCATACGGGTAGCTCCCAGATTCCATTGTAATTGGATGGCGGGAGAGGCGCGGCCACGCCGCGGCGGAGAGGCGCATTATTCACTTGACAAGCAGGCGGGCGGCAGGTTGTTCTATCTCCACCTCACTTTGCGGTCCGCAGGTCGATAAGAAGCATTCCCTCGATTCGCGAGCCGTGCGCAGCAGTGAAGCAGCACTCCCCCCATCCAGTGTCTTCCTTGAAAGGAGTTGCTATGGCCGATCCGAATGTACCAGTAGCCGACTCAGGACTCTCAGACGATGCCGCCAGCGGCATTGCCTACCTGACGATTCATCCCGGCGATCATTTTTCTGGTGGTCGCGCCGTACAACACGAATCCCAAGGTGAAGTTCCACTCCTGGCAGTCGATCTTCCTGGCTGGCGTGTGGATCGCCATATGGATCCTCCTGGCGATCATCGGGGTGATTCCATTTGTGAATTTCCTCGATCTCTTCCTGTTCCCGGTTCTTGGGATCGCGTTCTTCGTCTTGTGGCTCATCACGATGATTCAGGCGTTTCAGGGCAAGAAATTCGTGATCCCCATCATCGGACCGTTGGCCGAGAAACAGGCAGGCTCATAAGAAGCCGCCCCCAAAGTGCATGGGCAAACAGGCGCTGAGGTTCAGCGTTTGCGACCCTTTCTGAATCGCCGCTTGCTCCCGCCCGGGGGCGGCGGCGATGTGTTTTTGCGCTTGCTTTTCTTTGGTTTTGACGGCGGCGGCGCGGCCCTCTTGCCGGTCAAGCGGCAATTCTTCCTCCACGAGAGCAAACTGGAGCTTGCGTTCCTGCGCGAGCACGCGGTCGAGGATGACCTGGACGCGGTCGCCAGCGCGGAAGCGGCGGCCTGTGCGCTCACCGACGATTTCGTGCGTGTTCTCGCGCCAGGTGTAGCGATCGGCGCGGAGCGTGTCGATGGGGATGAGGCCCTCGACGAAGAGGTCAGTGAGCTCGACGAAGAGACCGTATTTGGCGGGATTCAGCACCAGGGCAGCGAACTCATCTCCAACGCGGTCCTGCATGAAGCGGACCTTTTTCCACTCGATCAACTCGCGCTCAGCTTCGGCGGCGCGGCGCTCGGTGAAGCTGGATTCCTCGGCAATTTCGGCGAGTTCGGGTTCGGGGATGAGGGCTGGGATGGAGGAGATGCCTCCCACCCTCGCTCGTCCTGCGGACTCGCGAGGATGGGGCAACGAGGTTTCATGAGGATTCGGCACCCGCGAATGGGATGGGACACCCATTTCATTCGGGTGCGACCAGGGCGAGCTGAGACGATTTGGCTCGATGGTTCTGTGGGCAGGCACGCCGGCACGAAGGAGTGTTTTGGCGATGCGATGGACGATGAGGTCCGGATAGCGGCGGATGGGCGAGGTGAAGTGGGTGTAGGTGGGCGCGGCCAGTGCGAAGTGGCCCTCGTTGATCTCGGAGTAGCGCGCCTGGCTGAGCGAACGCAGCATGAGGTAGCTGAGGATGCGCTCCTCCGGCTTGCCCTCGATGCGCGCGGCCAGTTTTTGATACATGCGGGGCGTGACAGCGATGTCCTCGGGTACCTCGTGCTGGCGGGGATTGCGGCCGCGGCCGTGGGCCTCGCGGCGCTCGGCGCGCGTTTGGATACGGCGCACCGGCAGAGGCCCGAGACCAAGAGAATAACCGAAGCTGGCGGCGAGCTCCTCGAATTGGACGACGCGGCGCGGATCGGGCTTCTCGTGGATACGGTAGAGCGAGGGCACGCAGAGATCTTCGAGCCAGACGGCCACGCACTCGTTGGCGGCGAGCATGAATTCTTCGATGAGGCGGTTGGCCCAGGTGCGCTCGGCACGCGTGACGCCGCGCATCTGGCCGTGCTCGTCGAACTCGATGACCGGCTCCGGCAAGTCAAAATCAATCGACCCGCGCTCTTCGCGGCGCTGGTTCATCAGGCCGGCGAGGCGCTTCATGCGTTCGAAGCGCTCCCGCGCCTCCAGGTCTTGGACGAGTGTGTCGGTTTGGTCAAGGATCGCCGACACTTGAGTGTAGGTCATGCGCGCAGCAGAGCGAATCACGCCTTCGGTGAGCTCGAAGGTTTCGATGTTGCCTGCGGCGTCGAGCTGCATGATGCAGCTGAGCACGAGCCGGTTTTCGTTAGGGCGCAAGCTGCAGATGTCCGTTGACAGCTCCTGGGGCAGCATGGGAATGGCGCGATCGGGGAAGTAGACGCTAGTGCCGCGGACGCGGGCTTCGAGATCGAGCGCGGAGCCGGGCAGAACGTATTGCGCCACGTCAGCGATGTGGACCTGGAGCTCGTACCCGCCGTGGGCGCGCTCGCGGACGAGGACGGCGTCATCGAAGTCACGCGCGGTCTCGCCGTCGATGGTAACGATAGGCAGCGAACGGAAGTCACGGCGCCCGGCGGCCTCGGCAGGGTCGAGGTGCGCAACGGCGCGAGCCTCCGCAAGCACAGGCTCGGGAAAGATGCGCGGCAGTTGATGCTTGCGGATCATCATCTCCACGTCGACGCCGAAGTCGTCAGGTGAGCCGAGGATTTCGATAACGCGGCCGATGGGGGGGCGCGTGGGCGTGGGCCAACTGGCGATCTCGACATCAACGACGAGGCCTTCCGGGCTTTTGGCTTTCGGACTCGCAGTTGCTTCAGTGCCGAGGACTCGATGCGGGGTGGAAAACCCGGCGGCGGGCGGAATTTCCGCTCCGGGAGGGATCACGATGGGTTGCGTCATGCGATCGTCGAAGGGGACCACGATGTTATTGCGGTCGCGATCAGAGCGCGCATAGTGAAAGGTCCCGACGACGGTGGGGTTGCTGCGCTCCAGGACGCGCACAATGCGGCCCTGCCGTCGACCATCGGCTTTGGGCGGGTCGAGCTCGACCAGCACCTGATCGCCCTGCATGGCGGCGTTGATTTCGTTGGGCGGAATGAAAATATCTTCGTTGGCGCTCGCATGTCGCGTGGCAGCTGCCGCGCGGGATTGGCGATTGGGGCGCACGAAGCCGTAGCCATCGCGGAGAAGATCGAGGCGGCCGGCAACGAGGTTCTCGCGCGCGGCGGCAGGCCGGGAGATGGCGCGGGGAAGGCTCCAGTGTTCGCGGTCGAGCTGGACGAGCTGGCCGCGCACGGTGAGCCGGGCGAGTTGCTCGAGAAGAAGACGCCGCTCGCGCCCGCCAGCGAGCGAGAGCTCGCGGACCAATTGCTTGTATCCGGCCTTCCGGCCGGGGGAGCCTGCGATCCTGGCGAGTAGTTCGCGATCGGTCATACGCCAAGATTACGGCAATTACGAAGGTGTGATGCTCTCACCGGAGGGGGCGGGCAGGAATCCGGGACATGCCGTAGAATGAGGAAGAAGCACGATCCTGGCGGAGCCGGAAGAGCGATTCGTCCGATTCCCGGCCGCAAAGGAGATCGCCGCGAACTGCAGCAAGGGTGGCGAGCGCACTTATACAATTTTGGGTTCGAGCCATTGGCCTTGCCTTGGCATCCCCCCAGTCCCCAGGTGGACAGAAAAGGAAGAATCCCTTGAGTGCAATGTGGAAACCAAGCCAGACCGGATCGACGATCCCGAATCCCACTCCGGAACCGCCCCATGCGGCGCCACCAGCTTTCCAGCCTGAAACTCCCACCCGCATGCAGGCTGGGACGGCGGAGCAAGCCACCATCGGCAAGGGCTTGTTTATCAAAGGCGAGATCACGGGCTCCGAGTCACTGTATATAGACGGCAAGGTGGAGGGCGCAATCAACCTTCCCGGCAACCGCGTCACGATCGGCCGCAACGGGCAAGTCGGGGCCAACATCACCGCGCGCGAAGTGGTGGTGCTGGGCAAGGTGCGCGGAAATGTCTCCGCAACAGACCGCGTGGACATTCGCGCCGAAGGATCGCTGAATGGCGATGTGGCGGCGGCGCGGATCAGCATTGAAGATGGCGCGTTCTTCAAGGGCGGCATCGACATCCGCAAGCCCGACGCGAAGCCGGTGCAGGCGACAGGCACGACAGGTCCGGTTGCAGTTCCCGGCCCGGCCCCGGCCATACACGAGGCGCATAACTAGGTACAGGCGTAACGCCTGCTGGTGCGGCAGGGTTCGAGCCGCAACAAGAAACTCATGCAGTAGGACGAGCGCTCCAGCACCAAGGGGGCGCTGTGTCTTTTCAGCAGCCATCTGACTGGGGCTCTGGCCGACGGCGAGGCGGTGAAGCTGTGCCCGTCCGGATCTGTGCAGGAGCGGCCCCGGCGAAGCCTCATCCGAGTCCGAGGCGGCGCATGGCGACTCGCGGCAGAGCCGATCCGGATTTTTCGAGAACCCACTTTGCCACCGCAGTCCAGACCGCGAGACCGGCGATGAGGATGGCGGTGTCGATCCAATAGCGGGCGTGAGGAAGCCGGGCCATGGCAGGCAGATGGTGAAAGAGAGCAGCGAAGGCCCAGGCGAGCAGCCAGGCGGCCGCCCCGCCAACAGACGCGGCCAGCAGGCAACGGCCCATCTCCTCGAAGTCGAGGCTGGCGATGGAGACCATACGCCGCTTGTGCAGGAGCACGGCGAGGATGAGGGTTTGCAGGGCGATGCCGATGTCGGAGGCGAGGGCCAGGCCCGTGGCTCCGCGCCAGTGGAACAGGACGTAATAGACCGGCAGCGAGACGACTGTGAGCACGGTGCTGGCAACCATGGGCTCGAAGGTGTTTGCGGCGGCAAAGAAGGCGCGCGAGTAGACGGCTTGCGCCGACCAGAGAAACATGGAGACCGAGAAGACGGCGAAATAGATGGAGCATTCGCGCGCATCCGCCGCCGAGAAGCGCCCTCCGGTAAAGAGCAGATCGATGGCCGGCCAGCCGAGCGCCACCATGATGGAGGCCACGAGCAGACCCAGGGAAACCACACGAGAGACGGAGTCGGCGACGCCGGTGGCGAACTCGTAGCGGCGATCGCGCGTCCAGAGGCTGGCGAAGAAAGGCATGGAAGCGGCGCCGGCAGCCTGAGCCAGGACGGACATGGGCGCGGTGAAGAACTGCTTGGCGTAGCTCATCAGAGAGACCGCGCCGCCGATGCTGGAAGCGAAGTGGGCGATGATCCAGTTGTCGGCGGTGACCAGGGAGACGCCGGCCATGAGCGGCAGCGAGAGACGGACCCACTCGCGCAGGCCCTCGTCGCGCCAGTCGAGGATCATGCGGTAGCGAGCGCCGGCGCGATGGGCGAAGAGCCAATTTAAAAGAAACGGCCCGCAGAAGGCCCCTGCAACCGTGCCGATGGCGAGCGAGGAGATGCCGATGCGCTTGACGAGCAACAGACCGCCAACGATGGTGCCCAAGCCGTAGATGAGCGGCGCGACCGCCTGCACGTTGAACTGCTTGCGCACCAGCAGGACCGCGCCAAAGACGCCGCCGGCAAAGAAGCACAATTGCGCGGGCAGCAGAATGCGCGTGAGCAGTACGCAGAGCGCGGCCTTGCGCGGGTCAAAGCCGTTGAACCACCAGCGCACATACCAGGGGGCGAAGATCTCAGCGAGAACGATGGCCGCGCCGAGCACCAGATACATGTTGGTGAGGATGACGGAGAGCGAACGCTCGCCTTCGGCCTCGCGGCCGGCCTCGCGATAGCGGGTGAGGATGGTGATGAAGGTGATGGATGCGGCGCCGCCGACGAGGAAGTAGGAGATCATGTCGGGCAGGACAAACGCGGCATTGAGGGCATCGGCCTCGACGCCGCGGCCGAAGAGCCAGACGATGTATTTGACGCGCACCAGGCCGATGATGCGCGAAAGAAACGTGGACACCATGAGCACGACGGTGGCGGAGAAGATGCTATGCGCGTAGGAAGGGCGCAGCAAGTTGAATGCGCGCTTCCACCACGGGCGCGGCGGCGGCTGAGATTCCGCTTGAGCGGCGAAGTCCAGGCGCTGAGGATCCCGGTCTGAGGGTGGGCTGGTCACTGCTGTCGATTTTAATGGGGCATTGCCTTGGCGAGTATGCCGATCGTCAAAGGAAGCAGGTATGCTGTTCCCATGTGGTACTGTACACGCCGGACTTTCGGATGGGGATTGGTGCTATGGGCGCTTACCGGATTGATTGCTTCAGGCCAGGCGATTCACGGACGCGGCGGAATCGCGCTTCCGCCTCCGCCCGAGGCGCAGGCCGTTCCGGCAAAGGACGATTACTCCGGAACCACGATCGTTGACAACTACCGCTGGCTGGAGAACGCGAACAGTCCTGAGACGAAGGCGTTCATCGATGCTGAGAATGCCTACACCGCGCGCTACATGGAGCAGGCGCGGATTCGCCCGCAGATCAACGACGATCTGGATGCGCTGGAGCATGTGAGCACCTGGATGGCGCCCATCCAGCGCGGAAACGATCTCTTCTTCGAGAAGATGCTGGCCGGCGAGGATCAGCCGTCGATCTACGTGCGCCACAGCTGGGCCGGCAAGGACAAGCGGCTCATCGATCCAGCGCAGTTCAGCCGCGACCCCAACACGTCTGTCGATCTGGCGGATGTGTCGCGCGACGGGACGCTGGTAGCGTACGAGGTGCGTCAGGGCGGCGCGGATGAAACCACTGTACGCGTGTTCAATGTGAAGACCGGCAAGACGCTCGAGGATGAGCTGCCCAGCGCGATCCATCTGTCCGTGGCTTTCACGCCGGACGGAAAAGGGCTCTACGACTCGCGTATCGACAGCAAGGGAACGCTGGTCTACGAGCATGAGCTGGGAACCAGGGTTTCGCATGACACGCTGGTTTTTGGCAAGGAGTTCCGCGGTGAGGCGCTGGGTCCGAGCGACTTCATCGGGGTCGCAGTGTCAGACGACTATCACTACCTGGTGCTCGAAATCGACCGCGGCGTGCCGGCGAAACGCGTGGATATTGTTTACCGCGATTTGACCAAACCGGGCTCGTACTTCGAGGTCCTGGTCTGGGGTGTGGACTCGCGATTTTCGGCGGATTACGTCAAGGGCGCTTGGTATGTCAGCACGAACTACAAATCGCCCAACTGGCGCATTATGAAGGCCGACCCCGGCATCATGCCCGATGCGTGGACGACCATCGTGCCCGAGGGACCAGACGCGATTGACAGCTTCAACATCGTGGGCAACAAGATCTACGTCAACCGGCTGCACGATGTAAAGACGGAGACGGCCGTCTACACGCTGGACGGCAAACCCGCAGGCAGCGTCGAATACGAGGGCATCGGGTCGGTGACCACCCTCGCCGGCCGCGCCACAGACCGATACGGCTTCTACAGCTTCGAATCCTTCATCATGCCGCCAACGATCTACCGGCTTGATACGATGACGGGCAAGCACGAAATCTTCGCCCAACCCAAGATCCCCTTTGACTCCAGCCAATATGAACTGAAGCAGGTTTTCTGCACCTCGAAGGACGGCACGCGGGTTGCGATGTTTATCGCCGGCAAAAAGGGAATGAAACAGGATGGCACGGAACGGCTGCTGATGACTGCGTACGGCGGATTCGATGTGAGCATGTCGCCTGAATGGAGGCCGTCGTACGCTTGGTGGCTGGAACAGGGCGGCTGGTTCGCCCTGCCCAACCTGCGTGGCGGCGGCGAGTATGGCGAGCATTGGCACGAGCAGGGGATGTTTGAGAAGAAACAGAATGTATTCGACGACTTCTTTGCAGCGGCTGAGTACCTGATTGCCAACAAGTACACCTCGCCAGCGCACTTTGCCATCATGGGCGGGTCGAACGGCGGGCTGCTGATGGGCGCGGCGATCACCGAACGGCCGGATCTGTTCTCGGCGGTGGATTGCACCTATCCACTGCTGGATATGCTGCGCTACCAGAAGTTCGAGCAGGGCGCGCACTGGACCACGGAATACGGGTCGGCTGACAACGAAAAACAGTTCCCGTATCTGCTCAAGTACTCGCCCTACCAGAACGTAAAGGCGGGCACGGCCTACCCGGCGGTGTTGTTCTTTACCGGCGCAAGCGACACGCGGGTGGATCCGCTGCACGCGCGCAAGATGACTGCGCTCCTGCAAGCGGATTCGTCCAGCGGGCGGCCAATCCTTCTGCACTACAGCGTTTCCGGCGGCCACTCCGCGGGCGTGGGCGTGGAACAGAAGATCCAGGACCACACGGACCAACTCACCTTTCTGTGGACGGAAACGGGACAGCCTCCGGCGCATAAGTAACTTTCCTTCGTGGCCGGTGCCGCACAGGGACACAAGGAGAGGATGTCCGTGCGTAACCTCATATCGCGGGAAGATCTTCCGATAAGGAATTCACGGAACCAAGAAGCAGGCTCAGCGGTGCGCTCGCGAGGCGTCCGTGCGCGGAAAGCGATCACGCGCGAGTTGCAGCGGACTGCCGCAGACGGCGCGGAGAACATTCAGGAACGCAATACGCAGACTGCTCCAAGCCAGTAAAGGAGCTGCCGGCGGCGCAGAGTAGGCCCGGAGAAGGAATGCCGCAAGCAGAATTGCAGACCGGCAAGATCGATTGGCAGGAAGAGGACGCCCGGCTGTCCGCGCTCGCTTCGACAGGAATTCTGGACTCGGCGCCGGAGCCCAGCTTCGACGCCGTTACCCGTCTGACTGCCGAGTATTTCAAGGCCGACACAGTGCTGCTCGGCTTTGCCGATGAAAGCCGTGTCTGGATTAAATCCTACTGGGGTGAGCCGGTGCGGGAGTTGCCGCGAAAGCGGAGCGTGTTCGAGATGGTGCTGGCGGAGGACGGGCCGGTGGTGGTGCCGGACATCTCGAAGCATCCCGACTTTGCAGGCAGCCGGATGATGATTCGGCGGCTTGAGGTGGCATCGTTCGCGAGCACGCCGGTCCGGTCGGGCGAGGGCAGGATTTTAGGAACGCTGACCGTCTTCGGGTGTGAGCCGCGCCGCGAGATGGCCGTGGAGGAACTCCGCATGCTGGAAAGCCTGGCCGATCTCGTAGCCAGCCAACTGGAGCTGCGCAGGATACGCAAGACCTTTCGTGGCTATCGCGTGCGGCACACGCGCGCTGCCAAGTCAGCAACCGGGATATGGCCGCGCAAGTCGGACCTGCGGCAGGCCCTGGACCAGCGGCAATTTGTGTTGTATTACCAGCCGGAGATCGAGCTGGCCACGCGCAGGATCGTTGGGCTGGAGGCTCTGATTCGCTGGCAGCATCCCGATCGGGGACTGATTCCGCCTATGGACTTTATCCCGCTCGCGGAGGAAAGCGGACTGATCCTGCCCATCGGCGACTGGGGGCTTGCAGAAGCCTGCAGCCAGATTCAGAAGTGGTGCCGCGAGGATCCGAAACAGACGGCGCCGCGCGTTTGCGTGAACCTTTCGGCGCGCCAATTCGCGCGCGAAGGCTTGGCCGACCACGTCGAGGCGCTACTTCGCCAGTCCGGCGTGTCGAGCCGGCAGCTCGGCCTGGAGATGACGGAGTCCAGCCTTATCTCGGACAACGACACGACCATGGAGGTGCTGGGCAGCCTGCGCCGGCTTGGGGTTTCCTTGCTAATGGACGATTTCGGCACCGGTTATAGTTCGCTCCATCACCTGCACTCCTTGCCCTTCGACGTACTCAAGATCGATCGCTCATTTGTTGCGCGAATGACAGGATGCGACCAGCCGCTGCAAATTGTACGCACGATTGTTGAGCTGGCGCGCGTGCTGGGGATGGACGTGGTGGCGGAAGGAATTGAGACGCAAGAACAGCACACGCTGCTGCGGCAGTTGGGATGCCGTTTCGGGCAGGGATTTCTGTTCTCGCGTCCTGTGGCAGCGGAAACCATCAGCCAAATGCTGTGCCTGCCCGGTCGCATTCTGCCCGAGCCGGCGAAATCTGCAGCCCGGCCTGACTGAGCGCGCGATTGGGCCGAACCGGCAGGAGTGTGCAGAAATGGGAATAGCGCACGACTTCTCCTGATTCGGGAGGGACGCGGTTTCTTCGTTGGAGCTTTCTCATGGCTTGGGGCGTGTGAGGCGCTATGCTCCATGCCATGGAGCCATCGGTCCAGACTCAGTCCTCCCCCGCGTCTTCCAGTTTTGCCGGGATGCTGGCCGCGCTTGCCTTGCCTTCGCGTGAGGCGACGGATGGCACGACGGCATGGAGCGACAGCGATCTGGGCGAGGACGTGGCGACGCTTAGCTACGAACGCGCCCTGCGCACGCATGCACGATACAAGCCGGCGGATCGCGGCGATTGGCAGTTCACGCAGGGAGCCAGTCCCGTGCCGGTCGATGCGCGGGAAGAGCCGTCACGCTCCGCAACGCCGGCCGGCGAAGGACTTCCGTTTCATGCGAGTGCCGCGCCGCAGGATGCGTGTGACCGGGATCTGCGATCAGCGAGTGTAACCATTCGCCTGAGCAAGACCGAGTACGAGCGGCTGCGTCAGCGCGCCGCTGAAGCCGGAGTCACTGTTTCGGCCTATCTTCGTTCGTGCACCTTTGACGCTGAAGCGCTGCGTGCGCAGGTCAAGACGGCGCTGGCCGAGTTGCGGTCGGCCGCATCCAAAGAGAAGCCGGCTGAGCCCGTGAAGCAACGGCGTTCCTGGTTTGGGTGGATGGCGCGGGTGCTTTTGCGGAGGAGTTCGGCAGAGCGCGCAGACAAGGCTTAGAGTTTGCTCTCGACTCCGCCGCCCGAGGCAATTGATCACTCCACTTCGAGCACCAGACACTTGAGATATTCGGTTTCAGGCAGGTTAAGCACGACCGGGTGATCGGAAGCAGCGCCTCGGCGCTCGAGAAGGCGCACGCGCCGGGACGCATCCGCCGTAGCTGCGGCGACTGCCGCTTCAAGATCGGCCCAGGCAACGTGATTTGAGCAGGAGCAGGTGACAAGCAGGCCGCCGGGACGCAGCATCTTCAGCGCGCGCAGATTCAGTTCCTTGTAGCCGCGGAGAGCGCCTTCGACGGCACGCTTGGTTTTGGCGAAGGCCGGCGGATCGAGGACGATGACGTCGAAGCTTTCGCCAGCCTGCGACCAGTCGCGGAGAATTTCGAAGGCGTCGGCCTCGATCCAATCCACTTCGGCGGCGAGGCGAGTACGATTGGCTTCGAGATTGCGCTCGGCCACCTCAAGTGAGGCGCGCGAGACGTCGATTCCCGTCACATTGCGGCAGACCTGGGCGAGGTGGAGCGCAAATCCTCCCTGGTAGCAAAAAACATCGAGCGCGCGGCTCCCTGATTCAGATCTCGCCGCGCCCAGGCGGCGAGCCCATTCGGCCGCGGCGGCGTAATTGGTGCGTTGATCGAGAAAGGCGCCGGTCTTTTGTCCGGCGTTGGCGTCGTAGTCAAAAGTGAGGCCGTTGAGGTGGAACTGGATCGTGGTGACGGGCCGCGCGGAATCGGCAAGCCACAAAGGATTGAGGCTGGGAGTGGGCAGACCCTCCAACTCGCGAATGCGCGGATCAGGGCGCTCGAAAATGGCCGCGGGCGCGAGTTCTTTGCGCAAGACACGCACGCAGGTCTCGCGCACACCTGCGGTGAGCAGGCCTTTGGTCAGCAGTTGCAGGACAACCAGCTCGCCGTACTTGTCGGCGATGAGGCCGGGCAGCTCGTCGGCCTCGCTGAAGCATAAGCGGCAAGCGTCGTTTGCAGCGTCGAGCAGCGGCTTGCGGCGCGCGATGGCTGCGCGCAGGCGGGCGGCAAGAAGCTTGAGCCATCCGGCCTCGTCAAGGGGTTCGCGTGAAACAAGTCGCAGTGCGATCTGCGAAGACGGACTGTAGAGCGCCGTGCCCAGAAGCAGACCGCGGCTGTCGGCGACCGGCAGAAGAGCTGGAGGGTCTTCTTCTGGTTTTGGAGGAGCGATTGTGACCACGTCAGACGCATAGACCCAGAGATGGCCGGCGCGAAGGCGGTCAGCGGCGCGGCGATTGACGATGGCGCCATTCCGAGCAGCATCCGGTTGAGTAGGCGGGACCGGCGGTGCGCCGGCTTCCGATTTTTGACGCTTGGCCATCGGCATAAGTTACTGATTCTGAGCGCCCTCGCGCCCGGCTGGAGGCAGAGTCCATCTTACCAAGCGCGGGGCCTTCGAATGGCGTTTTGACCGCCGCGTGCCGGGAATTCCGCGCCGATTTCACTATCCCGATGTGAAACTCGCCGCAGGAGGGGCTCGCCTGCGGCGCGAGGACCGGTTCACGACAGTGGCACGGATTCATGCCTTGAGAATGCGAGCGGCCTATAATAAAGCATGGCGACTGTCCGGCAGCCCATACCGGCAGAGGACTCAGGCGCGCCCGTGTCTCCTGCGGTCGAAGCGCCAGTTCCCGCCCCAGGTGCGCTGACACCACCCCCAGAGCGTCCCATCGGCGAGCGGTTCGAAGCGCTGCTTCGCCAAGTGCAAGCCAACCGGCCCAATGAAGATATCTCATTGATTCGAAAGGCGTGGGAGTTCTGCGTCTCGCACCACGAAGGGCAGACGCGCTTGAGCGGCGAGCCCTACATTGTGCACCCGCTCGAAGTGGCTGAAGTGCTGGTGGAGATGAAGCTGGACGCGACGGCCATCGCTGCAGCGCTGTTGCACGATGCCGTGGAGGACACGAAGGCCACCAGCGAGGAGATTGCAGACGCCTTTGGCGACCAAGTGGCGCACATCGTCGAGGGCGTGACCAAGATCGACAAGATCCAATTTGCCAACCGCGAAGACCGCCAGGCGGAGAACGTGCGCAAGATGCTGCTGGCCATGGTCTCGGATGTGCGTGTGGTGCTGATCAAGCTGGCCGACCGGCTGCACAACATGCGTACTCTGGAGCATCTGAAGCCGGAACGGCAGGAGGCGATCGCACGCGAGACGCAGGACATTTACGCTCCGCTGGCTCATCGGCTGGGCATGGGCAAGGTGCGCGGCGAGCTTGAGGATCTGGCCTTCCGCTACACCGACCCGGTGAGCTACGAGCGGGTATCGGCGGCGGTGGAAGCGCGGCGCGTGGAAGGCGAGCAGTTCCTGCGCAGCGTGGAAGACACGCTGGTGGAGCAGTTGCGGGAGAACGGCATCCAGGCGCGGGTGGAGTGGCGCATCAAGCGGCTCTATTCCATCTACCAGAAGATCGAGCGCACCAAGGTTTCGTTCGAGCAGGTGTACGACCTGCTTGCTGTCCGCGTGATCACCCAGGATGTGGCCTCGTGCTATGCGGTTTTCGGGCTGATTCATACGCTGTGGCGTCCGGTGCCGGGGCGCATCAAGGATTTCATCGCCATTCCGCGCGCCAACCGGTATCAATCGCTGCACACCACGGTGATGAGCGCCAGCGGGCACCAGTTCGAGGTGCAGATTCGCACCGAAGAGATGCATCGCATCGCCGAGGAGGGCATTGCGGCGCACTGGAAGTACAAGGCCGGAGGCGGCGTGGTGACGGCGCGCGACGAGGAGCGATTGAACTGGATCCGCCAGCTTGTGGAATGGCAGAAGGAGATGACGGATCCCAACGAGTTTCTCTCCAGCCTGAAGATGGACCTCTATCCCGACGAGGTGTACACCTTCACGCCGAAGGGGAAGGTTGTCGTGGTGCCGGCGGGCGCCACGCCCGTGGATTTTGCTTATACCATTCACACGGAGGTGGGCCACACCTGCGTGGGGGCCAAGATCAACGGCCGCATGGCGCCGCTGCGCACCAAGCTGCGGACAGGCGACATCGTCGAGATCGTCACACAGAAAGATCACAAGCCGAGCCGCGACTGGCTCACGTTCGTCAAGAGTCCCCGCGCGCGCAACAAGATCAAACACTGGTTGAACGAGGATCAGCGGCTGCGCGCGGTAGAGATCGGAAGAAAACTGCTGGAGCGGGATGCACGCAAGTTCAAGGTGCCGATGACGCAGATCGACGACCAGGATCTGGGCCGTGTGGCGCATGAATTCGGCGTGGCCACGGCCGCCGACCTGCTGGCTACGCTGGGGCAGGGTAAGCACACCGCGCACCAGGTGTTGGGCAAGCTGGCGCCTGGATTCGCGGCGCAGCCCGAAGCCGAACCGGGGACGGAGACCAAGCCGGGCGAAGCGGGCATGACGGATGCGGTGCGCAAGCTGCACCTGGCCGGTTCGGATTCGCTGCAAGTGGAAGGCCAGAATGATCTACTGGTTTATCGCGCGCGATGTTGCAATCCCATTCGCGGCGAGGAGATCGTGGGCTACGTGACGCGTGGCAAGGGCGTGGCCGTACACGCGCGCAGTTGCCCCAACGTGCAGAACCTGTTGTACGAAAGCGACCGGCGCATCAACGTGGAGTGGTCGCGCGCGCTAGACGCAGCCACGGGACAGGCACAACGCTATCCGGTCAAGATCATTGTCCACTGCGAGGACCGCACCGGAATGTTAAAGGAGCTGACCGCAGTCATCTCCGACGAGAACACCGATATTCGCGGCGTTGAGCTTAGCCGTGACGAAGAAGGCGCAGCGATTATCGAGTTTGTGGTGGAAGCTGAGGACGTGCGCCACCTGAACCGCATGGTTCTAGGCCTGCGCCGCGTAGAAGGCGTGCGGCAGGTGCAGCGGACGCAAAAGGTGTAAAAGCAGCTGCTGGATGCTGTCTTTTGACTCAGGGCTTATTCATCGGTCGTGAAACCTTCTGCTAGGAACAGGAATCCCGAAGGTCGCTAAGCGTCGCAATCCTCAGGTTGTGTCCCAGTCACAATGCACTTGCATCAGCAACGCAAAAGCTGGTCTGAACGGCTCAGACTCGGTGCGCCGCAGTGCGAGGCTGGAATAGTGCGCGAGATTCCGCATAACCGCACAGTACCTGGCTAAGGAGATCACATGTCGTTCGGACTTTATGCCGCTGGATTCGCAATCGTAATCGCCGGGCTGGTGTACGCCGCGCACCTGGTGCATATGCCATCGCACTGGATTCTGGTGGGCGCGATCGTGATGATCGGCATTGGGCTGCTGTCGGCCGTGAAGGCCACGCGACAGAAAGACGCCGCCAGCTAATGAGGATCGCTGCCCAGGCGAGCGGTTCGAATTCGCTCGTTCCAGCCGGGCGTTACCATCGCTTCATGACAGAGAAGGGTGACGGCGCGACTCAATTTTGCGTGGCGTCCACGTGATCGACGGCGGGCTGGCCACGGAGCTCGAGTATACCGGTGCGCGCATCGACGGACCGCTGTGGTCGGCGCATGTGCTCGAGGACGAGCCCGAGAAGCTGCTCGCGGTGCATCGCGCTTACATTGAAGCAGGCGCCGAGTGCATTGCCACGTGCAGCTACCAGGTTTCGCGGATGGGCTATGCCGAGGTAGGACTATCGGCAGAACGCGCCGATGCGGCACTGCTGCGGTCGGTCGAGCTGGCGCGTTCGGTGGTTGCGGAGTTTCCGGAGCGGCGTGTGCTCGTCGCCGGCTCGCTGGGGCCATTCGGCGCGGCGCTGCACAATGGCGGCGAGTACCACGGCAATTACGATTGCTCCTACGACGATCTGGTCCGCTTTCCACCGCGAGCGCATTGAGGTCTTTGCCAGCGCCAAGGGCATGCAGGCCCCCGATCTTCTCGCCTTTGAAACGTTCCCGTCGCTCGAAGATGTTCGCGCCGTGGGCGAAGCGATGGCGCCCTGGCCATCATTGCGAGCCTGGTTCAGCTTTTCCTGCCGCGACGAGAAACACGTGTCGCACGGCGAGAGAGTGGCCGATTGCGCCGCGCTGGTTGCTGGTTTTCCGCAGACCATTGCCATCGGCGTGAACTGCGTTCCGCCGAAGTGGATTCCCGCGTTGATTGCGGAGTTGCGCGCCGGTTCGGATAAGCCCATCCTGGTCTATCCGAACTCAGGCGAGGGATGGGACGCGGAGCGGCGATGCTGGACGGGCGTGACCGATCCGGCTGACTTCGGCGCGAGGGCGGCGGAGTGGTTCAAGGCCGGAGCGCAGATCGTGGGCGGATGCTGCCGGACGCGGCCGGCGCACATTCGCGCGGTGGCGGAGGCGGCCAGACGGACGGCCCCTGCTTGAACAACGTGCTTTCCGGACCTGTACACAGCGGGCATTGCCGAGAGGTGGACGATGCCGATTCCGCGTTGACTCGAACGCGCTAGACCAGCATCAGCGCCGCCGTGCCTTTGCGCGGAGGGATGAAGTGATCGGCGCGGGAGGCGATGGAGAGCTTTTCGCGGCTGAGCAGCTTGCGAATCTGGCCACGTGCGTGATCGGCCCAGGGACCGCGGTTGTCGAGCTTCACATAGGCTCGCCAGTGGCGCAGGGCGGAACGGTTCTGGCTGCTGCGCTCGTAGGCGAGGGCCAGGTTATAGTGGGCGTCGGCGTAGCGCGGTGAGAGGGTCACGGCCTTGACGTAGGCAGCGATGGATTCGTCGAGCCGCTCGAGTTCGTCAAGCACGTTGCCGAGATCGAAGTAGGCCAGCACGTATCCGGGATCGGCTTCTGTGGCGCGGCGGTAGAGCTCTTCGGCGCGGCCATACTGGCGCAGGTGGAAAAACATGGTGCCCAGGTTGATGCAGGCGGCCGCGTACTGCGGATCGATGGAGAGAATCTCCTCGTAGAGCGCGATGGCGCGATGCTTTTCGCCCGCTTCCTCGGCCTGTACCGCGGCATGGAAGCGCTCCTGAATACCGCGCAGACCGGGCATGCCGATTCGGCGCAGAGGAGACGGCGACGTAGCGGCGGAAGCAAGTTGCGGCTCGCCCATGCGATCGAAGTCAAAGAGCAATTGACGGCGAATGGGGTCGACCATGGCGCCGCGATGGCGGAATGCCAGGCGCGTTCCCGTGCGCACCACGCGCGCCTCGAGCAGCGGGTTGTTCATGCCTGCCACCGCTTTCATGGCCAGGATGGAGTCGCGGATGGACGCGGCGGGCACGTCGTCCTCGCGCAGCGAGCGCAGCGTGCGCAGTTGCCCCAGATCCTGAAAGCTATAGAGTTCCTGTTGAGGAATCAGCCCGGCTCGCTCCCAGGCTTGCAGTTGGCGGGAACTGATTTGCAGGATGCGCAAAACGTCCTGACGGCGATAGCTGGTCACGCTTGAATGGTCCCCCAGGTGATGGGCCACCTCAGCGACCCCGGCTCTTCGAGCTACCGATCGCTGGAAACCCCGTTACGCCACCCAGCGGCGAGGACGGGTCGCTGGGACCCCGTTACCACACGGCCCGGCTGGTGAACTTAAGCTCCCAATTTCGTGCACTCAACCTAAATTCCCGGCCGAAACCTTGACCGCAGCTCTCGGAACAATTACGGAGGAATCACTTCCTCTGCGATTATGCCAAGAGCCGGCGTGAATAAGTGCACCGGAATCGCGGCGGCAACAAAAAACACGTGGATAACGAGTGCACGATTTGGTTCATACCGCGTGTGCGAGGGGGAGGAGCGTCAAAAACCCGCGCCTATCGCAGGCCCGCAGTGGGAAGTACTGAACACCAGAGGCACGAACAATCAAGCGCAGGGGTCGATCATCGGAAGGCAAGACGCAGCGATATGGTTTCCCACCATCGCGGCTGCACCACTCCCGGAAAGTTGTACAACGATGCGACGCGGGGGCGATGATTCAGGATGCCGCTATGTCATACGATTTTCATTGCCTTAGGAAATTCCGATATGTTAGGCTGCCGGACGCGAGCATGGACCGACGCAGAGGTACTGGGCCCCATGTCGAATCCAACCTTCTGCTTCGCATTGGATGGTTCGCCGCGGTTGGTGTCAGCTCGCGGCGAGACTCAGGCTTCGCTCGGCTATAACCCAAAGGCGTTCCTCACCTCGAAGGTCAATCTCAAGGATCTTATTCACCCGGAAGACGCCAGCGTCGCCGATCGCATCTTTTCTCCCGATCTCGAAAAGCCGTCCGGCGTCATCAACATCCGCCTGCGCCACGCGGATGGGCGCATCCGCTGCTTCAAAGGAAGTTACGCGAAGCGGCGGGAAGGCGCCGGCGGGGAAGCGCTTCTCGATCTGGTCCTCGAGGACGCACGGGCCGTGCGCGAACCCGGCGACGCCTTGCTCGTGAAAAGCTTCAAGTCCCTGATCGCGCAAACCGGCGACCTTATCTACATCAAGAATTGCAACCATGTCATTCTCGCTGCGAGCCGGGCTGCGTCGAAATTCACCAAGTCAGCGAAGGATCGGACCGAGCTGGCAGGCAAGACCGATTACGATCATCTCCCGGAGGATGTCGCCGATCTTGCTTACCGGCTGGAGAGCCGGGCCATGGCCGAGGGCAAGCGGGTCAACGAATTCCTGCAACTGCAAGTGCAAGATGGATCGAAGCGCTGGGTTGACAATCGCGTCTATCCCATCAACGGTCCGGACGGCGAGATCATCGGCATCTTCGGTATCGCTCCCGATATCACCGAACATATTGAGGCGAGGTCGAAGCTGCGCGAGAACGAGGAGTCGTTGCGAGAGGCGCAGAGGATTGCCCGCGTGGGCAGCTTCGTTCTCGATATCCCCAATAGAGTGTGGAGAGTCTCACCCGAGCTGAATGCGCTGCTGGGAATCGGAGCGGGATACGACCGGAGGTTTGAGGGATTCTGGCCACTGGTCCACCCTGACGACCGTGCGGCAGTGGTGGGGCGCTTCAAAGGTTACTTCCTTGGCGAAGGCACGTCGTTGGACAGCGAATATCGCATCGTCCGTCAGAATGACGGGGCGGTGCGCTGGGTGCAGGCCTGCGACCAGATGGAACTCGATGCCCAGGGAAAGCCTCTGCTCCTCCGCGGTACGGTCCAGGACATTACGGAAAGAAAGCAGGCCGAGGCGGCGCTGCGCGAGAGCGAGGAGTCGCTGCGGGAGGCTCAGAGGATTGCCGGCCTGGGCAGCTATTTGCTCGATGTTGACACTGGACTGTGGACGAGTTCGGATGTCCTGGACCAAATATTTGGAATCGATAAGGAATATGAGCACACCGTCGAGGGATGGGCAGCCTTGCTCCATCCCGACGATCGCACGACGATGGTTGCCTATTTCAAGGATGAGGTGCTTGGTCAGGGCAAGCCTTTTGATAAGGAGTATCGGGTTGTTCGTCAGATAGACGGAGCGGTGCGGTGGGTGCACGGCCAGGGACGGCTGGAGTTCGACGTCCAAGGGCGTCCCGTGAAGATGCTCGGCACGATCCGGGACATCACCGAGGCCAGGCAGGCTCAGGAAACGCTGCGAGAGAGCAAGGAGCTGCTGCAACTGTTTATCGAGCACGCGCCCGTCGCCCTGGCCATGTTCGACCGCGAGATGCGCTATTTGGCGGTGAGCCGACAATGGCTGGAGAATCTGGATCTCGTGGAGCATGAGATCTTAGGACGTTCGAATTACGATGTCACAACGGATATTCCGGACAGCTGGAGGGAAGAGCATCGTCGCGCCTTAGCGGGCGAAACGATCCGCGTCGAAGAGAGCCGGATCGATCGCGCCAGTGGCAGGGCTGAATGGCTCCGCCGCGAGGTTCTGCCCTGGCGTGCAGGCGATGGTTCGATCGGTGGGATCGTGATTTTTGCAGAAGACATTACGCCGCGGAAGGAGGCTCAAGAGCGGCTGCGCTTGGCCGCCACCGTCTTCACCGGCGCCCGCGAAGGCATTACGATCACCGATCGCTCGGGAACGATTCTGGAGGTGAATGAGGCCTTTACGCGCATTACCGGCTACACGCGCGATGAGGTGCTTGGGCGCAATCCGCGGCTGCTCCAGTCCGGCCTGCAGAGCAATGAGTTCTACCAGAACATGTGGGAGTCTCTCATCCGGGAGGGTCATTGGTCAGGGGAAATCTGGAACCGGAAGAAGAGCGGAGACATCTACGCAGAGACGCTCACCATGAACGCGATCCGCAACGCTAACGGCGAGGTTGAGCAGTATGTGGGACTGTTCTCAGACATCACGGAGATCAAGGAGCACGAGCAGCAACTTGAGCACGTTGCGCATTTCGATGCGCTGACCGGGCTTCCCAACCGTTCGCTGCTTGCCGATCGTCTGCGTCAAGCCATGGCTCACGCGCACCGAACCAAGCGCTTGCTGGCCGTAGCCTGCTTCGACGTCGATGGGTTCAAGGCCGTCAACGACCGCTATGGCCACACGACCGGCGACGTGCTGCTGACCGCACTGGCCTTCAGGATGAAGCGCGCTTTACGGGAAGGCGATACGCTGGCCCGGCTGGGTGGAGACGAGTTTGCCGCCGTAATCCTCGATCTGGACGACGCCAAGGCGTGTACACCAACGCTGAACCGTCTGCTGGCGGCCGCAGCCGAAGAGGCACAGATTGGTGAGGTGATGCTGCGCGTGTCGGCCAGCGCCGGCGTCGCCTTTTATCCGCAGATAGAGGATGTGGACGCCGATATGCTGCTGCGCCAAGCCGGGCAGGCGATGTACCAAGCCAAACTGGCGGGCCGCAACTGCTTCAGCGTCTTCGATCCCAGCCAGGACCTGATGGTCCGCGGCCGCCACGAAAACATCGAGCACATCCGCCAGGCCCTGGCAGCACGGCAGTTTGTCCTTTATTACCAGCCCAAGGTGAATATGCGCACCGGCGAGGTGGTCGGCGCCGAGGCTCTCATCCGCTGGCAACACCCGGAGCGTGGACTGTTGCCGCCGGGTATGTTTCTTCCTGTCATTGAAGACCACCCGCTGGCCGTCGAGCTAGGCGAGTGGGTGATCGAGAGCGCTCTGACGCAAATGGAATCGTGGCAAGCGGAGGGTTTCGATCTTCCTGTCAGCGTGAATGTGAGCGCGACCGAGTTGCAACACCCTGACTTCGCCAGTCACCTTCGCTCGCGGCTTGCAGCGCATCCGCAAGTCAAGCCATCGAGCCTGGAGCTGGAAGTGGTGGAAACGAGCGCCATGCAGGATGTGGTGCGAACCTCCCAGGTGCTTACGGCCTGCCGCGAGATGGGAGTATCCATTGGTCTGGACGATTTCGGCACCGGCTACTCCTCGCTGACCTATCTGAAGCGCTTGCCCGCAAATGTTCTGAAGATCGATCAGAGCTTCGTGCGCGACATGCTGGAAGAGCCGGAGAACCTGACCATCCTCGAGGGTGTGTTGGGGCTGGCCGCCGCGTTCCACAGGCAGGTGATCGCTGAGGGAGTGGAGACTGCGGAACACGGCTTGATGTTGTTGCAAATGGGTTGCGATCTGGCCCAGGGTTATGGCGTTGCCGCGTCCATGCCCGCGCGCGATCTGCGGGCTTGGGCGGCTGCATGGCATCCCGATCCGCGCTGGGCCGACGTGCCTGTGGTGCGTGCCGAGAACCGGCCGGTGCTCTACGCCAGCGTGGAGCACCGCGCTTGGCTGGGGGCCTTTGAGGCTTGCCTGCGGGGCAAGCGCGCCGTTCCGCCGCCGCTTGATGCCAGCCAGTGCCGTGTGGGCTTGTGGCTCGACGGCGAAAAGCAGTCAGCGCGAGGCATGCTTTCGGCAATTCAGGCCATTGAGACGCTCCATCGGCAACTGCATGAATTGGCGGCGGAGATCTTCCAGTCGCAGGCCGACGGCCCTGACCCGCAGGGCCTAGCCCGCTTGCGCCACCTTCACTACTTACAAGACAAGTGCCTGAAGAGGCTAAAAACTTTCGCCTGACCCGGCTCCGGCAAAAATCGGAGGGATGATTCACGAAGCCGTGCAGCAGCGGCATTGCGCGCAAGTGCGGCATAGCGCGGATCGTAAAGGCGAGAGAAGCCAGGAATTAGTGACGCGGAGACCGGGCTCCCTGCACTCACCGATGAATGGCCGTGGACTCGGCGTGGGTCTCTTGGGGCACGACCTGTGGTTCACGCAGCGTAAGCACAGGGCAGCGTGCGTGGGCGAGCACGCGATAGACGGTGCGGTCACGGGTCAGGCTCTCGAAGGCCGAGCGGTGCGTGGCACCCAGCACGATCAGACTGGTGTGGCGTTCCGACGCCAGAGCCAGAATCTCGATTGATGGATTGCCGTGCGCAACGACCGGCTCGACGGCAGAGCAGCAGCCGGCGCCGGTTTCTTCGGCGAGGATGCGCAGCTCGAGCATGGCCGATGAGTCCATTCCGGTGGGCAGCCCTTTGCGCTCCATCTCCGGAATAGGCGGAAGCACGTGGAGCAGAACAAGCCTTGCCTTTTGGGCCGCTGCGACCTGGCAGGCAAGCGCCGCGCTCGGGCGAGAGGTCTCTCTTAGTGTGGTGGCATGCAGGACGACACGTTCCTCGCCCCGATCCACCGGGAGATGAGCCTCGGGTCCCACGGTAATGACCGGGAGGTTGACCGAGCGCAGCACTTGTTCTGCCACAGAGCCAATGAGCAACTTGCCAAGCTTGCCCCGGCTCCGTGTCCCGAGCAGCACGCGGTCTGCCTGAAACTGACGGACGGCGGCTGCAATCTGATGAGTGGGGTGGCCCTCGCGCACCAGCGCGTCACAACGGATGCCGCGCCGGGCCGCTACTTCACACCACGGCCGCAGCGTCTGTTCCGCAATCTCCAAAGCGCCTACTGTGTCGTAGTACGGCATTCCGGCGGCATCGGCAGTGATGGCCGCGGCGGAAGAGAGGACGTGCAGGAGAATAAGCCGGGCCCCGGTTTCGCCTGCCTGTTCCAGGGCAAACGGCATGAGGTGGTCCAGGTCGCTCAAGTCAGTGGCGACGAGGATTGTGGTTGGATGCATCCAGCGGCCAGTATTGGAATCCCGCATGGCAAACACCTCATACCGGAAAGCGTGTCACCGGCCGGAGGGCGGGGATGTGCCAGGGCGCACCGCGAAATGTGATTTAGATCACACAAACGGCGACGATTTGCATGGCCGCCAGCGCGCCTGCGATCATCGCAGCGCAGTTCTTTTCCAGGAGGCTTTGCGCTTGAATCGAATGATGCTGCTTGTTGCCGCCGTTGCGGCGCTGACCGTCGGCGACCAGGCACAAACCCCGGCATGGCCGCCGTCACCTGACCATCTGACGATGGTGATTTGGCCCGGGACGCCGCCGGGAGCGAAGGCCAACCTGCCGCCCGAAGTGAATGTGAACGCGGTGGGGACGAAAACCATGGCTGGCCGTCCGTATATTCGCTTGGGCAACGTGTCCACGCCGACGATCACGGTCTACAGGCCCAAGGGGAAGAACACAGGCGCAGCCATTGTGGTGTTTCCGGGTGGCGGCTACCAGATTGTTGCCATCGATCTCGAAGGCACGGAGGTCTGCGACTGGCTGAACCAGATTGGCGTGACCTGCGTGCTGCTGAAGTATCGCGTGCCTGATAGCGGTCCCTATTCGAAGTCTGCGGCGGCCTTGCAGGATGCGCAGCGTGCGATGGGCTTGGTGCGCTTGCACGCGGCGGAGTGGGGCATCGATCCACAACGGGTGGGCGTGCTCGGCTTTTCGGCGGGCGGGCATCTGTCGGCGGCGATCAGCAATATCTACTTGAACCGCGTCTACTCGCCCGTAGACGAAGCCGACAAACAGAGCTGCAAGCCGGACTTTGCCGTGGTGCTCTATCCCGGCTACCTGGCACTGGCCGAGCAAAACTTCGCGCCCAATCCCGACATTCATCCCACGGCCGCTACACCGCCCACGTTCCTTCTGCAGGCCGAAGACGATCCGGTGCATGTGGAGAACGCGGTGGTGTACTTCATGGCGCTGAAGAATGCGAAGGTGCCCGCTGAATTGCATGTGTACGCGGAGGGCGGGCACGGCTACGGACTTCGACCCAGGGACTATCCGATCATGGGTTGGCCGAAGCTGGTGGAGACGTGGCTGCACATTATCAAGGTGCTGCCAGCGGAGTAGCGCTTACAATCGCCTCATGCATTTTGCTGTGCTGACCATCTCCGACCGTTGCTCCGAAGGCCAGCAGACCGATACCGCCGGCCCGGCAGTTGTCGCCGTGCTCCGGCGCGAATGGCCCTTGGCTGAGATTCAGACTGCGCTGCTGAGGGACGATGAAGACGCGATTGCCGCGGCTCTCGAGGAGCTCGCCCGGCAGGGCACGGCCCTTGTGCTCACCGTAGGCGGCACCGGGTTGGGTCCACGCGACCGAACGCCAGAGGCTACGCGCCGCGTGCTTGCCCGCGAGGCGCCGGGACTGGCGGAGGCGATGCGGGCCAAGGGAGCGGAGCGCAATCCCTACGCGTGGCTTTCGCGCAGCGTAGCGGGGCTGCGAAGCGACACGCTGATTGTGAACCTGCCCGGCAGCCGGCGCGGCGCCGAGGAGAGCCTTGAGGCAATTCTGGCGTTGTTGCGTCATGGGATCGAGGTCGTTGCCGGAGCGAAGAGTCATCCGTAGCACGGGACCCCACTTCCCCGGAAGGGAGCGAGGAAGCAAGCCGCGGCGAGCAAGTGCACCGCAAGTCGCAGCGACGGTCTCCTGAACGGCTGCATTGTCGGTATTCTAGCGGCCCGAGAAAACGTTTCCCCAAATCCCCCGTCTTCTCCGCCCTAATGGATTGCCGAGAGGGCGCAAAACCATTCGAAAGCGTGGAATTCAACTGAGTTTTCTGTATTTTCCCACTCCGCCTCACCTGAGAAACACTCGGAAAAGCGTACAATCGTCTTGCCGATGAGCCGCCCTGGCAAACTCCCGACGAAGCGGCGTGGTGCTGCCGCAAACATCCATGACGTGGCCAAACGCGCCCGCGTTTCCATCGCCACTGTGTCGCGCGTCGTCAACCATATCGCGACCGTCGATCCGGATCTCTCCAAGCGCGTGTGGAAGGCGGTGGATGAGATGGGCTACGTGCCCAATACGCAAGCGCGGGCGCTCGTCTCGGGGCACAGCCGGATCCTTGGCCTCATCGTTTCGGACATCACCAATCCATTCTTCCCTGAGCTGGTGCAGGAGTTCGAGAACCTAGCCGTGGCGCAGGGCTACGAAGTGATGATTGGCTCGACCAGCAACGATCCGGTGCGCACCGAGGCGCTGGTTCGGCGGATGCTGCAGCGCAGCGTGGATGGCGTGGCTGTGATGACGTTCGGCATTGAAGAGGAGCAAGTGCAGAAGCTGGTGGAGCACGAGTTTCCACTGGTGTTTGTCGACGCCGGGCCGGATCTGCCCAACATTCGTATGCTCAAGGTGAATTACGGCCAGGGAATACGCGAAGCGGTTCAGCATCTGGGGGCACTTGGCCATCGCCAGATCGCTTTCATCAGCGGCCCGCTGCGAATGCGCACCGCTGCGACGCGCCGCGACGCATTCTGCAAATCGATGGCCGAACTGGGACTAATCGTGCCCAGCCAATTCTTCGTCGAGGGCGATCACACCATGGAGGGAGGCAAGGCGGCCATGGAGAAGCTAATCGCGCTGGCTGAGCTGCCCACGGCGGTGATCTGCTCAAACGACATGACCGCAATCGGCGTTCTGCACGCGCTCGATGAGACCACGCACAAGGTGCCCGCGGATATCTCCGTCGTGGGCTTCGATGACATCCACTTGGCGCAGTTCATGCTGCCTCCACTTACCACCGTGCAGATGTCGTGCAAAGAGCTGGCCACGGCGGCGGTGCAGGCACTGCGCGCCGGCATCGAGTCGGCTCATCCCCACGCTGCGCAGAAGGAATGGCCGATCGCTACACGGCTGGTGGTACGCAGGTCCACGAACTTCCCACGCGGAACGTTGCCTGCGCTGGGAAAGGCGGCCACGAAACGCCACCCGGCCTCGATAACATAGAGCACACCTACAAAACTCGCGACGCTTTTACGGGGCAGACCACTGAGAACTTTGCCCTTGCCGGCGTCTATCGGCCGGGACTCGCGGACGTGGGCCGCGCTCAGTGGCTGTGCGGATGCGGGTGGTCGTCTTCTGGCTCCAGCGCATGCGTTGGGACGGTCATCACGAGGCGGCCGTGCTGCACGCCTTTCAGGCCAATGATCAGGTCGGCGAAGTGCTGTACGCGGGCAGCCTTGCCGTGGACAATCAACACCTCGAGGCAGGAATCATGGTCCAGATGCGCGTGACTCGTAGAGACAACCAGGTCATGATGCTCGTGCTGCGCTTCTGTGAGCTTTTCGGTGATTCCGTGGGCGTGATGGTTGTAGATGAGCGTGACAGTGCCGACGACGGTGGCATTGGGCGCGGCAGTTTGCTCCCTCACCAGCCGGTCGCGAATCAGGTCGCGAAAAGCTTCGGAGCGGTTCGTACATCCGCTTCTTTCGATAGAGCGGTCGAACCGCTTCAACAGCTCGGAATCAAGGGCAATACCGATCCTGCTTAGCTCTCCCATGCACGCTCCCGCCCGCGAACCAGTGTGATTCGCAACCACAGAATAGCGCGCGGCGGTGAATCTCTCTACTGCGGCGTGATGAGGTGGTGCGCAATGGCGAACAGAGCCAGTTCCAGGCGCGTGGACACGCCGGTCTTGTCGAAGATGTTAGAGAGATGGCGCTTGACGGTTTCTTCGCTGAGCGAGAATTGCTTGGCGATGTCGCGGTTGCTGCAGCCCTCCACGATGCAGCCCACAACCTCGAGCTCGCGTGGCGTGAGGCCGTATGTCTTGCGCTGCGGCACGGCGGCCTGCTGCATCAAGTCGTGGAGCGCGGAGACGAGATTGACGACGCGCTTGCCGCCGATCCAATAGTCGCCGGCATGAACGGTACGAATGGCAGTTTGCAGATGGCTGGCGAGAGCGTCTTTGAGGACGATGCCGCGGGCGCCGATCTGCAGGGCCTCGATGATTTGCTGCGTCGTGATGGTGGAGGTAAGAAGGAGGATCTTTGCTGTGGATGGGCCGTTCATGATGGCGCGCATGGCCTCAAGGCCGGGCAAGCGCGGCATGGACACGTCGAGGAGGAGCACATCAGGCTGGAGGTCAAGGGTCTGGGTAATGGCTTCGTCTCCGTCGGCGGCATCCCCTACCACGTCGAAGCCGTCGTTCTTGGTCAGCATATTGCGCACGCCGATACGGACCACGGGGTGGTCATCCGCGAGCACGATTCGAATGGGTCGTTCCATTTTTGACACGCGCCTCCGCGATGCCCGGTCCACGCGTCGAGCGATGCGATGGGTCAGGCAGGCAACTCAGCATCCAGCATACGCTCCAACCCGCGAGCAGCGGCGCGCAAATCGCGGAGCAAGGCGGCGCTGTTATCCAATTGGTTATCCTTTGATTCGAGTGTGGCGCTCTCGAGGAGCGCGCCCAGACGGGCAGCCTGAATGGCCCCGGCCATGCCGCAGCCGCCCTTAATGGCGTGGCCGATCCGGCGAATTTCGGCGGCGTCGCCCTTGGCGATCGCGGCTCCAAGCGCTTCGATCCGCCCGGCGAGATCGGCGACGACAGCGGAGTAGATTTGCCGCACCGCAGACTCGGGCATGACCTTGCGCAACTGAGCAAGAACCTCGACGCTGACAACCGGGACATTGGGATCGAGCAGGGAGGGAGCGGCCTCTGTCTCGTGTCCCTCGAACAGTTTGTGGAGCGCGTCGGCATTGAAGGGTTTCAGCAAGAAGCCGTCAGCCGCAGCGGCAATTTCAGGTGGCGGATTGCTGCCGCTGATGGCGTAGATGCGAGCCTTGGTGCGCACGCGGAGTTCCGCGATCAACTGTGTTCCACTTAAGCCGGGCATCTGCGCATCCATCAGGATCACGCCCGGCTTGCACGCTCCGTTGCCGAGCAATTCCAGCGAAGCCGCTCCGTTGACGGCGGTGTGGACATTAAAGCCGTTCATGGTCAGCACGGTGGCTGTTACCTCGCGGCTGACTAGGTCGTCGTCGATGAGCAGGACAACAGGAAGCTCTCTTTCGGCGGAGCGTTCGTGCATGCATCTAGTGTGCATCTGCGGCGCTCCGCTGAGGAGAGAAATCTTCAGGCCGGTTATCGATTTGGTTCAACCACGGACTCCCAGGTTTCGGATTCCGGGTGTCGGTACATACCCCCGGGTAGGCCGAGCGGCGCAGCCTGGATGGTGCCTGACCGGCTCAATGCGCGCCGCCGGCAGGAGCAGGCAACCCCAAGGCCGTGGCCGCAGGCAGATCCTGGCCATTCTGCCAGCTGCGTATCGCCACTTGGAATTGGTCGCCGTGCTGCTGCCACCGTTCGATCTCCATGTCGTAGCGGACAGTCACGTTGTTGAGCCAATAGGGTCGATTCTCGGCGAGCCACGCCTGGCTGTACTCGCTCTTCAAAGCGGAGTAAGCGTCGCGCAGGTCCTGGCAGCGGCCGTTTGCGCCACTGATCTCGCTGAGAAGAGTGTTCGTCGCCGTGGCTTGCGTCTTGTCGTGTTCCTGGGCGACGGCCTGGGCATAAGCCGCGGCGATTTCCTGGGCCAGCTGGAACTTGAGGCCGGTGAGATCAAGGCGCCGCGCGCCAAGGTCCATGGCGGCGAGCGCATCGGGTTCACGGAGATTCGGGTTGTCGTGGCGCGCCTGAGCGAGCAGAACGATGGCTTGTTCAGCGTGGACGCGCAGATCCTGCACGACCGGCAAGAGCTTGGCCGAAGCCATCTGCCCCTGCGCGCTCCAGGGATCGAGCCAGAACAGTTCGTCGCTGGTCATGCCGGTCTTGGCATCGGCGATGGCTCCCTGGGCAGCCATCAATTCTTTCTCGGCTTCGTTGATCTTGCCGCTGGAGTCAAGATGGAAGACCTGTCCGTAGACATCTTGGTAGTTGGCGATGGAGCTTTCGCCGGGCTGCCAGGCGGCCGCCGCGCCGAAGAGCACGCCGTACCAATCCATGTTGAAGAGTCCTTCGCCATCGTCGTTCCAGACGGTAGTGAGCGCGCCGGTGGACCCCAGCCGTTGGCCATCGCGAATAAAGCCCTGGATGTTCCAGAGCGCGGTTCTGGCAACGGGATAGACCTCGTTCCAGTTGGCGTCGCCGGGCGCGACCCAGGTCTCAATGCCGTTCTTCGCGAAGGGTTCAATCATCGAGTCGAAGCCACTTGTCTTCGAGTAGTTCCAGGGCACGGCGATCATGTCATTGGGAATTCCGGTGACAGCGTCGGGATTGGCGTCGCCAATGTCACCCCAGAAGAGCAGGCGGCGATTGAGCGGCGCGAGCGCATTGTGAATCTGCTTGAGGAAAGCAACGTACACCGGCCCATAGCCCTGCTGCTCGACCGCGTCGTGCGTGCGACCTAAGCCAAGGTCGAAGGTTTCGTCGGCGCCGACGTGGATGAAAGGCGAGGGAAATTCCTCGGCGACCTGCGTGAACCAATCCTTGATGAGCGGCAGCGTGCCCGCCGCGCCCGGCGCGAGGACATAACCGTGCGGAGTCTCCGCCTCATCCTGGTAGAGCTCATACTTGAGCACGTGGTGCAGATGGCCGAAGGCCTCCTGCTCCGGCACGATGGTGACGTGATATTGGCGGGCGTAGGCTACCAGCTCCGCGGCCTGCGCTGGCATGAGCGAGCCGCCCGGAGGCGCGGCCAGCGGATGATCGGGATAAAGAAGCGTGTGCTCAAAGTACGGCGAGTAGATGTTGATTTTGAACGAGGCGAAGACGCGAATCTGGTGCTTCTGGAAGTCGAGCGTGGGAAACGGGCCGCGGGACAGATCGTCGCTGATGCCGCGGTATTGCATGGCCGGCCAGTCGCGCACCGTGCCGGTGGGCAACGCGCGCGGCGCGCCGGCCGGAGGAAGCAACTGCTTGAGTGTTTGCACGCCGTAGAAGACGCCCGCGCCGGTGGCGCCAATGATGATGGCGTCGTGCGGCTCGACGACGAGGATGTAACCTTCTGGCTCCATGATCGGATCGAACGCGAGGTTGCTTCGCGTGAGGATGGATTTCGCGTCGGCGGCGCCGGTGCGGAGGAGCGTGATGCGATAGGGCGGTTGAGCACCGGCGCGGGGCGCGTCTGCTTCCGGCGGGATGCGCTTCAGTGCATCCTCGAGATCGCGTGCGGCAAACTCGTCTTCGGCGTCGCGGCCGGGGGCGGTGACCAGTATCCTCGAGGGCAGCTCTGTCGTTGGTCCGAAATGCGCTTCGCGCGGCGCGGGCAACAGCCGGATCGGAGCTTGCGCGACGCCGGACGACACGACGACGAGCAAGGCGAAGAGCGTCGCGCTAGGCGAGAATAATTTGGCAAATCGAGTGCTGCTTGGCAATTGCGGCCGCCTCGGACTCAGGCAATTGAGCCCTTCCATGGAATGCGACCATTGTAGACTGGTGAATCGCGAGATTCTGCTTGCCGGGAGACGGAGCGGCCCGGTTGAATTGCGATGAGCGAAAGGAAGTCATCACCATGACCGCAAGCGGCTCAACGCGAGCAGAAGCGCTGGCTGGTTCGGCCGCGATGCGACGCTACAACGCGTTTCTGCTGCTGGTGGCGGGCCTGGGCGGCCTGCTTTACGGGATTGACGTGGGGATCATCGGCGGCGCGGTGCCCTACCTGCAGGCCACCTCAGGCCTGACGGCCTCGCAGATTTCGGTGATTGTGGCTGCGGTGCTGCTGGGTAGCGTGTTCTCCACGTTGTTTTCCGGGCTGCTGGCCGACTGGATGGGGCGCAAACCGCTCATGATCCTGAGCGGATGTGCCTTTGTGTTAAGCATCCCAGTCATTGCGCTTTCGCACGGCTATGGGCCGCTGTTCTTCGGGCGGCTGCTCCAGGGCATGAGCGGCGGACTGATCGGCGTTGTGGTTCCGCTCTATCTTGCCGAGTGCCTGGCGGCATCGAGCCGCGGCAAAGGCACGGCGATCTTTCAGTGGCTGCTGACGCTGGGCATTGTGGCCGCGGCGCTGATCGGCATCTTCTTCAGCTATCGCGTAGCGGCAGTCGCGCAAGCGGGCGATGCGGCTGCGCTCCTTCGGTTCGAGAATCTTGCGTGGCGCAGCATCTTCTGGGTTTCGCTGCCGCCCGGCGTGTTATTCGTGCTGGGCAGCCTTTTCATGACGGAGTCGCCGCGGTGGCTCTTCCGGCGGGCGCGAAAGGAACGCGCGTATGCGGCGCTGCTCCGCTCGCGCAGCACGGAGCAAGCCGCGCTGGAACTCGAAGAGATGGAGGCGACGGCGCACGCCGCGAGCGCGACGGCCGGACCACAGATCCGCGATTCACTCCTGCGGCGCAAGTACGTTGTCCCGTTTCTGCTGGCGTGCGTGATCCTCGCCTGCAACACGGCGACAGGCGTGAACTCGGTCATCGGCTACAACACGAACATCCTGCTCGTGAGCGGCTTGAGCGACCTCGCCGCCCATTGGGGCTACGTCATTTTCACGGTGGTCAACTTCCTCGCGACCATGATCGGGATGGCGCTGGTCGATCGCAAGGGCCGCAAGTTCCTGCTGGTGATGGGAACGAGCGGCGTGATCGTCGCCATGATCGGAGTCGGATTGCTGTTCCGGACGACCGAGAAGTTGACCGTGGATTGCCGTGACGCGGTGCAGGCACAGGTTGGGGCAAACAACGAACTGACGCTGCGCTTCGATACGGCCGAAGCGAGCAGGCTTCTTGCGGCAGCGGGCGATCGCGGCCAACGCATCGAGAGCGATCGCGCCTCGCTCGCAATCATCTATTCCTACGGCGACTTCACCGCGGCGACGAATATTGCGCGGTCAGGCGACGCGGCGGCCTCGCCGATCGAGATCACGCGCGCAAGTTGCGTTCCCGCGAACAAAATCGAAGCGCTGTTCAAGAACCCTCTAGCGAATCTGCGCGCCGCGCAGACCGCGCCGCTCAAAATCGACAAGGCGCTCGTCGGCCGTGTTCCCGACGCCACGCACGGAGGCCTGGTGGCGTTGGGACTTTATCTGTTCATGGCGTTTTATGCGCTGGGGCCGGGCGTGGTGGTGTGGCTGGCGCTCAGCGAACTGATGCCCACGCGCATCCGCTCGAACGGAATGAGCATCGCGCTGGTCATCAACCAACTGGTGTCGACCACGCTGGCCGCGATCTTTCTGCCGTTCGTGAGCCGGCACGGCTATTCGGCGATGTTCTTCCTCTTCGCCGGCTTCACGGTGGTGTACTTCCTGGTGGCGGCGTTCTTCCTGCCGGAGACGAAGGGCAAGACGCTCGAGGAGATTGAGGCGCACTTCGGAAGAACAACTACTGGCTCCTAGCTTCTAGCTCCTAGCCCGCTCTTGCCGGGCCGCGGCAGGGGCGAGCCAGGAAGCGAGTCAGCGAGTTAGCAAGTCAGCAAGCCAGCGGGTCAGCGAGTCGGTGTGGTCCGCAGCCCGCTGTTTACCTTCTAGTACTCCCTCTATACCCCCCACCCGTTTTGGGGTTAAGTGGTTTGTTATCAAGCACTTGTACCCTCGATCATTTCCGCTAACCCGTTCATTGCAAAGGATTTATTTCGTAAAGTCGTCCAACTAAAGGAATTAGAAGTCAGTGGTCAGAGAACCGCTTTTCTCGACCTTCTGGATTCATTGTGCGCCGAAACGCGGAAATGATCGGCAAACTTGGCGGAAGTTTTTCGGCTGTGTTTTCAGAGGGTTGGAGGGAATTTGAGGCCAGAGGCATTTGACAGGGCGTTGGGGTGAACCCCTGGAGTGGAAATGGCGTCTGCCGGAGCATCTGCGCAGCCATCACTTTAACTCATTGAATCAAAAGCTGCGCAAGAGAAACTCTCGTACGGTCGACAGCACTTTCACTCGCATCGCGGGCTCTGGCAGCAGGCGCGCGATTTCAATTGCCCCGATCATCGTTGAAAAGATCACCAAGAACGCACGCTCTTTGTCGGCCGTGCTGCGGCCGGGCATGAATGGAAGCATGCGGCTTTTGTAGTTTCCCAGTTCCACAAGTATCCGAGCCTTCGCGGACTTGCTGGTCCGCGCCAACTCGGGCGCGAGGACTGTCAATGGGCAACCACGCTCCGCATGGTCACAGTGTTCCGGGCTGAGGTAGGCCTTTACGATCGCCTTCCACGCCGTTGCCGGTTGCGACGGCTCTGCGACACGAGCCAGACGGCCGGCGATTTCCCGGAAAGCCTCGCAGAGCGATTCGCTGAGCAGTTTGTCCTTGCTCTCGAAGTGCTTATAGAAGCCTCCGTGGGTCAGGCCCGTGTCGCGCATCACGGTTGCAACAGCGGCACCCGCCAAGCCTTCGGTGCGAATGCGGCGCGAGGCATCTTTCACAATCATCTGATGGACTTCGGCTTTGTGTCCGGGCCGGTAGCGCATGGCTCATTATAGGATGCTGACGATCATCTCACGATGCAACCTAACCCGCAGCGGGATCGGAAAGAATCTGAGTCCATAGGATGTCATCCCATTGTGAAAGGAGGTCGCTCAATGTCGACGGAAACACTTTTCCAAATGCATCTCGTTTTGGGTTATATCGCGTGCCTGCTGTGGTTCGGCACCTACGCTTTGCCCTGGCTCAAGTCGAAGGACCGGTTCGAGGCGCAACGCGCCATTGCCACCTTGCACAGCTTCCGCTTTTTCGGGCTCGTCTTTATCCTTCCGGGTGTCGTCGGCCCCCAACTGCCGGCACATTTCGCCACGTTCGCCGCCTGCGGGGACTTCGCAACGGGGATCCTGGCCCTGATGGCGCTTCTCACGGCAAGGATGCGCCCGCTCTTTTGGATGTTTGTCGCCGCCTTCAATGTGGTCGGGGCGGCCGACATCATCATCGACTATTACCACGCCGTTCAGGCCGGCCTTCCTGCGATAGCAGGGCAGTTGGGCGCCACATATGCGATCCCGATTCTCTATGTGCCCGTGCTGATGATCACGCACGTGATCGCACTCTACTGGCTGGTGCGCCCTCAGCCCAGAACGGCTCAGGCCCTCGCCAGCAACGCGGCGGTTTGATTCTGCAGCGATCCCAGGTCTCTCTGCCGCGGCGGTCGGGACCTCGGGTACCCGTAATCATGGCTTTTTGAAAAGCAGGTCCCTGTTCGACTTCGATCATCCGCCACGGCGGACGATCTTCGCTCAGGGTAGGCTCTCGGCTCTCGCTTTCCCCAATCACGTTAAACCGTGATTGGGGCCCCAAACGCGCTCCGCTCGGGATGACACGGCGCGGCGGTGAGTGGAGTTCATTCCTAGGAATCCCGGAACTCGGGCTTCTCTCGCGGCGTATCATTCGCATATCTCAAGCTTCGACCCCAAGCTGCCGAACAGAGAGTAAACGCATGACGGTCAAGACTCTCAAGTGGATTCTGCTTGGCGCCATCGCCCTTGGCGCCGTTCTGCTGTTCAACTACTGGGCCTCGTTTCAGCCACTCGCCACGCTGGCTTACTCGGGAATCGTGCTGTCGCTCGCTGGGTTGGCGAACCTGGCGTTTCCCTTCCGGTTTCTGGGAGTCCGCAAACGATCCGCCGGAGTGCTGATTTTCGCAGGCGGTGTGGGCCTAGCCGTTGCGGCTCTGCTGTGGCCGGCCCCGATCATCCGGGTCGCGCAACCCGGAACCCGGCTCGACGCGATCATGCCGGAGTACCAGTTTTCGGAGAGGCATTCGGTGCGCACTCGCGCCCGCCCTGAGCAGGTGATGCAGGCGACTCGCGAGTCCACGTGGAGCGACCTGAAATCGCTGGACACGCTGATGAAGATTCGCGGAGCGATGCTGCGCGAGCCGTTTCGCAACACGGGCTTTTTTCTGCCGGAGAAGCGGGTTTCGGATGCGTTTGCGGCGTCAGGGTATCTTTCCGACACGAGCGAACATGAATTCGTGATGTTCGGCGCCGTGAACACGCGGCTGAAGCGCAGCGTCGCATTGAACAACTGGCAGGAGTTTGTTGCTTACCGGGAGCAGGGTGCGGTGAAAACGGCGTTCGACTTCAGGGCGGAAGATGCGGGCGGCGGATGGACCACGATCATCACGGAGACGCGGATGATGGTGCACAATGACTCGACGCGGGGCGCAGCGATCTATTGGAGATTGATTGTTCCCGGGAGCGGGCTGCTCCGGCGCGAGTGGCTCGACGGGATCAAGAGAAGGGCCGAAAGCGGACGTTAGGGAATGAGGCCTGATGCGATCCCAGGTCCCAGAAGCGGGACCTGGGGCACCCACCCGTTACTGTGCGATCCCACCCTTTCGTCGCTGTGCCGGACGAAAAGGATGGGGCAACCTCGGGTTCTGTGCAGAAGCACGAAGGGCGCCCGCGATGCGAACGCCCTCCGTGCTTTGAAACGGATTGAGGTTACTTGCTGCCGCCCGAGGTGACGCCGAGCTTTTCTTCGAGGGCGGCCTGCGCGGCGGCGAGGCGCGCCGTGAGCAGGCGGAAGGGCGAGCAGGAAACGTAGTTGAGGTCGATCTTGTGGCAGAACTTGACGGACTCGGGATCGCCGCCATGTTCGCCGCAGATTCCGACCTTGAGGTTTTGCCGCGTGTTGCGCCCCTTGGCCACGGCGCCCTTCACCAGTTGTCCCACGCCAGCCTGGTCGAGGGTGGCGAAGGGGTCCTGCTTGAAGATGCCGAGCTTGAGGTACGCGGGCAGGAAGTTGTTGATGTCGTCGCGCGAGATGCCATAGGTGGTCTGCGTCAGGTCGTTGGTGCCGAACGAGAAGAACTCAGCCTCCTCGGCGATCTGATCAGCGGTGAGTGCGGCGCGCGGCAGCTCGATCATGGTGCCCACCATGTAGTCGACCTTCGTGCCCTTCTCCTTGAAGACCTCATCGGCGACGCGGCGAACGATGGCCGCCTGGTTGCGCATCTCCTCAATGGAGCCGATGAGCGGGATCATGATTTCGGGATGCGGATCGCCTCCCTTGGCCTTGACCGCGACCGCGGCCTCGATGATGGCGCGGGCCTGCATCTCGGTAATCTCGGGGAAAGTGATGCCGAGGCGGCATCCGCGGAGACCGAGCATGGGGTTCATCTCGTGCAGCTCTTCCACGCGCGCCAGCAGCGGACGCAGCTCCTTGAGCTTGGGCGAGCGGGGCTTGGTGTCTTCAAGGTGCTGGATTTCGACCAGCAGATCCTCGCGCTTGGGCAGGAACTCGTGCAGCGGCGGATCGAGCGTGCGGATGGTGACGGGCAACGATTCCATGGCCTTGAAGAGGCCCACGAAGTCGGCGCGCTGCATGGGCAGCAGTTTTTTCAGAGCAGCCCGGCGATCTTTCTCGTTGTCGGCGAGGATCATGGCGCGCATGTGCTCGATGCGGTCCTCGGCAAAGAACATATGCTCGGTGCGGCAGAGGCCGATGCCTTCGGCGCCGAAAAGGCGAGCTTGCTTGGCGTCGCGTGGGATGTCGGCGTTGGCGCGGACGCGCAGGCGGCGAACCGGATCGACCCAACTCATGAACTTGACCAGATCCGGATCGTCAGGCTGGGCCGGAATGGTCTTGAGCTTGCCGGCGATGACGCGGCCGGTGGTGCCGTCGAGAGAGATATAGTCGCCCTGCTTGTAGGTGTGGCCCTTGACGCGGAGCTCCTTCTTGGCTTCGTCAACGGTGCAATCGCCCGCGCCTGCCACGCAGCACTTGCCCATACCGCGGGTGACGACGGCGGCGTGCGAAGTCATGCCGCCGCGCGAGGTCAAGATTCCGGCCGCTACTTCCATGCCGGCGATGTCCTCAGGCGTGGTTTCGCCGCGAACGAGAATGACGGACTTGTAGGAGCCGTTCTGGTGGTGCTTGACCGCGTCTTCCGCGGTGAAGACGATCTGGCCCACGGCCGCGCCGGGCGAGGCCGGCAATCCGGTAGCGAGCACTTCGATGTTTTCGCCCTTCTCCACAAGCCGCGGAACCAGAAAGTCGTAGAGCTGGTTGGGCTCGACGCGGTAGACGGCTTCCTCCTGGGTGATGAGGCCTTCGCGCACCATGTCGATGGCGACACGGACCGCGGCCAGGCCGGTGCGCTTGCCGTTGCGCGTTTGCAGCATGTAGAGCTTGCCATCCTGGATGGTGAACTCGAAGTCCTGCATGTCGCGGTAGTGCTTTTCCATGCGCCGGGTGATGTCCTTCAACTGGTCGTAAACCTTGGGCATGGCCTTCTGGAGGTCGCTGATCGGGTTCGGCGTGCGCACGCCAGAGACGACGTCTTCACCCTGGGCATTCATCAGGTACTCGCCGAAGAATGCGTGTTCGCCGGTGGCGGGATTGCGCGTGAAGCCGACGCCGGTGCCGGAGTTTTCGCCCAGGTTGCCGAAGACCATGCACTGCACGTTGACCGCGGTGCCGAGCCAGTCGTCGATGCGGTTGATGCGGCGGTAGGTCTTGGCGCGCTCGTTCTGCCAGCTACGGAAGACGGCGTCGCGGGCCTGGACGAGCTGTTCGAGCGGAGTTTGCGGAAAGTCCTTGCCGGTCTCTTTCTTCACCAGTTTCTTGTACTCGGCAATGATCTTCTTGAGCGCGTCGGGCTGGAGCTCGTAGTCGTACTTTACCTTCGCGGCATGCTTGACGCCGTCGAAGATGTGCTCGAACTTCTTCTTGGGAATGTCGAGGACGACGTCGCCGAACATCTGGATGAGGCGGCGGTACGAGTCATATGCAAAGCGGGGATTGTTGCTGCGCCTGGCGAGAGCTTCGACGGCCTGGTCGTTGAGGCCCAGGTTCAGGATCGTGTCCATCATGCCGGGCATGGAGAACTTGGCGCCCGAGCGGACGGAGACGAGCAGCGGGTTCGAGCCCGCGCCCAGCTTCTGCCCCTGCATGTGTTCGAGCTTCTCCAGCGCCGCGTGCATTTCGATGTCGATCTGCGGGCTGAGCGCGCCGCGCATGTATTCGCGGCAGGCTTCGGTCTGGATGGTGAATCCCGGAGGAACCGGAAGACCGGCGTTTGTCATCTCGGCCAGGCCGGCGCCCTTGCCGCCCAGCACGTCCTTCATCTTGCCGTTGCCGTCGGCCTTACCGCCGCCAAAAAAGTAGACATACTTGGTTGAAGTCGAGCCTGCCGGTTCAGCAGACACCTGATCAGAAACGTGACCCAGCACGCCCTGCGCCATGGGATAAAGCCTCCATTATGGGATTCCGCCACGCGGTCCATATGAAAGGGTAACGGAACGGAGGCCCAGCACGCCAATTGGAAGTTGCGGATAGGCTGAGCGTGGGAGGCCCCTGATATGGAACCGCGGCTCGCGGCATTCTTGAGTCGATAGTAGGAATATCGTCCGGGGGCTACGATTGCCTGTGCTTGTGGTCACAGGGGGGCAGACGAGGCGGGGAAGGATCGTACCGCACCTGAGTAGGAAGTACCGCAATTTAGGACAAGAGGGAGGAAGCAAGCCGATTCCCTGAAGATGCAACGCCGATCAGGCCGCCGTTGCTTCCGCCGGCGTGTCGAATCCCGAGAAACCGTCTGCATGATGGGACAACAGGATCTTGTCCAGACCCACAACGGTAAGAATCTCCGCCACGTGGGGCGCAGGTTTCGAGGCGGTGAAGTGATGGCCTGCTTCACGTGCGGCGCAATAGAGCGTGATGAGCGCGGCGACGCCCGCGGCATCGATGCGCTGAATCGAGCTGAGGTCGAGGTGTACGGACTGGCCGCGCACGAGCGGTTTCAGCTCCTCCAGGAACTTCTGGTCCTGCCCTCTCACGAGCTCGGTGACGCCGCTGACGACGTTGATGGTTGGGTCGAACCGGGGGTTTTTCATAGGAAATCTCCTTGCGCACAACGGACGGCGATTTCTCGCGAACGCCTGCGCCGCGCGCGGACCCGTGTGATTTTGCCTTGCCTGGCCTTTATGTTTGCACGCGGCGGGCCAAAGCTTTAGAGCACCGCGGTTGGGGAATATGCTGAATCTGCAGGGCGTCTGAGCGCTCTTGCCAGCGGCCGGCGCGGCGGCTGGTGTTCGATTTCGTTCCGCGCGTCCGCAAATGAACAACGGTATTCGATACGCAAGCGAGGTGAGGAAAGTTCCGTGGGGGCGAATGCTGACAGTTCGCGGGGGTTGACCTTGCCCGGCATGACTTTGCGCGGCTTGACCAGTGGACAGGCTCGGGAGCTGGCCCTGGCGGCCGGCTTTGCCGAGGCAGGGCTGGTGGCGCTGCCATATGTGGACGAGGCGCGGGATGAAGATTTCGCGCGTGGGTAAGGGCGGGGCGCGGTTCAAGCTACGCGATTTGGCACTGTGCCGGCTCGGAATCCTTCGAGATTGGCCACGGTGGTGTCGAGAATCCTGTGCAATGCTTCCTGGCTGTTGAAGGCATTGTGCGGCGTGAATACGACGTTATTTCGCGCGAACAGCAGGCGGTTGCGCAGCACCTCGCGCAATTTCTTCACGTCGCTTTCCTGCTGCAACAACGCCCGCTCCTCCTGGATCAGCTCCTCGCCTTCAACCACGTCGAGCCCCGCTCCGCCCAGCTTCCCGCTTTCCAGCGCTTCGACGAGCGCATCGGTGTCGACCAGGCCGCCTCGAGCTGTATTGATCAACAAGGCTCCGTCGTTCATCATGGCGAACTGCTCGCGGCCGAGCAGGTGTTGCGTTTGCTGTGTGAGGCCGCAGTGCAGGGACACGATGTCGCTTTCCCGCAGTACCTCTTCCATCGATGCGTACGAAAATCCAAGCAGATCGGCGAGAAACGGATCGCGCCTTCTGTCGCTCGCCAGCACGCGCATTCCAAATCCTCGACCGATGCGAATCACATGCAGGCCGATGTGCCCGGCGCCGATCACCCCGAGTGTCTTCCCCTGGAGATCGAAGCCTGTGAGCGCCGCTCGTTCCACGTGTCCGGCGCGAACTTGCTCGTACGATTGGTGCACCTTCCGGCTCAACATCAGGATGAGCGCGAACGTGTGCTCGGCCACCGTGTTCTCGCCGTAGACCGGAACATTGGCCACCGCGATCCCGCGCTCCTTGCAGCAGTCCAGGTCGATGTGGTCGACTCCCGTAGACCTCGTGGCGACGATTTTCAGCGCGGGATAAAGCGCCAGCGCGGCTCGATCCAGCTTGGGATGGATGAAGGGCGAAAGGCATTCCGCGTCCCGGTGACGGCTCGCGGTCTCGGCAAACGGCGCTTCCGGCTCCTCGAACACCACGTCAAATGCATCGAGGCGGTGGCGCAGGTAGGCACGTTCCCAATCCTTTGTCTCGAAGAAGACGACCTTCATTGAGCGAGTCCTTTCCCCTCCGCTTGTTTCCGATCCTGTTTTCGTGTGTCTCTGGCGCTTTGCGGAGGCTTTTTCATCACTCTGCGGGGAGCCATCACGCCTACAAAAATGCTACAGGAGGGGACAGAAGAATCCGAAACGGCGAGGGACGTGAATTTAGAGCCTCGCGGGCTCCGGCCTTCTCACGCGCGTGTTTCAGCCAGGGCCGGTGCGAGCGAGAATAGGGAAGTGACGGTGAAACTCGCATTTCGGAACGGCTCGCCGGGCGCACCCGCAGAAGCCCCTGAATGGACCGCCGCCTCCGGCCTGACCCGCGACCTTGCTCGCTCGGTGGCGCTGGCGGCGGGCTTTCAGGAGGCCGGCTTGGTGGCGCTGCCGTATGTGGACGAGGCGCAAGACGCCGGCCGTTTTCGGGAGTGGGTGGGTGCGGGCCGCGCGGGCACGATGCGCTACCTGAAGCGCACGGCGGAGGATGGGCGGTTGGTGCGAGAGCGCGTAAGGAATGCGTTTCCGTGGGCGCGCTCGGCGCTGGTTTGCTTTGCGAATTATTCCTCGGCCCAGCCGCGGTCGACGGAACCGGCTGCTGAGGGCACGGGGTGGATTGCGCGCTACGCGTGGACAAGCCGTTTGTCGCCCAGCCGCCTGAACGCGAAAATCGACGCGAACGGCGAGCGGCGGCCCACCGATTATCACAAGGTGCTGCTTAAACGGCTTCGGAAAGTTGAGGCGGACTTGCACGCGCAGTTCGGCGAGTTCGAGTCGCGCGCGTACGTGGACACGGGTCCGATCGTGGAGCGGGCGCTCGCTGCTGCGGCCGGGCTTGGCTGGATCGGCAAGAACACGTGCGTCATTCATCCCCGGCTGGGGTCGTTCGGATTCCTTGCGGTGCTGCTGGCTTCGTTGCCGGTCCGCGAGGAAGGTGCGCCGACGGCGCTCGTTTCCGATCGTTGCGGAAGCTGCACGCGCTGCATCGAGGCCTGCCCGACTGATGCGCTGCTGGCTCCGTACCAGATGGATGCTTCGCGCTGCATCTCGTACCTGACCATCGAGCACAAGGGGCCGATCGACAAAGGGCTGATGCCAGGCATGGGCCGCCAGGTCTTCGGCTGCGACATCTGTCAGGATGTGTGCCCCTGGAATCGGAAAGCGCCCATCGCCGCGGACGCCGAGCTGGAGCCGCGCGAGGAGCTCGTGAATCCCGCGCTGGACTGGCTCGCCGCTCTCGATGAGCCGTCCTTCGAGCGCCAGTTCAACGGATCGCCGGTGCGCAGGGCGGGATTCATGGGCCTCAAGCGCAACGTGGCCATCGCCATGGGTAACAGCGGGCAGGCGCGGTTTGCGTCGTGGCTCGAAGCTTGGGCGCATGAGACCGACGACGGCCTGCGCGCTGCCGCGCGATGGGCGCTGGATCAACTGCGCCGCGGGCGAGACAGCTGACTCATCCGCGAGATGCGGACCCCCAAAGAGATCATCCATGACGAGGACAGCACCGATCCCGGCAATAAAGCGCCGATCTCCGCAATCATCAGAGCGGCTTGCGGCCGGTCACGCACACCCAGCCCTTCGGCGGGTTCGTGAACACCTGAACGCCGGCGAAACCGGCGTCGGCAAGCAGGGCGCGGTGCTCGTCGGGCGTGAGCAGCGTCATGCCGGTCTTCGGCGCGTATTTCTCCACCATCCTGGACATGCGTGCGTTTGAGCCTTTGTACACCTCGGCGATGATGGCAAACGTTCCGCCGGGCTTGACGACGCGCAGGACTTCGCGGACATCGGCGGGCAGATTGGGCCAGAAGAAATGCGTTTCGACGGCTGTGACCAGGTCGAATGTGCCGCTGTTATACGGCAGTTGCGAGACGGAACCCTCGCGGATGGCGACGCGGCCAGCCTGGATGAGGTCAGCATTTGTTGCTGACGCCGTTCGGACGCTTTCGGCGGAGTGATCGAGACCGTACACGACGCCCGATCCGGATGCGGCCGCCAGCTTGGCAATGGTGCGTTCGCCACCGCAGCCCACGTCGAGAATGGCCGCGTCGCGGGGAATCGACACGTGCGAGAGCCCCCAATCGGTAACGCCGGAGTGACGCTGGTTCATGTTGCGCAGCATCCAGCGGCCCAGGCAGCCGCTCGGTTTGCGGCATTGATTCTCTATGTTGCGCTCCGTGAAGCTGCTGTTGCCTTCGGACATGGCGACCGAAGCAAGCTTGATTGGTTTCTCAAACACTCTAAACCGGCGAGCCAGTGGTTGCGAGGCGGGCCGGTCGCGGCGCTTGTCCGCCGCGGAGCAACACAGGCCATCCGCGCAAAGGGCTATCCTTGAAGGAGCACCTTCCTCTGAACAGCACATCCGCGCTGGAACCGCGGAGATCTCTTGACCGTAAGAAGGACTGACACGTGGCCGCCGCCTCGAATTCCGCACCTGACGAAACAAATGAAATCCTCGCCGCTGGGGCGGCTTTGGCTGCCGCCGCCACTGGCCCCGTTCAGCCGGTCGCGCAATCCAAGTGGTACCGCTGGCGCAAAAGCGGTACCGCCCTCATCGCATACCTGCTCGACAGCGAGGTGCACACCTTCGCCTTTAGCGTGGCGGCCAATGCCATCATCTCGTTCATCCCCTTCGTCGTGCTCCTCTACACACTGGCGCTCTCGGTCTTTCACTCGCAAGCGATGAAGGGTGTGGTGGACGACATGGTGAACTACTTCCTGCCGTCGGCCACCAAGGAGCCGAATTGGGTAGTGCACACTCTTGTGGCAGAGGCTGTGCTGCCCCTATTAAAGCGGCACGGCGCGCAGGTTTTTTCCCTGGTGATGATTCTCATCTCGTGCACGGGTATCTTTCTGCCGTTGGAGGTGGCTCTGAACCAGGCGTGGGGCGTGAGCAAAAGCCGCAACTACCTGTTTAACCAGACCATCGCCTTCGGGCTGGCCCTACTGATGGTGGTGCTCGGGGTTGCAAGCATGATCGCGAACGTGGGCATGGGGAGCGTTTTGACAGTGGTGTCGTTTCATCACACGGATAACTTCTTCGTGAAAGGAATCAGCTTCCTGTGGCTGGCCGTTTCTACCGGCGTGGCTTCGATTCTGTTCTTCTTCTCGGTCTATTACGTGCTTCCGAACCGCAAGGTGCCCTGGCGGCCGGTGATGCGGACATCGATTATAACGGGAATCGTCTGGCTGATTTCGAGGTTCATCTATGCTGCGATGCTGCCGCACCTCGATTTGGGGTCGATCTACGGGCCGTTCTTCGTATCCGTCGGACTGCTGTTCTGGGCGTATATTTCAGGGCTGATTCTGTTCGCCGGGGCGCAGTTCAGCGTGGCGCGGTGGGGCCAGAGCACGGCCAGTAAGCAATAGCCAGAGGAGGATGAGCCGCGAGGCGCACCCCCGCGCCGTGCCCTGATTCCTGAACCTGCATCGTGAGCCACTGGATTTTCGCTTTGTATTCGCCAAGGTGGTTGCGCTACTCTCAGATGAGCGTGTCTCCCCAGCAGTCCCATTCCGACCAGATGATCGATTCTAGCGCCGACCCGTTTGCCTGCTTTCACCCGGTGACCGCGGCTTGGTTCAAGGCCGTCTTCGAAGCGCCCACCGCGCCGCAGCGAATGGGCTGGCCGGTGATTGCGCGCGGCGAGAATGCGCTGATCCTTGCGCCGACGGGCACAGGCAAGACGCTGGCCGCGTTCCTCTGGTGCCTGGACCGGCTGATGCTTCAAAACAGGGACCAAGAGACCAAGGGACCAAGGGAACAAGAAAACAGGGAACAGGGATTAGGGAACAGGGACCAGAAAGAACGCCGCGGATGCCGGATTGTTTATGTTTCGCCGCTGAAGGCGCTGGCGGTGGACGTAGAGCGGAACCTGCGCTCGCCGCTGGCCGGCATGGCCAACATGGCGCGGCGCATGGGCGTCGAGTTCCACGAACCGCTCATCAGTGTGCGCACCGGCGATACACCGCAGCGGGAGCGGGCCCGCTTCGCGCGGCATCCCGCCGAAATCCTCATCACCACCCCCGAGTCGCTCTATTTGCTGCTCACTTCGCAAGCAGCTGAAGCGCTGCGCACGGTTGACACCGTGATTGTGGACGAGATTCATGCGCTGGTGCCGACCAAGCGCGGCGCGCATTTGGCGCTGACGCTTGAGCGGCTGCAGGCGCTGACGGCGAAGCCGCTGCAGCGGATCGGCCTTTCGGCCACGCAGCGGCCGCTGGAGGAGGTGGCGCGTTTCCTCGGCGGAGTGGAAGTTGAAGGGGCAGCGAGTCAGCAAGTCAGCAAGTCAGCGAGTCAGCGAACGGCGGCGCTGGCCGGCGAGGAGCCATTCGGCGCGAGTGATGAGATCTCGACGGACCAGCAAGGCGATCGAACCGCAGGTCGTTCGACTCCCTCCGCTGCCGCTTCGGTCGCTCAGGATGACAATCCTGAGTTGGGCGACGTTGCCGACTCCGGCACGCTGCGGTATCGGCCAGTAACCATCGTGAATGCTGCGGCACCCAAGCAGCTCAAGCTGCGCATTGAGGTTCCGGTGGAAGACATGGCGCGGCTGGGCGAGATGGAGGGGATTCCCTCGGGGCCTGCCTCGCAGACGCCGCGGCGTGTGTCGATCTGGAACGCGATTCATCCGCGGCTGCTCGAAATCATCCGCGAACGCAACTCGACCATCCTCTTCGTGAACGCCCGCCAGACTGCCGAGCGGCTTGCCGGAGCGCTCAACGACCTCGCCGGCGAGCCGATTGCCCGCGCGCATCACGGCTCGCTGGCCGCGGCGCAGCGCGCGGTGATCGAGGAGCAGCTCAAGGCCGGGCAGATTCGAGCACTGTGCGCGACCTCGACGCTGGAGCTGGGTATCGACATGGGTGCGGTGGATCTCGTGATTCAGATCGAGTCGCCGCCGTCGGTCGCCAGCGGCATGCAGCGCATCGGCCGCGCCGGTCACCACGTTGACGCGGTCAGCGAAGGCGTTCTTTTCCCCAAGTACCGCGCGGACCTCGTGGCCTGCGCCGCCGTCACACGCGCGATGCACGAGGGACACATCGAGTCGACGCGATTCCCGCGCAACCCGCTGGACGTCCTCGCGCAGCAGTTGGTGGCGATTGTGGCTGCTGCGCGGCCGCCGAGGGCTGTGCACCCAGCGAACGTTCGGAAAGTGTCTCGTCGGGGAAAGAATCTCACTGCAAATTTGAAGTTTGATGGCTTGGATTCGACCGAAACGCTCAACGCGGAAGCTCCGAAGCCCGAGGTTTCCGTCGACTTGCTCTTCAACCTGGTTCGCCGGGCAGCGCCGTTCGGCTCGCTCTCGCGCTCGGCCTTCGATGGCGTGCTCGACCTGTTGAGCGGCCGCTACCCTTCGGACGAGTTTGCCGAGCTCCGCCCGCGGCTCACGTGGGATCGCGTGCGCAACGTGGTCTCGGCGCGCGACGGCGCGGCACGGCTGGCGATCCTGAACGCCGGAACCATCCCCGATCGCGGCCTCTACGGCGTCTTCCTCGCATTCACTGAAGGCAAGCCGGTGCGCGTAGGCGAGCTCGACGAGGAAATGGTCTTCGAGTCGCATCCCAACGAGACGTTCATCCTCGGCGCGTCGACGTGGCGCATCACGGACATCACGCACGATCGCGTACTGGTCACACCCGCTCCCGGCGAGCCGGGCAAGATGCCGTTCTGGAAGGGCGACGGGCCGGGGCGGCCGCTCGAGTTTGGCCGGCGTATCGGCGCCATGGTGCGCGAGCTGCGCGCGCTGCCGCAGGCCGCTGCGCTCACCCGCCTCGTCAACGAGCATGATCTCGATCCCGGCGCCGCGGAGAATCTGCTGCGTTTTCTCGCCGACCAGGCCGACGCGACGGGTCAGGTTCCCGACGACCGCACCATCATCGTCGAGCGCTGCCGCGACGAGCTGGGTGATTGGCGCGTGTGCGTGCTGACGCCCTTTGGCAGCCGCATCCACATTCCCTGGGCGATGGCGGTGAGCGCTCGCATCCGCGCCGCCGGCGGGCCGGAAGTCGAAACGCTGTGGGGCGACGACGGATTCGTCCTGCGTTTCCCTGACACCGACGAGCCGCCCGATGCGGATTGGATTCTGGTGGAGTCAGCCGAGGCGATGCAGCTTGTGCTGCGCCAGTTGGGATCGACGGCGCTGTTCGCCGGGCGGTTTCGCGAGGCTGCGGGCCGCGCGCTGCTGCTGCCGCGTCGCCGTGCTGACCAGCGCTCGCCGCTGTGGCAGTTGCGCAAACGGTCGTACGATCTGCTCAGCGTGGCCTCGCGTTATCCATCGTTCCCGTTGCTGCTCGAGGCTTATCGCGAGTGCCTGCGCGACGTCTTTGACATGCCGGCGCTCGTCGAGACGCTGCGCGCCATTGAGCAGCGGCAGCTCCGTGTGCACGTGGTGGAGACGCGCAAGCCTTCGCCCTTTGCCGCTTCCCTGCTCTTCAGCTACGTGGCCAACTTTGTGTACGAAGGCGATGCGCCGCTGGCCGAGCGCCGGGCGCAGGCATTGACAATTGACCAAGAGCAGTTGCGCGAGTTGCTCGGTGAGGCGGATCTGCGCGAGTTGCTCGACGCCGACGCCATCGCCGAAGTGGAAGAAGCTGTGCAGTGCCTTGCCGAGAATTATCGCGCGCGGTCGGCCGACGGCATTCACGATTTGTGCTTGCGCCTCGGCGATCTTTCGCGCGAGGAGCTGGGCCGGCGCGTGATTTCGGTGGATTTGTTCACGCATGTCGACCGGCTTATTCGCTCGCGGCGGCTGCTGGAGCTGCGGATCGCCGGCGAGAAGCGACTGATCGCCGCCGAAGACGCCGCGCGCTATCGCGATGGTCTTGGAATTCCGCTTCCGCCGGGTTTGGCGGCTGCGCTGCTTGAGCCTGTGGCCCATCCCGTGCTCGAGCTTGTGCGCCGCTATGCGCGCACGCACGGACCATTCACGCTACGCGAGGCTGCGGACCGCTTTGCGCTGGATACAGAGGCCGTCGAGAGCGCGCTGCGGCAGCTTGCCCACGAAGGCCGCGTGCTCGAGGGCGGATTCCGGCCCGGTGGGCTTCACCGCGAATGGTGCGACGCGGAGATTCTGCGGCAGATTCGCAGAAAGTCGCTCGCCAAACTGCGCCGCGAAGTGGAGCCGGTTGAGCAGCACACGCTGGCGAGGTTCCTCACGCACTGGCAGGGCTTGCTCGCGCCGCGGCGCACGGGAACGGCGCATCTCGACGCGCTGCTCGACGCCATCGAGAATCTGCAGGGCGCGCCGTTGCCTGCGTCGCTGCTCGAGACCTCGATTCTGCCCGGGCGCATCGCCGACTTCACGCCCGCGGGGCTCGACACGCTGATCGCCGCGGGCGAGGTGGCTTGGGCCGGCGTCGAGCCGATCGGCGAGCGCGATGGCCGCATCGCACTGTTTCTCGCCGACAAGCTGCCGTTGCTGGCTCAGCAGCGGCCGGTGGTCGAGCCGCTGACCGAGCGCGAGGAGAAGCTGCTTGCGGTGTTGGAGTCTTCGGGCGCAAGTTTCTTCGATTCGCTGCACGAAGCGGCGGGGGCCGGCTATCCCGGCGAGACGATCGACGCGCTCTGGAGCCTGGTGTGGCGCGGGCTTATCACCAATGACTCGCTGCACGCCCTGCGCGCTTACATCGCCCGGCCCGAGAGCGCGCGAACGCCGCGCCGCTATCAAACCGGCGCTGTCTTTCGTTCGCGGCGCACCACGCCGCCCACCGCACAAGGCCGATGGTCCCTGCTGCCGCTGCGTGCCGCGGACCAAAGCAGCGAAGGCGCCCGGCGGACCACAGCGGAGCGCAGCCACGCGCTCGCTCTGCAACTGCTCAACCGCTACGGCGTGCTACTGCGCGAGTCGGTTGCGGCGGAAAACGTGCCCGGCGGGTTCAGCGCGGTGTATGACGTGCTGAAGGCGCTCGAAGAGAGCGGGCGGATTCGCCGCGGGTACTTTGTGGGCGGGCTGGGCGCCACGCAGTTTGCGCTGCCGGCCGCGGTGGACCTGTTGCGGCAGTTGCGTACCGAGCCGCCGACGGAGAAGCCGGAGTTCGTGCAGTTGGCTGCCACCGATCCCGCCAACCCGTATGGCTCGGTGTTGCGCTGGCCCGATCTTCCGGTGGCAGAGGAAGATTCTGAGTCGGCGCCACGTGTGCTCACACGCGCCGCCTACGCTGAAGTCATCCTTCGCAACGGCCAGCTCGTGGCGTGGCTCAAGCGCGGCAACCCGAACCTGCTGGTCTTCTTGCCGGCCGAGGAGCCGGAGCGGTCACAAGCCGCTGCGGGCTTGGCGCACTTTCTCTGCACGCGCGGCCAGGAACGGATGCGCGCCAGCAGCCATGAGGGCGTGCTGATCACTACGATCAACGGCCAGCCGGTAGCTGCGCATTTCATGGCGCGCTTTTTGATGGACGCGGGCTTTCATCCCGGACCGCTGGGAATGCATCTGCGGCGGATTCCGTTACCGATCGGACAACACGGGCGTGATTCGCATGCGGGAGAGGTTCAGTAGCCATGCCCGAAGGCGACACAGTTTTTCGCACCGCGCGCAATCTGGGGCGCGCACTCGCCGGCAAGACGGTAACCGGCTTTCGTTCCACTTATCCGCTTCTCACGCGATTCAACGACGATACGCCGTTGGTTGGACAAACGGTTGATCGCGTGGAGGCGCGCGGGAAGTGGTTGCTGGTTCATTTTTCCGGCGGTGCCATTCTGACTTCGCATTTGCTGATGAACGGCCGCTGGCACATCTACCGGCAAGGCGAGCGCTGGCAGCTTGCGCGAATTCACATGCGCATCGTGATCGAGAACGACGAGTACCAGGCGGTGGGCTTTCGCGTACCGGTGGCGCGCATGCACACGCAACAATCATTGGTTCGCGATCGGCACATCTCCCGCTCGGAGAACGACCTGCTCAGCTACGACTTTGACGCAGAGGCCGCGCTGGAGCGGCTGCTGGTGCGCCCGCATGAGGCCGTGGCCGATGTGCTGCTCGATCAGACGGTGCTCGCCGGTGTCGGCAACGTCTTCAAATCAGAGATTTGCTTTGTCAACGGTCTGAATCCATTCCGCGCGGTCGGAACGCTGACGCGCGACCAAGCCGCGGCAACAATCGCCAGCGCGCAAAAGCTGCTGAAGGCAAACGTGCTCGAGGACTCCGGCGACACCATCGTCACCTATCGCGGGCAGCAGCGGCGCACTACACACGCATCCGATCCTGGGGCCAGCTTGTGGGTTTATGGGCGCGCGGGTGAGCCGTGCCGCCGCTGCGGAGAGCCGATTCGCATGCGCATTCAGGGTGCGGATGCGCGCGTCACGTTCTGGTGCCCGCGCTGCCAGGCGATGCCGGATGGATCGGATGTGGATGGATGCATAAGAAGACCGGGCCCCAAAATGAAGGAGGCGAAATGAAACAAGCTTCACCTTCCTCCCGAAACAGTGCCGAAAGACCAACTCGCCGGATTTATGGACAAGTTCACGCCGGAGATGGCCAAGGCGATCCGCGCCGTGCGGGCTGCCCTGCGCAAACGGCTGCCCACGGCGAACGAGCTAGGCTACGACAACTACAACTTCTTCGTGATCGGCTACAGCTCGACCCTGCGGCCTTCGGACAGCTTCGTTTCGCTAGTGGCCGACGCGCACGGGGTGCGGCTCGCGTTCTACTACGGTTCCACGCTTCCAGATCCAGCGGGAATCCTGCAGGGAAGCGGGAATCAGAATCGGTTCATACGGCTCGAAAGCGCGCGCGATTTAGGCAAGCCTGAGGTTGAAGCGCTGATTCGCGCGGCGATTGCACAGGGCAAAGCGCCACTCGCCGCGTCAGGACGTGGAATGCTCGTGATCCGCTCGGTATCAGCAAAGCAACGGCCGCGGCGCGTGACGTCAAAGCCTGCGCGCAGGCGCTAGTTCCCCGGCTTGCCGATCCCGAAGATCTTCTGAAAGATGTTGCGGTGGTCATCACCGTTCAGGCCGCCTTTGTGGTCGCAGGTGTCAGTGGGCGCGGTGCCGTCGAGGAATGCGGCGGTGTAGTCGTCGGGGCAGGCGGCATCGGCCAGCAGGTTTGTGTTTTTGTCGAGAGTGACAATCTGCACACCATCCGGCGGCGTGAATTCATTGGTGTCGGAGTACTGCGGCAATAGGATCGCCTGCCGCATGAACGCGGCCCAGATGGGCGCCGCGGCGTGCGCGCCTTCCATCTGAACATCGGTGTAGTCGTCGTTGCCCACCCACACCACGCACAGCAGGCTGCTGGTAAAGCCGGCAAACCACGCATCATGGCTGGTGCCGGTCTTGCCCGCGGCCGGAGCGGTGAATCCCATGTTGCGAACACCGGCTCCGGTCCCATCGCCCTGCAGCACGGCCTCCATCATGCTGGTGATAAGAAACGCAGCGCGCGGATCGAGCACCTGCCGTGTGGTGGGCGTGTAGTCCTCGATGATGTCGCCGGTGGGTGTGCGCACGCTGGCCAGCATCCACGGATCGATGTGCACGCCGCCATTGGCGAAAACGGTATAGGCGCCGGCCATGTCAAGCGGTGTCGCATCGTAGGAACCGATGGCCATTGATGGCGTGCCCTGCGCGCTCTTGATACCGGCGTCGCGGGCTAGGGCAGCGACGCGATCGAAGCCCACCAGGCTGCCCAGGCCGATGGTGGCGTTGTTGTCGGATCGCATCAATGCGTAGCGCGCCGTGAGCTCGCCGTAGTACCTTCCCTCATAGTTGCGCGGCGTGTACTCGTACTCCGTTCCCTCGCCGTACGTGGCCTGCGCGTCGCTGAGCATGGTGGCCGGCGAGAACAGCTTGGTCTGCCCAGGCAGCATCGTGCCTTCGACAGCAGTTTGAAACGCGGTTGCATAGACGAACGGCTTGAAGATGGAGCCCGTGGGGCGGTGCGCCACCGCATGGTTTACCTGCGACGTCCCATAGCTGCGCCCGCCCACTAGAGCCAGCACCTGGCCGGTGTGGGGATTGAGCGCCACCAGCGCCACCTGGGGATAAATGTACGGCTCGCCGAGCTTCTTGTCGCGAGCATGCAGCTTGTCCACCTGCGCGTCCACGACGTGGATGGTGGAGTCCACGGCCTGCGTCGCCAGGCGCTGCAGGTCGGGATCGAGCGAGGTGTAGATGCGCAGACCTTCGCGGTTGAAGTCGCGGTCGCCGAGCCTTTGCGTGAGCTGGTCATGCACCAGATCGACAAAATAGGGCGCTTCGCTTTCATCCACGCTGGCCGGGACCAGATGCATCGGCTCGGCCTTGGCGGTTTCGGCCTGTTCCTTGGTGATGGCGCCGGTCTCCACCATCGCGTCCAGCACCAGGTTGCGCCTCTCGATCGCCCGGTCAGGATGGCGGAAGGGATTCAGGCGGCTGGGGCTCTGGATAAGCCCGGCGAGCAGAGCGCACTCAGCCAGGTCGAGCTGGCGCACATCCTTGCCGAAATAGGCCTGTGATGCTTCGCCGAAGCCGTCGATGGAAAAACTGCCGAGTTGCCCGAGGGGAATCTCGTTCGCGTACATGGCGAAAATCTGCTGCTTTGAGAATCGATGCTCGAGGATGATGCTGATGACGGCTTCGCGCGCTTTGCGCGAATAGGTACGCTCGGGCGTGAGGAAAAACCCGCGCGCAAGCTGCTGCGTGAGGGTTGATGCCCCCTCAGTGTAGCGGTGAAGGTGGAAGATGTCGTTGCGCATCGCGCCCAGGATGCGCCAGAAATCGATGCCGCTGTGCTCAAAGAAACGACGGTCTTCAATGGCAATGACGGCCTGAACAAGGTTCGGGGGAATTTCCTCGTACGTGAGGAGGCGGCGCTTGGTTCGTTGGGCGCCCTCGCTGAGGCCGGTGATAAGCAGCGGCTCGAGTTCGTAGCTGGAAAGCGCCTGGCCATGCGCGTCGGTAATCGAGTCCACCACGCCATTGCTGACGTGAATAGCGGCGCTATCGGGCGCGTGATACGACTGCGGGCCGGGCTGCACCGTGATTTGCTGCACGCCTTCGCTGTAAGTGCCCAACGGCGAGGGCTGAGCAGCGCCGTCGCCGGTGTAACCAGCCTCGTGCAGCTCGTTGGCGATCCAGTGGACTGTGAGCTTTTGCCCAGGACGAACCTCGCGCGGCGCGGCGTAGATCTGGGCGGTGTTGGCGAAAATCGGCTGCTTGAGCCGCTCGTCCACAATGCCCTGATACTTAATGTAGAAATAGGCGAAAACTGAAACGCCGGTCACGGCGGCGACAACAAAGATCACGAGTAGAGTGAACAGAATCCGCGACCTGAGATGATGCCCCGATGGGGGCCTTGTGAATCGGATTCGTACCGCCATCGCTGCTCCTTGAAACAGCCTTCAGCTCTCAGCTTGCGCGTCCCGAAAAGCCCCGTGGTGATAAGCGGTGCCCGAAGCCGCTCGAAAAAGCCTGGCAACTAGAAGCTCGCCTCCAGCAGCTTCTCCTCCTCAACTCGTTTCCTGACCAGCGCCACGGTTTCACTCAAGGCTACATCCACGCTGGCGCTCGTCGAGCGCGTCACCAGTTCCACTAGGCCCGAGGCAGCCTTCTTGCCCACGTTGATGCGGAACGGGATTCCGACCAGGTCCGCATCCTTGAATTTGACGCCGGCGCGCTCGTTACGGTCATCGAGCAGCACATCGAGCCCGGCGGATTCGAGATCGGCAGCAAGCTTTTCGCCGGTCGCGCAGAGCAATGGGTCGGCTACGTTCGTGATAGTGACGACGACGGAGAACGGTGCGATGGAAGCGGGCAGCCAGAAACCGTTGGCGTCGTTCGACTGTTCGATGGCCGCCGTGAGGATGCGCTCGATGCCGATGCCGTAGCTGCCCATGATGGGCGTCACTTCCTTGCCGTTTTCGTCGAGGACGCGCGCACCCATCGACTCAGAATACTTGTAGCCGAGCTTGAAGATGTGTCCCACTTCAACGGCTTTGCCGACGACGAGTTTGCCCGCACAGCCCGGCTTCGGGCAGCCTTCGCCCTCATTCACGTTGCGGATATCGGCGCTGAGCGTCCAGTGGAAGTCGCGGCCCGGCGCGACGTTGCGCAGGTGGTAGTCGAGCTTGTTGGCGCCGCAGACCATGTTTTTGCGGCCTTCGAGGGAAGTGTCGACGATGACGGTGAGACCGCCGGCCAGCGGCGTTTTAGCAACTTCGAGTCCAACCGGACCGAGGTAGCCACCGGGGCCATTAAAGAAAGCGTCGAGTTCGCCCGGCTGCATGGGCCGCAGCTCATTCACTGCGAAAGCCTGGCCGCCTGAACTTTGGGCTTGCAGTGTTTTCGTCAAAAGCCCGATGAGCTTTACCTCGTTCACCTGATGGTCGCCGCGGAGGAAGATCGCAACCGGCTGCCAGTTGCCCCCATGCGCGCCGGGTTCTGCCTCTTGCCGGCTGCGAATCTGCGCCATATACGCCACGCACTTGATGTCCGACGCTGGAGAGATTTTGAAGAACGCGGCCACATCCGGAATCGCGGCGCAACCCGGAGTGTGCACGAGCTCTGGTTTGCCGTCGCCGGTCGGTTCCATCTCGGCCACCAGATCGAGGCGTGAGGTCGCCTTCTCAAGATTCGCGGCGTAACCGCAGACCGGACAGCTTGCGATCAGGTCCTCGCCAGCATCGCTATAGACCATGAACTCCTGCGACTGCGAGCCGCCCATGGCGCCCGAGTCGGCCTCGACGGCAACGAACCTAAGTCCGCAGCGGGTGAAGATGGCGCGATAGACGCGGTCGTGCTCGTCGAAGCTGCGGTCCAAGCCGGCCTTGTCGATGTCGAAGGAGTACGAGTCCTTCATGATGAACTGGCGCACGCGCAGCAGACCGGACTTGGGGCGCGGCTCGTCGCGAAACTTAGTCTGGATCTGGTACCAGATCTGCGGCAACTGCTTATAACTGCGCAATTCGCCGCGCGCGATCGTGGTCATGATCTCTTCGTGCGTCATCCCCAGGCAAAGGTCCGCGCCCTTGCGGTCCTTGAGGCGGAACATGTTGTCGCCCATCGTCGTCCAGCGGCCGCTCTCTTCCCACGGCTCGCGCGGCAGAATCCCCGGCAGGTAGAACTCCTGGCCGATTTTGTCCATTTCCTCGCGAACAATGGCAATGATTTTGTTCAGCGAGCGCTGGCCGAGGAAGAGGTAGTTATAGATGCCGGCGCCGAGCTGGCGAATGTAGCCGGCGCGGAGAAGAAACTTGTGGCTGGCCACTTCGGCATCCGCCGGGGCCTCGCGCAGAGTGGGGATAAAGAGTTTCGACCAACGGTGCATAAAAGGGGTAAGCGTACTTTCCCGTCCGCAGGGGCGGACGCTGGGCAAATGACAGCAGTCTTCATTCTAAATGTTTGCGGGAGATGGCCGCCTTAGCTGGTTGGCTCGTTGTCGCCGCGATGCTTTTGCGGCCGAAGGAAGGCGTTGCGGAGAAGGCGCACGGAAAGCAACAACGGGGGCAGGGCCACAAAGAAAACAATGCTCGAACCATCTTCAAAGTTCTTCTGAAACGGAATGGATACGAGAGACATGCCTAACAGCAGAAAGAAGAGGGCGAAGACATCCAAGCCTACTCGTTGAACTGGTCTCGCATTCGGGTCGCCCTTCCATAGGAACGCATTGACAAATCTCTCATTGCGCAGAGTGTCCGGCCAGACTGTCGCCCTTTGCCTCGCCTCGATGTCCTCCCGAATTTGCTCAAAGCTGTGTTCGTCTTTCATGGCTCGCCCATTCTCTTGGAGGCACTCACGCCCTGCTTCAGATCAGCTCCACGCCCCACAGATCGTGCAGGTGCACCACTCCCTCGACCTTTTGCGCAGAGTCAACGACGATGAGCGAGGTGATCTTGCGCTCTTCGAGAATCGCCAGCGCCTTGGCGGCCAATTCATCGGCAGCGATGGTCTTTGGATGCGGGTTCATCGCTTCGCCGGCGGTCTTGCCGAGCGCTGCGCCGCCTTCGCGCTCGAGCAGACGGCGCAGATCGCCGTCCGAAATCACGCCGCGCAGCCGTCCCGACTCCTGCACCGTTGTGATGCCGAGTTTTTTCGACGACATCTCGAAGATCACATCGGCCATAGGCGTGGAGGGCGCGACAGCAGGGATGTCGTCGCCGGTATGCATCAGGTCGCGGACCTTGGCGAGCTGTTTGCCCAGCTTGCCGCCAGGATGCAGTTCCGCAAAATCTTCAGCGCGGAAGCCCTTGCGCAGGCTCACCGCAATGGCCAGCGCATCGCCGAGTGCCAGCATGGCCGTCGTCGATGCCGTGGGCGCCAGATTCAGCCCGCAGGCCTCGCGCTCCACGCTGCAATCGAGCGCCACGTCGCTCGCCGCGGCGAGAGTCGAGTGAAGATTGCAGCAGAAGCTGATGAGGGCATCGCCTTTACGCTTGAGCGTAGCCAGCAGGCGCAGAATCTCCTCGGTCTCGCCCGAGGCCGAGAGCGCGATGACCACGTCGCCGGGCATGAGGACGCCCACGTCGCCGTGCACGGCCTCGGCCGGATGCAGAAACAGCGCCGGCGAGCCGGTGGAGCTGAGCGTGGCGGCAATCTTCTGCGCAATGATTCCGCTTTTCCCCATGCCAGTGACCACGACGCGGCCGTTCGACTCGCCGCAGTGGAGAATCATCTCCACAGCGCGCGAGAATGGACCGGCCATCGGCCCGTCGAGGCGCGCAGCAAGGGCCTGGAGCGCGGCGGCCTCAGTGCGGACCAGCGCCGCGGGCTGGAACGGGTCGTCTTTCCCGGTGGGGCTCACTGGCATTTGATGGTAGCAAAGACCGGGGGATCGGGAGTAGGGAATCGCAAGCAGGAAGCGCCAGCCGGCTTGTCACTGCCGATGGCGAGGGGAATGACATAGAATTCCGACGATCCGGCAGGCCCGCCCGCTCTGTTGCCGAACAGCCTGCGGAGAAATCGAGAGGTGAGGCCATGGCTCCCAATGGGAGGGGGATTACGGCAACCGATCGCGCCCGCGAGACCGCTGCACGACTGGGATTGTGGGTTTCCGTGCTGACTGCGGCTGTAGCGGTCGTGGCGTTCGGCATCGGCTTCATGACGCCGCCGCATTCCGGGCCCTTCTGCACCGAGTCCTGCATCGCGTACCCCTACACGGGCGCCGTCGCGTTCTTCCCCAGGGACTACTTGTGGGTCTTCCCCGGGATGCTGTTGGTTTCTCTGTTCGTGGTGCTATGCATCTGCGTCGATTTCTGGGTGGAGATCGAGAGGCGAATCTTCAGCCGGATCGCGGTGGCGGCTGCGACGGTTTCAGCGGCGCTTGTCACGCTGGATTACTTCATCCAGTTTGAAGTGTTCCAGCCGAGCCTTCTCAGAGGCGAGTCGGACGGGCTGGCATTCTTTTCGCAGTACAACCCGCACGGGGCCTTCATCGCCATGGAAGATCTCGGCTACCTGGGGATGTCGGCGGCCTTCATCTTTCTCGGCGTGTCGTTGGCCGGCAAAAGCAGCCTGGAAAAAGCTACGCGCTGGGTGCTGGCGATCAGCGGAGCATTGGGATTCGTCACGTTTATCGGTATGTCGGTGGTTTTCGGGAACAACCTGGAGACGCGGTTCGAGCTGGCCGTCATCACCATCGTTTGGACGGTCGTGCCCGTCGCTGCCGTGATGCTGGCGATTCTATTCCGAAGATCGCTTCGGCTCGCGGCGAACTGATGAGCCGGCGGAGATGGCCTGCGAGGCCTGCCGCCGCCCTCATACAATAAGGGCATGAGGTCGATCCCCGTGCGGCGCAACACGATTGTTCTTACTGCCGTTCTTTTCATTCTGGCCATCTTTGCTTGGGCGGGTTGGGCCAACTGGGAGTATCGCCAGCAGGCCGCCGAAAAACTTCTGGCCGGGGCCGCGCAGGGCGAGCTCGTAGCAGCCCCCGGCGGCGGCACGGCGCAATATGTTTCTCCGCTCCACGGCAAGCTGGCGCCCGCCTTCGCGCTCGACGACGTGAACGGCAAAAAAGTCTCGCTCGCGAACTACAAGGGCAAGGCCGTGCTGATCAACTTCTGGGCCACGTGGTGCGGCCCCTGCAAGGTGGAAACGCCGTGGCTCGTCGAGCTGCGCAACAAATATGCGGCGCAGGGCTTCGAGGTGTTGGGCGTCGACACCGAGGGCGATGACCTCCAGAAGAACGACAAGGCCGGATGGGCCAAGGAAGAGGCCAACGCCAGCAAGTTCGCTACCGAGATGAAGGTGCCGTACCCAGTGCTGCTGGATGGCGACAGCATTAGCCGTGACTATGGTGGCTTGGATGACTTACCCATGTCGTTCTTTGTGGATCGCAGCGGGAAAGTGGTAGCGGCTCAAGTGGGCTTGACCTCGGAAAGCGACATTGAGGGGAACATCAGGAAGGCGCTGACAAATTAGCAGGTCGGCGAATCAGCTAGTCGGCGAGTCGGCGGGCCAGTGTGTCGGGACCTGTTCCAAATGAGATTGAGGATTTCAATTGAAGTTTGAAATCGAGAAGGCTATTCGCATTGCGGCGGCTCTGGCGATTGGACTGGGTGGAGTGGCGGCTCACGCCCAGGTCCTCTCGTCTGCCGCGCAGAACCGCTCTATCCTCAAGACCGACGCGGTTCAATATCTCTTCCCCGAGCAGCTGAGCGTTCCCACGGGCAAGTCGAGCCCGGTCACGCTGCACTTCCGCGTCGCGCAGGGACTGCACATCAACTCGCACACGCCCAGCGACGAATTCCTGATTCCGACGACATTCTCCATCCCCAACGGTATGGGCGTGCGGCTCGATGCGGCCACCTACCCGCCCGGCACCATCATCTCGCTCGCCTTCGATCCCAAGACCAAGCTCAGCGTCTACACCGGCGAGTTCGTCATTCACGCGCGCATCGTGGCCACTCCGGGCAACCATCTGGTCCAGGCCAGGCTGCACTACCAGGCCTGCGACCAGAACCAGTGCCTGCCGCCCAAGACGATCAACGTGCCGATCGACGTGATCGGAAAGTAGATTAGGGAACTCCGGGGCCAGCGGGCCGCCCGTTGCCAGCCTTGCTGGCTTGTCCACCCTTCATTGGGTCGAGCCGTTGTCGTCGGCGGGCAGAAACTGGTAGCTCACAAAAGCAAAGTGCGCACCGTCGGGGGCCCAGTTGGGCACGTTGTCGCTGCCGGCGCCGCCCACAATCTCGACCAGGTCGCGGATCTTCCCGTCGCCAACGTTGAGGATACGCAAAGTGACGTCCTTGTTGGCCGGGTGCCCCGTGACATCTTTGTCGTAGGAGAGGATCAGGATCGATTTTCCGTCCGGCGACGGATGCGCCGTCCAGTTGCGCTTCTCGTCGAAGGTCACCTGCTCGGTCTGGCTGCCGTCGGGCCGCATGCGCCAGATCTGCATACCGCCCGCGCGGTCAGAGTTGAAGTAAATCCACTGGCCATCGGGCGAATAGTCCGGGTCGTCGCTGATCCCGGCGCCCGTGGTCAGCGCGGTTTCCGCTCCGCCGTCTGCCGAAATGGAAAAGATGTTCAGCGCGCCGTGGCTGGGGCGCGTGTACAGGATCGTCTTCCCGTCCGGCGACCCGCTGTGGAAGTAGGAGTCGGGATTCGCGGTGACCATTCGCGGTGTGCCGCCGGTGGCAGGCACGACATAGACGCGCCGGCCGGGATGGTCCGGCGTGGTGCAGGTCATCGCGAGCCATTTGCCGTCGGGCGAGAGGCCGTGGCTGCCGGTGCAATCGGTGGCGTTGCCGATATCGATCTGCGTTGCCTCGGCGAGCGAACCCTCGCCTTCGCTTGCAGGCACGCTCCACAGCTTGCCCGCGCGGTTGAAGATCAGCGTCTTGCCATCGCGGCTCCAGTTGGGCGCTTCCATCTGTCCTTTGCCGGTTTGGATGACGTAGGCTATGCGCGCATTGTTGTCGATGGCGATGGTCTGGAGAGTGCTGTAGAGCGCCGTGGGTGTGGGCGTTGCAGGCGGCGTGAGCGGCTGCAGCTCCACATGCGCAAAGATGGCCTGTTCCACCGCGTCTTTGTTGTGCGCGCAGACTCCGAGGCCGGCGTAGAAATGGCCCGTCGAAGTGCAGCTTGATCGACGCACCAACCTGGTGCAGCGGCTCGCCGTGCATGCTGAGGAAAAGCGTGATGGTGTCGCCACGCTTTTCAAGGCGGAGCCGCTGCGGTGCGCCGATGTTGAAGGCGATGTCCTGTGTGGTGTCGCCCTTGTTGCGCCGGTATTGCAGCGCCGTTTCACCTAACCCATGGATCGCCGCGTCGGCGTACATGGCGTCGGGGTCGAGCGTCTGCCGGAACATCAGCAGCGCCTTACGGTGCGGGTTTGCGCCGGGGCCGGCGTCGGCCAGTTTCGCGTCGGCGGTGAGCGAGACGTCGCCCGAGACTTTCTTCGACACGAAGTGGAATCCGTCGACGTTGGCCCACAAATTTGCCCCCGCTGACCGGATGGTGTAGACGCCCGATGCGGCGTCGAAGGTCGCGACTCCGGGCGGCGTGACATTCCCCACATCCGACTGGCTCTCAAAGATGCCCAGCGAACCAGCGGCCGTTTGCGTGGCTGCGATGCCCGATGCGATGAACCCAAACGCCAGCGCCGCAACCGCCGCAAGCAGTCCCTTCATTCTCTTATTCCGATACACGATGGGGATCTCCCTTGTAGACGGAATCACTCTACGGCAAAACGGCGGTTATTCGCCAGCGCGCAGACTGGGTGCCCCAGGTCCCGACTTTGGTACCTGGAAAAGCACAACAGCTCATGCGAGCGATTAGCGAGCGTCTGCCCCCGCAGGTGCCTAGGCTCCCGCCTTCTTCTCGATCTTTGCCCACGAGTCTTTGAGCGCGAGTGTCCGGTTGAAGACCAATTTGCCCGGAGTCGAGTCGGGATCGACGCAAAAGTAGCCCACGCGTTCGAACTGGAAGCGGTCACCGGGCTTGGCGTTGGCCAATGAGGGCTCGAGCTTCGCGCCGGTGAGGATCTCGAGGGAGTTGGGGTCGAGATTCGAGAGGAAGCTCTCGCCCTCTTCGAATTCGCCGGGGTCGGCCTTAGTGAAGAGCTTGTCGTAGAGGCGGATTTCGGCGGAGATGGCGTGAGCGGCCGACACCCAGTGCATGGTGGACTTCACCTTGCGGCCGTCGGGAGAGTTGCCGCCGCGGCTCAGGGGATCGTACGTGCAGTGCACCTCGACGATGTTGCCGGCCGCGTCTTTCACCACGCGCTGTGCGGTGATGAAGTAGGCGTTACGCAGGCGGACTTCTTTGCCGGGCGAGAGCCGGTAGTACTTGGGCGGAGGCACCTCGCGGAAATCATCCTGCTCAATGTAGATCTCGCGCGAGAAGGGCACCTGGCGCGTGCCGGCCGATGAGTCTTCCGGGTTGTTGGCCACATCGACAAACTCCTCCTTGCCCTCGGGGAAGTTGTCGATGACCACTTTGAGCGGATGCAGCGCGGCCATGGCACGCGAGGCACGGCGGTTCAGGTCGTCGCGCTGGAAGTGCTCGAGCATCTCGATGTCGGTGACGCCATTGGTCCGCGAGGCGCCGATCTGGGTGCAGAAGGCGCGGATGGCCTCCGGAGTGAACCCGCGGCGCCGGAGGCCGGAGAGCGTGGGCATCCGCGGATCGTCCCAGCCGCTGACGCGCTTCTCCTGCACGAGCTGCAGGAGCTTGCGCTTCGAGAGCAGGGTGTAGGTGAGGCTAAGGCGGTCGAATTCAATCTGCTGCGAGGGGAAGATGCCCAACTGCTCGATATACCAGCGGTAGAGGGGCTGGTGGTCGGCAAATTCCAGGCTGCACATGGAGTGGGTCACGTGCTCGATCGAGTCCGACTGGCCGTGGGCGAAGTCGTACATGGGGTAGATGCACCACTCGTCGCCGGTGCGGTGATGCGTTGCATGCAGGATCCGGTACATGACCGGATCGCGCATGTTCAGGTTGGGCGAGGCCATGTCAATCTTGGCGCGCAGCACGCGGCTGCCGTCGGGGAATTCGCCTTTCTTCATGCGCACAAAAAGGTCTAGATTTTCCTCAATCGTCCGGTTGCGAAAGCGGCTGTCCTTTCCGGGCTCGGTGAGGGTGCCGCGGTGCTGGCGGATCTCGTCGGCCGAGAGGTCATCGACGTAAGCCTTGCCCGCCTTGATGAGCTGCAAAGCCCACTCGTAGAGCTGGCCGAAGTAGTCCGAGGCGTAGCAGAGACGCTCCCAATCGAAGCCCAGCCAGCGCACGTCGTTCATGATGCCTTCGACGTACTCCGTCTCTTCCTTCTCGGGATTCGTGTCGTCGAAGCGCAGGTTGGTCTTGCCGCCAAACTCGTCGGCGAGCGTGAAGTTGATGCAAATGGCCTTGGCATGGCCGATGTGGAGGTAGCCGTTGGGCTCTGGAGGAAAGCGCGTCTGGATGACCGCGTCGCCGAACTTTTTGGTGCGCACATCCTCGGCGATTTGATCGCGGAGAAAGTTGGAGGGAGTGTGAAGGTCCTGGCTGTCCATATTTGGTTGGCTCATGGCTGCATTTGCGTTCGTCATAGCTTCGATTCCTTATCTTTATTCCAAGGCAAGAACTGTGCTCAGCCGAGCGATTGAAGGTTCTCTTCAGCCTGGCGGATGCGCTCGAGGCACACATCGCGGCCAAGGACAACCATGGTTTCAAAGAGCGGTGGCGCGTTCTTGCGCCCGCAGACGGCGACCCGGATGGGCTGGAAGGCCTGCCCGGCCTTCAAACCCATGTGCGAAGCCGCAGCTCGAAGAGCATGGTCGAGCGAATCGTGGTCGAAAGCGGTTGTGGCCAGGACCTCCTGCGCGTGCTCGAGGACGCGGCGGGCGAGCGCGGCATCGCCCTTTTGCGGAGTCAGTTCGGCGGGGTCGTAGGGCGCAAGTTTGTCGAGGAAGAAAAAGTCGGCAGCCGGTACGGCATCGCGTAAGAGCTTGATGCGCTCGCGGATGAGCGGCGCGACGGCAAGTACCTTCTCGGGTGACGGATGGAAGCCGGCCTGCTCGAAGAAGGGCTGGAGGCAGGTGCTGAGCTGCTCCACCGGCAAAGCGCGGATATGCTCGGCGTTGAGCCAGACGGCCTTGGCGTCAAAGGGATCGGCCTCAGTGAAGTTGACCACAGCGTTGGCGCGGTTGACGCCCTCGAAGGTGAACGCGGCGGTGATCTCGTCAAGAGTCATGAATTCGCGGTCGTTCTTGGGCGACCAGCCCAGCAGGCAGAGAAAGTTGACGAAAGCCTGCGGCAGAAAACCGGCATCGCGATAGGTAGTGACGCTGACGACGGGGCCGTGGCGGCGCTTGGAGAGTTTGGTGCCATCGGGGGCAACCAGAAGAGGCAGATGCGCAAACTGGGGCGCTTGGGCACCGAGGCCCTCGAAAATCAGCAGGTGCTTGAAGGTATTGGTCAGGTGATCCTGGCCGCGAATGATGTGGCTGATGCGGAGGTCGGCATCGTCGACGCACGAAGCGAGGTGGTAGGTCGGCATTCCATCAGACCGCGCCAGCGCAAAATCCTCCACTTCGTCGGCGAGCTTGGACTGCGCGCCGTAGACGCCGTCTATAAACCGCAAAGTCCGGCCCTCGCCGCGGGGCACGCGATAACGGAGCGCAAACGGCTCGCCCGAGGCGGCGCGGCGGTCGCTTTCCTCCCTGGACAGATCGCGCATTCCGGGATTCAAAAGCCAGGCGCCCTGCGCGAAGGACGGCTCGTCAACTTCGGATTGGGTGGGCGTCGAGTGTGCGGGGGTGAAGTCGCGATAGGCAAGGCCTTTGGCGAAGATGGTTTCGGCCTGCCGGACGTGCAGGGCCAGCCGTTCCGATTGCTTGTACTCTTCGTCCCAGTCGAGGCCCAGCCAGCGCAGCCCTTCAAAAATCGACTGCACGCTTGCCTCGGTGTTGCGCTCCACATCGGTGTCGTCGAGGCGCAAAACCATGGTTCCGTGGTTGTGGCGGGCGTAGAGCCAATTGAAGATAAAGGTGCGCGCGCTGCCCACATGCAGAAAGCCGGTAGGCGAAGGCGCAAAGCGAACGCGCGGAGTGATGGCGCCGGAGGAGTTGGGATCGGGCATCGTGTCGTTTCGTTTCTATTCACGATGCTATCGCACAGCTCCCTCCCGGACGGAGTTCAAGATCTCATGGCTGAGGCGGAAACGGTGGTTGCGGATACGGCGGCGGATACCCCATTTGCGGCACGGGCATCACCTTCCACTGCGCAAAGGCGAGCACGTAAAGCAGAACCAGCGTGCCCAGCGAGGGAACGATACACAGCAACGCGAGCCACGGCGAAAAGCCGGCCTTCTTCAGGATGAACCAGCAGGGAACCATGACAAGCGCAACCACAACCAGATAGAAGATGAGCATGATGGGAAGGATCATCATCATGATTCGCTGAGCGAGCTCGGTGGGATCGGGCTGGCTTTGCAGGAGAAAAGCAAATTCGTGCATAGAAAACACTCCAAGGGTGCGATAGAGGTTCCCTGCCAAGTTAAAGCTAAACGAATGAATCCGCAATGAAAAAACTCAGAGCCTGGGCATACGGCCAGAACCCGGAAGACATGAGGCGTCAGATCTGCCAGATCTAAGTGATGTCTTCCGTGTCGTAGACCGGTGTGATGGTGCGCTTTTTGGGCACGCCGTGGACCGAGGAAAGCAAATCGTCGACCACGTCCTCGAGCTGACGCTGGCTTTCGATCACTTCACTCATGCTCTTCATCTCTTCAGGTTCCTGCACGCGCTCCACCAGGGCCACGGCATGGCACTGGGCTACGCGGTCCAGGCTCAGGCCTTCGGGAGTTTTGGCCTTGATGCTCACCTGATCGATATCGATGCCGAGCAGGTCGGCGATGCGAGCGCGCATTTCTCCGGCGATGGGCGCAATCTTCGGCGCGGTCAGAATCAATGTCGTATCGACGTTGACGATGCGGTAGCCTGCGTGCTGCAACTCTTCGAGGGCCAGATTGAGAAAGATGGCGGAATCTGCGTCCTTCCAGCGCGGATCGCCGGGCGGGAAGAAGCTGCCGATGTCGCCGGCAGCCACAGCGCCAAGTAGCGCATCGGTGATGGCATGCAGCAACACGTCGCCATCCGAGTGGCCGGCGAGCCCCTCGGGGTGCTCCAGCGTCATGCCGCCGAGGCGCAGCGGCACGCCGGACTTGAATTCGTGCGAGTCATAGCCAAATCCGATGCGTGTGTCCATCGTTCGTGTCCCCGGCCCGTGTCATCGTCCCGCGTGGAGGTCCGTGCTTCAGATTCGCGGGTGACGGCCGCAATGAGAATGCAGATCCGCGTTGCATTCAGTGGGCGCGCTGGCACCCCACGAATCAAAACCTATTCGTGGGGGCCCCGGTGCTGCTTCAGATAAAACTCCGCCAGTTCCAGGTCGCCTGCCTGTGTAATCTTCAGATTAACCTGAGAACCGTGAACTACGGCTACAGGAATTCCGGCGCGCTCAGCGAGCGAAGCCTCATCGGTGCCCCAGAAGCCATCCCCAGTGGCCTCGGCAAAGGCGCGCTGCAGCAGCCCATATCGGAAGCCTTGCGGCGTTTGCGCCAGCACGACAAACTCGCGCGGGATGGTCGCGGTAATGAGCGCTCCGTGGGCGGTGCGCTCTACCTGCTTGATGGTGTCTACGGCGGGCAGCCCGACGATTGCCGCGCCGTACTCGGCTACCGCGTCAATGGTGCGCTCGATGGTGGCCGCATCGATGAGAGGGCGCACGGCGTCGTGCACGAGCACGATGTCATCGGGCTGGGCGGGCAGTACGTTGAGCGCGTTGGCTACCGATTCCTGACGCCTGTCGCCGCCCTCCACCACACTCACCCGCCCGGCGAAGCCGAACTCGGATTCAAACTCCGCGATCTGGGCCTGGACGCGCTCCATCTCCGGCTTGCGCACGGCCACGTACATCGCCGTCACCCGAGGCGCCGCGGCAAATGCGCGCAACGAATGAATGAGAATGGGAACCCCGTCCAGCGCGAGAAACTGCTTGGGCTGCGGGCCCGCCATCCGGGTACCGAAGCCCGCGGCGGGAAGAATGACAAAGACTTGCATGACTCCGGGAGTATAGCACCGCGCGCAGCGGACTTTTTGCGAACATTCTCGCGGGCCAAAGCAGTTTCCGAAACGGCGTAATCGCACTCACGAAATTCAAGTCGGCGCGACCAGCCCGGGGTCCCCAACGACGCGCCTTTGTCGTTGGGGTGGGAGCAGCAGGACCGGGGCCCCGCAGACAGGTCCTCATTTGCGGGGTGGAGCGGGCGGCGACCTTTGTAAACGCTTTGACTGGACGCAGTGTTTCCGAAACGGCTCTAACGTACCCCTTCCGATAGCTCCACGTACATCATTTCGCTGGTCGGACGAAATCCGAGTTTCTCGTAGACTGACCTGCCCGCGTCGGAGCTGTGCAGCGTGATGACCCGGATCTGGCGCCGCCGTGCTTCTGCCAGGCAGCGCTCTAACAACCCGTGCGCTAGGCCGCGCTTACGGAATTTCGGCTCGACGTACACGTTGAGCAAATAAGCGCGCTCGTGGCTGGCGGGATGCAGCGAATGAGGCGCCCAATCGAGAATCAAGAGACCGGCCGAGGCCACGGCGAGGCCCCCTTCTTCCACGATCCAACCAAGGTATTTTCCCTCGGTGATCCGCTCCCGGACCCACGGCTCGAAGGCCCGACACATGACATCGAGAACCGAGTCATTTGGGTTGGGCATCGAAACAAACATGGCGCGGCGATGCGCCGTGATGAGAGCTGCGTCGGCCACCGTGGCTGCGCGCGTTTCAAACATAGTGTTGAGTATAGAAAACTCTGCGCACTTAAGGCCGACGGGCATCCTTGCGTTCAGTTTCCGATTGGAAAGGCGGCGAAGCCGCCGCCGCGCTATGATCCTCTCGTGCCCCATGCGCCCAAGTCGAAGTCTGTCCCCAATTCTGTTCAGGGCCTGCCGCTCGACACCACGCTGCTCAAGCCCGGCTTGCGGCTGGCCGTAGCGCTCTCGGGCGGGGCGGACTCGGTAGCGCTGCTGCGCATTCTCGCCGGACGAAGCGGGGAGCTCGGACTGGCGCTCCATGCCGCTCACCTGCACCATGGCCTGCGCGGAGCGGAGGCCGACGGCGATCTGGCCTTTTGCCGGGAGCTGGCGGCGAAGCTTGGCCTGCCCTTCCATGAGGCGCGCGTAGACACCGCCGCTGAGGCGCAGGCTGATCCCAAATCGAACAAAGCCGCCGAGACCATCGAGGAAGCGGCGCGCAGGCTGCGCTACGCATGGTTCCGGGAGCTGATGGCTTCGGGCGAGATTGACGCCGTCGCCACCGCGCATACTCTCGACGACCAGGCCGAGACGGTCCTGGCCAAGTTCCTGCGCGGCGCGTGGACCGAGGGGCTGGCGGGCATCCATCCGGTGCTTGTGTTTCCCGAGGGCCGGATTCTGCGCCCCTTGCTGGCCGCGACACACGCCGAGATTGAGGCGTATCTGCGAGCGATTGGCCAGGATTGGCGCGAAGATACCTCGAATCGCCATTTGACGTTTACGCGCAATCGCATCCGGCACGAGCTGCTGCCGCTGCTGGAGGGCTGGAATCCACGGCTGCGCGAGCATCTGGCACAAATGGCCGCAATAGCCCGCGATGAGGAAGCGTGGTGGCAGTCTGAGTTGGCGCGGCTCGCTCCTCAGTTGCTGTTGCCGGGGCGTCCGGCGCGGGGAGGTGGCCGCGCTGCCGGCGGGGGCCTTGATGCCGGCTTGGCGATTGAAGTAAGCCGGCTGGCCGCGCTTGCGCCGGCGCTGCAAAGGCGCCTTTTGCGCCATGCCGCAGAGCAGTTTGGCGTCGCCGTCGACTTCGCCGCAACCGAAGCCGTGCGATCGCTGGCGCTTGCCGGCCGCGCCGGCCAAAAGCTCGCGCTGCCGCAGGGCTTGCGCGCGGAGAGGACCGCCCGCGAGCTGCGGCTGGCCGTAGGGCCGGGAACTGCTCCAAAGGATGAAAGGCCGGAGGCCGCTCCCGAGTACAGCGTGTCCATTCCGGGCGAAATCGAAGCACCGGCCTTCGGACTCCGCCTCCGTGTCGAGGTTCCTGGCTCCTCAGCGGCAAACGGGAGCTCGGATGGCCGCAGTGACCCTCTGGGCAAGGCGGCCACGTTGCGTAACTGGAAGCCTGGCGACCGGGTCAGGCTCCGCTACTCCAGCGGGCTGCGCAAAGTGAAGGAAGTGCTGGAACGTCTGCGGGTTACGGGAACTGAACGGTCGGTCTGGCCGGTCCTGGAGGTGGACGGGCGCATTGTCTGGATGCGAGGCGTGGAACTGGAGCCGGAGCCGGGCCTCGTGATTCAGGCGGCTTTTGCCGGGAAAAGCGGCGTGGACCCGCCACCACGGGCAAGAGCCATGCACCGGTGACGCGACGGATTCTACCTCTTTCGTAGCAGCGGAATTCCACCAATTTGGGCAGCCCAGGGCGTACAATCTGGATACTGCTCTTCAGGCGGGAGAGCTGGTAGTGTCCGCCAGAGGGCAATGTTTAACTTCTGCCACTTTCCTGGGCGCGCGGGCGTCTAAGAGAGGGGCGTTCGGCCAGGGACCGTCGACGCAGGGGCGCGCGAGTTGTTCGTCCTTCGCCGCGAAAAAGGAGACGTTGGTGAACTCGAGCGTTAAAACAATCATGTTTTGGGTCTTCATCCTCATCTGCCTCGTGCTGTTGTGGGGCGTGGTGGAGAAGGGCGCAAACATGGACAAGGAGCAGGAGTACTCCTACTCCGATCTCTATGACAAGGTGCAAAACGGGCAGGTGCAGGATGCCGCCATCCAGGGCGACGAACTGCACGGCCACCTGAAGAGTTCGCCCAAGGATCAGTTCCACACCACTCTGCCGAGCAACTACGAAGACCTGTTGAAGGCGATGATCGCCGCCAAGGTCAACTTCTCCATCAAGGAACCGCAGAACAACGTCCTCATTCCCCTGCTGATCAATGCCGGCCCGTTCGTGCTGCTGATCGCCGTGTGGTTCTTCATGCTGCGGCAAATGCAGTCGGGCGGCAACAAGGCTTTGTCGTTCGGCAAGAGCCGCGCGCGCCTGCTCTCGATGCAGCAGAAGAAGGTCACGTTCAAGGACGTGGCCGGCGTGGATGAGGCCAAGGAAGAGCTGAAGGAGATCATCGAATACCTGCGCGAGCCGCAGAAGTTCCAGAAGCTGGGCGGGCGCATTCCCAAGGGCGTGCTGCTTGTTGGGCCTCCGGGAACCGGCAAGACACTGCTGGCGCGTGCGGTGGCCGGCGAGGCCAACGTTCCCTTCTTCTCCATCTCCGGTTCTGATTTCGTGGAGATGTTTGTCGGCGTGGGCGCGAGCCGCGTGCGCGACCTGTTCGAGCAGGGCAAGAAGAACGCTCCCTGCATCATCTTCATCGACGAGATCGACGCGGTCGGCCGCCATCGCGGCGCCGGCCTGGGCGGCGGACACGATGAGCGCGAGCAGACGCTGAACCAGTTGCTCGTGGAGATGGATGGCTTTGAGTCGAACGACGGCGTGATCCTGGTGGCGGCGACGAACCGCCCCGACGTGCTGGATCCCGCGCTGCTGCGGCCTGGCCGCTTCGACCGGCGCGTGGTGGTGGGCCTGCCCGACATTCGCGGGCGCGAGGAAGTGCTCAAGGTCCACGTCAAGAAGGTTCCCGTGTCGGACGACACGAATTTGAACGTGCTGGCCCGCGGAACGCCGGGCTTCAGTGGCGCGGATCTGGCCAACATGGTGAACGAGGCGGCGCTGAATGCGGCGCGCCTGAACCGCAAGCAAGTCACGATGTACGACTTTGAGCTGGCCAAGGACAAGGTGCTGATGGGCGCCGAGCGCAAGTCGATGATCCTGAGCGACGAGGAGAAGCGCGTCACCGCGTATCACGAGGCCGGCCACGCGTTGGTTTCGCTCAAGCGCGAGCACTCCGACCCGGTGCACAAGGTCACCATCATTCCGCGCGGCATGGCGCTGGGCGTCACGGTTCACCTGCCCGACGACCGGCACAACTACACGCGCGAGTATCTGGAAACGCGGCTGGCCATGCTTTACGGCGGGCGCGTGGCCGAGGAGATCTTCCTCAACCAGATGTCGACCGGCGCGGGCAACGACATTGAGCGGGCCACGGAGCTGGCGCGCTCGATGGTCTGCGAGTACGGCATGAGCCGGCTGGGCCCGCTCACCTTCGGCAAGAAGGAGGAGCAGATCTTTCTGGGCCGCGAGATCGCGCAGCACCGCGACTTCAGCGAGGAGACGGCGCGGCAGATCGACCTCGAAGTTCGCCGCCTGATCGACGAGGCGTACCAATCGGCGCATACCATCCTGGAGTCGAATCAGGACGCCATGCACCGCATCGCCGCGGCGCTGCTGGAGCGCGAGACGATCGACGCCGAGGAGCTGAAGCTGCTGCTCGAGGGCAAGGCGCTGCCTCCGATGCGTTCGTCGCTGGCCGGGCCCGGCGATTCCGACGGCAGCCAGCAGCAGGTGCTCAAGCCCGAGAGCCGCGGACCAAGCAGTGGCCTGCCCGAAGGCTCGCCTTCGCCGGCGTAAGAAAAGCAGAATAGCCAATAGGGAACAGAGAATAGAAAGGGCTGCTCTTCGGAGCGGCCCTTTCCGTTTGAGCGAGTATCTTTTGGCGGAAACTTTGTCCCGGATGGCAATCGTCCAATCAGTCAGTGCGCCGACGCTCGAACTCCCGTCACTGTGCACACGCCGCAATCCCTTGTATACTTCCCCCGCAGACTTCATCGCCGCTCGCTTGTGAATTTTAACTCGAGAGTGCGGACGGCTTCGCCGGTTCCCACCGAAATCTCCGAGGAGCACTCCGCATGCACGCCACCGTACGCCGCTTTTCCGTCTTTCTTCCGCTGATCCTCTTTCTAGCCCTCGCATTCGCCACGCTCGCCCACGCCGCGCCGGTGCTGATGATCTCCATCGACGGCCTCAAGCCCGAATACATCACGCAGGCCGATGCGCACGGCATGAAGATTCCCTATCTGCGCACGCTGGTGCGCGATGGAACCTATGCGGAGGGCGTGGTGGGCATCTGGCCCACCATCACCTATCCCAGCCACACCACGCTGATCACCGGCGTGTGGCCCGCAGAGCACGGCATCGCCAACAACCAGGAGTTTGATCCGTTCCAACGTTACGCAAACGCATGGAACTGGTATGCGGCGCAGATTCGCGTGCCTACGCTTTGGCAAATTGCGCACCGGGCCGGCTTGCGCACGGCCAGCATCGGATGGCCGGTGAGCGTCGGCGCCACGGACGTGGACTGGCTGATCCCGGAATTCTGGCGCGGCGCGAGCCCCTCCGACGCTGCGAACCCCGAAGACCAGTTGCTCATGGCGGCGCTGGCGCGGCCCGGCACGCTCATCCAGCAACTCGAGACCGCGGCCGGCCAGTACATGAACGGCAACGACACCAGCATCGCCGGCGATGAGATGAAGACCCGCTTCGCTCTGGAGATTCTGCGGCGGTACAAGCCCGCGTTCATGACGCTGCACCTGAGCTCGCTCGACGAATCCCAGCACGCGCACGGTCCCTTCAGCGTCGAGGCCTGACCAGACCCTCGAAGCGCTCGACGGCATGGTGGCGCGGCTGGCGCGGCAGGAGTTCGCCAGCAATCCCTCTGCCGTGCTGGTCATCGTCTCCGATCACGGTTTCATGAACATTTCGCACTACGTCAACCTCGTCATCCCGTTTCTACAGGCGGGGCTGATCCAGGCTACGTTGGATCCGGCGGCCAAGGCTCCGGTTGTCAGCTCATGGAAGGCCGAACCGTGGATGGCAGGCGGCATGGCGGCAATCATGCTGCACGACGCCAATGACCGCGACACAGAACAGCAGGTGCAGGTGATGTTGACCAGGCTGGCGGCGGATCCCGCGAACGGGATCGCGGCGATTCTTGATCAGGAGGCAATCCGGAAACGAGGCGGTTTTCCCGACGCGGCCTTTTTGGTCGTCTTTAAGCCCGGCTACTATACGGGCTCGGCGCTCAGCGGCAGCTTGGTGACGCCGGTTCCTGGCACGCACGGCGCGCATGGATTTTCACCCGAGTATCCGGAGATGCGCGCGTCGTTCTTTGCCTTGGGAGCCGGGATCGCGCACCATCGCGATCTTGGCGTGGTGGATATGCGCCAGATTGCGCCCACCGTGGCCAGGATTCTGCGCGTGCCGATGCCCACGGCAAAGGCAACGCCGCTCGACGTGCAGCCGTAAGCCCTAGAAGATTTTGTAGCTGATTCCCACGCTGCCGCCGTAGGGCCTGAGTGTGGGATTCACGCGCCACCGCTGATATTCGAAATCGAAGGCGCGCACAGTGATCCGGCGCGTCAGCCGGTAATCCACGCCGCCGCCGTAGGAGAGGACAAAAACGTTGCCGGTGAGAAAGTTGCCCGTGCCCAGGCCGAACAGAAACTTGCCATAAGGCGTGACACGGTGGAAGGTGACAATGGGAACGCGCGGACCGATCAGGTAAGTGTTCTCATCGATTCCCAGATACTCGTTGAAGCGCAACCAGCGGCCTTCAGCCTCAATCTGCACCCAGCGGGTAAAGTGCGCATCCACATAGGCGCCCGCGCCGTAAAGACGGTTAGGACTGGTTTGCGCAATTCCCTCGCCCGCGTAATCGGGCTGAAACATGGAACCGAGTCCGCCGGCGTCAAGGGAGAACGATCTCCCCGCGGCCGCAGGCACAACTTGAGCATGGGCGGAAACGATTGCGAAGGAAGCTACGACGCAGAAAAATGCCGGAATCGATCGTTTCATGACCACCACACACATCCACTTCCTGTGAATCGTCGTTTCGGCCGGATACACCACTCAGACTCACGCTGCGAGCCGGTTTGAGGGCGCTGCTTCGTTGCGGCGCGCCGCGTCCAGTCTCTGCGGGAGTAATTCTAAATTATGGCTGCGGGTTTTGCGCCGCCGTTGGTTGCTGTGCCGGCGGGGGCGCGCCGCCACCCGCTGGCTGCTGGTCCGGCGGGGTAGCGGCGCTGGTTGATGGTTGAGCCGGCGGCGCCGGCTGAGCATTGTCGGGCGCAGCAGCCGGCTGATCGCTTGCTGGCTGCGCGGCAGGGGAAGCGGCGGCCGGCGGCGTCACGCTGGCGGCCTCGTAGCGTTGCAGCTTGTAGAAGATCGGCGTGACCTCAAAGGGCATCTTGTCGCGGGCGTTCATGGGCGCATACCGCTTGGCGTTGATCATGTGCACCTTGTCGTCCCACGGATCGGTCTTGAGCCAGCTTCCCAGCGGCAGGGCTCCTGTTTGCGCCAGGTCGTCCCAGTTCAGCTTGGGAGCCGTGTGTTCCAGGTCGGCCATCCACGGCGTGCCATCTGGCTTCAGCAGCGAATCGCCCAGCTTGGGCGTGTTCAGCGCCTTCAGGACTTTGGCCCGGTCCGCCAGCTGCTCGTAGTACAGGCCCGCGTTCGCCAGTTTGTCCTTGTACATGGAATTCTGGAGATATTCGATGGCCTTCTTGGCGGCGGTGCCGTTGTCCACATCGGAGTGGTTCATGTTGATGCGTTGGAAGGTCGACTCGTCGGGGAAGAGCAGACGATCGTTAAAGGCATAGCGGGTGTCGATGTGGTGACCCATGGCGATGTGAGCTAGCTCCATGGCAATCACTGAGGCAATCGCTTCTTCGCTGGGCAGGCTGTCGATCAGCCCCTTGCTAAGAAGGATGGTGTTGCCCACGGTAGTGGCTTCGACGGTATCCGTGAGCAGGACGCGCGCATGCAACTGGTCAGTGAAGGCCAGATTGTTGGGCACAACTAGGTTGATGACAATCTGGTCGAGGACCTTATTCTCATAGCCACCCGAATCCAGCGGCGCCACCAGGCCCGCTTCCACCAGGCGGTCAATCACGTTGTTTTCGGCTTGGGTAATCCACATGCGCGAGGCCTGCAGCGGGCTCACATCCTGCGAGTCTTCGCTCTTGTCCACGGCTTCGTCCACCTTCACGCTGACGTTCTCGCTCTCCCGCGTGGGCAGCTTCAGCGAGTAGCCCCAGAAGTGCGTCTGCGCTTTCAGGCCGACGGATTTGTTGGTCTCCGTGCGCTGTGTCTCCTCCACGTACACTGCCACCGGCAGCCAGATCCCCGGCTGCACATTCATGCGCCAGCTGTCGAAGTGGAAGTAATACTTTGAGGAGTCCTCGGAGGTGGGTCCGGTGTAGGTGCCGTTGAAGCGCACCACGTTTCCGCCCTCATCTTCGATCCAGACGCGCCCATAGAACCGGCCGATGCCTTTGACGTCGGCCTTCGGATGCACGTCGAAGACCCAGGTGCGCACCGTTCCCAGAAACTCGCGGCGCACAAAGCTGAAGACATAATGCTGCTGATCGAATCCCGACGGATCGATGAACATCATCTGCATGAATCCGTTCGGATTGTAGGTAAACTTCTCCAGGCCCAGTGCCTTGCTGAGTCCCGCCATGGCCGCAAAGGAACCCTTGAAGAAGCCGTGCTTGGCTTCCTCTTTGGGCGAGTAGGACTTATCGAAAAAGCCCTTGCCGAAGTCCACACGGCTGAGCATGTACTGGTCGTCCGTCGGCACTTCGTAGAGCTTCACGTCCGGCCGCGTGTCCTGGATGTAGGTTTCCACCAGCGGCGTGCGCAGTTGGATGTTCTTGATGAGCACCTTTTCCTGAGCAATGGCTCTTTGGACCAGGGCGGCCTGATCGGCGGTGAGTTGGCGTGCCTGTTCGTACTTTGGTTGCTTCCTCGCGTACGCGCAGGTAACGCCCATGGTCAGAATCAGGAAGGTTAGGGGGATCTTCCGAAACGTCATGTGTGACTCCTAGTTGAGCTCTTTCCGGCTTTCCTCTCGCCCTTCGCGCCTCTCCGGGCGCGACGGTTGAGTCTCTGCCACATGCATCCTTACCATCGTGATGCTACGCCAATTGGAGCGAGATTCTACGCCAATTGGAAGGTGACGGTAATCTTGGTCGTTACGTCCACCGGCCGGCCGTTGCTGGTCGCGGGACGGAATCGAATTTGTTGCGCCACACGCGTGGCTTCTTCGTCCAGCCCGTGGCCCAATCCCTGGATTACGCCGCGCACGACCACCTGGCCGGTGGCGAGAAACGTCACGCTCAGGACGACATCACCCTGGACGCGCAACTGTCTTGCTTCGCTCGTGTACCGCACCGGGGGCTTGGAAAGCACCTCCACCTCGGTCGACCGAACGGGCTCGGCGGTCACCTTCTGCGCCGTTGCCACGGTGGTCATGGCCGGAATCCCTGCAGAGGCTACCTTTCCATAATTCCCTGTCGTTCCGCTGCCCGCCGCGCCGGGAATGCCGGCGGAAGCGACCTTGCCCACAACGCCGGCGTTGGAGCCAAACTTCGTGCCGTTCCCAATGCCGGTCGAGCCTACGACCCCATGTGGCGCGATGGCGGGGCCCTGCATGCCGCCATAGGGATTGCCAATGGCAGCCACAGTCGCCGGGCGAGTGGCATTGGGATTGGGCGTGACACCGAAAGTCTGACCCAGATGCACCGGCGCCGTTGACGGCTTGACCTGCGGGTTCTGCGCGGGCATCGCAGCTGCGGCCAGGGCAGCCTTGGGTTGGGGAGCCAGAATCACCGTCTGCGGCTTGGGCTGCACCGGCGGCAGCGTCACCTTGGCTTCCATCTGGATGGGCTTCGGCTCCGGCTTCGGCTTGGGCATTTCGATCTGGCGCGGCTGCAGTTCCACCTTTGGCGGTTCAGGCGGAGGCGGCAGCTCCCGCGGCGGCGGTTGCTTGATCTTCTCCGGAGGCGGCGGATTGTTGGGAATGATCAGCTCCGTCATCTCGTAGTGCTGTTGAATAACCTGTTTGGCCGTCATGCCTATGATCACGGCTGTGGCCAGAACCGCCACGTTGACGGTCCAGCTCATGACAAATGCAATAGGCCGGCCCTCCGGCTCGGGCAATAAACCGAAATTGGTCCGTCCAGGGGAATATGTCATCGGCATGGTTTCAATCCTCGCTTGCGGCCGCCGCGACGGCGGAGGGCCACCTCATAAAAGAAATGCCAAAGCAGAGAAGGCAAACCGTCAAGCAAACCGGTTGCTGCGCTCTTTTACCTCTTCCACGACGTCTAATCTTGCTAAGAGTACTGCCGCCATCTGGTCATGAGAAAGAAACTCGATGCTCCCGGCGGCTGAAGCCCACATTCAGTGCCGTCCGGCGCAATCAAACTTCCCGGGGTCCCGATGGCCGCTTATAGCCCTCCCATCGCGTTCAAGTCCAGATTCCACGCCGGTGAATGGGAAAAAAACCATTACCATTATACGAGCGAGCCAGTTACTTGCAGATCACCCAAATTGTGTATGGACAGCCACAATCGGCGCATCGTGCCGCGCGAAACGTCGTAGCCTCAGCCGGTTCTGCTGTCCCCGGACATGAAAGTCCCTCCCCGTCCTGTCCAAGGCAACTCAAAGGAATCGGCCGCCGGTTTCGCGGCAAGAAGCGCGCTGCCGGGATGGCAAATCAGCACGTCCGAAACGCCCCATGCACGGCAGTTTTTCAGCAGCGTCTATCGGCTCCCAGCCTGGCCAACCGCCCACATGGAAAACGAAAGCCTGGCGGCTCGGATCGCCGCCCGGCTGGACACCGCACTTAATTCTTATAGACTCAAGGTAACTCAAACTGTCTCGGAGAGGCTAGTGTTTTTGTGAAGATCTTCGTTACCGGCGGTGCAGGGTATATCGGGGGCACGGTTGCTTCGTTTCTCACCGAAAAGGGACACAAAGCGGTCGTTTTCGACAACTTGAGTCACAGCCAGCGCAATTTGGTGCCGGCAGGAGTGGAGTTTATCCAGGGGGAGTTGGCCGACCGGCGGGCCCTCGAAGCCATCTTTGAGGCCGCGCGGAAGGAAAATCAGCCCTTCGACGCCGTGATGCACTTTGCCGCGCTCATTGAGGCCGGCGAATCCATGGCGTGTCCCGAACTCTTTTTCCGCAACAACACCGCTTCCACTTTGTCGTTGCTGGAGGCGATGCTGGCCTGTGGTCTGAAACGTCTGGTGTTTTCCTCCACCGCGGCCGTCTACGGCGAGCCGGAATCCATTCCGATTCAAGAAGATGCCCATCTCGCACCGGTCAACCCCTACGGCCAATCCAAGCTTCTGGTCGAACAGATGCTGGCCTGGCTCAACCGCATTCACGGCTTGCGTTACGCCTCGCTGCGCTACTTCAATGTGGCCGGAGCGGCCGAAGGCCCGGGAGGCGTAACCCGCGGCGAAGCACACATGCCTGAGACTCACTTGATCCCGCTGGTTCTCGACGTTGCGCTCGGACGCGGCCCCTCGGTCCGCATCTACGGCGACGACTACCCCACGCCTGACGGCACCTGCATCCGTGACTATATCCACGTCTCCGACCTGGCCGAGGCGCACCTGCTGGCGCTCTCTGCGCTCGATGCCGCGTCCGAAAAGACGGGCCCGCTCATCTACAACCTTGGTAACGGGCAGGGCTTCAGTGTGCGGGACGTGATTGAATCGGCGCGCCGCGTCACCGGCCATTCCATCCCGGCGGAGATTCATCCCCGGCGACTCGGCGACCCCGCCGTGCTCGTGGCCAGCTCAGAGAAAGCAATGCGCGAGCTGGGCTGGAAGCCGCGGTACGCCGACCTCGACGAGATTGTCCGCACGGCGTGGATCTGGCACCAAAAGCGATACAACAAGTAACGGAAACGGTTCACGGGAGATGCCGATGCAGCGCATCTATTTGTTATCGACTGGCGGAACCATTGAGAAGGTTTACTCCGAGCAGAGTGGCGCCGTGGAGAATCGCGCTGCCAAGCTGGACCGCTACTTGCAGATGCTTCGCTTGCCGGATTCCCAAGTCTGCAGCATCCAGCTGATGAACAAAGACAGCCTGGAGATGACCGACGTGGATCGAGCCGAGGTCGGGGACCGAGTTGCCGAGCTTCTTCCCGATAGCGCTCCCATCGTGATCTCTCACGGCACCGACACAATGGTTGAGACCGGACTGTTTCTTGAAAAGGCCTTTCCCAACCTCAAGGCGCCAATTATTCTCACCGGAGCCATGACGCCCCTGGGCTTTGAGGGCAGCGACGGTCTGCAAAACCTCACCGAGAGCCTGTTTGCCGCGCGTTTGCTCTCGCCTGGGGTTTTCGTCGTCATGCACGGGCAGGTCTTTCCCGTCAGCCGGGTGTGCAAGGACAAAGACAAGGCTACGTTCGTACGGAAATAGATGCGGCCCGGCCGGTGGAATCATGCAACCACAGGGCGCATTCGTTGATCCAATCCATTGAAGAGGCGTGGATCGGCCTTCATTGGAACAATGCGGATCGACCGTGAGGTTTTTCCCCGATGGTCAACAGGACGCGTAAAGGCTTCTTCCGGGCGTTTCTTGATTTCTTCATTTTGTTCAGCGGCGTTTCGACTGCATCGAACCTGGCGCGCACGCAAGGCCGCCCGTTGCGCATGCGCGGAATCTTCCTCTTCCGCCCCAGGTGAGCAGTCCCGCAGTCCCCGTCTTTCTCGCTCCTTTACCGGGTCCCCAGCGATGGGTGGCTCGGAAAGCCGGGGTCGCTGAGGTGGCTCGCTCCCTCGCTCCCTTGGTCCCTGTTCTTAGTAGAATCGAAACCATGCCGATCTCGCGCCAGCAGGCCCTGGACTACTTTCACTCCCCCGACCTGATCGGACTGGGATTCGAGGCCGATGCGGTTCGCCGCCGCCTGCACCCCGAGGGCGTGGTCACCTACATCATCGATCGCAACATCAACTACACCAACTTCTGCACGGAGTACTGCACCTTCTGCGCCTTCTATCGTCCGCTGCCCAGGCCCGGCAAGAGCGACCCGCGCAGCGATGAGGGCTACATCCTTGACTTCGAGACGATTTACCAGAAGATCGCGGAGACCGTCGAGATGGGCGGCACGGGCGTTCTCATGCAGGGCGGCATTCATCCCGATCTCAAGATCGACTGGTTCGAGCGGCTGTTCCGCGGCATCAAGCAGCGCTTTCCGCAGATCTGGCTGCATTGCCTCTCAGCCTCTGAGGTGTTGGCTATTGCCGAGTACTCCGGCCTCGACCTGCGCACCACCATCGCCCGCCTCCGCGACGCCGGCCTCGATTCCATTCCCGGCGGCGGCGCTGAGATTCTCGACGACGAGGTCCGTCATCGCATCGCGCGTTTGAAGTGCGACACCAACGACTGGGTCGCCGTGCACCGCACCGCGCATCAGCTCGGCATGCGTACTACTGCGACCATGATGTTCGGCGTGGGCGAGAGTTACGACCAGCGCATCAACCACTTTGAAGTTGTGCGCCGGCTGCAGGAAGAGACCGGCGGATTCACCGCCTTCATCCCCTGGAGCTTCCAGCCCAAGTTCACGGCGCTGGGCGGGCGCGGCTGGGACGAGGCGACGTCGGTCGAATATCTCAAAGTCCTTGCCATCTCGCGGCTCTATCTCGACAACATCGAGAATGTGCAGGCCAGTTGGGTCACGCAGGGATTGAAGGTGCTCGAGCTGGGCCTCCACTTCGGCGGCAACGATGTAGGCTCGGTGATGCTCGAAGAGAACGTGGTGAAGGCGGCGGGCACCTCGAATTGCACGACGGAGGAAGAGCTGCGCCGCATCATCCGCGACGCCGGCTTCAAGCCCGTCCAGCGCGACACACTCTACCGCACGATGTTCTTGAACTAGGGTCGACGTCCATATTCGGTTTTCGCACCGCTCAGCCTTCCGGAATCATCTATATTGCAGCCATGACACAAACTGCTTCGGCTTCCCTGCGCACCCTTGGCAACTCGGATCTGCAACTTACCCCCATCGGCTTTGGCGCCTGGGCCGTCGGCGGGGGAGACTGGCAATTCTCCTGGGGCCCCCAGGACGATAACGACTCCATTGCCGCCATCCATCGCGCGCTCGATCTGGGCATCAACTGGATCGACACTGCGGCCATTTACGGGCTGGGCCACTCGGAAGAGGTGGTGGCGCGCGCGGTGAAGTCTTCCTCGCACAAGCCGTACATCTTCACCAAGTGCTCCATGCGCTGGCGCGATGATCGCTCCATCTACAACTCGCTCCATCCCAAGTCACTGGCTGAGGAGGTGGAGGCCTCGCTCAAGCGCTTGCAGGTCGACATCATCGATCTCTACCAGATTCATTGGCCAAACCCCGAGAACGAGATCGAGGAAGGTTGGGCGGCGCTGGCGCGGCTGCGCGAACAAGGCAAGCTGCGGTGGATCGGGGTTTCGAATTTTTCCGTCGAGCAAATGAAGCGCGCACAGAAGATCGCGCCCATCACCAGCCTGCAGCCTCCCTACTCCATGCTGCGCCGCGCTGTCGAGGCGGAGATTCTTCCCTTCGCGCAGGCCAATGGCATCGGCGTCATCAATTACTCGCCCATGGTTTCAGGCCTGCTGACCGGCAAGATGAGCGCCGAACGCGTGGCGGCCATGCCGCCTGACGACTGGCGGCGCAAAGGAGTCGAATTCAATGAGCCTTGGTTGAGCCGCAATCTGCGCCTGGTCGAGCTGCTGCGCGAGATCGGCAACGGGCACGGCGTGAGCCCCGGCGTGGTGGCCGTGGCGTGGACGCTGCATCACCCCGCGATTACCGCCGCGATTGTAGGCGGGCGCAGCGCAAAGCAGGTGGAAGAGACGGCTGCCACGCTCAGCTTCCGGCTCAGCCAGGAAGAGTACGAGAGGATTGGCAACTTTCTCGCATCGATTCAGGCGTGAGGCGGCCCGCTGTGCGGGCACACAAACAAGAACCCCGGCCGCAGCCGGGGTCCTGTGATTCGGAGGAGAGAACCAAATTACATTGCTGCCACGAAGTCCGGAACCATGGCGGCTGCGTGATCCTGGAGCAACTGCGTCATGCGGGCGGCCATGCCGGTGTACATCGAGGCGGCGCGATAAGCATTCACGCGAACACCCTCACTTGCCTGCGTAAACGCATATTGCGCGAGGGCCATCAGAACACAAACGCGAATTTGCAGCGCGTCGCTGTGCAGCGTTTCTATCAGCAAGCGGTCCACGCCTTCGCAGTGATTCGCGGCGAAATCCGCCATCTCCAACATGACCTGCGCATTCTGGTACATCACCCACAGGCCCTTCGGACCCTCCATGCGCTGCCAGGCATCTTCAGGTGTGGCGCTCAATCCTTCTTGCCAAAGGAAGTGGTCACTCAGCTCGCGTGCGCTCCATTCAGGACGGAGCCGGGCCATCAACGACTCCCAAGTTCGCGTGTTGCGGCGTCGGACGCTCTTGCGCCAACGCACAAGATAAATCGCGATCGCGGTAACGGCGGCAACTTGAAGTACAGGCAATACCATCAGTGATCCCCCAAAACTGGGTTATCGGCAACTGGTATCCCGGTGACCGAGCCCGGAACACTTCTGTCTACTCAATACTTGTAGCAGAAAACAGGTCACTTGTGTGCGGAAAAACCGGCTCCGGAATACCTCTTTTGGGGGATAAGTTGGTGCTCTTTCGGACACTGCACGAAAGTAATGGCTGGACGCAAAAACCAAATTCGCTGTGCGAAAAGGTCTCGATGTGAGCGCGTAAGAGCTTGACCCAAGGCCGCTTGAACTTGTCAGCTCGCAATGGCAACGGCTGAGGGGCATCGAGCCGGTATTCCGGGCGCCGGAACTACGAGTTGAGTCTGAATGCCCTCCAATACAATGAAAAAGGAAGAGAATTCCCCCCAGGGAGCAAGAATCGAGTGCTGCAACGCACGTTGAGCATCATCAAGCCGGACGCGGTCCGCAACGGTTCCACCGGCGCCATTCTGGACGAGATTGACAAGGCCGGTTTCCGCATCGTCGCCATCAGGAAAGAAACCATCACCAAGCGCGAAGCCGAGGGCTTCTATGCCGTCCACCGCGGCAAGCCGTTTTTCGACAGCCTGACCACCTTCATGTCTTCGGGTCCGATCTTTCTGATGGTTTTGGAGAAGGACAACGCGATAGCGGACCTGCGCAAGCTGATGGGCGCTACGAATCCGGCCAACGCCGAAGAAGGAACCATCCGCAAGAAGTTTGCCGCCTCCATTCAGGAGAACGCGATTCATGGCTCCGATGCGGAAGAGACCGCGGCCTTCGAGATCGGCTATTGGTTCGCGGGCTATGAGCTGATCTAGGTGCTCCACTCGCTCGTATCGCCGGTCTCGTGACCGGCTGTCGTGCGGGTCTCCTGAACCGCACAGTCGTTCTTAGTACAATCTCGACGGGGTCCGGATTCATATGTCGCCTTCAAACTCAGAACTCGCCGTGCTGTTTCTCGATTTCTCACGAAAGAAGCTTTTCGGGCAGTATTGGCCGCGGCTTAAGGAATGCGTGGCGCAGCTCACGGAAGAGCAGCTTTGGTGGCGGCCCAACGATGCCTCGAACAGCGTTGGCAATCTGTTGCTGCATCTCGACGGCAACGTGCGCCAATGGCTGGTTGCATCGTTCAACAAGGATGAAGACAAGCGCAACCGGCCGGCTGAGTTCGCTGCGCAAAGCGGGCTCACGGCAACTGAGCTGCTGGACCGGCTCGGAGCCACGCTTGCCGAAGCCGCCAAGGTGCTGGACCGCCTCACCATCGGCGAGTTGCTCGCTCCCTACGAAATTCAGGGCTACCATGTGCGCGGCCTCGACGCTGTTTATCAGGTCGTCGAGCACTTCGGCCTGCACCACGGACAGATCGTCTATATCACGAAAAGCCTGCTCGCCAAAGATATGGGCTTCTACAAGGAGCTGAACAAGACGGGCCGCGCGTGAAAGCGCTGCTCAATTGGAGCAGCGAAGGCAGCCGCGCAACGAATGCAGGTCTTCATCGGCAGACCCCTGCCGTCGCCGTCTATCGCCGCGGCGAAATTGACCCGCTCAATTACTTCAGCGCACTCATGTCGATCACGAAGCGGTACTTCACATCCTGCTTCAGCATCCGCTCGAAGGCTTCGTTGATCTTCTGAATGGGAATCACCTCGACATCCGCCGTGATCTTTTTCTGGCCGCAGTAGTCGAGCATCTGCTGTGTCTCCGGCATGCCCCCGATGATCGACCCGGAGAGTGCCGCGCGCTTGAAGATCAGGTTGCCTGCGGTGATCGTGGGCGGCTTGTCCGGCAGCCCCACGAGCGCCATGGTCGCGTCCTGCTTCAGCAGCTCGGTGTAGGCGTCGAGCGAGTGCGGCGCGGAAACGGCGTCGAGAATGAAGTCGAAGGACCTGGTGTGCGCCTTCATCGCTGCGGCGTCGGTGGAAAGAACCACTTCATCTGCGCCCAGGCGCATCGCATCGGCCTTCTTTTTGGGCGAGGTGGTGAACTGCACCACGTGCGCGCCGAAAGAATGCGCGAACTTGAGCGTCATGTGGCCCAGTCCGCCTAGGCCCACGATGCCCACCTTCTTGCCCGGGCCCACATTCCAGTGGCGAAGGGGAGAGTACGTCGTAATACCCGCGCAAAGCAGGGGCGCGACGCCGGCCAGATCCAGATTTGCGGGAACCGTGTGCGCGAACCGCTCGTCGACGACATAATTGTTGGAGTAGCCGCCCATGGTGATGGAGCCGTCCACGCGGTCAGGCGACGCGTAGGTGAGCGTGACGCCTTCCTCGCAATATTGCTCCTCGCCGCGCTTGCAGGGCGCACAGTGGCGGCAGGAGTCCACGATCACCCCGACGGCCGCGATCTGGCCCACCTTGAATTTCTTTACGGCGCTGCCCGCTGCCGTCACGCGGCCCACGATTTCGTGGCCTGGCACCATGGGATACACGGAATTGCCCCACTCATTGCGGGCCATGTGCAAGTCGGAGTGGCAGACGCCGCAAAAGAGTATTTCGACCGCGATGTCGTTTGGCCGGGGTTCGCGGCGGCTGAAACTGAAGGGGCCGAGCGGAGATTTCGCGTCGCGTGTTGCGTAGCCTTTCGATGCGGGCATGAGTAGATTCCTTTCGGGAAAATGGTAAAACAAGAGCCTTGCGGGGGTTTGCGATCGGGTGTGCGCCGCGATGCGCGATGCTTTCTGCTGGCCTGCTTGCTTTCCCTTGGATGCCACCGGATTTCCGATGGATTCAAGGATGACGGGCAAAGGCGACGCGGGGAATCTTCTGTAAATCTTCAGTGAATTCGATCTCGCTGAATCCCGCGCCGGCAAACAGCGCATCCACCGCCGCCTGCTGTCTATATCCGATCTCGAGCACTAGATAGCCGCCAGGCACAAGCGCGGCAAATGCTGCCGGAATCAGCCGGCGCAAAACGTCCAGGCCATCGGCGCCGGCAAAGAGCGCCTGTGCCGGCTCGTAGTCGCGCACTTCGACAGCAAGTGAATCACGATCCACCTCCGGTACGTAGGGCGGATTGGAAACGACTACCTCAAACCGTTCCCCCGCGACTGACGCCAACAGATCGCCCTTGAAAAATCGCACGCGGTCTGCGACGCCGTTGCGCGCCGCATTCGCTCTGGCCACAGCCAATGCGGGCACGGAGATTTCTGTCGCGTGAATCTGTGCGCGGGGCAGCTCGTGAGCCAGCGCCACGGCAATCGCGCCTGAGCCTGTGCCAACGTCGACAATCCGTGGTCGCTCGAATCGAGCAGCCAACGCCATCGCTTTTTCTACCAGGTGTTCGGTCTCCGGCCGTGGGATGAGCACATCGCGATTCACATGGAAACGCAGCCCGTAGAACTCCGCCTCGCCCACGATGTATTGGATCGGCTCGCCAGCGCGGCGCCGCTCCACCAGAGCGCGGAAAGCAGACACGCCCTTGGGCGCGGCCGTCTCGTCTCCGTGCGCGATGAGCCACGCCAGGCTTGCGTCCTGCGCATTCTCCTTCAGCACATGAAGCAACAGCGTCTCGGCATCGCGGCGCGCGCGCTCGGGATGTTGTCCCGCGGCGAGTGTCGCCTCCGCTTCAGCGAGGAGAGCTCGGATTGTGCCACGATCGATCGGCGTGGGCTGCATAGAATCCCGATGGTCGGCCTAAACCGGGTATCGTTCCAGCGCGATGGCTTGTTTGGCCACAGTGCGGCTCAGTGTGACCACATCGGCCGGTGCGAACCGCGCCAGCCGCCGCAATATGGCCAACTGCGTCTGCAGCGCATCGCCTGAGCCGCAGGCCGCGAGCACTCGCCGTGCCGCCTGGTCCGCGAATCCCATCGTTTCATCGGCCAGCAACCCCGTCATCGCTGCGGCAGCTTCGGCCGAGCTGCGTCCCGCCCGGTTCAGCTTCTGCGCGCGCTTGAGCGCCGACTCCAGCGCATAAACGTAGCTGATCAGATCGGCCAGCTCGGCCATGATCTCCTGCTGCTCTTCAAGCCCTGTCATGAACCGCTGGCTGGCCACGCCCGCGGCAAACAGCGCAATCTTCTTTACCGCCGCCAGGATCGCGGCCTCACGCGCCATCGGCTCGCCGGCATCCGCATCGCCGCCGAACGCAGGCGGCTCCGTCACTTCGTCCATCACGCGCTTGATTGCCGGGAGCAGCGGCAGCGTCCCCCTCAGCGCGCGCTTCATCAGCCATCCGGTGATGATCAGGCGATTGATCTCGTTGGTTCCTTCAAAGATGCGGTTGATGCGTGCATCGCGGTAGTAGCGTTCCGCCGGATACTCCTCGACGTAGCCGAAGCCGCCCATCGTGGCGATCAATTCGTCCGCCACGAAAGTGAGCATCTCAGAGCCGTAAACTTTCAGGATGGAGCACTCCACCGCGTACTCCTCAATGCTGCGCGGAGCATCGCTGTGCCGTTGCGCTTCATTGCCGCCGAGCCGCGCCAGTTGTGCGTCGATCAGCCCTGCCGTGCGGTAGGCCATGCTTTCCGCGGCATAGAGCCGCGCGGCCGACGACGAAATTTTGCGCTGGATCAGCCCGAACTCGGCGATCGATTTGCCGAACGCGTGGCGCTCCTTGGCGTAGCGGATCATGTAGGCGAGTGCGTTCCGAGCTCCGCCAACACAGGCCACGCCCAGCTTGAACCGGCCCACGTTCAGCACATTGAACGCGATGTGGTGGCCCTTGCCGGCCTCGCCCAGCAGGTTCTCTTTCGGAATTTTGCAATCCTGCAGCACCAGCGGGCACGTCGACGAGCCGCGGATCCCCAGCTTGTGCTCCTCGGCGCCCACGGTCAGGCCCGGCGTGCCGCGCTCGATGAGAAACGCGGAGAACTTCTCGCCGTCAATCTTGGCGAAGACCGTGTACAATCCCGCGATGCCGCCGTTGGTGAGCCACTGCTTTTCGCCGTTCAGAATGTAGTGCGCGCCGTCGGCCGAGAGCGTGGCGCGCGTGCGGATGTTCATGGCGTCGGAGCCGGAGCTGGCCTCGGACAATCCATAAGCCCCGATCCACTGGCAGGTGGCGAGCTTGGGCAGGTAGCGTTGCTTCTGCTCCTCGGTCCCGTACCAGACGAGCGGCAGCGTGGCGATGCCAATGTGCGCGCCAAAAGCCGTTGAAAAGCTGGCCAGCATGGAGATGTGGTCGGTGATCAGCGTCGAGCTGACCTTGTCCATCCCCAGCCCGCCGTACTCCTCGGGAGTGTCGATAGCGGTGAACCCCAGCTCGGCGGCCTTGCGCATCAGCGCCTGCATCGCGCCCGGTTCCTTGGCCTCGATCGCCGCCACGCGCGGCAGAATCTCCTCGCGCGCAAACTGCTCCGCCGTCGCCGCGATCTGGCGCTGCTCCTCGTTTAGGTCCTCGGGAGTGAAGACTTCGTCCGGAGCGCGCGATTCAAGCAGGAAGCTGCCGCCCGCGGCGGCAACAATGGGGGATGCGGCAGCAGAGATCGGCACAAAGGCCTCCTGTCATCGCCAACCTTACGATAGCGGCTCGATTGGTCGCAACATTCGTCGGCAACTCATTGGCCCCCAACTACAGCCGGGGTGTCTCCTCGTCCCTCAAGATCAGAAGAGCCCTATCGTTCGCAGAGCCAGTGCATGGCCGGGTTTGCATTGCTGCGCGGCACGAACTTCCTAAGGGCGCAACCATCTTGGAAGCGCTCTATCGCGCCGGTTGCGAGTGGCCGACGATTTCCGGCTTCAGTCGCAGCTCCGTGAACAAGCTTTATTGCCCTTCACTGGCAGCCAGTGAAGTTGATATCTGCGGCTTGTAGCTGTGCTCCCGGAGCCCCGGTCAGCAACGATGTTCCATCCTGCTGATACACAACACGACTAGCTGTAGGACTGCATGATGAGGTGCCGTCAGGCACCCCATAGACCGAGTACACCGGCGCGCCAGCTCCCTGCTCGTATCCCCCTTGAACAGACCGAACAGGCCTTTGGGAGGGCACTGTAAACGCATAGGTCGCGCAGAACGGAACCCGTTCCGCGCAACCCGACGGCGCTGTATCGAACGTGGAGGTCTGAGAGTCTTTGAGGGCAGGCATTACCAAGTTCCACAGATTGCTAGTTCCGTCCAAAGCGCCAAGAGAATACTGAGGCGTCACTTCGCCTGTCTTTGAAATTGGCAAGCTCGTGATAACGCCACTGATCGTTGCCGGTGATGACGTCTGTTGCTGGCCCTCAAATCCGCAGGTCAGGGTACAACCGCCCATTGGAATCGTTCCCAAATTGATGGTTCCGAAGACGGGAGCAACGAAGGGTGGATAAGCCCTGCCGGAAGAATCCAGTGCGACAAGAACCATGACTGAAGGATTAGCGACCGCCGGTGAGCAAATACTGAATGCGCCAGTAGAATCACTCGCCGCTCGTTGAGTTTGGGAAAAATTGTACACCTGCGTCGTCGAAAGCTGAGTTCCCGACTCGAGGACTGCCCAGCCCTGGGACACAGGTTGATTCGTCAACGAATCCCGTAACATGCCAGATAAAGCTACTCCGGCACACCTATTATTTTCTGATGAACTCGAGGAAGGTGAATTACCGCCGCACCCGCTGAGGCAAATTCCGATCGCGCAAACGCCCCAAACAACCCCGGCGAGATAGTTCATACTCGCCCCTCCTTGCAGTGTCCCGGCCTCGCCTGCCTACGGTTAACGACCACCACAATTCAAGGCTCACTTATGCTGGAAGAGAGCCTACTTCGCCGCAGAGGCTAATACGATCAACAGGACAGCTCCGAGCGCGAAAACAATGATGAAATCACGCACAAAATGCTTGCGACGTGGGGGAGCAGTCTGCGTATTTGGGCTGGGCGACTGAGCAGCCGGGTCAGCAACGTCATCTTTTATCGCAGCGGTGACCGTAAACGACGAGCCGCTCGACGCGGTCTTCGATGAAGGCACGGTGCCGCCGCCGAACGCTCCATTGTTATCAAGTCGCGCGTCAATAATCGCCGGAGCCAATTGTCCATTCGCATTCGCAACTTGCACTTGGAGGGAGGAGGTAGCCTCGGCTTGCACAGTAACACTCAGGATCATAAGAATTGCCAGTGTTCCTGACACGCTATTTCGCATTGGCTTCTCCTTCAACGCCGGTTCTAGCGCCCCATGAACTCGCATGGGGCGCTAGAGGGTTGTGGCCTCTCTAGAATAGAGGATTGTTCAGCTTGTCGTAAATATAAAGCGCATGTGCGGAGTCGCCTTGGATGAATCCGCCGCCAGCCATTGGGTGATTCGGTTCACCAACGTTTAATCGCTGGTTCGCGAAGCTACCGCCCTGATCGCTGAACCGTTCAACAAGACACCCGAAAAAGACGTCGTTTCCAATGCTCATTGAAAGCCAATACTCTTCGTCAGTGATCGCCCCATCAAGCCATAGTTCCAGCAAGGTCTGATTGTAGTCCCCGATGAACCACGCGGGCGTAATCGGATAATAATCCGGGTCAAACACGTAGGTGCTGTGCTTGGAAAGTGAAAGCGTAAGGTTCAAATGATAGCCCGCAGGCACAGCCGGCCAGAAAGAGGCGTAGGCGCTCTGATCGAAGAATGTCCCTTCGTGCGCCGCCGTATATACGGTGTATATACTGTAAGCGGTTGGGTCTGGATTATATCCGCCGCTCACGGCCGGGGCTGCAACCAACATCCCAGATCGCTCTACATCCAGGTCGTGGCCGGATAGGTCTTGTACTACTTGGTCGAGGCCGACGTATGAATAAAGGCACGCTGGCCCGCCACCGACCAGCCCGTCATCGGCATTCCACAAAGTCAGGTAATCGATTCGAAGGGCAAAGACCTGATTGTCATTCGGGTCGGTCGCAAGACCGAGTGGCTGGACGCGGTAGTAGCTGAAAGGCGGGACAGTGCCGACCAACGAGGTTACGGTCATTGGGACGTAATCGCCGAAGATCGCGAACTGATCCTGTTCCCCTGCAGAGGAAAAATAGTAGGGGGTAAAATTGTTTGCTACTTGGCTCTCAAAACTATCTGGAAGTCCGTCCTGATCCGAATCGGGGTTGTTGTACCCGCCGCTCGGGTAGAAGCAGATCGTCGGCGGGCACCTACCACAGCCCCACACGGGGCAATAAGGCCCGCCACCACGCGGTGCCCTAACCGTAACCGGTTGGACGGTCAACTTTGTACCTGTGCTGGGATTTGCAAATGTGAGGGGCGAAGAAGAAACGGTGTCACTCTGGTCCCATGAGACAGCGGCTGCCCCACTAATGAGATCCTGCCAATTTGCGAGCGTCAGGGGTTGTTGCGCTTCGGCGGCCTGAGCCCGCAAGCTGGCTATGGCAGGTTGAACGTCGTTCAAGTATTGCTGAATCTGATTAGGCGTCATGCTCTGCACGGCCTGAATCTGCTGAGACGTTAGCGGCACTGGGCCGATCGCAAGTACGGGCAGAGCGGGCTGGTCCGTCACCTGCACTTGAACGCTTTGCGAGCCTACGCCGTAATTCCAGTAGCAGTTGTTAAAGTTATCCATTCCCGATGGGTCGTAGCACTCGTTGAGCCAACCCCATAAGCTATAAGTGTCGTTAAGATTCGGATTCGCCACGTAGGTGGAGGCGTAGTCTGAACCGGGCTCCCCGGAGTCAGACACGAGCCGTGAGCCGTCGAAGATTTGAGCGTCTGCGCCTACCTCCGGTATGAAATCCATCGTGTATCCGTATCCCCCGTCATCGACTTCGACATAGCCGAGGAGCTGGGAGCCGTCTCCCGAGAGGCACACGGTTTCTTCAACGTCGTTTGCCGAGTCGGCCATCCCGCTGCTGCAAACATCGACGGTTGGACCACTCGATTGCGCGGGCACCAGGTTGGGCGTGACCATGAAGGTACAGGTAGACAGGAGCAGGACGATCCACACTGGACAGCGGAACAATTGCCTGAAACTTCTCATTACTGCACCGCCTTTCCTGCCGATTGTCCCGCCGGCGGAGACGCCTTAAACGTCACGTTCTTCGGGGCGAAGAATTCCACCAGGAACGCGTTCAGAGCTGCCCTCTTCTCCGGTGATAGCTCGTGGTTCAGGTTATCGATCTCGTTATCGATGTAGGCTTCGTGCTGCGCGGCGAGGGCCTTGAGGCGATCAATGTCCGGTGAACCGCCCGTGGTCCGGAGAGCCCTCACCTGTTCGTCCAGGGCTTTTATCTCGGAGGCCAGCCGTTGCGAGGATGAGCGGACGGACGCGTAATCGGCGTCGGAGAAGCGTAGCCTGGTTTGCAGGTCGTTGCGCAGCCAGCTGCCGTCTTTCCCTTTCGACGCCAGCTCTGCCGCCTTGGTATCGAGGAAGTTCTGATAGATGAGGAAATGCAAGTAGAGATGCCGAAGTGGGACGGGCTTGGGTTGGGATTGCGTGGTAGGTTGCGTCTGTGCCGACTGCCCGATTGCCTGATGCGCGCCTGCGCATAAGAGAAGCAGTGGGACCAGAAGTGGAGGCGACGGAATTCTACGGAAGACGGCAGCGATGCGAGTCATGCCCGAAGTCTCCTTTCGGCGTTACGACGTTTACACGAAAGGTCACCGGACGCGCATCCAGACAGAGAGGTGATTCGATGGCGACAGCGTTAACAAAAGCCCCGGTCTAGCTGGGTCGATGATGACCTCGAAGGGAAACTTGGCTAGCACTATGATCCCTTCGTGCACAGCCGTCAAATGAAAATAGCCTGAATTAGCGTTACGAAGGTCCAATGGCCGCTGGTAACACTACCGGGTCACCGAAGCGCGAACAGACGGTCGCAATTCGCTTCTGCGGATTCGATTAAGAGACCTAGACCTTCAGCGCCGGATGCGCCGCATAGTGCAGCAGCACGGCAACGGCGCAGCTTGTAAGCCGCGTTTCGGCGGAGTCGGCGCGACTGGTAAGGATCGCGGGAACGCGGGCGCCGAGCACGATGCCGGCCAGTTGCGCTCCGCCGAGATACTCCAGTTGCTTGGCCAGCATGTTGCCGCTCTCGAGGTCGGGAACCACGAGAATGTCGGCCTGGCCGGTGACCGGCGAAACCAGCTTCTTGATCTGCGCGGCCTTCTGGCTGACCGCCGTGTCGAAGGCCAGCGGTCCGTCGAGGATGCCGCCCGTGATCTGGCCGCGGTCGGCCATCTTGCACAGCGCCGCGGCATCAAGCGTGGATTTGATCTTGGGGTTTACGGTTTCAATGGCCGAGAGCAGCGCCACCTTGGGCTCGGGGATGCCCAGCGCATGCGCCAGCTCAATGGCGTTCTGCACGATGTCGATCTTGTCTTCGAGCTCCGGCGTGATGTTGATGGCTGCGTCGGTGATCAGCAGCGTGCGCGCGTAGGCCGGGGTATCCATGATGAAGACGTGCGAGATGCGCCGCGCGGTGCGCAGGCCGGTATCGCGCTGCATGGCGGGCTTCAACAGGTCATCGGTGTGGAGGCTGCCTTTCATGATGGCCTGGGCATTGCCGGAGCGGCAGACGGCAACGGCTTTCTCGGCGGCCTCGGCCTCGGTTTCGGCCTGAACGATGGGGAAGGAGCGGATGTCGACGCCGATCTTCGCGGCCAGCGCCTTCATCGCCGCTTCGGGACCGAAGAGCGTGGGCTCGATAAGGCGGGCGGCGGCGGCCTCGACGGCGCCACGGAGAGCCACGTCGGTGAGCGGCCAAACCACGGCGGTGGTGATGGCCGGCAGATCCTTGCAGCGCGCGATGAACTTGTGGAAGACGTGATAGTCAGGCGGATGGCCGACCAGCGGGTCAACAGCAACGGCTTCAGCCAGCGTGGCTAGATCGCTCATGGATCGTTTCTCCCGGCCGGCGCAGCCAAGGGCTGGCCCGGCCTCACTCGTTTATTGTGCCGTCCCTGCCGGGAACCGCGTGTGCCTTGGGTCACAGTTCGGGCGTCCATCCCTGAATGTGGGACCGTTCGGGCTTATTTCCCGGCTTTTCAAGGGCTCTCCGCGGGCCGGCCTTTTCCTTCCGCTTCATCGCGAATCCCCGCTCAAATGGCGGCTGATTCGCGTTGGAGCTGCCGTTGACTCAGCGTGAAATTCCGGCCTATACTCGGACAATACCGGGCCTTCCCCCCCAGCCATCAACGGTCAGCGGCCTGCTCGGGGCGCCGCATTCAAAGAAAAAAGGAGAGTCTTATGACGAGACTTCTCGCCATCAGCTTTTGTGCACTGCTTCTCTGCGGAGTTTCGGCGTCACAATCCACATCCGGGGTCAACCAGCTTGGCAACGTGCTCACCGGAAAGCAGAAGAAGGGCGCTATTGACCCGAACGCGCCTGCCGACTTGAGCAATGTCGACAAGGACAAGATTGCCAGGATCGAGCAGATGCCGGATGTCCAGGACGCCATTGAGCAGGAGTGGGACCAGCTCCGAAGAAACGACATGCAGTTAGCCTATGGCATCAACCTGAGCGAGAACTGGGGCATGGCCCAGGACGCTCTTGGCGGCGATTCCTTCGACCGGCAGCGGCTCTACGCCAATCCAGTGGTTCAAAGCTACATCAACCACGTCGGGCAGCGGCTTGTCCCCAAGTCCTCGAGCAACGTGTACACCTTCCGGGTCCTGTACGATCCCATCCCCAAGGCGCTCACGCTGTCCACCGGAACGATTTATCTCTCCACTGGTCTGGTTGCGATGCTCGACAGCGAATCGGAACTGGCCTATGTCCTGGCGCACGAGATTGCCCACATTGAGCTGAGGCAAGCTTACCTGCGGATTCGCGATAAGCACGTGGAGATAGAGCTGGCGAAGGAGAAGGCCGAGAAGGAGAAGGTGATCACCGACGTGGCCTCGACGGTGATGGGGGCCGGGCTGGGCGGTGCGATGATCCCGCTTCGCCTCGGATCGCTGCTTGGCGGCAGCGCCGGCCTCGCCACGGGACTGGAAGTCGGCCACTACTTCATCCATCCGCAGATTGAGCCGGTCCTCTGGGGCTCGAAAGAAGAGGACGACGCCGACGATATGGCGACCCGCATGATGCTCGACCAAGGCTACAACCCGCGCGAGGTTTTGCACCTGTTCACGACCCTCAACCAGGTCGTCACCACAGACTCCCGCATGGGCCTGGGGTTCATGGGCAGCGCGCCGCGCGTGAAAGGGCGCGAGGCTCGTTTGAAGACACTCGTCGATGGCGAGCTGAAGGCCGAAATCGAGATGCGCACCAAGGGCATGGGATTCAATTCCAACGGCCCCGATTTCGTGCCCTCGGTTGCATCCGTCAAGCGCGACAACGGGATTCTCTCCATGGACTACGATCTCTTCGCCATTGCGAAGAGGAACCTCCAGGGCGCTGTTTCGCAACTGCCCAACGATGCCTCGGCCCATTTCTATCTGGCCAAGCTCGAACGGCTGACGGCGCGCACACCCGACGAGAGGACAGACGCGCTCAATCATCTCACCACCGCACTCAAACTGGATGCGGACCGCGGCGCGATCCCATCGGCTCATCTGGAGTATGCCGTTGCGCTGATGGAACAGGATGATCCGGCGAACCAGAGTCAGATTGCGAGCGAATTGAAGGCGTACGTGGCTCTCTCTGAGCGCGATCATGTGGGATTGCCGGCAAATATGCCGCTGATCTACGACTATTTGAGTTCGTCCGGCGACACCAGGTGGTATCTGCCTCCGCAGTGGTATGCCGCCCAGCTCACCGCCACTCCGGGCTTTACAACCACCGCGCCAGAGGCGGTGATTCGCAAGGCCACCATGCTGGAGGGGCCGCCGCAGGCTGCGCCCACAACGCCGGCTGCTCCCGTGCCTTCTCCCAAGGGCAAGGTGAAAACCACGGCCCAGAACAAGTCTGCAACCGCAAAGGCGACCGCTCCGGCAGCGAACTAGAGAGGCATTGCGCTGACTACGCGGCGCTTCTCTTCGGGTCTGGTCCATCAACTTGCGTTACGCTAGTTCTCGATGGGCCAGATCCGCATCCTTCCCGATCAGGTTGCCAACCAGATCGCCGCCGGCGAGGTGGTGGACCGGCCTGCGTCTGTGGTGAAGGAGTTGCTTGAAAACGCTCTAGACGCGGGAGCCGCGCGCATCCGCGTCGAAGTCGAGGGCGGCGGAAGGCGGCTGATCCGCGTCTCCGACGACGGCCAGGGCATGAACCGCGACGACGCCCTGCTGGCTTTCGAGCGTCACGCTACCTCAAAACTGCGCACCACGGACGATCTGCTCTCCATCGCCACGTTGGGCTTTCGCGGCGAGGCGCTGCCATCCATCGCTTCGGTCGCCCGAGTCACGTTGGAAACAGCCACAGGGGAAGAGGCGGCGGGCACGCGCGTCCAGGTCGCGGGTGGCAAGATTCTGCGCGTCGAGGACGTCGCGTTGCCCCGCGGCACTATGCTTGCCGTCAGCGATTTATTCTTCAATACGCCTGCGCGGCGCAAATTTCTGCGCGCTGAATCCACCGAGATGGCCCACGTGACCGCGGTGGTCACGCATTACGCCCTGGCCTATCCTGAGAAGCAGTTCGAGTTGGCCTCGGCCAGCCATTCGATCCTGTCCGCTCCGCCCGTCTCGCGAACCGCCGAGCGCATCTATCAGATCTTCGGTAAAGAGACGCTGGGCCAACTGCTGCCGGTGGCCGCCGAGACGGCCTTCGAGCGCGCCGGCTTGCCTGAGCCGCCGCCTTGGAGGAGAGATCCCGAGCAGCCCCCGCGCAAGCCCGGCTCCCTCCGCCTCACCGGCTTCTACTCCAAGCCCGAACTGCAAAAGCTGAACCGCAACTCCATCTACATCTTCGTGAATCGGCGCCTCATCCGTGACCGGCTGTTGCTGCACGCTATCACGGAGGCCTATCGCAATGTCATTCCTCCCACAAGCTTTCCTGTCGTGTTGTTGTTCCTGGAGATGCCACCCGAAGAAGTAGACGTGAACGTGCACCCCGCCAAGACCGAGGTGCGCTTTCGCCAGCAGAGCCTGGTCCACGACTTCGCCCGTGACAGCCTGCGCACGGCGCTTATCAAGGCGCGTCCCGCTGCCGGTTTTCTGGCCGCGCTCGACTCCCAGCCCTCGGCCAGCCCGTCGCTCATGCCGCCTGCGGCGTCGCCTCTTCCCGGCGCGCCGGACCGTGACTCGGTCTCGCCTTCCCCTGGTAGTGCTCTGCCCCCGGACTCCGATCCGGGCGCATACGCGGCCGCTCAGGCCGATGCCGAGACGTTTCGGCTGACACCCAGGGTGCCGTCACCCATCCCCGGCAACCTCCCTTTTGATGGCCGTAGCGTGACAAACGGCCAGCGCCCCGAGCCTCAGAGCTTCGATCCCCACCGTTTCGATCGTGGCGCGTGGGGCGAAGCAGCCAAGGCGCTCTTTACTCCGGCCGCCGCTCCGGCTGCCGACGAATGCAGCCCAAATCTAAGTGGTGCAACCGTTTACGAGAGCAATCCCGCAACCGCAGCCGCCTTGGTTGAAGCCGAGCAGGCGGCTGCCAGCCTGAACCGCCTGGGTTCGTTGAAACCCCTCGGGCAGTTGCGGGAGTCGTTCATTCTCGCCGCCGGCGATGATGGATTGTGGATCATCGACCAGCATGTTGCACACGAACGGGTGCTCTTTGAGAAGATCCTGCGTGATCGCCAGGTGGAGCGTGTGCAACGCCAGCGCCTGCTCATGCCCCTGCTGGTGGAGCTGAAGCCCGAGCAGATGGTCGTCTTCGCGCGCATCGCCGAGGAGCTGGAAAACAACGGTTTTGAGGTGGAACCCTTTGGTCCTCAAACACTTGCGATAAAAGCGGCGCCGGTCGGTCTGGAGGGAGCGGCCTTGGAGCGCACGTTGGCCGAGGTCATTGAGCAGTCCTCCGCCGACTCCGATGAACCCTTTCGAAATGAAGAACTTACCAGGCTCCGCACGCGCATTGCTGCCTCCATCGCCTGCCATGCAGCCATCAAGGTGAATACCCCTCTTGATCCAAACCGTATAGAATGGTTATTGTTAGAACTTGCGAAGACCAGCCACCCAACCAGTTGCCCGCATGGTCGTCCAATAGCTTTGTTGTACTCTTGGAAGGAGATCCAGCGGGCCTTTCACCGAATTTAGAACCCTTGGAAGGTGGCCGCCGCGCTCTCAGGAGCGCGGGTTACAGGCGGTTTTGCCAACCTGGAAGCGAGGTTTTCTTTGACATCGGAACAACTGGAAGCATCGCGCGCCGAAAGGATGCGCCAGAACGGACTTGGGGCACTCACACTCGATGAGGCCCGAACCTGGTTGGAGGAGACGGGGTTGTGTCTCTTCCTGCCCCGGCACCAGTTCGCCACTTTCACTGCCCCAACCTTCGTTGAAGCCGTGGCCGGTGAGCGGAGCCCCGCTCCCGGAGCCAAAATTGTCGCCTTGGCGGAAGATCTGCTCATTCGCCTGGAAGCGGAAGGTGTGGCCGTTCGCCTGAACCTGCTTGGACAGCCGGGAGAGCAGCCTGACTTCGTTGTGGCGGGATGGGTTTTGCCCTATGTCTACGCCCTTCGCGGTGATCGCGACTGGCGGCGCAGCCCGCAATTGACCGGATCGCGCCAGGTTTCGCCGCTGGCCATCCAAACCTATAAGCTTCTTGAGGCGGGCGACGCCACCATCCCCCAACTGAGGCATGCGCTCGGCCGCGAAGTTAGCGAATCCGCTGTCCTCCGCGCCATCACCGAACTCTGGCAACAACTGCGCATCATTCCCGTCGTTTCGACTCCCGGCAAGACGCCTCAATGGCAGCTTCTGCGCCTGCGTTTTCAAAAGGCCATCGCCGAAGGCGCGTCCACCTCACAAGTCACCGCGATTTCCGTGCTTGCCTCCATCTACTTGCAGGCGGTGATTGCCGCCAGCATGGAAGAAGTGGAGATGTTCCTGGCGCCGCTCACCGCGCGCAGCAAGGTGCGTGAGGTTCTTCGCGGACTGATGGCCACCCGCCAGGTGCACACGCTCGCCCTCGGCCATGCGCCACATTTCTACGTAGCCGGAACGCTGCCGGAATTTGCCGCCCCGCCCACGGTCTATGCCAGTTCGTCCATGCCTGCCTCGACCAACTTCCTCCGGTCGTATGAACACGAGGAAGAAAGGCACGAGCCATTGTTCTCCAGGCCCATTCCTGCAACCGCTTCCACCCCGGCCCCACCGTCGAAGCTGGCCCAGCCTCCGGCGCCGCGGATCGCAGCCGGGCACACAGCGCCTCTTAGGGAGAAGCCGCAAGCGGCGCGGCCACAATTCAGCCGTCAGCCTGATCACACGCGCAGCCGCAAGGCGGCGCAGAGCTCCGCGAGCAGCCGCGTGGCTCGCCGCGCCGGCCGAGACGCTCGCACCGCGTCAGCGCGAAGCGCAGGGGCGCGTACGAACCGCAGTTCCCGCCATGCAAACGCTGCGCGCTGGGCGCAGGGCGCGTCAAAAAATGGTCATGGCAAGCACCACGGTGCGCATCCTGGAAAAGGCTCCTCTGCGGCGAGCCGCTTCCATTCGAACGGCAACGTTCGCACGGCCCGCACAGCGAGCGGCGCCCAGGGCTTGCGCAAAGCCAAGCCTTCCGCGGCGAGAAGTCTGCGCAACGGCCACGTCGCCGGAAAAGGGGCCTCAAAGTCCGTTTCCCGGCGCGGCGGCAGTTCCCGCAAGAGCACGCGTTCTGATGCACGCAGCGCCCGCAGCAACCGCAAACCGGCGTTGACCGCCTCCACGAAGGCGGGCAACAGAGCGCGGTATGGCTTTACGGCTCCCTCCAGGCAGCGATCGAAGAAACGCGGATGAACGCGGAAGAAAACCGCAAAGCCGCTCCTGAGCCAATCCAGCGGGCGATCGTCACCATCGACGGGCCTGCCGGAGCGGGAAAAAGCACCGTCGCCCGCCACCTGGCCCGGCATCTCGGTTTCCTGAATCTTGAAACCGGCGCCATGTATCGTGCCTTCGCCCTGAAGGCCCTCCGCGCGGAAGTCCCTTTGGACGATGCCATGGCCCTTGACACGCTCGCCCGTGAAACCTCCATCCGCCTCGAACCCGGCGAGGAAGAGAATCTCGTCCTGCTCGATGGCGAGGACGTGACCGGCCTGATTCGCAACCCCACCGTCACTGAGGCCGCATCGCGCGTGAGCATTTTCCCGGCGGTTCGCGCATGGATGGTCCGTCTGCAACAACAGCTTGGCGCGCAGGGAGGAGTGGTGATGGAGGGCCGCGACATTGGAACCGTCGTCTTCCCGCATGCCGACGTCAAAATCTTTCTCGACGCAGCCCCTGAAGTTCGCGGGCAACGCCGCTACGAGCAGATGGGCCAGAAAGGCCCCACACCCGCTCCGCCGGACGAGATTATCCGCGACCTGCGCGCCCGTGACGAGCGCGACCGCAATCGCACCGACTCACCGCTCAAGCCCGCGCCGGATGCTCAAATTCTCGATTCGACTCACATGACGCTGGAGCAGGCGCTCGCCGCAGCCGAGGCGATCGTTGCCGCAAAGCTCGGCGAACCGCATACGACCCCGCAAACCCGCTGACCCGCTCCCTCGCTCCCTTGCTGTCTTGCGCCCTGCCCCGCGGCCCAATGCGATAGGCTTTTGATATGGAGCTGACCTGCAGCCGTTGCCACCAGACTGTGCAGCCCGGGGATTGCTATTGCCCGGTCTGCGGTCTGCCTCAGCTCGTCTACACGGCAGATGGGTCCGCTGGGAGCGGTCAGCCGGAACGGTGGAGCGATGCGGTGCGGGATGCAGGCGCCGTCGACTGGAAACCTGCCATCAGGTCGGCCCTCGCGCTGGCCGTCCCCGCCGGAATTCTCTGCGCTGGACTGACTCGTATTGGCCCCATTGGCGCGCTTTTGATACCCGTCGCCGCTGCCTGGGTGGTCGCACGCTACATGCGCAACCAGCGGCCGGCGTGGATCACGATCGGAGCCGGCGCCCGCATCGGCCTGGTGACCGGCATTCTGGGTGGCTGGGCGGCCGCCTTGACCACGGGGGTGACGCTCTACGTCCAGCGCTTCTGGTTCCACCAGGGCAAAACCTTCGACGATCTCTGGCAGAACCAGGTCGTCGAGGTGAGCCAGCAGTTGTCGTCCATGGGGTTCGACGCACAGGCCATCGCGGCGAATAAGGTGTTGATGCTCTCGCCGGAAGGGCGTGCGGGGTCCATGCTTTTCAATACCAGTTTGCTGGCCATGATCATTCTCGCCTTTGCCGTCGGCGGCGGTGCTCTCAGTGCGCGATTGCTGGGCCGCCCGCGCCGAACGGAAAACTAGACCGGTTCTCTCTTCCCCTGCACAATCCGCCTTAACGCAAGGTAGCTCCGCCTGCATTTACTTGACCGGGGCTTTGAGTTTTCATATAGTTGTTTCTATGAGCCTTGACCTCAGAAGGTTGGTGTGTATGGCGTGTTGTTTCACGTCACACCGGCCTTGTTGTTGAGCGGATTCAGACTCAGCCGATTCACCTCCAGGCCGCGTGACAGCAGAGTTGCTGGCGCGGCTTTCGTGTCTATGGCGGTGAATTCAATTCGAAGCGCAACCCGGATTCAACCCCTTTTTGATGGAACCATGACAACTCTTCCCCATGCTCGCCAGCTCGCGCCTGCCTCCCGGCAGGCCGGCTGTTGTTGTTGCCGCTAACGCCCTCTCTTTTTCTCCCAATTCCATAGCAGGTGCGCTCAGACCCTACGCGGGCAATTCCCCGGTGCGCGCTCTTATCCGTAAGCCTGCACAAGCAGGCTTGATCAACTCTTCAGGAGACGCACATGACCATTCAGAAAAAGCTGTTTCGGATTCTTTTTGTTCTTCTCTCCGCGGTTGCAATCGTCACGCCGGCCAGCGCGCAAATTGTGGGCGGGACGATCGGCGGAACGGTCCATGACTCGACCGGGGCCGCAGTGAACGGCGCCACCGTCACTGTCCGCCAAACCGACACCGGCGCCACGCGCACGCTGATCACCGGCGCTGACGGCCGCTATGCCGCGCCAGCAGTGCCCGTGGGCCCTTACTCGGTCTCTGCGGCGCACGATGGCTTCCAGCCGCAGGAGCAGACCGGCATTGTGCTGGCCATCGGCCAGAGCGTGCAGGTGAATTTCACGCTCAGCGTGAGCGCGGTGCACGAGACGGTGGTCGTCGACGCCGGCGATCCCGTCGTGAACACCAGTTCGCAGCAAACCTCCGGGCTTGATCGACGAGCGCCAGGTGAAGGAGCTGCCGCTGAACGGCCGCAGCTACGACGAGTTACTCACCCTGAATCCCGCCACCGTGAACTACACCAACCAGCGCTCCGGCGGCATCGGCACCTCCAACTCTTCGGTGGGCAACATGTTTTCCGTCGGCGGCCGCCGCCCGCAGGACAATCTGTTCCTGCTCAACGGAATCGAGTACACCGGCGCCTCGCTCATCAACGTGACGCCGGGCGGCACCAGCGGCCAGTTGCTCGGCGTGGACGCGGTGCGCGAGTTCAACGTCGTCACCGACACCTACGGCGCCAGCTACGGCAAGCGCGACGGCGCGCAGGTGAGCATCGTCACTTCGTCGGGCACCAACAAGCTGCACGGCACGGCCTTCGAGTTCATCCGCAACAGCGCACTCGACGCGCGCAACTACTTCGACCAGGCAACGATTCCCGAGTTCCAGCGCAACCAGTTCGGCGGCATCGCTGGGCGGTCCCATCAGAAAAGACAAGCTGTTCCTCTTCGGCAACTACGAGGGCTTCCGCCAGAACTGGGGCCTGAGCGACGTCACGCTCGTGCCCGACAACGAGGCGCGCCAGGGCTACGTGCCCAACTCGTCCGGCGCTGGAGCAGTACGTCGGCGTGAACTCGGCGGTCGCCCCGCTCCTGAATCTGTGGCCGGTGCAGAACGGCCCCGAGTTGCTCTCGAACGGCAACCCCAGCGGCATCGCGGAGGCATTCAGCCATCCGCCGCAGCACATCCACGAGGACTTCGGCACCACGCGCTTCGACGAGAACCTGAGCAGTAAGGATTTACTCTTCGCCGTCTACACCGTCGACGACAGCTCCGCAAATACGCCCTCGGCAAATCCGCTGAGCTACGTCAACGAGAGCCTGCGCGAACAGGTGGCCAGCGTCCAGGAGCAGCATGTGTTTTCGCCTTCGCTGCTCAATACCGCGCGCTTCGGCTACTCGCGCGCCAGCTACTTTTTCACCGGCCTGGTGCCGGTGAGCGGCGTACCGGGCTGGGTAAGCGGCGATCCGGTCGGCGCCATCGTCATCAGCGGCAGCACGGCCTCAAACGGCGCATCCGCGATTACGGGCGCGGGCGCCAACACCGGCAGCAACAACCTGACGGCGCGCAACCTGTTCACCGTAGGACGATCACATCTATTGGTCGCGCGGGCGCAATCAGGTTGAGGCAGGCGTCATGGCTGCAACGGGTGCAGGCCAACGACCTGCTCGCACAGGACCAGTACGGGCAGGCCTCGTTCAGCACCTGACAAGACGTTCTTGCAGGGCACTGTGGCGACATTCACTGTGGTCCCCGCGCCCACCGAACTGGGCTGGCGCTCGCTCGAGGGCGCGGCATTCTTTGAGGACACCATCAAGGTGACGCCGCGGCTCGAAGTGCGCGCTGGCTTCCGGTCCGAGTCAACCAACGGATGGAACGAATCGCAGGGACGCGCCTCGAACTACGCAATCGTCAACGGCGTCCTGCAGACAACGCCCATCGTGGGCGGTTCGGCGCTCTGGACCAACCGGGCGAAGTTCCTGCCCAATCCGCGCGCTCGGCTTCGCTTGGGATGTGTGCGGTAACGGCAAGACGGCCGTGCGCGGAGGCGTCGGCCTCTATCACGGCCTGCTCGACACGCTCGACTACCGTCTCGACCAGACCGCGCCCTACAACACAGCGGAGTCCATCAAGAGCATCGCCGTTTCGACCCTTAACTTCACGCCGGGCGTGCCGCCGCCCTCCACCGCCAAGGTTTCGCCGAGCAACGTGCAGCCCGATATCGCTACGCCCGCCGTCATTACGTGGAGCCTGCGCATCGAGCAGCAGATCGCTCCCGAAACGTCGCTTACCGTGGGCTACGTGGGATGGCACGACTACCACCAGATTCTCTCCGAAGACATGAACGAGCCTATGCCGGCCTACACATCGACGGGCCAGGTCTACTACCCCAGCGACGCGCCAACGCGAATCCGAATCTTGCCAACTCTACTTCATGGGTCTCGCAGGGCGTGGGCCTCTACAACGCGCTGGAGATCGACGTGCGGCGCAGCTATGCCAACGGCGTGCAGTTCCGCGGCAACTACACGTGGTCAAAGAATCTCGACGACGGTTCGGCGTGGAACACCAGCGTGAGCGGCAACACTCCGGCCTACGTCGAGTTTCCGCTCGAACCCAAAGCTCGACTGGGGCCCGGCGGCGACCGACGTGCGCCAGTGCCGCCTCGCTCAACGGCAGCTACGACCTGCCCTTCGGCCCCAACCGGCGCTTCCTCAACCACTCGTCCGGGCCGGTGGGCTTCCTCGCCGGCGGCTGGACCGCCAGCACGATCTTCGCCGTCCAGACCGGCTTCCCGTTCTCGCCGCAGCTTGGCTACAACCCGCCCGGCAACGGCGACTCGCGCAATCCAATCCGGCCCAGTTGGAACCCTTCGTTCACGCGGAAACCTCTATCCGCGCACGGCCGGCGAATACTTCAATCCCAACGCATTCATCCAGCCCACCGTCAGCGTGCCCAATTCGGAGCGGAGGCAACACGATTTACGGCACCTACGGCAACGTGAAGCGCGACTCGCTCGATCGGCCCCGGGCTCTCGGAGCTGGATTTCTCGGCGGTCAAGAATTCGCACATCACCGAGCGGCTCGACCTCGCAATTCCGCGCCGAGTTCTTCAACATTCTCAACCACACAAACTTTCTCACGCCGAACGAGGTTGTGTATTCGTCGGCGCCAACCATTACCACGGCCGGCAGAGTCGAAACCGAGACTCCTTCGGCGATTTCGCCCACTGCGGGCGTAGTGACGGCCACTTCGACCACCTCGCGGCAGATTCAGTTCGGCGCCAAGTTGCAGTTCTAGCCAACCTCCCCGGGCGGCGACGAAAAGCCGGTCATCGGCGCCGGACTTTCTCCCCGTCAACAGAAGAACCGGAATCGGGCAACTCCGATGGGTCGGGCGAATCTGCCGTGTCCAGATCCACGAAGATGCTCGCACTTGGAACCAGCCCCGGCGCGTAGCAATTGCCGTCCGGGGCCTGGTTCGCGGGGCAACTGGCGCTGAACTGCCTCCGCCGCGGCGACTGCGCATACTGCCAGGCAACTGCGTATGCCGCAATCTCCGGCGCCAGCGCCGCAGTCAAAGGCGGCGCGGCAAGCGAAGCATCCAGGCGCAGGCGGGCACTGGTCGTTGGCTACCCAAAGCGCCAAGCGGCTGCCCCGGTTCTCTCTTTCGGAGGAGTGCCCTGCAAGCATTCGTGCGGTCTCTCGCTTCGCAATATCCTGCGCCGTGCTGATCGTGGCGTTGCCGTTCGGCACCGCGATCCCGGAACAATAGACGCCCGCTCGCGCTCCTGCGCCGCGCACCGCGTCGACCCAGGCGAAAAGATACGTGGCCTGTTCCGGAAGCAGCCGCCCACCCTCCTCCTGGTCAAGAAAGATCAACACACCCGTCGGGAACCCTTCGCGCAAAGCGGTGGCTACGGCTGCCCGCCCATCCGCTGCGCCCAGCAGAGCCACGTCCTTCCCCTTCGCCGCTGCTGCCTTCAGCTCCGCATCGGTGCGCCCGTTAAAGAGCACGAGAAACCCGAATCCATGCTTGCGGAGAATTGCCCGTTTACCCGTCCAGCTATTCTGCGTTTCGCCTGGCGGGTGATTCAGCCAGTAGCCGGTGTAGCGGAAACTTTTGCGCAGGGCGGAGAGGGTGGCATCGCCCGGATAATCGTTCCGGTCAAATCCAAGATAAGACCCTTCGTGAGAAGAGCTTCCCTCATCCACACGCTGCGCCGTGCCCGCGCACGCCGCCCCCGCGAGCAGTAGCGCCGCACTCACCCACGCCCATCTTCGCACCGCCGGACATTTTCGTCCCTGAGCCAACCATTTGCTCAGTTTAGATTGCCGTCTGGCCCAGCTCTCCAGGCCTCAAATGAGAAGATCGGAAGAGCGTCGTCCCCGGTGCAGAGGTCAATCAGAATGAAGGAAATTGTCGCGGTGATCTTCGGGCTGGCCCTGCTGGGAAATGCGGCCCTCTTCGTGCCCCAGGCCGTCGCCGTTTGGCGCAAGAAGAGCGACGAGGGCATCTCGCTGGTCACCTTCGGCGGTTTCTGCATTCTGCAAATCATCGGCGTCATCCATGGCGTCTACCAGCACGACAACTCCCTCATCGTCGGCCTCGGCGCCAGCTTCCTCACCTGCGGCACGGTCACCCTCCTGACCATCGTCTACCGCATCCGCCGCCTGCGCGGTCGTCGCAGCATCGCCAGCCTGACTTGGCGGCACGGCCGCGAGAGCAACAAGAGGTATGTGATCTTCCATCACATCCCGGGCTGTGAAAAGGCGGGTACGACAGTGGAATGCAGTCCAGCGTATACTGCTCTTCCACGGCGGCAAAGGCCCTTGGAGACCGCAGGGGCGCCCCGGCATATCCCTGGCTGAGGCCCATGGAGAACCCGATGAAAATTACCGACACAGTGGATCAGGTGCTCAAGCACAAGACATTCAACAAGATCCTGCCCATTTCCCCCGAGCAGTCGGTTCACGAGGCCCTGACGATGATGGCCGAGTACGATGTCGGCGCCTTGCTGGTCATGTCCGGGCCGAGCTGGTGGGCATCGTCTCAGAGCGCGACTATGCGCGCAAGGGCATCCTGTTGGGCCACCACTCCAAAGAGACTCAGGTCCGCGAGATCATGACCAGCCCGGTTGTCTCCGTGACTCCGCAGCATACCGTGGACGACTGCATGAACCTGATGACCGAGGGCCATTTCCGCCATCTCCCCGTGCTGGAGGGCGACCGGGTGGTGGGCATCATTTCCATCGGTGACATGGTGAAGTGGGTCATCTCCGGCCAGGAGCACGCCATCCAGGCGCTCGAGGGGTACATCACAGGCGCGTACCCAGGCTAGTTGCAGAGGCGTGAATCCCGAGACGCCGGCTCTCTACCCCAGAAACATCCCCGCAATCGACGCCGAAATCAGGTTCGCCATGGTGCCGGCGAGCATGGCGCGCACGCCCAGCCGCGCCAGGTCGTTGCGCCGCTCGGGAACCAGCGCGCCGATGCCGCCGATCTGCATCCCGATCGATCCCAGGTTGGCAAAGCCGCACAGCGCGAAGGTGGCAATGGTGAAGGAGCGCGGCGCCAGCGCCGCCTTTTGCGCGCCCAGCCCGATATACGCGATCACCTCATTCAGCGCCATGCGCGTGCCCAGCAGGTTGCCGATGGCCATGCAGTCGTGCCAGGGCACGCCGATCAGCCATGCCACCGGCGCGAACACGAAGCCCAGAATCTGGCCCAGCGAGCTGGGAACCCAGTGCATGTAGGCGAGCCAGTGCGTCCAGCCCAGCAGGCTGTCGAGCAGCGCCACCAGCGCCAGAAAACTGATCAGCATGATGGCCACGTTCATGGCCAGCTTGCCGCCGTCGATGGTGCCGCGCGCGATGGCGCCGATGAAGTTCTCGTCGGCGTGCAGCTCGTCCTTGGGAATCACCACCTTGCCCTCGGTGGCCGGCACATCGGTCTCGGGAACCAGCATCTTGGCCATCAGAATCGTTCCCGGCGAGGTCATGATGACGGCCGAGAGCAGGTGCCGCGCCTCCACGCCCTGCGCGATGTACATGGCCATGATGCCGCCCGAGACGTGCGCCATGCCGCTGGTCATGATGGTCATCAGCTCGCTGCGCGTGGCCTTCGAGAGAAACGGCCGGATGGTGAGCGGCGCCTCGGTCTGCCCCATGAAGATGCTGGCCGCCACGTTCATGCTTTCGGCGCCGGAGATGCGCATGGTCTTGAGCATGATCCACGCCATGGCGCGGATGATGATCTGCATCACGCCGATGTGGTAGAGCAGCGCGAAGAAAGCGGAGATGAAGATGATGGTTGGCAGCACCTGGAAGGCGAAGATGGCGCCCTTATTCGCCCCCAGCAAATTGCCGAACGCGCCGGAATTGGGAAGGCCAAGCTCGCCGAACAAAAGCTTGGTGCCCGCGAAGGTGCAGGCGAGCATTTTGGTCACCACGTCGCCGGCCCAGCTCATGACCTGCTGCCCGAAGCCGAACCGCAGCACCAGGAAGGCGAAAGCAGACCTGCAGGCCGAGTCCCCAGGCGATGGTGCGCCAGCGAATGTGCCTGCGGTCGGTGGAGAAAAGCCATGCGGCCAGTAAAACCGCCAGAATTCCCAAGATGCCTGTGAATCGAGCCAATGCGGTTGCCTCCTGAAAGCAGTGGTCAGTGGTCAGTGATCAGTGCGACAGTGTATGCGCATCGCGTCACAGACTGTCGCCAATCCGTACTAGACGATGCTGAATGATTGACCGCATTCAAACCTGAATCTGAAAACTGACAACCGAGTCCGACCAGCTGGATCTCTGATCACTGATCACTGCCTTTCAGATACTTCTCCGCCGCCTCGCGCGTAAAAATGCGGCTCACCAGCGGCCACTGCGTGGGGCGGGGCTTTGGAAAAGTGAATCGCCTGCTTGAGAATCGCCACCGGCTCGGCCAGCATCTCCGGCTTCGTGGCATAGATCGTCGCCAGCGGTTGGCCGCGCTCCACCCGCGCGCCGCGCCGCGCATGGAACAGAATGCCGGCGTGCGGATCGACCGGCTCCCCGGCCTTCTCGCGCCCCGCGCCAGTGCGCTGCACCGCCCAGCCCAGCGCGGTTGTATCCATCTCTGCGACGAATCCGCTTTCCCAGGCCTCGACCACCTCGCGTCGCGCCGGGCTTGTGGAACGCCGCAGGATCGTCGAAGACGCTCACGTCGCCGCCCTGCGCTTCGATCATCGCGAAGAAGGCGCGCAGCGCGGAGCCATCCATCAGCGCCGTTTCTGCGCGCTGCGTTCCGGCCTCGGGCGTCTCCGCTTGGCCGCCCAAATGAATCATCCATCCGGCCAGAATCAGCGACAGCTCGCGCAGGAATCTTCGACTCCGCGCCGGCCGCTGCCCGCGCAGCAGCTCGACGGACTCGACCAGCTCGATCCAATTGCCGGCCGCGCGCCCCAGCGGCTGGCCCATGTCGGTGAGCAACGCCACGGTGCGCGTTCCCGCGGCCTCGGCCGTGGCCACCATCAGCGCCGCCAGAAATTCGCAGTCTTCCACCTTGCGCAGGAACGCGCCCGAGCCGGTCTTCACGTCCAGCACCAGCGCGTCCAGCCCCGCCGCCAGTTTCTTACTCAAAATCGACGCGCAGATCAGCCCCGGATTCTCGACCGTCCCGGTGCGGTCGCGCAGCGCATAGAGCACGCGATCGGCGGGCGCCAGTTCGGTCGTCTGGCCAATGATCGACGCGCCGCATTTCTCGAGCACTGCCTCAAATTCGGCGAGCGTAAGCGCAGTGCGGTAGCCGGGAATCGCCTCCAGCTTGTCGAGCGTTCCGCCGGTGTGGCCCAGCGCGCGGCCGCTGATCATGGGCACGGCCACGCCGCAGGCCGCCGCCAGCGGCGCAACGAGAAAACTGGTTTTGTCGCCCACCCCGCCCGAGGAGTGCTTGTCCACGGCCCGCTTGCCCAGCCGCGCCGGCGAAAACTTTTCGCCCGAGTCGCGCATGGCCAGCGTCAGCGCGCGCGTCTCGTCAAGCGAAAGCCCCTTGAATCCACGCCGCCATCAGCCACGCGGCAAGCTGGTCCGCCGGAATCGAGCCATCCGCCGCGCCCGCGCCACAAAGCTGATCTCGCGCGCATCCAGCGCGCCGCCATCGCGCTTCTTGCGGATGATGTCGATCATGTGCAGCGGAGCAGAGTCAGAACTCGTCATATCGTAAGTTAGCCTCGGCAGATTCGTTCTTCAAGAATGCCAGACCGGCGAAGGTGCCTCGCCCATCTCTCATGAATCCGCTTTTTGTCAAAACACGACTTTCGATGTTGCGGAAAAACTCCTTCGGCGCGAAGTATTGTGTCAGGGCACGAGTTTACTCGTGCCGCAAGTGCTGCAAGATGAACTTGGGCTTTAGCCCCTGCTGGTTGCCCATTCTTCAAATTCGCTCGCTGTTCTCTCTCTTCCCACACCCTCTCGAACCCCTGGGAGAACGCAACCGGGATACGGTTGCCATTGATGGAATAAACTCTGTCCTTGTCCGTTGCTCTGTTCGCCGACAGAAATGTAGAGTTGAAGCCATGGGCAGAGAACATATGCGGTCCAGCATCGACGATTTTCTCAGGGAGGAAGGAATCTTTGAGGAAGCTCGCGCTCTGGCCATCAATGAAGTGGTCGCCTGGCAGTTTGCCCAGGCAATCGATCGGTAGGCCGGTCCCGAAAGCGACGGCGCTCGGCCTTTCTGATCCCTGATCCCTACCGGGGTCCTCAGTGAGCGGCGGGCGCCCCCTGGGCGGCTCACTGGGGCGGCTGATCCCTGATCCCTTGCGTTTCATTTCAACTTCATCTCGCGCCCCAGCGGCAGCAACTCGTTGAAGGTCATCGTCCGCACGCCGTCCGAAGCCGGAAACATCACCGGAGCATCGGGCACAATGAATTCGGCCAGCATCTGGCGGCAGGCCCCGCAGGGAGGGCTTGGCAATCCGTTCAGATTCGCAACCGCCACCGCCGCGACCCGAATCTCGGGCCCGAATTGGGAAACGGCCCGCACCAACGCAGCGCGCTCCGCGCAGATGGTCACTCCAAAGCTCACATTTTCTACGTTGGTCCCCGCCACAACTTCGCCATTGGCGAGCTGCAGCGCGGCGCCCACACGGAATCCCGAATAAGGGGAATAGGAGTGCTGCGCAGCCTGTTGCGCGAGTTCGAACAGCTTATCGAGCGCAGCTTGAGTCAAGTTCGTCATGGACACTACATCCCTCGCATCTGCGAATGGGCTGAAGATTAGAGGCTAATGCATTTCGACCTGTCATGTACACCCGCGCCCTGCGCACGCATCGACCCTTCACCACGAGAACTCAATATCCCTGACGCATCTTGCTCCTGATCTCTCGTCCCCGACCCCTGTTCCCTGTTCGCTTGGTCCCTGCCGGGGTCCCCCAGCGGCAGGCTTGTCGTCGCTGGGGTGGCTCGTTCCCTGCTTTCCTCAAGTTGAGCGCCGATCTTCCGATACACCTCATGAGTGCTCGCCGCGCGGGTGTGCTATCCCCGCCGGCCGGATGAGTGTGGGCAATGGACGATCTGACGAGGGAGTTCCTGATCGAGAGCCAGGAAGGGTTGGACCGCATGGAGCGGTGTCTGACCGACCTGGAAGAGCGGCCTCGCGACACGGCTCTTCTGGCCGAGATCTTTCGTTCCGTGCATACGATCAAAGGAACAACGGGATTTCTGGGCTTCAAGCGCCTGGAGAGGCTGGCTCATGCAGGCGAGAACCTGCTCGGCCTGCTGCGCGACGAGAAGCTGGCCGCCGGCGCTGCGGTGATTACTGCGCTTTTGCAGTTGCTCGATGGGCTGCGTGGCATTTTGAAGGCCATCGAGGCCGACGGCAACGAGGGCGTCAGTGAGGACGGTGCTCTGATCGCGCGCCTGGAGCAGTTGCAGACCCCTGCGATCCACCCCAAGGGCAGGAACGTGCCGCCGAAAGCCCGGGCGCGCCACCCCAGCGGCCAGGAACCGCCGCATGGGACCCCGGCACGAGCGCAGCAGCCGGTCAGCGCTAAAGCCGGCGCGCAAACGGCGCCATTGGAGCCTGAGACGCCGCCAGGCTCTCAGGCGGTTGCTGTTTCCGCCGCCACGCTGGATTCTCATGCCCCTGCTGCAGCGGCAGTCGCGCCCGAACCGCCCGCAAACGCCGCAGCTCCCGCGCCTGCCGCCGGCCCGGCAAAGGCGCGCGGCCCAATCGCAGGATCCGCAGCGGAAAGCACCTTGCGGGTCGACGTCGCCCTGCTCAACCGCATGATGAACCTTGTGGGCGAACTGGTGCTCACACGCAACCAGGTTCTGCAGGCCACTGCCGCCGACCCCAACATGACCCTGCTCTCGCGCCGCCTCGACATGGTTACGGCGGACCTGCGCGAATCGGTGATGAAGGCCCGGATGCAGCCGGTCTCGAACGTCTTCTCCAAGATTCCGCGCATGGTCCGCGACCTCTCGCAGTCGCTTGGTCGCCGGGTCAGCCTGAAGATGGAAGGCCAGGAGACGGAGCTCGACAAGAGCCTGCTCGAGGCGATCAAGGACCCGCTCACGCACGCCGTGCGTAACGCTCTCGATCACGGCATCGAACCGCCCGCGGTGCGCCAGGCCGCGGGCAAGGATCCTGAAGGCAAGCTCACGCTGCGCGCCGTGCAGGAGGGCAGCCACGTCATCATCGAAGTCTCCGACGACGGCGCCGGCATCTCCGTCGACAAGATCCGCAGCAAGGCCATCGAGCGCAGGCTCATCACGCCCGAGCGCGCCGCCCAGCTCAGCGAGCGCGAGCTGCTGCAACTGATCTTTCTGCCCGGCTTCTCCACCGCCGCACAGGTCACCAACGTTAGCGGGCGCGGCGTGGGGATGGACGTGGTCCGCACCAATGTGGAGAAGATCGGCGGCAAGGTCGAGATCGACTCACGCGCGGGCAAGGGAACTACGCTGCGCCTGCGCATCCCGCTCACCCTGGCCATTATTCCCGCGCTCATCGTGCGCAGCCTCAACCAGAGCTTCGCGCTCCCGCAGGCCGCGCTCTCTGAGCTGGTGCACGTTCCGCCCCAACAGGCCGCCGTCTGCCATCGAATGGATCGAGGACGCGCCGCTCTACCGGCTGCGCGGCCGCCTGCTCCCGCTGGTCTTTCTCGACCGTCTGCTCATGCCCGGCCGCGAGTGCAAATTGGCTGCGGACCGCGACAACTTCATCGCTGTTCTCGACGCCGATGGCCGCCGTTTCGGCCTGGTGGTCGACTCGCTCGCCGATCCTGAGGAGATCGTGGTCAAGCCGCTCTCGGCGGTGCTCAAGGATATCGGCCTCTACTCCGGCGCCACCGTCCTTGGCAACGCCGATCTGGCGCTGATTCTCGATCCCGGATCCATCGCCATGCGCGCCAGCGTGGCCATAAGCAACGAAGACGCATCTTCGCGCGCGGTCGAAGAGGAGGGCGAAACCGGCGCCGCCCAAATGGATTATCTCCTCGTGGAGGCTGCGGGACGCCAGGCCGCGGTGCCGCTGGCCGACGTGCTGCGCATCGAGCAACTTCCAGTCTCGCGCATCGAGTACATCGGTTATCGGCCGGTCCTCAACTTCGAGGGGCAACTGCTCCCGGTCGAGGATTCGGGAGGCATCCTGGCTGAGGCGCAGGGCAATCCTGACGCCCAGATTGTTGTGGTCGTGTGCCAGGATGGCAATCGTCAGGTGGGAATCGCGGTCTCGCATGTGCTCGACGTGGCCGCCGGGGACAGCCTCTTCGAGGCTGGCACCAATCAGCGGACCGACGGCGTAACCCTGCTCAAGGATCGTGTCACCGGCGTGGTTAATCTCGGCGGAGTGGCTCCGCTTCCCGCGGTTGAAGGCGCGCCAGATCAGTCACAGCAGGTCGCGGAGGGAGTGGCATGAGTACGGCAGCAGGCGCGTTGCATCGCAAGCAAAAGACAGAGGCCTTCGTCGAAGTGTGCTCCGTACGCCTGGAGAAGACGTTGTTCGGCGTGCCCATCAGCCACATCCTTGAGATTGTGGGGGCGGCGCGGCCGCAGCCCGTTCCACTGGCCCCGGACTTCGTGGGCGGCCTGGTGCACTATCGCGGCGACGTGCTCACCACCGTGAGCCTGCGCCAGTTGCTTGGCCTTCCGCCCAGGGAGGGCGCTCAGGACATCCTGGTGCTCGAGAGCGCCTCCGGATGCTTTGGCCTGCTGGTGGACTCGGTGGGAGAGGTGCTCACCGTTTCCTCGGCCGACTATGAACCCAACCCCTCGATCCTCGACGAGCGGCGCAGGGTCTTGCTGGCCGGGGCCTACAAGCTCAAGGATCGCCTGCTGGTGATGCTGGATCCGGAGCGGCTCGATCCGCTGCGGCTGGGCGCGGGCCAGGCCGCTTGAGACCGAAACGGCGCCGGGGCGCTTCAGTCAGGAGGCAGATATGCGGGCACTCATCGTCGACGACTCCCGATTTGTGAGGGAGTTTCTGCGCGGCATGCTCGAAGAAGAAGGGCATCGAGTGCGAAGAAGCGGCCGACGGCCAGGCCGCACTCGGACCTCCTGCACACGCGGCGAGGCATTTGACCTCGCCCTCGTGGATTGGAATATGCCCGTCATGAACGGCCTGGAGATGCTTCGCCAGATTGCGCGCCGACGGATTCACCGACATGAAGGTCATGATGGTGACCACCGAGGCTGAGAACGACTACATCGTCCGCGCCCTCGACGCCGGCGCCGATGAATACCTGATGAAGCCCTTCGACGACGAAGCCTTGAGCGAAAAACTGGCCATGATCGGTCTGGTGGAGGCCTGAACCATGGCGGCCAGTGGCCGAACCCGGGTCCTGATTGTGGATGACTCCGCCGTGATGCGGAGCCTTCTGCGCTCCGTCGTCAACTCCGGCCCCGGCCTTGAGGTCGCCGGAACCGCGGCCGATGGCGCATCGGCCCTCAGCGCTCTCGACCCTGGATCGCCCCGACCTGGTTTTGCTCGATGTCGAGATGCCGGTGATGGATGGCCTCGTCACGCTGCGCCAATTGCGCGCCCAGGGTCACAAAATGCCGGTCATCATGTGCAGCTCGCTCACCCAGCGCGGCGCCAAGGTTACCATTGAGGCCCTCGCCTGCGGCGCCAGCGATTACGTGGCCAAGCCCGCGGGACAGGCCAGCCGCGAAGAAGCCATGCGGACACTGGCTCAGGAGCTCATTCCCAAAATTCATGCGCTCACCGGATCAACGCAGCGGCCTGCTGTGTTTCCCACCGCGCCGCGCCTCGCCCCGCCCCTGCTCCCGCAGCCCGTCCCGCAGCCCCTGCCGCCCGTTCCGCCATCCGTCGTGGCCATCGGCGTCTCCACCGGAGGCCCCGCAGCGCTCGACGTCCTGCTCCCCGAGTTTCCCGCCAGCTTTCCCCTTCCCGTTCTCGTGGTGCAACACATGCCCGAGGTCTTTACCCGTCTCTTTGCCGAGCGCCTCAGCCGGCGTTGCCGCCTGCGCGTGTGCGAGGCCTCCGAAGGCGCTCCGGCCACTGCGGGGACCATCTATATCGCCCGCGGCAACTGGCACATGGAAACGCTGGCTGCCGCTCGCGCCGGCTCGCCTGCCACCCTCCACCTCAACCAGGACCCGCCGGAGAATCATTGCCGCCCCGCCGTGGATGTGCTCTTTCGCAGCGTCGCCAAAGTCTACGGCAACGCCGTCCTCGCCATCGTCCTCACCGGCATGGGCTGCGACGGCCTTGCCGGCGCACGCATCATTCGCGCCCAGGGCGGCAGTGTGTTCGCGCAGGATCAGGCCACCAGCACGGTCTGGGGAATGCCCGGCGCCGTCACTCAGGCGGGTCTTGCGCACAAGGTGCTCCCGCTTGCCGCCATCGCTCCCGAGATCCTCCGCATCGCCGGCCACGTCGCCGCCATGGCCGAATCCAAAACCTTCCCCCGGATGGTGGTGTAGCCTTGGAATCCTCCGCCGCCGCCACCGACTACGGCTATCTCCGCGATCTCGTCTTCAGCATCTCGCAGAACGTCCTCGACCCCGCGCGCGACTATCTCTTCGAGACGCGCCTCTCCAAGCTCCTTCGTTACCAGGGCATGAGCCGCGTCGACGAACTCGTGCGCAGCCTGCGCGCCTCAAAAAATCCCGCCCTCGAGCGTGCGGTCGCCGAGGCCATGACCATCAACGAAACCAGCTTCTTCCGCGACTGCAGCCCCTTCGACCTCCTACGCACCGAACTCTTCCCGCAACTCATTGAGGCGCGCCGCCGCACCCGCGCGCTGCGCATCTGGAGCGCCGCCTGCGCCACTGGTCAGGAGGCCTACAGCATCGCCATGCTCTTGCTCGAGCACTTCCCCATGCTTATCGGCTGGAACATCGTCATCGAAGGCACTGACCTGAACAGCGAAGTCATCGAGCAGGCCCAGGCCGGCCGTTATCACCGCATCGAGATCAACCGCGGGCTGCCCGCCCGCTTCGTCGTCCGCTACTTCGATCACGTGGGCGAGAACTGGATCGTCAAGCCCAAGATGCGCAAGCTCTGCCACTTCCGCCAGGCCAATCTCTGCGGCCCCACTCTGCCCTTTGCACGCTCCACCGACCGCTTCGACGTCATCTTTCTCCGCAACGTCATGATCTACTTCGCGACAGGAGACGCGGCGCACCCTTCTCGCCGGCATCCATCGCCTGCTCCCGCCCGACGGCATCCTCTTCCTCGGCGCTAGCGAGCAGCCCGCCGATCTCTCCCTCTGGACCCCCGTCCTCGCCGGCGGAACCAGCTACTACCGCCCCCGCCAACCTAGCTAGACGCCAGTGATCAGCGCGGCGGTGGCGCGGGCGTCAGGCCGTGGCGGAGCATGATCTCGATCATCTTCGCCCGGTCGGGCGGCCCACCGCCTGCGGCCTTCACCGCCTCGGCCGCCTCGCGGAAGTACTGCGGGCCGATGGCGGCGGGAGTAACCGCGCACAGCACCTTCACGTCCTCGGCGCCGTTGTTGTCGAACCGGTGAACGGCGCCCCGCGGAATGCAGAGCGCCTGCCCCGGCCCCACGTCGATCACCTTGCCGTCCACGGTCCACGTCAACACGCCTTCGATGCCGTAGATCGTCTCCTCGTAGTGGTCGTGGCTGTGCGCCGGAGCCATCAGCCGCTGCCCCGCGGGCACAATCACCTCGAAGACCGCGACCGTGCCGGCCGAGTTCTCACTGGTGACGAGAAAGCGCAGTGTGAGCGGGCCGAGACGGATGGTTTCGTCGGCGGGATTAACGCCGATATCGATAGTTTGGGTTGTCATCGAGACCTCCTCTTGTGGTTTTCCTTTCGCGCCCGTTATGCCGGGGGAAGAAGTTCAAGGTCGTACCGGGGAGCCGCCGCCATCGCCCGCGCCAGCATCGCTTTGCTGGGAGGAGGCGGCGGCGAGTTGCGATCCGCGGCAGGTTCGAACACCTCAGCGAAGTAGTTCTCAAGGCCCGCCGGCGTGGTCAAAACCAGCGCCTTCGCGCGGCCATCGCCGGTGTTCTTGAAGGAATGAGCGATTCCGCGGGGAAGGAAAGCGAAATCGCCCGCCGATGCAGTGATTGTATTCCCGCCCACCTGAATCGTCAGCGTGCCTTCGAGAATGTGGAACGACTCGTCCTCGCGGTGGTGGATGTGCGGCGGTGGGCCTCCGCCCGGCTGGACACTCATCTCCGCCAGGAAAAAGGCGCCCCCCGTTTCCTTGCCGGTGATGAGAAACGTCAGTTGGTTTCCGGGGCCCCAGTAGGCCGGACCGGTTCCTGCGGGCACATACCTCACCAGGTCTTGCTGCGCCACGGTTGCGGTTCCCTTCGTGCCGGTTGTGCGCTGCTGCGCGGTTTGCTGTGAACCTTCCCTTACTGTCTCGGCCGGGGAATGGTCGAGAACTTCGACGGTTTGTGCTGTCATTTCAACCTCCTTTGTGGTAAACTCTGTTTACCATGAGACTGATGGTAAACACAGTTTACTTGGGGTGTCAATGACTTTTTTTGAAGAAAATGTGCCGCCGAGATTGTCGAGACCAGGGACATGCTGATTGGCGCCTTGCTCCGCGCTCCGGCCCAGGCCATTCATCGCCGTATCATCCATGACCTCAATGCGGCGGGCTTTAAGGGGCTCAGCTTGCCCCACATGGCGGTCTTGCGCTATCCCAGTCCGGATGGAGAGCGCCCCGGGCGTTCTTGCCGAGCGCGCCGGCATGAGCAAGCAGGCCATGAACCGCCTGCTGGGCAGCCTCGAGGAGCTTGGTTATTTGAAGCGCTCCGACGCGCCCCATGAGGGCCGCGCGCGCATCGTCCACTTCACCAGGCGCGGGCACGCCGCCTATGCCAAGGCCATTGAGATCTTGCGCGACATCGAGCGCGATTGGAACGCCGTTCTCGGCCCCAAAGATTTCGCCCGGCTCAAAGAAATCCTGTTCCGCGTCTGGGAGAGCCCGCTGGTCCGCTAGCGCGAGCCGGCTCGGAGTTCGCCGGTGACCAACCCGGTGATTTTGCGTCAGTCGAGAAACACTCCTGCCGACATCGGCGTTTATCAGGACCTATATCTGACAGCGCCAATAAAGCACGCTCAATGAGTGCATTAGGCTGATGACGACAACTGACAATTCATTCCGAGTAGACTCGTCGTTCGGCGGTAACCGGCCCAAGAGCACGAATTGTGCCACGTACAGGAGGCCGGGTGGCTCCGGAAGGTTCAGGTCCGTTGTTGCGGAGTCTGCGATTGCAGATGGAAGGGGAGTTGGGCCGCCGCACATTTTGAGATCGTTCCTCCGACTCTTGAACTATCGGCTGCCGGAATTCGTAGAAAGGTGGGTGGCGGTTGTGTCCATCCCTGCGAGGCAGGCAGATCGGCTGAGGTGGAGGACTGACGAATGGCACCGATGGATGACCAACTCAGGCAGGTACTCAGAAGGCTTGGCAAAGCGCCGATGTTCACCGCCGTAACCCTGATAACACTCGCTATCGGAATCGGCGCGAATACTGCGATCTTCAGTGTGGTGGAGGGCGTGCTTCTCAAGCCCTTGAACTATCCGCAGCCGGACCGGCTAGTCGGTGTCTGGTATCAGGTCCCCAGCATGCAAATTGACAGCATGCCCATGGGGCCGTTCCTCTACTTCATCGAACGCGAGCAGAACAAGATGTTCGAGGATATCGGCGTCTACCAGGGCGATTCGCTGAGTGTGACCGGAATCGGAGAGCCGGAACACGTGCGAGGCCTCGATGTCACGGATGGCGCGCTTCCTATCCTCGGCGCAAAGCCAGGCCTAGGTCGCCTGTTTACCCGCCGCGACGACAGTCCCCAAGCCCCGCAGACCGTTGTTCTTTCCTATGAATACTGGCGCAGGAAGTTCGGTGGAAGTAATTCTGTCATCGGCCGTCAGATCGTCGTCGACGGAAAGACCCGTGAAATCATCGGCGTACTGCCGAAAGGCTTTCATTTTCTCGACAGAGAAGATGCGGCTCTTTACCTACCGATGCAATTTGACCGCGGCAAGACGAAGTTGGGGAACTTTAGCTTCCCGGGTGTCGCCCGACTGAAGCCGGGAGTCACGCTGGGGCAGGTCAATGCCGATATGACCCGCCTGCTTCCCATCGCCATGCGAAGTTTCCCGGCGCCCGATGGATTCCCGGCGAGCATCTTTGAGAAAGTGAAGCTGAATCCAGTTCCGCGCCCGCTCAAGCAGGATGTGATCGGCAACGTCGGCAATGTCTTGTGGGTATTGATGGCGTCCATCGCCATGGTGCTTCTGGTGGCATGCGCAAATGTGGCAAACCTGCTGCTGGTGCGAGTCGAAGGCCGTCGCCAGGAGTTGGCCATCCGTTCGGCACTCGGCGCCGGACGTTGGCGTATCACGGGGGCGTTGCTCTTCGAGAGCCTCTTTCTCGGGTTCGCGGGATCTTTGATCGGGCTGGCTTTGGCATTTGGGGCATTACGGATCCTGATCGCAATGAAGCCCACCGGCCTGCCGCGCCTGAACGAGATTGGCATCGATGGCCCCGTGCTGCTGTTTACGTTTGGGCTGGCGCTTTTCGTGAGCCTTGTGATCGGGCTGATACCAGCGATCAAGTACGCGGGTGTCAGCTTGCATAGCGGGCTCCGCGAAGGCGGGCGAGCCATGAGCCAAAGCCGCGAGCGCCACCGCACGCGCAAGGCGCTGGTGGTGGTTCAGGTGGGTCTTGCAGTCGTTCTGCTGATCTGTTCGGGGCTGATGATACGCACGTTTCAAGCTCTGGTGTACGTGTCTCCCGGCTTCACCGATCCTGATGCTCTTCAGGTCTTTCATCTGTTCATTCCGGAGACGCGCGTCCCGGACACGCAACGTGACGGAGTGGTCCGCTTGCAGCAGGAGATCGAGAGCAAGATCGCCGCCATTCCCGGCGTCTCTTCGGTTGCCTTCGCATCGAACGTTCCTCTCGACGGATATGGTCAAAACGATCCGATCTTCGCGCAAGACCACATCTACAAGCCGGGCGAGCTTCCCCCGATCCGCCGTTTCAGATACATCTCGCCGGGCTATCTGGCGACCATGGGGACACCACTTGTTGGCGGCCGCGACGTAACCTGGGCGGAAACGTACGAGAAGAGGCCCGTCGCGATCATCTCGGAGAATCTGGCAAGAGAGTTGTGGCAAAATCCAGCCGCCGCCCTGGGTAAGAAGATTCGCGTGGGCACGACCGACGACTGGCGCGAAGTGATTGGAGTCGCAAAAGACATACATAGTGACGGCGTGGACAAGCCTTCGCCTCCCACCGTGTACTGGCCTGTTCTGCAGAGCAACTTCGAAGGCTCGCAGGAGACTGTGCGCCGGGATGTCGTATTCGTCATTCGCTCTCCACGTGCCGGCTCTGCTGCATTCATGAATGAAGTGCGACAGATGGTCTGGTCGGTCGACTCCGATCTGCCGCTGGCGGATCCAACGACACTCGGCGATCTGTATACAAGGTCAATGGCCCGGACATCATTTGCACTGGTGATGCTCTGCATTGCAGGAAGCATGGCTCTGCTGCTCGGAATCGTCGGAATCTACGGAGTCATTTCGTATTCCGTTTCTCAACGCACACGGGAGATCGGCATTCGCATGGCCCTCGGGGCACAGAGGCAGAAGGTGGCTGCAATGTTTGTGCGGCAGGGGCTATCGCTCACCGGAATTGGAATTGGGGTAGGCCTTACCTCCGCATTCCTGACCGTGCGCCTTATGTCCTCGCTTCTATTCCACGTGAGCTCGGTCGATCCGCGGACTTACATGATCACTTCCGCGTGCGTCTTAGCGATTGCGTGGCTCGCATGCTATCTGCCTTCGCGGCGGGCTGCTGCTGTGTCTCCGACCATTGTGTTGCGATCTGAATAGCCCGCGCTGAACGCCGCGTTGCATTGAGTTGTGGCGAAATCGCCGATGTACTCATTGAATTGCCGATAGGTAACGAAATGTCGGCAAGGGTTTACCGATCTTCCCGGGTACGAACATCAACTGCTGCCAACAGTCCAACTCAATCAATGATTGAGATTACATCTGCTTCCGAGTCCCGGGAGAGCGGTTACTAAAGCAGAGGTTTGCAGGCCCGCCCTTCTGGCCGGCGTCCACCGCCCTCCCCGCCCAAACCCCCGCCATCATCCCCCAAAACCCTATCGCGCACCCAAAATGCGACGATTTCACTCAATTCCGACGACCTGCAGGTCGTCGGTTTTTCTGCGCATGGAAGAGCACTCTCGCGTTGGCCCATCCTTCGCGCAGCGAAGGGTGGGAACCCGCAAGTCCACTCGCCACCGACTCGATGACTCGCTGACTGGCTAACTTGCTGACTTGCTGTCTCCCATCAGCCGCTCCACCTCATCGTGCAGCCGCGCGGTAATCGCCGCCTCAGTCTCTTCGGGGCCGAAGCTGATGGCTTCGCCCACACGAACCTCGATGGTTCCTGACCGGAACCAGCCTCGCTCGCCAGTCTTGAGCTCGCCCAGCCCGCGAATGGCCACGGGAAGCACAGGCACAAAGCTCTGCTTGACCAGCATGCCGATGCCGGGACGGAAGCGCGCCAACTGGCCCTCCGCCGAGCGCGCGCCCTCAGGGAAAATCATCACGTTGTAGCCGCGGTCCAGGGCCTTTCCTGCATGAGCAAAACTGGCCTGAAAGTCGCGCTGGCGCGGCAGCGGGAACACATTGAACAGCGACGTCACCAGCCAGTAGGCGGGTGGGCCGAGGACATAGAAGCCCTTGTGCCCCGGCGGCCAGTCGGGATTGCGCCAGTGCCGGTAATCGTCGAGCATCTCGCCCACCATCGCTGCGGCGATCCATCGCCGGTATGGCCCGGCGAGCGCGTATTGAATCAGCGGACCATCATAGGCTGTCACGTGGTTCGCCACGATCAGCAGCGGTCCCTCGGGCAGCGGCTTTGCAGGCCCAAAGACGCGAGGCGCGGCCAGTAGCCACGTGAGAGGCCGCATGACGGCCTCGATGAACGCCACGCGGATCCAGTGGAACGGCTTCCACCACGGCCACTCCGGATAGACAAAGCGCACGCGTGCGCGGGGCGGGCAGCGGGACGGGTTGCGGGGCAGCGGCAGCGCGGGCAGCGGGCGCGGCTGGACCGGCAAGGGAGCCTTGACCGGCTGCAGGTTGCTGCTGCGGCGCGGCGGTTGCAGCGGGCGTACCGTCCTGGCGCGGTGTTTCACGCACCAGGGCAGCGGGCATCGGCTCTGTGTCAGCGGCCCCTCCAGCCACCAGCCGGCGCAGCTCGCCCAGCGTCTGCACCTCTTCGAGCAGGTGGCTGCCGGAGACGATTCCCAGCCGCTCCTCGATGGCGGCGGCCAATTGCACGCGGCCCAGGCTGTCAAGGTGCAAATCCTCAGTGAGGCGCAGCTCGTCGCCTACGCCAGCATGGGCCTCAGCGGTAATCTGCGCGATCAGCGCCAGCAGCCAGTCCGACGATGGGCCGAATGCATGGTCGCCGTTGCTGGCGGGCGTGCCGCTGGTGGGTGTGGCGGCCGCTGCCTGGATCCTGCCCAGCCATGCGGCGACCGGCTTGCGCCTCACCTTGCCGGTGGAGGTGCGGGGCAAATCGGGCTCCGGCCACAGCACCCAGCGGCTGATGCGTTGGAATTCGGGCAGGCTGGCATTGGCGCGCTCAATGGCCACCAGGGCCTGGTCGCCCGGCCCCCGGCAGGCCAGCACCGCGCAGGGCTCCGGCCCCGCCGGCGTCTCCATGGCGACCACCGCGCAGGCCGCAATTTCCGGCTGTTCTTCGAGCGCCGATTCTATGTCCTCTGGGTGTATGTTTACCCCCGCTGCCGTGACGATAACCTCGCTCTTCCGGCCTAGGAATTTGAGCTCGCCCGACTCCTGCCGCTCGGCAATGTCCCCCGTCCCCAACCACTCATCCTGGCGCGGGCGAAGGGCTCCATCCTGCCAGGTGGCGCCGGAGATGGCCGCGCCGCGGACGAGCACTTCGCCATCAGGGGCAAGCTTGACCTCGCGGCCGGCGAGCGGCCTGCCGATGGTGCCTTGGGCCACGTGGAAGGGATGGTTGAGCGTGATGAGTGCGGTGGTCTCAGTCATGCCGTATCCCTGGATAAGCACGAAGCCGAGCGCGTTCCAGAACTGCTCCAGGGGGCCGGGCAGAGCGCCGCCGCCAGAGACGAAGGCCCAGAACTTGAGGCCAAACTCGCGATGCACGGCGCGGAAGCGCCACCAGCGGCGGAAGGGGCCGAGCCGCTGCGATCGGGTGGCGCGTTCGGCGAGGCCGGGGTCGGCGACCTCGAGATGGGTCTTGAGGAGGGCAAGGACGCGAGGCACAGCGGCGAGGACGGAGAGGCGCTCGGTGTGGATGAGCTCGATGAGGCGCGGTGCGGCGAGCCGGCTCTCGAAGTGGAGCTCAGCGCTGAGGATGGGCGGGACCCAAAGGCCCATGGTCTGGCCGAAGACGTGGCCGAGCGGCAGCGTGTTCAGAATGCGCAGGGGATGGACGAAGCGCTCGTAGCGCATGTACGGCTTGGCGCCGTCTTCAATGGGGCCAACGCTGGCCAGTACGTTGCCGTGCGTGAGAACGATGCCTTTGGGATCGCCGGTGGTGCCTGAGGTGAAGAGAATCTGGAGCGGAGTCTGCGGCGAGAGGCCCGAGATGGCGCCTATTTCGGCGGCGGGCAGCTCACTGAGCCAATCTTCGAAAGCGAGGGTGGGAATCGCGGGCGCGTCGCGGGCGGAGGTCAGTTTGGCGAGCAGGAGTGCGTCGCCGACGGCGAGTTTAGGGGTCACGTCGGCGGCCACGCGGACGGCAAAGTCAGCGGTGCCGTTGGCATCGAGCGGGACGGCCAGGACGCCGCGCAGCAGGCAGCCGTGAAAGGCGGCGATCCACTCGGCGCTGTTCTCAGCCCAGAGCAGCATGCGGTCGCCTTGCACGATGCCCCGCGAGGCGAGGAACGCGGCAAAGCGGCCGGCAAGCCGGGCCAGATCACCATAGGTGGTCACCCGGCGGCGGTTGCCCTGATAGCGGACCACAGCCACCTCGCGGTCGAAGCGCTGAAAATCATCGATCAGTGTGGCGAGGTGCTCGCGCATAATTGTTGTGGCAAGAACATGGTAGCAGCGCGAGGCTACGGGACTCAGCGGGCGTTGATTAGTCGTATGTTCGGCTGCCGTGATTTGTATGCGGAGTGCTGCACGCGCAGCGCGCGGCGAGCGTCGTACACTGGAGACATCGGGAATTCCCCATGAAGAAACTCGCCATCGTTTTCTATGTTCTGATTACTGTCGCATTGCTGGGCTGGGCCTACGATCAGGCCATCTACGTGGCCCCAAACGACGCCGCACAGGGCGAGATGTTCCGGATCATCTACTACCATGTGCCGTCGGCATCGGTAGCGTTCCTGTTTTTCGCGATCAGCTTGGTGGGATCGATCGGCTACCTCGCTTCGCGGCGCGATCATGCCGAACGCGCGCAGATGTTCGACGCGTGGGCGCTGGCCGGGGCTGAAGTGGGCGTGGTCTTCTGCAGCGTGGTGCTCGTGACCGGGCCGCTGTGGGGACGCCGTGCGTGGGGCATGTGGTGGACCTGGGACGCGCGGCTGACGACGACGCTGGTTCTATGGCTCATCTATGTGAGCTACCTGCTGTTGCGCCGCTTTGCCGCCGGGCCCCAGGTGCAGACGCTGGCCGCCGTGCTAGGCATCTTCGGCGCGCTCGACGTGCCGATTGTGTATATGTCGAACCGCTGGTGGCGCACGCAGCACCCGGCGCCCGTTTTCGGCGGCGGGGAGGGATCGGGCATGGATCCGTCGATGCTTCCCGCTTTTTTGTGGAACATGCTGGCCTGGTTTGCCTGGGGTGTGATGATCCTTGCGCTCCGTTACCGTGTGGAGCGGGAGCATCAGAAGATTGCCGCCGAAGAAGCAGAGCGGGCGCTGCAGTCGTGACCGTGCATGAAAAGCGAGGAAACCGATGAAACGACTTGGAATCGGACTGATGATTGCCGTCCCCGCCGCTCTTTTCTGCTGGGCGTGCTACCTGGTCTTCTCCGCACCGCCGGAGCCTCCAGTCGATTGGAGGCTGCAGATGTCTCAGGCGCAACACGACGCGGTCGTGGCTCTTCTGAACCACCTGTACACCAGGGCAGCGTACACGATCACGTGGGCTATCCAGCTCGGCTATCTCGCGTGGATGGGGTTGAGATGGCGGTCGCTGAAGCAGCGATCGGAGCGATAAAGCGGTTCTCCTTGAGGTGTAGACCAAGGCACAATCGCTAAGTGGCTTTTTCATCAAGAAAAAGCCACCCTGAAATACGCCCGAAATGGCACATCGTTGCAGGAGAACCGCCGTAGCCGCGGCTTGCCGCATTTGACGCTTATCTTTGTGCGCGGAATCACTGAACCTGCAGAGAAAGATCTGTTTCCATAGATTTGTGTCGCAGTATCTTTCGTTACTCTCCAAAGTGGTAGGCGATATAACACGGTCGCGCCTGTAGCGGGCTTTTGTGGTATTTCAAGACTCCTCTCATCTTGCCGATGATTCATTGGTAGATCGGCTGCAGAGCAGTTCTCCAGATTGAATGCAGCTTGTGTCGATGCGTGAGGTGGCTCTTCTTCACGGGAGGGCCACCGAACGGCGGAGGCATGGGCGATGTGGAACCGGGGAACGGCTGACAGCAGCCCGAGGGAAATACTATGCATGATTTCTTAATTGCACTTGCCTTTATAGGAATGGTGATTGCTCCCGCGATCGTGGCCACGAGTACCAATCCTGAAGCCACCGACGACAAAGAGTAAGAGGCGCGGCTCCTCGATCGAAGCGCGCCCACCCGGATCTGCGTTGTTGGCGTCACCATAATCCTCGGCCCAGGCGACCGCTACGGCCCGCGCTCCCATCCTTCTTCATTGCCCCACAAAAATTGCCCTTCGCTCCCTCAGCCGGTAGACTGGGGGTTCGGGGGCTACAGCGGTTCTCCAGTTGCAGCAGGCCGGAACCGCGATAGCCAAGTGGCTTTTGCCTCAAGGAAAAGCCACCCAGCACAACGCTGTAAATGCCTCATAGAGACTGGAGAACCGCTCTAGTTATGTTAGTTGTCATGAAAGCGCAGGCCACGCCGGAGGAGATCCAGGCGGTCTGCGACCACATTGAGCAGTTGGGTTTCCGTCCTCATCCCCTTCCCGGAGCGCAGCGCACCGCGATTGGGATCACCGGCAATCAGGGTGAGGTGGACCGCGGAAATCTGGAATCGCTCTCCGGCGTTGCGGAAGTGATCCGCGTCTCCAAAGCCTACAAACTCGCCAGCCGCGATGTGAAAGAGGAAGACACCGTGATCCGGTTCGAAGGAAGCAGCGCCGCGATCGGCGGCCGCGACCTGGCCGTGATCGCCGGCCCCTGCTCCATCGAAAGCCGGGAGCAGGCCTTTGCCATCGCCGGGCAAGTGGCCGCGAACGGGGCAGGATTCTTCCGCGGCGGTGCTTACAAGCCGCGCACTTCTCCTTACGCTTTTCAAGGGCTGGGCCTTGAAGCGCTGCGGATCATGGCCGAAATCCGGGAGAAATTCGGCCTGCGCATTGTCACCGAGGCGCTCGACACCGAGACACTCGACATGGTGGCCGAGTGGGCCGATGTGGTGCAAATCGGCGCGCGCAATATGCAGAACTTTTCGCTGCTGAAGAAGGCGGGACGGTTGCGCAAGCCGGTGCTGATCAAGCGCGGCATGAGCGCCACGCTGGAAGAGTTCCTGATGGCCGCCGAGTACGTAATGAGCGAAGGGAACTATGAGGTGATTTTGTGCGAGCGGGGCGTGCGCACCTTTGCCGATCATGCGCGCAACACGCTCGACCTGAGCATCGTGCCTGCGCTGCGGCATGTAAGTCACCTGCCGATCCTCGTCGATCCCAGTCACGGAACCGGCCGCCGTGACAGCGTGCTGCCCATGGCCAGGGCTGCCGTGGCCGCGGGCGCCGATGGGGTCATGGTGGAAGTTCACGACCATCCTGAGACCGCGCTCTCCGATGGTCCGCAATCGGTGTATCCCGATCAGTTCGCGGCCATGATGAACGAGATTGAGCGGATCGCGCCCATCGTCGGACGCCATCTGCCTCGCGGCGTAGCCACTCAGGCTGTCGCGCGAGCGAGTAGACAGTGAATCGACAGTGAACATTGGACAGTGAGCCGTGCACAGTTGGCGTAGATCGCGGATTTTGGAGCCGGCTCGACTCACTGCCGTGCTGCTTGCGCTGTCCCTGCTTTCCCTGTCTTTGACTGGTTGCCGCCCGCACGATTTTCCCCAATACCCGCCCAACTACCGCGAGTACGTCTATGTGACCAACGGCGGCAGCGACACCGTGACGGTGCTGGACGTGGTGAATGTCCGCGTGGACCGCGAGCTGGCGGTGGGACGCGATCCCGTGGCCCTCGCCGCCAGTCCCACGCGCAACGAGGTGTATGTAGTCAACTCCGGGGCCGCCGGCGCAAACGGCTCGATCTCAGTAATCGATGCGGAGCACAATGCGGTTGTGGCCACGATTCCTCTGCGCCTGCAGCCGGTTTCGATCGATCTCGACGCGGCTGGAAATCTGGCGTACGTGGCCAACTCCGGCTCCAATTCCGTCTCGGCCGTCGATCTCAAAGCCCGCCACGAAATCGCGCAGCTTGGCGCTGGCGAAGAGCCTGTAGCGGCGCGCCTGGCGCCGGATGGCAAAACGCTGGTGGTGGCCAACCGGCGTGGAGATTCGGTGACCGTGATCGATCCTGCGAGCGGCACAGTGCGCGCGGTGTTTGCGGGCTGCCCTGGAGCAGACGGCGTGGCGATTCTCCCCGATTCTTCGAAGGCGTTCGTGCCGTGTTCGGCCGGTCACCAGGTCATGGTCATCGCCCTTGCACACGCTGACGCTCAATCCGCCCAGCCTGATCGGCTGGAGGCTCTCATGGATGTTGGCCGTGCGCCAGTCGACCTTGCCATGAAGCCCGACGGCGGCGAAATCTTCGTCTCCAATTCCCTTTCCGACTCCGTCTCAGAGATCTACGACACCACCGACGAGGTCGGCGACACGTACATGATCGGCAACGAGCCGGTTCGCGGGCTTGTCTCGCGCGATAACTCGCTACTCTACGTGGCCAACCAGCGCTCGCAAGAGGTGACGGTGTACTCCATCGAAGATGGCAGGCGCGTGGGCGCAATTCACGTCGGTGACGGGCCCGCGGCGCTCGCGTTTTCGGCGGCGGGACACTTGCTGTTTGTGGCCGACAGCGGCTCCGGTGACGTAGCTTTGGTACGCACCGCAACGCAGTCGCTTTTTACGCTGCTCCCCGCGGGTCGCGATCCAAACGCCATCGTGGACAAAGCGTTCAAGCTGCAGTGATCGACCGCAGCGTCGCTGTGGTCGCCGATTCGAAAAAGGTTGCGCTTACTGCTGGGCGCTCAGGCCGCCGGTGGGGGTTGTATCGGCAGGCGCTACTTGCGGACCCACGAGCACACCATCATCGAGCGATGCCGCTACCAGGCGATCGCCCGCCGCGCGAATCAAAACGATGTTGTAGCCCGTCTGCCACCAATCCCAGGTCATGGTCTTGGGGTCGATGGCGTAGACCTGGTCGCTGGAGCGCGAGCTGACCAGAATTCTCTTCAAAGCCGCGTCATAGCTCAGGTCGTCGATATCGCGAAACGGAAGGCGATGAATCCACAGCCAGGTCTTGCCCAGGTCGCGGGTGAAATAGACGCCCTCGCGCGCGCCCAGCCAGAGCGTGCCGTCGGCCGAGAAGGCCACGCGGCGAATGCGCGTGAGCATGGTCGGCAACCCCATCGGCCACCAGGACTGTCCTGCGTCCTTCGACAAAACCACGCCGTCGGCTCGGGCCGCGGCCATGATGTCGCCGTGAACGGTCACGGAGAGGTAGTCGCCTTCGCCCATCACCGGTCCGCCCTGCCAACTGGCGCCCTGGTCGCGGCTGGTGAGCAGCCCGTAGTTTGTGGCTGCCACCCACACATCGCCTGACACGTCCAGCGCGTTCACCGGGCTCTCCAGCTGGATCACCGGAGTCTGCACCTGCTTTTCGATGTTGACGTGCGCGTGAAGGTGCGTCTCAGTGATCGTCTTCTCCACCGTGTTGACGATGTTGTTCCGCGGCTGCCAGGTAAGAGCCGCGGGCTGCGGCAAAGCCGATCCATCTGCGGTGGGAGCGGTGTTCGCGTCGTAGTTTGGCGACGCCGGATCACCTGTGCCCGAGGTATCGAGGACGAAGATGCCATGGGCGGTTCCGGCGACGACCATTCCGTCCTTGGTCTGCGCCAGGGAGAAGACGTCACGTCCGTCGAGGCCTGAGCCTAACTGCCCCCAATGCGCGCCGCCGTCAGTGGAACGGAACACGCCGCCGTAATTCTTGTCATTCACCACGCCGGCATACAGGCGCTGGGGATTGTTGCGGTCCGCCAGCAGCGCCGCGACCTTGCGCTCGGAGATCCCTTGGTTCGACGGGCTAAATGTGACGCCGCTATCCTGGCTCGCTAGCACGCCGCCTCGATCGGTGGCCAGCAGCACGCGGTTTGAATCCTCGGGATCGACGTAGACGCCATTGACCACGACATCGGAGCCCGTCATGCGCTCGAAGGTTTTGCCCCCATTCACGGTTTTGTAGAGGCCCTCGGTGGTTCCGGCGTAGACGACTTCACGGTTCTCCGGATCCTGCATCAGGCTCCGCGTCCTTCTGGCTTCGGAGGGAATGCCCTCGATCTTATGGAACAGAATGCCGGCGTTCTCGCTCTTGTAGATTCCGCTGCAGGCGCTCAGGTAAACAATGTCGGTACGCTCGGGATCGACGATGATCGAAAACACATCGGAATCCTCGATGATGCCCTGCTTGATGTTGTGCCACGTCTTGCCGCCGTCGGTTGTCTTCCAGGGCAGGTGCCAGGTTCCGGCGTACACGATGTCAGGATCGCCGGGGTCGACCGCCAGTGACTCAATCTCGTGAATCTCGCCGCTGCCTTGCGGGCTGATTTGGGTCCATGTGACTCCGCCGTCGCTGGAGCGGAAGACTCCTGCGAGTGTTCCGGCAACCAGGATGTGAGGATCGGAAGGCGCCTGCGCCAGGGCGTGAACGGGTTGCCCTTTGAATGGCGCAGGCTCGGTCCAACTGCGGCCGTGGTCATGACTGATCCACAATCCACCGTCGTCCGAGTTCTTCCATGCGCCTACGTAGATTGTGGCCGGATCTGCGGAATCCACCACAACGCTGTCGAGAACGAAGCCGTCGGCGCTGGTCAGCTTAGCCAAACGATGCCAATTCGCGCCTTCGTCCATCGATTCGTAGAGCCAACTGTTGGTGGTGCCCAGGAGGAGATGCTTTGGCTGGCCTGGAACGGCGGCCAAGGCGCGCGCGTCTCCGCCCGCGGGACCCACCACGGTCCATGCGTTCTGCGCCGGCGCGCCCGGAACACCAAGGAAGAACACAAGAATGAAAAGGACCTGGGCCGGAACCCCACCCCGGCGCGATTTCTTGAGAAAACACCGCAAGCGGCTCATTCAGACGGAAAACTCCCTTGCATCTCTCTCAAGAATAGTCAAAATGGGGCCCTGAAAGCGAAGAGGCTAACCGGTTTGTGCACTGGTCGGCCTCATCGCGCTGCAAGGAGGAATGTTTTACGATTGGATTCCGCAACCACTTCGGATAAATGGTGGCGTCGGAAAACCGTCAATTCAAAGCCGGAAATAAATCCCGATCACCGGCTCTGCCGTATGGGTGAACGCATTGGTGGATGAAAAGGCGCTGGTGAGCGCTGCCGCCTTGTACACATTGCCCCGGTATTGCAGACGGAGACCAAGGTGCGGTAACAGTTCCCAGTCCAGGCCGGCTCCGTAAACAAACACGCCTTGGGTCGAGGTGCTAGTGGTTGCGCTCGTTGTCGTAGGCAAACAGACGTTTGTAACCCCGCCGCACTGCACGGTGGTGACAGTACCCCCGCTCGGGACGTTGAGCAAAAGCCCGCCTCCGGCTAGCGCGAAAGGCCTCAGATTCCCCGCCTTCACCGAAATAACCCAATCGCCTGATATCTCGTGCGCATTGGCTGGAATTGCCGCGGTATGCGATACCGTACATGGCGGGATACCCCCTACCGGGCATACGTAAGAGGAATTGGCATAACCCTGGTTAGCGCGATTGTAAGAGTACGTGGCTTCATAGCCGATGAGCGGATTGTGGATGTGGCGCACCTCCAACAGGCCCCCCGCTGCGTTGGATGGACTCTGCTTGGTATTGTCGCCGTTCGTCGATTGGTTGAATGCTCCATACAGACTTGCCGCAATGGAGGTCTGGGCCTGGGACACGGCGGCAGTTATTGCTACCAGACTGGCGAACAGGATTGCTCTGATAAATGATTGCGTCGATTGCATCGCTGTCTCCTTCCAGGTTTTTGCAATCGGATGGGCTAGATGTAGTGTTGAGTTTCGGTTGCTGAGCTATCTTTATGGACGCGGAAATAGCAGTTTGGTGTACCGGCGGCGCGAAATACACTTGCCCATGAACACGTGCGCCCAAAAAGCGAAGAGGCTGACCAGCTTGTGCACTGGTCAGCCTCGAAGGTACTGCGGAAGAAGCTGTTGCAGGTTGGGTTCCCGCGAGCCCCGCCTGGGCAGGAAGGGCTCGCGGATTCTGGTTGCGAAGAGAGCCGGCCGCGCAGCTTATTGCGCCGCAGCCTTCTTCTTCGGATGGCGCTCCGGCAGCGGCTTGCGTACCTGCGCCTTCACCGCCGTCTCGTCCACCGGCGTCGTCCCGCTCACGTCGGCGCTGAACGTCGCTCCCGCGGGCACCAGGTAGTTCTCCTCCGTCTGCCCCTCGGTCGCGCCCGTGGCCACGCTGATGCGCGAAGCGTCGATGCCCTGCTCCGTCACCAGGTAGTCCTTGGCGTTCACCGCGCGCTGCGCCGCGAACTGGTCCACCGTGGCGTGCTTGTGCTTGGCCGCGTACTTCTGCTCCTTGGCCGTCTTCGCCACTTCGTCCGAGTTCTGCTCGCCCACCACGACTGCCTTGGCGTCAGCCTGCTGCTTCAGATCCAGAGCCACCTGGTCCAGGCACGCCTTGGCTTCGTTGTCCACGCGCATGGGCCGCTTCTTGTCGTTGGCAAAGCTGATCGAGCACAGCGCCTGCGTCTTCGGTGCCGGAGGTGGCGGAGGCGGAGCCAAAATGGTCAACGTCGTGTTGGAAGACACCGTATGCTCCTTGTCGTCCGAGACGTTGCACGTGATCCCCACCGCTCCCGTCGGCGCTCCCGCCGAGGAGTACTCCGCCGTCGTTCCGGTACCCGTCACCGTGCCCGCTGTGGCCGTGTAGCTGTAGGTCAGCGGACGGTTCTGCGGGCTCATGCCCACCGAGGTGATGGTCGCCGTGTCGCCCGGCTTGATGGTGCTGGGGCTGGTCGAGCAACTGATCGTCGGCGGCTCGAAGGCTTTCACCGTGTAACCGGCAGAGCATTCGGCTGACTGGCCGGGTTTCAGCCCTTCCTTGCCCTTTTTTCCTTCCTTCACGTCAGCCTTGGCAGTGTACGAACCAGGAGCCAGAGCCGCCGTATTCACAGTGGCTGAAGTGCCATTGCCGGTTACGCCGTCTCCGCTCCAGCTATAAATCACATTGGTGTTCTTCTTCGTGTCCACCGACCCGGCCGTAGCCGTTACTGACAAGGGATCGCCCGGGTAAACGGCAGGCGCGCTGGCGTTGCACGATAACGTGATGGGCGGGGCCTTCTTACACCCCATTGGCAAAAATGCCAAACACGCCAAAGCCAAAATCATCCCGACAGACTTGAGAGTTTGCGAATACATGCTTTTCCGCCTCGTGATTTCGTTGATGTACGGTTGGAAAGACGATTTGAGAAAGAGATCCACAGCTTCCTCCTTTTGGCTGCACAGAGTGCGCACCCCTGACTGCTCCATTGAACATCATCAACCCTAGCACAGACCTGGCACAGTAGGATTCCACACGACACATTCTTTCGCTGAGCCGCCATTTTCATATCCTGAAAGCCGACACCGGCTTGCCGGCAACGAGCGGCTCTCTCAGTGACCTTCCGAGGATTCTGGCCTCAGACGGAGTTCACCCTGCGTTCAGGGTCTTTAGCAGGCTGCGCGGCTCACGCTGAATCTTCTCTTGTAGAAGCGAAATCGCGTAGATGAGTTGCTCGGGGCGCGGTGGACAACCCGGAACGTAGACGTCGACCGGGACCACCTGATTCACGCCCTGCACAAGCGCGTAGTTGTTGAACACGCCGCCCGAAGTGGCGCAGGCGCCCATGGAGATAACCCACTTAGGCTCAGGCATTTGATCGTAGAGCCGGCGAAGCACGGGGGCCATCTTCTGCGACACCCGTCCAGCCACGATCATGAGGTCAGACTGCCGGGGGGAGGGCCGGAAGACCTCTGCGCCGAAGCGGGCGATATCGAAGCGCGCCGCGCCCGTCGACATCATTTCGATGGCGCAGCAGGCCAGCCCAAAGGTCATGGGCCACACCGAGTTTTTGCGCACCCAATTGACCGCAAAATCCAGCGAAGTGAGAAGAATGCCCTCCGGCTCTTCATAGCCGTAGTTGACTTCCTTCACTTTGATCCGGTTTTTTGCGCTGCTTTCAAGCGCGCCAAAGAGATAATGGTCGCGCTCTGTGGAAGCCGCCATAGCTCCAATATACGCCTGTGGGCAGTGATCAACTGTCAGCGCGCAGTCTTCAGCTTCCGAGCGGACGCAATCATCTCCAATGCGGCGCAAGCGGCAATTCACGGCCGTTTGTCGTTCTTTTTCAGCGCCTTACTCTGCCATATGGGACCAGATCATTTCGCGCATCACGGATGAGGAACAGCTAGAAACACACAGAAGTGCTCAGAATGCTTGCATGCTCCCGGACTCTTGAGGAGAATGGCCTAAACACGCAATCCAACTCAACTCCTGAATCGGCAAGGGGCATCCCGCACCTTTGCGAGCTGTCCGCGAGCGACCAAACCGGCTAGGCGACGCGGAGCTCGAACCGGGCAGCGGCCAGGCCTCTCCCAGGTAAGCTATAGATTGCGTGCATCTTGGAGTCGAAGCGTATGCGGAATTACCGTCTTTTTTCTTGGATCCTGGCCATCGTCCTGGGGTCTCCCATACTGGCGCTGGCCCAGGCTGGCGGGTCAGCACCCGCTACGCAGGCTCAAATCGCCGCTCTTCAGCAGGAAGTACGAGATGCGCAATCTGCCGGCGACAATGCCTGGATGCTGGTCTCGGCGGCGCTGGTTCTGCTGATGACCGGGCCCGGACTAACACTCTTTTACGGCGGGCTGGTCCGGCGCAAGAACATCTTGGGCACCATGATGCAAAGCTTCGCCATGATGGGCCTGATTACGGTCCTATGGGCGGTTGCAGGCTACTCGCTGGCCTTCGGCCGTGGGAGCGCGTTCATCGGAGGATTCGAGCATCTCTTCCTTCGCGGCGTGTCGCTCTCACCCAATCCCGACTATGCCCCGACCATTCCCGAACAGACATTCATGGTCTACCAGCTCATGTTCGCAATCATCACGCCCGCGCTGATTACGGGCGCATTTGCCGAGCGGGTAAAGTTCAGTTCCATGGCCGTTTTTCTGTCTCTCTGGTCTCTGGTGGTCTATTGCCCCATGGCGCACATGATCTGGGGCGCCGGCGGGCTGCTGAGCCTCAACACCAGCGGCGTGCGCTGGCCAGTCTTCGACTTCGCCGGCGGCACCGTGGTTCACATCAGCAGCGGCGTCTCGGCGCTGGTCACCTGCCTCTACCTGGGCAAGCGGATAGGCTATCCGGACACGAACATGCCGCCGCACTCCATGGTGCTGAGCTTTATTGGGGCGTGCTTATTGTGGGTGGGGTGGTTCGGGTTCAATGCTGGCAGCGCTTTGTCGGCCGGTCCGCTGGCGACCAGCGCATTCATTAACACTCAGTTTGCCGCGGCGGCAGCGGCTCTCACCTGGACCCTGGCCGAGTGGATTCACAACGGCAAACCAACCGCGCTCGGCGCAATCTCCGGCGCGGTGGCCGGGCTCGCTACAATTACCCAAGCCTCCGGATTCGTGCAACCCATGTCGGCGATGGCCATCGGCGCCGTTGCCGGACTGGCTTGCTCGTTCATGGTCCTCAAGATGAAGAGGGTCTTCGGCTACGACGATTCGCTCGACGCATTTGGCGTTCACGGGATCGGCGGCACCGTGGGCGCGCTGTTGACCGGCGTCCTGGCATCGGGTGCGATCAACGCAGTGTTTGGCAGAAGCGCGAGCGGGCAAGCGCGGCCCACTGGCGCGATCGACGGAAACTGGCATCAGATTCTCAACCAGGGCATCGGCGCAAGCATTGGCTGGATGGTTTCGATCGCCGGCACTCTGGTGCTACTCTTTGTGGTCGATAAGACGATGGGACTGCGGCTCTCCACGACCGACGAGACCTCTGGCATGGATCTCTCGCAGCATGGCGAGGAAGGGTACGAGTTCAACGCTTGATTCAATGCAGCCACGCCCGCGCGACGGGTTCAGGCCGCGTAACCTGAAGAACGAGGAATGTACCTATGCTCAAGATTGAAGCTGTCATTCAACCCACCAAGCTGGACGCGGTCAAGGAAGCCCTCATCGAGATCGGCATCGAAGGAATCACGATCCTGGAGGCCCGCGGTCACGGCCGCCAGAAGGGACACACCGAGTTCTACCGTGGGCGCGAGTACACGATCGATCTGATTTCCAAGATCAAGCTGGAGATCGTCACCACCGAAGTGCTGAAGGACAAGGTGGTGGCGGCGATTCTCGGCGCCGCTCGCACCGGCCACATCGGCGACGGCAAGATCTTCATCAGCCGCGTCGACGAAGCCATCCGCATCCGCAACGACGAGCGCGGAGAAGTTGCTCTTTGATCCCCGGGTATTGGCGAGCGCCGGCCTCTCGCCGCGTGCTGCCGCGAGGCTAGCTGCCAACGTGGACGGGAATGCGTGCCTCATCCTTTCGCCAGGGTGCGGCAAGTGCGGTCCCTCGGGGCGAAGGCGCCGGGAAATCCTGCAAAATGGACTCCGACTTCGTTTCATGCCTCATCACACCCGGCGAAGTTTCAACACAGAACTTATAAGGTTTCAATAGTGATTTTTCATTTCTTCATGGGATCCTTATACGCAGGGTGAAATATTGGGGCCAACAACACCCCTTAGAGGGGGCAGGTGCGAGCCGTGCCTGGCTGTTTTCATCGAGATTCCTGCACCGGCGCCGGCCCTGGTTGATACAGGTTCGTAACGCTGGCGCATTCTCCTGCATTTCATCCGGAACGGCGGCCGGCATTCCGCCGCATTGCATGGCGCTCAATGGCCCATGCTCTATGGGAGTGGAAAGACTATGTTCGGCAGAGCAATGAAGGCGCTCTTGCTTATTCCGTTTCTGGCCATTCCGGCCTTGACTCTGGCGCAACAGCCCACTGCCTCAGACACGCAGGCGCGGATCGCCGCGCTGGAGCAGGCCGTGCGCAATGCACAAGCTGCCAACGCCAGCGCCCAATCTGCGGGAGATAATGCGTGGATGCTGACATCGGCAGCCCTGGTGCTGCTGATGACCGGCCCGGGTTTGGCGCTTTTCTACGGCGGATTGGTACGCAAGAAGAACATCCTCGGCACCATGATGCAGAGCTTCGCCATGATGGGCCTGGTGACGATTCTTTGGGCCATCGTGGGCTACTCGTTCGCATTCGGCCACGGCAACGTCTTCGTGGGCGGATTCGAGCACCTCTTCCTGCGCGGCGTCTCGCTCAATCCCAATCCCGACTACGCAGCGACGATTCCCGAGCAGACGTACATGATTTACCAGCTCATGTTCGCCATCATCACGCCGGCGCTCATCACCGGCGCGTTTGCCGAGCGCATGAAGTTCAGCAGCATGGCCCTGTTTCTCTCGCTCTGGTCTTTGCTCGTATATTGCCCCATGGCGCACATGGTGTGGGGTGTGGGTGGACTGCTGAATGCAACCGGCAACCACATCCCCAGCCTTGATTTTGCCGGGGGAACGGTGGTGCACATCACCAGCGGCGTCTCAGCGCTGATCTGCGCTCTGTATTTGGGAAAACGCATCGGCTATCCCCACACGGCCATGCCGCCACACTCAATGGTTCTGAGTTTCATTGGCGCGTGCCTGCTGTGGGTGGGCTGGTTCGGCTTCAACGCAGGCAGCGCCCTGGCCGCCAGCCCGCTGGCCACCAGCGCCTTCGTCAATACGCACTTCGCCACCGCCGCCGCTGCCCTTGGCTGGACCATCTTCGAGTGGATTCACAACGGCAAGCCCACGGCGCTGGGCGCTATCTCGGGGGCGGTAGCCGGCTTGGTCGCCATCACGCCGGCTTCGGGATTCGTCCAGCCGATGTCCGCGTTGTTCATCGGCCTTGCGGCCGGCTTCTTCTGCTCCTTCATGGTGTTCAAGGTAAAGTCCTGGTTCGGTTACGACGATTCTCTCGATGCTTTTGGCGTTCATGGAGGAGGAGGAACGCTTGGCGCGGTACTGACCGGCGTCTTTGCCGCTAGCGTCATCAATCCGATCTACGGCAAGGGCGTGCCCACGGGTAGCATCGACGGGCATTGGAGCCAGGTGCTGAATCAGCTCGCCGGCGTAGGCATGGCCTGGGGAATCTCCATCGTCGGTACGCTGGTTCTGCTCTTCGTTGTGGACAAGATCATGGGACTGCGCGTGGCTCCCGAGCACGAGATGGCGGGGCTCGACCTTTCGCAGCACGGCGAGGAAGGTTACGATTTCAACACTTAATCCGCTTTCGGGCGGGCGTGCGGTGTTTCCCGCGTCAAAAAACTTTCGGCATGGGACGACGAACGGACCGCCCAGCCTGATACGCTATCGAACGAGGAATGTCTGCTTATGTTGAAGATTGAAGCTGTTCTCCAACCCTCAAAACTCGACGCCGTGAAAGATGCGCTGCTGGAAGCGGGCATCGAAGGCATGACCATTCTCGAAGCTCGCGGCCACGGTCGCCAGAAGGGCCACACCGAGTTCTATCGTGGCCGCGAATATACCGTCGATCTTCTTCCCAAGGTGAAGATTGAGATGGTGGTTCACGACGATCTGAAGGAGAAGGCGATTCAAGCCATTATCGGCGCCGCCCGCACCGGCCGCATTGGCGATGGCAAGATCTTCATCAGCCGCATCGACGAGGCCATCCGCATCCGCAACGACGAACGCGGCGAAAACGCGCTCTAGCCGCAGGCGCGCAGCCCGCGCCAACGCTTGCCCGGCATGCTCTTGTTCCGTGAGAGTGCTGTGTTTTAGTGTGTTCTTTGCGTCGCAACAGCGGCGTAAAGGAAGACACGCCCATGATTCTCCGGTTCGTCTTTGTCCTCGGCTTAACGTTCGGCGTCGCATCCTGCCTGGCCGCACAGGACACGCGCACCGTTATCGAGCCGGTCTTTCCCCAGCTCTGCGCCACGCTCGACGCCCAGCTTCACACCGACGGCCGTACGCTCGCCCCCGCCGACGAGCAAAAGCTCGACACCGCGCGCATTCAGAAGGCCATCGACAAGTGCGGCAAGGGACGGGCTGTGATGCTGCACGTGAACGAGGCCAATAACGCATTTCTCAGCGGTCCGCTCCAACTGCGTCCTGACGTGAAGCTGATCGTCGGGCTCGGCGTCACGCTGTTTGCTTCGCGCGATCCGGCGCTCTATGCCATGTCGCCTGGCAGTTGCGGCATCGTGAGCCATGCTCCCGGCCCGCGCGGCTGCAAGCCGCTCATCTCCGTCGACCACGCACCGGATTCGGCCATCATGGGCGACGGCATAATCGACGGCCGCGGCGGCGAGAAAATGCTGGGCTCGCAGTATTCCTGGTGGGACCTGGCCGAACAGGCCCGCCCCGGCGGAGGCCAGCAGGTTCCGCGCCTAATTGTTGCCGATTCCTCCGACAACTTCACCCTCTACCGCATCACGCTGAGGGACTCACCCAACTTCCACGTTGTGTTTAGCCACGGCGACGGCTTCACGGTGTGGGGCCTGAAGATCGACACGCCGCAGCGCCTGGCGCGCAACACCGACGGCGTCGATCCCGGCAACGGCGCCAGGAACGTCACCATCACCCACAGCTACATCCGCGCCGGCGACGACAACGTAGCCATCAAGGGCGGTCCGGGCGGCGCAACCAACATGACCATCAGCCACGATCACTTCTACTGGGGCCATGGCATGTCCATCGGCAGCGAGACCAACGGCGGCGTGAGCAGGATCCGTGTCTTCGATCTCTCGCTCGACGGCCCCGACAACGGCATCCGCATCAAGTCCAACGGCTCACGCGGCGGCCTCACCGAGGACGTGGTCTACGACGACATTTGCATCCGCAACTCGCCCCATCCCATCATGCTTGACACGGCCTACTCCGCCAACGGCCCGCTCCAGGGCAATTCGCCTCCCACCATGCGTGACATTACCCTGCACAACATCCGCGTATCAGGCGGCGGCAAGATCACCTTCAACGGCTATGACCCAACCCACCGCATCGCGGCCACGCTCGACGGCGTCCAGATCGCCGATCAGGCGACTTACGCTTACGAGTTGAACCACGCGGACCTTACGCTGGGGCCTGGCGCGACGAATCTGCAACTGCCCGCGGGCCCTGTTTCGCCGAGCAACGACTCGACGCTCAAGGGAACTCCGGCCGAAGGCAACCCCGCCTCCTGCGCGCAGAAGTTTGTGCCGTTCCCCGAATAGCGTTGCGCAGGTGTGGCCTTGAAAGGGCACGACTTGAGTCGTGCCATAAGTGGCCAACGATGAGTCCGGCTTTGGCCGCCGAGGGTTGGTTTTCGGAAATCTTGTCTCGCGCTATAGACGGCTGGACCGCAATCACCGTCCAGCCACTCCGCTGCTCAGCGGAACGCGCACCACGATCCGATTGCCGGTCCGCACCACGAGCCGCGAGAACGACTCGTCGCTCACATTGCTGAGCGAAACATAGCCGCCGGTCATGGCCGTCACGTCGCCTCGCATCTTCGCGCTCGTATCGGCGGGCACGGTGAAGCTGACGCGCACATCCGGCTGGCCATCGCCGTCGAGATCGACCTCTTCGCTGACGCGTGCGGGCAGCGCATCCGCGGGCTCAAACGCCATCTGGACGAAAGGCTCAACGCGCTCGAGGAGACGCGGCTGCACCGGCTGGTAAACGACAATCCGGTAGCCGTTGCGCTGGATGGTTTGCGCAATCGTGCCTCCGCTGTAGGTCGCGTCGATGTGCAGGCCGCCATGAGCGAAGACGTTGCTGAAAGCCTGGATGAGGACGAACGGGACGCAGACTGCGATGAGCAGAGTAAGCCCGGCGCCTGTATAGGCCAGAATGGCAAGAATGCGTGCGCGCATGCGATTCTCCTTCACTTCCACGGCAGCCAGTGGAGCATAGTGGCTAACGAGCCGGCCAGAATGCTGCCGCCGAACATGGTGGCCATGGCCCACGCGCCATAAAGAAACAGCAGACGGGCGCGCTCGGGCTTGAGAGCCACTGCGGTTCCCTTCAGGTGCCACACTGCGGCGTCTTTTTTGCAGGCGTCAACACAAGCGCCGCACTTCATGCAGTTGAGCAGCGTCTTTCCCTCGCGGATGGATTCGGCGGAGAGTGCCACCGTGGGGCATGAAGTCTGGCACAGCGTGCAATCCACACACTTTTCGCGGTTGAAGCGAATCTCGAAGAGATGGATCTTGTTGAACAGCGATTGAAATGCACCGAAGGGGCAGAAGAACCCGCACTGCGTGCGCTTTTTGGTGAGAAACGGGAGCACTACGACCAGGCCCACGAACAGCGCGACGAAAATGCCCATCTGGATGGCTGTTTCCACGTTGCGAACGGCGGGGAATTCGGTGACCGCTTTGAACGGGCAGAGCCACATGCAATACACAGGCTCGAAGAGCGCCGCGGAAAGCAGCACGACAAAGACCAGGATGGCCCACGGGATGAGCCGCAGGTAAGCGCCATACCGCACAACGAAGCGGTGAAGCCTGCGCCGTTTGGCGAACGCGGCAAAGCCTTCCTCGATGCCGCCGAAGAAACAGGCGTAGCTGCACCAGGCCTTGCCCAACACTAGAGTCAAGGCGAACCAGAGGCCGATCATGATGGCGATTGACGCATGATTGCTGGCGGTAGGCAGGATCGACCCAGGAAAGATGATGGTGTGCGCAAACGCTGCGGGCAAAACGATCGATGGCGTGACCATGAAGCAAAAGGGCGTGTCTCCTGAGACCATGCGGCTGATGGGAATGCTCATGGTGCCGCGCTCGGCAACTAAGGCGGCGATGAAACCGAACGGAAAAAGGAAGCCGAGGGCGACAAAGAAGATGCGCCGCCAGCGATAGGTCTCGCCGGTGCGCATCATCAGGAAGAAGAGGGTGGTCATAAACACAATAACCACCACGGCGCCGATTTGCAGATCCCGGCCGGCCTGCTGGAACGAAGGGGTAAACATCAGCAGCGACCACAGCGCGATCGGCAGCGTAAGCAGAATGGAGCGGCCCACGCTGCGAAAGGCAACCGGGTGCGCAAGGGCGGAGGAACGGCTAGCCATAAACTACCCTCTCGATCAGGATGGAAACTCCGGAAAACATGTACCAGCAGGCCAGTAGAACCGCAACCATGCGGGCAACGGTCACCACCGCCGGCGTGCGCCGTACCAATCCCAGTGAAAGAAACGGAAGAAACCAGATCGCGGTTCCAACGAAGAAGAAAAAGAAGAAGAGAAGCGACGCGGACAGATAGGGAAGTTGCGCGGCGCGGACGCCGGCCACAAGAAACGGCGGACAAAGATTGATTCCGGTCAGGAATCCGAGCGCCATGGCTCCCGAGCGCCAGGGGCGAGGCGCGTCGCCGATCTGCACGATCCCGCTGGTCGTATTCGCCAAAGCGCATCGCCGGCGCGGCCATCCTGCTGCGTAGACCACCAGACCGGCGGCCAGCAGCACCTGGATGCCGCCAATGAGCCACGAGCGGCCGGTCCAGGCATGCGGAATCGACGATCCCACCAACCACACCGCGGCCGCAAACACCAGATAGCCCGCCAGCCGCGCCGCAAGAAACAAGACCAACTGGCGGCTGTGCAACCGCATTCCCTGCGGCTGAACCAGCATCCACGGCAACACCACCGGCCCGCAGGATGCCAGGCATACCGGGCCCGTAGCGAGTCCGAGCACGAGCGCCTCTCCGGCGCTGGCCGAAAGAGAGAGAGCCGCCATGTCGCGAGCAGTGTACTTTCGGCCCTCAGGTTCTCTTCGTGACAGTGGTCACGCCCAGACGTGCCAACAAACGGCGTCCGGTGCGGGTTTCCTCGCGCATGGCCTTGGCCCTTCGCCCGCCGCGCCCCCCGTCTCACAGCCCACCCTGACTTCCGTCACTGCGGCGTCAAAACTCCCCCTTCTCGGAAATATCGCTTATGCTTGTAACAATTCTTTCTTGCTTCGGCAGGCCACGCAGACAATCTCATGAACTCAGTCGTTTTAGTGGTTGACGATCTTCGGGAGCAGTATCTAAAGGAGATGGCGCTTGTGCGCCAGACCTGCGAGCGCACCGGGGATGGTACGGCCGCCATCCGGCGCCGCTCAGCCGTCGTGGATCGCATCCTGATTGAAATGTGGCGACGGGCCTTTGCCGGGCTGCCGCCGCAGAACGTGGCCCTTCTGGCCCTGGGGGGCTATGGCCGCAAAGATCTCTTCCCCTACTCCGACATCGATGTGCTTTTCACCTTCGCCGACGAGAAGACCGAGGAACAATCGAGCGAGGCCGTCCGCGCGATGATCCAGGGGATGTGGGACATCGGCCTGCGGGCCAGCCCCAACTCGCGCACCGTGAAAGAAGCCGGCCGCTTCGACCCGGACAATCTGGAGTTCACGCTGGCCACCCTCGACCGCCGCTTCCTCGCCGGCCAGTTTCCGCTCTACCAGCAACTCCACCAGGTCACCTTCCCCGGCCTTGTCCTGAGCGAGTGGACGACCATCACGCAGAAGCTCGGTGAGATCGCCCGCGCGCGGCACGCCAAGTACGGCAACACGATTTTTCATTTGGAGCCCAACCTGAAGGACTGTCCCGGGGGCCTGCGCGACTATCACCTCGCGGTCTGGTTCGCGGTGCTCTTCCATCTGAAAGAAACCAAGGAGTGGCCCCGTCAGCGGGGCGGCGTCTTCCAGAGCGCGCGCGGCGACGCCGAGGCCGCATTCGATTTTCTGGCCGCCGCGCGATGTTTCCTCCACTTCCGCCACGGCCGCGACGACAACACGCTCGACTGGCAATCGCAGGACGAGGCCGCGGCTCGCTCCATCGGCCTTGAAACCCGCGGCACCGCCGATCCCTCCTACTGGATGCGCACCTATTACCGGCATGCCCGCGTCGTCTATCGCCGCGCCGCGCTGCTCATGGAGCACCTGCCCGCGCCGGTCAGCTTCTACCGCCAGTTCCGCCGCCGCCGCTCGCCCATCGCCGGCACTGACTTCCTCCTCGACCAGGGCCGCATCGACATCCAGCCCGGCGCGCAATTCAACGACACCGCCGCCATCCTGCGCGTCTTTTCGCTCATGGCTACGCACGGCTACACGCTCTCGCAAGCCGCCGAGGACCGCATCACCGACGCGCTCCCCGTTCTCGCCATCTCCATTCCCGAGGGCCCCTACCTGTGGAACGCGCTGCGCGAAGTGCTCCTCGGCCCTCATGCTGCACACGCCCTCCGCACCATGCACGCCCTCGGCGTCCTCGAGATGCTCATCCCCGAGTTCCACGGCATCGACGCCCTCGTCATCCGCGACAGCTATCACCGTTACACCGTCGACGAGCATACCTTCCTGGTCATCGACAACGTCCACGGCCTTCGCCAGCCCGCCAACGAGCACGAGCAGCGCCTCGCCCAGCTCCTCCCCGAAATCGATCGCATGGACCTCTTCTTCCTCGCCCTGCTCCTGCATGACACCGGCAAGGGCCGCCGCACCGGCGAGCACGCCGTGCAAAGCGTCGAGTTGGCCGACAGCTTCCTCGCCCGCCTCGATTTCGACGCCGAGGAGCGTGAATCCATCCTCAAGCTCATTCGCCTCCACCTTGAAATGTCGCTGGCCATGCGCCGCGACATCTTCGACGTCGACAACGTGCGCGGCTTCTCCGACAAGATCGGCAACCCGCAACTGCTCAAGATGCTCACCCTCATGACATTCGCCGACATCAAGGCCGTCAACCCCGACGCCCTCACGCCATGGAAGGCCGAAAATCTTTGGCAGTTCTACATGTCCACCTCGAACTTCATGGACCGCTCGGTCGACGAGGCGCGCTACCACGCCGCCATCGATCCCACGCTGCTCAACCGCATCCGCTCCATGGTCCCCGCCCCGCAGCACGATGCGCTCAAGCTATTCCTCGAGGGGCTCCCGCAACGCTATCTGCAAACCCGCCTGCCCGAGCAGATTCGCAACCACTTTCAAATGGCGCTCAATCTGGACCAGGATTCCGTCCAGCTCGATCTGCGTCCCAACCGCCAGCTCTTCGACCTCACCGTCATCACCCGCGACCGCACGCGCCTCTTTGCCGACGTGGCCGGCGTCCTTGCCGCCTGGGGCATGAACATCATCCGCGCCGGCGCCTATTCCAACGATGCCGGCGTCATCGTCGACAGCTTCCATTTCTCCGATGTCTTCCGCACCATCGAGCTGAACCCAGGCGAGAAGGACCGCTTTCTTTCGAACGTCCACGATGTCGTCGCGCAAAAGGTCTCCGTGCAGCAACTGCTCGAGGCGCGCCGCCATCTCAACCACCCCGGCAGCTACAAGCTCGACGTGCCCACCAAGCTCGAGTTCGACTCCGAGTCGTCCACGCACTCCACGCTCCTCCAGGTGGTCGCGCAGGACATGCCCGGCCTGCTTCGCCAGATCGCGCTCACTCTCTCGACCCACCAGTGCAACATCAAGGTGGCGCTCATCGACACCGAAGGTGAAACCGCCATCGACGTCTTCTACCTCACCAGCCGCGACGAAAAGCTCACTCCCGAAGCGCAGCAAACCCTAGCCAAGGACCTGACAGCCGCGCTCGAATCCATGCGCACCCCGGCCTAGCGGGTTCTCACCCTTCCACAAAGAATGGGGAGCTCCATCCTTCGGTCGGGACCAGTCGAAGTCCGTGGGGTGGCTCGGCGAGCGAAGGATGGGATGGAAAGAATCGATTGCGAGGGCGGTTTTTTGCGCGGGCGCTTGGAACGCGGTAAATCAAGGCAAATGTTCGCATTTATGGTGCGTGAACCCCCTCAAATGTTCGCTTAAATGGTTAGCTTTGGGGGCCAAATCTAACCCTGAGAGGTTGCATTTTTTGGGGACATGTACCTAGAAAAGTTGCGTTTTAGAAGATTCGTAACCTAGAAAAATTCCCATTTTGAGGGTGACAAGACCAAGAAAAGTTAGGAAATGCATTTTGATGTTTGCCGGGCGCCCCAGGCCGGGCGCCCAGAGCCCGCCCTGAGCGAAGCCGAAGAGTGCCGATAGGCCCATAACATGAAGCGGGCTTGGGCGCTCCTAAGCGGGCTCTCGGTGCGCATTTTGGCCCCAATTCTGAAAGTGTCGGAAAGCTAAGTCAGACTTATCTCCTCGACAAGTCTGTAAAGGGGAATCTGCGCGGATCTAATTCTGAATTGACTTCTCCGCTTAATTTGGGGTCGGGGAGTCGATGCTTGTTCCATCTTGATGCCCGGGTCGTAGTAGACAGCCCCCAAAGCCACGGCCTTCAGGAACAGAAGAAAATCCGTCCCTATGCCCAACCGCACCCGGCCACCATTGAAAGGTTCAGGCAAGGATCAAGTCTCAACGCGACGACAATGCCGTAAACTGTTGCCAGTCATTATGGGCGCACGGTCAAACTCCGCACCTCCTCCCACGAAGGTCGCGGCAACGGACATGCACCAGTTGACGCCTCGTGTTCGCGCCCGGGCTGTCTGCAGGGAGGCACCTAGTCGCGGCATGCAATCGCGGGATTCGCAAAGGGATGTAACCCAACATCGCGGAAATAGCCAAGATCGCTATGCAGGCAAGGTAATCCAAGATGCCAGCCGGTTTGACGCAATCGAGGTACACGAAGTCTGTGAGTTTCTTGGCGCAGGCGGGGAGACCTACTCCGAAGCGGACTGCGACTCGGGTCAGGTAACCACTTATTCTGTCTACGCCCACCTCAAAAATGGCGGAATCGACTGCTGCGGTGATTTCGGCCGGCGTGAAGAGGCACTGAACTACGGCATCGAACTCGCGGGAGAAAATCGCTGGCCGCTTTATGACCACACCGCGACCATACGCAGAACCGAATGAGCAGTGCGCCATCAAGAGGCCCTGCTCGACTTGGCCTTGGCGCTACGATCGGGCTACCGCCAAGCTCTGACACGCCTAGACCCGAAAGCCGCATCGGATCTGACCGAGGCCGAATTCATTCGCGGTTATATGCGGCGGGACTTCAAGCAATCTGGCGGCGGCTCAATGATCCGAAGGACTGAGCTCTGCTGAAGCGAGGGAAGCCGGCGAATGGCGAATAACTGGACGCGCGATGAGACAATTCTTGCCTTTAATCTCTACTGCAAGACCCCTTTGGGCGAATACATACCCGAAACCCAGAAATAGTCTCCTTGTCGACGCTACTGGGAAGATCCCCGAGTTCCGTCGCACTGAAGCTTGCTAATCTAGCCCGTCTCGATCCGTTCCTCCAGCGCCGAAACATTTCCGGCGCCTCGCACGGCAGCAGATGGATGTAGAGATCTGGAACGAATTCCATCAGGATTGGGACAGGCTCGCTTATGAAAGCGGAGCTACTACTTTCGCAAATCAAGGGCGGAACTGCCGCTGAGCCCATCGACTTCCCAGAAGGCAAGACGCGCGAGGCGCTCGTGAAAACCCGTGTTAATCAACAATTCTTTCGTGCTGCCGTACTTGCGGCGTATGAAAACAAATGCTGCATTACCGGCCTCCCGCTGCCAGAACTTCTCGTCGCAAGCCATATTGTCCCGTGGAACATTGACGTCAAGAACCGAACGAACCCGCGCAATGGCCTTTGCTTAAATGCGTTGCACGACAGAGCCTTCGACCTCGGCCTCTTGACCGTCACTCCCAAAATGGCCCTCGTCCTTTCAGCTGAGCTCGAGAAGAAAAGCACCAGCCAAGGCGTAAGAGAATTCTTCCTGAAGTACAAGGACGCGCCCCTTGCGGCTCCGAGCCGATTTGCGCCGGATCCTGCATTCCTCGAGTACCACAACGAGAAGATATCTCGCCACCGCAAGTAGCGCTCGCCGACGCCGGGAGCCAGTCTTCGCTTTGTATCAGGGCATGGCTTTAGCCGTGCCGCAACTGCAATAAAATGAATCTGGGCTTCAGCCCCTGCTATGGCAAAACCCGCCCGCAACGCCAGTTCCGATAACACGCTCAGCCCATCGCGTGTTTTCTTCGCCACCACCAAAACCAGCATGCGGGCGGCGCCTGCTGCAGTCCGAGCGGAATGCCATGCTTCTGGTTGACGTGTTGCGGTCTTGTGTGGCGGAGCGAAAATTCCTATTGCACGATTTCGTGGTCATGCCGGATCACCTGCATCTGCTCATGACGGTCCACGAGGATATGACAATTGAGAAAGCCATGCAGTTCATCAAGGGCAGATTCTCCTATCGTTTGAAGCGAGAATTCCGGATACTCGGGAGAGGTCTGGCAGAGCGGGTTTTCCGAGACGCGGGCCGACGATGAGGAAAGCTTCCTGCGATACCGGGAGTACATTGCCCAGAACCCGGTGAAGGCAGGACTGGCCGATTCTCCGGGGAATATCCTTATTGTTACAGCTATTTGGCGAAGAAGAAGGGGAGCAGGGGCTGAAGCCCAAATTCATTTTATTGCAGTTGCGGCACGGCTGAAGCCATGCCCTGATACAAGGCACCAACGCGGTCCCGGTAAGCGAAATTCATATCCTTCTCGCGCAACCCTCCTTGCAAAACAGGCCCCCATCTAGATTCCTGATTTTCGCCTGTTCGTCCACTTGGTCCCTCGGTCCGTGCCTTTCTGACCCCTGACACCTGATCCCTGACCCCTATCTTTCGCTGTCAAGCCCCCCAGCCGTCTCGAAAGCCGTCCACCTCGCCCTTAAGTTGCTCTTTTTCTGATTACTAACCACTAATCACTCATCACGGTTTTCTTTGCCGATCATTTCCCGCTTTGAGCGCATACTTGTTCCATAAGCGCTCAACCAGGCCTTCTTTGCGGCGGACTCAATCCGCCGCATTCGCGTCCTTGCGCTCGGAAAACTAGTGCAAACCGCGCCGCAAGGCTTCAAAAAACGCCCCTAACCCTCATGAATTGGCGTATTTGCGAGATGCAGCCCTTTGGAATCAGATATTTACGGATATACGCGCCCCGTAAACCCTTTGTTGTCAAATATGGAGGTATGGATAGCCTCGTATGCAGGTATGGATAGTCTCGTAAGTTGTTTGTTATCAAATATGGAGGTATGGCATACGGGGGAGGGGGCTTGAGAACGACAAAGGGGAATAGGGAGTAGCCAATAGGGAGTAGGAAGGCAGAGCGCGATGGGTAACTCCGCTAGCCCCGCTGCTTCACGCGTCGTTCTTCTTGACGAGATACTCCTCGACCAGCACGCTCACCAGCACGGCCGTCGGAATCGCGACCATGGCGCCGGGAATGCCGCCGAGCGCCGAGCCCAGCAGCAGAGCAACAAAGATCGCCAGCGCCGGAAGATTCACGCGGCGACGCATGATGCGCGGAACCAGCCATGAGTTCTCGATCTCCAGGTAGAGGGCAAAGAAGATGGCCACGCCGAGCACGCGGCCCCACGAGTCGATGGCCGCCACCAGCAGAGCGAACACAAGGGAAACGGCGGCGCCCAGCACCGGAATCAGGTTGAGCAGCCCCGTCAGCACGCCGAGCACGTAGGCGTAGCGCACGCCCAGCGAGAGGTAGACGATGGTGCTCACCGTCCCCAGAATCAGCATCAGGCTCATTTGGCCCAGCAGCCACTTCTCCATGCGTGTTGCAGCGCGCCGCAACGTATTGTCGAGCCGTTGCCGCGGCTGAGCGGGCACGAACGAAAGAAACCAGCGGTACGCACCATCGCCCTCGAGAATGAAATAGAGCGTAAGCACAAAGCCGGCGATCACCTGCACGAGCACTCCCGCCCAGGCCTTGAACGAGAGCAGCAGGTAGGCCGCCCCGCTCGAGAGCCAGCGCTGAATCCACGAGATGACTTCGCCGGCGTTGAGGCGATCGGCGAAGGGAACCTGCTTGAGCTGGGCCAGGATTGCGGGAATGCGGGTGGGCAATTCGTCGCTGAGGGCCTCGCAGGTCGCGGATGACGGGCGGGAAGGCGAGAAAACCAAAGGCGGTGAGTGCGCCGGCCACGGCCGCGAGCAGGATGAAGATGGCCGCCGATCCCTGGAATGGCCTCCAGCGGCCGATGCGAACCCGCGACGTGGCCCGCACCACCGGCGTGAGCACGACGGCAAAGAGCGCGGAGACGTAGAGCAGAACCAGCACCCTGCGAACCAGCCACGCAATGTAAAGGGCCAGTGCCACAGCGAAGAAGAACACGATGTGTCCGTGAATGCTGCGCGTGCTCTGCGCGGGTTGATTCATACCAGGCGATCCTTACATGCCACGTTCACCACCCCCTGATCCCTGTTCCCTGATCCCTGTCCTTCTCACTGGCCCCCGGTCAGGATGTTGCCGACGATGCCGCCAAGCAAGCCGGCGCCAGTCGCCTGCTCGGCCGCCGGGGCCTTCGGCAGATACTCGTAGATCTGGTGCGCCAGGCGCGAGATGGGCAAGGTCTGCAGCCAGATCGTGCCGGGGCCGACCATCTGCGCCAGAAAGATTCCATCGCCGCCGAAGATCATGTTCTTGATGCCCGGAACCATCGTGATCGTGAAGCCGACCGACGATTGAAACGCGCCCACGTGGCCCGGGTGCACGCGCAGCACCTCGCCGGGCGCAAGCGTCCTCTGGACGAGCTCGCCCGAGAGTTCGAGCCATGCCGTGCCTACTCCACTTAGTTTCTGCAACAGGAATCCATCGCCGCCGAAGATGCCCGCTCCCAGCGACTGCTGAAAGCCCAGCGTGATCGTCACCTGCGGCGTGGCGCACAGAAAGCCGTGCCGGTGCACCATGTACTCCGGTCCCTGGCCGAGCTCCACGGGCACGATGTGACCGGGCACTTTGGTGGCAAACGACACCACGCCGGGGTACTGCATGGCGCGGTACTCGGTCATGAAGATACTGGCGCCGGCGGCCGCCCGCTTGAGCACGCCAAAGACTCCGCCACCCCCGCCCATCTGTGTGTGCGTCGTCATCTGAATGGACGCGGTCATCCAGGAGAGCTCTCCGCTCTCGGAAAACACGCTTTCGTTGGGATCGAGTTGCACTTCGAGCACCGGCATGGTGGTGCCCTGAATCCGGGTTTGCATAGGGAAACCCTCCTGTCAGTGAACAGTGTAAAGGCCCCGAAGCGCGGAGGATGAGAATGTCTGTGGAATTGGGGCGGGCGGTCAGGGCGATTGGATGGTCCGGGGATGGTTCGATGACGGAAGCCGGGCGAACAGCGAGATGGTCATTCCTTGTCGCGATGGGCAATGACGTAATCCTTGATGCGATCGTAGATATCGCTGGGGAGCACGCCCCGGTCGAGCAGGTCCTGCTTGGTGCGGTAGGGGCGAAAGCGCACGATGCGTCCGGCCCAGCTTGGCGTCATGCCCGGTACTTTGAGCAGTTCATCGGCGCTGGCGTGGTTAATGTCAATGCGCGCCTCGGGCGGCGGAATCGATTTGGATTTGGCCGCAGTTTGCGGAGCGCCGGACTGCGCGAACCCGAGAACAGCCGTCAAGCCGAATGCCAGGCAAACAGCCAGGATGGCAGCAGGCATCATCGTGAATCGGATTCGGGCTTTCACGAATTCATTCTCGGCCCGGCCCGGGATCTGCTGCAACGATTAGATGACTGCAGAACGCTGGCTGGGCCGGAAAAGAATCGAACAGTTGCGCGGCGATCTTGCACTTGGATCATAATCTAGCCGCCGCCTGTCATGCGCTCGTCGAGGTGCGCCAGCACGTGCGGCCACGCATCCGCATGGCGTTTCTTCGACTCCTCGTCGGGAAAGCCGGCGTGCGTCAGGCGGAGCAGAGTGCCGCCGTCTCTCGCAATCAACTCCACCGTCACCTGAGTTTCCGCGCCTTTGGTTGCGGCAGTAAGCCATGTGAGTTTGACAAGCTGAGGGCGCTCCAGCCGGAGGAAGCGTCCGTAGTGCGGATGCCGCTGGCCTTCAAATTCGGTCTCGAAGAAGAAGGCCGTGTCGGCCTGGCCCTTCATCAAAACCGAACCGGGCGCGGCAAACCAGCGATCGAATTGCTCGGTCCAGGCAAGGAAGAGCACCTCCGGAGATGCATTCATCACGCGCTCGCAGGTAAAGGAAAACGGTCTCGCGGAAAGGTCAGGCATCAGCATGGAAAAGGCTCCTCCGATCCGGTGCAACAAGAAACATTTGACACCATCGGGGGTTTGCACGTAGGTTGGAAATAGATGCAGAGCCTCCGCCACCACGGCCATCACCATCATCATGGGACAACCATGCCGGCGGACTGCCATGGCCTGAAGTAGACGGCCAGAGAGATCAGAAGGAAACACCCAAGCCCGCCGGCGAATGACGCTGGTGGGTTTTTTCGTGTTTGGAGAATAATCTGAACCCAGAATAGGAACCAAGATGAGCGAGAAAACAACGACAATCGATTTTGACAAGATGGATGGCCTTGTGCCGGGCATTGTGCAGGACGCGCGCACCGGCGAGGTGTTGATGCTGGGCTTTCTGAATGCGGCCAGCTACGCGAAAACGAAGGAGACCGGCTTTGTAACCTTCTGGAGCCGCACGCGCCAGAAGCTGTGGATGAAGGGCGAGACCAGTGGCAACCGGCTGCGCGTGGTTTCGGCCGCAACCGACTGCGACAACGACACGCTGCTGTTTCGCGTCGAGGTGGAGGGCGACGGCCTGGTATGCCACGAGGGCACGGTGAGCTGCTTCACGCGGCCGCTCGCGCTGGGCGCGGAGGTGAGCCGTGGGTAACAAACTTCGACTCGGGATTCCCAAGGGCAGTTTGCAGGACGCGACCATCGCGCTGTTCAAACGCGCGGGATGGAACATCTACGCCGACGGCCGGTCGTACTTTCCGTCGATTGACGACAGCGAGATCGAGTGCATGCTGATTCGCGCGCAGGAGATGGCGCGGTATGTGGATCACGGCGTGCTCGACGCAGGACTCACAGGCATTGACTGGGTGGTGGAGAGCGGTCTTGACGTGACCAGCGTGACGACTCTGACTTACGCCAAGCAGAGCCGGCGCAAGGTGCGCTGGGTGCTGGCCGTGCCCGAGGCGAGCGGGTATGAGAAGGCCGAGGACCTGGAAGGCAAGATCATCGCTACCGAGTTGGTGGAGGTGAGCAAGCGCTACTTTGCTGCGAAGGGTGTGAATGTGAAGGTCGAGTTCAGTTGGGGCGCGACGGAGGTGAAGCCGCCGATGCTGGCGGACGCGATTGTGGAGGTGACGGAGACAGGCAGCTCGCTGAAGGCCAACCACCTGAAGATCATCGACACGGTGATGGAGAGCGAGACGCACCTGATCGCCAGCAAGGCCGCGCTGGCGGACGCGTGGAGGCGGCAGAAGATCGACCAGATTGCGTTAATGCTGCGCGGCGCGATTGACGCGCAGGCGCAGGTGGGGTTGATGCTCAACGTAAAGCGCGAAGACCTGGCGGCAGTGGTGGCGGTGCTGCCGGCCCTGAATTCGCCGACCATTTCGCAGTTGAGCAATTCAGAGTGGGTAGCGGTGAATACCATTCTGGAAGAGCGCGTGGCGCGGGACGTGATTCCGCGGCTGAAGGCGGCACGCGCGGCGGGGATCGTGGAATATCCGCTGAACAAAGTGGTGCTGTAACCGGAGACGAACGATGAAACTGATCCGGACCACAGGACGAAACGCGCGGGCGGCTGCGGAGACACTGGCGGCGCTAAGGAACCGTGGAGGTGCGGCGCTCGACAGCGTGTTGCCCGCTGTGAAGCGCATCGTGCGCGATGTACGCAAGCGCGGTGACCGCGCGGTGCTGCGCTATGCAGCAGAGTTCGATGGGCTCATCGGGCCGGACGTGCTGCGCGCGACGCAGAAAGAAATGGCCGCGGCGTGGAAGGCAATCGATCCTGCGCTGCGCGAGGCGCTGGAGACGGCTGCTGATCAGATTCGCGGCTTCGCGCATCGTCAGATGCCGGCATCATGGAGCGATTCGACGGTGGAAGGTTTGACGACCGGCCAGCTCGTACGCCCACTTGGTTCCGTCGGGTGCTATGTGCCGAGCGGAAGGCATCCGCTGCCTTCGACGCTGCTGATGACGGCAATTCCGGCGCAGGTGGCGGGCGTGAAGCGGATTGTTGTGGTTTCCCCGAAGCCCGCGCCAGAGACGTTGGCCGCGGCGTATCTGCTCGGCGTCCGCGAGTTCTATCGGTTGGGCGGAGCGCACGCGGTGGCGGCGCTGGCTTACGGAACCGCGAGCCTGCTGCGCGTGGACAAGATTGTCGGGCCAGGCAATCTCTACGTCACCGCGGCCAAGCGCCTGGTGGCGTTTGACTGCGCCATCGACATGCTGGCCGGGCCGACAGAGATCGTGGTCACGAGCGAGCGCGGCAATGCGGCGGAGATTGCGAGCGATCTGGTGGCGCAGGCAGAGCACGATCCGGAGGCGCTGGCGATTTTTGTGACAACGCGCGACGATTTGGCAAAGGCGGTGGTGGCTGAGGTGAAGGAGCGCAGTCGCAACAATGCCGTGGCGAGCGAGGCGCTACATCGTAATGGAGTGGTGATTGTGGCGGGCTCGATTGAAGAGGTACGGCAGATCGCGAATGGCATTGCACCTGAACACTTGACTGTGGATACGGCGAGCGATTTGGCGTGGGTGACGAATGCGGGCTCGGTCTTTGTGGGCCGATGGTCGTCGCAGCCCATGGGCGATTACATCTCCGGTCCAAATCACACGCTGCCCACTGGCGGCATGGCGCGGGTGCGCGGTGGATTGAGCGTAAACGATTTCGTGAAGCTCATCACGGTGCAGGAGTACACAGCGCAGGGCATGCGCACGCTGGGGCCGAAGGCTGCGCTGCTCGCCGAAGCGGAGGGACTGCTCGGTCATGCAGAGGCCATACGTACTCGCGTCGAAAGGAGGTCCCGTGGCTGAAGCTGTAACCACGTCGGCTCCCGCGCCACGCGCGCGCGTGCAGGCGATGAAGGAGTATCACCCTCCACTCGGCAGCCGGGACGCGCTGCGGCTGGACTTCAACGAGAACACGCTCGAGTGCTCGCCGAGGGTGCGCGAGGTACTAGCGCAAATCTCGGCTGGGGCGCTCACGCGGTATCCCGAGCGCGAGCCGGTGGAAGCGATCGTCGCTTCGCACTTGGGTCTGCGCGCGAAACGTGTGGCGCTGACCAACGGCGTGGACGAGGCCATTCACGTGCTCTTCGAGACGTTTCTCGAAGTGGATGACGAAGTCCTGATGCCTGTACCCACGTACGCCATGTACGAGGTGTACGCGTCGGCGACGGATGCGCGCGTGGTGACGGTGCAGGCTGCGGACGACTTGCAGTTTCCGTTTGAGAGGCTGCTGGCGGCGATTACGCCGCGAACGAAGATGATTGCGATTGCCAATCCCAACAGCCCTTCGGGTTCGGTGGCCACACGCGCGCAACTTCTCGAATTGGCGCGGCGCGCGCCGCAAGCAGTGCTGCTGGTCGACGAAGCGTACTTTCATTTCCACGGCGAAACAGTGATGGATCTCGTGGGAAGGCTGCCGAATCTGGTGGTCGCGCGAACGTTTTCGAAGGCGTATGGGCTCGCGGGATTGCGGCTGGGCCTGCTAGCCGGTCCGGCGGAATTGATGCGGTGGGTGCGGCGCGTGCTTTCGCCGTATAGTGTGAACTCCCTGGCCCTGGCTTGCCTGCCGCCTGCACTTGAAGACACGGCGTACCTCGATTGGTATGTAAGCGAAGTGATGGCGGCGCGCGCTGAGTTCGAGGCGGCGCTCGACGCGGCTGGAGTCCGGCGCTGGCCGAGCCGGACGAATTTTGTTCTGGTCGAGGTCGGCGCGCGGCATGCAGAATTTGTGCGGCTGATGCGCGCGGCGGGCGTCCTGGTGCGCGACCGATCCAGCGATCCGGGCTGCGACGGGTGCGTGCGCATTACCATTGGGACGCGTGAACAGATGAAACAGGCCACCGCGGCGCTGAACGGAGTGCTGGCCGCGCTGCGAGCGGAAAGTGGGAAGTGATGGCGGCGAAGAAGAACACAATGACGAGCAGGCGTGCGGGTGCGCGAATGGCGACGATTGTGCGGAACACGAACGAGACGCGCATCGAGATCAATCTCGCGATCGAGGGCAAAGGCCGATACAGTATCTCCACCGGCATTCGCTTCTTTGATCACATGCTAGAGCTGTTCACGCGGCACGGAGCCTTCGATCTTGCACTGAAGTGCGTCGGCGATCTCGACGTGGACCAGCACCACACGGTGGAGGACGTGGGCATCGCGCTGGGCGAGGCCTTCGACCGGGCACTGGGCGAAAAGCGCGGCATTCTGCGCGCGGGCTATTTTGTGATGCCGATGGACGAGACGCTGGCGATCGCCGCCGTGGATTTGAGCGGGCGCGCGGCCTTTGCGGTTGACACGAAGGTACGCACGCGGCTCGTGGGCGATCTGCAAACCGAGCTGATAACGGACTTTTTTGAGGGGTTCGCCCGCGGTGCGCGGGCCAATGTGCACGTGAAGACCATGTACGGCCGCTCGAACCACCACAAGATTGAGGCCATCTTCAAGGCATTCGCGCGGGCGCTGCGCGTAGCCTGCTCGCGCGACAAGCAATTGGGCAAGATGCTGCCGAGCACGAAGGGACTGCTCTGATGCGTGTCACGGTGATCGACTACAAAGCCGGCAATCTGACGTCGGTGCTGAAGACGCTCCGGCATCTCGGCGCGGAGGCGGTCGTGACGGACGGCGATTTGTCGTTGGTTGAATCCGCGGAGCGCATTGTGCTTCCCGGTGTGGGACACTTTGCGGCGACGGAACGACTGGATGTGACAGGGCTTACCGGGGCGATTCGCGCGGCGATTGCGCGCGGCGTGCCGTTTTTGGGCATCTGCGTGGGGATGCAGTGGCTCTACGCGGGATCGACAGAGGCGCCGCAACAGGCGGGGCTGGGATATTTCCCGGAATCATGCACGCGCTTTGCCGAAAGCACGGAAAAGGTGCCGCACGTTGGCTGGAATTCGCTCGAAGTGCGCCCAAGAAACGGAATTGCTTCGCGTCTGCTCGCTAGTGTCGAGCCGGGCGAGTACGTTTACTTTACGCATTCGTACAAAGGCCCGGTCACGGCGGACACCGCGGCCGTCACACATTATATTGAGCCGTTCGCTGCGGCGGTGGAGCGGGGCAATGTGATGGGCGTGCAGTTTCATCCCGAGAAGTCGAGCGAGACGGGACTGAAGATTCTGCGCAATTTTCTCGCGTGGCAGGCAAAAGGAGCCGCATGCTGACCAAGCGCATCATTGCCTGCCTCGACGTGCACGCGGGCCGCGTGGTCAAGGGCGTGCAATTTGTTGATCTGGTGGACGCGGGCGATCCGGCGACGCAGGCGGCACGCCACGCGCGCGAAGGCGCGGACGAGATTGTGCTCCTGGACATTACGGCGACGCACGAGGGACGGCAGACACTGCTCGATACGGTGCGGCGCACGGCGCGCGAGCTATTTGTGCCGTTTTGCGTGGGCGGAGGCATTCGCTCAGCCCGCGATGCGGAGCAGGTGTTCGAGGCGGGCGCGGACAAGGTGAGCATCAATTCCGCGGCGCTGGCCGACCCAGCGCTCATCAGTGCTATCGGCAGCAGCTTTGGTGCGCAGGCCGTCGTGGTGGCTATCGACGCCCGCCGCGACCCGAAAGCTGCTGACCCGGTGCGCGATGCGCAGGTCTTTGTCCATGGCGGGCGCAAGCCGGCGGGCCGGCGCGTGGTGGAGTGGGCGCGCGAGGCGGAACACCGCGGCGCCGGCGAGATTTTGCTCACTTCGATGGATGCAGACGGAACGCGCGCGGGATTCGATTGCGAACTGACGGCGGCGGTGAGCGTTGCCGTCGGCATTCCGGTGATCGCCTCGGGCGGCGCGGGGACGGTGGCGCACTTTGCCGAAGTGTTTGCGCGTGGCAAGGCCGATGCAGCGCTTGCGGCCAGCATCTTTCACTTTGGCGTGAAGAGCGCGCGGGCGCTCAAAGAGGAGCTGACGCAGGCGGGCATTCCAGTGAGGCTGCCATGCTGATTCCTTCCATTGATCTCATGGGCGGGCGCATTGTGCAGCTTGTGCAGGGCGAAAAGCTGCGCCTCGCCTTCGACGATTTTGAGTACTGGATCGAGAAGTTTTCGCGCTTTCCATTGGTGCAGCTGATCGATCTGGACGCGGCCATGCGGCAGGGTGACAACTCCGCGCTGGTGGAGCAGATTGCCAAGCGACTGCCGTGCCAGGCAGGTGGCGGAATCCATTCCATTGAGCGCGCACGGCAGGTGCTGGACGCTGGAGCGAAGCGCGTGATCATCGGGTCGGCGCTTTTTTCGGCGGAGGGCACGGTGAACACAGCATTCGCTGCGGAACTTGCCAGGAGCGTGGGCGCAGAGCGCGTGGTGGCCGGGATCGACACGAAGAACGGGCGCATTGCAGTAAAGGGATGGAAGGCGCAGGTGGAGTTGACGCCCGATGAAGCGATACCGCAGCTCGAACCCTACGCCGCCGCATTTCTCTACACGCACGTGGATGGTGAAGGGCTGATGCAGGGCTTTCCCATGGAAACCGCGGCGCGCTTGCGGAAACTCACGCAGAGGCAATTGATCGTGGCCGGTGGTATTCGCAGCCAGCAGGAAGTGGACGCGCTGGACGCTTTGGGCGCCGATGCAGTGGTGGGGATGGCGGTTTATACAGATATGCTGGCCGTTTGATTCTTGTGATAATGGCGCTCTGCCGCACGAATTGCTGCATCGGGCTCGCAGAGTGACTGGGGTAGCATAGAAACGACGAGCCCGCCGCCGGCCGAGCTCAGGAATCCCATGCTGCGAGTCGGATATCCAGCTACGTTACCAGTCGATTTGTTCTGCGATTTTCCCGAGGGAATCGAGCTGATCCCGGTGTCGGACAAGATGGATCACGACGCCGAGATCGATGTCTGGATTCCCGATCCCTATTCGACGCGGGCGATGCGCGCATGGCCGCGGCTGCGTGGAGTGAAGCTGGTGCTCGCGATGATGGCGGGAACGGAGTGGATTCCAGCGACGGTGGGACCGCATGTGACGATCTGCAATGCGCGCGGCGCCCACAACATCTCCACAGCGGAGTGGACACTGGCGGCCATTCTGGCGATGCTGAAGTACTTTCCGTTGTATCTCGATATTCAAAAGTCGGGCGTTTGGAAGCGGCGCTTTGAGGCCAACGCGCACTACGCGAGGATGACCGGCGATGCGCGCGTCATGTATCCGCCGGTGCTCGAGGAAGAGCTGACGGGCAAGACGGTGCTGCTGGTGGGTTACGGCGCGATCGGCAAAGAGATCGAGCGATTGCTCGCGCCGTTCAATGTGAAGGTGCTGCGTGTGGCGCGCAAAGCGCGCACGGACCCCGAGGTGCACGCCGTAAGTGAATTGGACACCTTGCTGCCGCGCGCGGACGTCGTGGTGTTGATTCTGCCGTCGACTGCGGAATCGCGCGGCTTGATCGGCAGCCGCCAATTCGCGCTGCTGCAGCAGGGTGCGCTGCTGGTGAATGCCGCCCGCGGTCCGATTGTGGATACCGATGCGCTGGTGGAGGCCCTGCAATCAGGGCGGATTCGCGCCGCGCTTGACGTGACCGACCCCGAGCCGCTGCCCGAAGGCCACCCGCTGTGGCGCTGCCCGAATCTCTTGCTCACTCCCCACGTTGCCGGATCGACGCCGCAGTTTGCGCCCCGCGCGCTACGCATTGCGGCTGATGAGCTGCGGCGCTACATGAAGGGCCAGCCGCTGCATAACGTGGTGCAGGCGGCGATTTAAGTGTCCTTGGCGGCGCGGCGCCAGTTGCGCAGGCCGAGAACGGCGAGTCCGACGAGTCCCGCGTAAAGCAGCGCCGTCGGCCAAAGATTCTTGTAAATGTATTCGCCGATGTAGACGAGGTCCACTGCGATCCAGAGCCACCAGTTGGCGATGTGCTTGCGCGCCTGCCACCAGGTGGCCACAAGGCTGTAGCTCATCAGAACGGCGTCAAGATAAGGCAGCGCGGCGTGAAGATGCCTGGCGAGCGTTCCCAGAAAGAAGCTGCCTGGGACACCGATGACAATCGCGATCGCCAGGCTCGGCAACGGGAGCGGGACCACGCGCACTGCGCCTTCATGGCGCACGCCGCGCCACCAATGCCACCAGCCATAGAACGTGAAGACCACGAAGAACACTTGCAGCAGCGCGTCGGAGAGGAGCCCTGCGCGAAAGAAAACCACCATGTAGATGAAGATTGCGATCAGAGTGATGGGCCAGCAGATGAGCCTGCGTTGCGTGGTCAGCCAGATTCCAAGGATCGTGGAAAGCACGCCTGCCCACTCGAGGCCGTGCGCGGCGACGTAGGCGGCGACCGCGGTCCAGATCATGGGCGAGCGGCTCCCTGCGATTGGGGCACAGCGGCGCGGCGGCGCAAAGCATCGAGCAGCTTGCGGCCGGGTGCGCTCGAGAACCAACGCGCATGGCCGACGAGCCAGCCGTCGTAGGCCATGGCGGCTTTCTCTTCCGAGAGCAAGACACCGAGAAAATAATCGGCCTCAGAGAGCGCAAACTCGGCGTGGCAAAGAGCGGTCATGGGCGCGAGCGCGGCCGACTCTTCGCTCGAGAGCGGGCGGATGGATTCGTAACCGTCGAGAAGCGCCTGAAGATGTTCGAAGTGAACAGGGACGTCGTCCGGGTGAGCAGGATCGTTCACAAGGACGAGCCACTCGACGATGTTGCGTTCGATGGCGTGAGCGAGGTCGTGCACGGCGTTGGTGCGGTCGGCAAGGCCGAAGTCGATGATGGCAGTGGCGTGCGCGGCGAAATTGGCATTCGGGCCCGCATCGCTCCAGAAGAGGTTGGAAGCGTGGATGTCGTTGTGGGTCCAGAGCGGCGGGAGCGCGGGCAAGAGCGGCGCAAGCTCGGAATGAAAGGGCGCCAGGAGTTCAAGGGCCTGGTCTGCGCAGGCGCTCACGCCTTTGTGCGCCGACAACGACGTACGGGCGGCAAGATATGGGCGAAGCGCTTGGGCAGGGTTGTGCGCCGCGAAGATAGTGAAGCTGGCGACGATCGGGCGGGGCTTGCGGGGTGGAGCGGTGAAATCGCGTGCAGCGAGATGGAGGTATGCGAGCGCTGCGCCCGCGGAATGTGCGTGGGCCGAAGAGCGGAAAGGGGTCCAGGAGATCGCATCTTCGTAGAGATCGATGCCCGATGGAGTCTCGTGCACCTCGTACGTCCAGTCGTCGATTTCAATCGCTGTATCGCCGGCTGCAGAAACGAGGACACGCGGGACGGGAGCGCCGTGCGTGAGCAGATGCAAAAGGAACCGGTGCTCCTCGAGCAACCCTTCGCGGTCGCGCACAGCGCGGTGATGGCGCTTGATGAAGACACTGGTGTTCCGCGTGGCGACAATGCCTGCCGCGGAGAATGGGCGCGGGCTGACAGAGAGGATGCGAGAAGGCTCGCCGAGTGCGGGATAGTGGTGGAGAAGCGCATGCAGTTCGGAGAGGGTAAGCGGTGGCCAGTCGGGATCGACCAGCGTGCCGTCCATGCCGTGCGCTTTGGCTGTTGTGCACATTGCGGCGTCGTCCTTCATCGAGTCGAGCAGCTCTAAAAAGTGTAGTGCGCGGAGAGGCGCACAGTTGCGGGCGCTCCCAGCCAGATGAATGTATCGCCGAGACTGGCTCCGGTGTCGGACAAGTAGCGCTTGTTGGTGATATTGTCCGCGTAAATGTGAAACGTGACGCGTCCCTGCTCGCCGCCAGGCGTAAAGCGCGCCCCCAGGTTGAAGAGATTGTAGCTGGGCACGCTCACCGCATCGTCGCGCGTGGCTTCCTTGCGCGAGGTGTAGCTCCAGCCGGGCATCAAGTGAAGGCCGCGCACGCGGGGCACGGTGAGATCAGCAAACACGCTGGTGTGCAGGTGCGGCACGTTGATCACTTGCTTCGAATCGAAGGACGGCGTTCCCGTGTCTGTGGAAACGGTATTCGTGGCCGCGACGGAGCCGTTCAGGCGCAGCCAGTTCGCGGCCTTGCCTTCGGCGCTGAGCTCGATGCCGTCGTGCGTTTCGCGGCCCTCGGATTCGAAGCACAGATCGCCTGACGCGCCGCTGGGGCAAAAGCTGTCAAGGCCAGCGATCATCTTGGGGTAGAAGAAGGGCGCGCGCATGTGGAAGAGCGCGGTCGTGAGCAGAATGCGCTGGCCCGGCTCGTATTTCGCGCCCACCTCGGCCTGGCGCGTGAAAAAGGGCGCAAGAAACTGGCTGCCGTTGTCGGTCCAGAAGGGCCCCTGCGGACCGAGAGACAGCATCACGCCGTAATTCGAGTAGAGTGTGAGGTTCTCAACGGGGTTGAAGGTGACGGCGAACTGCGGCAGCCAGACGGGCTTGTCCGTGATCGTCGGCGGTGTGGAAGGACTGGTGGCCCAGAGTGAGTAGTTATGGTCGCGCAGAGAGTCGTAGCGGCCGCCGGCGATGAGTTGAATGCGGCCGGGAAGATGAATTCGGTCCTGAATGACGCCGGAGGATTGATGGCTGTCTTCCCAAAGGCGCCGCGGGCCAGCGGATTCGAGCGGATACTCAAGCGAATTAGCGTTTCCAGGTGGTGGAAAGGACCCGATGGGCTGATAGATGTTTTCTGAGCCGACGTAGGTGTAGACAGCGCCATCCGCGATCGTGGTGGTGGAAGTTTCCTGAGGAGTGTAGAAGCCGGGCTCGCGCACGCTACGCAGGAAGGCCGCGCCGCCGGCAGTCACGTCTTGCGTGACGGCGCCTGTGCGAATGTGGCCGGTGAGCATGGCCTCGGCCTCGGCGTCGATACGCAGCTCATTGGGATTGCGATAGTCGTAGATGTCGTAGGTCCCGTCAGGAGCGAAGAACCAGGGGTAAGGAGCGGAGCCGCTATTGCACTCGTCTTCGTAGTAGCACCCATACGCGTAAATCACGTTGTCCTGAATCAACGAATGGCTCAGGCCGACGGCGACGAATGCAACCCAGGAAGGCGAGAATGTGTGATCGAGTCGCGCGCCGGTGTTGAAGGTGTCGTAGGTGTCAGGAGGGCCCCACGGCTGATCGCCCAGCATAGTCGAACGGTAGATACGGTTGATGTCGGGAAACGTTGTGCCGCCGAGCAGTTGATAGCCGCTGCCGTCGCGCTCCGTTTTGTGCTGGTACTCGAAGTCGCCCTTGAAAATGGTCGCCGGGTTCAGTTTCCAGTCGGCCGCACCTGCGCCCACTGCTCGCCAGCCATTGGTGTCGTTCATGTAGGTCACGATTCGTTCACCGGCAAGATTCACGCGCGCGCCCACCTGCTTGCGGTTTCCGAAGAGATGGCCGAGGTCAACCGCGCCGTAAGCCGTGCCGCGATGATCGGTAGCGAAATCGACGGCCTGGATGTTGGCCGGGCGCTTGGTCACGTAGTCCATGAGCCCGCCGGCCGAGGCCACGCCGCTTTCGACGGCGGCAATGCCCTTGAGGAACTCAACGCCCTGCTTGTTTTCGAGCGGCACGTCCTGCTCGCCGGCGATGGTCATGCCGTTCACTTCAAGTCCGGTGGCGAGATCGATGGGAAAGCCGCGAATCTGGTAGTTGCCGTAGTAGCCCAACGGCACGTAATCGTCGCCGACGGAGGCGTCGTTTTGGATCACATCAGAAAGCAGGCGCGAGACCTGGTCATTGAGCAGGTCGCGGGTGACCACCGAGGCCGAGAGCGGCACGTTCTTAAGTTGCGCGCCGTCCAGCGTACCCACAGTAACCGACTCGGGAAGATAATTGTCCTCCACTTCGCCGTGGACGATGACGGTGGTGGTGACGGGAGCGGGTTTCTGCTGCGCCGGAGCGGGACTCTGCGCGTTGGTTTGCGGAGTTGGAGTGGGGCTTGGCGGTGTCTGCGGAGCGGTTTGTGCGCTGAGAGGCAATGCGAGGCAGGAGGCCAGAAAGAAGACCGCTGTGAGCCGGCGATGGGCGTGGCCGACAGGTGACAGTGGGATTCGGACGATTGCGGCAGATGTGGCTGCTGGCATGGGAACCCTTCGTTTCGGTGTTGCCTGAAACAAAGGAGCTTGCGCCGCGAAGTGAGGTGAGGAACTGGGCCGCTCGGTCGGAGAAAACTTCCCACGCCGGTATTATCCGGATCGGGTTCGAGGGTATTTCTCAGCCCCACAACGCGTGGAGCACCCCTGTTTCAATAACACGATTGAAACACTGAGGGCCGGGAGATGGCAAATCGGGCGCGCACTTGAATGACGGGCTAATGCCGGGCGGGTTTGGCGAGCAGTTGGAGCGAGCGTACGCCACTCGCTGGATGGTTCGGCCTGACTGGCGAAGCCTGGGCGGCCATTGCGGCGACAGTGGTGTTGGAGAGAACGTCGAGCATCGCTTGCTGGGCACGCACCCAGACCGGATGCGCGGGGCACCGCGCCTTTCTCGAGCACGACCTGCCGGGAATCAGGCAGACGTTAAGGCAGATGGAGCCGTCGACGGCCTCAATCACTTCGCGCATCGATGCCGAGCTGCCGCAGGGGGTGATGCGAAATCCGCCCGATTGCCCGCGCCGCGAGGTAATGAGCCCCGCGCGCGCGAGGGCTTGCAGCACCTTGGAGAGAAAGCTCTCCGGAGCGCCAGTGGCCTGGGCTAGCGAGGGAAGCGAGACCCGTCCGTCGGCCGGCGGCGAGGCCAACTGGATCATTACGCGGACGCCATAATCGGCGGCGCGAGTGAGTTGCATCGATGAATTCGGTCTCTTCATCGCGTTGCCTAGTCGAACAGACCTCTCACGCATCCGAGCGCCGCCGGTTGCGATGCAAGCGGTTGCGTGCACGGACATGGAATGAACCGTACGGCCAACGGGCAGCGTAATCGAATTTTGTCACAGGAGTATGTATTCCGCGTCACAGACCAGTGGTCGCGGCGGGCTATAAATTTTCTTCGATTCAAATTGGAGAAAAACAGTCCAGAATATGCCGCGCCAACTCCCCCTTCGCTGCCCCCTGCCGGCCTGACCCGGCAGGGAGGGGCGGCGAACGTGTTGGCCGCTCGCCAAGGCTATCTTCCTGATTCGTCCTGCGCCGGTTGCAGATTGAAAGGAATCTTTAGAACGCTATGAATCCTTATCCCGCAGTGGACCCCATTCCTTTGCCCGCGCCCGTGTGGCTGCTGAAGCTACTGCACATCGTGACGTTGTCGCTGCATTTTGTCGCCGTGGAAATGCTGCTGGGCGGACTGCTGCTGGCGATTCTGCTCAGCCTCTTCCGCAAGTCGACGCACTCGCTGGTGACCGCCCGGGCGCTGGCGCGACGGCTGACGGTCGTGATGACCTACGTGATCAACCTGGGCGTGCCGCCGCTCCTGTTCGCGCAGGTGCTTTACGGGCGCGCGTTGTACACCAGCAGCGTGCTGATCGGGCTTTACTGGATTGCGCTCATCCCCACGCTGATGCTGCTTTACTGGCTGCTCTACAAATTCTCGAGCCCGCCTCGATGCGGGCAAATCGGCATGGTGGGTGGGCTTGATCGCGTGGCTACTGGCCGGAGGCGTAGCGCGAATGCTCTCGACGAATATGACGCTGATGCTGCGCCCCGAGGCGTGGCGGGCGATGTATTCGGCATCGGGGATGGGCGCATATCTACCCACAGGCGATCCCACGCTGACGCCGCGCTGGCTGCTGATGTTGGCGGGCGGGCTGCTGATCGGCGGATTGTGGCTGGTGTATCTGGCGGGGCGCAGCACTTTCACCGCGGAAGAGAAGAAGTTTGTGGCGGGACTGGGCGGCAAGGTGGCTGCCGGCTTCGGGCTTGTATATCTGGCCGCGGGATTGTGGGCGGCGAGCGTGCAGCCAGAGGCGGTGAAGGCAGGACTCGCCGGCCACGCTTTGTATCCGGCCTACCGGCTCGCAGGATTCGCCGGATACGGATGGATCGCGCTGGTGGTGGCGGCGGTGCTGGTGGGCGCGATGGCGGGATTTGGCAAGATCGCCGCGGGATGGCTCGGCTGGGCTGGAGTCTTGGCTGCGGTGCTGGTCGAGATCCTGTTCACTGTTTATCGTGACGGCGTGCGCGACGTGACGTTGCTGAGCAAAGGATACGACGTGTGGGACCGGGCCGTAGTGACCAACTGGGGCGTGGTGGGATTGTTCCTTGCGCTCTTTGTGGCCGGCCTGGGCGTGATTGGGTGGCTCGTGTCGGTAGTGGCGCGCGCACAGAAAACCATGGAGGGCGCGGCATAGGTTATGAGTGATACGGCGATTTCAGAAAACATTGTCCAGGAGCACGCGGAGAATGGCGACGTGAAGACGCGCCGCGCTTTTCTGGCGGCCGCGGGTGCGGCAGGCATCTGCTATGCCGCTGCGCTGGCCTATCCCGTCTACCGTTACCTGGCCTCGCCGAGCGAGATGGCCTTGAGCGCCTCGGCCGTGACCGAAGTGACGCTGAAGGATGCGCAGAAGCTGCCCGCGGGATCGGTGCTGATGTTCAAGTTCGGCCCCTCACCGGCCATGCTCATTCATCACGAGGACGGCCGCTGGATTGCGTTGAGCGCGGTATGCACGCATTTGGGATGCACAGTGCAATACGAGCCACAGATGGACCGCATTCACTGCGCGTGCCACGGCGGAGTGTACAACCCATACACCGGCGCAAATGTGAGTGGGCCGCCGCCCAAGCCGCTCAAGCTGTTCAAGGTCGCAGTCAACGAGACGGGGGTTGAGGTTTCGCGAGCATAATTGAGACGAAACGCGCAGAGCGTTTCCATTCTCGCGAATCAAGGAGCAATCTCATGGGAGTTCTCGATCTTTTCAGTCTGAAGGGGAAGAACGCGCTGGTCACCGGATCCGGGCAGGGTCTGGGAGCCGGAATGGCGATCGCCTTTGCGCAGGCCGGCGCGAACGTGACTCTGCACAACTACGACAAAGTTCTGGATGCAACGATCGAAGAAGTGGAGAAGACGGGCGTCAAGTACATCACGCGCTCGGGCGATGTGTGCGACAAGACGATTTGCCGGATGCTCGTGGATGACACGGTGCAGGCGTTCGGCTCGATCGACATCCTGGTGAACAACGCGGGGACCATCCGGCGCGCCCCGGCAGCGGAGCACTCGGAGGAGTTCTGGAATACGGTCATCAACACCAATCTGAATGCGGTGTGGTTCCTCAGCCAGTACGCTGGCCGCCTGATGCTGGCACAGGGCCACGGCAAGATCGTCAACACGGCTTCGTTGCTGGCCTTCCAAGGCGGCATCCTGGTGCCGGGCTATGCCGCTGCCAAAGGCGCCGTAGCGCAGTTGACCAAGGCGCTGGCGAACGAGTGGGCCGACAAGGGCATCAACGTGAACGCCATTGCGCCCGGCTACATGGCGACGGATAACACCGCGGCTTTGCGCGCCGATGCGCAGCGCTCCGCCGCGATCTTAAGCAGAATTCCCATGGGACGCTGGGGGCTGCCCTCGGATCTGGCCGGCGCGGCGGTGTTTCTGGCTTCGGACGCGAGCAATTACGTGCAGGGGCACGTGCTGGTGGTGGACGGCGGCTGGCTTTGCCGCTGAGCGGAGCCGGCCTCGTTCCCGGGTCTCAAAATCGGGACCTCCACCCCACCGAGCAAGAATCGCTCGCCGGGAACCCCGGAGACCTGGGGCAGCCAAAGCGCGGTTAAGGAAGCGAGCAGCATAAAGGACGAGAAGCATGACGACAAAGACGATCGCGAGCAATGTATACGATTGGATGGATGAGCGGCTGGGGCTTTCGGAGCTGGCCGCCTTTGCCCGCAAGAAGACCGTCCCTGTCCACGCGCAATCCTTCTGGTACTACTGGGGCGGCATCACACTGTTCCTCTTCGTGCTGCAATGTTTCACCGGTGTGTTGTTGCTGGTGTATTACCGGCCGGGCGTGGAGGCGTATGAATCGGTCAGGCAGATCACCTTCGTGATGCACTTCGGCTGGCTGATCCGCTCCGCGCACGCCTGGGCCGCCAACCTGATGCTGTTCGCGATTCTGGTGCACATGTTTTCGGTCTTCTTCATGAAGGCCTACCGCAAGCCACGCGAGTTCGGCTGGCTGAGCGGCATGGTGCTGCTGGTGCTGGCCGCGTGCTTCGGCTTCTCCGGCTACCTGCTGCCCATGGACGAGCTCAGCTACTTTGCCACCAAGGTGGGCCTGCAGATTCCGGTGGCGATTCCGTGGATCGGGCCGGCCATCGCCAACATGCTGCGCGGCGGGCCTGACGTGACCGAGTTTACCGTGCAGCGTTTCTTCGCGCTGCACGTCGTGGTGCTCCCTGCATTGTTCATTCCCCTGCTTGCGTTTCACCTTTGGCTGGTGCAGCGCCACGGCAATGCCGTGCCTGAGAGTGAAGAGGCCAAGCCGGCCTCGGAGCGCAAATCCATGCCATTCCTGCCGAACTTTCTGCGCAAGGACATCGCGATGTGGATCATCTCGCTCAATGTCCTTGCGCTCTTGGCTTCCGTGTTTCCCTGGGCGCTGGGCAAGCAATACGATGCGCTCGCGCCCGCGCCGCTCGGCATTCATCCTGAGTGGTACTTCATGAGCCCCTTCGAGATGCTCAAGATGCTGGGTGCCATGCTGCCCGGCGAGGCCGGCGAGATCGCGGGACTGCTGCTGTTCACGCTGGGCATTGTGCTCTGGATTCTGATTCCCTTCTATGACACAAGCAAGGAATCGGGCCGGCGCGCGCGCGCAGCCCACTACTTCGGCTTGGTGGCGGTCTTTGCTCTGGTGGCTACGACTGTGATTGGTTACTGGACGATTCGGTAGAGGAATAACGACGATGAACTATCCGTTCTGGGACATTCCGTATCTCGGCTCGGGCTGGGTGATTGGCATCATCGCCATCTTCCACGTCATGATTTCGCAGTTCGCCGTGGGCGGGGGCCTTTATCTGCCGCTGGCCGAGCGCAAGGCTCTGCGCGAGGGCCGCGCCGACTGGCTCGCCGAGCTGGTCGGTTACTCGAAGTTCTTCCTCGTGCTGACTGGCGTCTTCGGCACCATCTCCGGTGTGGGCATCTGGTTTGCCATCGGCCTGACGCATCCCGAAGCGACCAGCACGCTGATTCACAATTTCGTCTTCGGCTGGGCCATGGAGTGGGTGTTCTTCCTCGTCGAGCTTACGACGGCGATCGTCTACTACTACACGTGGAACAGGATCGACGCCAAGCTGCACCTGATCGTGGGCTGGGTGTACGCGGGCGCGTCGGTCTTTACGCTGATCATCATCAACGGCATTCTCACCTTCATGCTGACGCCGGGCGACACGTGGCTTTCGGTGGCAGGCACCGGCCAGGAGGCGAGCAAGTTCTGGAACGCCTTCTTCAATCCGACGTATTGGCCGAGCCTGTTGCTGCGCACCTGCGTTTGCGCCTCGCTGGCCGGCATCTGGGCGCTGATCAGCGCCAGCCGCATCGATGGCGGCAAGCAGCCCGCGCTCAAATCTTCGCTGGTGAAGTGGAGCGTGAAGTGGCTGGTGCCCTCGTTCGTGGCCATGCCGTTCCTGTTTGCCTGGTACCTCTTCATGGTTCCCGCGACGCAACGCGCGCTGCTTACGCTGGGCATCGACACCATCGGCTCCGGCACATTTTCGACCATCACGCGCATCGCATTGCTGATCGTGATCACCTCGGCCACGATAATCGGCGTCGCCTACTACCTGGCGTACCGCAATCCCATCGACTTCAATCCCGCGCACGCGGTGGCGATTCTGCTGCTGGCGCTGATGGCGACGGCAGCCGGCGAGTACTCGCGCGAGATGCTGCGCAAGCCGTACGTGATCGGGAGCTGGATGTACTCGAACGGCGTGCGCGTGCCCTACGCGATCAAGATCGATCAACAGGGCTACCTGGTCCACTCCAACTGGGTGTGGAGCGGCGCGGACACAAGCTACTCGCGCGGCGAGGCGATCTTCCGCGGCGAATGCGGTTCCTGCCACACGCTGAACGGCTACCGGCCGCTGGTGAAGCTGCTGAGCGGGCGCGACCGCGCCAACATCGAGAGCTTCATCACGATGCTGCACGAGTACAAGCCCGACTCGCCCTATCACCACTTCATGCCGCCCATGGTGGGCACGAAGCAGGACGTGGAAGACCTGACCGACTTCCTGAACGCGCACGTGAATCCGCCCGCCGCGAGCGGGCAGAAGCCGATGCAGACGGCGCAGAAGTAGAGCGAGTCGGCTTTCAGCTTTCAGCCTTCAGCTCTGAGCTTTGAACCTTCGCGTTTTCGCTATGGGCTTGATTCCTTGAGCAAGCGCGCGGCGAGGCGCATATCGCCTACGTCCAGGGCGTTGCTGACGGACTCAAGGTACTTCTGGTCGGCGATCAGTTCGTCAGTAGCTTGGTGGCCGCCGGGGGTTTCGTCGTCGAGGCCGTCGTCGTCATCCTCATCATCTTCGTCATTCTCTTCCTCAGAGTCGTCGTCCGAGCTTTCATCATCCTTGTCGTCGGAATCGTCGCCGGATTCGTCTGAGTCTGAGTCTTCCTCCTCCTCATCGTCCTCGTCTTCCTCATCCTCGTCTTCGTCGTCGGGCTCGGCGGCAAGTTCGTCACCGTCGCTTGTCTGGGAGAGAGCCTCGACGGTCCCGATGGGAATGGCCCAACTGCTGCGATCGACACTTTGCAGAGCCAGTTGGAGGCCGTAGAGGAGGAGCGATGCGCGGGGGCGGTCGATGGTGTTGTTGACGATGGCCCGGAGGACCTGGGTAATGGTGACCTGGATGGCGCAGCGGTCTTCGAGGACCGGGATCTCGATCGAGTCCATCGCGCTGGCGGATTTTTGGGCTGCGAGGTGCAGCCGGCTATGGAAATAACAAAAGGTTCCCGCCCTTGAGGGCATACCCGTGACATTCTTCCCGCTCGGCATGACGTGCCGACAATTCGAGGCCATAACTTTCTCCTTTGCGCTCCCCGCCGCCCCCTCCCCCGTATGCCATACCTCCATATTTGATAACAAAGGGTTTACGGGACGGGTATATCCGTAAATATCTGATTCCAAAGGGCCGTATCCCGCAAAGTACCGATTCACAGGAGTTACGGCCGTTTTACACGCCGTTTCGGGTGCAATGTGGCCGAAAAACGGTGGGCGGCCCGGGGCGCCGGTAATCCCCAGCCGACACCACGAGAGCCGCCCAACCAGCTTTCAAGGAGCAAGAAACGCTCTGTTTTTGTTCTCTAGTAAAAGGGTAGCGAAATGGGGGAATTAATCGGCAAAGTTGGGGAAGGAAATATTTCTTTTGGAATGAGGGGGATATGAAAGAATTCGTGGTCGGACGGGCTTGACAAGCGAGGGAGCGTGAACGGTGACCAGTTGTCGTCCGGCCGCCAGCTTAATTCAAGTACTCCGCGAATGGACGATTGGCTTCGCTCCCAGGGGAATCGCGGATTGTGCATACCGGATCGACTTCGCCCATTTGCATCTCGCGGCGAAGTTCTGAAGTGAGCAGCACGACGTGAAGATTGGGAGTGGCGTCGACGATGCGACCCATGAAGTCAGCGAATTGCTGATACGAGACGTGGGGTTCAGCGATGACATAGACGGTCCTCACCGATCTGTAGTCCATCACCTCAGCAATTCTGCCTCTTATGTCCTCCGGTCTCAATTCCGTCCAGTTCATCCACGTCCGACCGTCGTTCGTTAGCCAGAGGCTGATCTCAAGGAAATTGCACTGAGGTTGCGGAAGCGTTTTGTGAAGCTGAACCAGAGGAACGCGAATTCCCACGGAGTGCGGACTTTGCAGCAAAACAACGCAGACGGCAAGCGAGAGCGCAAGGCTGGCAAGGGGTGCGGCCTCCATCGTCCGCAGGCTGTGGGGGGTCATACTGTCTTGGGTTATCTGCTGCCGCTTGCCCCTTCGCCTGATACACAGTCGCAGGTAGGGCATTGCCACGTTGGGTGCAAGGCTTTGCAACGTTACTTGGGGCGATCACGGAACGGTTAGGCGGCATAGACCGTGACCTGCGTCACGGCATTGCAGAGTATCGAATAGTCGTGGATTCATAAGACTTTACTTGCTTGAACACGCGCGCTCTTGCTGGATATTGAATGAGAAGCTGCGTATTTGAGACCCAGCTGATCTTCACGTCAAGCTGCCCGTGATCCCTCCAACGAACCGCACCGTCATTGTCATCAATTACGAATAGGTTCATACCTTCGATCAGAGCTAGCTGCCGCGCCAGAGGATTAGAGCATGCACAAGCGAGATCCCGGTACTGTAGCCTGTTGCGGCTCCGCCGTTGCGAACCATAAGCACGGCATCGAACGTTCCATCCGGCGACACAAAATCGCCGACGACCGACGTTCCCATGCCTAAGTATGCAGCGCAGAGGCCGAATACGAGAAGCGCACTTAGAGCAGTGGCGAAACACCACCATCGAAGTCTCATAAGATCAATCCTTTTTATTGCAACCTTGCTTGTAGTACGAATATCCAGCAGCGATCATCTGTGACTTTGCCGGGGGATGTCCATAGAGCGGTGGCTGGTACCAACTGCCATCCTGGGAGCTGTTAGTACCATTCCACGTTGAAACCGCACCTGCGCCCGCTCTCAATCAGACACCAACGGAGTTCAAATTGTTCCCGTTTGCGGTACCGGCGGCGGTCGATTTTCGCTGATTTTGCTACGAGTGCCTGGTTCAGATATAACGAACCTGCGCCTCCGAAAGCATCTGGCGGCGGAAAAGGAAAACACCGATGAATCGTAGAGAGCTTTTTGCGGCGCTGGCCGCGACTGCCGTTGCCGGCGATGCGCTGGCTCTTGCCGGGCAATCGCCCAACACTGCACCCAAAACGGCGCCCGTCATGGGATCGAAGGTGTTCGATTGGAACTCGATCGCCGAGAAGCCCACCCCGTACGGCACGGTGCGATCGTTCTGCAGCGCGCCGACGGCGACGCTCGAGAATCTCGAACTGCACGTGACCACGCTCAATCCCGGCATGTCGCCGCACGCGCCGCACAAGCATCCCAACGAGGAGCTGATCATCATCCGGCAGGGCAAGGTGGAGACGCTCTCGAATGGAGAGTGGATCCGCGTAGGCGCCGGGATCGGTGATTTTCAACGCGTCGAACCAACTCCACGGGTTCAAGAACGTGGGAACGGAGCCGGCGATTTATCACGTGGTGAACGTGAAGACCGCAGCGACGCCGGCGGCGTAGAGGCAGCGAGTCAGCAAGTCGGCGAACCAGCAAGTCAGCGTTGATTCCGCCCAAGCGGAGCCTGAACTGAGCGCCGCACTGTAGAACTTGTTCTTACTTCTTGTGGAAGCGGGCAGCGAGGTTGGTCAGGTTGCCCGCCAGGATGCTGACATCGTTGCCGACAGCGGTGAAGTTGAAGCCGAGTTCGAACATCGCTTCAGCCTCGTCGGCGTTCCCGGTCAAAAATCCGGCGGACTTGCCCGCGGCGCGGATGCGCGCGACCGCGTCTTTGATGGCTGCCTGCACCTCAGGCTGTTTGGGATCGCCAAGATGGCCGAGTGAAGCGGCAACGTCGCTGGGTCCGATGAAGATCCCGTCGACGCCTTCGACGGCGGCCACAGCTTCAATCTCGCGGAGCGCCTCGTGGGTTTCAAGCTGCACGAGGACGCAGGTGTCGAGATGCGCGTTGCGATGATAGTCCTGTGTGCGGCCGTAGTCGTTGGCGCGGATGGCGCGGGCCACACCGCGAATGCCCAGCGGTGGATAGCGCGTGGCGGCCACGGCGTGGCGCGCTTCATCGGCATTCTGCACCCAGGGGATGAGCAGCGAGCGAGCGCCCACGTCGAGCGCGCGCTTGATGATGACGGGCTCGTTCCACGGGATGCGGAAGACGGGCTCGGCCGTGCCGCCGTGCATGGCCTGCAACTGCGGCAACAGCGTAGTGATGTCGTTGGGGCCGTGCTCGCCATCGATCACGATCCAGTCGAATCCGGCGCCGGCGGCGATTTCGGTGGCAACGGGGCTGGCCAGGGCGCACCACAGGCCGACCTGACGCTCGCCGCGCGCGAGCGCCTGTTTGAATGCGTTGCGGGGAAATTTGCCGGGCCGGTCGGACATGGAATGGATCTCCTTTGGAGATTGTAAGCGCGTAGGCTTATGCCTTCGGCGTGGCTCAGGGAGGCGGTTGTTTTGCGATGGTTGGAGGGGCAGGTTTTTCGGGTTGCCGAGGTCCTGTCGAATTCATCCTGGGCGTTCTTTCGCCCCTGCGGGGCTGGCGATTCGAAACCGCGACTCTTTTCCCCAGGCTTGCGCCTGGGGCTACCGTCTTGCGCCCGCTCAAGCGGGCTGGTGAGATGGTGTTTGCGGTGGCTGGGAGGCGTGGGTGTCCCACCGTTTCGCAAAGAACGCGAGAGGATTGGGCACAGGACGGCGCAAAGCTCAAGCCGATGCAGGCGGATTGAAGTCGAGGCGCTTGATTTCGCCAACGATGGGGCCGTAGCTGATGATGGCGCAGAAGGCGATGAGACCGACAAAGACGAGTGCTCCGTTGAAGGAGTGCGTCTTCTCGACAATGCGGCCAATGATGAGAGGCGTGGTGATGCCGGCCAAATTACCGCAGAGGTTGAAGAGCGCACCGTTCATGCCGATCATGCCCTTGGGCGAGGTATCGGAGATGACGGTCCAGCCCAGCGCGCCGATGCCTTTGCCGAAGAACGAGATCGACATGAATAGCAGCATGAGGCTCTGCGACGGTGCGTAGTTGCAGGCGATGATGGTCATCGACAGCGCCATGCCCGCCATGATGGGGAGCTTGCGCGCGAAGCTGAGCGAGTGGCCGCGATGGAGCAGCTTGTCAGAGATGACGCCGCCGAGGATGCCGCCGAAGCCGCCGCAAAGTCCCGGTACGGCGGCGGCGAAGCCGACATCGAGCACCGACATATGGCGGGCCTGCGAAAGGTAAAGCGGGAACCAGGTGAGAAAGAACCACGTCAACGTGTTGATGCAGTACTGGCCGATGTAGACGCCGACCAACATGCGATAGCTAAGGAGCATTTTGACGGTGGCCCATGTCAGCGTGTTCTTTCTGGCGCTCGAGGGCGCGTCGGTGTTCACGAGGCCGCCGCCGCGCTCGATGTACCCGATCTCGGCGGGAGAGATGCCCGGATGCTCCTTGACGCCGAAGATGTTCGTGAACCAGATGATGGAGAGCACGCAACCGACCGCACCCATAAACCAGAAGCAACTGCGCCAGCCGGAGATGTGGATGAGCCAGCCGAAGATGGGCGCGAAGATGGGCAGCGCGAAATATTGCGATGAGTTGAAGATGGCCGAGGCACGCCCGCGCTCTGACGTGGGGAACCAGGAGGCGACAATGCGGCCGTTGCCGGGAAAAACGGGCGACTGCGCCAGACCGGAGAGCACGCGGAGGATGAAGATGGCAGTGAAAGCGGCGCTGGCGGCGAGGTATCCGGCGAAGGCGGTTAGAAAGGCGCAGATGGACCAGGCGATGATGGCGATGCCGTAAACGCGCTTCGATCCGAAGCGGTCGAGCAGGCCGCCGGAGGGAAGCTGGCCGAGCGCGTAGGCCCAGCCGAATGCGAAGAGCAGATAACTCATCCGCGCGGCGGTCAGGTTGATGGCCTGGGGCATGGCGCCGGCGGCCTGCGAGAGGGCCGAGCGGTCAGCAAAGCTGAAGCAGCTCACCACGAAGAGGATGGTGATGATGAGATAGCGAACACGCGTGGGCCGCGCTTGAGCCAAGGATTTCCTTTCGGCGCGGGCGGTCCGCGCACGTATCGTGATTCGTTTTTCACGGTACCATGCCGGCGTTACTGCACGGGCATTCTCGGCGATGGGCTGACTCCACGCGCGTGAATCCGCTCGAAATGCGAAGCACGATCAAGAATCGCAGGCCGGAGTTTATGATCGAGACACAGCGAAGCCGCCGCGGACGCGAGAGCATGAGCGGCGGCGCGAGTGTGGCGGTGAATCACTCCATGCAACCTCGAACTCTTCGCGCCAACGAGCGCGACAACGTGGCCGTGGTGGTGAACGAGGGCGGGCTGCCCGCGGGCAGCCGCTTGACTGACGGGCTTGTGCTGGCCGAGGCGATACCTGAGGCGCACAAGGTGGCGCTGACTGATTTCGCGAAGGGCGATGCGATTGTCCGCTACGGCGTGACGATTGGGTACGCGAACCGGGCGATTGCGCGCGGAAGCTGGGTGCACGAAGGACTGGTGACGCCGCCTGAAGCGCCGTCGCTTGCCGATTGTCCTCTGGCCACGGCGCCGCCCAAGCCACTCGCGCCGCTGGAGGGGTACGCGTTCGAGGGCTATCGCAATCCCGACGGATCGGCAGGAACAAAAAACATTCTCGGCATCAGCACCACGGTGCAGTGCGTGGCGGCGACGGTGGAGTATGCGGTGCGGCGCATCAAAGCCGACGTACTGCCGCGCTATCCACATGTGGACGACGTTGTGGCCATCACGCACCCTTACGGATGCGGCGTGGCGATCGACTCGCCCGAGGCGGCAATTCCGATCCGCACGCTGCGCAATCTGAGTCTGCATCCGAACTTCGGCGGTGAATTGCTGGTGGTGAGCCTGGGATGCGAGAAGTTGCAGCCCGTGCGGCTGATGCAGGGCGGCGCGCTAGCCGTGCTCAAAGAAGAGCCGAGCATTACGGCGCTGCAGGATGCACACGATGGATTTGGCGAGATGGTGGCCACGATCATGTCGCTGGCCGAAAAGAAGCTCAAAAGACTGGACCGGCGACGGCGTGTCACGTGTCCCGCGTCGGATCTGGTGGTGGGGCTGCAGTGCGGAGGATCGGACGCGCTTTCGGGTGTGACGGCGAATCCCGCGGTGGGATTTGCGGCAGACCTGCTGGTGCGCGCGGGAGCGACAGTGATGTTCTCAGAAGTCACCGAGGTGCGCGATGCGGCGCACCCGATCACGGCGCGCGCGGCAACACCGGAGATTGCGCAGGACTTTGTGCGCGAGATGGCGTGGTACGACGAGTACTTGCGGCGGGGAGGAACGGACCGGTCAGCGAATCCCACGCCAGGCAACAAGCAGGGCGGCCTGGCGAACGTGGTCGAGAAGGCGATGGGGTCGATTGCCAAGGCGGGCAGCACGGCGCTGATGGGCGTGGCGGGGCCAGGCGAACGCGTGACGCAGAAGGGGCTTGTGTTTGCGGCGACGCCGGCGAGCGACTTTATCTGCGGCACTTTGCAACTGGCGGCGGGAATGAACATGCACATTTTTACGACGGGGCGCGGAACGCCGTATGGGCTGGCGATGACGCCAGTGATCAAAGTGGCGTCGAACAGCGGGCTGGCGCAGAGGTGGCGGGATTTGATCGATGTGGATGCGGGACGGATTGCGACGGGGGAGGCGACGGTCGAAGAAGTCGGTTGGGAAATCTTTCGCTTGATTCTGGATGTGACCAGTGGGAGGAAGGAAACCTGGGCCGACCACTGGGGGCTGCACAACGAGTTCGCGTTGTTCAATCCGGGGGTGGTGACGTAAAAACAGGGAACAGGGAACAGGGAACAGTTTGAATCGTGCGAGATCGAGGTCTGAGTTATCCCACCCTTTCCGTCGCCGTTCGCCACGGCGAACGCGCCGGAAAAGGATGGGGCAACCGCAGGGTTAGCGGGCCGGCGAGTCAGCGGCAGTCCGCCGCGGCGGACAAGTCAGCGAGTCAGCGAACTCACCCTGGCCGCAAAAACAAAGACGCGGCTAGGATGGGAACCCAACATCGATTCCGGCTCACTTGACCTGCACGAGCGGCTCGCCGGGAATGTTGAGGCGGACGCGATAGACGCTCGAGCTGGCGCAGATGTAGAGTGTCTTGCGGTCGGGTCCGGCCCAGGCGACATTGGCGACGCGCTCCGGCACGAGGATGGTTCCGAGCGGCTTGCCCTCCGGCGAAAGAATCAAGACGCCGCCGGGACCGGCGCTGTAAATGTTGCCCTTGACGTCGACCTTCATGCCGTCGGGCCCGCCGGGGCGCGGATCGGCGGTGGCGTCATAGAGCAGCTTGGGGTCGGCCAGCGTGCCGTCGGGGAGCACGCGGTAACGCATCCAGATCTTCTTTGGTTCAGAGTTGTCTACGTAGAGGTACTTCTCGCCAGGCGAGAAGGCGATGCCATTGGGCCGGGGCAAGTCGCTCAAGAGGAGCTGCAATTCGCTGCGAGCGGGCGGAGCGCCGGGCCTGTGGGTGAGCGCGTGCGGGATGCGATAGACACCGTTGACCTGGAGATCCTTTTCCGGGTCGGAGTCGCTCTGTTTGCGCAGGCCGTAAGGCGGATCGGTGAAGTAGAGCGAGCCATCGGAACGGTAAACGAGATCGTTGGGGCTGTTGAGGCGCAGGCTCTGGTAGCGATCTGCAAGGATGGTGAGCGGGCCCTTGGGGTTCAATGACTCGAAGCGGTAGACGTTGCGCTGCGCGTGGCCGGCGACGGTGAGACGGCCAAGCGCGTCGAGCGTCATGCCGTTGGAGCCGGGCTCGCGGCCGCCGTAAGGAGCGGAGCCCTGATAGCCGCTGGGCTGAAGAAAGATGCTGACGCCTTTGCCTGGCGTCCAGCGGCGGATGGTGTTCGAGGGGATGTCGGCGAAGAAGAGGCTGCCCTGGGCCCAGACCGGTCCTTCAGTCCAGGTGAATCCCGTGGCAATGCGCTCCAGCTTAGCGCCGGTCGGGATGATGCGGTCGACGGAGGGATCGAGGCGATCGAATTTGAGCGGAGTCTTAAGCGGCGTGGAGTTGAGGATACCCGCGGCGGCGTCCTGCAAAGGGTCGGGGCCGGCAGCGGCGTTCTTCCCGCCGGCGAGAGAGAGACAGAGAAGCACCAGTGTTACAAGTCCGAGCAGCCGCAGCGGTTTCGTCAGGTTCCTATTCATTCGCATGTTCCTGAAAAGAGATTCGTGTGGCCGGAGATGCACTGCAGTTACGCGTTTGCACGCCGCTTAGCTCAAAGGCATCCGGCGCATTCATCTTTCGCTGGCTGGCGCGGGCGTGTCAAGGAAGGGCGAGGAGGGACTGTGGGTCAATTTGAAAGAACTCTCCCTAAGGGGCTAAGGCCCCTCACTTCCGGCGGACTTTACGGCACGGGACCCGGCCCGACCCAGAGGGTACCCCGGTGCCCCGCCGTGCCCTGACACTTCGCGCTTCTCCGATGCAGTTTTTCCGATTACCACGGCGAGAGAAGTTGTGGCCCGACACATAGCCACCAGGCACAGAATTCGCCAGGCGCTGCCTAGCCCGATAGAGAGCGGAGGGTTCTGAGCCTTGCGCGCGAGGCACAAGGGAGTTATCTTCGGGTTGCGCGGCGGAACGGTATGTTGGGCGCCATCGCGCGAAGGGAATCTTCCATGCTTGCTCGAAGTGCGTGCCGGCGGTTTCGTTTGGGGACCGGGCTTCTTCCAATTGCCCTGTTCGTTCTGGTTGGTGGTTCAACGTTGGTGCCGGCGGCGACCAAGGTGGTCACCGACGCGGACAAGGGCTCGACAGTCCAGCTGAAGACCGGAGACGTTCTGGAGGTTCGGCTCAATTCCAATCCCACAACCGGATACGAATGGTATGTGCATAAGCAATCGACGACATTGCTGAAGCTGAGCGGCCAATCGCAGACGGATGCGACGCAGCCGGGAGTGGGACGGCCGATTGTGCAGATCTTCAAGTTCGAGCCCAGGGACAAGGGGACGGGGGTGTTGCTGCTCCATTACGTCCGTTCCTGGGAGAAGCCCGATCCAAACGAGGAGCAGTTCAATTTACACGTGACGATCGAATGACGCGGTTGCGGCGGAGGTGCACGCCGCGCCAAGGCGTCTGCAACCGCTGCGCCGGGGTACGGCGGCAAGTGCGTCAAGGCCCTGCCAAAAACCCGGCCAAACGCATAGAATGCTAGGTGGAATGGCGAAGAACAAGGACAAAACGTTCGAGGTGGCATGCCCGGATTGCGGGGCCATGCTGAAGATCGATGGGTCAACCGGGCTGGTGGTGAGCCACACCCCGGCGCCGCGCAAGCGGTTGTTCGAAGACCTGGAGACTGCGGCCCAGGCTATGCGCGAGCATGGGGAGCGGACGGAGTCGATCTTCAGGCAGAGCGTGGACGCGGAAAAGAACAAGGCCGATCTGCTGGAGAAGCGGTTTGCCGAGGCGATGCGCAAAGCCAAGGACGCTCCCGAGGGCAAGCCGTTGCGCGAGATCGACCTGGATTGAAGGCTGGACGGCATCGGAACGGCGCGCTGTTCCTTTAGTAATCAGGAAATATCGCCGCGCTGCTGGTTTTCGAGCGATACTTGATAGGCAATTCCGTTTTCCGGACAAGACTTCGGCCGGGGATGTAAGGAGGGGTCATGGTAGTTGTGCCGCTAACTAAAGGAGCAAACGAATCGGGTGGCGCGCCGCCCGCCGAAGGGGCCAATTCAACGAACTGGATCCGGATTGCCGCGGCAAGCACCCTTGCCGCGAGCGGTGCGCTTCTGCTGACGGGAAATCGGCGCGCCGGGCTGGTGACGGCCGTCTCAGGCACTGCGCTGGCTATGCTCGATCAGCAGGAAACCCTGCGGGCCTGGTGGGACATGCTTCCTGGCTTCCTGGAGGAGCTTCAAGGGATGCTCAACCGGGCACAGCTCGCTGTCGAGGATCTCTCGGCGCAAAGCCGGGAGCTGCGCCGAGCTCTAGGCAAGTAAGCTCAGCGGGGCAGACGAGGCAGGCACTCAGCTCAGGTAATCGTGGGCACGATACCAGGCGATCTCATCGCGCAGCGTAGTGTCCACGGGCCGGAATTCCAAACCTAATTCGCGGCGGGACTTGCTGTGGTCGAACTGCAACTGGTCCATGCGCTGGTCAAGCAGACGCATTGCTGCGAGTGAGAGCGGCACGGGCCTGCGCGTAAGGCGGGCCCAGCACTCGCTGACGGCGGCGATGGCATACAGGAGGGAGCGCGGAATTCTGCGCGGCGGAACTTTGACTCCGCTCACCTGCTCAATGCAGGCCATGTACCCGGCGGCGGTCATGGTGCGGCCGGCGGCCAGGTAGCGCTCACCACGTCGGCCTTTTTGCGCAACCAGCAGCATTGCCTCAGCGACATCCCGTGCATCGACGACGGGAAATGCTCCCGGCAGGATTCCCGGCAGCTTTCCGCGCAGGTAATCGAGCACCGACTGCCCGGCCGGAGTGGGGCCAGCATCTCCAGGACCATGCATCCAGCCGGGCAGCACCATGGCGGCCCACATGTCGGGACGCTTGTCGAGAAAACTCGAGGACCTCGCGGTCGGCAAGGATCTTGCTGCGGTAATAGTTGTCCGCGTGGCGTTCCTCCCGAAGCATGGTTTCGTCGATGCGGGCGGAGGACCGGCCATCGAGAACGGCAATGGAGCTGGTGTGCACAAAGCGGCGGATTCCTGCGCGATACGCGGCTTCGAGCAAATTGCGTGTGCCGGCCACGTTGGTGCGGTAGAGCGCTTGCCAGTGGCCGCCGCCCCTGTAGTACTCGCGAAAGAAGGCAGCGGTATCGAAGAGGATGTCGACGCCGGAGAGCGAGGCCGCGAAGCCCGCGACGTCGTGCATGTCACCCGCAACAACCTCAACCGGAACGCCAGTGAATTGGATGGGAACCTTATCCATCTCCTCAGGACGCACCAGAGCGCGAACGGAGGTTCCCTGGCCGGCCAAGAGGCGAACGAGATTGCTGCCAAGAAGGCCAACGCCGCCGGTAACAAAGGCCGTCTGGGTCATTGCGCGCTTCCTCTTCCTCGCAAACGCACGGGTCGAACTCACGGGTCAGGCGCACGGTTGAACCGCGACGGTTCAAGCGCGATGTCGATCTACCGTGCAGTGGGCGAGTCGCTTGCCGTCCTTCGGCCCACTGCTTCTTGGGGGAGCAAAGCGGAGGGAAAATTGGATGCGCGCGAATGAACAGAAGTCAGTTCTTGCGCTCGACCAGGTAGCGTGCGACGGCTTTGAGACCATCGGCGCGGCTGCCGTAGGGCGAGAGGGCGGCAAAGGCCTCCTCAACGAGCTGGGCAGCATCGCGCAGGCTCTGTTCGACGCCATAAACGGCGGGCCAGGTGGCTTTTTCGGTAGCCTGATCCTTTCCGGCGGTCTTGCCCAGATGTGCCGAGTCCACGGTCATGTCGAGCACGTCATCGACAATCTGAAAGGCGAGACCGGCTTTGCGGCCGAAGCGGTCAAGGCGCGCCACGTCGTCGACTGTGGCCCCGGCATAGACTCCGCCCGACACCACGCTGACGCGGATCAACGCGCCGGTCTTGGCGCGATGGATGGCCTCAACGAGGTCCGGTGTTGGCTTCAGGTGCTCGCTTTCGAGGTCCAGCACCTGGCCGCCGATCATGCCATCGACGGTGCCGACGGCGTTGGCGATGAGGCCGATGATCTGCACTGCGGCGGCAGGCGGGCACTCCAGGCTGGACAGCACCTCAAAGGCGCGAGTCTGCAGCGCGTCGCCGGCCAGGATGGCAATGGCCTCGCCAAAGGCCACGTGGCAGGTGGGCTTGCCGCGGCGCAGATCGTCGTTGTCCAGGGCGGGCAGGTCGTCGTGAATGAGCGAGTAGGTGTGGAGCATCTCGATGGCCGCGCCAAGACGCTCGATTCCTTTGGGCAGATGGCCTGCGATGGTGACGCCAGCCTGCATGGCGAGGACAGGGCGAAGGCGCTTGCCGCCCGCAAAGACGGAATGGCGCATGGCGCCGTGGATCGAAGCCGGGACCGTGTCCGTGGAGGGAATCAGGGATTCCAGTGCCTGGTCGGTCAGGTCCGCGCCCTCTTGAATCAGCGATTTCACGTCCGCAGGCATTGCTTTCATCTTAGATGAGGACCAATGTTCTTTCGTTCCAGTAAGCATAGCGCAAAGAGCAGCACGGCGCTGAGGCCACCGAGCCAGCGGCCAAGGAGAGTATCGGCGGCGGTGGTCCAATCGAGGGTTAGCTCGACCGGGCCTTGCGGGACGGGGATGGCGATGAGGCCGTCGTCGCGTTGTGGCAAAGCGGTGGATCGTTCTGCAGTGAGAAGCCTGGCCGTTGAGGCGGATGGCCCATGCGGGATAGCGGAGGAGGCGGAGGACGAGATAGCCGGACTGAGGGGCCGTGCCGACGATGCGGCGGTGCTCGGGATTGGTGTGGAGACCGCCGACGGTTGTGAAGACGGCGAGGCAGGAGTCCTTCGCGGGATCCCAGGCGGGGTTTTCGTCGGGATCATCGAGGTTGGGCTTGCCGAACGCGATGGATGGATCGCTTACGAGGCAGGCATCGGGGAAGCCGGTGGCGATTTGCGAGATGTCGGCATTGGGCGGCGAGTATTCGTACATGCCTTCAAAGCCGGCACCGGCGTGGTAGCTGGCCAACACGGATGCGACCGTGTCCTCGGGGTAGCAGACCTGGAAGAAGGTTGTCCCGGCAAAGACCGTGGCGGCGAGAAAGAGCGCGGAGCAGGCGGCGAGAACAGCACGGCGGGCACGGGGGCCGGAGGGCCAGATGGCGGCGACGAAGAAGATGGCCATGGGCGCCTCGACGGCTTCAAGCCAGCGCCAGGGGTACTGGAGGAAGGGCATCTCGGGAAGCAGATGCCAGAGCGGCCGTGAGAAGGGGAACAGGAAGAAGAAGATGACGATGGGGATGGCGGCCAAGGGAATCCACCAGCGGCGCGAGGGGGTGGTTTTTTGCGTGGGCAGCGTGCCGCGGCGCCAGCTCACGATGAGGCCGGCAACGGCGACGGCGATCATGGAGACGGCAATCCAGGAGGCCTGGCGCAGGACCACGTCGTGCAATGCCAGCACTGGGTCGGCATGGCGCGCGAAGAGCCAACTGTTCTCGAAGTTGTAGCCGGGGTCGTCGGTGGCCTGGCGGATATCGACCCAGTGCCGTTCGAGAGCCGCGGGGAGCCAATAGAAGCCGGCGAGGCCCAGGCCGAGCACAGCGGCGAGCGCGGCGCGAAGCACCGGCGCCCAGGTCTTGTTCAACACGGCCCAAAGCAGCGCAACGCCAGCCAGCAGATAGCCGGCCATCACGCCAAGCGGAAGGTTCGAGAGCCACGCGGCGGCAAGCGCGACGGCAAGCGGCGCGGTGGAGCCCGAGAAGGCGCGACGGACAAGCGAGGGGGAGGGATGGCGATCGCGCAGCGCAAACAGAACGAGAAGCGGAAGCCAGACGCCCCCTGCAAACTCAGGGAATGCGGAGCGCTCGTAAGCAGTGAAGAGCGCGAAGCCGGAAAAGATCGCCGCGCAGCCTGCCAGTGTGGCGGGGAGATCGTCGAGCACTTCGAGCGCGAGGGCGCGCGTGGCCCATCCAGTTCCGGCCAAGGTAAGGAACGTTAAGGCAATGGGCACGAAGTGCCATGGAAGAATGGCGCCCAGCGCGGCGCCCAGCATCCATGTGAGCGGTGGATAGAAGACAAAACGAGGCTCGCCTGCGCCGTAGTTGGCGCTGGGTGTCCAGTGAGGATAGGGAATGCCGTGGCGCCAACTGTTGAGGCAGTCGAGCCAGGAGACGAGGTGGACGTTGAAGTCGTGGCCGCAGGAGTTGCCGCGAAGGAGTTGCGGGACGACGGCGGCGGCGGCGGCGAGGACGATGATTGCCGGACCGGCCCATCGCTTCCAACCGAGATTCCCTCCGCTCTTCGCGGTCATCTCCGATCCTCGTTCCCTGGTTCCCTTGTTGTCTGCTCCTTCACGGCAGCAGGCGCAGCGTATGGTGCATCTGAGCAGCGACCGCAGCCGGGGTGAAGGGCAGGGCGAATGTGGTTCCGTTGTACCAGTCGTTCCACTGGTCGCGGAAGTAGGGACTGAGTGGATTGCCGCTCTCGCCGAGCACGATGTTCTCGGTCGAGCCGTCGATGTTGCTCCAGTCCATGGTGAAGCGCTGCGAGGACCCGAGTGTGCGGCCCACTTGCTTGACGGTGGTTCCATCGCCGCTTTGCGGCTGGGGACCGGTTCCGGCTACGCGGCCAATCAGCGGCAGAAATCCGGCGAGCGGGTGCTCAATGTCGACCACGTGCCAGGTGCCATAGGTCCATTGGGCGAGATCGGCGGGGGCTTTGCCGGTTTTCATCCCTTTGCGCACGGCGGCGGTAAGCAATTCATCCCAGTTCTTGTAGCCCTCGGGAAGCCACTCCGGCTTGGCATGCATCACGATCTCTTCTTCAGCGAAAGTTGACTCGCCCCAGTGGTAGTCGGAGCCGAGCTTGCCGAGTTTGGGCTCGAGGATCATGGACCAGAGCGCGGCGCGGGTCTGAGTGACGAGAGAGGCAGCCGCGGAATCGGTGGTGAGGCGGCCATCCCAACTGCGCATCAGGTCGGCGGCCTGGCGCATGCGCGGATCGCCATTGCCCTGGGGGCCGGGAGTGTGGTCAATGGCGTAGGCGAAGCGATGGCCCATCTCCTGGTCCACTTCGCTGTAGATGTCGGTCTGCGCGGCGAGCATGTCCGCGGGCGTGAGCTGGTCGCGTCCGTCGAGCGATTTGTAGATGCGTTCGACGCGATAAGGGTCGCCCCACTCGTCGGTCAGGGAATAGGGCGATTTGTCGGTGGTGACGCGGGCGTTGGCTGTGGCGAGAAAGCCGGAGGGCGGATCGAAGGTGTTGGGCATCTGGTCGAAGGGAATGTAGACCTGCCACTCGTGGTTCTGGTCGTTGATGGGAACGTCGACGATACCCGCCCGCCGCAGTGGGATCCGGCCAATGGCGTGGTAGGCGATGTGGCCCTGATCGTCGGCGTAGACAAGGTTCTGCGTGGGCCAGCACCACTGGGCGAGCGCGGCAGAGAACTCCGTCCAGTTCGACGCCGTGTTCATCTGGTAGAGCGGAAGCGCGTTGAGAGTGGGGTCGTAGAGAGTCCATTTGAGAGCTGTGGGAGGGTCGCTCGGGGCCAGAAGAGGGTTCAGCAGCGGCCCGTGCGCGGTGGATTGAACGTTGACGATGACATCTTTGCCGCCGCGCACATGAATCACCTCGCGATCGACGATGAGCGGATGCCATTCGGCGTCGTTGCCTTCGTAGTTGCCCTTGCCGTCGAGCTTTTCCGTGTAGAGGTCCTCGACGTCGGCGTAGAGCGCGGTGAATCCCCAGGCGACGTGCTCGTTGTGGCCGGCGACGATGAGAGGGAGCCCTGGGAGCGTGACGCCGGCGGCATGGAAACCGGGCGCGTACAAATCGGCGATGTACCAGGTGTCGGGGACGCGGAGGGTCAAGTGCATGTCGTTCGAGAGGAGCGGCTTGCCACTGGCGGTGTGGCTGCCGGCCACGACCCAGTTGTTCGAGCCCATGGCGCAGCCGTCGCAGGCGGGCTGGCCCTCGAGAGCCAGCAATGCGCTTTCCTCCTCAGGCGCGGCCTCAGGGGCTAAAGCCCCTTCCGATTGTGCGGCTGTTATGGCACGGGGCCCCAGAGGGTGCCCCGTCGTGCTCTTTCAAAGCTGCGGCCTGTGCCTGCGGGACAGTTGGGGTGGCTGGGGCGGAGCGCGTTTCGGTGTTCTCGTCTTCGTCCTCGTGGTTTTTTGAGGGCGGAGGCGCGGGTTGCGGTTCAGTGAGGTCGACGCGGATGCCGGTGGGCGGATGATCGCGCCAGGAGCCGACGGGGTAGAGATCAGATTCGAGGTTCGGGTCGTTGAGGCGGGCAGAAACGCGGGCGCGTGAAAGCTTGGTGGCGGCGCGCGTGTCGAGAGTCTGCACCAACATGAGCCCCACGCTGATGGAGTCCACGCTGCGCCAGGGCTGCGGGTGGTACACGAGCAGGCTGAATTCGACGGGGAGCGTATTCGAGCTCTCGCACTGCGCGATGAAGAGATTGACACCGCGGGCGTAGTCGTCGAGGCGCCTGCGGTCATCCGGCGGCGCGTGGTCGTAGAGGCGCTGGGCTGTGAGGCGGATCTGGAGCACGCGCTGGGTCTTGTCGTGCTGGACGAGCGCGGGGCCCAGAATCTCGGCCAGTTCGCCGTTGGCGCTGCGGCGCAGGCTGTCCATCTGCCACAGGCGGTCCTGGGCGGTGACGTAGCCCTGAGCGACAAACAGGTCGTCCTGCGAGGCAGCGTCGATGTGTGGCACGCCGTGGGCGTCGCGGCGAACGATAACCGGTGCGGATAGGACGGGCGCGGAGAGGCCTTGGAGGCCGGGCCCGGCGAGATGCACATCGCTGTCGAGCTGGGGCAGCGCGGCTTTGGCGGCCGAGCGGAGCCAAAAGACGCCCGCGACGGCTGAGAGCAGGAACAGCGCGAGCAGGCTGCCGCTGGTCCAGAGAAGGATGCGCGGCCAGCGGGGGGTGCGACGCCGATTCGGCGGCGCTTGTTCAACGGCAAGCTGGCTTGTTGGAGACGGTTCCGGCATCGGCCAGAATCAGGATACGCTGGCGCGTCGGACGAAGCTTACTGTGCGGAAAGGGGACTCGCAGGTTGAGCGGCAAGCTTCTCCGCGAGGTATCCCCATTCTGACGAGGAGATCTGCTTGGTATATTCCTTTCCCGTCTCCGGATGGCGATGTCTTTCCTCAGTTTCATGGGCGATTGCGAAGGGCATGAAAGGGAGAACAAGGATCCGCAACAGCCAACACGGGCCGTCCGGTTCACATGCATCCGGCGGATACTCGCGCAGTTTCAGGCGCGAACCGCTTGCCATTGTCAGGTCAACCGGTTTTATCGAAAAGTATCCGTTGCGTTTGTTCAGTACGGGCTTGCGCAGCTCGGCGACTTCGCCGGTTGCGGGTGTGCCTTTGCGAATAACAATCACACCATTCGAGGAGACATCTTCGGCGACAGCCATTCGGACCTTCTGGCCGTTCTTCGCCGTCGCTGACGATACCGTTTCAAGAAGCACCAGTTTCACTTCGGTTCCCTTTTCGAGAATGGCTGGTTTGTCCCGGCCTGCCGGAGTTGCAGCGGTTGGAAGTGTCTGCTGCGCTACAACCAGCGGCGAAAGGCAGATGCATAGGACGGATTGAAGAGATTGGCGAATCATTGTGACTCCTTATCGAATTTGAGCGAGCCGCGGGAGCGGACGTGGCTGGAGACGAAAATGAGGCTGGCGAACGGATCGCTGCGGCTGGAAAGCAAAGCTCGCGTCCTCTGATTGCGGAAGAAACGCGAGCGGCGCGCCGATGACGGCGACGACGAGGGCGCCAATGGCGCCTGTCCGAGCGGAATCCCCGTCATCCATGGTGCGCGTGGCGCAGATTCCGACGACGAGGCCGCCGGCAAGGATGGATGCGATCCAGGCGGGATGGTAATCGCGCTGCGGGCGGTCGAAGCGCGCAGTATATTGCGCGGGCAGATCGCGGTCGACGCTGACGACGCTCGAGCGATCGAAGCGAAAGCCAACGCCCGGCGGATTCCCCGGAAGATCGCAGACCAAGTAGGCGTTAGTCACGCCAGCGAACAGGCAGTGCACAGGAGGACCGTTGTCATTGCGAACGAGGATCGGCTCGCCGTTGGTGAGGTTCTTGAGACGATCCCATGCGGGCTCGGGCGCGGGCACGGGGGCGTCGGGCAGGGTTTGCGGGTGGGCAAAGGAGGGTAGAAGGACAACTGCGATTAGGAAAAGTGCCAGCGATTTCATGCGTAGCCTCGCAAATCTGAAGCTCGTTGAAAAAAGCAACCGCAGATCCTTCGGCTCCCTCGCTTCGCCGTTCCGGCTCGCTCGGTCGCTCAGGATGACAACTGTTTCTTCAACAAACTTCTGAACAGAACACAAGCGATGCTAGGCGGGATTGGATGAGGCTGGGGGGAGGATGAGGACAGTTTTGGAAGTGTCACAAGTGCGGAGCCGAGGATGTGACGGATCGGGGTTCGTGGTTTCCCACCCTTCCGCATCCGCTGCGGCGGACGCGGAAAGGATGGGGCAACCAGCGTTATTGGTAGTTCTTCGGTATGCCTGAGAGTTCGGATTCGCGGGCCCGGAGCTGCGCGAGCGAGGCCTCGCTGAGGAGGCGAAAGACGATAGGGAAGCAGCGTTTGGGGAGTTGCTGCGCGACCACAACGTCGCAGATGACGGCGGTTGTCGCCTCGAGGCCGCGTTTCCAGCCGGGATGGGCAGCGTCGCGCACCAGGAGGTTCTGCTGGGCCAGGCCAGCGGCCACGATCATGGTGCTTGCGAGGCGGTGAAACTGAGACCAGCGCGAGGCGATGCCGACGAGATCGGCGGCGTGTTCGGGCAGGTAGCGCTCGAGTTTTGCCTGTAATTCGGGCGACGCGGGATGGACCTCGAGGACGATGAGCTCGGTCCCGGCGGGAAGAAGCTTGCGGACCGCCTCGGCTTTGCTGGGCAGTACAACCGGGATGGAGCGCTCGAGCATCTCCGGAGAGGCGCAGCGCGCCGGCTCGGAGCCGGTGACGGGCAGAGCAAGATTCCCCTCCATCTCAAGCATGACGATGCGGCGCAGTTCGGGGTCGGGCTCGATGACGAGCCAGCGCGCGGGCGGCTCGGACGAGAGCCAGTGGCGAAGGCGGGCGCGGAGCAGCGCGTCCGATGCGCCTATCTTGCGCGCCCGGGCGGCCAGTTCGCCGATGAGCTGGTCGACAATCATCTCCGGGGCCATCTTGGGGCTGCGCGGTGCCGAGGGACGGGTGCTGGAGACGAAGACGCCGCTGCCATGGCGAAACTCAAGCCAGCCTTCCTGCTCCAACTGGCGATAGGCCGCGCTGGCGGTGTTGGGATGAATGCCGAAGCGGCGCGCCAGCTCGCGGGTCGAGGGCAGGCGCTGGCCGGGAAGCATTTCGCGGGTGAGGATGCCAAGGACAACCTGGGTGATCAACTGCTCGCGTAGAGGAACTTCGGCGCTTCGATTGAGCCACAGGCGCATCGCGCTCTCAGTGTGCTTCGACTTGCTTCAGTCGTGTCCCGACAAAAGATTTGTCCGATCCCACCCTAAACGCAAAGAGCGCGTTTAGGATGGGGCACCCGCTCGCGGCGCGTCGTGAGCCATGACGTTCCTTCGGCCGTAGAGGCCGAGCAAGAACAGGAGCAGCAGCAGAATAACGCCAAGCACCAGCAAGCTGCCTTCGGGGCCGTCGGCGCCTCCGCTCCACAGCGGATTGCCAGCCGGGCTCGCGGTCAGGTAGTGGCCTTGCCCCTGCAGTCCGCTGTCGGCCGTGCCATAAAGAAAGGTTTCTGCCCAATCCCATGCCGCGTGGCAGCCGATGGCCCACCAGGCGGAGCCGGTGACGCGGACGCTTACGCAGAAGACGAAGCCGATGAACGAGGCGGCAAGGATGCCGATCCAGTTCTCGCCGCTGTTGGAGGTGTGATAGAGGCCAAAGACCGCGGAGGTGACCCAGGCGGCCTGCCAGAACCCACTGCGTGGGGCAGCCTTTTGGTGAAGTTTGAAGCAGGGGAAAAGGCCCAGCGCAGCGATTGCGTAGACTCCCCATGCGCCGTGGCCTTCGCCATTCAGCACAAGGTAGAGGCAAATCGCGATTTGGGCGGCAAGCGCCCACCAGAAGCTGATGCCACGGGTGAGCGTGGAGAGCGTATAGCAGCGAAAGAGGCCCTCCTCGACTGAGCCAACGAGGAGGAAAGCGCAGGCCCAGAGCACGGCCAGGCGGAGCGCTTGCGCGCCGGAGAGCGCCGCCGGGCCCATGCGCAGCCAGCCACCCCAGGCCAGCGTGCCCACCAGCAAGGAAAGTGCGGCAAAGCCCGCAGTCAGTCCGGAGAGGAAATTCCGCACGCGGCGCGGCCCGGCAAGGTTGTAGCTCAAAATGCTGCGGTCTTCAATAAGAGCCATCACCGCGGCAGAGGCCAGCAGAGCTAGAAAGGGAATCAGCTCTCCCACCAGCACGGCGGCGGCGGATTGGTTGTTGGTTTCGCTGACCAGGCCCGCCGCGAAAAAGAGGGTCCCGACGACCGAGCGGAAGAGGTAGTACAACGAGGCGAAGAGCAGGATCGACCAGCCGGCACGCAAGCCGTGCGGTCCAATGAAGGCCCAGTCAAAATCACGGAGTTCCCGCGCGCCCTGAGGCGCGCTGGCAGGCTGGCGCGCCGGGTCCGCCACGGGGGCAACGGCGGCCAGCGGCGCTTTCTCGACTGCGGGCTGCAACTCCGGGTCCATCGAGCCTCCTTCACGGACGCGGGAATCCGGTCGCACGGTTTGCGCTGGACGAAAAGGCACTCTACAGCATAACCATTTTGGAGGCTGATTGCGGAGACCCCGGCCGCGAATGAGCAGCCGGGGCCGGGGGAGGGTTGCTGCGCGTGCGGAGCTTTACTGCTGCTTCTCGCCGGGCTGGCCGGCCACATGCAGGTAGTTCTTCACGCTGAAGACGCCGGGGACGCTATTGGCGCGAATGTAAGCGGTATCTTTGTCGGCCTTCGAGTCCACTTCGCCGTACAGCTCCACATTGCCGTTCTGCACCGAGATCCTGATTGGCTTGGCGGGATCGATGGCGTACCTATTCAGCGATGGGTAGCCATAAACGGCGCGCGCCACCGCGAGCCGGATCCCCCAGTCCATTTGCGAGACGGGATCGACTTCGATGTTGTCGATCACATCTTTCACACCGGGAGTTGTGGCTACGACAGCCAGGGCGGAGTCACGGTTCGGGTAGTCATGGGCATGGCCGCCCAGCGCGACGACACCGTTCTCGACGTTCACGGTGATGGCGTCGAACTCATTGCCGTAACCCACGCGGTCATAGGAGAGCTTTTCGAGGAGGCTCTTCTGCAACTGGCCGTCAGACACGCCGGGTCCGGCGACCTGGATCTCGTTCCGCACCGCCATGACGCCCTTCACCTTGTGCGTGGCCTTGTCGGCATCCGCCTTGTATTCGTAAAGACTGACCGTGCCGGACAGCGTGGCAATACCGTTCACGTCCACGCTCACCTGCACATCCTTGAACTGCGATTTGTCCAGCTTCGCCCGCACCGCGCCGGCCACATCCTGCGGGCCCGCGGCTGCCAGCGATAGCTGGGGAAGGGCCAGGAGCGCACCCAGAATCGCAACGGGGAGCACCGCGGCAAATACCAAAACCCTGCGATAACCGATCGTTCTTGTCATTGGGGTTACCTCCACTTCCATCGTTTCTGTGCGTGCCGGCGGCGGCCGTAAATTCATGGGGCCGATGCGGCCCGCCTGCCGTACGCGTCTCATTAGACACCGGAAGGTGCCGTTTGGTTGCGCGATCAAAGCCCGACGATGGTTGGCCGGGAGGCCGGAACCATCTCGGCCCGGCTGACCAGATCGATCGGCAGCCGCCGTCACCGGTAGCGGCGCGTGGCTTTAATGACCATGGAGAAGACGCCGGACTCATCGCGAGCCACCACCAGCGAAACATGGCGGTTGATGGCCACCTCAGCCTGGAGCAACTGCTGGCTGGTGGTGTTCACATCGGTGGCGTAGGTGAGGGTGACGATGCGGCCCAACTGCTCCTCAACGGTGATGCGGGAGGTGGAGTTGCCGAAGGCGCCGAGATAGTTCGGGTCGACTTTGACGGAACCGGCCCCGAAGAGCTTTTGCACGCGGCTGCTGACCGTGGCGTTGAGGGCCCCGCCGAGCAGCGCGTCGGTGGTGGGGTTGGAGATGGCCTGCTCCTGCTGCTGGGTGTAGAGGCGCTGCTGACTTGCCGTGTGGCCGAGGGCCAGCAACGACACGACGTCAGCCTCGGGCAGCGGGGGATCGCTGCGATAGGTGACGGCCAGCTTTTGCGGCGAGCCGTGCAGGCCGAGGGAGATGTCGTAGTCCTCCACGTGAGCCGTGGCGCTGAGGTCGATGATGGGCTCGATGCGGACGGGATTGGTGAAGGTGATGTCGCCACGCTCGAGATCGTAGCGTGTTCCGGCGATCAGGGCGCTGCCCTCGGTAATCGAGACACTGCCCAGAAGCGACGGGGAGGCCAGGGTACCGCGGAGGCGCAGATCCACATTGCCGGCCAGCTTGGCGAATGCGTTCTGGAAGTTCAACTGGGCCGCGGAAACAATGTGCACGTCGAGGCGGACGTGGTTCGACGGAGCCTCAGGAGGCGCGATGGTCTGCACGGCAGCGCCCGCGGCGGCGGCAAGGGTGGTCAGGTCAAGGTCGGGGCTGGTGGCAAAGCGCGTGATGAGCACGTCGCCGCTGAGGAGGAGGTTGTTTTGCGGGCCCTGCAGGCGCAGCCTGGCGTCGGCCAGCGAGCTGACCCCTTCGGGATAACGAATGTGAACGTCTCTCCCCGTGACTGTGAGATCGGCGAAGATGCCGTGCTGGTAGGCGAGGTAGCCGGTCACGCTCAGCAGGCCGCCACCGGTCATTGCCGTCAGCGATTTCACTTCCAGGCGGTTCTGGTTGAACTCCAGCGTGCCGTGCAACTGGCTCAGGCCGTTGGGCAGGTCTTCGAGCGAGAGTGACCCGTTCTGGAAGTCGATGCGGCCCTGCAGATCGGGATGTTGCAGCGGCCCATGCGCTTCCACCTGAAAGGTGGTGACACCGCTCGCGGTCAGGTCGGGATCGAGCGTTTCAGCCAGCTTAAGGTTGATGGAACCACTCGCAGCCAAATCCAGTTGCTGCGCTCCCTCAAGCGAAAGGCTGCCTTGCGCGCGCAGGTCGGTATTCTCGCCGGTTACGTGCAGGGGATCGAGCCGGACGCGGCCGCCGGCCAGCGTGGCGTGGGCACCACCCTCGCTTTCGAGATGGACGCCAGCGATGGTCATCGCCAACTGACGGAGCTGGGCCTCGCCACGAAGCTGCTTGAGATCGGCGAGCGGCCCTTCGATCGTCGCCGTGCCGGCAAGCGTGGAGTCGGCGCTAAATGCCTCAATGTGCGCCATCCGCAACAGGGCGCCAACGTTGAACCGGGAAAAGTCGAGTTGGGCCTGGGTTGTGTAACCGGCGTTCAGAGCCGTCTGGCCTTGCAGGTGCAGCTCGGCCCCCTCCAACTGCGTGGTGAAGTTGAAAGTGAGCTTGTGGGCGGCGGTTTGTGCGGAAACTTCGAACGCACCGAATCTCTGCCCGCCCAAGGTGAGCGTGCTTGTCGTCGCATGGGCCTCGAGGCGCGGGTCGTCGAGTGTGCCGGAACCGATGAGGGAGATTCCCAGCTTGCCCGCTGCCTCCAGATCGTGCCGGCGTATCCAGTCGATGCGGGAGATGTCGATTCCGGCGCCGTGCGCGTCCACCTGAAATGTTCTGGCATTGAGGTCGTAGCTTCCCGACGCGGAGATGACGCCGCCTGCCTCACTGAGCCTGGCCGATGTCAGCTTCAGTACCTGGTTGGCCAACGCGCCCTCGATGCGGAGCTCGGTGACGGATTCGCCATAGATGCTGCCGCGATCCATTTCGACGGAGCCGGAGGCTGCCGGCGCATGGAGGGGGCCATCGGCCTGAATGCGGGCATTGAACGCGCCAGCTACCGGCAAGCTCTGGCCGCCGGCCGCGACAAGGAACGGCTGCAGGTCGGCGACGTCGAGGTTCGCGGCTTGAACGCGCGCATGGATCATGGAGTCGCCATCGAACACCGGTTCCGGGCCACCATCGCGACGACCCCGGTTCTGCGAGCCACCCGTCGTTGGAGAGCCCGGGGAAGTTGAGGCGTCCAGCGTTCCCTTGAGCAAAACTCTTTCAGCGCCGCGAAGCAACTGCGCGTTTTCGATGGCGATCTGGGATTCCGAATAGCTCCCCGTGGCATCGACCGAATCCAGGTGGATGAATTGCGGCTGGCCGGAATTTCCGCCTGGCGACGGCATCTCGATAGCCAGCTGCGTGGCCTTCAGTGTGCCCGCAAGATGCGGTTTCACCAATGAGCCGGTCCACGATCCGTGAAAATCGGCCTGACCTGTGAGGGCCACGGGCAGGGCCGCGGTTCCGGTCTTGCCATTGCGCTCCAGTCCTAGGCTGCGCAGCGCGGCGTCGAACTCCGACAAATCATGAGAATGAAAATCGACGGTGAGCGCCGACGGGCGGCTGACGGGATAGGCGCCGAGCGCGCCGTGCGCCTGCAACTCGCTGCCGGGCAGGTGCAAATCCAGTTTGCGCAGGTCCACGCCGCCGTTACGCTGCGTGTAGGTGGCATCGATGGCGCCGCTCGCTGGCGCTTCCCCGGCAGGAGTCTGTCCGGATGGGCTCAAGCTGAGAGTCGTGCTCACGGAGACAGTGCGGTCATCGCCATTGGACCAGGTTGCCTCTGCCGGGCCATTCAGGCGTGCGTCCAGGCCCAGGCGCCGGTAGGGCGGCGCGGCGACCATGTCGAGAATCGTATCCAGCGCCACATCCTTGAGATTCGCGGTCACCTTGCCGTTGACGAAGATGGGAACGAGCGGGGCCCGAATCAGCACATTCCGGCTGGCTCGAAATTCTTCCGTTCCCGCGGTTGTTAGTTGCGCGGGCCGGGCCGCGGCAACCGGGAGCCACGGATGCAGGTCGACCGTGCCTTCGATTTGGCCGCCCTGGCGCAGGCGCGCGACCACTTGCGTGATCAGCAATCGCTCGGGATCGGCCTGGACCCGTGCGTCCAGATTGACGCCTGTGGCCACAACGCCAGCGCCAATGTAGGAGCCGCCATCCACATGCACGCTGCCATCGATGTGAAACTCAGACGCCAGACCCCCGGCGGCGAGATCGAGGCGGGCGATGCCCTGGGGCGCATCCGGATAGCCGGTGACCGGATCGAGGAGCCGCATGTCCAGATCGCCTGAAGCTTTTGCCTGCCAGCGGGGGCGATTGAAATCCTCCAGAACCCCCGTGACTTCGAGGGTGCGGTCCTTGGCTCCATGACATTGCGACGTAAGGCGCAAGCTGCGTAACGAAAGGCGATTGCGCTCCAGATCGAGCCTGACTTCGAGGTTTCCATGCACCGGCAGGGTTTTCTTTCGCGGCCGGTCACGAGCCAGACTCAGATCCGCGGCGCCGGCTTCGATCCGATAGAACTCCGGCGCGCCTGGATTGGCCGGAACATAGCTCATGACGAGTGAGGCGTCGTTGGCTTTGAAGTCCAACGGCAGGTTGCGGTTCTGAGCATCGAAGACAGCAGCGCGATTGTCGTAGTCGAGACTCCCTCGCTCGACCGCAAGCTGGCCGGCTTCGAGATCGAACAGGGTATCCAGGGGAGGCTTGCCGCGTTTTCTGTTTCTGCGCGGGTGCGGCTGATTGGTTGATCCGTCGGGGTAGACGATGAGATGCAGTCTGGGCCGGTCGATCTCCAGGCCGCGCAGCAGAATGCGGGGAGTGAGGAAGCCCAGCACGCTCAACTTCACGCGCAAGCGGTCGATCTGCGCATAGGGCGCTTCGCCGGGGTCCTCCAGGCCATGAACCACGACTCCGTCTGCTTCGGCCTCGAGATAGAGCAGGCGCCAATGAAAGGACTGGATTTCAGCCCGTCCGCCGGTCAAGGATTCGATCCGCGCGACCAGGCGCTTGCGGACAGTATTCTCGAACGCGGCAGAGCTGGCAACGAAATAGAGGCCCACCGCTGTTAGCACGAGCAACACGGCGGCAGCGGCCACGGTAAGGGGAAGATGGCGGAGGAAGAAGCGGCGCAGACGAGTGCGCGGCCCGCGCGGAGTGGAAGCGGGCGGGATAGCCGGCTCGGGAGAGCTGGGCGTGGCGCCGTGTTCGCTCATTGCGCTCCTCCCCGCGGGCCGTCCTGAGTTTCAGCGGATTCGAGTTGCGGATCGAGCACTTCCACATCGCCCTGCTGGCGCAAATTCGTGAGCCAGTCGTCAAAGAGCACGTTGACTTGCTGTTGCAGCAAGATCTCTTGAATGCGCGGAGCCACCTGATCGAGGGGCGGAACGGCTTCGCCCGGCGTGTACTGCGGAAGCAGCGTGCCGCGATAGTAAGTTTCGATCTGCTGCTGGGAAATTTGAATGCCCTGGCGGAATCGCTGTTCGATGAAGCGGAGAATTTCCAGACGATAGCGAAGATACGACTCGACGCGCTCCGGCGCGAGTTGGTGCGCCGCGAGGAACGCCTTCCATCCGGCGCCAGAGGCGCAGTTCTGATGCACGCAGGCGGGTAATTGTTTGCGGAGCTGGTCCAGCCTGGCATTCACCTCCTCTGGCGAGAGCTCGATGGACTGCACATCTTCCTGGCGAATTTGCTGCTCGATGAGGGCGCGGCTGATGAGTTGATCGAGCGCCCGCTGTTTGGTGAGCGGGCCTTGTCTCACTCCGTTGGGATCGAGGATGGAAAGCCGGATCTCGTCGTCCAAATCGCTGGCCAGAATGGCGTGCTTATTGACTACGGCGACCACGCGGTCGAGGACGACGGGGGATGAAGGGTTCGTTTGCTGAGCCAAACCAACTGCGGGTACGGCCAGAACGAGCAGAAGAAGCAGGTTCCTCGCTGCATTGCTCCAGGAAAATACAACCGCAGATCCTTCGACTCGTCGGCCGCGGCGGACTTCGCTCAGGATGACAGCCGGCGGACGGGCGATGTTGGTCCGAATTGGAGCGTGTTTGTTCATCAGAAGGCCTGCCCCAGACTGAAGAAGAAGTTGATGTGGGGCGCCTGGCCGACATAGGGAGACTGGTAAGGGCCATTCGGCGTAGCAGGCGCAATCGGGATGGAGTAGTTGATGTTCACGGGATAGATGGGCGGATTCAGGTTATAGCTTACGTCGAAGCGAATAGGCCCAACCGGCGTGTGGTAACGCATGCCGACACCTAGAGCGTGAGAAAAGTCATTGAAGCTGCACAGACCTTGCTTGCCGGTCGACGTATCGGGGCCGTTCGGTACGGGCGGGTTTGAGGGAGAGCCATACGTGAGCGTTCTGCAGGCGTCGCTGTTCGGCTGGCGAACGCGGATTGCGCTGGCCCAGGCATCCCCCGCATTGGTGAACACGTTGCCCATATCGTGAAAGATGACGAAGCTGGCCGTATTGCCCAGCCACGGCAGCGTGGGTGGCGGCAGGCGCAACTCTGTGCTGTTAATCAGCGCACCCGCGCCACCGATCTGGAAACCGGTTTCGGGATCACGCGGACCGGCGGCGTTCTGGGAAAACCCGCGCAGCGAGACAGGACCGCCGGCGTAGAGACGTTCGGGTAATGGAATCAGTTCGCTCGAACCGTTTCCGAAGGCACGAACCTGACCGTAGCGCGTGTTGCGAGCCACGACGAACCGGCCTTTATCAAAGCTGTAATAGCTCGAGTTCGAGATATCAATGCGATTGAACTCAGCCTGCGCGCCGAAGAGACGATCAGACAGAAATTCCTGAAAACTGGTATAGGTGCCACGGCGAGCGTCAGTGGGTTCGTCGCGCGTGTCGCGAATCCAGGTGAAGGCAGGGCCACCTACGCGCGTGGCCGTCGACAATTCGGAGATCTCGGCAGGATAGACCTGCAAACTGCTGGCCGCCACTTTGACGCGACGAAAGTCGATTTCGTAAATGAAAGTGTTGGCCCGCGAGAGCACCGACTCGGGCCGATTGAAGTTCTCGGTCCATCGTATGGCGCCTTCGAGCCGGGAAGCCACGTAAGTCGAAACGTCCTTGCTGTTGGCGTAGCCACCGGAAAAGGTGAAGCCAAAGTTTGGATTGCCTTCAAAGTGCGGCACCTGGTATTGGACGCCGACACTCTGCTCAAGCAAGCCATATGTGCCCCGCAGCGAGACCGACTGCTCGCGGCCGAAGAGGCCGTTGCGGGTGATGTCGGCCAGCCCACGGGGGCTCACTCCGGTTTGGCCGTTGGGGCTGCAAGCCACGCCTCGTGCTGTGTATCCCGCGCAATTGTTCTGCGGCTGCCCGGTTTGCGTCTCGAAACCAAGGCCGTACGTTAACGTCCAACGCCGCGCCTCCGCCGCCTGCAGCAAGACCGTCTTCCCGGGCGCGTCCCCGGCGGGGTTTTCCACTGCCGCATTCACTTCGTTGAAGAGCGCGAACGCGTAGAGGTTGCGCTGCGTATCCGCGATCGCGGTTTGGTTGAGTGGATCGCCGGGATGTATGGTGATGGCCCGCGCCACCGTCGCAGGGCGCGTGAACTCGAGGCCTGTCAACAACACGTTGCGAACGAAGACCTGCTCTCCCTCATCGATATGGAAGACGACATCGACCCTGCTGGAATCGGAGGGTTCCGGTTGTTGGGTGACGTTTACGGCTGCCTGCTCGAAGCCGCGGCTCAAGTACTCGGTCACCAGCGCGTCGTGGTCGCCAGCCAGGTTGCGAGGTGAAAGCAATTGACCCGGCGTGGTGTTGATCAGCGCCGTGAGCGCGGCCGCCGGTATGTGCTGGTTGCCTTCGATCCGCATCGCGCCCACGCGAAGTTGTTGGCCTTCCGTGACGTGATAGGTGACTTCGAGTGGAGAGGTTCGCGCGATGGCACCTGGCCGTGCGGAGGTTCCAGGCGGAGGGTTATCTGCCGCAACCGTTTCCGGGGTACTGGTTTCCGGAGTGACCTTCACCTCCGCGAAGCCGTTATTCCGATACACGGCTTCAAGCGCGCTCACGTCAGCCGATACCAGCGCCTGGCTGTAAACTCCGTGGCGGTCGAGAACGTCGGCGGCGCGCACGCTGATCAGATCCATGAGCGTCGCGGTCGAGAAGTAATGGTTTCCCGTGATGGAGACTTTCTCCACGCGGCGGCGCGGTCCCAGCCGCACCGTATAGAGGATGTTGACCTGGCTGCTTCCCAGGGAATGCAGATCGTGATCGACCCTGGCGTCGAAGTAGCCCTGACGCTGAAAGTAGTCGCGCAAGCGGCGGTTGCCTTCGTTGAGCAGGTCCTCGTCGACGCTTCCTTCTTCAAAGATCGGGACGAGCCGCTTAACGCGCTCCGGGTCAATGCTGGCGCCCTCGACGTCTACATTCACCACGGGGCCGCGGTTGGCGGAGAACCGGAAGTCGACGGCTTTCGCCGCCGGGTCGTACGCCGTGGATTCGAGCTTGACCTCGGCCTCAAGGCGATCCTGGTTCTGGTACTCCCGCAGCACGCCATCCAGGGCGCGATTGACGGAATCGTGGTCCACGTAAGCGCCGATGCGCAGATGGGCATGGCGGCGAAATGTTTCCAGGTTCATCCCGGAGTCGCCAGTGACGGTGATCTTGCCGACGCGCGCCCGCGGCCCTGAGACCACGCGAAACGCGATGTCAGCAAGCTGCTGTTCGGGGTGCGGCGTTATGGCTTGCGTGATCGTCGCTTCGTGATAGCCATTCTCCTCGAGTGTGGCGCGCATCTGCTGCACTGCCCGAAGCATCTTGGCCTGGGTCAGGCGGGTTCCGGCTTCAAGTTGGCAGGCGTGCTGCAGTTGGGTGTTCATGGTGGCCCCGGTGGCTCCGTCCACGCTTACGACTCCGATAAAGGTTCGCGGCGTTCCAAGGAAGACCAACTCGACGCCGTCGGTCGCACGCGATCCCTCAACTTCGACGGTGTCATAGAGTCCGGTCGCGAACAGTTGGCGCAGGCTCCTTTTCAGGTCTTCGGCGGTGAGGGGTGCTCCTTCAGCCTGAGCGAGATGGTCCGGAAGCGGGGCGAGCCGATCGGCCGGGACGCCCTCGAACGAGATGCGCCTCACAGGCAGACCCTCCCACGCCAGAACGGGATCATTCGCCGGATCTGGACCTGGGGACTCAGGCGGATCGGCGGTGGCCGAGGCACCTGAGCCGGCTGGGGGCGCCGTGGCAGGCCCTTGGCACCAGCCCGCGAACGCCGCGCCCGTTGCGCAGAAAAGAACCCATGCAAACAATGGCCAGCTTCGCGCCCTGCGTGCTCGCGGGCCTGCCTGGTCCGCCTTTAAGACAAGAGGCTGATTCGTGGAATCTTGTGGCCGGGGGGCCGGGTGAGCGGCCCCGGCAGCGGAGACCAGCCGCCGGAGACCCCGGTGATCCACCCCGTCGACGAAGACCTGTCGCCGGGACCCCGGGTGAACGCCGCACCTTTCTGCCGGCTTTGTCCGCAAGACCATATCTTATGAAAAAGTGCGGCGGAGCTTGATCCCGATACGAAGCGGATCGGCTCAATCCGTGCTCTCAACGGGCGACGGCTTCTACTGTTTTTCGTTCAAGCTCAGCAAATTCTGGCCGCTTCCCCTTATACTAACGAGGAAGGTAGCTACGGCAAAACCAGAGCAGCTCTGCTTTGTTGAGCTCCTGTTCGAATCGCCCCTCACTGAATGCCCGAGATGTAGACCCGCCGGCAGGAGGTCTGTCAACAAGGACCCCGGTTCTCGACTCGGGTTGCGGTGGGCGGATTGACCTTCACTGCGGGCTCACGGCGCAAGCGGGGAAGACCTGCCGGCTCGTCCAGGAAGCGACATACCTCTTCTTGGGGATCGATTGCCGGGGACCCCGGAGTTGAGGGCCGCGGAGCTGGGAGCAACAATCTCTGATTTTGCGATCGCGCACGAGGATAGTTTTCGAGAACAATCGCGAAGGGAGCGCATGTCCAACTCTTCATTCCCCTTGCAAGCGCCCAGCCGCACCGGATCGAATCATGGCTCAGGCCCGCTGCCTGTGGCCGCAGCAAGTCAAGCTATGAACTCCGCACCCTCGGGTCCGCTTAACCTTCCAGAAGCGGAAGCGCTGGCTCGCGCCCAGGCCGGCGATCATCAGGCATTTGCCCAACTTTATTCGCTGCATAAGCGGCGAATCTACTCCCTTTGCCTGCGCATGGTGGGCAATGTGGCGGAGGCCGAAGATTTGACGCAGGAGGCGTTTCTGCAACTGCATCGCAAGATTGCCACCTTTCGGGGGGACTCGGCCTTTTCCACCTGGCTGCACCGGTTGGCCATCAATGTGGTGCTGATGCAGTTGCGCAAGAAAGGCCTGTCGCTGATCTCCCTCGACGAGGCCATGGAGCCCAATCCCGAGGAAGGCCCCAGCCGCAGCTTTGGCGCTCCCGATCTCACGTTGACCGGCACCATCGACCGCTTGGCCCTGGAGCACGCTGTGGCCGAACTGCCGGCCGGCTACCGGCTGATCTTTATCCTTCACGACGTCGAGGGTTTTGAGCATAATGAGATTGCTGCAATGCTGAACTGCTCAATCGGTAACAGCAAGTCGCAATTGCACAAGGCGCGCCTGAAGCTGCGCGACGCCCTGCGCGCCCAAAAGCGCCAGGAGGAGCGGTCATGACCGGCGATCCCAGCAAGTTGAGTTGCGCCGAGTTCCAGGCCCAACTGCCCGAGTTGATCAGCTCGGGGAAAGACGCCGCCGCGCATCCCCACGTCAAAAGTTGCGAGCTTTGCCGTGCCCTGCTGGCCGATCTGGAAACCATCGCCGAGGCGGCCCGCAATTTGTTTCCCGGCGTGGAGCCGCCGGACGAGGTGTGGGAGCACATCGAGTCGGCGATCAAGCGGGAAGAAGACAATAACAAACCCGGAGTGGCGCCCCAGCATCCATGACCTGACGGGGCTCACACTCCGAGGGTTGGCCGTTCGGGTGATCGACGAATCGACGCTTGGGCGACCTCGATGGGTACCTGGGCACCGGTGGGCGCCTGGGCCCGGGCGCCGCTGAGCGGAATCCAACCTTGAAGCGCCGGCCGGTAGCGCTCAGCTTCCAGCCATTTCCGCCGATAGACCCCACGAACACGGATGCGCCGCGCGAAGGTGGAGTAAAGCTTAGAGAATTCAACGCTGGAGGTGCCTCCGGCTGGGTGCTGGCGTGCATCCCACTTGGCATTGGCCGGTGTGCCTGGCGGGATTGAGCGGATGGAACCCCGAGGGGAACTGGAACGTAGCACAAGGCACTAGCAACCAAAAGAGATGCCCGAAAGGACGGCGGAACTTGCAACTTTTGCCTTTCTGAGTAATCTAATGAAGGAAAGTTGATACGAGGGCACTCAATGTCAAATCAGCCAGCCGCACTACCCAACGACGCCTCTCACCGGAACGCTCCTGGAGCGCGCAGTATCCCCGTGTTGCCGGTGCGCGACACGGTGCTGTTTCCTCACGCCGTGCTTCCGCTTACGGTGGGCCGGGAGAGCTCCATCCAGTTGATCGAGTCGTTGGGGGAGGAGCGGGCGATTGTGGTGGCCGCACAACTGGATCCCCGCCTGGATACTCCCAAGCCGGCCGACCTGCACTCCGTGGGGACGTTGGCTACCGTGCACAAAGTCGTACGGATGCCCAACCAGAGCCGGTTTGTGTTTACCGAGGGCGTAAGCCGGGTGCGGCTGGTGCGCTTCGTCCAGTCTGAGCCGTTTATGGTGGCCGAGATTGAAACGCTGGAGGACCTGGGACCGGCGCCTTCTTCGAGCTTTGAGGCGCTGGTGCGCAACGTGATTGGGCAGTTCCAGCAGATTGTCTCCGAGTCGCCCACGCTCTCTGACGAACTGCGGACGATCGCCGCGAACATCGACGAGCCGGACCGGCTGGTGGATTTTGTGGCGTCCTCTCTGCCCTTTCTCACCACGGATGAAAAGCAGCAATTGCTTGAGACGCCGAACATCGCGGAACGGCTGGAGCAGTTGAACAAGCTTCTGGCCAAGGAGATCGAGGTGCAGCAATTGCGCGCCAAGATCCAGACCGAGGTGCAGGACCAGGTGCAGCAGTCGCAGCGCGACTACTACCTGCGCGAGCAGCTCAAGGCCATCCAGAAGGAGCTGGGCGAGCAGGACGAAGGGCAGCGTGACGTGGAAGACCTGCGCCAGAAGATCGAAGCGGCCGGCATGCCCGAAGAGGTGAAGAAGGAGGCTTTGAAGGAGCTGACGCGCCTGCAGCGCATGTCGCCCATGGCCGCGGACTACTCGCTCACCCGCAATTACATCGAATGGCTGGCGGTGCTGCCCTGGTCGAAGAGCTCGGGCTCGAAGATCGACATCAATGTAGCCAAGCAGATTCTGGACGAAGACCACTACGAGCTCAAGAAAGTGAAGGACCGGATCCTCGACTACCTGAGCGTTCTGGAATTGAAGCCGAACATGAAGGGGCCGATTCTGTGCTTTGTGGGGCCTCCGGGCGTGGGCAAAACCAGCCTGGGCCGGTCGATTGCGCGCGCTCTGGGCCGGAAGTTCCAACGCATCTCGCTGGGCGGCATGCACGACGAGGCAGAGATTCGCGGCCACCGCAGGACCTACATCGGAGCTCTGCCCGGACAGATCATCCAGAGCATCCGGCGGGCGGAGACGAACGACCCGGTGCTCATGCTCGACGAGGTGGACAAGCTGGGCCGGGACTTCCGTGGCGATCCATCCTCAGCGTTGCTGGAAACCCTGGACCCGGAGCAGAACAATACCTTCCGCGACAATTACCTGGACGTGCCGTTCGATCTGTCGAAGGTGCTTTTCATCTGCACCGCGAACATGCTGGACACGGTGCCTCCGCCGCTGCAGGACCGCATGGAGATCATTCCGCTGCAGGGCTACAGCGAAGAGGAGAAGGTGCACATTGCCAACCGGTACCTAATCCCGCGCCAGATCAAGGAGAACGGGATTTCGGCGGAGCAGATCGAGTTTCCCGAGGAGGCGGTGCGCTATATCATCCGCCACTACACGCGTGAGGCCGGGGTGCGCAAGCTGGAGCAGACGATCGGGACTGTATGCAGAAAGCAGGCGCGCCGCGTGGTGGAGGGCCACGCGGAGAAACTGGTCGTAACCAAGGAAACACTCAAGGAGTTCCTCGGCGGCATCCAGATTCGCGTGGAGACCGAAGTGGCCGAGCGAGTGAAGCGGCCCGGCGTGGCTGTGGGATTGGCCTGGACGCCCGCCGGCGGCGACATCCTGTTCATCGAAGCCAACAAGATGAAAGGCAAGGGCGGCTTTACCATGACCGGGCAGATCGGCGAGGTGATGCAGGAGTCGATGCAAGCTGCGCTAACCTGGGTGCGCTCCAACGCAACGCGGCTCGGTCTGGATGAGGACTTTACCAAGGAGATGGACCTGCACATTCACGTGCCGGCAGGCGCCATTCCCAAGGATGGTCCATCGGCCGGCGTGACCATGGCTACGGTACTGGCTTCGTTGCTGACCGATACGCCAGTGCGGTCGCTGACCGCCATGACCGGCGAGATCACGCTTAGCGGTAACGTGCTGCCGGTGGGCGGCATCAAGGAGAAGTTTCTGGCTGCGCGGCGCGCCGGGGTGGAACACATCATCCTGCCAGCGGAAAACCGCCAGAACGTGGAAGAGGATCTGACGCCGGAGATGATGGAGGGCGTAAACGTGCACTACGCCAGCCAGATTGAGGACGTTCTGGCTGTGGCTTTGCCGCTGCTGGTGGCACGGCCGCAGGTGCAGGCTCCCACGGCAGGTCTTTCGGTGACCGCCGCGGCGTAAGCAACGGAAGCAAGAAAACCACGAGGCCGGCGAATCTGCCGGCCTTTTTGTCTTCGATGAAACCAGCCCCTGGACCGGCTCTCTGCCGGAAGCCGAATACGGGCGCGCGAGATTCTCCCAAGGATCACCTGTGAGACCCGCGCGTGAAGGATTCGGTCGATCCCGTGCGAAGAATCGCCACGTCTCACGTCTAACCACCAGGCGATATTCTGTTTCTTGCCATGCAGGTGCGAGTGATTCCCTTTGGGGTGTTGAAAGATTGGCTTGGCTCTTCAGCCGGCACGGTGGAGCTGCCGGAGGGCGCGACGGTGGCTATGCTGCTGGAGCGCCTGCGCGTGACGTTGCCGGAACGTGCGCCGGAGCAAAGCCTGCGCGGAATTGCAGTCAGCGTCAATGCCGAATACGCCCAGACCGCGCACATCCTGCGGGATGGCGACGAAGTGGGGCTGCTGCCTCCGGTGTCGGGCGGGGCTGCGCGTCCAGGTGCTGCGCGCACGGGGACTGCGCGTCCAGCGAACCCTTTGGAGGAGAGCGGGGGAGAACGAGAAGTTGTCGTGGCCCTGACGCGTGAGCCGATTGATGCGGCCCAGATCGTCGCCGCGGCCAAGCGCGGCGAGGACGGCGCGGTGGTGGTCTTCGACGGCATCGTGCGCAACCACTCGCGCGGACGCAGGACGCTTTACCTGGACTACGAAGCTTATGAAGAGATGGCGGTCCGGCAGATGCGGGAGCTGGGCGAGAAGGCTCGCGAGCGATTCCAAGTCCGCCAGGTAACGATGGTTCATCGCCTGGGCCGCCTGGAGATCGGCGAAACCAGCGTGCTTATCGTGGTGGCCTCCGCTCACCGCACCGCGGCCTTCGAGGCCTGCCGCTGGCTGATCGATACCCTCAAGCAGACCGTGCCCATCTGGAAGAAAGAGACCTTTGCCGACGGCGCCGTGTGGGCGCCGGGCGAGCCGTTTCCTGAAGGAGCTGGCCATCGACGCTTCGGAGGCCCCGCATGAAACGTAGCGCCGCTGCCGCCGCCGGACTCTGCGCGCGCGCCGGGGTTGCGGCGCTGCTGGCGCTGGCGCCTTTGGCGTTGGCCGCGCAGGAGACCACCTTTCACGTGGACGTGAAGCTCGTCAACGTCTTCGTCAACGTGACCGATAAGAATGGCGCCATCGTCGGCGGGCTGACGCGCGATGACTTTGCCATTTTCGAGGACGGGCGCCCGCAGCAGATCGCCGTTTTCGAAAAGCAATCGGAGGTGCCGCTGAATCTGACCCTGGCCATCGACACATCGGGGAGCGTGCGCAAGGATCTGGACGAAGAGGCTGCCGCGGCGCGCCGATTCGCCCACGACATCCTCCGCCAGCAGGACCAGATGAGCTTGCTCCAGTTTGCCACCGAAGTGCGTGAGCTGACGCCATTCACCAACAACCTGTCACAGATCGACCACGGCCTGAACCAGTTGCGCGCCGACTGGGCAACCGCGCTCTACGACGCCATCCGCGTGGGCTCTGAGCGTCTGGGCAAGCGAGAGGGCCGCAAGGTGCTGGTGGTGGTCTCCGACGGCGACGACACGGCGAAGTCGTCGACGTATGCGGATGCGCTGGAGGCGGCCCTGCGCAACGAAGTGATGATCTACTCACTCATCGACGTGCCCATCGAAGCCAGCGCCGGCCGCGACACCGGAGGCGAGCACGCGCTGATCACCTTGGCCGAACAGACCGGTGGCAAGCATTTCTACGTGAGCGAGGGCGGGCTTGACAAGGCATTTGCCAAGGTGAGCGACGACCTGCGCACGCAGTATCTGATCGCCTACTATCCGCACCATCAGGTTCCCGGAATGGACTTTCATCGCGTGACGGTGACCATTCCCCGCGCCGCGGCGGACGAGTTCAACATCCGCAACAAGGCCGGCTACTACGCTGACACGCCGCTAAGGGACAAATGAGAGCGGGAGCAGCGGATGGGTGCTGAGGGAGCGCACGTTCGCCCAGGCAGGTCCGCCTATTCGATCGATCCCGCGCATTTCTGGCGGCTCGCAGCTCGATCCACAGCGGCTGCATCTAAAATGGCAATATGACATCTCCCCTATCGTCGCGCCGCCGCTCCAAGACGCCTCCGCCGGGTGAAACCGGCCAGGAAGGGCTTTATCTGCGCTCGCTCAGCGAGCGCCAGGTGATTGTGAACATCAAACTGCGCGATGGCGAGACGGTGCGCGGGTGGATCGAGTACTTCGACGACTCGATGCTGCGCCTGACGCGCGAGGGCCAGCCCAACCTCTTCATCTACAAGAATCAGATCCGCACCATCAGCGAAGCAGGCCGGCGGCGGATACCGCGCTACGAGACCGCAGACAACCGGAGCGCCAATGAGGCGGGCCTGTGAGCGGCGCGGCAGAGCCGGCGACTGCACCAAATCTCGCTTACGTTCCCAAGGCCGCCCAGATCGCGCGCGAGGCGGGGGCGTGTTTGCGCGAGTACTTCGCCGAGGGCGTGGAGACCGAGTACAAGGGTGACGTGGACCTGGTGACCGTGGCCGATCGCGCGGTGGAAAAGCTCATTCGCACCCGCCTGGGCGAGGCGTTCCCGGAACACGGAGTCTACGGCGAAGAGGGCACCCGAGAGCGGATGAAGGGCGAGTTCCGCTGGTACGTGGACCCGCTCGACGGCACCACCAACTTCGCCCACGGCTTTCCGCAGTTCTGCGTTTCGATGGGACTGGAGCATCGGCCCGCGGGTACGAAAGCCGGCGAGGATGGAACCCTGACGGCTGCGGTTATCTACGATCCCATGCGCGATGAGCTGTTCACGGCCGAACGCGGGAACGGTGCGAAATTGAACGGGAAACCGGTTAAAGTTTCGCGCGTGCGGGAGCTAGCCGAGGCGCTGCTGGGCACTGGCTTTCCCAGTCGCAAGCGCCACGCGAGTCCAAACGTCCACTTCTACCAGGAGTTCACGCTGCGCTCGCACGGCGTGCGGCGTGCCGGCTCGGCGGCGCTCGATCTGGCTTACGTGGCTTGTGGCCGGATGGACGGGTTCTGGGAGTTCCATCTCAATCCGTGGGACACGGCCGCCGGGATCCTGCTGGTAGAGGAGGCTGGCGGGCGCGTAACGGATTTCTCCGGCGCGCATGTTCGTCTCTCGAGCGATGAGGTTCTCGCATCCAACGGATTGATCCACGAGGAACTGATTGGGTTCTTTGGCGACATGTTCGCCGGGCGCGGCCTCTCGCCCATCCCCACGCCTGAAGAGTTTGCCCGGGCACGGAAAAACAGGGAACAGGGATGAGCCACCCCAGCGACGAAGACCTGTCGCTGGGGGCCCCGGTAGGGATTAGGGATTGGGGAACAAACAACCGTGCAGGGACAGTGCACCTCGGTTTGACGAATTCTCGGGCTTTTGGTTCCTCGTTCGCCGGGCCTGTCGAGCCCGTGGCCCTTGGCCGCTTAATCCGTGTTTTTTCGAATTCCCGCATGGCAAAACGCGTGCGCCGGCATGCGAGTCAGGCCGCGGGGCCGTGTGCTACTATCAGCGTCGAGAAGTTCTGAGCGGATCTCCCCCGTTGAGCCGCTTGAATTCCCCGGAGAGCAGACATGGCATACATCATTGCAGAACCCTGTATCGGCACCAAGGACACCGCCTGTGTGGACGCCTGTCCGGTCGATTGCATCCACCCCAAGAAAGATGAAGCCGGTTTTGCCGATGCCGATCAGTTGTTCATCGACCCGGTCGAGTGCATCGACTGCGGCGCGTGTGTGCCCGTCTGCCCGGTCTCGGCCATCTTTGCGCAGGACGACCTGCCGGAGAAGTGGGCCCACTTTACCGAGAAGAACGCCAAGCATTACGGCCGCTAAACGATAGCGGCTGACCCCAGCACAAGTGCACTCCCTCCACGCGTGTTCTGCACCAGGCAGGACGCGCGTTTGTGTCTCAAGCGCCTCGATGGCCGCGCCGGTGCGATGATGGAAATGCATGAGCGTGCTCACCTCGGAAGCGGTGGTTCTGCGCACCTGGCCGGTGCATGAGGCCGACCTGATTGTCAGCTTCTTTACGCGCGAGTATGGCCGGATGCGTGGCGTGGCTAAGGCGGCGCTCAAAAGCCGCAGACGCTTTGGTGGGGCGCTGGAGCCGATGACCCTGGCGCGCGCCTGGTTTGCCGAGCGGCCGCGGCAGGAACTCGTCCGGCTCGACCAACTTGAGATTCTGCGCTCGCCGCTCTCGGCGCCGGTGGACCAGACGCGCATGGCGGTGCTGAGCTTCTTTGCCGAGGTGATCGACGAGGCGCTGCCTGAGCGCGATCCGCAGGAGACGGTCTTCCGGCTGCTTGTGAGCGTGCTGGAGCAGACGAGCGCCGTGAAGCCGGAGACCGCGCAGCCCCAATCCTCCGGGCCCTGGATGGCGCTGACGTATTTCTCGCTATGGATGACGCGGCTGATGGGGTTGCTGCCCGACATTGCGCACTGCATCGTGTGCGGCGAAGGCTTGCAGGCGGCGGAGGTGAGTTTTAACGCCTACACGGACGGCTTTTTTTGCGGTTTGCACAGCAGTGGCAACGCCAATGCGCTTTCGGCCGATTCCTGGCAACTGGCACAGCGAATGCTGCGGGCGCCGGCGTCGGCGTTTGCGGGCGAGGCGTGGACACGGAGACGGGGACAGGATTTGCGGCGGTTCACGGTGCAGACGCTGGAACGGCATTTGGAGCGGAAGCTGAAGAGCGCGGAGGCGATCGCGAGGCTGGGCGGGTGAGAGCGGCTGCTGCTGATAAAATCCGAAAGAGTCCCGATGAGAGAGATTTGCCAGTGCCTTCTGCCCAGCACGCACCCCGAGTGAAACCCACATCACTTACGTTCCAGGATCTTTTGTTCCGCCTGCAGGCGTTCTGGGCGGAGCGTGGATGCGTACTGCAGCAGCCCTACGACGTGGAGGTGGGAGCGGGCACGATGTGTCCGGAGACGTTTTTGCGCGTGCTGGGGCCGAAGCCCTACAAGGTGGGCTACGCACAGCCATCGCGGCGGCCGGCCGACGGACGCTACGGCGAGAATCCCAACCGGCTGTACAAGCACACCCAGTTCCAGCTGATCCTCAAGCCGCCACCGGTGAACGTGCAGGAGTTGTATCTCGAGTCGCTGGAGGCGATGGGGATCGACCTGAAGCACCACGACCTGAAGTTCGAAGAAGACAACTGGGAGTGGCCGGCGGGCGGCGCGTGGGGCGTGGGCTGGCAGGTGATGCTGGACGGCCTGGAAATTACGCAGTTCACCTACTTCCAGCAGTGCGGCGGACTCGATCTCGACCCCATCTGCGCCGAGCTCACGTACGGCATGGAGCGCATCGCGCAGTTCCTGCAAGATGTCGACTCGATTTACGACATTGTGTGGGCGCGCGATCCTGAGACGGGAGCGGCTGTGACTTACGGCGATGTGCGCCTGGCCGAGGAGCTGCAGTTCTCGGTGTACAACTTCGAGATGGCCGACGTGCCCAGGCTTTGGGAGCACTTCAATTCGTATGAGGCCGAGGCGCAGGCGCTGCTCGACCAGGCGGGCGCGCTGATGGCCAACGAGAAAGCCAGCGCGGCGGCAAAGCGGAGGTTCCCGCTGCTGGCGACGTATGAACTGGCGCTCAAGTGCTCGCACCTGTTTAACCTGCTGGACGCGCGCGGTGCGATCAGCGTGACGGAACGCGTGGGCGTGATCGGGCGCATTCGCACGCTGGCGGTGGGCGTGGCCAAGGCGTGGGCGGAACAGCAAGGAGCGGGTCAGCAAGTCAGCGAGTCAGCAAGTTAGCGGAGCTCGCAAGAGGCAAGAGAGTCCTTCTGATCACTGACCACTGATCACTTAAAGCTGAAGGCTCAGAGCTGAAAGCTGAATGAACGATATGTCGGATTTTCTACTGGAGATCGGGCTGGAAGAGGTTCCGGCGCGGATGATTGCCGAGGCGGAGGCCGAGTTGGGCAAGCGGGTGAGCGATCTGCTCAAGCGCGAGCGGCTGCTGGGCGAGGGCGGCAGAGTCGCCACCTACTCCACGCCGCGGCGGCTGGCGGTGCTGGCTGAGGGTGTGCTCGCCAGGCAGGCCGATACCGAAGAGCAGTTGACCGGCCCATCGTGGAAGGTCGCCTTCAAGGACGGCGCGCCGACGGCGGCGGCTCAGGCTTTTGCGAAGAAGGCCGGCGTGGCTGTTGCGGACCTGAAGAAGGTGGAGACGCCCAAGGGCGAGTATGTGGGCGCGACGGTGAAGCGCGCGGGCCGGACCGCAACCGAGATCCTCGTCGCCGAATTGCCCAAAGAAGTTCTGGCGATCTATTGGGCCAAGAACATGTACTGGCGGGCGGGAAAGCCGGAGCGGTTTGTGCGGCCGGTGCGCTGGGTTGTGGCGCTGATGGATTCGAGCGTTGTGCCGCTGGAGATCGCGGGCATTGCGGCGGGGAATGCAAGCCGCGGGCATCGCGTGCTCAATGGCGACCACTCCGTGGTTCTACCTTCGGCCAAGGCCTACGCCGACACTCTCCGCGCGGCAAGCGTTGTGGCCGACGTGGCCGAGCGCAGGCAGATCATTCGCAAGGCGCTGGACGCGGCGACGCGCACAGTCCCCGGCGCGCACTGGCGCGAGGACGAAACGCTGATCGAGACCGTCGTGCACCTCACCGAGTGGCCCACCGTGATCCTGGGCGACTTTGAGCCTGAATATCTGGAGCTGCCGGAAGAGGTTCTGGTGACGGTGATGCGCGACCACCAGAAGTACTTCGCGGTGGAAGACGCCAAGGGCAAGCTGGCGCCGCACTTTCTGGCCGTGCTCAACACACAGGTGAATCAGGAGGGCGCGGCGATCATCCGGCACGGCAATGCGCGCGTGCTGCGGGCACGGTTCAAGGATGCACGTTTCTTTTGGGACTTCGACCAGAAGACGCCACTTGTGGAACGCTTTGAAAGCCTGAAACACGTCACCTTCCAGAAGGAGCTGGGCAGCTACTATTGGAAGACCGAGCAGAACCTGCGCGTTGCGAGCGCACTGGCCGCGCAGGCCAAAACGGCTGGCGCCGCATTCGAGGAGACCGCTCTGTTCAAGGCCGTCGAGCTGGCCAAGACCGATCTGACGACGGAGCTGGTGAAGGAGTTCACTGAACTGCAAGGCGTCATCGGCGGGCTTTACGTGCGGGCACAGGGTATGGGCGAGACAGTTGCGAAGGCCATCTACGACCAGTACACGCCGGCATCGATCGAGGACGCGATCCCGTCGACGATCGAGGGCCAGTTGCTTGGACTCGCTGACCGCATTCAAACGATCGTGGCGATGTTCGGGATCGGCAACGCGCCGACCGGCTCGAAGGATCCGTTTGCACTACGCCGCGCGGCGAACGCGATCGTGAAGATTCTCGCCGAGTCGAATTTGCCGCTGACGCTGAGCGATGTGCTCAACGCGTCGGGTGCGGATGAAGCGAACAAAGGACAAGTCAGCGAGTTCCTGCGTGAGCGGCTGCAGTTCTATCTCAAGGACGTGCGCGGGTTTGCATACGACGTGGTGAACGCGGTGCTGGCCGCGGGTGCGGACGATGTGCGCGACGCGATCGCCAGGGCCGAAGCGCTGACCGCGGCGCGCGGCTCCGATGATTTTCTTGCCGTTTCCGCAGCGTTCAAGCGCATCAAGAACATCCTGCGGCAGGCCGAGGAGAAAGGCTTCGCGCTCGGATCGCCGAAGAGCGTGAAGCTGGCGCCCGAGGCGCAGCGGCTGGCCGATGCCTCGGGAAGACTTGCGCCGCAGGTGGCCAGGTTCCGCGAGCAGCGGAATTACGGTGAGGCGCTGACGCTGATCGCCGCGCTGCGACCGGTGGTCGACGCCTTCTTCGACAAAGTGATGGTGCTCGATCCGGACGAGAAGATTCGCGGGGCGCATCTGGGGCTGATCGACGAGGTGCTGCGCAACTTCTCAGGCATCGCCGACTTCAGCGAGATCGTGACTGGGTAGAGCACCGAGCTATCCGCTGGCTCGCGCTTTCCCACCCTAGCGGCAAAAACAAAGACGCCGCGAGGGTGGGGCACCCGGCACCGCACGTCCCGGTTTGGCTGGCCTCCCTGTACGGCGGCTAAAGACCGGACACGTCTAAAATCAAGACAGATGTCCGACACGCTGTATTTGAGCCTGTGGTACCCGAATCTGCGCCTGGAGGCGCTCCCCGACAAGCTGATTGCGGTGCTGGGCGCCTTTGCCGCGCATGGCGGCGAGGCAGAGGTGTATGCGGCGACGGTGTGGCCGGTGAGCTGGAACGAGGCTCCGGTGTTTGAGCGGGTGTATGGGCGCATGGGAGGCGGGCCGGGGCTGGGCCCGGACAATGGTGTTGACCCGCGCCAGGCTGTGGAGGAGGCTCTGGAACTGCTGCATGACGACTATGCCTACGAGTTCCAGATTGGGTGGAACCTTTGGGAGCTCGAAACCGCTCCGAGTTTCGATCCGCGTTGGGCTCGGGGACCGCGGCTGGTGCGGGTGACGGGCTACGGGCCGCTCTTCGACGAGGGCGCGTACGAGCAAGATGGGCATATTCGGATCGACTTCGGCAGCGACGCGCCGTTTCTCGAGGAGGAGGCCGATTTGGACCAAGTCGGCGCCCGGCATGTAGAAGAGAACGTGCGCCAACTGGTGGAGCTGGTGGCGGCGGTGGAGAAAGCCTCGGGAGCGACGGCGCGCCTCTTGTGGAGTGAGCTGGGCGAGAGCCTTGCGCAGCGGCTGGCGGCGCGGCTGGGAATGGAAAATTAGGCGTGCGCTTCACCATTGAGCGAATCCGGACGCTGGTGCTGGTGGCGGCGGTGGTGCTGCTGGCGGCACTGGGGATGTTTCTGGTCAGCGCCAAGTGGAAGAATCTGCTGAACCGGCGCGACCTGCCGCAGCGGTTGCCCAAGAACATTCAGCAGGAAGCCAACGGGTACACCTTCGTTCACGCGTATGGCGCGCACTCACAGTACCGGATTCACGCTTCAAAGGAAGTGCAACTGAAGAACGATCACGTTGAGCTGCACGACGTGCAGATCGATCTTTACGGCGAAGACGGCAGCCGCATCGACCGGATCGCGGGCGACACGTTTGAGTACGACCAGAAGACCGGCGTGGCCACGGCGAAGGGGCCGGTGGAGATGCTGTTGACGCGGCCAGCGGCGAGCGCACAAGCGGCTTCGGAGACAGCGGGCAAAGCGAAGGGACGCCTGATTGCCGAGGTCGGCGCGGCGACAGGGTCGGTGGGGCAGATTGACGTAAAGACCAGCGGGGTGAGCTTTGACCGGAGCAGCGGGCTGGTGACGACGGACCAGCAGGTGAATTTCTCGCTGGCGCAGGGATCCGGCAGCGCCATGGGCGCCAGGTACGACTCGCAGAGCGGCCACCTGATGCTCGAGCAGGCGGTGGAGCTGACCACGCATCGGGGCGGCGATCTGGTGCAGATTCATGCGCAGCACGCGGAGTTCGACCGCGGCGCGCAGATGTGCTGGCTGCGCGCGGCCGCGGCAGATTTCCGGGGCGCGAAAGCCGGCGCGGCTCAGGCCACGATTCTATTCCGCACCGACGGCTCGGCGGAGCGGCTGGACGCAACGGGCGGCTTCACGCTGGAGACTGGGAATGGCGGGCATTTGGCCGCGCCCACGGCGCAGATGAACTTTGACGAGCACAACCAACCGCGCCACGGGCACATGGAAGGTGGCGTGGCGATGGACTCGATGAAGGATGGGCGCACGGTGCACGGAACGTCGCCCGTTGCGGATCTCGAGTTCACGGGGCAGGGAGTGCTGCGCAGCGCGCACCTGGAACGCGGCGTGGTGATGGAGAGCGAGGAGACGAGCGAGGCGGAGATCAGGCAGGCCGCGGGGCTCGACGTGAGGCGGACCTGGCGCTCGCCGGTGGTAGACATTGACTTCGGCTTGATGCGGGGGACAGGCAAGGGCCAGGTGCAACCGGAGGCGATGCGCGGGACTGGTGGAGTGGTGATCACCAGCGAAAGCCGGCGCGGCAATGGGGCCGCAGCGCCTTCCAAGATGACCGCCGATGAAGTGACGGGCATCTTCGGACCGGGCTCGGACCTGCGCGCGATGACCGGCGTGGGTCACGCGGGCATCGAGCAGACGACGGCTACGGGAACGCGGCAAACCGCAACCGGCGACCGGCTGCAGGCGCAGTTCGCACCGGCGGGCGGAATGGCCGCGAGCGGTAAGGCAAAGTCAAGAGGCTTCGCGGGGAGCGGGGATGGAAACGGGGCGACGAGCGGCTTACGATCCCAGGTCTCAAAATCGAGATCTGAGGCACCCGCGGGGAACGGCGCGGCGGGCGCTACGCAGGTGCAGTCGGCCGAGCTGGATGGACATGTGGTGCTCTTTGAGCAGCCGGCGGCAAAGCCCGGTGCGCAACCGCAGCCGCCGCTTCATGCGACGGCGGGCAGGGCAGTCTATGAGGGCACGGGCCAGTGGCTGCACCTGATGATGAACCCGCGCGTGGACGACGGTGGCCTGCAGTTGACGGCTGAGAGGGTGGATGTATCCGAGCAGTCGGGAGACGCTCTCGCGCGCGGTGACGTGAAGGCGACGTGGATGGATACCGGCGCGGGCGGACTGGGCGGGCAGAATGCCGCGGCAAGTGGCAGCGAGGGTCAGGGTACATTGACATTGGGCAGCACGGGTCCTGCGCACGTGGTAGCAGCGGAGGCGCAACTGAACGAGTCGACAGGCGAGGCGACATTCCGCGGGCAAGCGCGGCTGTGGCAGCAGGCGAATTCCGTAGCTGGACCAGTGATTGTGCTCAACCAGCACTTGCAGACGCTCGAGGCGCGAAGCAACGACCCAGCAGAACCGGTGAGGGCAGTGCTGCTGAGCGCGAGTACACCGGGCGCGGGCAAGAATGCAGAGCAGATCCCGGACCAGAATGCAGGCGCAAGCGCGGGCGCGAAGACAGCCACGCCGGCAGTGATCCGCGTGCGTGGGGGTGATCTTTGGTACTCCGATCCAGAGCGCCGCGCGGTGATGCATGGCGGCGCGCTGGGCGCGGTGATTGCCGAGACGGGTACGGCAACGTCGTCTTCCGATGTGGTGGAGCTCCGGCTGATGCCGGCGGGAAATCATGATGGCAGAAGCGGCGGTCAGGCACAGGTGGATCGCATGACGTCCACGGGGCACGTGGTGCTGACGTTGCAGGGCAGGCGCGGAACCGGAGAGCGGCTGGAGTATTCAAGCGTGAGCGGGGAGTATGTGCTGACAGGCACCGCCGCCGCGCCGCCGAAGATGACCGATCCGGATCGCGGAACCGTGACCGGCGCGGCTTTGATTTTCCATAGCCGCGATGATAGCGTCAGTATCGAAGGCGGCGGCCGCGAGACCAAAACCCAGACGACCGCTCCGGAAGCGCACGGAAAGTAGCGGCGCCCATTGCGCCGGCGAGACGAATGCAAACACTGATTGCCGAGGGAATCGGCAAGAGCTACAAGCGAAGGCAGGTTGTGAGGGACGTCAACCTGCGAATCTCCCGCGGCGAGGTGGTGGGATTGCTGGGGCCGAACGGCGCCGGCAAGACGACCATTTTTTACATCATCGTGGGGCTGGTGCAGCCTGAGACCGGCCGCGTGCTGGTGGACGAGACCGACATCACGCGGCTGCCGATGTACCTGCGGGCGCGTAACTTCGGCATCAGTTATCTTCCCCAGGAGCCGTCGGTGTTCCGCAAGCTCACCGTGGAGGAGAACATTCTGGCGGTGCTGGAGGCGCAGCCGCTGGGCAACCGGGAGCGGCGCGCGCGGACGGAGAAGCTGATCAACCAGCTCAATCTCGGGCACATCCGCACCACTCGCGGCTACGCGCTTTCAGGCGGCGAGCGGCGGCGCGTGGAGATTGCGCGGGCGTTGTGCATTCAGCCGAATTTCATTCTGCTCGACGAACCGTTCAGCGGCATCGATCCAATTGCGGTGCTGGAGCTGCAAAAGATTATCTTCGACCTGAAGGCGAGTGGCATCGGCGTACTGGTGACGGACCACAACGTGCGCGAGACGCTGAGCGTAACCGATCGGGCGTACATTATTGCTGAGGGGCGGATTTTCCGCACCGGGACGCCGCACGAGCTGGGCAATGACGTGGACGTGCGGCGCATTTACCTGGGCGAGGGATTTTCGCTGGGGTAAGCCGCTGGACGCTCGACGCAAATCAGGCATATTCTGATGGTTCCGGCGGCAAGAGCGCGGCGCCCGGCCGTAAAATCCATAGAAAGCTTTCAAGATGGGCCATTACCCAATTCGGGACAAATAACGCGAATTGGTGATTCGACTCGAGGCATTTCTGCACTAAGCTTTTCTCGCACGATTAGACTCGGCTTGAGTCAAATCGGGAAAGAACGCATCGATGCCGCTGCTGCAACCAAAACTGAGTTTGAAGGTCGCGCAACGCCAGGTCCTGACGCCAGGCCTGATGCAGATGGTGAGCGTTCTTGCCCTGAACAAGCTCGAGTTGAAGGAGATGATCGATGCCGAGATGGTGGAGAATCCGGTCCTGGAGGAGATTGACGAAACGGTTCCGATGCTGGATGACGTGGCAGGCCGTGAGGAGCGGCTGGAACGCCCCGCAGAGGAAGCGGCCGCGCCGCCCAAGGACATCTTCAACGAGATCGATTTCGGCTCGTACTTCCAGGAGTATCTTGACCCCGGCTATCGCACGCAGCCGGAGTACGAAGAGTTTGAAAAGCCCTCGTTTGAAAACTTTCTCTCCCAGCCTACGACTTTGTCCGATCACCTGGCGTGGCAGTTGGGAGCTCTGAGCCTGGATGCGAAGCTGCACGAGGCAGCCGAGTTCGTGGTGGGCAATCTGGACGAGGATGGGTACCTGACAGCAAGCGAAGAAGAGCTGGCCGCGGCGTTCGGCTCGGCGCCACAGGATGCGGCAACCAACGGGCACGCGCCGGACCAGGTCGCGGCGCTCGAATTGATCCATCGCGCTGTCGATCTGGTGCAGCATCTCGATCCGGCGGGCGTGGGCGCGCGCGACCTGCGGCAGTGCCTGGCGCTTCAGATTGCGGCGCAACAGCACGAGTTCAGCTATTTGTACGGGAAGCCGGCGCGGGAGACGGGCGCCAATGCGAATGGCGACCCGTCGCAGGATCCGCCGCCCGATCCGCTACGAGATCCGCTGCGAGACCCACATCGGGGTTTCCGCGCTGAGGCCGAGGCCAAGATCGATGAGCGGCGGCGCGCGATGGAGGTGGCGGCACTGATTGTGGACCGTCACTTGTCTTTGCTGCAGAAGCGCGACGTGAAGGATTTGGCGCGCGCGGCACAGGTGACCGCCGAGGAAGCGCATGCGGCGGTCGAGTTCATCCGCTCGCTCGATCCGCGGCCGGGGCGCATATACAACCGCGAGCAGGCGCGGCTGATCGAGCCCGATGTGTTTTTTGTGAAGCGCGGCGACGAATGGGCGGTCAACATGAACGAAGAGGACCTGCCCAGCCTGCGGCTGAGCCAGCGCTACCGGCGCATGCTGGTCTCGGCCGATACCGACAAGGAAGTGAAGGAGTACGTGAAGGAGCGCTTCCGCTCCGCGCTGCAACTGATGCGCAACATCGCGCAGAGGAAGAGTACGATTCTGCGCACGTGCGAAGTGATTGTCCGGCGGCAACAGGAGTTCCTCGAAAAGGGCGTGGAAGGGCTGCGGCCGATGATGATCAAGGAAGTGGCCGAGGAGATCGGGGTTCACCCCTCGACGGTGAGCCGCGCCGTCGCCAACAAGTACGCGCACACGCCGCAGGGCGTGCTGGAGCTGCGCTTCTTCTTCTCTGAGGGCGCGAACGGACCGGAAGGCGCGGACACGCCGCTGCTCGTTTTGAAACGCAAAGTCCGCAAGCTCATTGAGGACGAGGATCCGCGGCATCCGTTGACCGATGACCAGCTTGCGGCGATGCTGCATTCTCAGGGAATCCAGCTCACCCGCCGCACCGTGGCCAAGTACCGCGAGGACATGAACATTCCGTCGACGCACCAGAGACGGCGGCGGGAGTAGTTCTCAGTTCTCCATTCTGAACCACAAGCAGCTTCATCTCCGCTTACAGCACGACACTGTTGTTCATCAGCGTGATCTCCGGCACCGTTCCGCCGCACTCGACGGTGACAACGGCTCCTTTCAGATCGGCGCCGGTGGGGACGGCGAGCGTGACGGCGGCGGTTTTGGGCGTCAGGTCAAGAGGCGCCTTGAGTGCGGGCACGTCGGCGGTGGCGAGGGTCTTGCCGGAGCGGTGGCGCAGGACGACTTTCGAGGCGGGCGCGTCGACGGCGCCTACGCTGTGAACGGTGACGGTCATCGTTGAGCCTTCGACTTTCACGTCCTCGGGATCGATTCCGAGGTCGGGACGCGACCAGTAGGGGACGCCCTTGTTCTTCAATGTGAGCTCGATGACCGTCGTGGTGCGCGGCGCGAAGGTGATGGCGATGGACTTGCTGCGTTCGAAAACGACGGTCTGCGTGGTCATGTTCTGCACTGGGGCGTCAGCTGCGGGCGGGGCGTTGCCGATGCTCGCTTGCGTGCCCTGGGTCATGGTCCACTCGCCGGGATCGACTTCCCAGCCGGTCATGTGCGCGGTGACGGGAACGCGGTCGAGGTTGTAGGCAATGATTTTGACGTGGTCGGGCGTGGCCTGGGGCACAAGGATAGCGACGCTCTGGTCTAAATTCGAGTCCTGAGCGGGATTCGAGTCCTGGGCAGGCGCGTCGAAGCGCCAACTGACGGCGTTGCCGGGATAGCAGTAGTTGCGCATGAGGGCAACGCCGCCCAAGCGCGAGCGCTGCAGCTCGCCGTTGTTGAAGTAGATGCGATCGATCCAGAGGCTGCCCTGGGTGTTGATGAACTCGCGCTCATGCGCGGTTTGAATCTGCGAGGCGTAGACCTTTTCGAGATACGAAGTGTCGCCGGTGGCCTGCCAGGCAAGCTGCCACAGTGTTTCGCCGAACTGGTTCGGCCGGTTGGCGGCGGCGATGAGCGGATCGGTCTCGGTCTTGCGCAGAGTGAGCATGTCGAGCATGTCGGCGTTGACGAGCTCGAGCGAATCGAGGGGCGCATCGAGGAAGGGCTGGACGTATTTGGGGTCGCCGGTCCAGCGGTACGCGGCCCACAGAATGTACCAGGCCCTCATGCCGGTGGGCTTGTCCTCGTCAGTCTTGAAGTTGACTTCGAGATGCAGAGTGGGCTCGCCGTCGGGTCCGGGCTTGTAGTGGGCGAGGATGCCGTCGGCGAGCTCGAGGATCATCTTGCGCGTCTCGGGCATGCCGTTGAAGAGCACCAGCGAGAGCGCGGGTTGGAAGTCCATGTAGGAGTTTTCTTTCGACCAGCCCCACACGCCGCCCTCGGCCATTTTGGCGCCGTTGAAGTAGTTGGAGCGCACATGGCGATGGCCGGCGCCGTTGATGCCGGTGAGCCACTCCAGGCGCTTGGCCGTGACCATAGCGCGCTCGATTTGTTTGGGGCTGCCGAAGTCGAGCAGCATGTTCTCGCCGAGGACGTTGATGCCGTCTTCGTAGCTGTGCAACTCGTCAGTCTGGATGGTGGCGAGGCCGTTCAAGAACATGTGCTGCGCGTACATGGCGTCGAGCTCGCGCGAGAGCGAAGCCTTGATTTTGTCGGGCGTGGAGCCCATGAGCGCGAGGCCGGGGGACCACTCGCTGAAGTCGCTATCGTCGGAAAGGCCGCCGCCGAACTCGCCGTTGGAGATCTGGCGGTTATCGATGTACCAGTTGATGAGGCGTTTGAGGTAGCCGAGGTCTTCCACTTGCAGGAAGGCCCACTGCGGCACGCCCGGCGGGGCCTGCGGCAGGATGAAGGGCGGGCGCGGCTGCTCGTGATTCATCTCGTGCCAGTAGTCGCGGGCCAGCGTGTTTTCGGGATCGACGCGCAGCAGATCGGTGATGTCGCTATCGAAGCGGTTGAAGAGATTGAGACGGCGCGAGCTAACGGATTCTTCGACGAGGTTGGCGTACTCATCGCGTACCTGAGTGAGGCGGTCGGCGATGTGCTCGGGAAGCGCGTCCTTCCAGGGCTTGAAGATGAGGCGGACCTCGGCGCCTTCGAGGGCCGCAGTGCTAAAGTCGGCGCTTTGCGCGGCGATGGTGAGGTAGAGGCTGCGGCCGTTGGGCAGAATGCGGTCGCGCGTATCAAGCCAGAGCGTGTGCGGCGTGTTGGGCTTGACAGCGAAGGTGAAGTTGAGCATGTCGCGCATGGGCCAGAGGGGATCTTTGATCTGGATGTTGAGCGGGATCACCCCGCCGGCGTCGGGCTGGATGTTGAGCGGAGGCAAATCAATGGCGATGCCGTCGAGGCCGCCATCGATGTTCTCCCAATCGTAGGTGTAGCCGTGGCCGTCGGTGACGATCTGCGAGCGGAAGTCGGCGGGAATGAGGATGTGGATGATGGGCAGGCCGGTGGGCGCGTTTTCGCCTTGCGCGTTTTGGCGCCACGGAGGGCGCGCACGGGCTGCGTCGGGGGTGCCGGATGCGCCCGCGGGCATGGCCATCATGGTCATGCGCTCGTCGGGCGGAAAGCGGCCAGCGATGTAGTCGACGAGCGGCTTGGTGGAGGGATTGTCGCCGGCGCTTTCGCTGCTGGCGAGGCGATAGCGCAGTGTGTCCACGCCGGTAGGCTCCATGCCGGGATGCACGTAGTAGGCGGAAAGCTCGCCGATGGGCTGCTCCTGCTCGACGTTTGTGAAGCGGATCTTTTGGCCGGTGAAGGGAGGGTCGAACTGGTGGTAGGTGATCTCCTGGCCTTTGGGGCGATCGAAGAGGGTGGTTTCGGAGCCGGAGGCTTTTTCTTTGTCGTGCGCGAGGAGGGTCCACGCGCCCCACGCGCCGCCGGCGATTTCGAGATGGTTCCAGGGCTCGTCGGGCATGGTGAAGGTGACGGTTTTGCCGGAGAGCGAGTAGCAGTCCCAGTCGGGCAGCTCGAAGTAGTCGTCGCGGCCGATGAGGCGCGAGCGGTTGTAGACGCCGGGCCAGGTGGTCTCGCGAATGCCGTCGGTGGCCTTCCACCACCAGCGCTTCAGGTCGTAGACATCGTGGATCTCGACCTTGCGAATGGCCGTGTACTCTTCGTTGAGCAGAACGGGCTCGTCGCCGGGGCGGTTCCAGCCGTACTTGAGATTCCACTCCTGCTGCCAATTTGTGGCGTGGCCTGAGCCTGAATCAAATCGACCTTCGGCGGGGAGTACGGGCGCCGCAGCTTCAAAGGGAGCAACGCCGGCAGCGACGGTGCGAACAAGGGGCGGGATCACGAGCGGGATCTGATTTTTCGCGAGGCCCGCGATGTTGTCGTCGGACAACATGCGGTCGTAGATGCGCAGCTCGTCGATGTCGCCGCCGCGGTTGTAGCTGTAGGAGCTTTCGACGCCAGTGGGCGCGATGAGGCGCGAGTGCGGGCCGAACTGATCGAGACCGGTATCGAAGAGGCCGGTGGCTTCCTTGGCGGCCACAAACTTGCCGTCGATATAGAAGCGGATGCCGCTGGTTTCGTCCCACGCGAGGGCGAGATGAAGCCACTGGCCGGGGCGGGGCAGATCGGGCAGCTTGACGGAGACGCGGGTGCGGCCGAGGTTGACGTCGGCGACAAAGGCGTCGAAGCCGTGGCCGTTCCAGTCGATGCGCAGCCAGACCATGTCCCAACTGGAGTGGTCGGCGAAGCCAACGCGAAAGACGGGGAACTCGGTTTCGTCGAGCGGATCGCGCGAGCGCCAGAAGAACGAGAGCGTGCCGCGTTGCGAGTAGATGTTGCCGGGCGCCCAGTAGGAAAGCAATTGATTGTCGCCGCACTGAATGTAGGAGCCGCTGACGCCGCCGGGGAGAATCTTGACGTCCCTGACGTAGTTGGGAACGGGGTTGCCGCCGGCCGCATAGTCCGCGTTGAGGCCGTTGTCACCGGAGAGATAGAAGAGCAGGCCGGGCTCGGTGGCATGCGGGTTGGGCGGGAGGATGGAGGTGGTGATGGGCGGCGCGTATTCGATGGGCACCTGGGATCGCGCCGCGTAGGCAAAGGCGATTGCGGCGGAAATGCACAGCAGTGAGACGAAACGCGAGCGACGCATGGCGAGCCCTCCAACTGGAAACTGCGGCCTGTGCACGGCGCGTTCGTGACTGCGCAAACTGGTCAGACCACCACTCGGCATTTTCACCGCAGAGGCGGACGGTTGGCAAATGGAAGAAATTCGGCTCTCAGCTTTGGTGTGCTGGGCGGGGCTGAGGCGGAAAAGCTGAAGGCTAAGAGCTAATAGCTAAGAGCTGTTTCTCACATCGCTTCCGGGCTTTCGATGCCGAGCAGGGCGAGCGAGCCGACGAGTTCGCGCAGGGTGACGGCGGCCGTGGCCAGCAGGAACGTCTTTCGCGCGGAGTCTTCTTCGGTGAGGATGTGATGGCGGTGGTAGAAGTTCGCGAACTCCTGCGCGAGCTGGAAGGCGTGCTTGGCGAGATAGGCGGGCTCGGAGGTGGCGATGCACTGGTCAAGGATTTGGGAACGGCGGCCGGCACGCAGCCACAGCGACCAGATGTCTTCGTTCTCTTCGCCGGAGAGGTAGGCGGTGAGGGCGGAGGCCTGTAAGTTTGCGAACTCGGCGAGGACGGCTTCCGGTGTCGTGTTGCCTTTGCGGAAGATGTTGCGGATGCGGACAACGGCGTATTGAATGTAGGGGCCGGTCTCGCCCTCGAAGCTGAGCGCGTCTTTGAAATCGAAGGCGATGACGGAGTTGCGCGTGAACTTGAGCATGAAGTAGCGCAGGGCGCCGATGGCGATCTGACGGGCGATCTTCTGCCGCTCGGCTTGGTTGCGGCCGGTCTGGCGCGCGTCCACTTCCGCGCGCGTGGCGGCGATGAGCTTGTCGATAAGGTCGTCGGCCTTGACGCCGAAGCCCTTGCGCCCGCTGACCTCGATGTATGCGCGGCTGCGGTCCTCTTCGGGAACGTCGTAACCGAGCTCCGCGGCGCAGCGCGGGGTGAGCGCGACCATCTCGTAGCTGAAGTGCGTGTAGTGATCGGCCTCGGCGGTGTGGCCCATGCCGCGCAGCGCCTGGATGACGTTGGACTGCGGATCGGACTGGCGCGAGTCGATGACGTTGTAAATGGCGGTTGCGCATCCAAAATGCGGGTGGTTGACTTCGCCACTTTCGGCTGAGATCCAGCATTGGTGATCCGGGTAGTTGAAGAAGCGCTTGTAGCCGAAGTCGCGGCCCAGCAGGCCGAACTTCCAGAGGTGGTAGGCGATGTCCTTGCCGACGTAGGTGACGGTGCCGTTGGAGCGAACGATGACCTTGGCATCTTCGTCGGCGTCCTTCGGGGCGTCCTCGTCGCCCTTTGGGCTATCCTGGTTTTGGACCGGCTGCGATGGAGCACCCGGGCGCGTCATCACCCAGCAGCCCTTGTTCTTGCCTTCGTTCTCGAAGTAGAGCACGCCGGATTTCTTCAACTGTTCAAAAGCAGCTTCCCAGAATTTGAGATGAAGGATCTCGCTCTCGCGCGGGAGGAAGTCGTACTCAATGCCGAGGCGCAGCATGGTTTCGAGATGGCGGCGGAGGACAGCGGTGGAGATGAGGTCGGCAATTTCAGCCGTTTCGTTGCCGCCGTGCTCGATCGCGTGCAGCGTGTCGAGCCGCAGCTCTTTCCGCGCAGCTTTTTCCTCGTCGGTCCCTTCGCCGTACCACTGCGAGGTGCGGGCGTAGAGGTCCCAGCAGGAGTAATCGATGCGCTCGCCGTTGCGCGCGAGTCCGTCGAGCAGAGCGCGAACCTCGGCCGGCGATTTTCGTTCGACGTGCAGAAAGCCGACCACGACGTCGGCGACCTGGACGCCGGTGTTGTCGATGTAGTTCTGCACATCGACCTTGCATCCGGCGGCGCGTAGCAGGCGGACAAAGGTGTCGCCGAGGATGGCGTTGCGCAGGTGGCCGATGTGCGCGGCCTTGTTGGGATTGATGGACGTGTGCTCAACGAGAACGTGAACGCCGCCAGCGGGCTCCTCAAGCTTCCGAGCAAAGGCCGCCGATCTTACAGATGATTCAGATCCAACGACGCGAACGCTTGCCGCGCGATCGAGGTGTGCGTTGATGTAGCCGCCACCGGCGACTTCGAATTTGGCGAAGCCCTCGACAGTGCCGAGGGCGGCCACGATTTCCTGGGCGATGATTCTGGGCGCTTTGCGCAGTTTGCGGGCCAGTTCGAAGGCGATGGGCGTGGCGATCTCGCCGAAGCGCAGATCGGGCGGCGTCTCCAGCGGAATGTTGCCGATCTCAAGCTCGTGTTTTTCTTTCAGGACGGCACGAAGGCGATCGGCGAGCCGCTTTTCGAGTTGCAGAACCACGCGAGAGCCTCAAAAATCCTTGATTTTCTAGGTGATTTTATCACCTTCGGTGGGGCAGACCTGCGAGCGCGGCTGCGCGCGGCAACATGCAAAGCCCGGGCTGAGGCACCTGCGCGCAATGCCGTAAGATGGAGAGGGATTGCCGATCACGCTGTTTTGCTTTGTGTGCGCGAACGGAATGCGCCGTCGATGACTGATTCAAGCCCGCATCCAAACCGCTTTTACCTGACCACGCCGATTTACTACGTGAACGCGCGGCCGCACCTGGGGCATGCGTACTCGACGATCGTGTGCGACGCCATTGCGCGACGCAAGCGGGCGCTGGGCATCGAGACGTGGTTTTTGACGGGGACCGATGAGCACGGGCAGAAGATCGAGCGCTCAGCGAAAGCTGCCGGGTGCACGCCGCTGGAGTTCGCGACGAAAATTGCGGGCGAGTTCCGCGGATTGTGGGACCGGCTGGGGCTGACCTACGACGACTTCATCCGCACTACCGAGGAGCGGCACAAGCGCGGCGTACAGCACTTGTTCGCCACGCTGCGCGACAAGGGGTACATCTACAAGGGCTCGTACGCGGGGCAGTATTGCGTTTCCGACGAGGCGTATGTGGACGGGCCGCCGGGCACGCCCTGCCCCGATTGCGGACGCATCACCGAGACAGTGAGCGAGGAGAACTACTTCTTCAAGCTCTCGGCCTTCGAACGCAAGCTGCTCGAGTTCTACGAGGCGAATCCAGGGTTCATGGGGCCGGAGTCGACGCGGCGCGAGGTGATTAGCTTTGTGCGCAGCGGCCTGAAAGATCTTTCGGTGAGCCGGACAAGTTTTTCGTGGGGCATTCCGGTGCCAGGCGACGAGAAGCACGTGATTTACGTGTGGCTGGATGCGCTGGCGAATTACATTACGGCGCTCGGCTATGGTTCGGACGATCCCAAGGACAAGGCGCGCTTTGAGAAGTTCTGGCCGGCAGACATTCACCTGATCGGCAAAGAGATCAGCCGCTTCCACTGCGTGTATTGGCCGGCGTTTTTGATGGCCGCGGGGATTGCGCCGCCGCGTTCGGTGCGTGCCAACGGCTGGCTGCTCTTCGACCAGGGCAAGATGTCGAAGTCGCGCGGAAACATCGTGCGCGCCGAGACGGTCGACGAGGTTCTGGGCGCAGACGCGCTGCGGTATTTCCTGCTACGGGAGATTCCCTTTGGGCAGGACGGGAATTTCTCGTTTGACGCGCTGGTGCAGCGGTACAACGGCGACCTGGCCAACGGCTACGGCAACCTGGTGAGCCGCGTGGTGAACATGGTGCACAAGTTCTTTGGCGGCGTTGTGCCGGCGGCGGGCGCGGAGACGCAGGCCGAAGCAGCGTTGCGCGCGAGCGCCGAGGCAGCGATCGCGGCGTTCGGGCCGGCGTTTGACGATCTGAATTTTTCTGACGCACTGAAAGCGCTGTGGGCTTTGGTTGCAGAGACGGATGGGTACCTCACGGCCAATGCGCCGTGGAAGAAGCCGCCGGAGCGATCGGACACCGACCACGCGAAACTGCAGGCGCGCGTGCTCGCCACGGCTGCGGAGGCGATTCGGGTCATCACGGCGCTGGCCTATCCCATCGTGCCCGACGCAGCCGCCAAGGTCTGGCGGCAGCTTGGGCAGGGCGAGATAGCGGACGCGGCGAAGAAAGCATTTTTGAAGGATCTCGCGTGGGGCGGATTGAAGGCAGGCACAAAGTTCGGCGAGCCCGCGCCGCTGTTTCCGCGCGCGGAGAAGGACGCAATCGAGCGTATGCAGAATCTTGAGGACGAGAACAACCGCACGGTGGCGGAGGCGGCGAGCAACGGGAATGGGGCGGAGGGCGGATCCGCGCCGGCAGCAGCGCAGAAGCAGGAGCCGGCTCCGGCGCCCGTGAAAGCGGCTGCGCCGAAGGCTCCAGCGGCGGCGCAAAAGCCTGCGGCGCCGGTTGCTGCTAAGGTTCCGGCGTCGCCGGCACATCCTCCGGCGCTAGCTGGCGAGCGGCCGACGCCGAGCGCGCCTTCGCCAGTTGAGCCGCAAGCTGCGGCGGAGGCGCCGGCTGCTGCGCCGCAGCACATCACGATTGACGACTTCGCTAAGGTGGAGCTGCGCGTGGCGCAGATTCTGGTGGCCGAGCGCGTGCCCAAGGCCGACAAGCTGTTGCGCCTGGAGATCGATCTGGGCTACGAGAAGCGGCAGATTCTGGCCGGAATCGCGCAGCATTACGAGCCGGAAAAGCTCATCGGACGGAAGATTGTGGTGGTGGCGAATCTGGCTCCGCGGAAGATGCGTGGGCTCGAGTCGAACGGAATGCTGCTGGCGGCCTCGCTCGAAGACGGCGCGCCGGTGCTGGCCGGATTTCTAGAAGAGGTTCCGCTGGGCGCGCGGCTGAAGTAAGCGAATTGGCGAGGAATGCGCAGGAACAACCGCAGATCCTTCGGCTCCGGTCGCTGCGGCGACCTCCGCTCAGGATGACAGGTTTGGGTGGATTCCTTTCAATTCTATGAATACGAACATCTGCGAAGACTCGGCAGAAGAATTGGTGCGGAAGGCGGGACTTGAACCCGCAAGCCTTTTGGGCGCTAGCTCCTAAGGCTAGTGTGTTTGCCATTTCACCACTTCCGCACGGTGTGGCGGCGCAGGCCGGGCCTTGCCTTCTCAAGTCTAGAGTCAATCGTGCCCACGTGCAACGCCGGAGTGACGAACGTGTCCGTTCGACGCCATCCTGGACTCGTACAAAATACGATGGGATCGTATATTGTGCATCGACGGTTTCTCCGAGCGCCGATCAATTGGATTTCTTCGCAGATTTCTTCTGAGTGCCGCCTCGCGAAAAATCTCCGCTCTTGCCGCCGGACTTGGATTCGAGCCGGATCTCGCGGATGACGATTGCCTTGTCCAGCGCCTTGGTCATGTCGTAGACGGTGAGCGCGGCGACGGCGGCGGCGGTTAGGGCCTCCATCTCGACGCCGGTGGGGCCGGTGGTGGCCGCAGTGGAGGTGATGCGTACGCCGCCCGCGACGATTTCGGCTTGCACGTCGACGTGCGTTAGCGCGAGGGGATGGCACATGGGGATGAGGTCGGCGGTGCGCTTGGCGGCCTGAATGCCGGCGAAGCGCGCGACTTCAAGGGGGTTGCCCTTGGGGTTCGAGGGCAGCGCCGAGAGAACTGCGGCGGAGAGCTCGACGAATGCCGATGCGGTTGCCGTGCGGCGCGTGGGCTGTTTGGCGCTAATGTCGACCATGGCGGCCTGGCCGGTTGGATCGAAATGCGAAAGGCGCGTGCGCTTGGAGTGCAAGAGTTTCGAGGGGAGAGAGAGTTTGGAGGGCTTAGGCATAAGACTCCTCAGGGAAGCAGAATGCGGACGGTCGAGCCCGGCTCGAGGCGCGATTTGGGACGAAGATCGCCTTCTTCGGGCACGACCAGGAAACAGTTGGCACGGGCCATGGCAGCCAGGTCGCCGCTTCCTTCCGAGGGAACAAGCGCAACCTGAGGCAGTGGGCCGGCGAAGGTACATACGGCGGGGAGAAAGCGTGTCAGGCCGGGCTTCGCTTTGACGTCCGAGGTGAGGCGGGCGAGGGCGAAGCGCGGGCCGCGGGCGCCGCGGCCGGCAAGCGCGGCGAGCACCGGCGCGACGAAGAGCAAGAAGGTAACCGCCGAAGAGACGGGGTTGCCGGGAAGGCCGAAGCACTTCGTGCGGTTTCGGTTTTGGAGGAGTTTCGTGCGATGGCCGGACAGCTCGCCGAAGACCAGCGGCTTGCCGGGCTGAATGCGCACGCCGGTAAAGTGGAAGCGGGCGCCGGCGCGGGCGAGAGCGGGCTCGACCAGGTCGAATTTGCCCGCGGAGACGCCACCGGTGATGAGCAGAAGATCGGCCGTGGCGGCGCGAGCGATGGCGGCGTCGAGGGATTTGGCGGTGTCACGCGCGGTGGGAAGAACCCACGGCTCGCCGCCGGCGGCGGAGACCATTGCGGCCAGCATGGCGCTGCTGGAGTCGCGAATCTGGCCGGGAGCGGGCGAGGAGCGGATGGGCACAAGCTCGTCGCCGGTGGCGAGGATAGCCACGCGCGGCCTCAAAAAGACCTTCAGCGTGGCACAGCCGCAGCTCGCGGAGAGCGCCACTTGCGCGGCGCCGATCTCGGTTCCCACGGGGAGCAACTCCTCGCCTTTGCGCGCCTGCGCGCCGCGAGGCACGATATTCTCGCCTTTCTCGATGGTGCGGGGCGGAAGCAGCCGGACCGTGGGCGCGGATGGGCCGCCCGAGGTCTCGACGTGCTCGAGCATGACGACGGCATCGGCGCCCAAGGGAACGGCAGCGCCGGTCATGATCTCCCAGGCGGAGCCGCGCGGCAGCGGACCGGATGGAGCCTGCCCGGCGCGGGTTGCGCCAGCCACGGCGAGCGGCCGATGCGAGGAGGCTTCGGCAGCCCGGCAGGCAAAGCCGTCGCGGGTGGAGCGGGCGAAGGGCGGCTGGTCGGTGTCGGCGCGAAGCGGCTCGGCGAGCACGCGGCCGGCGGCCCGATCCAGGGGAATGCGTTCCACGGAGGGACGAAGCCGGGCGCACTTCGCGGCATAAGCGGCGACTAGTGCGGATGCCTCGCTAAAGCTGAGCAGGTTGGGGCTCGGCAGGCTGGGGCTTGGCGGCTTAGGGCTCGGCTGACCGCGGCTGGGCTGAGCAGGGCTCATGGAATGGATTGTAGAGGGTTGCGTGGGCAGCGAGATGGATTCCGGGAGATAACCCGGCTCAAAGGATGACGACACTGCGAGTGCCCGCAGCGGCGGAGGCATCTCGACACTACTCAGCGGCAAGCTACTTTGCGTCAGGCGCGCCAGAGGGAGTGATGCTTTCTCCTGCACGCAGCAGAATGGCGGTCACTTCGGCGGCGTGAGGGCCGTCGGGCGCAAGCTCCAGGTACTTGCGAAAAGCCGCGGCGCAACCTTTGGGCAGAAGCAGCCTGTTGGTATTGGGATCGACGGTGGCGTTCTGGGCAAGCCCCTGAGCCTTGATGTAGTAAAGGAGAGCATCCTTCAGATCGGCCTTGATGGCCATGTCTGCGGCATCGATCTGAGCAGGAGCATTCTTTTCCTGGAAGAAGATGATGGCTTGATTGCGGAGGTAGAGGACGGCGTTGGCCGGATCGGCCTTGGCGGCGGCGTCAAAGGCCGCGTTGGCCTCGTCGACCATCAGGGTGCGGGCGTAAACCTCGCCCAAGCCGGATTGCGCCGCGGCCATGATTTGCGGCTGCGGCGTCTCGGCCTTCGATTCCAGATCGAGAGCCTTTTTGAAATTGGTTTCCGCGTCGAGGTAATTCTCCTGGGTGGCCTGGGCTCGCGCCAGTTCGATCCACAGGACAGGTTCGCCGGGATTGGCAACCGCGTCGCGAGTCATGAGAGTTTCGATTTCGCTGTACTTGGCGTCAGTAATCTTGGCGGCAACGGCCTCGATGTCTTCGCGGCCGGCCGCCGCTCCCAGAGTCTGGATTGCCGTGGCACGCGCATTTTCCGCGTCGTGGAAGTCCCGGTTTACGACCTGAAGGTCGGCATCGATGCCGGTTATGCCGCCGCTGGCCGCCAAAGGCGCGGCGTCGGTTGTCAACGGTGCGGCGTTGGCCGCCCTCATCGCCAGCAACTGCTTTTGCTGCTCGGGCGAAAGCCTGTCGAGGAACTCCTGGCGCGTCATATCGATGTCCTGCGCCGTATCCTGTCCGGCCACGACTTCGACCTCGCTGACGTAGTCGACGATCTTGCCCTCGGGCGTGTCGGGCGCGCGGTAGACCACCGTGTACTCGCCCGGAGGCGCCGGGCCGGAGTAGTTGCCCGACTGGGAAACGGGAAAGTTGTAGCTCAAGGTCAAGCCGCCGTCGGTCGAGAGGCTGACGGTGCCGTTCTGCTGGGGCACGCCGGCGGGATTGATCACGCGACCGTGAATCCTGCCCATTTCAGCGGCGGGCGGCTGCTGCGCCGGCGCTGGAGCTATAAAGATCAGGCCGGCCAGAACGGTCAGGCCCGCCATGGCGGACAAGCGCAACTGCAGCGCAGGACTCATGCAATGGATTGTAGAGGGTTCGGGGGCGGCCGGAAGCATCGTAGCACGCTCGCCGGCTGCGCGTCCGATGGGATCAGACGTAAAGGGCGTCCGCGTACGGGCGCCCTTCACGTGAGTTGAACAAGCGGCCCGGCTACTTCGTCTTGGGCGCCCTGTATGAAGCGGGGACCTTTTCTCCCGCCTGTTGCAGAATGCCTGCCACGTCCGTGGCGAACTGGCCATTCGGCGAGAGTTCCAGGTATTTCTGGTAGGCTGCCGTGCAGTCGGGAGGCAGAACGGGCCTGTTAGTTTTCGGATCGATGGTCGCGTTAAGAATCAGCCCCTGGCCCTTGATGTAGTAAACGATGGCAAGGTTCGGATCCGTCGGGTTGGGATCAGACTTGATCGCATCATCCGCTGCGGCAACCTGCGCCGCGCCGTTGCCCTGCTGAAAGAAGATGATCGCTTGATTCTTGAGATACAGGTTCGCATTGGGGGGATCGGCCTTGGCGGCGGCGTCAAAGGCCGCATTGGCCTCCGGAACCTTGCCCGTGCGCGCGTAGATCTCGCCCAAGCCGGATTGAGCCTGGCCGATTACGCCCCCGCGCGGCTTCTTTGAGGCCGTCTCCAGGTCGAGGGCCTTTTTATACGATGCGATCGCGTCGTCATACTTTTTGAGCCCAGCCTGACCGAACGCCAGGTTGTTCCACAGCAAGGCCTCATCCGCCTTGGCTGCTGTATCTTTGGTCATCAGGCTCTCGATATCGGTGTACTTCGCGGTCTTGATCTCATCGATCTTAGCCCCAAGGTCGGCTTTGGAAGCCTTTGCGCCCAGAGCCTGCTCCGCAGTTGCGCCTGCGGCATCGATGTCCTTCTTGTCCTGGGCTATGACCTTCAGGTCAGCGTTGAGCGAACTGATCAACGCGTTCGCTTTCAGAGCCTCGGCATTCTGCTTCTTGAGCTCCTCCAACTGCTTCTTATCCTCAGGCGACATCTTGTCGATGAATTCCTGCCGCGACATATCGTCGTCCTGCGCAAGATCCTGTCCGGCCACGATTTTGATGCCGCGGATGGAGTCAACCATCTTACCTTCCGGAGTATCGGGCGCACGATAGACCAACGTGTAGGTTCCAGCCTGCGCTTCGCCGGAAAAGCTTCCCGTGGAATCGACTGGGAAGCTGAACTTCAACGTGGCGCCACCATCGGTGGAAAGGCCCACGGTACCGCCCCCTTGCGGTTCGCCCGTGGGATTGATGACGCGGCCGTGAATCTTGCCGGTTTTTTCAGCAGGCTGCGCCTGAGCAGGCGCGAAAGCCAATGCCAGGAGGCACGCCGCAGCGGTCAGACCCAGCCAAAGTGAAAAAGTGCGTTTCATGTTTTCTCCTTGGAGCGGCGGGAAGTGTGCTGCCCGCAAGCTCGAAAAATTCAAAGTCCAAGCGCCCCACGGTGAGCGGAAAAGCGATGCTCCAGCGGGCCTGTTTCTGCTTCTGCGAATCGCGGCCCGCCAAACCAGCTTGCCATCCACACGCCGGCCCCCTTTGTGGATGGGCACACGCGACGGCGCGAGCTGATCCGGCGGAGCGTAATTCCAGCAAAACCCACGTTAAATCCACCCCGCCGTCCTGCACAAGTGGGACGGCGCAGAATCCAGCACCCTGCACAAGAGGGGTAGGGCCCGATGCGTCCCATGCGCGCTTTGAGCCGCGCCGCCTGCTTTGTGGACGAGGATGCGGATCCGCAAGCTGCTTCCCCGCGGCGATCGAAGCCCTGTGCCGCGTGGATCCCGATTTTGATGGTAGTGCGACGGGCGCGAGGCCGCGTGTGGCGTGTATCACACACTAGAATTTGAATATGGAGACGGTGATTCGGAGCGCGACAGCGGCGGATGCCGCGCAGATTCTGCGGTTTATTCGCGCACTGGCGGCCTTTGAGCGGGCACCGGACGCGGTGACGGCCACCGAGGAGGGCCTGATACGCGATGGATTTGGCCCCCATCCCTATTATTCCTGCCTGATTGCGGAGCACGGCGGCCAGCCGGCCGGGTTCGCCCTCTATTTCTTTAATTACTCCACGTGGGTGGGACGGCCAGGCATTTACCTCGAAGACCTGTTTGTGCTGCCGGAGTTTCGCGGGCTGGGCATCGGCAAAGCGCTGCTCAAACAGGTAGCCGCATTTGCCGTGGAAAAGGGCTGCCAGCGCTTGCAGTGGGAGGTTCTTGACTGGAATACGCCGGCCATCGATTTCTATCGCGCCATGGGCGCCGAGTTTCTTGACGAGTGGCGGAATGTGCGCCTGAGCGGCGAGGCGCTGATGCGGCTGGCCACCCGCGGTGAGACAGACGGCCATTGCGCGCCATGAGGATTGTGGATTGCTGCCATAGGGGCCTGGGCGCGACGAAGGGCACCCGGCCGAGGATGATATGACGAAGATTCGCGTGATCGGCGGCGGGCTGGCCGGACCTGAGGCTGCGCTGACGGCGGCGCGGCTGGCCTGCGAGGTGGATCTCTATGAGATGCGCGCCGTGGTGGAGGGAAAGCCGCGGTTGACGCCCGCGCACCAGACCACGGATTTCGGCGAGCTGGTCTGCTCGAATTCGCTCAAAAGCGAATCGGAGTGGACCGCGCCCTGGCTGCTGAAGCAGGAGATGCGGCGCGCGGGCTCGGCGCTTTTGCGCATTGCCGATGAGACGGCGGTTCCGGCGGGGCACGCGCTGGCAGTGGATCGCGTGGAGTTTTCGCGGCGCATCTCGGAGGCGATTCGAGTAGAGCCGAAGATTCGCGTAATTCGGGAGGAAGTGACGAGCCTGGAACCCGTGGGCGCGGGGGATGCGTTGACCATTGTGGCGACGGGTCCGCTTACGTCCGACGCGCTGAACCGGGAGATCCAGCGGCTCACAGGCGCGGGGCATCTGGCGTTTTACGACTCCATCTCGCCGATCGTCGATGCCGAGTCGGTCGATATGGGGCGCGTGTACTTTGCCGCGCGCTGGGACAAGGGAACGGCGGACTACATCAACTGCCCCATGGACCGCGCCGAGTACGACCGGTTTTTGGATGCGCTGCTGGCGGCGGAACCGGCGGAGGAGAAAGAGTGGGAGAAGCTCGAGTATTTTGAGGGCTGCCTGCCCATCGAGGTACTGGCACGGCGCGGCCGTGACACGCTGCGCTTTGGGCCGATGAAGCCGGTGGGCCTGCGCGACCCGCGCACCGGCAAAACGCCGTGGGCCGTGGTGCAACTGCGCAAGGAGAACTTGCGCGCTGACAGCTACAACCTGGTCGGTTTCCAGAACCATTTGAAGTTTGGCGAGCAGGCGCGCGTGCTCAGGCTGATTCCGGGCCTTGAGAATGCGCGCTTCCTGCGCTACGGGCAGATTCACCGCAATACGTATATTTGCGCGCCGGCGCTGCTGGACGAATGCCTGCGGCTGAGAAAGTCGCCGGGACTGCTGTTTGCCGGGCAGATTTGCGGAGTGGAGGGGTACACGGAATCAATTGCCACGGGCATGCTGGCGGGGATTTACGCCGCAGCACTGGTGCGAGGCGAGGAACCGGCGCCTGTGCCTCGCGCGACAGCCCTCGGCTCGCTGGTTCACTACATCACGCACGCCGAGGCGAAGAACTTTCAGCCGGCCAACATCACCTTCGACCTGCTTCAACCGCTCGTTGACCCGCTCGAGCCGGAGGTGCGAAGGAAAGTCCGCGACAAGAAGGAGCGGCACCGGCTGCAATGCGAGAGGGCCCTCAAGGCGTTCGATGCGTGGCGGAGCGCGATGCCGCACCCGCCCGCGGAACTTCGCCCATAAGACTTGCGTAATTCTGTGGTACGCTGTGCCTTCCCCTGAAAGGACCCCTATGCACGCCATCTCCGCCGTGGATTCCGTTTCGCCTGCCATTCAACGCACCAGGGAATTCCTCTTCAGACCATTCAAATGGGGAACTTATCTGAAGCTTGGCCTGGTCGCGATCGTCACGGAAGGGATCGGGAACAATTCCCGCTCCTCGTCGCACGGAGGTCACCCCGCGGAGCATGGACCCACTGGCATTCCGCCGTTCCACCTCGCGCCGGAATGGATCGCGTTGCTGGTAGCTGCTGGGCTGGCCGTGGTTATTGTGTCGTGTGTGGTGTTCTATCTGATCACGCGGCTGCGGTTTGCTTACTTTCATTGCCTGATCCACAACACCAAGGAGATTCGGCCTGGCTGGCGGCTCTATCGGACGCAGGCGTCGCGCTTTTTCTGGCTGAACGTGGTGGCAGGACTCTGCTTCATGCTGCTGATGGTGTTAGTCGTGATTCCGTTCGCGGCTGGGTTCTGGCGGCTGTTCCAGGAGTCTCAACAGGGAGGCAGTCTCAACATCGGATTGTTGCTGGGCCTGGTTGTGCCCCTGATTCCGATCGTCATCCTGCTGGCGCTGGTTGCCATTGCGCTCGACCTGATTTTGCGCGAATGGATGCTGCCGCATTTCGCCCTGGATGACGCGACGGCCGGCGAGGCGTGGCGGCAGGTGCGGGCTCGGATCAAAGTCGAAGAGAGACAGTTTCTTGTTTACGGGCTGCTGCGAGTGTTGCTGCCGATCCTTGCAACGATCGGCTTGTTCATCGTGCTGCTTCTTCCGGGGCTGGGGCTGGCTGCTGCCCTTGCGGCGGCTGAACTTGGCGTTCACTCGATGTTCGCAGGCGCGACGGGTGCCTCCGCGCTTGTCGGCGTTCTTCTCCAGGTCTTCTTCGGGGTGATCGCATTCGGCTTCGCGCTCGTGGCGAGCATTTGCCTTGGAGGGCCTTTGAGCACTGGGATACGCGAGTATGCGCTGATCTTCTACGGCGGCCGCTACAAGGCGCTGGGAGACATCCTTTACCCGCCGCCTCCTCCGCCGGCAATCGCTGAGGGCACATCCAGGGCTGCGTGACCATGGCTGTCAGGCCGTAGCGCCGTCGTTTCCGTCCTTGTTCCTCAGGCTTGCCAGCGCGGTCCTGACCAGTGCAATCGCCTCATTCCACGTTGGCGGATTGCTCTTCAACGACAGATGCCGCGCTCAGTCTTCAGCTCCACAGGTCCAGAGTGTTCACCGGCTTGCCCTGAAGCTTGAGGTAATAGAACAACTGGCTCTTGTGCCGGTCCAGGTGGAGGACCATCTGGAAAATCTGCCATCCGAGCACGAATTGCGCGCCGGGCGACCATGGCGCCGTGACTTGCTTCCCGCCAAGGTCCTCTTCGCCGGCTTCTTCGATCATCTTCAGGGCGATGGCTTTGTCCTCCAGGAGCAAGCTTCTGGCCTCTTCGACACTCGCCACCGCGGGCAGCTTCTCGGCCGGCGGAAACATCTCCTCTGCTGGCAGGTCTTCCATCCTCTTGCCCTCTGGCAGGCCCCAGCCTCCGGTGACAAGCCCCTTCATTCCCGCTCCGCAGGCGTTCGTGAGGTGCTTCAAAAGCTGCCCGACGGTCATCCAATTGGAGCCGCCGGCAGGCTTCCAATTCAGGTTGCGTTCGTCCACTTGATCCATCAACTTCGCCGTCGTCGCATAGGTGGTTTCAATTTCCTGTTTCAAAAACTCCGTCCAATTCACGGCAATCCTCCTTGCGGAAACCGCGACGCCATGCAGTGTAGGCGTTGGGATCTCTTGCCGCAACACAAAACGAATTCTGCCACCGTTGTGCATATCGGCTTGTTTACATATTCAGGCGCGCACTAGAATACTCGCGTGGCATCTCAACGGCGCAGCGTCATCGTCTCCGTCCTGTTCATCGTCTTTGGCGGGCCGGCGATCGGGGTGGTCTACGCGCCGCTCTGGATCACCCACTTCCGCGTTCCCGCTGCAGAGCCGTGGTGGCAGATCGCGCTCGCTGCGGCGCTGATCGCCGCTGGGGCCGTGCCCGGCCTCGAATCGGCCTGGCGATTCATAGTCGTGGGACGTGGAACCCTGTTGCCCACCGCGCCGACCGAGCACTTGGTAGTGAGCGGCTTCTACCGCTATGTGCGCAACCCGATGTATGCGGGCGCTGTAGTGGTGCTCGTTGGCGAGACGATGCTCTTCCGCAGCCGGAGCATGATCATCTACACGCTGCTGATGTGGCTGGGCACTCATCTTCTCGTGTGTCTTTACGAAGAGCGCACGCTCAAGCAGCGCTACGGCGATGAGTATCTGCGCTTCAAGCGCCATGTGCCGCGCTGGTTGCCTCGGGTCAAACCGTGGGCCGGGCCCTGGCAGGGCGGGGAAGAGTAAAACGGGAACCTTCCGGGCCCGGCAGGCGTCCAACAAAGAATGAGCTGGGATTGCGCCGGGCAACGACGCCGCGCCAGCGTGTACCCTGAAGGTTGGGGCGTGGGCCACGAGAGCCGGTATTCGCCCCCCAAGGAACGGGAGTTTTTCTTGAAGTGTTCGATGGCCATTCTGGCTGGTTGGCTGGCGCTGGGCTGCAGCTCGATCCTTGCTTTCGCACAGGGAGAGCAGCCCACGGCGGCGGAGAAGCGGTCGGCGACGACGATCGTGCTGCCGCCATCGCCGAAAGCGCTGCTGCCGGAGGCGTTTGACGGGTGGGTATTGAAGGAGCCGTCGAAGGTGGTCACGGATCCCGCGCAGGCCGATCCAGCCAATGCCGCGGCGCTCAAGGAGTATGGATTCGACTCGGGCCTGCTGGCCAATTACAAGCGCGAGGGCGAGACGCTAAGCATACGGGCTCTGCGCTTCGAAGACGCGACCGGAACCTATGGCGCGTACTCCTACTACCGGCAGAATGGCTGGCCGAAGGAAGAGATCGGCACGGGAGCGGCCTCAGACCACAACCGCGTGCTCTTCTGGGAAGGCACGACGGTGGTGGATGCAACGTTTTCACACGTTGGGCCCATGTCGGCAGGAGAACTGCGCGAGATCGCCCACCAGTTGCCGGTTCCCATTGGAAACCGCGCCATGATCCCCCCCATCCTGGTCAACCTGCCGCAGTCGAGGCTCGAAGGACAAACGACGCACTACGCCGTGGGGCCAGCGGGCTACGCGGGAGCGGGCGGCGTGCTGCCGCCCTCGCTGGTGGGCTTCGACAAGGGTGCTGAGGCGCTGACGGCCAACTACTCGCTGATCTCGAACCCGGCGACGCTTACGATTATCGACTACCCCACGCCGCAGATTGCCGAGGAGCAGGAGGCCGCGATTCGCGCCTATCTGAAGGCGGGCAGCCAGGCGCAGCCACCTTGGCCCAAGCCGCTCATCGATTCTGACCAGGCGTCGCTCGAGGTGCGCCACAGCGGGCCGCTGGTGGTGGTGGTGAGCGGCGACGCCATTCCCGAAGAGAGCCACCGGTTGCTGGAATCAGTACACTACGAGGCGAACCTCACCGCGATTCCGCAGCCCGTGGAGTCGGAGGTGGAGAAGACCGGCAGACTGTTGCTGGGGATCACCGTCCTGACGGTTATCGGGGCCAGTGCGGCCATTCTGTTGGGAGGGTTCCTTGGCGGCGGCAGGGCTCTCTACCGCATGGCGAGGGGCAAGCCAATCTCCTCGGTCTTCGACGAGGAGTTCATCCATCTTGATCTGCGGGAGGATTGGAGCGAACGAGCCGAGGCAATCCAGGGGCCGCATCCGAAGGGTTAATGGTGCTCTGGGCCTGTGGAAAAACGGTCGTAAACCCTAAGAAACACAGCGAAATCACGGGAAATGACGGAGAATTTGAGGAGAACAGAAGGCAAAGAACGGCCCCGGTCCGCCCCCCCGCTTGGATTGTTAAATGACTGAAATAAAGCAGGTTATTTTCCAGAACATTTCGCTTGACACTGCTTTCCCCCGCCCCTACTATGCAGCCAGAAAGTTCTGATGGCTTTGACTCCGTTGGAACTATTCTCCCTGAGGAGAGAGCTGCCCCGTTGCCGGGCGGCTCTTTCCGTTTAGAGCGGCGTTTGATGCGTTTTCGAAACTTCGTCCGGGGCGTCAGACGCCAATTCTGACCACTGCTCGCCGCATTGTTCGCATCGCCACGCGTTCGCGGGGTCGACACCTTCGAGGACCGGATCCGTTGCGCCGCATTTCGGACACGACGGCGGCGTGAACTGGGGCACTTTCGTCTCTGACTCCTCGACAATCTCCGGTGGAATGGGCCGTGCGGCGATTGCGCGCGCACGGTCGAGCTGATCGGCGGCAACCAGCACGCGAGGGTTGGGAAGATCGAAGCTCGTGTAGCCAGAGCGCGGTCTCGGTCCGTCAATCCAACTCTGAATGCCCACCTGCTTCAATGCTTCAGAGAGTTGCCACGCTTCCTCGGGTGTGTCGCATTCGCAGAGGACGGTTTTCCATGTGTATTCGTGGGGGCCAGCTTCTTCATCATCAGAGTTTGGAGTGTCGGGAACGAGTTCCGGTGCGCCGGGATCCACACCAAGTGCGGCGGCTGCGCGCTCAAAGATGGAGTCAGAGTCTTCCGGCGCGAAATCCCGCGGCGGAGCTTCGCGCGCTTCGGTCGAGGTTCGCGGCAATTCCGGCGCGTTGCTTACGGTCTCCGGGTCACTCAAACCGCGGCTCCGCATCTCGCTGCGCAAAGCCTGCTGCGCGGTTTGAGTCAGATCGGCGAAATCCGCGGCCAGATTACGCAACTCGTCATCGTTCATCTCGCGATAATGCTCGGTGAGTCTCTGCCATTCAAAGATGGGGTCGGCTTGCATGAGCAGCAGTATATTCCCGGCTGCAGCGTCCCGCGCGGCTTTACCGCGATCTGGCGCAACGATACAATCAACGATAGAACCTGGGAGCAGGCCGACGTAGCTCAGCTGGTAGAGCAGCTGATTCGTAATCAGCAGGTCGTCAGTTCAAGTCTGACCGTCGGCTCCAGATTCAGCCTGAAAAACCTGGCGATGGACGGCGTGGCCTCTCGAGAGCGAGAGGCCATTTCATTTTGCTTGTGCGCCCAAAAATAATCGGGGCCCCTCCACCTGTTTGGTCTGGTGGAGAGGCCCCGCCAAGTGTGCAATTTTAGCGGATCAAGCTACTCGAGGGTGACCGTTACGGTCCCACTCGATTGCACCGATCCCGAGGCTCCCGCGAGTCCCGCCGCCGGCGTCGCGGTGATGGTGGCTGTCGACGTGACGGGCGCCTTTGTCGTGGTACCGGACGTGCCGCCGCAGCCGGAGATCAGGCCGAAGCCGGCAAAGAGGATCACCAGCATCAGGAGCAGGTACAGCCGGTTGCGCTTTCTGAAGCCCAGGAAGCAGAGGGCCACCGCCAGAGTCGCCGGGAACAGCGGCCTGAAGTCGTGGCGGACAACGGCAGCCGTCGCGGGCGGGGTGATGGTGAGCGTCGTAGTTACGGTTGTGCCCTGGGGCATACCGTTTGTGGTGTTTTGGGCAAAGGCCGATGTGGGATTCGGGTTGAAGCTGCAGATGTAACCAGTTGGCAAGCCGCTGCAGGCAAAGGTTACCGAGCTGACCGCGAAGTTGTTCACGGAGGTGAGGGTGATCTGCGTCAGCCCGACGGTTCCCCGCTGAATCGTGAGCGAGGACATCGTGAGACTCATGGTCATGTTCGGGCTCTGCCCAGTGGGGTTGACCGCGAAGGTCTGCGTCAACGGCACGGCCGCGGCAAAGGTCAGGTTGTCGCCGGGCTGCGAAGCCGTGATGGTGCAGGCGCTGACGGAGGTCACACTCGCAAACGTGACCTTCGCACCGCTGACCGTGCAGACCGTCGAGGAGCCTGAAGTGTACGTGACCGGGAGTCCGGAACTCGCCGTCGCCGTCAGAGTCAGCGTGGTCGTCGTGGTGGAACTCGACCCAATCTGCGTTCCCGGGTTCGGCCAAGTAATGGTCTGCAGCGGCAGCTGCGACAGAACAGGGATGGTGATTTGTGCCTGCGTGGCGGCCGCGTAGTTGGCGTTGCCCTGCTGATTCCCGTCGATGATGAGATTGGCCGGGAAGGTCAGGGTCTGGTTCGGCACCAGCGCAAGCGTCGTTGTCGTGGTTCCGCTCTTACTCACGGAAGTGCTGAGGATGGTGAAGCTCACGGCATTCTTCGGATCTGGGCTCATGGCGACCAGATTATTCGTAGCACCGCCCGTGGCCTGGATGGTGAGCATCGCGCACTGGGTGATGATGGAGCACGACCCAATGTAGTGGAATGGCACCGTCACCGGAGTAAAGGTGATGGTCTGGCTCGCCAGGTTGACGACCAAAACCTGCTGCACCTGCGGCGCTGCCTGATAGTCCACGTCGGTCGCCTGGTTGGCATCGAGCACGATGGTGCCCGCTTGGGTCACTGTCAGCGTCGCTGTTGAGGTATTGCCGGTCACCGTAGTAGTGGACACGGTTCCGGCGCCGGTGCTGACCGCATCGACCGAGAAGACCACCGGGGTGGTGGCGCCGCCGCCAAGCGCGCTCAGGTTGACCGTCAACCCGGGCGAATACACGACCGGCGAGGTCGGCTGGGCGAAGGTGATCGCCTGCGCTGACTTGCCGACGGTGAGCGTCAACTGGACCTGCGGCGCAACGTCGTAATAGATGCCGTTCACCAGGCCGCCCAGTTCGTTGGCGTCAATCACAATGCTGCCCGCCTGGGTTACGGTCAACGTGGCAGACGAGGTGGTTCCGGTCACCGTGGTGCTTGAGATGGTCCCGGCGCCGGTACTGGATGAGTCTACGGTGAAGGTGGCCGGATTGTTGGAACCTCCGTTGCTTACCTTCAACGTGATCGTCATGCCGGGAGAGTAGGTGTAAGTGGTTGTGGTGGGCGCTGTAAAGGTGAGAGTCTGCGGAGTCGTCAAGGCGAAGCCGGTCACCGTTGCGGTTCCTTCGCCGCCGTTTTTGGTATCGCTCACGGTCAGCGTTGCGGTTTGACTAGCGGGCTTCGTCGCCGTGAAGGTGATGGTCGCCGGATAGCTGGAGGCGGAGACTGCAGTGGAGAAATTGGCCGAAATCGTCGAGCACGTGGTCCCGGCCGTAGCGCCAAACTCCATATTGGTGGACGCGAAGGCCAAGGTTGCAGCCGTTGAACAGGTCAAAGCATTGTCCACGACGGTTGCCGAGGCGGTAACCGGAGCGCCCTGGTACTGAGCGTTAGGCGTCGTCAAGTCGCCGATGAGCGCTTCGCCAATGTTATCGCCGCCGGAGTGATAGACCACCACCCACTCGTTGCCTTGCGCATCGAGCTCCATTCCTTTTGCGCCCAGAGTTGACACTGCGAATTGATGCGCAGTGTCGGGACCGCCCGCTTGCGTATTGGGGATGCCAAAAGTCCCTTCGTTCTGGGTCGCATAGTACACGGTGCCATTGGAAGTCACGGCCACGCCATCCAACTGATTGTCATAGCTGCCAGGAGAGGCGTCGGTGAGGGTCTGCAGAAGGGTCGGCGTTGCAGCAAAGCCGGTTCCCGCTGTGTACTTCAGTTCGTAGAGATTGGAAGTGGTGACTTCATCGTTGCTGAAGTTGCCGGAAGTGCCGTAGACGCCGTCGGTAAAGAAGAGATTGCCCCAGAGATCGAAGGCAATCTGGCTGACCGCAGCATTCGCATCCGAGTAGATCAGGGTTCCGGTACCGCCAGTCTGGCAGCTCGGGCCGCACTCGTAAATTGCGTTGGTGCCCGGCGACGCTGGAACTGTGACCATATAGAAGTTACCCGACGGATCAAAGGCAATCGCCTTGACTCCTCCACTCGGTACGGAGGCAAAAGTGCACAAGGCGGTATCAGTGCCGGTGCAGTTTGCCGGAGACGTATCGGTCAATGTCGCATAAACGCCATTGACGTACGGTATCTTCAAAACCGACGGGCCGTAAAGATGCGACATGTACAGGTTATTGTGAGTGTCGATCGTAAGCCCGCCCGGCCCGCTGATGGACGCCTGGCTAATCAGGGCGCCGGTACTCGCGTTGACGTAGTCCACCTTGTTGTTATAGCTGGTCCCGACGACAATTTCGCCGTTCTGCGTTACGGCAAAGCTTCCGCCCGCCGGATTCTGCCCGTCCGTGAAGGCGCCGCTCTGGTAACTCCATATGATCTGGTTCATCAGCAGCGCGGGCACGCCGGCTACCGTTGCATTGTTGATCATGACGGTCGCCTGCACCTGCGGGCGCCGCCGCATACTGCTTGCCGCCGGCGCTGCCGGCCGCTTGATTGGCGTCAACATTGACGGTACCTGCCCGATCGCAGTGAGCGTGGCTCCACTGACCGTGGCGCAGGTCTTGCACGCCGAAGAAGCATCGATGGAGAACGTAACCGGGTTTCCGGATGCGCCGCCCGTTGCCGAGAGCGTGATCTGCTGGCCGACCAGAATAGGCGTCGTGGGACTGAAGTTGGTGATGGTCTGCGACAGAATCGACGACTGCGTGGCTGCGCCGCTCATGTTCACGTTGAACGTGACAGCCGGAGATGTGATATTGATGGTTGCCGTGCCGGTTTGGGGTCCATTCGCAGTCCCGACCGGCGGTGCGAAGGTGGCCGTGAACTGGCACGAGGCTCCGGGAGGTCCGGAGCTGCCGCTGGAGCACCCGTTGGTTGCCGCGTCGACCAGAGTAAACATGGTATTGGCAGACTGGGTAACGTCGGGGCTTCCCAAGCTTGCGGCTGCGTTACCGGCGTTCATGAGGTAAACCGTTCCCGAGTTGGTCACGCCATCCTGGACGGTGCCGAGGTTGATGGCGGCCGCGGTGCGCTGGATCGCATAGGCCGCTTTGGCGCTGGCGCTGGCAACATATGCGTTGCCCTGCCAGTCCAGCCACAGCGAAGACGCCTGCGGTGCGACTGTTTCGATAGTCACCGAATTGGCAGTCGTCAAGGTCCCGCTCAAATTGGGAATGCGAACGATGTTGCCCGTCGTGGCATCCGCGACCAGCACACTGCCTGAAGCATCCACCGCGACGCCAGAAGCTTGCGTCACATTGGGAGGCGTGATGGTGGTGATGCCACCAGCGGCCCAGAACGCGAGAACCTGATTGAGGGTCGAATCGGCGACATACAGGTTGGATGAAGAGTCGACGGCGAGGCCCATGGGAGACGAGATGGTGTTCGCCGCAGTGGCGAGCGTGACTCCGGCCTGGCCGGTGACCAGGCTATAGAAAACGACGCGCTTGTTCGAGCCATCGGAGACGTAGAGTGTGCCCTTCGGTCCAACTGCCAGGCCAACGGCGGTGCCCAATGCCTTACCGCCGAACAGCATCGTGGAGCTGATGACCGTCGATTGCGTTCCGGCGGCAAATGCGCCCGTGGTGCCCGTGTTGGCAATCTCCATGACCGCCGGCACGCCGTCATCGGCGATGAAGAGGTCGCCGTTGGCGTCGAAGGCCAGCGCGTCGGGGTTGACGAACCCTGAACCGATCGCAACCGGTGTCGTCGTTCCAGATGCGATCTCATACACCTTACCTGCGCCGGAGTCAGCGATGAACACGTCGCCCGCTGGATCCGCGACGACCGATGCCGGGCTGGTGAGTCCCGTGGTGAAGGCCGTGGTCACGCCGGGGTCAACATTTCCCGTCGCGGCCTGACCCACGCCCGTGAGTGCTGCAACCCCGGTGACGCCGGCTGTCGTATCCGACACCAAGAGCGCCGCGTTGCGTGCGCCCGCCGCAGTGGGGTTGAAGGTGATGGTCCCACCAATCACGGCGCCAGTCAGCGACGGAGCGGGGCTAAGGGTTCCGTTCCCTGTTCCAAGCTCCGCTGAGCAACTGCTGCCGGGCGCCACGGTGAACTCGGTTGTGGTCATGCCGAATTCCGTGACCTTAATTCCCAGCGTCGGGGTGCACGACGCGCCGTTGTCGAACACATTGGCTGTTGCCGTCGATGCTGTACCGCCGATCGTGGTCGCGGCCAGTGAGAAGCTGCCCACCGGGATATACGAAACGACGTCTCCGCTGTTATAGGGGATTCCATAGAGATTGCCCTTGGAGTCGAGCGCAAGACCCTTTCCACCCTGCGTGGAAAGCATATAAAGGCCACTCACATTGGGCCCGCCTGATTGCGTATTGGGAAAAGCAAACAGGCCATCGCCGTTGGTGGAGAAATACACCGTGCCGTTACCGGCAATCGCCAGGCCGCTGATGCCGTTGGAATAGCCAGCCTTGTTCGTGTAGGACTCCAAAACGGTCGGGGAAGCGGCATACGATCCCGAGGAGAGCGGGATTTCGTTCAGGTTGGTCGCCTTGCCTGTGCTGTTGTCGCCATCGACAAAGAAGATATTGCCCCACGGATCGATCGCCAAAGCGCCAATGGACTTCGTGTCGGCATAAATGAGTTGTGGAGTGGCGGAGGAGTTGGCGATGCACGCAAGGTTGCATTCGAAGATCGAGTTAGGGTTGGTGGCGGGAAGCGTGTTCGATTCGAAGAAGAAGTTGCCCTGCGCGTCGAAGGCGACGCCGGCATAGCCGGAATTTCCCGATCCGGCCAGGGTGCCGCTCATGTAGGTCGCAACCGCAGGTGCGAAGATGCAGGGTGCCGTATCCGAGTTGCCGCCCGTGCAGTTCGTGGTCGGAGCCGTTGTCCAGCCAACATAGGCGCCAGTTGCGGCGTTGTAAGGAACCTTGTAGACGTGCGAGTTGTAATTGCCACCGAAATACAGATTGCCATAGCTGTCGAGCGCGGCTGCCGAGCCGCCCACGCCGGCCGCTAACGTAGTCTCCGTCCCGGCAGGGGTGATCTGAAGATAGTTGCTTCCATATCCATTACCGACCAAGACGTCGCCGTTCACGCCGACGACAAATGTCCCCCCCACGGGCTCCTGGGAGCCGTCCCAACCGCCGCCGGTGAGCGCTCCTAACTGTGTAGGCGCGCCGGAGACCACGATGGGCGGTGGATCTGCGGCCATCGCGGGCGCGGCACAAAGGCAAAAGGCCAGAACGGTAAACAAAGCTAGCAATGTTCCCGCTGTTAGGGACTGCACTGGACTCGTCAGTCTATTCAAAGTGGTTTGCATTCCATCTCCTCCGATCTGTTTCTCGTCCCCGGATTGGGGAATCGGTTACGGTCCTGTATGTCCCGTATCGTCCTTTGCCTACATCTGAGTTGCGCCACGTTCGGCTTCCAGCGTGTTCCCCTGCTCTGCGCAAAGGATCGCAGCCCGCTTCCATCGGTTCCACATTGACTGGCTCTCGAGCTCAAGCGCCCTTTGAGTTTTCCCGTCTCGGGATGCCTCCGCGATTCGAAGCTGCATCTGATTTGCTGTTCCGGTCAAAACCCCACTTGTGCCCGCACACGATTCGGCGCCGAAAGCTGACCACCGAACCACCCTTCTCCGCCCCATACCGAAAAAGGCTGGGCAAACATTCACAGGAAAAAGAACCCTGTAAAACCTACAGGTGAACCCGGAAACCCCTCCGCACACAGAACAGGTACGTCAGCTTATTGGGAACTCCGTGCGGATTATCATACAAATTTGGTAACGGTACACCGTACTCGACAAAATTTGCCGTTGTCAAGTGAAAAACGTTTGAGTAAAGCGAATTAGGCAGGAGCGAGGATGGGGCTCCGGGAGCCAGGCGCCGCAGAGCCTGAATGCCGCGAATCTCTATCCTCCCGTTAGAGATGCACACTGGGGAGCGCGGGCAGGACTTTTGCGCCGGTCCCGTCGCAGCGCCCCGGGATCGCCCGGTTTCGCGAAATCATGATACCGTTATCTGTGCCTCGTGGGTTCGAGACAAACAGGACTGCCCCGAATCGGGAGCAGTCAGGCATGTGGAACGCCGTGGAGAGGGCCCGGTTTCGTGCACCCGCTCGGCGGCCATGCCATGGGTCATGCTGCAGGGAATGCTGCTCGATTCAGTTGCTCGCGGACCGATCGGCAAGGGGATCGGCCGGCGGCACGTTTCCCCGTATAATCAAGCAAAACCCACGGGATGACGCTAGACCTATCAAGGCACACGTGCGGGGCATTGGGCAAGAAAAAAGCCCGAGCTGGATTGTGCCACGCTCGTCAAGGCGCGAGGGTTCTACCCTTTGCCGTGGTAGGATGGCTGACTCCCGCGCCAAGCGGCGCCTTGGGCGAGCGATTCCGCCGGGAATGCGGAGAGAGAACCGAATGCCGGTGAAGGGAAGAGGTTGGGCAATGAAGAATTTGGGGCGGCAAGCGGCAATCTGGTTGAGCATTCTGGCGGGGCTTTGGGTTGCCGGGTGCGGAGGCGGAGGTTCGGGCACTCCACCCCCACCGTCGAAGGGTACGCCCATAGTGACCGTGACGCCGGCTTCGCAGGGCATCACCACCGTCCAGTCGCTGCAGGTAACCGTGACCGTTACCGGGAGCAACGGCACGCCGACCGGCTCGGTAACGCTAACGAGCGGTACCTACACTTCCTCAGCGGTTACTCTCACAGGCGGCAGCGCCTCGATCACGATCCCCGCCGGCACATTGCCGGCCGGGACTGACGCGTTGAGCGCCGCTTATACGCCGGATGCTGCCAGCTCGTCGACATATAACAGCGCTTCGGGCGGTGGTCAGGTGACGGTAACGAAGGTGACGCCGACGGTGACCGTGACGCCAGCCTTTTCGAGTATCACCACCATCCAGAATCTGAGCGTGACAGTGGCCGTGAGCGGGGGCCCGGTAACCCGACACCGACCGGCTCGGTGACACTGAGCGGCGGGGGCTACACCACCCCCTCTGCGACCGCGCTGCTGAGCGGCAGCGCCACCATCAATATTCCGGCGAATTCCCTGGCCACGGGAACCGATACGCTGACCGCGACCTACACGCCCGACGCAGCGAGCTCGTCCACGTATGCGGGCACAACGGGAACGGGATCGGTGACGGTGAACCCCCCTGTCGCCTATACGCTGACGGTAGCTTCCGCCGCGCCGTCGAGCGGCATCTCGATCACGGCTTCTCCCGCAGACAACAACTCCAAGAGCAGCGGAACGACCCCCTTCACGCTGACGTACAACGGCGGCACCCAAGTGATTCTGAGCGCGCCGCAACTGAGCGGCAGTTACTCCTTTGTTTCCTGGGCGGGATGCACCTCGACGAACGGATCCAACTGCAGCGTGACCATCAGCGCCAACACCAGCGTGACCGCGAACTACAACCAGTCGGGAATTACGTCGATCACCGTGGCGCCCAACGCGGCGACCATTGGGACCCAGCAGCAGTTCACGGCGACAGTGAACGGCACCGGCAGCTACAGCAGTGCAGTCACGTGGTCGATCTCCCCGGCCACCGGCGCCGGCAGCATCAGTTCGTCGGGACTCTATAACACGCCCTATCCGGCGCCGCCGACGGTCGCCGTGAAGGCAACAAGCGTCCAGAACACGTCGATCAGCGGCAGCACGACCGTGACATTGAATCCGCCGGCCACGGCAAGCGGACCGGCGCTGACGGTGGACGTGAATACGTCCAACACACCGAGCGAAAATCCGCACAAGATCAGCCCTTACGTGTACGGGATGAACGCATATCTTCTGGATTCGGCCTCGGAGAAGATCGCCAACCCCGGCATCCTGCGTTGGGGCGGCGACGATACGTCGCGGTACAACTACCAGAACAACATGACCAACTCCGCCGCCGACTATTATTTTGAAAACTTCCTGGGCGCGGCGAACCAGTTTCCCAACGCAAGCGGCGGCACCAATTTCACGCAGTTCTTTCCTGCCGCCGATGCCGCCGGTTCCGCGGCCATCGGCACGGTCCCGGTCCTTGGCTGGGTCGCCAATAGCACGCAGAATGCATGCGGTTTTCCGGAATCGCAGTTCCACGGTCAGCAGTCATACAGCCCTGCCAATTGCGGCAACGGCGTGTATCCTCAGGGGACCAACGGGTGCACTTCTTCAAGCGGATGCGATATTTACGGGAACAGCACCACCCAGGCAAACACCAGTATTTCGGAGCCCCCGCCGAGCATTTTGAGCGCGCCTGCTCCCGGCTCGGTGACGGCAAGCTGGGCCGATGGAACGTGGTCCGGCGGATGGGTCAACTCCCTGGTGGCGAATCCGAGCTATGGCAGCGGCGCCAGCGGCAAGGGCGTGGCAATTTGGGATCTGGACAACGAGCCGACCTGGTGGGACGCCGTGCACCGCGACGTGCATCCCGTCGCCTTCACCTACGACGAGGTGACCAATAATGGGCTGGGAACGGCGTTGGCCATCAAGACCGCTGATCCGACCGCTCTGGTCAGCGGCCCGGTGATCGACTACTGGGAAGCGTACTTCTATTCGAAGAAGGACATCGAGTCCGGATGGGGCTCGGGGCCCTGTTACGAGCCCTGGAGCAACCCTACTGACCGCGGGGCGCACGCCGGCGTGCCCATGATCGAGTACTACCTGCAGCAGTTTGCGAAATACTCGAGCTCGGCGTACTACAACATGCGCCTGCTCGATTACCTCGACGTCCACTCATATTTTGAGCCGGATTACAACGGCAGTTCCGTGGGCTTTACCACCGCGGGCGACACCCAGGTGCAGGAAGCGCGCATGAACGGGACGCGCGTCTTCTGGGATCCCACCTATACCGATCCCAATTTCCCGCAGCCGAACTACGTCACCGATTCGAACTACACGTCTAGCTGCTCGCCGCCGGCGCAAGCTCCGCAAGTGATTCCCATGTTGCAGAAATGGGTCGCGAACGATTACCCCGGCACAAAGACGGGAATCGATGAGTACAACTTCGGTGGCCTGGAATCCATTAACGGGGCGGTGGTTCAGGCCGACATTCTGGGCATCTTCGGGCGCCAGGGCCTGGACATGAGCGCGTTTTGGCCCACTACAAACTACAGCGCGCAGGGCCCCGGCAACTATGCCTTCGCCGTGTACCGCAACTACGACGGAAACAATTCCACATTTGGAGACACGTATCTCTACGCGACGAGCACGGCCTCCGGCGCCGATGGCGAGAACCAGCTCGCGGTCTACGGCGCGCAGCGCGCCAAGGACAATGCCATCACCATCATGGTGATCAACAAGACCTACGGCTCGTTGACCTCAACCATCAGCCTCACGAACTTTACCGCGGCGAGCGGCACCACCGCGCAGGTCTACCAATACAGCAATGCCAATCTGACCGCGATCGTCGCGCAGACGCCGGTTAGTGTGACGCCGCCCTCCGGCAGCGACACCACAAGCACCATCACCAGTTACACCTTCCCGGCGCAATCCATCACCCTCTTTGTGGTGCCGGATTGAAGGCGACACGGAGCCAAAACGCGGCCTCGGGACGCAGAAAACATGGAGTTATCGCGGTGCAACTGGCAGGCTCGGAAGGGCGAAAACTGCCAGTGCGCGCAGCCTCTCCGAACTCATGTCTTGCTGTCCTGTCTCTCCCGGGATTCCGCTTTTGAACACGGCCATCCATGATAACGAAATCATGCCGTACGAAGAGTGGCGCGGCGCATCTCAAGAACTGCCTTCTGCAGCCTTCGGGGCGGAGACGATCTGGAGAGGCTTCAACCGCCGCGAGCGTACAAGGCGCAGCAAGCAAAGGCCGGTCTTCTGTGCGGGCCGGGCGGCGGTTTGGGCAGGCGGCTATGCTCGCTTGGAATCGCGGGAAGCCGGCTTGCTACGGCTTTCCCGAGCACAAGTCCGGGGAGAAAACGGGAATGTGGAGTGAAACGCTTTTCCTCTTGCCAAACGTGTTGCCTTTGTGGCTTCATGGCTAGGTCGGTGAACCCGGCTCCTTCACCATCCTCCAAAGGATGGAGCCAGGTCCAGCCGCATGGGGGGCATCTCCACAGCCGAACTCTCCACGCGGGCGTCGAAAGTGACGCTAGAAGGTGTGGTGCGTCGATCGGGAACCCTTCGCGACGGCCTCATCGCAGGCCTGAAGAGCCGAAAATGCGGGTAAACCTGCGGTATCGATCCCATCCGTTGAAAACCCAGAAAGAATTCACTTGACAGACTCTAAGCTCAAGCTTCAGAATTCCCTGTCATCAATGCAGAACGAGAATCTGCGTCCGAACACTCAAAGGCTTAAGTGGCAGTAAAAGGCTCAGGTGGAGTGTGCAATAACTTGGGCCGGGTGTGAGGACGTGGCACCAGGTGTCGAAGACACAAACGAATGTAGCCGACGGGGGGACTACTATGAAGTTCTTTTCAGGGAACAGGCCGACAGCCTCGTTGCTGGTGATGCTAACCACAGTGCTCCTGCTCGCGCAAACGGCGCTGCATGGGCAAGCGACAGGCAACGTGACTGGCATCGTCGCGGATTCGACAGGCGCCGTCATTCCAAAAGCCACGGTTGTACTGACCGACCTGGAAACCGGAATCAAGCGCACCACGATCAGCAACGGCGATGGCGCATTCGCATTCGCCGGCATCACCCCCGGCACGAGTTACAGGCTCGATGTCTCTGCCGAAAACTTCGAACCCTGGGAGTCGCGGCCATTCCCGGTGCACGCGGGCGATCAGCTGAGCTACACGGACATCCGGATGAAGGTGGGCACTGCTGCCGCCGCGGTCACTGTGGAAGCGCAAATCGATACCAACATGGCCGCGCTCGACACCGCCGAGCGCAGCGACATTATCACCGCCAAGGACCTGAACACCCTCACCGTGGTCGGTCGTGACGCTACGGAGTTGGTGCGCATGTTGCCCGGCTACTCCATGTCCACGGGCGATCAGGGCCTCTATAACCGGCCGGGATACAACACCGCCGTGGTCGGCCTGAGCGGGCCCACAGGGGCTTTTTCAGCCAATGGCGCCGGCGTAACCGGCATCGCGGTGGTCACGGATGGCGTCTCGCTCACCGATATCGCCAGCAACTCGGGCTCGGTGCAGCAGGTCAATATCGAGATGGTTCAAGAGGTCAAGGCCACGAGCTCGTCTTACGGCGCCGCGCTGGCCAAGGGGCCGGCAGTGATCAGCGCCGACAGCAAGAAGGGCGGCTCTACGTTTCACGGCGAGCTCTACCTGGCCGCTCGCAATACGGATCTGAACTCCAACGATTGGTACGACAATTACCTGCGCCAGTCCCGCCCGGCGGGACAGTATTTCTATCCCGGTGGACAGATCGGCGGTCCGCTGCTGCTTCCCTTCACCCACTTCAATCGCGGCAGAAACAAGATGTTCTTCTTCGCGGGCTTCGAATATTTCGACCAGAGCTTTGAGGCCAACCAGCAGGCGATCTCGGCCTGGGTTCCGACGATGGCCGAACGGCAGGGAGATTTCAGTCCCCAATCGCTGGATGCCGAACTTTGCGGAGCGCGTCCCGACGGCAAGGCCAACCCCAATGCCATTCAGTCGATGTGCAACACGAACAACTATCTCCCCACTGGAGCGCTGGTAAACAACTACAACTCCGCGCCCTTCTCCAACTCCTCCGGCGTGGCGCTGGTGAACTGGTACCCGCCGCCTAACGCCGATCCGTTCACCAACCCGTTTGGCTACAACTACATTAAACAGATCATCCAGGACCAAAACGGAGAAGTGTTCAAAGGCACGCTGGAATACGACGTCAACGATACCAACAAGCTGTTCTTCGTCTATGGACTGCAACGGGAAATCGACCAGGATCCGGTGGGTCTCAACCAATCGTTCCCCTCGGGCGCCGTTCCCTATCCCGGCAATATCACCACCGGCGACATTTCGAACGTCCTTTCGGCGCGCTACGACAGGTTCTTTGGCTCCAGCGTAACCAACGACTTCATCGCCGCGATGTCGTTCGTGAGCCTGCCGGGCAAGATGGGTAATCCGGTGGCCGTCGACCGTTTCGACATGAACAACTACAACGGGGGCAAAGGCAACTTCAGCTATCTGGGTATGTACAAGAACGGCGGCGACCTCTCGGTTCCCGCGATTAACGGCTATGGCGGCCTCGGCTATGCAAATCTGGTCATGCCGGGCGGTTTCTACAACAATCAAATCCACACCAAGAAGGTCGATCCGATCCTGCAGGATAATTTGAGCTGGCAGAAGGGCAACCACTTCCTCCAGTTCGGGGCATATTGGGAAGAGGGGACCTTCAACGGCACTGCGGATTCCAATGCCTATCCGCAAGGCGAGTTCCAGTTCAACCCCGGCAACGGGTACTTTGAATACGCCGGCGGGACGGGCAAGGCTTTCCAGGAATCGCAGTTTATTGCCTGCCGGAACCCCAGCACGCTGGGCACCCTGCGCCCCTCGGGAGCCAACTATCTGGGAAGCTGTTTCAATCCCACGGCCTTGATGTACGAGGGGTACGCCAATCAGTACGACCAGAACAATTTCACGCCGCTCGTCGACATGCGTTACACGTCGCTTGCGGGCTTTGCCAACGATACCTGGAAACTTCATAATCTGACGCTGATTCTTGGCGCGCGCTTCGAGCATCTTGGCCCCTGGGTAGACAAGCACAACAACGGCCTGGCCACCTTTTCCGACAGCCTTTACAACTCGGAATGCGGCGGGTACACACGCAACTGCACCAGCCAGGCCATGCCGGGCGTCACCTGGTCCTCCCAGAAGACCGGCGTTTCCAACTCCGTCAACGCGCCGCAGACGATCTACTTCACCCCCCGCGTGGGCGCGTCGTGGGATATCTTCGGCAAGCGCAACACCGTCCTGCGCGGCGGCTGGGGCATTTACCGGAATCAGGAACAGTTCAACCCGTATGCCCTGGCGGCGGCGACGGCCCAGAACTACAAGAACAGCGAGCTAATCGGGACATTAACCTTCAGTCAGGTCGACAGCGAGTCGCCCCTCAACCCCCCCGATTTCACCGCCTACACGCTTTCCCCGAGCGACACGGTTCGCCCGATCTATTACCAATACAACGGCGGAATCGATCAGGATATCCCGTGGAGGCACTGGCGCTCGCACCTGTCGGTCGCCTACGTGGGCAGCCACAACATCAACCTGGGGTCCTATAACAACGCCAGTTACAACAGCGCGTCGGATATCAATATCATCTGCGGTATTGAGACCGGCTGCCCCACCAATAACAATCCGGCAATGCCCACTGGCCAGGACAACCTGTTCCAGGTGGCCCTGGGAGCACTGCCGCAATCCATGACTGCGATTCAAGGCGTCTCCAGCGGCATCGGCAGTCTGAATACACCGGAGACTGATTTCTACCGTCCGTACCCCTTCTACCAGCACGTTTACCGGCTGAAGCACAATTTCTACTCGAATTACAACAGCGTGCAAGTGGAGTGGGACAAGTATGCGGGCATCATCTCGTACGGCGCCAACTACACATTTGCCAAGAACCTGGCGGTGGCAGCTTCCTGGAACAATAACCTGGTCGATCCGGTGAATCTGCGCAACGATTACAACCCCGTGCCCTACGACCGGACCCAGGTGTTCAACATTCACTACCTGGTCGACTTGGGCAAGCGCTACAAGGGCGGGGCTTGGTGGCTGTCCGAGCTGGCCAACGGCTGGCAGGTCTCTGGAATTTCCTCGGTGATGAGCGGATTCCCGCTACCGTCGGAGACTGGCGAGAACTTCGGGTTCGGATACGGAAGTGTGCTGCCAGTGCAGGTTACGTATGCGAATCAGACTGCTCCGTCACAAGAGGCGACTCCCTGCCGCACCGAATATGGCATTCAACCTGACAAGAACGGGCAAACGTTCTGTGTCACGGGCATGAATCCGGTGGTCTGGCTGGGCACGCCCGACGTGCAACTGATGCCGACCCTGGTGAGCGGCGTCAGTCCCAAGGGAGGGTCAAAGAAGAATCAATACATCAACCCGCTGGCCTTCGGGCTGCCGCAACCCGGCAGCAACGGAGTCTATCGGCTTCCTTACATAAAAGGACCTGCGTACCTGGACCACGACGTGACCTTGCTGAAGAATTTCACGATGGGCGAGGGAAAGAACCTGCAGCTTCGGATGGCCGCATTCAACGTGTTTAACCATCCGCTGGTTTCATTCAACAACCAAAACACCAACAACCTGACCCTGGCATTCCAGAATGCAGCGGTGGGATCAGCATTCACGCAGAACGTGCTGACTTACCAGAACTTCGGCGTAGCGGACATCAAGGTCGGGAACCGGCTGGTGGAGGTGGAAGGGAAGTTTACGTTCTAGCTGGCCGTTTCCTGGGCGGCCCTTGCTCTTTTGCAATCGGCCGCCGGGCGCGGGACTGGCCGCTGGTCAGGTGGTTGTTTGTGGGGCCGGTCAGCAATTTGAAGAGAGGGCGGCGCCTGCGGATGTCGTAATCAGGAACGGCCGGCAGGCAAGCCGTTCGAAAAGGCGGTTCGGAGTGAGATTGTTTGGGAGGGGAAGTATGGCCATCGCGTCTGCTCAAATGTTTCGTCGGGTTGCACGGATCGTGTGCCTGGTTGTTGTGATTGCCAGCCTGTTGCCAGGTGGCGCGGCCAGGGCGCAGTTGCCGATTACGAGCCCTCCCCAGGTTCTGGCGGGCTCGGTCATTCCCTTCCACCATGGCGCCACGGGCCAATGGAGCCAGCTCTACTCGATAAAGATCGCGCCCAACGGCAATGTCGTCTTCCTGGATTCTGCCGTCAGCGAGCTTTTCCAGCTTGCTCCGGGGGCTTCCACGCCGAGTCTGATCGTGGCTGGGGCATCGGGCAGCAACGCATCGAACTGCTCTGACTTGGAGGCCTCGGGAACGTACTGGAATGCCGCAATTGGTTTCGATAAGTGGAATAATCTCTACGTCACCGACCGGTATGGCTCGGCGGTTCAGTTCTGCCGTGTTCCGTACGATACGAGCTCGGGAACATGGAAGTTCAGCAGCAGCGACATCTGGAAGGGTCCGACCTTCCTGTCCAGCGGTGTCCCCACGGCAATCAGTCCTGAGGATATGGCGGTCGCCGATGACGGCATGACCATGTATGCCAGCACCTCCGGCGGCTCAGGCCCCCCTTCCATCTATAAGTTCGTTGTAGCTCAGGATGGCAGCATCACTTCGACCACGCCCATGGTCACGGCACTGGAAGAGTATGCTTACGGCATCGCGGTGGATCACGCCGGGAACCTCTTCTTTATTGAGAATATTTACGGCTCTACGCCGGGAACCAGGGTTGGGGGCATCCGTGAAATCCCCGCCAACGCCACCTTGCCGATTACCGGCGACGGCAGCGGAACAGCCGAGTCGCAACAGACGTTGCTCATTGGCAACTCGAACCAATTCGGGGGCCTCGCAGGAATACAGTTCGATGCGCAAGGCAACCTGTACTTTGGCAGTATCAATAATTCGAACTACGGCGGGAATGTGAGCGGCGTGTTCATGATTCCCAACGAGGGCACTCCGACGAATCCCAACTTGGTTTGGGCCGACACAGTGATGATTTCGCCAATCTCCGGGTCACATCAGCCTCTGGTTGATCCGAGGGGCTTCATCTGGGTCGCCACCGGAGGCAGCGGGAACTGGTCGGCCAGCGGCACGCTCGCCCCAAACTGCGACACAACGAGCACCACGACTGTCAACGCCACGTGCCTCGAGTCGACCATCGTGATATGGCAGCCAGGTGCAGCCAACCTGAGCACTGCCGCAACGGGTGGGGCAAGCGCGACTCCGATCACGGCCTACTCGGTCCCGGCAGCGGGAGGAACCCTGATTCTGACCGCGCAGAATTCCTTCACTGAGAACCAGGTGGTGACGTTCACTGCAGGCACGGGTGACCCCCTGGCCGCGCTCAATGGCCTCAGCTTCCGCGTGATAGCAGCCGGCCTGAGCAGCTCTCAATTCGAGGTTTCCACGGGTCTGATTTCCGGCGGCGCCAGTGGTTCCACTGCGGCAAAGGCCGCGCCCTTGTCGTATGGGACCGTCTACTACAGCTTCAGCAAGCCGACCAACCCGGCAGCGGTCGCCTTCGTGCAAGCCACCGGAAACAGCTTCAAACTCATACCCAATCCAACTCCTGATACTTCCTACACCACCCCCGTCCCACCCTGCCAGGCTGGCGGACCGGATGGAACATCCGGGTATCCGGCGTTCAGCGCCACCGAGACAAACAACTCCTCCTATAGCTGGTGCTCTGCGTTTGTGCAGTTGAATCCGCAAATGGCGGGGGGTGTGGAGAACGAGCTGCAGTTGCTCGACTCCAGCAACAAAGTCATCAGCGGGAGCAATATTTTCCTGAGCGGCATCGGACAAGGGGCGGCGGTTTCCGTGGTTAACTCGCCCGCGCAACTGTCGATCGCTTCGGGATTGAACCAGCCCAAACAAGTAGCAGCGGATCCATGGGGAAATACGTATGTGGCCGATTCGGCCCTGAAGGCGATTGAGAGGTATCCTGCCGGGACCACATCGGCGACTTCGGGCACGGCGATCGGGAGCGGACTGTCGGCGCCCACCGGTGTGGCGGTTGACGGCGTGGGAAATCTCTTTATCGGCGACTCAGGCAACGTCTACGAGATTCCGTATGTCAACGGCGCCTTGGCCACGTCGCAGCAAACCAAGATCGCGAGTGGTCTGGGCACGGGCAACCTGAATCTAGCCACCGATACCATGGGCGATGTCTTTGTGGCGGATCAGTCGAAGAAGCAGGTCGTCGAGATTCTGAATCCAGAGGCCGCGCTTCTGCGGCAAAGCCTGCCGCTGCAAACACTGGGCTCCGGTTTCACGGGTCCGTCCGCTATTGCAACAGACAACTCCGGGAACGTGTATGTGGCGGATGGAACGAACCTGTGGGAGATCACGATGCCCTTTGCGGGTGCGACGGAGATCACCAGCAAACTCCCGGCTGGGGTAACAGGTCTGGCCGTTGACCCCTCGGGTTCCGTGTTCGCTGCGGGCGGGTCCGGCATTGTCTGGATTCCCTATCAGACCACTTCCACCTCTTCCGGGTTGAGCGTCAACGGTTTGGTTCCGGTGGTCACCGGTTTAGGCTCGAACAACACTACATTGCCCTTCAGCGTAGCGTTGGACGGATCGCAGAACATTTATGCCGATTTCGGCTCCGGCTCCGGCGCTGGCCTGTCGCAGCTGGGTGTCAGCGGCACGCTGGACTTCGACAACTTCGGCGAGGTCAATCCGAACGTGCCGCTGGAAGCCGATGCACAGTTGTTCAACCTTGGCAACACGCCTCTGACGCTTGGAGCATTTTCGGGCGATACGATCACGGGCACCAGCGCCAGCGATTTCACGGTAGGGGCGGCCACGCTGAACACTCCGGCATGCGGTCCCTCGACCAGTACCCAGCCCGGGTTTTCCTGCTATCTGGGCTTGACCATCCTGGCCCCGACACCTGGCCCGGCGAGCGCATCGGTAAACGTGGTTACGAATGCCGCGAATGCGTCCTCGGGAGTCAACGTTGCGCTCTCAGCCAACGTCATCCAGGATTTCCGCTTCGCCAGCAACCTTGCCATCTCCGTCTCGGCAGACACTACGGATACAGGGTGCGCCGGTTCCACCTATCCGGGATGTGAAATCGTCACGGTGACGGTGACCTCAACCGCCGGTACGCCGCAGGGGACGGTGGCCATTGCGGTTCCGGGCAGCGGCTCGTCTCAATCCAATCAGACTGCGACTCTGGATAGTACCGGGAAGGCCCAATTCAAGTTGACCAAGCTGCTCGGCGGACCGTACAGCGTGAATGCACTCTACAGCGGCTACGGCACGGCGGGCGCCGCGCAGAACACCTGCTCACCCTCTGGTTCGTCGTGCTTCGCCGGCAGCGCGGGCAAAGGCTCGTTCACGATCAAGCCTGCGGCCGTGACGTTCAATGTGGGGCCGCCGGGGACCGAGGGCTGCCTGAACTGGACCGCGACCAACTGCACGCCGAACTCGAACTACGTGACCTCGTATCTCAACAATACCTTTGTGAGCTTGGCCACCAATACCTGGATTACGTCTTCTGTGACTTCGACGGTAGGAACGCCGACAGGCTCGGTGAGCTTCCTGCTGAACGGGAAGCCGGTCGATTCGACGCAGGCACAAAGCTCGCTGAACTCCAGCGGAATCGCCAATTTCTCACTCGTCAACCTGACTCAGGGCTTATACACCCTCACTGCGGTGTACAACGGTGACCAGAACTTCGCTACGCAGAGCATTACGTTGGCCAGTTTCGAAGTCATCGTGCCCAGCATTCAAGTCACCTCCACGCCACCCACGCTAACCACCAAGGCGGGAACGGCCATTTCTTCGACTCTGACCCTGCAGCCTCTGGTGGGATTCTCCAAGGACGTAAGCCTGCAATGCGTCACGAGTTCGCTGCCTCGGTACTCGGAGTGCACATTTGCTTATCCCAATTCCGGGCAGGGGGTTGTGACAGTGGCAGGCACAACTGCTTCTACCATCGTGGTCACCCTCAGCACGAATGTGCCGGTGAACGGCGGCACGGCTTCGTTAGAGCGGCATACACCGTGGGCGCTGGCCGGGCTCTTTGGGTTGGGCCTGCTGGGATTGATCGCAGGCCGGAAGAGGTTCTCGAGTTACGTGGCGTTGATCTGCCTGGCGCTGATGCTCGCTGGAATATCCATGGGCATCGCGGCTTGCACCAATGCCGGGTATTCAACGCCGCCGCCGGCGCCGAAGGTAACTACGCCGACCGGAACGTATAACGTGCAGATCATCACCTACGATCCGCAAACGCTACAGCAGAACTCACTGAGCACACCGCTGTTCACGTTGCCGGTGACGGTTCAGTAGGACCAGCGAAGGGGCTGGGAAACACACCGTGCTTTCCGGGAGCTGGAGGCGGCTCCCGTAGAGCAGAGAGAAAAGGCAAGCCTCGATCCGCGAGCGGAGTAACGCCGCACACGGAGGGTCGTCACGAGTTCTTTTGGGAGGAATGCAATGGCCACCACGTCGTTCACCGCACTACGCCGGCTTGCCGGCTTTGCCTTTACCTTGACGCTGTTTAGCCTTTGCCTGACTGGAGTAGCCGCAGGTCAAGGTTCGCCGCTGGTGACCGCGAGTGCTCCCGTCGGTTTGAATCACGACACCGGCTGGAAGGTGATTCAGCAGACGGCGATCGACTCAAACGGCGACTGGCTGGTAGAAGAGTACCCCGACGGTGGCCTGTTCGAGTTTCCTGCCGGTGGAGGTGCGCAGGTCACGCTTGCCCCTCTCGCCGCTCTGGGTAGCCTCAACGGCTATCAAAACCCGGCCATCGCCATCGACCCGGCGAACAATCTCTATCTTGGCGCCAACTGGAATAACTGCCTGCTCAGATTCAAATACAATGCGGCGACAAATTCCTGGCCTGATTTGAGCGCGCTGCAAGGGAGCAACTCACCGGCCCTTTGCCCCGGTAGCGGAAGCGGCGCCAACGCCAACGTTTTCTTCGCGCAATACAGCATCTTCGGATTCTCGCCTTACTATTACCAGCCCTGGGGCATCGCGATCGGCAACAACAACAACATGATCATCGCCAGCCAGAACAGCGGCAATTTTATGTTTAACCTGTTCGTGACCGGCGCCTGGAGCAACCCGACGGTCCCGCAAAACTCAAGTTCAACCGCCGAAATCATCTCCGGAATGACCAAGCGCCCGATCTCGGTCGCGCAGGACCCGGAAGGCAATGTCTATTTCGTTGAGGATTCCGGAGGGCTGTCCGGCGTCTATCAGATCCCAGCATCGGTGATCGCCGCCGGGACCGCAGGGGCCCTTACCTCGGATGCCGGCCTTACGCGGGTTGATCCCAACCTGCCCGCCGTGACGGGCGTCATCACCGACGCCGCCGGAAACCTGTACATCAGCGATGGGAACACGGGTGTCTTCATGGTTCCAAATCCCTCGGGAACCCCGCAGACCGCCAACGCTGTCATGCTGACTCCAGTGCTCGCGGAGGGTGAGGTCGCGATCGATTGGGCGCGCAAGATCCTCTATGTTCCAACCACGCAGAAGCAAGTCAACAACGGCCAGGCCGATGTGGCCATGGTGGGAATCGGGCATGCGGAACTCGGCTCTTCCAATGTTGGAAAAGCGATTTCCACGGCCCTGCCCGTCGACTTCAGCTTCAACGGCAGTGTGACGCCGGCGAGTTTTGCGATCGTGGAAGCTGGCCAGACCACTCCCGATTTCAGCATCACAGGCGGCACCTGCACGACGGGAGTTGCCTACGCCGCCAACGCCAGTTGCGTCGAGAATCTGAGTTTTACCCCGAGCACCGTGGGGAGCATCTCAGCCAAGTTGCTGATGCTCGACTCGAAGAACAACATTCTGGCGTCCATGGTGCTGCATGGCATTGGGATGGGCGCGAACGTGCAGGCGTCTCCCGCGCTCCAGTCCGCTTTCGGCTCCGGCTTGAAGACGCCTGCCCAGGTGGCCACTGACGGGCTGGGCAATGTCTATATTGCGGATCCCGGACTGGGCAAGATTCTCATGTATGCGGCCGGTTCCACCACATCTTCAACGGCCGCCTCCATCGGTACCGGATTGACATCTCCCACCGGCGTCGCGGTCGATGGCGCAGGCGATGTCTTTATCGCCGATAGCGGCACCGGCAGCGTGTACGAGGTGCCCTTTGGGCCAAGCGGAAGGAACGCGGCGGGCCAGGTGACGCTGGTAAGCGGCCTGGGCACCACCGGCCTGAATCTGGCCGCGGATGGGCTGGGCAATCTCTACATTGCCGATCCCAGCAATGCCCGCGTGGTCAAGCTGCTCAATGTCAGCGCGTCCACCTCCAGCACCCTGGGGCAATCGCAGACGATCCTCACCGCCGGGTTTACGGCTCCGTCCGCCGTGGCTGTAGACTCAAGCAACAATCTCTACGTGATCGACGGCGTGAACCTCTTCGAGCTCACCGGTGGCTTGGGTGCGCCGAAGACGTTGGTGAACAACTTGAGCGGCGCTACCGGGCTGGCGGTCGATCCCTCCGGAGCGGTCTATGTTTCCTCGGCGAGTGGCACCACGCGAATTCCTTACGTGAGCGGCGCCTTGAATCCCGCTGGTGAAACCACAGTTGCCGCGAGTGCAAGCAATACTTCGTCGGTCGCTCTTGACCGCGCGAACAATGTCTATCTGGTCCAGGCCACAGGCGGCGCCGTCACCCTCGTGAGCACCAACGGCACGCTTACGTTGCCTACGCCCGCCACACTCACGTCCTCCACAAATGCAACCGCCACGATCACGAATACCGGGAATGCGGCGCTGACCGTCACCGGCTACAGCAGCAGCAACTCGGTGGACTTCGCCGCTGCCGATACGGCGACCGGCGGCTGCAAAGCGGGTAGCCCGTTGGCGGCAGGCGCCACCTGCGCGGTGAACGTCACCTTCAATCCGGGGCCTGGAGAGCAGGGCACGCTGACGAGCACGATCGGGGTTGCAAGCAACGCGTCCAATGCGGCAGGCGGCTCGACGAGCATCAGTGCAACCGGCGTGGGCTTGCCGCTCGGCCCCTCCGCAACCAGCGTTGCTGCGGGAACCCACGCGGCAGAGGTGGTCAATACGCCGATCTCCGTGACGGTGGCTCCGAAGAGCGGCTCAGGAACACCCACCGGGACGGTCACGGTGACCTACACCTCATGGAATGTGATCGTTCCCACGAGCACGGGCGTCCCGACCGTCAACCCCATCCAAGTTACGACGGCGCCGCCAACGACCCTGGACGCCACCGGCAAAGCCGCGTTCACTCTGGCGCCGATACTGGCCGGAACTCAGACCATCACCGTCAACTACAGCGGCGATAGAGTGTACGGCCGGTCCACCGGAACCATTTCCACTACCGTGGCGAAGTCCTCGATCAAGGGCTTCATTGCGGATACCAATCCTCCGCCGTATCTGCCCTTCGTGCTGGAATCGGGCAGCGTTTCCGGTGGCATCCCCTACGACGGATCGCAAACGTTCTGGCAATACACCATGCCCGTCGAGGTGAACACTCTGGCCGGCATTCCCACTGGCACCATCACCTTCATGGACAACTCCTCAACCTGCCCGCCGGGAACGTCTACGACTGGCCAGGGCGCAGCATACTGTCTGTTGGCAAATTACTCGGGTACGGCATGTCCTGAAGCGGCCGGCGCTGCCGTGGTGAATGTGCAGTATTCAAGTGCCCAACCCACGGTTGCCCTGCCCGTCACCTATACGGGGACCGGCGCCACGGGCAGCTTTGCCACCGGCTGCCTGCAGATGCCGCAGTTCACGACCTTCACACCGGTGGTCTCCACGCACTACATCACACCGGTGTATAGCGGTGACGCAAACTTCCAGGGAGCCACGGACGGCACGTCCACCCTCTTCCAGGCCCTTCGCAACCCAGAGGTATTGATCACTGCCTCGCCGTCGACGCTGAACGTTAGTTCCGGGTCTACGGCCAGCACAACTCTGACCCTTACCTCGCTGCTGGGCTATGGGTACGCGGGCAAGGGCTCGCAACTGAACGATTACAACTTCCCGGTGACGCTGACATGCGACAATCTGCCGCCGCACTCGGTTTGCTCATTCACCTACCCGACCGCCATCAGCTCCGCACAGCCAAGCGCGCCCAATTCCGTGCAGATTCCGTGCACGGGGACGACCGGAGCGGCGGATAACTGCACGCCTGGAACCGTGACGCTCAGCATCAACACCAACGTCTCGGTGGGGACCACCACCAGCCAGAACGCTGCTGCTGCGTCGGTCACCCTGGCAGCGCTGTTTGGTTTCGGAACGCTCGGGCTCTTCTTCCGGCGTAAGATCTTCCGCAAGGGCCGCATGCTGCTGATGGTTTTCCTGATGGTCGTCGCAGGTGCATTGGCCATCAGCCTGACCGCCTGCAACACCACAAACCTCACCCCGAATGCGATTTTGGCCACGCCGTCGGGAACCTACGCGGTCACCGTCTCAGCGGAGCAGGTAGGCACCCAAACCATCGTTTTGGCTACCGGGCCAGTGCAAATCTATGGCAGCCAGGATCAGGTTTCTTTCCCGTTCTACTTGAATGTGACGGTGCAATAGGAATCAGTCACCGCGCAATAGAAATCACGTTCACCCCATCGCGCCGCGCAAGCGGCGCGATGTGTTTAGGGCGTCAACCGAGAATACGGTGGCCACGGCCTGCGGCCACAGAGTCAAGTCAACCGGCAGCGGCCGCGGCCGCCCTGCGCGGCCCGGATCCATCCCATTCCCTGGGAGCGTTGTAAATCAGAGACTGCGAAACACTTCATGGAGAGAAAACAGGTAACGGCGCCTGATGTGGATTTTGCCTGATGGGCTCTTTGCGGGGTCCCTCTGCGAGCTACCGGAAGCGCCGCCGGTACGCCGGCACGAGGCGCCGTTCCTGCGTTCGGCCGGTGCTTTTCGGCCTCGGCGCGTCGCCTCGTATTCGCCGGCGATTCATCATTGCGCGGCCAACTAAATTGATTTAGTATGAGTTGTCTGCAAGAAGCCAAAGTCGATCCGCGCCGCCGGTGGCGCGCCTGCCGCATGCACCTTGCGTCTGCTCGAAATTCGATGCATAAGCCCGCGGTTTGAACGCGCGTGAATACGACTTGTTTCCGGCCTGGTCGTGAGGTGTTGTAGGGCGGAAAGGGTGATCTTGCCGTCTAAATATTCCTAAGGAGAAGTTGGTTATGCGGATTCGTGCGGCTTGGTGGCTGGTGAGCGCGGCCCTGGTAGTTGCTGGATGCGGGAGCAGCGGTTCGAACACGGGGGGCGGGGGCGGTGGGAACAACAACCCGCCGCCGACGGTCAATTCGACATCGCCCACTGGCGGGGCCACAGGCGTTGCCGTCAATTCCACCGTCACGGCTACCTTCAGCGAGGCGATGAACTCCTCGACGATCACCGCGTCGACGTTTACGCTCGTGCCGCAGGGCGGGGCAGCCGTCACTGGAACCGTCACCTATAACGCAGCGAACAACACCGCGACGTTTACGCCGGGCTCTGCCCTTTCTTACAGCACGACCTACACGGCCACGATCACCACGGGGGCGCAGAGTTCCGCGGCGGTCGCGATGACCTCGAACTACACGTGGTCGTTCACCACTGCAGCAGCTCCGCCGCCTCCGGCGCCCACAGTCACCACGGTCACGCCCACGAGTAACGCGACGGGTGTCGCCATCACATTGCCCGTCACAGCGACCTTCAGCGAGGCAATGGATGCGTCGAGCATTACGGGATCTACTTTCACCCTGACGCCGCAAGGCGGCGCCGCAGTGACCGCAACCGTCAGCTATGACAACAATTCGCTGACCGCGACCCTGACGCCGACTTCTCCCCTGGCTTACAACACGCAGTACACGGCCACGCTCACCACGGGAGTCACGGCCTCGAACACTGCCGCGCTGGCCGCGAACTACACGTGGTCCTTCACCACCGCGACCGCTCCGCCGCTGCAGGTCGTTGCGGTGACACCGACGGACGGAAGCAACGGTGTCGTCCTGAACGTGGTCCCCTCGGCAACCTTCAACCAGGCGATGAATGCTTCGACAATCACCGGCTCAACCTTTACGCTGACCGGACCGGGGAACACATCGGTTCAGGGCACAGTCGGCTACAACGCCGCCACGATGATTGCCACGTTCACCCCGTCGCAGAATCTCGCATACGGCACGTTGTATACCGCGACGATCACCACCGGCGTCACGAGTTCTGGAGGAGTTGCGCTGGCCGCGCCCTACACGTGGAGCTTCACCACCGCTCAGGCTCCTTCGCCGACCGTCACCACCACCGTGCCCAGCACTGGCGCCACCAGTGTGAATGTGAACAGCACCGTGTCGGCAACCTTCAACATGCCCATGGACTCGACGACCCTCACGACGTCCACCTTCACGCTGACGGGGTCCGGCAACACTCCGGTTACGGGAACGGTCGGCTACAACACCGGCACCCAGACAGCGACCTTCACACCCAGTTCGGCTCTCTCGCCCAACATGACCTACACGGCGACCATCACGACAGGCGCGAAAAGCTCCAACGAAGCGCCGCTCGCCGCGAACTACTTGTGGACCTTCATGACGGCAGCCAGCAACCAGGTGACCGTGGACTTTGGAACCACCTATCAAACGATCCGCGGCTTCGGCGGATCGACGGCATGGCTCGGGAAAATGCCCCAAGCTGTGGCCACGGCCCTGTTCAGCCCGACGAGCGGGCTCGGTCTCAACATCCTGCGCGTACGCATCGATCCCCAGGGTTCGGCATCAGGCGGCGGCGCCCACGGGCTTCCATATGAAACCAGCCAATGGGACTATGAGGCTGCCAACGGCCTAGAAGCCGTTGCCGCCAACCCGAACGCTATCGTCTTTGCGTCGCCGTGGACGCCCCCGGCCGCTTGGAAGCTGAATGGTAGTAGCAGTGTCCAGGCTGACGGCGTAACGTGGAACCAGTCATTCGCGAGTTGCGCCGAAGGGACCGGGTACTGTGGCGGCTATCTGGATCCGTCGCACTATGCCGACTACGCCAACTTCCTGGAAGATTTTGTCAAGTTCTTCAATTCCACGAACGGATTCAACCTTTACGCTATCTCGATGCAGAACGAACCGGAAGAGAACGTCACCTATGAATCCTGCGTTTGGACGCCGGAGGAGATGGATACTTGGGTAGCCGGCAACGCCTCCACAATCACCTCGGACGCGTACTCCACGAAGTTCATGATGCCGGAGTCGAATAGCTTCAGCCCGGTCGATGCCGCAAAGGCTCTCAGTGACTCGAGTGCGCAAGGCATGATCAGCATTGTTGCGGGCCACATCTACCAAACATTGTTTGGAGGCTCGATTACGCCCTATCCCGCTCTTCCTGCGGGGGACAGCCCGAAAGAACTCTGGATGACCGAGTTCGGCCCCTTGAGCACAGCGACACCAACCTTCTCCACAGCCTTGACGACCTATGCTGAATCGATCCATAACTCCATGGTCACCGGCCAATACAACGCTTATGTCTGGTGGGGAATTTTTGGCGCCTCCGCAAACAGTGGCGCAACCGCCGCCGGCACCTGGGGCCTGGTGGACGGCAGCGGGAATCCAACGGTAATGGGCGAGGTGGTCGGCCAGTACTCGAAGTTCATCGCGCCAGGCTCGGTGCGCGTGTCGGCGACGGCCAACCCGGTCTCCGGAGTTTACGTCTCGGCGTACAAAGGGAACAACCACTATACGATCGTGGCCATCAACGCAAGTACGAGCACAGAGAACATCTCCTTCACGCTGAATAATGGGACCGTCACGTCGGTGACGCCGTACCAATCCACAGCGACCGCAGGGCTGGCGGCACAACCCGCAGTCGGCGTGTCGAGCGGGCAGTTCAACTACACGCTTCCCGCGCAAAGCATCGTCACGTTTGTGCAGTAATACGGGTCGGAATGGCGCAGTTCTAAGCTACGGCGCTGCGCACCGGCATGGATTTGCCGGCGTCCGGCGGGCCATCCCCGGACCGAAACGCTGCCACGCCGCAGCCAACAAGCGCCGCCTTGTCTTTGAGCTCCGAGACGCGCAACTGAGCCGGCGAATCGCCGAGTTGAGCTTCGACGGCGGGCAAGAAGAGCTGTGCCGAACGGGAAATTCCGCCGCCCAGAACGATCACGTCCGCGCGAAAGCCGGCGAGCAGGGTGCGGATCACTTCTCCAAGGTGCTGCCCGAACTCCTGAAAGGCCTGCTCCGCGGCCTGATCCGTGCGGACTGCAGCCGCCAGATCAACCACTTCGCGCTTCTTGCCGGTGCGGCGCTCGTAATTCCCGGTGATGGCTCTGGCCGAAACGAAATCCTCCACGATTCCGCCCTGGTAGGGAAGGTTCCAGATCTCGCCGCTGCTGGGGACGCCAGGCCCGTCGGTCACCAGGCGGCCCTCCACCGCAAACGCCGAGCCGATTCCCGTACCCAGCGTGAGTCCCACGGCGCGCCGGAACCCGCGCGCCGCACCGGCGCCGATCTCTCCAAGTAGATAAGCATCGGCATCGTTCAGAAAGCGCACCTGAGCCGGCGGCCAGCCGAAGCGCGCAGCCAGAGCCTGGCGTAGATCAAATCCGTAGAGATAAGGCAGCTTGTGGCGCATCAGGCTCACGCCAGCCTTCAGGTCGAAGGGTCCCGGCACGGCAAGCATCGCCCCTAATGTTCCATCGCGGCAGACCCCGGCCTTCACACCCAGGTCATGCAGGAGATCGACAAAGGCATCGCTGGTGTGCACGGCAGGGTGCGGCGCGCTTGCCACGGGCCCGAGGCGGAAATCCTCCCCGCAACACACCGCGGCGGCCACATGGCTCCCGCCCACGTCAAACGCAAGCACACGATTCTCCCCAGGGTCAGCCATCATGAACACCTTTGGCCTCAATCGATGTAAGCGTTCCCATCTGGGGTGGGATTGTTACCATTTGTACCACAGGTTGCGGCGGGAAGGCCGAAATCTTTGAGAAAATCTGCTCGAAACCTCAAAAAGCTTGCGATAATTCCGCCCGGAAACCGCTATGATGATCTCGGATTTCCGGGATCGACTGCGCCGCGGTCAAAGGCCGTGGCCGTGGACCCATGGTAACGTTCCCTAGGTCCAGGGTAGTCCCAGGAGCTAGCGGCCGCGGCCGTCCGGCGGTAGGCCGATTTTGCGTGCGCCGGCCTTTCAGGCTCACGCGCCGCCGGAGTTTTCGGAGGCTCACGAGAGGCCGTTTTGCCCTCGAATCTGCCGGATTCCCGACCCGCCGGCCCATCACGGCATATTGCGAATGACGAGCGGGACGCGACTCCCTTAGGATGATTCAGCCATGACACTGCCCTTTGCATTCTCGCCGAAAGCCGGATTCCGGCCACCTGTCTGCGTTCGACTCACCCTCTCCGCAGCCGTGACCGTACTTGCCGTCACCCTGTCAGTGCCGCTGCGCGCACAAGCGCCGCCGCCCGCGGAGGCTTACGGTCCCTTCAACGCCGTCTTTCTTGCGGATGGGCCCGGGCTGAACAAGCCGTTGTCTCCGGCGGCTTCGCTCGACGGCCTCGCCGCCGTGGCGACGGCGATCCAGGGATCGAATCAGCCTGTGGTGCAGGATCCCATCCTGGCGGGGCGCGCCTCGTGGACGCTTGTGTTCTGGTTCCAGTCCTCGGAGCCGCTGCCGGGCACGGCGCTGTTGGCCGGCATCGGCGATCCTGCCGCCGAGGACGCGCGCTTCATTGGCATCAAGGACAACCGGCTCGCCCTGTGGCTGGGGCAAGCGCAAAGTTCGGCCGGATTTGTCGCCGGTGACAGCGCTCTTGAGCCGGCAAAGTGGTACCTGGCGGCTGCGGTAAGCGATGGCGAGCATGTGACCCTCTTCGCCGATGGCCGCGAGGTGGCTCGAAGCATGCTGGCGCAGGGCAGCGTTGCGCCACTCCTCGAGATGGCGCCGCCGCCGATTCCAGGAGTTGTCCCCAGCCACTTTGGCGGCCGGCTTGCCGCGCTCAAAATCTACCGCGAGGCGCTGACGGCCGAACAAGTGAAGGCCATGGCCGATGCTCCGCCCGACTTCAGCCTGCCCAAATATGAGGAAGCCTCGCAACATTGGCCGGTGCAGACGCGCGGGCAAGCCGGCTACAGCGCGCCACAGGATCCGTCTACGCTGCCGCGAGGCAAAGCCGCCATCCAGAAGCCCATTGCGAAAGAGCTTCGCGCGTCGGAGCTGCATTGCCAGTTGACGGGCGGCAATCCCTGGAAGCTCGCGGGCGGTTGGCGGCTGGCCCCCGCGCCGGCGGTCAAGGCATCCGGCGAGGAGATATCGAAGGCCGGCTTTCCTGACAAGGACTGGCTCGTGGCCACCGTACCGGGCACCGTGCTCACCACCATGATCGACCGCGGCCTCTATCCCGATCCCGATTACGGGCTCAACAATCTGGCCATTCCGGAGAGCCTCGCCCACCAGGACTACTGGTACCGCGTGGAGTTCAAAGCGCCGGCCGCTGCGCGCGGCCGGCGGCTCACGCTCACCTTCGAGGGCGTGAATTACGCCGCCGAAGTCTGGATGAATGGAAAGAAGCTGGGCGGATTCACCGGCGCATTTCTGCGCGGCACGTTCGATGTTACTGGCGTCGTCGCCGCTACGGGCGCAAACGCGCTGGCGGTGCGTGTTTCTCCGCCGCCGCACCCCGGCATCGCGCATGAGCAGTCGCTCAGGGCCGGGCCGGGCGAAAACGGCGGCATGGAGGTGCTGGATGGGCCGACCTTTGCCGCCGCCGAGGGCTGGGACTGGATTCCGGGCATTCGCGACCGCAACACCGGTATCTGGCAGGACGTGACGCTGACAGCGACGGGGCCGGTCGAGATCGGAGACGTAAACGTCATCACCACGCTGCCTAAAGCCGACCGTAGCGAAGCCGACATCGAGATCGAAGCGCCGCTCACCAACACCAAGAGCGCGCCGATCGACGGCGATCTCACTGCGGCCTTCGACGACGTGAAGTTAACAAAGCACCTCCATCTTGCTCCTGGCGAAACGGTGGTTCGGCTGGAGCACGCGGAGTTTGCGCAGCTCAAAGTCGCCCATCCGCGGCTGTGGTGGCCCAATGGCTACGGCGATCCCGTGTTGCACACACTTAAAGTCTCGTTTGCCATCGGCCAAAAGGCGAGCGACGCGCGGCAAATCGACTTCGGCATGAGGGAAGTGAGCTACGAGTTATCGCTCTTCGACGCAACGGGGCATCTGCGGCGCGTGGAGGTGCTGCCCAGCCGCACCTACGACCAGGCTCTGCCGCTGATTGACGGGACCCACGAAGGCATCCGGCGGATCGACGACTGGACGCCAGATCTGATGATCCCGAAGGAAACGCCGGCCTGGTTGCGCGACTTCTTGCTCCACACCTGGGTACAGACACTTGAACCGGGAGCCGAGGGTTCACCGTCCCTCCGTCCCGTCGAAGAGAGCTGGCCCGGCACAGATCTTGTCATCAAGGTGAACGGCGTGCGCATCGCCGCGCGCGGCGGAAACTGGGGCATGGACGACATGCTGAAGCGCGTCAGCGTCGAGCACCTGGAGCCGTACTTCCGCCTCCACCGCGACGCGCACGTGAACATCATCCGTAACTGGGTGGGCCAGAACACGGAAGAGAACTTCTACGCTCTGGCTGACAAGTACGGCCTGATGGTGTGGAACGATTTCTGGGACTCCACGCAAAACTACAATCTCGAGGCCGAAGGTCCCGCGCTGTTCCTGAAGAACGCGCGCGACACCATCCTGCGCTACCGTCATCATCCGTCGATTGTGGTCTGGTGCGGGCGCAACGAGGGCGTGCCGCAACCGGTCATCAACGAAGGTTTGGCCGAACTGGTGCGCACGCTCGATCACACCCGCTACTACACCGGCAGCTCCAACCAGGTGAATCTGCGCAACTCCGGGCCGTATCAATTTCAGCCGCTCGAAGCCTACTACCGCATCAATCGCGGCTTCAGCGTCGAGCTCGGCATTCCCAGCGTGCCCACGCTCGAGAGCATGAAATCCTTCATCCCCGAGCAAGACCGCTGGCCGATCAGCGATACCTGGGCTTATCACGACTGGCACCAAAGCCAGAACGGCGCGGTCGAGCCGTACATGGCCCACATGGAAACGGAATTTGGCGCACCCGGCAGCCTCGACGACTTCGAGCGCAAGGCGCAAATGCTCGATTACGTGGGCCATCGCGCCATCTTCGAGGGCTTTGCCGCGCACCTTTGGCAGCCCAACTCCGCCCGCATGATCTGGATGACGCAACCAGCCTGGCCGAGCATGGAGTGGAGCTTCCTGAGCTGGGACTACGACACGCAATCCAGCTTCTATGGAACGCAGAAGGCGTGCGAGCCGGTCCACGCGCAGCTCAATCTCGCCGATGGCTCGGTGGACCTGATCAACCTGGGCGAGGCGCGTTCCTTCAAGGTGCGCGTCCTTGTGGAGAGCCTCGACGGCAAGACGCTGAGCGATCACGCCAACCAGGTTCTGGCTGCAGCCGATGACCGCACTCCGGTGGCCAAACCCGACCTCGCAGCGCTGGCCGGGGGCGACACCATCTTCGTCGAGCTCGAAGTGAGCGATGCGGCCGGCGCGCCGGTGAGCAACAACTTCTACTGGTGGTCGGCCGACGAAGCCAGCCTCCGCGAGCTCAACTCGCTTGCGCAGGCCGCAATCTCTGCCTCGGCCACCGCCGCCGCGGCAAACGGCGAGCACGCGGTCACAGTGAAGATCAGGAACACCGGCTCCGTGGCCGCGCTTCTCGTCAAACTCACGCTTGAAGACGCCGCATCCGGCCAGCGCATCCTGCCCGCCTACTACAGCGAGAACTACGTTTCACTTCTTCCCGGCGAGGAGCGCGCCGTATCCGTGACGTATCCGGTCGGTGGCGCAAAACCTGCAATTGGCCTGCGCGGCTGGAATGTTGCTACGCAGACACTCGCGGTTGAGTAAGGCGCACGACTTGGTGAATCGCTTCTAATGGATGACAACGGGAGAGCGGTGTTTGCAGCCGCACGAGCGCCGCAGCACAAGTTCGACTGGCAGCACGATCCGGTTGCCGGTATGCGGCGTTTCGCCGCGCGTGATGCGGTCAAAGAGCAGGCTCGCCGCCACGCGCCCCATCTCCTGTGCGGGCTGGCGAACCACGGTCAGCGGCGGTGAGGTGAACTCCGCCATGTCGAAATCGTCGAATCCGGCGAGCGCAAGATCGTTGGGAATGCGCAAGCCGATGCGCGCGATCGCGCCCAGAACATAGCGCGTGGCCAGGGTATTCGACGTGATGATTGCTGTTGGCGGAGTGTCCCCACCGAGTTTGGCTTTGAGCACCTGCACGGCAATCTCCTCGGATGTGCAATCGAAGATCGCACATGCCTCGAGCCCCGCGTCCTGCATAGCGCGGCGATAGCCAAGAAAGCGCGTGTTGATGGTAAACAGGCTCCGGCTGAGCGCAATGTAGGTGATATGCCGGTGGCCGTGCTCGATGAGATGCTCCACCATGCGCCGCGCTCCGACCGCGTTCTGGACCAGAACGGTGTCGATCGACGGGTCGGGGACCGGCCGGTCAAAGGCCACAACCGGAGTCTTGCCGACGAGTGCCCGCGTGATTCGCGTTTGACGCAGCCGGGAGGGAATCACCAGCAGACCATCCACATGGCGCTGCAGCATCTCGTCCGCCTCTGTGTACTCCGTCTCCGGATCTTCGTCAGACGTGGTGATGATCACCGAATAGCCGTGCTCCTTGGCCACGGTGGTTACCGCATGCGCGCAACTGGCAAAGAACGGATCGTAGAGGTAAGGGATGATCAGGCCGATGGAGTGGCTGCGTTGACCGCGAAACGCGCGCGCCAGCACATTGGGGCGATACTTCAGTTGCTCGATCGCGGTCTGCACGCGCTGCGTGGTTTCCGCCGAAACGCGAACCGTCCCGCTCAGCACCCGGGAGACGGTCATGGTGCCCACGCCGGCAAGCCGGGCCACGTCGCTCATGGTGGGCTTGCGGTGCACGGCGGGCGCGACCGCTCGCTGCTTCGCTTTGCGCACAGATTGGCCTGCAGGAGGTTTCGCCAATTCGATCTCTCCAGGAACCGCTCGCTTTTTACGCCCTGGCCGAACGCTCGAAGGTGAAAATTCACCGGCCCTGCAGCCCTGCTTCCGGCTGTGCTTTCGTCTTATGGGCCAGACGGCCTCATCGGCGCCGTCTGCTTGCCGGCTGGAAAACGTTTAATCAGGACTATACCAGTCTCAGTGCGCCGGGCGCAATGAGATCCGCAGGCAGAGAGGTCGGACCTCTTGGAAGGAATTCGGGCAGATTGGCAGCGCCGGCGCCGGATCGGATGGCCGTGACCGGCGGCAGTTACCGTTGCGCCTTTAACTGCGCTTCGGGCGGCTGGACCTCTCGGCAGGCGGACAGGTTGACTCGCGAATGACCAACTCCGGCAGGACAGCCATCATGCGAGGCGCCGCAGCTTGGCCACGAACCCGCTCCAGCAGAATGCGCGCGGCAATCGTGCCCATCTCATGCAGCGGCTGGCGGATGGTCGTAATGCTGGGATTGTGGAAGGCCGCGCTCTGGATGTCGTCGAAGCCGACCACGGAGATGTCCTCGGGGACGCGCAGCCGGCGGTCGCGCATGGCTCGGATGGCGCCGATGGCGGCAATATCGTCGTAGCAGACCAGGGCCGTGAAATCGGCCTTGCGGTTGAGCAGTTCGCAAGCGGGCTCGAACCCCAGCTCCGGCGTAGAAACCCGCAGCTTGAGCTGAACGGTTAGCTCAGGCCGCACCGCGATGCCAAGTTCCCTGGCCACCGCCTTCAGGCACTCCCAGCGCTCATCGGCGTCGGAGCTGTGGCTGCCGCCGCGCATAAAGGCAATTTTGCGGTGTCCGAGCTGGCACAGGTGCCGCAAAGTGAGTTCCGCTGCCCGCCGCTGGTCCAGCACCACATTGGTGATTCCCGGAATCTGGCGATGGCTTGCCACCGCGACGGCGGGAATCTTGAAGCGGTGCTGCAGCACGGTGTCGATCAAAATCAATCCCTCCACCGAGCGTTCCATCAGCATGCGCGGGTACTCTTCAATCAGGTCGGGCTTGCGGCGATGGCTCGCGGTCAAGTAAAAGTAACCCTCTTCGATGAGAGACTCCTCCACGCCGGTGAGAACCTGCGCGGTATAGCTGTCGCTCAACTCGGGCACCAGCACGCCGATGGAGTACGTCTGCCGCCTGCGCAACGATCGCGCATAGAAGCTGGGCCGGTAATCGAATTTCGCTGCCGCCGCCTTCACCCGGTCCCGCGTCTCCTGCGGAATCGCCCGCACTCCGGGAGCGTCATTCAGCACCAGGGAGATGGTGGCCGGCGACAGATCCAGGTATTCGCCCAGAATCCGCAGACTGACGGGCTGGCCCGGTTTCGGTTCCCGTTTTGCTTTTGCTCTGCTGGCCATTCTTCCTCGTTTGTAACACGAAGAGAGGCTGTTTGGAGAGTCCTGTAGCTGACTAAATCGTTTTAGCGACAATTTTAGTTGCCGATCTGAACCTCGCGACGCTCCAGGTGGTCATACCAGGTGAACTTGAGAATTGCTGAAGTGGCCAGAACGATGGCCAAGGTGATGGCGGCGCGCTGGAACTCCCAGATGACAACATACATGGGAAGCACAACCAGCGAGACCTGCCACACGATGCCGACAACGATGTTGAACATATCGCGCGGGAAGTCCTTATTGCGCTTGAATCCGGGATCTTCGGCCAGAACCTTGCGGTAGACCGGGCCCCACAACCCCCACGGCCGCACCCGCCGGTAGAAGTCCTTGAGCACCGCTTCGTCCTCGGGCCTGGTGAGCAGAGTGCCGGCAAAGCATCCGATCAGCGAGAGAATCAGCACCACCGGAAAGACGATCGAGACATCCATATTGATGGAGTAACTGGCCAGCAGGTGCTTCACAAACGGCACTCTCGCCACCAGCGCTGGCAGCGTCAGCGACGAGGCGATGCCGGTGACCATGCCCCAAAAGTAGCCGTAGCCGTTAAAGCGCCACCAGTACCACTTGAGGACATTGGAGGCGATGTATCCACCCCACAGTCCGGAGACAATCCACACCACGACGGCGTTGACTGACGTGACATTCCATCCGATGAGGACGCCGATGACCACCACGGCGAACGAGCTGAGGTAGCTGAGGCGGACATAGGTGCGGGGCGGGGCGTCGGGCCGGATATAGCGCTTGTAAATGTCGTTGACGAAGTACGGCGGCGCGGCGTTCACGGTAGCCGCAAAGTTGGCCATGAATGCCGCCAGCAGGCCGGAGATCAGGAATCCCAGCAACCCTACGGGCACGAAGCGCGCCAGCGCATAGGGCAGCACCAGCTCAAAGTCCATGTTTGCGCCCATGGCGCGGATGTTGTCGCTGAAGAACGCGGCGGCCAGGATGGCGAGTCCGGCGGTAAGAAAATAGCGCGGAAAGGTGAGCACGACATTCACCCAGGCGCTCATCATCGAGGCTTCCCGCGGATCTTTTGAGGAGAGCACGCGCTGCATGTCGTAGTTCGGGGCCGGGCCGGCGGCGGAAATCAGCACGCCCTTGAAGAACAGCATCATGACAAAGAAGCCAAACAGCCCATAGCCGTCCTGCGCGATTCGCGTGCTGGTTGCCGGGATCAGCGTCGACCAATCGAGATTCAAATGCCAGCCGAAAAATACATTGTCCCAGCCTGCCGGCACTACCCGGTGCAGAACCTCCGGCGCCACCCGGCGCATGGCGATGATGCCCACCGCAAAGGACGCGACGGACAGCACGCAGAACTGCACCACCTCCGTAATCACCACGCTGATCATGCCGCCCTTGATCACGTAGATCGCCGTAATGGCGATCAGGATGAGCGCGTACTCGTTGGGTGTCAGGTGCCAGGGCAGAAACGTGGCCGCGAATTTGCCGATGCCCTTGAAGCCGTAGCTGAAGAACCCGATGATGCTGATGAAGGCGTAAAGGACCACGATCATATGCGACAACTGCGCGCCGCGCCCCGTGCCGAAACGCGTTTTGATCCACTCCGCGCCGGTCATCACCCGTGAGCGCCGCAGCCATGAGGACAGGTAAACCATCAGAAACACCTGGTTGAAAGGTCGGCCACAGCCAGGGGATCCACACGCTCTTCAGGCCGTAGACAAACATCCAGTACACCAGCAGCATGGTGCCGCTGATGTCGAACATGCCCGAGGCGTTCGAGAGGCCCAGCACGTACCACGGCATCTTGTTGCCGCCCAGGAAGTACGCGGTCATGTCGCGCGACCCGTAGTGGGATACGTAGTAGCCCACAAACACCGTGCAGAGCATGTACGCCACGAATGATTCCGATATCCAGAGCGTGAAGTTGCATCGAGCCCCCAAATTCACCCGTCGATTCTTCTTTTCCGGTCTCCTGCCGCCCGCTGACGATCGCGGCTCCCGGAGCGCGGCTTTGCGAGTTTCTTAATGCAATTGTCCCGCCAGCAGGAAGACCAGCGTCGCCTGCCAATTGATGGCGATCTCGTTGCTGGCATACGAGGCCGTCGCATCGGCATAGTCCTTCGCCGGCGGCAGATCCTTGGGCAGCGCGGCCAGCACTGCATCCTGCCGCCCGGCATTGGGTCCTCCGGCCAGCAATCCCGGCCACGGCCCCGGCTGCTTGCCTGACCCGCTGGGCCGGTGATGCGGATGCTGGACCGCGTGTTCGCCGACCTGCGTCATCCAGGAGAGCGAGAAGGTGTTCCGCCCCAGCAGATAGTGCAAATTGTCGCGCGCGGCATTCGCAAAGTCCGGGTTCGGCGCGATCACGTTGGCGATGAGCAGGTCCATGCCATACTGCGCCGCGATCCCATTGGAGCCCCAGACAAAGTCCTTGGCCTGCATGCTCATGTGGTAGGGATTGGCGGAAGTGCGCTCTACAGTGGCGCGCGCCGCATCAAGCATCCGCTTCCGGATGGCTGCCCGCGCCTTCGCGTCGGCGTCTTTGCGGCGGGAAAGCGCATAGCTTCGCAACGCCATGGGTGCCATCGTGTTCCAGTTTTCCGCGGGCGGCGAGTCAAGGCTCGGCAGATACGCGGCATAGTTGCTCAGGAAGAATTGGTGGTAAGCCGCCTCGCCGGTGGTGCGCCAAAGCTCCGCCGCCGCCCACAGCCGCTCGTCCTTGCAGCTTGCATCGCCGTACTCGCCCGTGGTCACGCCGGGCGGATTCCTGAACATCACATTCGGATATTGCTCGGTCCATTTCCAGGCCCGGCGCGCCGCCTCCAGCGCCTGCGCGGCAAACTTCGCATCGTAGGGCTTGTAGACCCGCGCGGCAATCGCGGCCACCGCGGCCAGATCAGCGGTCGCGCAGGTGCTCTTGTACGGCGCCGACCCGGTCCCAATCACCTCGCTAGGCAGCGTGTCCTCGTCAGGGGCGATAAAGCCGGAGAAATGCACGCTCGTCTGCTTGTGCCAGACGCCCCCGTCGCTGTCCTGCATCTTCAGCATCCACTCCAGGTTCCAGCGCGTCTCGTTCAGAATGTCGGGAGTGCCGTTCCCGCTCTCGGGGATTTTGAGCGGAATTGTCCTGAGCCTTGGCCCGTAGATCTCCCAGGTCCACAGCAGTGTCCCCGTTGCGATGCCGGAGTCGACCATGTAGCGGCCATAGTCGCCCGCGTCATGCCAGCCGCCCACGTTGTCCCGCAGTCCACTGGCGCCCGAGCTGGGATGAAACTCCCCGTGCAGGTGGCAGGCCGCATGGGAGTATCCGGGGAACTCAGGTCTCAGGTCCACTGCCGTTCCACATCGCTGCCCGTAAAAGCCGCGCATGGCCAGGTAGTAGGTGCGCTCGTAGACGTCTCTGCCCACGGCAAAGGTCCAGCTTCTGCCCACCCCCGGGAACCTCGACATAATAACTTCCTGCCCGCCTGAGGCCGGAAAAATCCGCCGCCTGCACTGTGTCGCCCGTAAGCGGATCGGACGCAGGCGGCCCTAGAGCTCCACGAAAAACCACCCTCCCATCGCTGGAACGCCTGATCTCAAAGGTTCTAGCTGCGATGCTGACGAGGGCGATCTTCGGCCCCCCGGTCAGGTACCCAACCTGGTCCACCTTGATGGCCTGCGTCGGGCTCTCGGCTCCAGAAAGCAATGGGGCCGCGCAAAAAGCACATCCTGCAACACATAGCTCGAGAAGCCACGGCGGGCGGGTGCGGGAGTTTCGTGAATTCCGGATCAATGCACGTGTCCTATCTTCGGTTTCGCTTCGCTCCAGCGCCCGGGTTCAGGGGGAAAGACGGATCAGTCTCTCACATTCTCGTGAACCCCGGCAACCTCCTAAATCGCCCCCGCTAGCGATGGGCGGGAATATTGTTGTTCCGCTCCCATCACTTCGGGTATAATCGCGCTTCGCTTTCAAGAGTATCAGATCAGCCCCTGCAAAAACGTTTCAGCACGTACTCACAGGAATCGAGTACGGTCTCGCCACAGGGTCCAAAAGGGGAATGGGACATGAAGTTCGGGTTCTTCGACGATCGAAACCGCGAGTACGTCATCACTCGGCCCGACACGCCTTTGCCGTGGATCAACTATCTCGGTTGTCAGGAATACTTCGGCATCCTCTCCAACACCGCGGGGGGCTATTCGTTCTATCGCGATGCGCGCCTGCGCCGCATCACCCGCTATCGCTACAACAACGCCCCCCTCGATTGCAGCGGCCGCTACATTTACCTGCGTGACACCGAATCGAGCCGGTTCTGGTCGCCCTCGTGGCAGCCAACCCGCCATGCCGCCGAGGACTACTCCTGCCGCCACGGCATGGGCTACTCGATCATCGGCTCCACATTCGCCGGCATCGAGGCCCATACTCGCTACTTCGTCCCGCTCGACGAAAACCTCGAGATCTGGCAGCTCACGGTGACCAACCGGCGAGCGGCGCGAGCGCGGATCTCCATCTTCGCCAATGTCGAATTCTGCCTGTGGGACGCGCAGGATGACGCCACCAACTTTCAACGGAATTTCAATATCGGAGAAGTGGAAGTCGTCGAAGGCGTGATCTATCACAAGACCGAGTACCGCGAGCGCCGCAATCATTTCGCTTTCTTTGCCTGCTCGGAACCGACCTCAGGCTTCGACACGGCGCGCGATGCGTTTCTTGGCCCCTACCGCGGCTGGGACAATCCCGCGGCTGTGGCTGCCGGGCAACTGACCAACTCCATCGCTCACGGCTGGGCGCCCATCGGAGCGCATCAGGTCAATCTCGATCTGGCTGCGGGAGAAACGCGGCAGATCATCTTCCTCCTCGGCTATTCTGAGAACCCCAAAGACCGGAAGTTCTCGCCGCCCGGCTCGCAGACTATCAACAAGGAGTCGGTCAAGCCGGTCATCGCGAAATATCTCAGCGCCAAAGAGGCCCATGGTGCCTTCGAGCGCCTCCGCGAGCACTGGGACCGGCTGCTCGGCATCTTCCAGGTGAACACGCCCGACGTCCACACCAACCGCATGGTGAACATCTGGAACGCGTACCAGTGCATGGCCACATTCAACATGTCGCGCTCGGCGTCGCTCTTTGAATCGGGCATCGGTCGCGGGCTCGGCTTCCGCGACTCCAACCAAGACCTGCTCGGCTTTGTGCACATGGTTCCGGCGCGCGCCCGCCAGCGCATCCTCGACCTGGCCGCCACGCAACTCAAGAGCGGCGGCGCCTATCATCAGTACCAGCCGCTCACCAAGCGCGGCAACAACGACATTGGCGGCGGATTCAATGACGATCCGCACTGGCTCATCCTCGGCGTCGCGGCCTATCTCAAGGAGACCGGCGACTGGAGCATCCTCGACGAGCCCGTGCCCTACGACAACCAGCCCGGCACGGAAGCGCCGCTCTACGACCACTTGCAGCGCAGCTTCCGTTACACTCTTGACCGCCTCGGCCCGCACGGGCTGCCGCTGATTGGCCGCGCTGACTGGAACGACTGCCTCAACCTGAACTGCTTTTCCGATACGCCGGGCATGTCGTTCCAGACCACGACCAACCAGGATGGCAAGGTGGCCGAGTCGGTCTTCATCGCCGGCCTCTTCGTCCACGCCGTCCGCGAGCTCACCGCCATCGCCACCCGCCACGGCCACAGTTGCGATGCGCCCGCTTATCTTGCCGCAGTCGAAAAAATGGAGCAGACCGTCAAGGAGCACGGCTGGGACGGCGATTGGTTCCTGCGCGCCTACGACAGCTTCGGGCACAAGATCGGCTCCAAGGAGTGCGACGAGGGCAAGATCTTCATCGAGTCCAACGGCTTCTGCGTGTTGGCCGGCATTGGCCTCGATGACGGCCGGGCCGCCAAGGCACTCGCCGCCACGCGCGAACACCTGGCCACCAAGCACGGCCTCGTCGTGCATCAGCCGGCCTACACCCGTTACTACCTCCACCTTGGCGAAATTTCCTCCTACCCGCCGGGATACAAGGAGAACGCCGGCGTCTTCTGTCACGTGAATCCCTGGGTCATGATCGCGGAGACCCGCCTGGGCAACGGCGACCAGGCATACGATTACTACCTCCGCATCAATCCCTCGGCGCGCGAAGAGATCAGCGAGGTGCACCGCTGCGAGCCGTACGTCTACGCGCAGATGATCGCCGGAAAGGACGCGCCCACCTTCGGCGAGGCCAAGAACTCCTGGCTCACCGGCACCGCCGCGTGGAACTATTACGCCATCGCGCAGTGGATTCTCGGCGTCCGCCCCACCTATGACGGCCTCGAGATTGCTCCCGTCCTTCCCGCCGGCTGGCCCGGATTCACCGCAACGCGCGTCTTTCGCGGAGTGGTCTACAAGATTGCCATTGAGCGCAAGGGCGCTGGGAATCAGATCGCGTTGATCGTCGACGGCGTGCCGCTGGAGGGCAACGTCGTGCCGCCCCCGAAGGATGGCCGCAAAGAAGTTTCGATCGCGGCAGTCGTAAGCTAGAGAGAGCGATTCATCGCTGCAGCCGCATCTCTTCGCGCGCAGGAGCCACCTTGTATCTCGCCAACGAACAGCGCTACAACGCCATGCAGTACCGCCGCTGCGGGCGTAGCGGCATCCGCCTGCCCGCCATCTCCCTCGGCCTGTGGCACAACTTCGGCGGCGTCGATGTCTTTGAGAACTCCCGCGCCATGGTGCGCCGCGCCTTCGATCTCGGCATCACTCACTTCGACCTCGCCAACAACTATGGCCCTCCGCCCGGCAGCGCCGAAAGCAACTTCGGCGAAATTCTCCGCCTCGATCTCAAGCCCTATCGAGACGAACTCATCATCAGCACCAAGGCCGGATACGACATGTGGCCCGGCCCTTATGGCGACTGGGGATCGCGCAAGTACTTGCTCGCCAGCCTCGACCAGAGCCTTAAGCGCATGGGCCTCGACTACGTTGACATCTTCTACTCCCATCGCCCCGATCCCGAGACGCCGGTGGAAGAAACGCTGTCGGCGCTCGACCAGGCCGTGCGTTCCGGCAAGGCTCTCTATGCCGGCATCTCCAACTACAATCCGGCGCAGACCGCCGCGGCCGTCAGAATTCTGCGCGAGCTTGGCACGCCCTGCCTCATTCATCAGCCCAAGTACTCGATGTTCGAGCGCACCCCGGAACGCGGCCTGCTCGATGTGCTGGGAAAAGAAGGCGTGGGCGCCATTGCTTTCTGTCCGCTGGCGCAGGGCCTGCTCACCGATCGCTATCTCGGCGGCATTCCTGCCGATGCGCGCGCCGCCAAGCCGCACGGCTTCCTCAAGAAGCGCGACATCGACGACGCACGGCTCGCCAAGGTGCGGGCCCTGAACGAGCTGGCCCGCAAGCGCGGGCAATCGCTGGCGCAGATGGCTCTGGCGTGGGTGTTGCGCGACGGCCGCATGACGTCGGCGCTCATCGGAGCCAGCCGCGTGGAGCAGATCGAACAAAACGTTGCCAGCTTCGCCAACCTCGCCTTCTCATCGGAGGAGCTGGCCCGAATCGACGCCATTCTCACCGCTGCCTGACCGCGCCCTCAGGGATTCGTGCAGGACTAGAGCGGTTTCGGAAATACTGTGTCCGGTCAAAGCCGTGTTCAGGGTCGTCGCTTCTTCGGGTCGCGACGACTTAGGTACCGTGAATGCGGATATGCGATTTCCGAAACTGCTATACCTCCAGGCCACGGCGGATCATTTCCATGAGACTCTGGCCGGGCATTTCGCTTTTCATAAATGTCGACAGGGCGTGCTGTTCCATTTCTCCGGCATCCGGCGCTCGACTCCATCGCCACGCCAACGCCGCACTGCATCTCTACTTATTTGCTCGCGCGCCTGTGCAAATGTGAGCGAAAACACGTGCCTCTAAACGCCTCATTTCTATCCGCTTCACCACAAATTCGCCGCACTCGTCACAATCACCTAAGTACTGCACCAAACCTGGTGAAATTCACAAATTTACTTGACTTTTGCACTTGCATCCACAGATTTGTCGGACGTACTGTCAGTTCAACTGATGACCCTGTGGGGCATCGGGAGTTGATTGCCGGAGCGGTTGGTGGAACGAAAAGCCGATGAGAGTCGGAAAATCGCCGCCAGCCCAGCCAGAGGGTGAAACCTGGGGCGAAAGCCCGAGAGGGATCGCTGGCCGCGCCAGAAGATACAAGAGCCGACGCAAGTCGGAAGTTGTTTAGCTGGCAGATCCGGAGGGTGCGCGAACCGGCGGTAAGCGAATACTCATCGGCGGCTAAGCTGCCGATGCAAGGTTCGGCTGAAGTTAGGGGCGCATCAAAGGCCCAGCCGGAGGTAGAGACATCGGGCGCAAGCCGGGTGAAGCGAAACCGGTGAAGCCGGAGGGTGGAACAGCCGACGCGAGTCGGAGGTTCGCCGCCGGTTTGGCGAGAATGGGGGCAGCATCCGGCGCAAGCCGGAGGCTGCGGCAGAAGCCAGCGCAAGCTGGAGGCTGCAACAACGGCCGGTGAAAGCCGGAGGTTGTTCAACCAGCCGAGCTGAAGGATCAAGATCCGGTGTGAGTCGGCGGTGGATCGCCGGCCTAGCCGGTGGAGGGATCGTTCGGCGCAAGCCGGATGGGTCGCCATCGGTCGATCGGAAGTGCGTAACAGCCGGTGAAAATCGGAGGTTCGCCACCGGTCGAGCTGAGCGAAGACACACCGATCCGAGCCGGGGAAGTCGGCCGCCGGTCGAGCCGGAGTGCAGAGCAGTCGACGCGAGTCGGAGGTTCTGTTCCGGCGCAGCCAGAGGAAGGAGCGGCAGCGAAAGCTGCAGGTTCGCCGCTGGGGGAGCCGGTGGACGCGACAGCCGGTTGTACTACGCGATCATCAAGATTGAAACGCCAGAGGCTTCGGTCTCTGGCGTTTTCAATTCATGCCGCCTTTTTGCCGCCTCGCTCCCCGTTTATTTCCGCGCCCGTCCTCCTTTGCGCCCTCACCGCGATATGCGTTCGAGTGCCGTCTTACAACTCCGCTAACTCCGCCAACTCCGCCGCCATTTACACTGGATGCGGAGAATCCCTGATGCGAACGGATCTGAGAAAGGGAACGGTCGCCATCGCCGTTCTGGCGGTGTTGTGTGTTGTGGAGGGGCGCCTTTGGGCCGCAGGGCAGTGGGCAGCGCCGCCGCCGGCCAGCGCGTTCACCATTCCTACGGCGCAGCTCATCCAGCCCGACGAACTCAACCGGCTTCTGCACACGCGCGGTGCTGAGAAGCCGCTCATCCTGCAGGTAGGCTCGCATCTGATGTTTGCTCAGGCGCATATTCCCGGCGCGGAGTACGCGGGACCCGGCTCGCAGGCCGAAGGCGTGCAGCAGTTGCGCGGACGCGTCGCGTCCCTGTCTCGTGGAACCTTCATCGTCCTCTATTGCGGCTGCTGCCCCTGGAATCGCTGCCCGAACGTAGGCCCCGCGTACCAGCTTCTGCACGGCATGGGATTCAGCCGCGTAAAGGTTCTCTATCTAGCCGATAACTTCGGTGACGACTGGGCAAACAAGGGGTTTCCCGTTGAAAGCGGGCGGTAGTGTGGCCTGCGCGCCGCGTCACCGGAGTAGCGCCAGCCCACCGCGCCACCCGGTTTGCGCCCGGCAGCGCTGGCTCGTCGCCGGCCTGATCGGCGTGTTCGTCGCGTCCTCAGCCGCGCACTCTGCCTTCGCGGCGCAGGATCTCCTCAACAAACAAGCGCCCGAGTTCACACTCAGGGACCTCAACGGCCAAACGCTTCGCCTCACCGATTACCGCGGCAACGTGGTGCTGCTTAACTTCTGGGCCACCTGGTGCGCGCCCTGCCAGGTGGAGATGCCGGCCTTCGCCGCGTGGCAGCGGCAATATGGGCCGCAGGGGCTGCAGGTCATCGGTGTTTCAATGGATGACAACGCCGCGCCCGCGCGCCGCCTGGTCGAGCGCCTCAAGCTGAACTACCCCGTGGCTATGGGCGATGAACGCCTTGCCGCGCGCTATGGAGGCGTGCTGGGACTGCCGCTCACATTCCTCATCGATCGCAACGGCGTAGTGCGCGCCCGCTTCCAGGGCGAGACCGATCTGAAAGTCATCGAGAACCGGCTGAGGTCACTTCTCGCCGAGCCGCAACTCCAAAAGACGAGTCTCGCGCGGAGCAACTGTGCAGATTCACGCTCGTCCTCATCACGGAAAAGCGGAATGTCGAAGTGCTTCTCTTCGCCTCAGCCCCTCAGCAAGGGCAGTCCTGCGCGGGCGGCGATCAAGCGCGCCACCTTCTTGGGGCGATAGAAGCTATACGACGTGAAGGTGACTGCGCTCGTGTCGGTGCCCAGCACGGTGAATTTCTGTGCCTCCGGAATGCGCTTGTGGCGCACGGCGGCGATCCCGTCCCAGGGCAGAAAAATCTCTTTTGAATCCTTCGTGCCGTCGAGTTTGAAGTGTGCCCCGCGGTTGTCGAGCAGGACCGAGCAATAGGCCATCACCCGCCCCTGCCGCCACAGAAAGACGTACGACATGGCCATGATCCACGCGCCGAGCGCCTACAGGCAGGCTGCCGCCATTTTGTCGAGCGTGATCGGACGCAGCCCGAAGATCGAAGAACAGGCAAGCGCCGCCATGCACAGCGAAACAACGAAAGAAACGGCGCTGCCCAGGAAGCTGAGGCCAATCAGGATCCTGCTATTGCGCACCAGCATCGGGCGCACACCAATCGACTCACGCTGCCGCCCGATCCCTGCAGTCAGAGCCAGAAACTGATCTTGTGCTTCGAACACGATGAACTCCTCCGCGAAGGCTTTCCCTGGCCTATGGGGGAGGGGGCCCGCCAGAGAATCCTCATACTTGTTTTCGCGCTGCCAAAGCCGCCCGGCGCGGCAATCATTCCGTGCGCTCTGATCAGCCCAACCGAGGTGAGACACGGGGAAGACTCGGGAAAGACGTATCAGCGAGGGAGGACGACGGCAGGTCTTTGACACTACACCAACTGCCTCGAAAACTGCAAGCAAAATGGTGCAGTTTCGCGGCTGGTAAAATGGCGCATTTTCGTTGATCCTTCGCCGCGCAGGCGGCGCGCCTGTGTGCAGTACACTGGCCCCGAGGCAACTATGAAGCTCGGCCTGGGACTCTACCGGCACATGCTCAACGACGAGTACTACGCCTTCGCCGTCCAGGCCGGCTGCACGCACGTCATCGTGCACCTTGTCGACTACTTCCGTCAGGGCGAGGCCAATCCTGCGCACAACCAGCCCACCGGCGGCAAGGACAAGCCCTGGGGCGTTGCCGGCGATCCCATCCGCCTTTGGACCGCTGCGGAACTCATCGCGCTTCGCAAGCACGTGGAGGCCGCGGGGCTCAAGCTCGAGGGAATCGAAAACCTCGACCCCGCACACTGGTACGACATTCTGCTCGACGGCCCCAAACGCGCCCAGCACATACGCAACGTGCATGCCATCCTGCGCGCCATGGGCGAGGCCGGCATTTCTACCCTCGGCTACAACTTCTCCATCGCCGGTGTCGTCGGCCGCGTCAGCGGACCCTTCGCGCGCGGCGGTGCGGAGTCCGTCGGCATGGACGGCCCCGTCGACACGCCCATCCCCAACGGCGTGGTCTGGAACATGATCGTCGACCCCAACGCGCCTCCGGGTACGCTGCCCACCATCTCCCACGACGAGCTCTGGCGCCGCCTTCAGCGATTCCTTGAAGAAGCTCTGCCGGTGGCCGAGAAAGCCGGCGTGCGCCTCGCCGCGCACCCTGACGATCCACCCACCCCCACCATGCGCCGCCAGCCGCGCCTCGTCTATCAGCAGGCCATGTACCAGCGCCTCATCGACATCTCTCCCAGCCCCAGCAACATGCTCGAGTTCTGCCTGGGAACCCTCGCCGAGATGACCGAAGGCGACATCTACCAGACCGTCGACCGCTACTCGAGCCAGCATCGCCTCGCCTACGTCCACTTCCGCAACGTCGCCGGCAAGGCTCCGCACTATCACGAGACTTTCATCGACGATGGCGACGTCGACATGCTTCGCATCCTCTGGATCCTCCACAAGAACGGATTCGATGGCGTCGTCATTCCCGATCACGCCCCGCAGATGTCCTGCTCCGCGCCGTGGCACGCGGGCATGGCGCACACGCTGGGTTTCTTGCGCGCGGGCCTCATGGCTATCGAGCGCGGCCTCCGTCCGGAGCCGCTGCCGAGCGACGCCAAAGCACAGCTTGTCGCCAATTCGCGCGCGTGACCGCGCTCTGTCGCGCTCCGCTCGCACATAATAAGGACAGGTAGATTTGCGTTCTGGCTCAAGCCGGAAAGGACCCGATTGCCCTGATCCCCGCAGAAACGATTCTCGATTCCTTCAGCCTCAAAGGCAAAACTGCGCTGGTCACGGGCTCGTCGCGCGGACTGGGCGCTGCCATTGCCGTCGCACTCGCGCAGGCCGGAGCGAAGGTCGCCGTGCACGGCTCCAGTTCGGCTCCCAAAGCCACCGAGCAAAAGCTCCGTGCTCTCCGCGCCGATTCCATCGCGCTCGTGGGCGACGTCGCCGATCCGTCTGTCTGCGCGCGCCTCGTCGAAGAAACTGTCAAGCACTTCGGGACGATCGATATCCTGGTCAACAACGCCGGCATCATTCGCCGCGCGCCCGCTGCCGACTACTCTGAAGAAGACTGGAAGGCGCTCATCGACGTGAACCTCTCCAGCGTCTTTTGCCTCAAGCAGCTCGCGGGCCGCCACATGCTCGCGCGAGGCTCGGGCAAGATCATCAACATCGCGTCGCTGCTCACCTTTCAGGGAGGCATCCTGGTGCCCGCCTACGCTGCGGCCAAGGGCGGCGTCGGCCAGCTCACCAAGGCCTTCGCCAACGAGTGGGCTTCGAAGGGCGTCAACGTCAACGCCATCGCGCCCGGCTACATGGACACGGACAACACCGAGGCGCTTAAGAAGAACCCCGAGCGCGCGCGCCAGATTCTAGAGCGCATCCCCGCCGGTCGCTGGGGCAGGCCTGAGGACCTCGCCGGCGCTGCCGTCTTTCTCGCCTCCAGCGCCAGCGATTATATTCACGGTCATGTTCTGGTGGTGGACGGCGGCTGGCTCAACCGCTGATGCGCGGCCTCGGATTCCGGCTATAATTCTGGCCACAGTCGGAGGAAGTGAAATGCACGACAATACTGCGCAAGTCCACACAGTCCTTGCTTCCATCAACGCCGCTTGGCGAGAAGGTCACCCCCCGTCCATGCGCGAGTATCTTCATCCCGAAATCATCATGGCCCTCCCGGGATTCAAAGAGTCCATTCACGGCCGCGAAATCCTGGTCGGCAGCTTCGAAGAGTTCTGCAAAAACGCAAGAGTCGTCGAGTACGAAGAGAGCGACGAGCACATCGATGTGATCGAAGGCTGCGCCATCGTCACCTTCAAATTCAGAACGCTTTATGAGCGCGCCGCCTATCGTGAACTCTCGCAAGGACGCGACATGTGGGTCTTCCGCCAACAGCAAGATCGCTGGATCGCCGTCTGGCGTGCCATGATTGAACTGTCGGCAGAACGCTCGCCAAAGCAATAGCTCCGCTCGATTCGTAACCGATCGGCTTTCCCAGTTTTTCCCAGTCGGGAGGCGAAATGGATCAGAATCCCCGTTCTTTTGGCGCGATCGTGAAAAACCCGAGCGCGTTTCTTCCCATGGTCATGTCACTCACGGCCCTGGCCATCGTGATCGGCCACATTGCCATCTTTGGCGCCGCCCGCGAGGCTGATGAGGGTGCAGCCGCGCACATCTGGCAGTTGCTGATGGCCGGACAATTGCCCGTGCTTGCCTTCTTCGCCATCAAGTGGCTGCCGCGCGCTCCAAAGCAGGCGCTCGGTGTGCTTGCCCTTCAGCTCGTCGCTGCACTCTCATCCATGGCGCCGGTTTATCTTCTCAATCTGTGAATGGGCTAGAGAGCACGGCGAACGCGAGCGTGCTCTAAAATCTTCAGGGGAGCTATGAACGAAAGCGGAGTCATTTACACGGCAACCGATGCCACCAAGGTCACCACGCCCCAACCGGGCATGTTGCGCCAGGTCCTCGCCTACAATCCGCACCTCATGCTGGTGCGGCACACCTTTGAAAAAGGATGGAAGGGTGCGCGCCACAGCCATCCTCATCATCAAATGGTGTATGTCGTGCGCGGCCATATCCGCTTCCAGGCCGAAGGCAAAAGCTGGGAGATGCGCGCAGGCGACAGCGTCGTGGTCGATGGCGGGGTCGAGCATGAGGCCGCGGCCCTCGAAGCCTCTGAAGTGCTCGACATCTTCACCCCTTACCGTCAGGACTATGCGTAGCCTGCGGCTGTTCGCCTTTCCGTGTTGCCTTGCGCTTCGCGCCCACTGGGCTTTGGAGGTTTTTTTGAAATGACGATCAAATTGCGGTGGCTCGGAATCCTGTCGCTCGCCTGCGCCTGCTCGGCAACTTCGATTGCGCAGCCCCCTCCGCCCGCTTCCGGCATCACGGGCATTGCGCACATCGCCTTCCGTGTCAGCGATCTCGACCGGGAAATCGCCTTCCTCGGCAAGCTCGGCTACCAGGAGTCCTTTGCCATGACCAACGCCGGCAAAACCACCGAGGTCTTCATCAAGGTCAACGACCGCCAGTTCATCGAGCTCTATCCGAAGACCGATCCCTCGCAGCCCCTCGGCTGGATGCATGTCTGCTTCGAGGCTGGCGACCTGAATGCTCTGCAAAAGTACTACGTCTCCGAAGGCCTCAATCCGTCGCCCGTGCGCAAGGCCGCCGCCGGCAATCTCATCTCCTCCTTCAACGATCCCGAGGGCCGCGTCACCGAGTTCACGCAGTACATGCCCGGATCGCGCCACACCCTCGACATAGGACAGCACCTCGGCGCGGACCGTGTCTCCGGCGAGTTGATGGGCTTCGATCTGCCGGTGAAAGAGGGCGCCGCGATGAAGGAGTTCTACACCGATCTCGGATTCGAGGCTGAGGAGGTCAACGGCAACGTGCGCCTCACCACGCCCGGCGCCCCCGATCTCCACATCGAGCTGCGCGGGGCGCGCCCCGGCGCTCAGCCGGAGTTCCTCTTCCCCGTGCCCGACGCCAAGAGAGCTTTCGAAGCATTGGAGTACGCAGGCGTGACCGCCCAACGCAACGGCGGGCTCGTCTTCGTCCACGACCCTGACGGCAACCTCTTCGTCTTCCTCGAGACCGGCGAAGACCAAAAACAAACCGTCCTCCCCTGGAAGCACAAGAGCCAATAGAGGACGGCCACGCTTGCCCTCAGTGGATCGTCTTTGACTTCCGCTGCATATAATCCATCATCACGTACTGCCCCAGCGTCGCCGGTGTGGTGAAGTATGCCTTGCCGCGGCACATCTCCGACACCTTGTGCACGAACTGCACCAGCCCGTAATCTTGCGCAAGCATGAACGTGTTGATCATTACGTTCGAACGCTTGCACCGCGCCACCTCTTCCAGCGTCTCGCTCACCACCAGCGGGTCTAGGCCGAATGCATTTTTGTAAATCCTTCCATCGGGCAGCGTCAGCGCCGACGGCTTGCCATCCGTGATCATCACAATCTGCTTCATGTCCTTGCGCTGCCGCGACAGCACGCGTTGCGCCACGCGCAGTCCCTCGCGCGTATTGGTGTGCCACGGCCCCACCTTCACCCGCGCCAGGTGCTCGACCGGCATCTCTTCGGCCGAATCGTGAAACAGTACCAGCGACAGCGAATCGCCCGGATACTGCGTGCGGATCAAATGCGAGAGCGCCATGGCCACGCGCTTGGCCGGCGTAAACCGGTCCTCGCCGTACAGAATCATCGAGTGCGAGCAGTCCAGCATCACCACCGTCGCGCACGAGCTCTGATAGTCGCACTGATGCACCTGCAGGTCGTCGTATTCGAGATTCAGCGGCAGCCCCAGTCCCTCGCGTGAGATCGCTGAGCTCAGCGTCGCCGTGGTGTCCAGGTTCAGCGTGTCGCCGAACTCGTACCGCCGCGAGGCCCCGCTCGTCTCGATCCCCGTGGCCCAGTGCTGCGTGTCGTGGCGTCCGAAACTCGATTTGCCCAGCGACCCCATCAGATCGCGCAGCGTCTTGAAGCCGAGAAAGTCCAGGCTCTTGTCCGTCACCTCAAACCGGACGTTTTCGTGATCTGGGCCGTCCGCATTGCCCACCTGGCCGTTCGCCTCCCGGTTAATTTCATCGATGCGCGTCGGACCATCCTGCCGCGATGCGGAGATATAGTTCTCCCGCTCCATGCGCTCGATGATCTTGTCGATCAACTCGTCGAGCGTGCCCTCGGCCACCATCCGGTCGAGCAACTCGCGCGTCTCTTCGTCGAAAAAGTCGCCCGACTCCAGCACCCGCCGCAATGCTTCGCGCAGGTCGTCCAGATTATGGTCCAGCTCCTGAAAGCCCGTGAGCGGATCGTAGAAGCCCGAGTTGAGCAGGTAATCGGAGAGCGCTTGCAGCAGGCTCTCGAGATCGATCTCCGAAGCCAGATCGCCGGTGTACTTCGTGTAGTGAACGCGCTTCATCGCGATCCTCAGTTCCCTACGTCCCTTGCTCTTTCGTTCCCTGTTCTCTGTTCCGCTCGTTGATTCGCTGATCCGCTGACGTGCTGACTTGCTATCACCCTACGTCGCCAGTCCCTATGTCCCTGTCGGGGTGGCGAAGCCGGGGGGCGGGCGATTTTTGCCCGCTGGGGTGACTATGTTCCTGCTTCAGTTCAACCCGCCACCCCTGCGCTTCCGCCGCGCGCGCTGCCAGTCTTCGTACTCCATCTCCAATTCCTTACGCTCCGGGCTCAACTCCTCGCGTTCGCGCAGCCGCACACTCTCCTGCGCGGCAAAGCCGTGCTGCTCGTTGCGGCTCAGTTTGCGATGAGCCACCAATCCCTCCAGCAAAAACTCAGCCGCCGCAACCACCTTGGGCGCGGCGTCGGAGGCCTTCACGCCCAGCGGCGACAGCTTCTCGAAGAGCCCCTGAATCCCCTTTAGCTCCTTCAGCGCCGCGGCCGCCGGCTGATCGTCATCGAGCTTCACCGTGCCGCCCAAATTGAACCACTGCTCGATCTGCTGCGTGTCCACGCCGTCAAAGTAGCGATCGAAAGTCTTGCCCGCCGCCGCGCGGATCAGGTCGCGAACCACCGTATCCGCGCCGCGCATTTCGCCCTCGTACTCCAGCTCCAGCTTGCCCGTGATGCCGGGCATCGCCGCATAGATGTCGCTCACGCGCGGCAACACCGGCGCGTCTCCGGTCACCAGCGCGCGCCGCTCCGCATTCGACACCACCAGCTCCAGCGTCGAGATAGGCAGCCGCTGGCTTACGCCGCTGCGCTTGTCTACCTTCTTGTCCTCGCGCGCCGAGAACGCCACCTGCTCCACCACCTCGCGCAGGTACTGCGGAATCTCGATTGCCGTCTCGCCGCGCGCGGCCCACGCCTCCTGTGCCGTGATCGCGATCCCCTCTTCCAGGGTCTCCGGATAGTGCGTGCGAATCTCCGAGCCGATGCGATCTTTGAGCGGCGTGATGATCTTCCCGCGCGCCGTGTAGTCCTCGGGATTGGCGCTGAACACCAGCGCCACGTCCAGCTCCATGCGCACCGGGTAGCCCTTAATCTGTACGTCACCCTCCTGCATGATGTTGAACAGCGCCACCTGAATCTTTCCCGCCAGGTCGGGCAGCTCGTTGATGGCGAACAGCCCGCGGTTGGCCCGTGGCAGCAAGCCGTAGTGCATCGTCAGCTCGCTTGAAAGGTCCTCGCCCCCGCGCGCGGCCTTAATCGGATCCAGATCACCGATCAAGTCCGCCACCGTCACGTCCGGCGTGGCCAGCTTCTCCACGTAACGCTCTTCGCGCTTGAGCCATGCGATCGGCGTCGCGTCACCGCACTTCGCCGTCAGGTCGCGGCAGCGGCGGCACAGCGGCCGGTAAGGATTGTCACGAATCTCGCAGCCCGCCACGGTCGGCATCCATTCGTCAAGCAGCGCCGTCAGCGCGCGCAGAATGCGGCTCTTCGCCTGCCCGCGCAGTCCCAGCAGAATGAAGTTCTGCTTCGACAGAATGGCATTCACAATCTGCGGGATCACCGTATCCTCGTAGCCCACGATGCCGGGAAACACCGTCTCCCGCGCTTTGAGGCGCGCCATGAGGTTCGAGCGCATCTCGTCCTTCACGGTTCGCGTTTTCAGTTTTGCTTCAGAAAATTCCTTGCTGGCGCGCAGTTCGCCCAGCGTTTGGGGAAGAGGAGCTGCTGGCATCCGTGGCCTCCTGTCCGGTTCCGTCCGAGAGAACCGGCCGTACTGAGAGAGTCGTGCGACGCGGGGAATGAGCGCAGTGCAAGTTGCATCGCCTATTCACTTGAATGACTTTGCCGCTCGACTGGCCGGCCATCGAATAAAGGGAAACTTCACCATCAAAGGTTGCTTGCCCGGAGCGCGAAAAGGGGAAGACTCCGCACGCACTAGATTAGACGCACAAGGGCGTCATTCAGGCAGTATGCACCTATTTTGGCGATTCGCAAAATCCGGCCTGCGAACCGGGATTGCTCCGATTCGGCTTGGTTTTGAAAGGGCACGGCTTTAGCCGTGCCGCTCGCACACAAATTGACCCAGGGCTTTAGCCCCTGAGGGATTTCCCCCAAATCCATCTGGCTCGCGCAATTCGCCCTAGTTCCGCGCCGCCTGCGCTGCAGCGGCTCTTTCCTGCGCCAGCAGTTGCGACAGAACTTTTTCCGGGCACAGGTGATGCGCCTCGCGCTGTTCCAGCTCTTTCTCCGTTTCCACGCACGAGGCAATCGTCATAAAGCAATCAAGGCAGCGCGAGTTGAAACTGCCATTATCGTTTTGTGTGCGGCTATACATGGCAATCTGAGGGAAAATACCCTACGATCCTAGCCGCACTGTACATTTTCTGGTCGTGACTCACGTCACCTACGCATGTTCACACAGGTTTAACGGGCGCCACGCCAATCGTTCGCGCCCAATCGCCTTCAATAAGCGGGAGTGCCCACATTCTCCCACTGATTCGGATTGCGCCTGAGATGCCAGCAGGGATCCTGCCCGCCGTGCGGAAACAGCGCCACAGCGCAGGAAACATTCGCATCCCCCAGATAGTCGTACTCCGTCTTTTGCCCTTTCAGCGGAATCACCATGAAGCGGCTGACAGCCACCGTGGAGTGAGGCGAGCCGCGCAGCTTGTACACTGTCCAATCCACCGCGTAGGCCGCCAGCGAAATCGCCGCGAACGCCACCAGCACGCGCAACAACCACCGGCCTATCGCGGTTCCAGGGTTGCTGCTCCGCGAAGCCTCTCCATCGAAGTCGCCGCGACCAGCAGGGAGCGGCGACCTTGAATGAACTCCACGATGGGTAGTCCCACCCTGGAACCGCCGTAACCAGCGCATCGTCGTTCCCCTTCCTCCAGTCGCCGGGCTTCTTGTTGAATGGCGGCGCCGGCCTGCGCGCATCGGCTCCCTGATAGAATTCTCTGTCATCGTTCAGCTCGAAGGAGGCAAGGTGTTCCGTCCAGCTTTCATCTTCAATATGCATCGCCGTTCCTTGGCGCGGGCCGCTTTGGCACTGGCGGCCATGGTCCTCTTCGCACACGCTCCTTGTATCCACGCGGCAGATGATCCCTACGTCGTGCGCACCACCGCCGGACTCGTTCGTGGCATCGCCTGGCACAGCAACGGTGCTCAGTTCCTCGGCATCCCCTACGCCGAGCCGCCGCTAGGCACGTTGCGTTGGCGCGCGCCTGTGCCCAAAAAGCCCTGGACCGGCATCCGCGATGCCAATGCCTTTGGCGCCTCATGCGCACAGCCCGATCTCGGCGGATGGAACAAGCACGACGCCGACACCGGCGTGGAAGACTGCCTCTATCTCAACGTCATCACCCCCGCGTGGCCGGCCGCGAAGCCCCTGCCCGTCATGTTCTGGATGCACGGCGGCGCCAACCTGGGCGGCTCCGGCTCAGGCTCGCTCTATAACGACGGCACGCTGCCCGAGCACGGAGTCATTCTGGTCACCATCAACTATCGTCTCGGCATCCTCGGCTTCTTCGCTCATCCCGCGCTCACCCGCGAGTCGCCGCACCAAGCCTCAGGCAACTACGGCCTCATGGATCAGATCCTCGCCCTGCGCTGGGTCCGCGACAACATCGCCCGTTTTGGCGGCGATCCCAACAACATCACCGTCTTCGGCCAGTCCGCCGGCTCCATGGATTCCGGCATGTTGATGGCGTCGCCGCTGGCCCGCGGTCTGTTTCAAAAAGCCATCGCCGAGAGCGGAGTGCCGCTCTTTCCCCCGCCCACCCCGTTCGATCAGGCCCAGCAGGCCGGCCAGGAGTTCGCCGCAACGTTCGCCGTCCTCAGCGGACAAAATCCCATCGAGTTTCTCCGCCAGGTCTCGGCGCAGGACCTGATCGCGAAAGCGGCAAAGAGCCAGTGGGGCCACGCGCCGGTTGGCCCCGACATCGACGGCTGGGTGCTTCCCCGCTCGCCGGCAGATATCGCCAAGTCCGGGCAGGAAGCCCCGATCCCCCTGCTCCTCGGCACCACCTCGCGCGAGTTCGGCAGCTCCCTGCCCGTCGACCAGGTGCGCAAGTCTATCGAAAACGCCACCAAACAGTACGCGCCAGAGGCATTAAAGCTTTACGGGCTCGCCGACGGTGGCCAGGGTCTAAACGATCCGCTGTATGGCTCTGCCGCCACGCAGTGGGAAGCCGACGGCGACTTCCATTGTCCAATCTCCACCGAAGCGTTGTGGCACAGCGCGGCGCATCATCCAACCTATGAGTACGAACTCGATCACGCCATCCCGGGCCAGGAAGCGCAGGGCGCCCTCCACTCCGCGGACCTGCCCTACGTCTTCGGCTACTTCCCCAAGACCGGCAACATCTCGGGCAACTTCGGCGAGATCGACACTCGGCTCGCCGATCTGATCGAGAGCTACTGGACCAACTTCGCCAAGACCGGGGACCCCAACGGCGGGTGGCTCAAAGAGCCGGGGTCGTTGGGGTGGAAGACCGGCGACCCGAACGGCAGCGGCTTGCCGCCATGGCCACGCTTCGACGAGTCGCAACGCTATCTGATCTTCACCCAAGATGGACAAGCCGTCGTCAGCACCGGCCCATCGCGCGGCCCGCAGTGCGACCTCTTCCGCAAGGTTCTGGCGCAGCGCATGAAACAGGGACAATAGCGCCGCAACTCCGGTAGCCGTCCGTCCTCACCGCCTCAAAACACACGGGCCGGGGATTCCGCATGGGAATCCCCGGCCCGCATCACTTTGCAACCTCTTGGCATTTCACGCCCTCCGCCCGTATCTTCATCACGCCTTCACTATGCCACGCGCGCTTTCGTGCTACCCTTTCCGCAACACCATCGCAGAGATCGCAGCCGCTCTCAATCGCGGAGCCCCTTTCTCCCGCTCCCGACTGAGGCCCAACCTTGCTGGGCTTAGTGAGTTCTCGCCCGGCTCGCAGAGAACGCGCCATGAAAACCGCATTTCGTCTCGTCCTTTGCTGGATCGCCTTTATCGTCGCATTGATGCTCAGCGGTTTCGTCGACGGCGCCCTGCACCTTCACGCGGGCCCGCTGCCGGGCGGCGTCTCGCCCCAATCCCTCTTCCTCACTCAGCTTCTCGCCGGTGCTGTGCTCGTCGTCGGCTTGTGGCCCTTGGCCCGCTCGCTCGCCGCTCCAGCCGCCCTGCGCGCCGCCGCCTTTGTCGCCTTCCTGCTCTTTGCCCTCGGCGTCAACGGCATCATTGAGGCTCTCAAGTTCACAAATTTCCTCGACGAGGGCATTGCAACCTCGGTTGCCTTCTATCTTTGTGTCGCCGCCATTCTCGGAGTCGCCGTCGGGCTCCTCTTCGGCAGCGCCGGCCGGCCCACAGGTCTTCCGTACCGCAATTGGCCCGGCTGGTTCTGGCGCATCGTCTGCGCCTGGCTTGGCTGGCCCGTCGTCTATTTCTTCTTCGGCATGTGCATCGCGCCCATCGTCACTCCCTACTACAATGCGGGTGTAGCCGGACTGCGCATCCCGGCCATGAGCGTTGTCATCACCATGCAGTTGATTCGCAGCGTGCCCTTCCTCGCGACTTCAATATTCTTCGTCGCGCTCTGGAAAGGCTCGCGCCGCGGTCTCTGGCTCGCCCTGGGCCTCGCGCATACATTTACGATCGGCCTTTACGGCATCGTGGGAGCTACGTTTCTGCCGCCTGTCCTGCGCATCACCCACTCCATTGAGATCACCTGCGACTCCTTCGCCTACGCCGGCCTTCTCGTGCTGCTGTTCACCGCCCCGGCGGCAGTGAGTGCCTCGGCCGCGCCGCTGCCCCACGATCCCCACCCGCTGCCCATCTGACCGAGAAGGCTGTCGTGCCCAAAAGCCCGCGCGCCGGAGGTTAGGCATAGGAACCCCCGGCCGGCCTACGACAAGCAGCGAGAGTCTGGATACGAAGGGCGCGATTCGCACCGCGCCCTCACCGCGAACGGCCTTTAGCTGAAAACTGATAGCTGATAGCTGAATGCTCGCTTTCAAAACTTCACGCTCGCCGCCCGCGGCGAGATCCCGCTCAGCTCCGCTGCCCGCGCCTCGGCGTACGCCGCCGCGCCCATCAGCGCCGTGCGGCTCTCCAGAATCACGCGCACCGGCATATTCACCAGCAACTGGCTCAGCCGTCCCTTGTCGGTGAACGCCTTCAGGAACGTCCCGTCCTTCAGCTTTTCCAGAATGCGCGGCGCGATCCCTCCACCCACGTAGAGCCCGCCCACCGACAAAACCTTCAGCGCCAGGTTGCCCGCCTCGGCCCCGTACGCCGAAACAAACATGTCCAGCGCCTTCTCGCAGATCTCGCTCTTGGCATTCAGCGCCGCCTCCGTGATCGCCGCGTTCGGATCCTCCTGCGTCATCTGCTCGGCCAGCCACGCCGGCTCTTCCAATCCGCGCACCTCGCGCAAAAACTCGTAGCAGTTCGTGATCCCCTGCCCACTCACCACGCGCTCAAAGCTGATCCGCCCGTTGTACTTCTGCCTGAGGAATCGCAGCAGGTCGATCTCGTCCTCGTTGCGCGGCGCAAAGTCTGAGTGGCCGCCCTCCGAAGGGTAGGGAACGTAATCGCGCCCATCCCAAACCAGAAACGCCTCGCCCAGCCCGGTTCCCGCCGAAATCAGCGCCCGGTTGCCCACCTGCCGGGCATCGCCCTCGCTCAGCGTGTAGATCTGTTCCGGCGCAAGCTCTGCAATCCCGTATCCGTTCGCCTGCAAATCATTGATAAGAAAGACGTAATCAATCTTCAAATTGCGTGCCAGCTCGCGGCTGTCCAGCGTCCACGGCAGATTGGTCAGCCGCAGCCGCCCCTCCCGCACCGGCCCCGGCACGCCAAAACAGGCCGCCGTCACCTTTTCCGCGAGCACAAACTCCTTCACGATCGCTTCCAGCCCCGCATACTCTTTGGCCGGAAACTGCCTGTCGCGCGCGTGTTTCAGGTTGCCATCGGTAAAGTCGAACAGCGCCAGGTGGACCTTGGTGCCCCCTACATCGCCCGCCAGAATCATTCAGTCCTCTCTAAAAGCCCACAGCCTTGCGCATCCGGTTCAGGCAGAAGCGTGGCCGCGGCCTGGTCCAGAAGCAAGGTCAGTATACCGTTCGCCGGCACAATCAACTGGCTGGGCAGCCGCTCCGGATCGTGCTGTCCCTCGAATACCTCATTTAGAATCAATGCCTTCTCCGCGCCGCTCACCAGGAAAAACACCTGGCTCGCCCGGTTGATCACCGGCCACGACAGCGTGATCCGCCAGATGTTCTTGTCCTCCACATAGTTGGCCGCAACCAGCCGGCTCGTCTCGCGCAGGGCCCGGCTGTGGGGAAAAAGAGACGCTGTGTGTCCATCTGGCCCCATCCCGAGCTGCACCACATCGAAGTGCGGCATCTGTGCCCCCTCCAGCCTGAAGTTGTTTCTCAGCTCCGCCTCGTACCGCGCCGCGGCCTCTTCGGGCTTCCGCTCGCCCTCCATGCGGTGAATCTGCTTGGGGCTGAGCGGCACATGATCCAGCAGCGCCTCTCGCGTCATCCGGTAGTTTGAGTTGGGATGGTCTGGCGGCACGCATCGCTCATCCACCCACCACAGATCGAGCTTGTCCCACGGCATCCGCTCGCGCCACGGCTCGCCCCGCTCCGCCAGCGCCGCAAACGCCGCCTTGGGCGTCGATCCCCCACTGACCGCGATCCGAACCCGCCCCCGCGCCGCCACTGCCTGCTCCGCCTGTTCCACCAAATACTGCGCCGCGCGGTGCGCCAGCGCCGTCGCATCCGGCTCCACGTAGTACACGATCTTCAAGTTCTGAGGCATGGGGGATGCACCTCCGCTTCTACCTTATACCGGAGCGAGACGACGTTTGTGAGTGAAATATGAGCGGCTACGAAGAAGTCCTTACCGCCCCAAATACGCCCGGTACTGCTGCTCCAGCACGCCCGCCGCCCGCGCCAGACCGAGCTTCGATACGTTGTAGCGGTAGAGACACTCCACCAGGCTGCTCTCTGCGGTGGCCAGCGCCGGCTTGGTTCACTTGGCCTTGAAGACGTTGAATCACACTGAAAGCCGAGAAGCCTCCCATCGCTTTTTTACCGAACACCATGTCAATTCGGGTCAAAAGGTCACCGCCCACTCCAATGGGCAATGTGCCGCTCAACGATCTCGATGCTTTTGTTTAGTATGAAACCTAAAACTCCAGCGATCAGAATTGCGCCATACATCGTCGGAATCTCATATACCAAACCACTATCGTAGATCCGCTTGCCCAGTCCCCACGTCGTACCCATGAACATTTCTGTTACAACGACAACGACAAGCCCCAACGAAATGGCTAACCGAAGCCCGCCAGCAATAGCTGGGGCGGCACTAGGTAGGTACACTTTCCAAACCAAGCGCCAACCCGATGCCCCCAGCGTCCTTGCGGCTAGGATCCGCGTCCGAGGTACTCCTTTGATTCCATAAACGGAACTGACCGCAGCCAGTAGAAATACGGTCCAGATCGTCAGTGCCACCTTCGAGGAATTCCCCAACCCGAAAATGATCATTGCGAGGGGAAAGAGTGTGAACACAGGTAGTGAGCGGAAGAAATCGATTACCAGCTCAAATATCGCGTAGAGCCGTTCATGCATGCCGAACACGGCGCCGGCTGCGACACCTAGAGACGCACCGGCGACAAACCCGATTAACAACCTGGCCAACGTCGCGCCGACGTCACGGAGCATCGTCTCCCGCTGCTTGAATACTTCGGCAAGCGCGTCTAATGGAGTCGGCAGTATAAGCGGGCTTACCAAATGAGTTGCTGCCAACGCTGCCCAAATGATCAACAGACCCACTACCCCAATCGCCTGTAACCCGTTCCTTGAGCTTGTGATCTTCATTCTCTACACCGGAAAATGCGCGAATACTTCTCGCTTGATCCGCAAAAACTCGTTCTCCAGCACAATTTCTCGCGGTCGCGGCTTTGGAAATTTGACCGGAATATCCGCCAGTACTGCTGCTGGCCGCTGCGACATCACCAAGACCCTGTCCGACAGAAGAATGGCTTCGTCAATTTCGTGTGACACCAACACGACCGTTTGCTTCGTGTGCTCTAGGATTTCCTGAATTCGTTGATGCATGTTCAACCGAGCACGATAGTCTAGAGATCCGAAGGGCTCGTCCAAAAGTAGGAGATCCGGCTGGGCAATCAATGCACGCAAAATACTGACCGTTTGCTGCTGCCCCCCACTCATCTGATACGGATAGTGCTGAAGTGGAAGTTCCAAATTTGACTCCTCCACGAATTTAGCCACCATTCGCTTTCGCTCGGACTTCCCTATTCCCCTCATTTCTAGCGCAAATGCTGCATTATCCTCTACCGTCCGCCACGGCAGCAAAGACTCTCGATAGTTCTGGAAAACTAGACCAATCGAGGCGTTCCGGGGGATTTTGCCGTTAATGTAGATTTGCCCAGAATCCGTCTGCAAAAGACCCGCGATCGCCAGCAGCAAGGTGCTCTTCCCGCAACCGTTTGGCCCCACAATCGCTACGGTTTCCCGGGCGCACATCGAAAACGATAAGCGATCCAGTACTACCGTTCTTCCTCCTCCAATCTCAGGATATGCAATGGAAAGCCTATCGACCCGCAGGCACTCTCCGCCTGAAGTTCCAGACGCGTTTATGGGAGTTGACGAGTGCATCAATGCTCTGGTTCTTCCGGAAAGACAAACAAAGACGAGACGTTGATTTTACGCGACAAAATGTTGCCCTCGGAGTACATGTCGGCCAACTGCTGGGCCGCGGCCTGCCCGGCGGGGCCAAAATCCGCCGCACTGTGGTACTCGTAGCCGCCCACATATTGTGCCGAGGCCGGATCCAAGTTAGTCCACTTCGCTAGAATCCTTTTGGCTTCTTCCGGATTCCGATCGATGAACTGGCTGGCACGTAGCATGCCCTCGTACAACTTTGTTACATCCTCTCGTCTGCTCGACCATGTGACCGGTTTCATGCTGCACGCGCCGGCCGGAAAGGGGTCCAAAATCCGTCCCCGCGCGTACGGCAAAATATCCCGCGCTATCCCCTTAGCTATTGCCGCGCTGGAGAAAGGCTCGATCGTGAAAAGTGCATCATACTGCCCAGCAGCCAAGGCCTGAACCTGAAGCCCTGGAGCGACCTGAACAATCTGCACATCTTTGTCCGGGGCCCATTTCAAGTACCTCTCGAGGAAGAGCTTCAACGTGAGCACCTGCGTCGCTCCTGTGTATGTACCAATCTTTTTCCCGCGCAGCTGCTGAACATCGGTGATTCGTGAGTCCCGTGGCACCAGCAAATGGCTGACGAACTTAGTCTTTGTTTCGCTGCACGGCAGAAACAGCTGGATCTCTCCTGGTGAATTGGACTCGATCGCAAAAAGCACGCTATAGGTATTTTCGATCGAGACATCCGCTTTGCCTGCCAATAATGCGTTCAGCGCCTCTGTGGAGTCCTGTGCTTTGCTCGCCTCGACCCGGAGCCCGCTCTTCGCGAAAATGCCTTGATCCATGCCGACAAAGAACGGCCAGCAACTCGCATTCTCGATATAGACTACGCGCAACGGAGCTGCGGAGTTTGGCGCCCGGTGGCAACTATTCAGCAAGCAGGTCAGCGCCATTGACACCATCAGCAATAGTGTGCGGCGATAGGAAGTACTTTTCGCTTTCACGTATCACCTCATAGGACACTGCTAGTACTGCAATTTTCCTGTTATGGTAGCAACGGCTGTACCCATGTCTTCTTGACGTGGTCAAGTAGGGCTTTTTCTTTCACCCTGATCGCGATGCAGTCGACTCCGTCGATGGCCCGCCGTTTCTCGCGGTTGGCTAGTGCCAGCAACAGATCCTTACCTTTCGCTGCGGGATCCCCGCCATTAAGCTGAGTTGTACACGTACTGCACAGCGGATCTGATGTAAGATCAGTGGGCAGTTCATGGGGGATCCATATCCACCCATCGCTAGGGCCAAGGATCAGATGCTGTGGCGGGAGCTGCCGCACTCATCGCGTTCGTGTATATTAAAGTGGCAATGGGCTTCTGAGGCAATCTTTTTCAACTGCTTCAGCAGGCACACAGCCTCGCAGCACGCTTCTTTGATCGTTTCTAGTTTCTCCGGATCTTCCTTTCGACCGAACCTGATCGCGTAATTGTTGTAGAACACCTTGATTCCGTTTTCCGATAGACAGAGAGCTCAAGCCCGAGGTCTTGATCCCGTGCCGCCTCAATCAGGGCCTGCCTATAATCACAGTAAGAGTCGAACCTCTTTGCCGAGATGTTGCCATTTGAGGGCGTGAATAAAACGAAGTGAAACTTAAACTTCTCAACTGTCTGCTCGAGAATTTGAGGATAACTTGGATGGTCACCGACCGCTTGACGCGCCTTGGCTACGGCGTTTTTCAAAATATCGGTAATATACATAAGCATTTGATCGTAATTGACGGCGCTACCCTGTCGCATCTGCCCCTCGTAGATCGTCAGCCATATTGCGAATACAGTCCACAAGGCGCAGAACCCTAGCGTCCCTTCGATGAAATGCTGCAGGAGTCGCGGCCCCTCGTAGACTACAGAAACATTACTCCAATGTGCTCTAATGTATTCGAGTGATTCTAACGCAAACCCAAAAAACAGGCCGGTTGAACAAGCGATCGCTATTACCCGGCTCAAAAGGTTCTCGCTGAGGCGTTCCTTGCGTTTGTAGTTCCGCATTGCCCAGAAACAGGCGATGATGTTTGCGCCAAAAGCGCCGACGAGCAAAAACAGACTCGACCACCACCAAATGGTCCAAGACAAGTCACTTAGTAGTAATAGGCCGTTCGCCATGAACGCACCTCTCATTGGAATATGGTGAGGATTCACTGCCCAACTGCAGGTCCCCGGCGAGCTCGCGCCTTTCGTCGATCGTAAGCCCCTTTATGTCAATCCAAAGATCTGGTCGCGTTTTGCGCAGACTCTCGGCGACACTTGCCGCTTTGCGGATCGCCGCACGCCTGCTGACGTAACAGCAGGAGGCAAAGTAATCAGTCGAAAGTTCGACAATATCGTATGGCATCGCACGATTGCGATACTTATCGCCGCACGCCTTCAGGGTGTCACGGAAAGCCTTTGAACCTGTTGTGACGGTCAGAGGGGATATTTCGATGCTAATGACTGCGGGATAGCGCTCAACCATTTCTTCGATATACTCGCCTGTTCGGTCCAGTGTGCCCTCCGATTCGCCCGGCAGTCCCAAAACGAAGCTCAGGGACATGGGAATGCGGGCACGGTTCAGTGCTTGAACTGCTACTTCATTGATCTCAGTAGTTGTGAACTTCTTGCCCACAGTGTTGAAGAGATCGCGGGATTCCAGTCCGAGGGCCGCTATGGCATTCAACCTAGAGAGGCACTCAATTGTCTCGGCATTCACTTGATATGCATTCACGAAACATCGGTGAATCTCACCCCCGAAGTCATTCGGCTGCGCTTCGACAAATCTTTGCAACGCGCCTGGATCGACCGTCACCGAGTCGGCGACGTTGTAGAAAACTCTAATTCCCCACTGATCTCGGGCCTGGCGCAGTTCCTCCCAGACCCTCGCGGGTGATCGCGACCCACGACCGAACTCCATCCGGCCGCAGAAGTAGCACCGCTGACCGTGCGCCTGGTGGCAGTCCGTTCTCCAAAGGTAACTGACGCCGGAGAGTAACTCTACCCCGTACAGCAGACCATAATCCACATGGATCTGATCAAAGTCCAGACCACGGGCAGCTAGATCCCCCACTATCACCTCGCCGCCCGGCTCCTTTCTGTAGACGAGGTTTGTAATATCGGAGCTCCAGCCGTCCCTGACAATGTTCTCAACCAAATGCTCTGCGGGGCCAAGGCCGATTCCTCTTACATATGGTTTGTCTTCTAAGAAGGCAATCCCCTGCTCACGAAAATCCAAAGAAACTTCCGGGCCTCCCAGAATCACGTCCATGCCGCGCGAGTTGAAATGCCGTGCGAGAGCAAGCGCCCGTCGGGCTCCTCCCGCGTTGAGAGTCAACCCAACCAATACCTTCTTGCATCGCGCTGCCCGGTTGTCAATATCAGAACAAATCAGCGATTCATCCGTCGTTTCGCCGTAGTAAACTCCCACCGCGACATCGGGACAGGCGACCCGGAGTTGAGTGGCAATCGCCAGTTGCCCAAGAGGGCAGGTAATGTTGCTCGAACTGATTTGGTGCAACTCACTTCGAGGATAGATCCCGAAGTAGGCGTCATAGTACATACGTCAGTCCAAGTGGAGGCTGCCCAGTATTAAACAGCGGAATCCCGTTCACTGTCAATTGCTTATCCACGTCCTTCTTCAGGCAACATCCATGGAACGGCCTTAACAAGCACTTCCGAAGCCAGAGAGACCTTTGAGTTTGCATGATTGTTCCGGAAGGATTGGGAATTTGGCTCGCAGAGCCTAAATTCCGCTTCAGGCTCACGGGGTACTGGGGTCACCTGCCGAGGTAGACATTATATTGCGAAGAGATCGCCCCTGCCGCCCGCGCCAGCGCCAGCTTCGACACGTTGTATTGGTACACGCTCTCCACTAGGTTGTTCTCCGCCGTGGCTAGCGTGGCCTGCGCCGTCACCAGCGGCAGATTGTCGTCCACACCCGCGTTCACGCGATCGGTTTCGTCGCTCAGCGCGCGCTTGGCCAGGTCCACGTTCGACCGCGCCACGTCAGCGAGCTGCTTGCTCGCGTTCACATCCAGCAATGCCGCGCGCACCTGCTCATCGATGTGGCTGCGCAGATCGTCGAGCTGCGCATTCACCGATTGCTGTTGCGCCTTCGCCACGTCCGCGTCGCCGCGCAGCTTCGCCTCGCGGAAGATAGGAAAGTTCAGAATGCCCATGGCGATGAAATCGCCGTGCGTGCCCGCGCCGTTCACCGTGCTTGTCCCGTAATAGCTGTAGAAGCTCAGGGTCGGCAACCGTTCGCTGCGATACACCGCGTGCAGCGCCTTGAACTCCACCGCCTGGTTCTCCAGGTTCTGGTAATCCTGCCGGCTCTTGTAGGCCAGCGCGCGCAACTCTTCCGGCGTCTCGGCCGCCAGCTCGCTGTAGGGCGCCGGATCAGTAAGCTCAACCACCTGCCCCGGATCGACTCCAATCTCCCGCTTTAGCAGGATCAGGTCCTTCGACTGCTGATTCTCGGCCGCGATCAGCGCCTGCTGCTGCGTCTCCAACTCGACGCGAGCGCGCAGCTCATCCAGGTTCGCCGCTGTCCCCGCTTCGTGTGCCGCGTGCGCGTGGTCCTCGAACACCTGCGCCTGCGCCACCAGCGCTTTCGCGTTCTCCACCTCGCTCTCGTCCGCAATCGCGCGCAGATACGCCTTCGCCACCTGCTGCACCACCTCGCCCCGCGCGCTCATCTTGGCGAAGTACGATGCCCGCTCCGCCGCGCCCGCCGCCTTCCAGCCTTGGATCACCGGCCCGGAAAACAGGATCTCGCTGTAGTGGATTTGGCCCTCGGTCAGGTCGTCCCGCGTAAGCAGCGAGATCCGCGCCGGCATCTTGCCGCCGGGAAACAGCGGCGCAAACTTTGCAATCGTCTTGGGCCCGAATCCCAGCGCCGCTAGATCGTGCATGTAGTAGCCGGTGTCGCCGGTCAGCGCGATGGTGGGCAGAAACAACTGCAGCGCCTCGTTCTTTTCGCCCTGCAGCACCTTCTGCGCGTTCTCCGCCTCTTTCAGTCCCAGGTTGTTTTTGAGTCCGCGCTCCACCGCATCGTCCAGCGAGAGCTTCAGTGGCTCGCCCGTTACCGGCTGCGCGGTCACGCTGCCCCAGAAGGGATTGGCTGCCGACGTTGGATTCTGCGCATGCGCCCGCGCGCCCGGCAAAACTTCCAGTGCAGCGCCGCTAAAAATGAGGAAGACGAAAAGCTCCGGCGCGGCCCGCCGGAAATCAAAATGATGGCCTCGCTTCACTCCCATTATCTTCTCAGATGAGCCGCCGCCCGCGAGGATTCAGGGGCGCTCGCGCGCGAACACATGGTTCGCCGCCCACGTTCCGGGCTAAGTGGCCTGCGCCGGCGCAGGAGCCGCCCCCGCCACGCCCTCTTTGCGCAGCCGCTGGTCTTGATAAATCACCGCGAAGGCCGTCGCGAAAGCGGACCAGATGCAGGCGGCAATCAGGAACATCGCAACCAGCAGGCAAAATCCCCCAACGCCGATCCCCACCAGGCCCCATGGCTGCAGAGGCACGTGCAGAAGCATCATCACCAGCGCTCCCGCTGACCCCAGGACCAGGAAAACACACTCAATGACCAGACCCGCGGCGTAGCCGATGGCGTAGAGCACAAGCAGGAGCAGAAAGATTCTTCCTCTCCCGCCACGGGTGAGCTTGAAGCTGCGGCCAATCGCGGCCCTCGCCGGCAGATTCTCAGCCACGCAGGCCGGGCAGGCGAGCACCAGCCACAGAACCGCCAGGATCGAGTAAATGATCGATCCGGCGTAGACCAGCATCGTTAAGGGAACCAGAAGGAACTGCGTTTCGGGATGGAGATTGCCGTGCCCCTTCATGAAAACCAGCGCCACGCAGCCACCCACGATCGCCGCAAACAACAGGATCGGCCCGGCGACAATCAGGCAGCGCAGGATCGCCAGCCAGACATAACGCGCCGCCTTGTCCAGGGCCACCGCATAGGCTTGGCGGAAGCTGACCTTGCCGCCCCCGTTCGCCTGCAAAGCAGCGTAGATGGCCGCCGGCTCATACAGTGCGAAAACCAAGTAGAGAAGCACGGAAAACGCCAGCACCGCGGCGCCCGCCACCACCGCCTTGGAGGTGATCTCGGCCGCATTCGGCGGGTGCCACGGATTCGCGATCGAAAACACCGCCGCGATCATCACCAGATAGAACGCAACCATCAGTCCCGCGGGCAGCGACGCAATCCCAAGGAATGTCCCCAGATTGGCGCGCACAATCTGAAAGATTCGATCCAGAATCTGGCCGAAGGTCAGCGGCCCCGGAGGCGGTGTGACAGAAGACGATGCAGCAACAGGCGAAGGAACACCCGGCTCGTTCATAGGATTCCTCCCAGCGGGTCATTCGAGACTCGCAGGGATGCTAGCACAAGCCGGAAGGCGGCGCTGGGGCGTTCGCGCCATTCCGAAAGCACGCTGCACCCATCGGGACCTGCGCACGCAGCGCCCTCACTCCGGGCGCAGCGCCGCCTCAGCCCCACAAATCGCTGATAGCTAAAAGCTGAAAGGCTGACAGGCTGAAAACTGCCTCACCCGCCCATGAACATGCCGCCGTTCACGTCCAGTACGTGCCCGGTAATATACGACGCCGCGTCCGAAGCCAGGAACTTCACCGCCTGCGCCACATCCTTGGGCGTTCCCCGCCGTCCCAGAGGAATCGTCGCCATCATCGCGGCATTCTGCTGCTCGTTCAGCACCGCCGTCATCGGCGTCTCAATGTATCCCGGCGCTACGGCGTTCACCGTAATGCCCCGCGACGCCACCTCCCGCGCCAGCGACCGCGTAAACCCGATCAGCCCCGCCTTTGAAGCCGCGTAGTTCACCTGGCCCGCCTGCCCCGCGCGCCCCACCACGCTGGCGATGTTCACAATCCGTCCCCAGCGGTTCTTCAGCATCGCGCTCAGCAGCGCCTGCGTTAGCAGGAAGGCCCCGGTCAGATTGATGCTGATCACGAGGTCCCAGTCCGCGGGCTTCATGCGCAGCATCAAATTGTCGCGCGTGATCCCGGCGTTGTTGACGAGGATCTCCACCTTGCCGAACTTCTCCAGAATCGCCTTCGCCCCGGCCTCAATCGACTCCTCGCTCGACACGTTGATGGTGAACGCCGTCGCATCGATCCCTCCGGCCTTCAGCTCTGCCGTCGTCTCGGCCAGCTTGGCCTCATTCACGTCGGCCAGCGCCAGCACCGCGCCGGCCGCGGCCAGCTCCTCGGCAATCGCGCGCCCAATCCCCTGCGCCGCGCCCGTCACCAGCGCAATTCTTCCCTGCAAATCTCCCATCGTTCCTTTGACCTCTCCGCGCGCACCCTGACTGAAGCCGCGCCAATCCACCGCCCGATTATAAACGGGCAGCGCAGACGCCTGATTCGCATGTTCTTTGAATTCCCGGCAACTTCTCGCCCGGAACAGACGGTCAATAGCCACCAGCGAGCGCCCAGCTTTAAAGAGCGAAAAGCCAAGAGCTAATAGTTACCGGCTACCAGCTACAAGCTACCGGCTAGCACCTGAATGCTGCTAACTGATCCCTGTTCCCTGCTTCTCTCACGTCGGCGTCGCCGCCACCGTCACCGGCCGGCCGGCGAGCGCGGGACGAACCAGCTCCACCGGCCACACATACACCGCCAGCCGCCGCGAGTAGTGCAGCACCGGCTCCTGGTCCGGCAGCTCCAGGCCCACGGCCGCGGCCAGGTCGTTGCGCTCAATCTCCGCCTCCGCCTCTTCCAGCGGCCACGGCACATGATGCAGATTCGCCCGGATCGGCTGCCCCGCCCGGTTCGCGCTGAACAGGCACGTGCGCTCCGTAAAGAAATACTCCAGCGTGCCCGGCCGCACCTCCACCGTCTTGCGCGTCGGTCCCAGTCCCCGGTAGCGCGCCTTGAAGATCACCGGCTGCCGCGAGAACCTCCTCCGGCTGTAGAACGCGAACTCCCGCTCCGACCGCGGCTCCAGGTGCATCTCCGCCAGGCAATAGGGCAGGTGATAAATGGCGTGCGCCGCCGCCACCGCAAGCAGGTTACTCGAATCCACTGAAAAACAGTAGAAGCCCGGCGTCCCGGTCATCCGGTCGCGCACATAGGTCCGCAAATTCAGGTCGGGAAAGTGGCGCAGCCCGGGAATCGCCGGCACTCCGCGAATCTTGATGCGATCCAGCCAGAACGGCACCGCCCCCAGCCATGCCGTCCCCTGAATCGTGTCGGCTTCCAGCCAATCCGGCAGCAACGCCCCGATCCGCGACGCCGGAATCGGCCAATGCGCGAACAGCAGATCGTTCCAGCGCTGGGTCATCGCCCAGCGTCCCGCCGGCAATGGCCGCGGCTTGTGCGACGTCCGCACGAAATACTCCTGCATGGATGCTCCCGTGCGCCCGGGGGCTTACGCTCTCGTGGCGCTCTGCCGCCCGGAAGGGATCGCGACCTCCGCTACGCGCGGGTGCTCCCCCATGCCGTATTCTGTCCGCGAGACCATCCTCATGTCCAGTGAATCTTCGCTCCCTCCCGGCGCCCGGAACCAAACTGAGGTCTTCGCCGTCCATGGCGCCGACCCCGAAATCCTCGCCTTCGCCATGGCCAAGTACTCCCGCTCCGCTCTCTCCATGCGCGAGTCGCTGGCCGAAATCAGCTCCCAGCGCGCCGAGCAGTTCCTCAACACCTTCTACTTCCAGTACGGCCACCGCTCCATCGCCGATCTCGCCCACATCGCCTTCGCCGTCGAGCGCCTCTCCCTCCTTGCCGCCATCGTCCTCGTCGACGAGCCCCGCTGGGACGGCCAGGAGCGCTCCACCCGCTATCAGAACTTCCTCGAGTCCGGCTGCTACTTCCCCAGATTTCGCCTCCGACGCGGCCTCCGCCCGCCTCTACGCCCAGACCATTGAAAAGCTCTTCGCCACCTACCAGCGCGTCAGCGCCGCCGTCCTCGATCTCCTCCGCCGCCGCATCGCGCGCCCCGAAAACCTCAAGCCCGAAGCCTACGAGCGCACCCTCCGCGCCCGCGCCTTCGACGTGGCCCGCTACCTGCTTCCGCTCGCCACCAACACCTCGCTCGGCCAGATCGTCAGCGCCCGCACCCTCGAAACCCAGGTCTCCCGCCTGCTCTCCCACCCCGCCGCCGAGGTCCGCCTCCTCGGCGAAAAGCTCCGCGAAGCCGCCACCGGCCCCGCCTGGAACCTCAACGCCCGCGCCGCCCAGGCCTTCGTCGAAAAACTCGCCGCCGCGCTCGGAGAAGCCGGTGCGCTGAAGGGCATGACTTTAGTCGTGCCGAAAACGCCCAAAAAGATTGAGGGGGCTTTAGCCCCTGAGGGAACCCTCGCCGCCGAAGCCGCCGCGCTCTTCACCCGCGAGGTCCGCACCGCTCCCACCCTCGTCAAATACGCCCAGCCCAGCCACTACCTCATCCAAACCCAGGCCGATCTCGCCCAGGCCGCCGCCGAGCTCCTCGGCGACATCCCCCCGCCGCCGCCCCGCTCGTCGATCTCGTCGAGCGCACCGAATCCCTCGAAGTCGAGCTCGCCGCCACGCTCCTCTACTCCGCCAGCCACCACCCCTACCGCCAGATCCGCGACTTCCTCGCCGGCCTCCCGGCCTCGCAGGTTTCGGAGATCGTCGCGCTCGGCCTCAAGCACCGCGGCCCCCACGACGAGACCCTCCGCGCCTTCCACGCCGGCGCCGCCCTCCGCTTCGATCTCCTCATGGACATCGGCGGCTTCCGCGACCTCCACCGCCATCGCCGCTGCACCCAGATCATCCAGGGATTCACTTGCGCAGCACGGCTACGAAACCCCCGGCTCCGGCGACCTGCCTGCCGGAACTGACATTCTTGCCGAGGCCGGCGTCCTCTCCGACTACCGCGCCGCCATCGAATCCGCGCACCAGGCCGCCGCGCAAATCGCCGCGTCGCGCGGGCGCCGGCGCCCGAGGCCGCCCACTCCGCCGCCTACCTCTACCCCCTCGCCACGCGCATCCGCGCCCTCTTCAAAATGGACTTCGCCGAAGCCCAGTACATCACCGAGCTCCGCTCCGCGCCCGCCGGCCACTTCAGCTACCGCCGCGTCGCCTGGGAGATGTTCCTCAAGCTCCAGCGCCAGCACCCCTCGCTCGCCCGCCACATCCGCGTCACCGACTTCACCCAACCCATCGACATCTTCCAGCGCTGACGACCCGCTGTTGTGAGCGGGTTCTTCCCGGAGCAGGTAAGTGCAGTCAAATCAAGCGAAATGTTCGCTTCGATGGTGCGTTTTGCCCGTCAAATGTTCGCTTAAAAGGTTAGGTTTGGGCACCAAATGTATGCTTGATAGGTTGCATTTTTCGGGAACATGTACCTAGAAAAGTTGCATTTTAGAGGCGACTGTAACCTAGAAAAGTTAGCATTTTGAGGGTGATACGAACCAAGAAAAGTTGGGGTCTGCACAAAACCCGACATGCTTGCATCAGGGCATGACTGGTAGGCCGGGGATTCATCCCCGACTGCCGCAAACCGCCCTCCCACTTCTGAGAAATGAAGTACGCGGCGAAGCCGCGACCCAAACCGTGCTCCTGTCATCCTTAGCGCAGTCCGGCGCGCAATCGTTGCCGATTGCGCGCCGACCGAGTCGAGGGACCTGCGGTTGCTTTTCGCCGTTTTGAAAGGGCACGAGTTCACTCGTGCCGTAACCCGCCCCACACTTTTGAAAAATAATCAGCGCGGCGAAGCCGCGCTTAAATCCCCTTTTTACTCCAGCCCCCAGTTGGCCGTGAGAAACTGTTGAATTCCTGTGCCCGGTCGGTATCCGGAGTAAAGCGCCGCGAACTCCTCTTTAGCAGCTGAAAATGAACCGTTCGGGATCACGCCGAGATGCTTTGCAAGAAAGAGGAGCGCCAGCGTGGGAGCCCGAGACTCGCCCTGGTTACAGTGAATGAGCAGAGAGCTGCCACCGTCGTAACGTTCACGCGCGAACTTTAGGAAGCCCGAGAAGGTCTCAGTCTTAAAGAGGGGAACCGGCGGATCGATCATGTTGAGGTACAGGTCGAACGGACGCCGAAGAATGAGATAGTTCGGATGGCCGGGGGGAAGGCTCCCTTTGTACCCAACGGATTGCTGGTGACAAGGAGACTTGCACGCATGCACAACTGCAAGTTGAGCAGACCCCGGTCGGCATGAGGCCAAATCGCCGACGTATACCCGTTCGTAAACTTCCTCCATATATTCCCCTGTCAAGATCCTAGCGCCGTGTGGACACCAGATTCGTCTGCACTCCAGAGTTATCAACGGCTAGGCACATAGCCGCAGAAGATCGGAGGTCCGATCGACGCCATCGCCGAAAGTGGCATAAAATTCCGGCCCATTTGGGGTGGATCGGTGACCAACTCCCCCTCTCCTCTCACCGCTGCTGATAGCGCCACCTGTTGCTGAGCACGCCGAGCTCCTGCTCCGTTTGCGGCGGCGAGCACCAACCCTTAGCGAAATCAATATCCCTTGAACGTGGAAGTTGATCCTCATCCAGCGCACGGATCATGATTCGCGACGGAAGCACCGCGGCTTGCCCCACAAAAATAGCCTCCCGCCGCCGTAACCCCGAGAGCATTTTTGTCAAACCAGACATTGAGTCCGGAAGGATGGAGCGCACATGTTCACGGTCAGAGTCATTAGTAATCCTCAAAACTAGCCAACTATTGCACTGGGAAAGAACGGTTGCCTCCACCTCACTGGGTCGCTGAGACACAAGAATCAACCCCACCCCATACTTTCGGCCTTCCTTTGCGATTCTGCGGATTGCTTCTTGAGCAGCCTCATACTGGGCCTCGCCGCGATTTGGGACGTAACGATGCGCCTCCTCACAAACCAGCAATATCGGGTCGACACTACGCTCCTCTGCCGTTTGCCAAACCTTGAGGCTAAACAGCGTCCGCGCCACAACCGCGCTGCAAATGCCAGCAACCTCGTTCGGAACGCCCGAAAGATCAATAATTCTAGGTTGACCTGCGCCGCCAACAAGTTGGGAAAGTACACCTGGCAGCGGGTCCGGAAGATTGGGGACGCACTCGGCCATCAAAAAATGAAGCCGCGTGTCTCTAACTAGCACGTCGATCTTGTCAAGAATGCTAAGATGAGAGTCCTGCTTACTGGCTTGAGGCGGCTTATCCTGGTCGATCAATTGGCGAAGCCGTGCCAGACTGTACGGGACAGGCGAATCCACCGTAATCTTGTCGTCTCTCAACCCGAGCGCCACAGCCCCCTCCTTACGGGCGGTCAAAAGCGCAGCCTTCACAATGTTCGTCTGCGAAGTAGCCACATACTCCGTCTTCCCAATGAGAAGAGATGTAGTCTCTTGAAACGAGAGGAGCCAATATGGCAAGACTAAGCTCCCATCATCCGTGCATAGCCTCGAGTGACTGGGAAAGGCGGCAGAATATTCGTTGTGAGGGTCCAGAATGATGATTCTGGGGTTCCAATCCTGCAGATTCGACAGCGTGCCGAAGTCGAGAATACTGTGGGTAAGGGCAGCGACCGCAGCAGATTTCCCTGCGCCGGTTGCACCTAATACGGCGGTGTGCTTCCCAAGAAGTTCGTTCAAGTTCGCGAAGCACGGTGCCCCGCCCGACCCAACATGCTCTCCGAGCTGCACCGCCGCATCCTCAGTATGGCTGTAGAGGAGATGGAGCTCCGATTTCGGCACCATGTAGATCGTCTGTTGGGGTAGAGGATAGGTAGACACACCTCTTTCAAACTTAAGCTGCCACGGAGTTGTCGGCGCAGCTGGGTCGTGGACCCACTCCCCTTCACCAAACAAGTCCGCTTCTATGATCCGTTCGTCGGAAGTTGCGGCAGCAACAACTCCACGTTCGGCTTCGTACTCGGCCTTCATCCTGAGGCGGCTTACGAAGGCATATACGATCCGCCTCCCAAAGTGGACTCTTAAGATCGACCCGAACTGCCCAATCGGATATGTTTCGCCCTCAAACACTCGGGAAAGTTCTGTGATTGCAGGGTCAAGCTCAGCAATGATATGGGTGCCGTCGACCTCGATCAATTTGCCGATGGCTAGGTTCTTAATCGGTTCAGATGGGGCGCGGTCAACAGACATTACCGATCACCTCCAAGGAGCCGCGTAACATTTTCAAATTTCCACCATGGCAAATCGCTGGCAGTGGCATGCGCTGCGCCATGGAAAAAGCCGCCTTTGGCATATATAAGGACCTGATTCTTGACAAGGGAGTCTTCGTTCCAAGTTCTCAACTGACCACTAAGCGCATCGTCTGATGTGAAGACGAGCACTGCTAACTGGCCGTCGGAATCGCGCAACGCCCTATCAATCTCAAGGTTTATGTGACTGTCGCCGAATCCATACCCGCAAACGATCAGGACGAGATCCTTGTTCGTTGACGGTTTAAGAACCTGTCGCGCCCGATCCGCTAACTGAGCGAAGGGGTCTCTCTGCGTTTCACGATAATTGGTAGATGCCGGCCAGATCAGAACCTGCTCAGTTCCTGGAGTACTCGAGGAGTATTTGTTTTCGGTTCGCCGGGGTGTCGTTTCACCAGCGAATTGGCACCAGTTGATTGAGCCATGAAGCTTTAGAACCCTGGCCAGCAAATCTGAGCGATTGAGGGTGGATGGACTCCACCACCCTATCGACCCGCCGTCAAGGCCGTCTGAAAACGGCATCATTTCAAGCGCGAGGGCGTCTTCGAGCAGCGTGTCGTAGTTGAGCACCAGATAATCTACGGATTGATCCGTCGCCCACTTTCCGGGTCGGAGGGATTTGTGCACAGCTCTAACGAACGCCCGATGGACGCTTATATCTGAAGCACAGCTTAGGGCCTCGACAATCGCCTGCTTAACGTTTGCGACTGCGCTACCCAATGCATCCTCTGGATAATCTTGGCCACCAATCTGCACTGTTTGCAGGGTTGCGTTTTGGTCCTTGCGCCGTTCGGCAATGGCCCGTAGATCGATCAATTCACTGAGGTAGTCCTCAATATTTGCATTCTTGGCCCCGGTGAAAGACGACACAAGTCCGCTGAGGATGGCCTTATCAGATGCGCCTAGCTTGGAACTCAAGAGCGCCTTAGCCGTCAATTCGGCCATCAACGGCAATCCAGCACACTTGCTGGCACCCGCCCCAAGCAGAAATGCGCGCCTGCTCTGAGTGGTTAGTTGCTCGAATTTCGTGATCGCTTCGGGAAAAGGCGTTACCCGAAGAACAGAGAAGTCGTCAACCGCAGCGGGCATAGCGAACCTGCCAGAAAAGCTGCAACTCTAGAAGCCCGGTTGCGCCTCGATGAGGCGGGCTTCAATCTGAAGGTAGCTTACACCTCCAAAGCCGGGGCCCCCGCAGACGGGCCCTGGTCTGCGGGGTGGCGGAGCCCGTCCGAAGCCAAGTCGAGGGACCCCCAAACTCCGCCCTGTCAACCCCCTGCGCCCCTGACCACCCGCCCGCAAACCAGCTAACTCCCTGATTCGCCACCTGATCCCTGACCACTTATCCCTGATCTCTGCTTGCAGATAATTAAGCCCATTCGGCGCACAATCATTCCATGATCAAGGCAGGGACCAAGGCACCCAGGGACCAAGGGAACGAGGGAGCGAGAAAAGCCGCCCTTTCTGCACGAAGAACTGGAAGCTAGCAGCTAGTGTGGTGAATCAGAAGTTCGTTGAAGAACAACCGCAGATCCTTCGACTCCGTTTGGCGCAGAAAGCGCGCCAAACTCCGCTCAGGATGACAATTTCCTTTTGATACGAGCTCTGGACTCAGGACACTGGAAGCTGCTTTCTTGGCCTAACTCGTTTGAAATTGCAATTTACGGAAAGCTGCTCTTTAGAATGAGATATTTACGGATACCCCCACCTCGTAAGTCCTTTGTACTCAAATATGGAGGTATGGCATACGGGGGGAGGGGGGATATGTACCAGAAAGTTAACACCCGCCAGCTACCGGCCACGGTTCACGGCAGTCTCCCGGGCACGAGGAACTGAAAGCTGAAAGCTGATCGCCTGTGCGAAAATCGTTCTTTGCACACGCAAGCCAACTTCCGTCTGCTCATCGTCCGCTTGGGCGCTATGGGCGACATTCTGCACGCGCTGCCCGCAGTAACGGCTCTGCGCAAGGTTCATCCCGATTGGCACATCGGCTGGGTCGTCGAGCCGCGCTGGCAACCGCTGCTCGCCGTGCTGGACGGCGCAAAGTGGTCCGTGGTGAACGGCCAGCGGTCAGGAATTGGCGGGCAACGCGGACCGACCGTGCCGGTCGTCGACTGCCTCCACTTCGCCCCAAGCCGCGAGTGGAAGCACCATCCGTTCAGCGGCAAGACTCGGAACGGAATCAGGGCCTTGCGTGGCGAGCTCCGCGCGACAAACTACGACGCGGTCCTGGATCTTCAGGGCGCGATCCGCTCCGCTGTCATTGCCCGCATGAGCGGCTGCCCGCGCCGCATCGGCGAAGCCGCGCCGCGCGAATGGCCCGCTCACTGGCTCTTCACCGAACGCGTAGCCACGCGCGGCGCGCACGTGATCGAGCAGGATGTGGAGCTCGCCTCAGCCGTCGTCGGCGATGCTCTTGCCCCAGCCGACCCGTTGCTGCCCATCGATGCCGAGGCCGAAAGCTGGTGCAGTACGTGGCTCGCCGCGAACCTTCGCGGCGAGTTCCGTCCCATCGCGCTGATCGCTCCCGGCGCCGGCTGGGGCGCAAAGCGCTGGCCGCCCGAGCGCTACGCCACCGTCGCTGAGGGACTCGCGCAGCGCGGCCTGCATGTCCTGGTCAACGCCGGTCCCGGCGAGGAGCCGCTTGCCGAACCGATCGCCGCCGCCGGTGCAGTTCCACTCGCCGCGACGCTCCCGCAACTGATCGCGCTCACCCGCCGCATCGCCCTGTGCATCGGCGGAGACACCGGCCCGCTCCATCTGGCCTGCGCCCTGGGCCGCCCTGTCGTCGGCATCTACGGCCCCACCGACCCCAGCCGCAACGGCCCTTTCGGCACTCGCGCCCGTGTGCTGCGCAGCCCCGGCAGCCGCCGCGACCACTCCCGCCGCGCCGCACCCGACCCCGGCCTGCTCACCATCGCGCCCGGCGACGTGCTCCGCGCCGCCGATGAATTATTGGCGGAGGAGAATGCCTGATGACTGGCGACAGCACTCCCGCTAAGGTCAGCGCGATGCAATCGTGGCAGAGGGTCGCCCGCCGCATCCGCGTCCCGCTCGGCTTTCTCACCGCAGCCGTCTATGTGTTTGAGGTCGCGCGCCGCGCGCCACACCCCGCCGCCATCGCATGGAGCTTGGCGCTTGTCCTGCCCGGCCTCGCGCTGCGCGCAGCCGCGGCCGGCACGGTGAAGAAGGACCGCGAGCTTACCGTTACCGGACCCTATGCCTACACCCGCAACCCGCTCTATCTCGGCTCCGCGCTGATCGCCTCCGGCTTCGCGCTGGCGCTGCTCAGTTGGCCGGTGGCGCTGCTGCTCGCGGCCGGATTCGCGGGAATCTACCTCCCCGTCATCGCCGCCGAAGAGCGATTCCTGCAGGCCGCGTTCCCTGAATTCGAAAGCTACCGCCTTCGTGTGCCGCGCTTCATCCCTCGCCTCACTGCGGCAAAGCCCCATCACGGGAGTGACTTGCTGGCTGTTTCCCAGACAGCTACCCGTGACCCTGCCAGCGGTTTCTCTTTCGCTCTCTACTTCAAACACCGCGAGTACAATGCTGCAATAGGGGCCGTACTGCTTTACCTGAGCCTGCTCTTCCTGCGGCCGGCGCTGGAGAACCTCCTGCGCGCGGTCCGATGAGCGCTTTCCGAATCCATGAAGTCCAACGAAATGGGTCAGGTCAATCCATAAGGAGCCGTGCGGAACATTGACGACACGCGCGCACGCAGTCACCCTCTTTTTCGCTTTTACCCTGGCGGCCACAGCGCGTGGCCAGGACCCCGCCATCCTCGCCCCGCCGCGCCCCGGCTTCAGCTTCTCCCAGAGGCAAACTCTCACCTACGCTGTGGACTGGCGCGTCTTTCCCGCCGGATCAGCCGTGGTCCACTTTGAGGCGGCCGGCGACCGTGAGCGCATCCTTGCCTCCGCTTACACCAGTGGCGCCATCAACCTACTCTTTCATGTCGCCGACAACTTTCAGTCCGACTTCGACCGGGAGAAGGGCTGCACGTACGACTTCGATAAGCAGACGGTCGAGGGCCGCCGCCAGATCAACACCACCCTCCGTCTCGACTACGCCGATTCGAAATCCATCCTCGATGAGAGAAACATGGTCAGTGGCCAGACCAAACACGGGGAATCGCCCGTGCATGGCTGTCTGACCGATCTCCTCAGCGGCGTCTTCTACGCCTCCTCGCAGCCCATGACTCTGGGGCATAATTTCGTCATCCCCGTGGTTGATGCCATGCGCACCGTCATGGTCACCATGAAGGTGGAGGGCCGCGAAGAGATCAAGACCAGTCTGGGCGCCTTCAAAACCCTGCGTGTGCAGCCCACCGCCGACGCGGGCGTGGTAAAGAACCGCGGCAATATCTGGATCTGGTATACCGATGACGAGCGCCATCTTCCGGTGCAGATGCGCGCCCGCCTCTTCTGGGGAACCATCACCTTCCGCCTCATCGGCGACGAATACAAGTAGATTCAACTCAACTCGTGAATGCTGTCATAAAGGGCGAGGGTCGCCGCCGCGGCCGCTGCAAAGCTGGCGCAAATTGCAGGCAAAGAACTCCTCTCGGCGGTCTTCGCGCGGCCGCAGTGTTGTCGGGACCCTTGAAGATCAGGGCTTCTTTGGCGGCGTCGGCGGGGTTTTGGGCGGGGCCGGAGTCTTGAGGTACATGATCTTTTTCGTCCCGCCCTCACAACTGCCCACCTCCTTACCTTCCGCGTTCTTGTCCTTCGCCACGATCTCCAGCGTGTACGCCTTCACGCCGTTTGCTTCCAGCTTTTTTGCGATCTCAGCCTTCAACACTTCACAGGGCTTCGGCCCCTGTGCGTAAGCCAACGCCGGCGCGAATGACAGCAAGACAACGGCCGCCGCGATTCTCATGGAGCGATCTCCTTCGATTGGATACCAAGAAGAATTTGGGGCGAATCCTAGCGCATTCCGGGTGCTTGCGTCAATCTTCGCAGTGATTTGTCCGGTCTCCCACTTCCTAGGAAGAGTGTCCAGCCTCAATGACGCACTCATCATAGGCGCGACAATCCTCACGCGTCTTTGTCTTTGCGGACAGGGTGGGAAAGTGCGAATCCTCCCACACCTGCACTCTTGCTGACCACTGACAACTGCTCACTGACGTTCCGGTGTACACTTTCTCTTCGCGCGGAGAAGCAGTTCGCGCCGTGCGATGAGGCATTTCATGCGCAGACCTTCTTTCGCTCTTTATCTTGCCATTGGCGTAGTCCTTCCGGCGCTTTCGAACGCCCAATCCGCGCAGCCCAAGCGGCCGATGACTTTTGAGGACATGATGCAGATGAAGCGGCTGGGTGAAACTGCCGTGTCGCCCGACGGGAAGTGGCTGGCCTACTCCGTCACCACAGTCAATCTTGCCCAAAACACGAAGACCCCGGAGCTCTGGCTGCAGGCGATCGCGGGCCCCTCGTCCGAGAATGCGGTCCCGATCACGCTGGCCGTGGGCGAGCCGGGCGACGCCGATCCGCAGTTCGCCCCGGATGGAAAGAGGATTTTGTTCCTATCGAGCCGCGAGGGCGGGCAACAGGTGTGGGTTGCAGACTTCGACCCAGCCACCGGCGTGACGATCAATGTGAAGAAGTTGACGGCGATTGCGACCGAGGCGGACAACGCCAAGTGGTCGCCAGACGGGAAATCGATTGTGTTCACGTTGGCGGTGTATCCGGATTGCCCGGCGATCAGTCCTGCGGACGGCGGCGCCGGAGACCGTTGTAACAGGGAGAAAGACAAGGCGCTCGCGAACAGCAAGGTGAAGGCGCAGATCTGGACGCACCTGATGTACCGGCACTGGGACCACTACACGGGCGACAAGCGGAGTCATCTCTTCCTGGTTTCGGCGGAGACGGGCGCAATGCGGGATCTGAATCCCGGCGAGACGCACGACGTGCCGCCATTTTCGCTCGAAGGCGGAGGATGCGGCTGCGACATCTCGCCTGACTCGAAGGAATTGGCGTTTTCCGAGAAGCTCGTGGAGGACGAAGCGATCTCAACCAACAGCGACATCTTTACGCTCGACCTGACCGACCCGAAGGCGAAAGCAATGAAGGTGAGCACGTCGCCAGGCGGGGATTTGAATCCGGCGTACTCGCCGGATGGGAAGTACCTGGCGTGGCGGAGCCAGGCGCGGGCGGGATACGAGAGCGACAAGTTCGGATTGGCGGTTTATGATCGCGCGGCGAAGACGGTCACAGATTTGCTGCCGAAGTTCGATAACTGGGTGGACGAGTTTGCGTGGGGGGCGAGCTCCAAGCAGATTGCATTCGCGAGCGGTATTCGTGGTGAAGAAGACATCTATCTGATTGGCTTGGGAAGCGAAACTGCCACTCAAATCACGCGCGCCGGAGGGTTTAGTAATCTTCACCTGCTGGCAAGGGCCGATCATCCGGGAGCGGTTGAGAGGGGCGGTATCGGCGCTGTCGTTGCGACATTGATGAAAGTTGACCAACCTTCAGAGATTGCCCTAGTCAGCATCGGCGATACACAGGAAGACGTCACTGATCAGGCCGGGGTTGGTGATTACGATGACTCACCGATTGGGGATGTTACCCATCTCAATGACGCGCTGCTGGCGCAGCTTGATTTGCCAAAGATGGAATCGTTCTGGTTTACGGCGCAGGATGGGACGAAGCTTGAGGGGTTCATCATTCGACCGCCGGGGTTCGATGCGACGAAAAAGTATCCGGTGAAGTTTCTGATTCACGGCGGGCCGCAGGGTAACTGGGGCGACGATTGGAGCTACCGGTGGAACGCAGAGCTGTTTGCCGCGAACGGTTACGTCGTCGTCATGATCAATATGCGCGGGTCGACGGGTTATGGACAGGCTATCGTGGATGGCGTGAACGGCGACTGGGGCGGCAAACCCTTCACCGACCTGATGGAGGGCCTGGACTACGCTGAGCAGCACTATCCCTTCATCGACAAGACGCGCGAGTGCGCGCTGGGCGCGAGCTACGGCGGCTACATGGCCAACTGGGTGCTGGGCCACACCAACCGCTTCAAGTGCATCGTCTCGCACGACGGCATGTTCAATCCCGAGTCGGCCTACGGGACGACGGAAGAGTTGTGGTTCAACGAGTGGGAGTTCCGCGGCAAGCCGTGGGACTACTACGGGAAGCCCGACAGCGAGAATCCGTATCGCAAGTGGGCACCCATGCTCTCGGCCAAAAACTTCAAGACGCCGACACTCGTCGTTCACGGCCAGCTCGACTACCGGCTCGACGTGAGCGAGGGATTCCAGCTCTTCACGACGCTGCAGCGGCTCGGCGTGCCGAGCAAGATGCTCTACTTTCCGGACGAGGGCCACTGGGTGCTGAAACCGCAGGACGCACAGCTCTGGTATAAAACGGAGAACGATTGGGTGGAAGAATGGACGGGAAACACAGGGAGTAGGCAATAGGGAGTAGGGAACAGAAGAAGGGCCTCTCGATGGCGCTTGGACAAAGGTCCGCGAAGAAGAAGGCACCGCTTGGCGAGCCGGCGCTGTATGACTATGCGGTGAAGGCGCTGGGCCGGCAGATGCGCACCGAAGTTGAGCTGCGGCGGCTGATGAGCGCGCGGGCCGAGCCGGGTGCGCGAGGCGAGGCTGCGGTTAAGGCCGTTCTCGCGCGCCTGAAAGACCACGGCTACCTCAACGATGCGGCCTTTGCCGAGACCTACGCGCGGCTGCGCCAGGAAAACGAGAAGCTCGGTGCGCGGCGCGTGCGCCAGGACCTGCGGCAGAAGGGAATCCGATCCGATCTGGTTGAAGAGGCGCTTGACGCTCGTTATGGCAAAGCCAACGAGGAAGCGCTTGCCCGCGAGCACCTGGAGCGCAAGAGAATCCGCAAGCCGGGGAACGAGAAAGAAACCGCGCGCGTGATGCGGCGGCTGGTCGCTGCGGGCTTCTCGACCGGCGTCATCTACAAGATCCTCCGCCAGTGGGACGTGGCGGATGAATTTCTGGCCGCACTTGACAATCTCGACGAAGGTCGGCACGAAGAGTAGACCGTCGCCGCCGCGCATTTGCCGCCCCGCGCCCATTACACTAAAAGTGCCATGCAATACCGCTCGGGAAATGAGATACGCGAGCTGTTTCTGCGCTTCTTTGAGACGAAGGGGCACCGGAGAGTGCACTCTTCCTCGCTGGTGCCGGCCAACGATCCGACGCTGCTCTTCACCAACGCCGGCATGAACCAGTTCAAGGACCTCTTTCTGGGCGCGGAGAAGCGGGACTACTCCCGCGCGACGACCTCGCAGAAGTGCGTGCGGGCGGGCGGCAAGCATAACGACCTCGAAAATGTGGGCTTTACCCGCCGCCATCACACCTTCTTTGAGATGCTGGGAAACTTCAGCTTCGGCGACTACTTCAAGCGCGATGCGATCCGGTTTGCATGGGAGCTGGTGACGAGCGAGGAGTGGATGGGGATTCCCAAGGACCGGCTGTACGTGACGATTTTCGAGGGAACCGCGGAGATTCCGCGGGACGACGAGGCGGAGAAGTACTGGCTGGAAGTTGGCGTGGCGAAGGAGCAGATCGGCGAATATGGCCTCAAAGACAACTTCTGGCAGATGGGCGAGACGGGGCCGTGCGGGCCGTGCTCGGAGATCTTCTACGACATGGGAATCGGGGCCGCGGAGACGCCTGGAGTGGACAAGCCGTTCGGGCAGGACGATGCGCGGTACGTGGAGATCTGGAACCTGGTGTTCATGCAGTTCGACCGAATGGAGTTCTTCGAGGAAGAGTTCTCAAAAGAGTTCGAGCTAAATAAGCCGTTTGGGAAGCTTATTCCAAAAGGGTTTAGGCTGGTTAATTTGCCCAAGCCCTGTGTCGACACTGGGATGGGACTGGAGCGCGTAACCGCCGTGCTGCAAGGCAAGGTGAGCAACTTTGAGACGGATCTGTTTACACCACTGATTGAGAAGGCCCGCGAACTCATGAAACCGGAGTTTGGAATGAGTTCGGTCATGTCCGCGGATGGAGGAGTGCAGGGAATTAGCGATGCCAGAGTGATCGAGGAGGAACGCAGAGAAAGGCGACTTGATGAAGGAGCCGCCAGCTTGCGCATCATTGCTGATCATGCCCGCGCGGCCACGTTTCTCATCAGCGATGGCGTGGTTCCCTCGAATGAGGGCCGCGGCTACGTGCTTCGCAAGATTCTCCGCCGCGCCATCCGCCACGGCCGCCTTCTCGGACAGGAGAAGCCGTTCCTTTTCGAGATGGTTTTTGCAGTACGTGATTTGATGCAGGACGCGTATCCGGAATTGGTGGATTCTGCCGAGCGCGTTGCGAAGGTGGTTGAGGCGGAGGAACATCAGTTCGCAAGAGTCCTCGAAATCGGCTCAGCCAAGCTGACCCAGCTGATAAAAGAGACGGAGTTGCATACACTTTACCTCTGCTCCGCGTATGTCAGCGATGAGCTGGAGGTGAAATATCGGAAGCATCTCTTAATTAAGCAACAGGTTGGAATCGTTTCAGCGTACGTAGATCTTGCCGCCACAATGGCGCGCATTTCTTCGGAGTTGCCAAAATACGATGCTGATGCTGCATTGTCGAAGCTGAAGGAGATAGAGCAATCGTCAAGAATTGACGGCGACAAGGCCTTCCACCTCTACGAGACCTACGGCCTGCCGCTCGATTTCATGGTCGATGCCGCGCGCGACGCCGGAATCGCCTTTGACATGGAGGGATTCGAGGCCGCTCGCGCCGAAGAGCAGGCGCGCGCCCGCGCGAGTTGGAAGGGCGGCGTCCAGAAGACGGCCAGCCCCACCTTCCGCGATCTGCCGAAGACGGTCTTCGAGGGTTACCGGCAACTGAGCTCGACGAGCGCGGAAGTGCTGGCGATTGTAAGGAACGGAGTGGGGGTTCCGGCGGCGAAGGCGGGCGAGGAGGTTGAAGTCGTTCTCGATCACACGAGCTTCTACGGCGACTCCGGCGGGCAGGTCGGCGATACGGGGTGGTTCACTTCAACTGATGGCAACGAAACGATCGCTGAAATCACCGGCTGCGTGCTGCCGGTGCAGGGAGTGCGCGCGCACAAAGCTCTGCTAAAAGCACCGCTCGCTGTGGGCGACCGCGTAAACACGGTCGTGGATGGCGTGCGACGCGATGCGATCAAGCGCAACCACACGGGCACTCACTTGCTCCATGCTGCGCTGCGGCAGGTGCTGGGCACGCACGTGAAGCAGGCAGGATCGGCGGTGCACCCGGACCGGCTGCGCTTCGATTTTTCGCACTTCGCGCAGGTAGCTGACGAGGAGTTGCAGGAGATTGAAGACATTGTGAACCGCGAGGTGCTGGCCAATGCGCGCGTGGAGACGCTCGAAGACGTGCCCATCGACACAGCCGTGAACGAATTGCACGCCATGGCGTTGTTCGGCGAGAAGTACGGCGACAAGGTGCGGGTGGTGAAGCTGGCGGATGGATTTTCGACGGAGCTGTGCGGCGGCACGCACACTGCGGCCACGGGCGAGATCGGGCTGATGAAGCTGACCAGCGAGGAGTCGGTTTCGAGCGGCGTGCGGAGAATTGAGGCGATCAGCGGGATGGGGTCGCTGGACACATTCCGGCGCGACTTTGAGCTGGCTCAGGTGGCCGGGCAGTTCGTTCCTTCGGTCGAGAATTTGTCGGAGGGACTGCGCGCGAAGTTTGCCGCGCAGGAAGATGAGCTGAAGCGGCTGCGGCGGGAGCTGGAAGAGGTGCGCATGAAGTCCGCTGCCGGAGGGCTGGACGATGCGGTGGCCCGCGCGGTGGAAGTGAAGGGCGTGAAGGTGCTGACGCACCGCGCCGATGGGCTGGAGCGCGGGCAGTTGAGGACGCTGGTGGACAATCTCAAGACGAAAATCGGCGAGGGCGTGGTGGTGCTGGGTTCGGCGCAGCCGGAGGGCAAAGTGGCGCTGATCGCGGGCGTGACGGCGGGCCTCACGAAGCGCATTCAGGCGGGCAAGCTGGTGGGCGCGGTGGCGAAGATTGTGGGCGGTTCCGGTGGAGGCAAGCCGGAGATCGCCGAGGCCGGCGGCAAGGACCCGTCGCAGATTGATGCGGCGCTGAAGGCCGCGCCGGGCATTGTGAAGGAGATGCTGGGGTAAGGCGTGCTGTCGCACGCCAGTGGTCAGTGGTCAGTTGTCAGTAGTCAGATTCCGGGCCTGAAGGCCCGGATTTTTGTTGCTATTTTTTCAGCGGACCCCGCGCCCCCTGCTCCCTCCGTTGAGGCTACCCACCGTTTCCGCGTGAGGCTGCGGAAACGATGGGATGCCGTGATTCGTGGGATGTCTCGCCGGGTTAGCGGATGCGGAAGTTGTAGCCGACGCCAACGGAGATGATGGGGTAGACCTGGAACGGGTTCAGATCGCTCTTGTATTTGGCGATCTGGGCGGCGAGGTTGGATTGTATCGTTGCGTTGGTGCCTGCGTTAACGCAGGTGGGGCCGTTGATCGCGGCATCAGCCTGGGTGAGGCAGGCGTTGCCCGCGAGAGTCATGTTGAGCGTGGGCACGCCAGTGAAGACGGCGCCCAACTCGAAGGGGAGGGACCAGTGGCCGCCCCTGCGGGAGATCAGGTTTCCCCAGCCAGTGGTCATGGAGAAGGCCTTCTGGCGGGCGTTAAAACCCAGGGCGGCGGTGGCGTTGATGGGATTGAGGGAGTCGGAGTAGTACCTTTGCCCGCTCAGGGTGAAGCTCTGTCCGGCGGGCGCGATGCCAGTTGCCGAGATTCTGTTCTGGTTGTAGACCACGGCGCCGGGACTCAACCGGAAGCCATGGTTCGGGAACGGGTAAAGGTCCAGAGAGACGCCGGCGGAGGCAAGGTTCAATTTGCCGCTGACGCTGATGCCAGTGGATCCGTTTTGGTCGTTGATGGTGGCGTTGTTGACCGAGTAGGTGAAGTAGTTCCCCGTGCCGCGAATATTGAGGTAGCGGTTGGCAATGACTGCGGCCTGCATGTTGATGCCCATGAGCGAGACTCCACCGCTCAATGCCAAGCGCGAAAAGGGCGCTGGTGGGGAGTTTTTGAAGGTCCGCGTATGGGGTGCTGTTGTGCTGGTGCCGTAGGGGGCTGGACTGGGCGATTGGAATTGGACGGGCGCCGAGGGCGCCGTTTGTGCAAGCAGGCCCGCGGATGTGGCCAAGAGCGTAAGCGTCAGGCGTAAAGCGGTTCGTTTCACGATGTCTCCAATTGGTTCAACAATGGTTCTGACCATTGCATCGGCGATCCTTCACCGGAGATGAGCCGGAGTGCCTTGGCCATGCAAACAACAAGTGCAGCGGCACACCCCGGCCAAATCGGGAATTCTGGTTCCAGATGCTAGCAATGCACTTGTTGCCGGGCAATACACAGAAAGGGGTACAGAATCGCACCTGTCACGCCCGGACCAGGGATTTGCGCCGCGAGCGTTCTGTTTTCGATTGGGGCCTGGAGATGTCGTAATCTGAGCCCATGGCAAGGCTGGACGACGATGTCGCGAAGATCGCATCGCTGCGCGAACGTTTGCTGGACTGGTACGGGCGCAACCGCCGCGACCTGCCGTGGCGGCGCAGCACCAATCCCTACGCGATCTGGGTTGCGGAGATCATGCTGCAACAAACGCGGGTGGGCGCGGTCGTGGAGCGCTATCAGGCGTTTCTTGGGCGCTTTCCCACCCTCGTCTCGCTGGCGCTCGCACCGGAACAGGAGGTACTGGCTCTTTGGAGCGGCCTGGGCTACTACCGCCGCGCGCGCATGCTGCATAAGGCGGCGCAGTTTGTGGCCGCCCATCTTGGGGGCAATTTGCCAGCACGAGCCGAGCAACTGCGCGCTCTGCCCGGTATCGGCGTCTACACGGCCGCGGCCGTGGCCAGCATCGTTCACGGCGAGCCGGTGGCGGTGGTGGATGGAAATGTGGAACGGGTGCTGTGCCGGGCGGCGGGTTGGGAGGCGGGCAGCCGCAAAGGAGGCGGGGCCGCGCTGCGCCGCAAGATTGACCATCTGGCGCGGAGGCTTCTGGATCCGGCACGGCCAGGCGATTTTAACCAGGCGATGATGGAGCTGGGAGCGACTGTTTGCACGCCGCGCAGTCCGCAATGCGGAGTGTGTCCGCTGATGGCAGACTGCAAGACGCGGGGCGAACACAAGACGCCCCGGCGCGCCGCGATGGCCAGCCGCGTCGTGGCCTACGCGCTTTCGGTGCGCACGAGTCCTGCGCCCGGCAAGCGCCGCGGCCCCAGCGGCCGCGAAGTGCTGTTGGAGCTTCGGCCCGCCCACCTGACGGTGATGCCGGGAATGTGGGAGCTGCCGATGCTGCTTCATCCCGAGGTGCCGGCGAAGGAACTGCGCATGACGCTCCGCCACGCCATCATGCAAGTGAACTATTACGTGCGCATCCGCACCGTGTTTGAGGACGACGTGCAAGCGATGACGGCGCCAGGCGGCGCGCGCCGCTGGGTTCCGCTGGGCGAGGCCGCGACAATGGCGCTCACAGGCCTCACACGGAAGGTTCTGGCGCGCACCCACCTACTGCCTTCTCCGCCGCTCGACAGCTTTGCGCCGCCGCGCCGCCAGCCCGCAGTTCGAGGGGCCGATTGAGCGAGAGCTGGCTGGATCGATGGGGTTGACGGGGAGGCGAGTTAGCAAGTCAGCGGGTCAGCGAGTCAGCAGGTCAGCAAGTCGGCGAGTCAGCGAGAGTTGTTCCAGTCAGTTCCGGTGATCCAGATCACAGTTCATTGAAATTACACGAGACATCCCGGCATTTTTGAGGGACAATGAACTGCCTCAGTACAAATCGATCGTGAGAAGGGCGATCCTTGCATCGCGCTTTCTCGCGAAGGCGCTGCCCCCTGCCCCCAATAGGGCGGCAACACCCTGCGCAGCCACTCCGGGGCGCTCGCGAACAGGATTTAATTCTGACCCTAGGAGAAACCCTCATGCGTCGTTTAGCAGTCTTCGTTTTCCTGGTGATTCTTGCGGCCGGCGCCAAGGCACAATTTGACACAGCAACGGTGCTGGGAACCGTAACCGACCCCAGTGGAGCGGTGGTTCCGCGTTGTCAGGTGGCCTTGCGCGACACGGCGACGGCGGTGGTTCTCACGGCGGACACCGACGACCGGGGAGAGTTTCGCTTCGTCGGCGTCTCCGTCGGTCCCTATGAACTGAAGGTGTCGGCCCAGGGCTTTCAACCGGCTGCGGCAACGTTCGACCTGACAGTGGGCGCCCACCAGCGCGTGGATGTGCAACTGAAGGTGGCCGCAGCGGCAACCTCGGTTACCGCCACGGCCGAGGCGACACAGTTGGAAACCGAATCCAGCGAACGCGGACAAGTAGTGAACGAACGCGAGATCGCCGAACTGCCGTTGAACGGGCGCCAGTACTCGCAATTGGTCGAGCTGACCGCGGGCGTGGTTCCCAGCCCCAGCGAGCTGGGCACAAGCTACGGTCAACGCGAGGGATCGTTCAACATCAACGGCCTGCGCAGCGTGTTCAATAACTATCTGCTGGACGGGTTGGACAACAACATGTATGGCACCTCCAACCAGGGATTCTCGAACCAGGTGGTGCAGTTGTCGCCGGACGCCGTGGCTGAGTTTCAGGTGGTGACCAACAACACCAGCGCGGAGTATGGGCGCTCGGGCGGCGCCACCATGAACGTGGTCACCCGCTACGGCACCAACGAGTGGCACGGCCGCGTGTGGGAGTTTCTGCGCAACACGAATCTGGACGCCACGGGTTTCTTCAAGCCGGATTTCGGCGGCAAGCCGGCGCTGCACCAGAACCAGTTCGGAGGAACGCTGGGCGGCCCGTTGAAGAAGGATAAGCTCTTTTTCTTCCTCGACTACGAGGGTTTCCGCCAATCCAGCTCTTTCACCGACTCGGCGACCTTGCCCACCGCGGCCGAGCGCGGCCTCACCAGTAGCGGCGGGCAACTCGGCTATTACCTGATTGACGATCCCGTCGACGCCAACACGCAATCGACCGGCACGTTGCCGATCGACAACCCTTGCCGCTGGGGCGCCCCAAACCCGTGCAACAACAGCAACTATTTTGCCGGTGGACTGGGCTTAGCGGGCGCTCCCACGCAGGCGGCGCTTGGCGGCACGCAGTACCTCAACGGCCACATCCCCGCGTCGGCCGTCATCCCCTACGCCGCACAAATTGTACAGACGATGCTGCCGCCCACCACGAACAGCAACCTCTCTAACAACTACATCATCCTGCACCCCAACACCTTCGACCGCGACAAAGGCGATATGAAGGTAGACTTTGACGCGCGCAACAACCTGCGTCTCTTTACCCGGTACTCGCAAGCCCGGTTCAATGCGTATGACCCCGGGACTATTCAGGGCACTGCCGGGCTGGGCGGCGATGGCCACGTTTATGCGCCGGTGATTGAGATCGTGGGCGGAGCCACATGGACCATCAGCCCGACCTCCTTGTTCGAGGCCCGGTTCGGCTTCTCGCGCATGAAGGCGGGGAAGACTCCCCCGCTGGCCGGCGGCCCCAGCATGGCCGACCAGTTCGGCAGCAACTGGGCCGGCCTGCCCACCGACAAGCAATACACCGGCGGCATCTCGTACGTGTATTTCTTCGATGGCGGCTTTACCAACCTGGGCCGCTTGTGGACCAGCCCCCAATACCAGAACCCCACGGTCTGGAATCCGAAGGTGAACTACACGCGGCTGCTGCCGGGCCACACCCTCAAGGCCGGCGTCGAGTACACCATGCTCCACGTCGCGCAGCAGGACCTGCATCCGGTGATGGGCGGCGACATCTATGGCGCGCAGATGAGCGGCATCTGCTACACGGGCGTTCCTGTTGCTCCCGGCGTATCAGCTTACTGCTATGCACCCAACCCCTACGTGTTTTCGCCCAACTACCCCTACGACGGAGTTCCGACCGGCGAATCCAACAAAATGTTCGACTATGCCGACTTTCTGCTCGGCTATCGCTCCACGACTGGGCTCTCCAACTCCCCCATCTCCCAGATCCGCGACTGGGGCTTTAGCGGTTATTTGCAGGACGACTGGAAGGTAAGCCGGAGGCTCACCTTGAACCTGGGCCTGCGCTACGAGTTCTACACGCCCATCTACGAGGCCAAAAACCAGCTCTCCAACTTCGATCTCACCACCAAGACCATAAAGCCGGCCACCTCCAGCGACCGCTATACGGTCAATCCGAATACGAAGGACTTCGGCCCCCGTGTCGGCGCGGCCTTCACTCTCACCCACAACACCGTGCTGCGCGGCGGCTTCGGCATCAGCTATTCGCACTGGAACCGCACCGGTTCCAGCTATCTGACCATGAACGCGCCCTACGGCATCACAACGCTGGAGTATGTCTACCCCGGCCTCTCGACATACTCAAACACCCAGAGCGGGTTCACGACCAGCTTCGTCAATTCGTTGCTCAGCGCCACAAACTATAACCCTCAGATAACGGCTCTCCAGTACATGCCGTCAGATTCGCCTGACACCCAGGTACGGAGCTGGTTTTTCAGCGTGCAGCGTGATATGGGCCACAGTTTGCTCGTTGACCTGGCCTACGTGGGCAACAGCGGCATTCACGAGGTCTTCTTCAACGACATCAACCAGGCCAATCCGCAAACCACGGCCAGCGGCTCAGCCTCGCTCCAGTCCCGCATTTTCGAATACCCCGGCTTCGGCTCGATCGTCGGCACGTTGCCCTGGGGCACCTCGAACTACAACAGCCTGCAAGCCAAGGTGGAAAAGCGCTTCACCTCCGGGCTTTACCTGCTGGACTCATTCACCTGGTCGAAGGCCATCGACATCGCCGCCCAGTCACTGGACGGCGGCGGCAACTGCGACAACTGCGGCAACGGCATTCCGTCAGTGCAGAACATATACAACTGGCAGGCCGACCGCGGCATTTCCTCCTACAACCATCCGCTGGTCAACTCGACAGCCATGGTCTGGACGCTGCCCGTCGGCAAGGGGCACTGGTTGGGAGGGAACATGAACCGCGTATGGGACACGGCGCTGGGCGGATGGCAGATGACAAATATTCTCCAGGCCCGCAGCGGCGACCCACTCACCATGGCCTATAACCCAAACAACAACGCGCAAGTTTCAGGGATTATCACCATCAGTGGCCGCAATGCCTACCGTCCTAACCTAACCGGCAGCCCGATCAAGAACTCGACTTGGGCCTACAACTCGTCGCTCGGCGGCATTGTCTACCTCAACCCCAGCGCCTACTCCACACCACCGGCCAATGCGCCCTTCGGCAATTCGCCGCGCAACGCCGTCCGCGGCTTCAACTTCTGGCAACTCGACACGGGCCTGACCAAGGACTTCCGGATCACGGAAAGGTACCGCCTGCAGCTTCGCGCCGAGGCTTTTAACATTACCAACAGGACGAACTTCGGCGACCCGAATACCATGCTCAGCACTACCTTCGGCGTCATCAAGTCAGCCATGCCCGCGCGCGAGCTGCAGGTGGCGGGGAAGATTATCTTCTAGGCCGCAGACCGCGTGAATTTGTATCTGAAGCGTCGTGGTATCCCAGGTCTCAAAATCGAGACCTGGGGCACCCGCTCCTGGTAGCAGAACAAGCGGTCAGAGACCTAGCGGGTTCCTGCGTTTGGGCGAAGTCCCGGGCTGTGTACAAAGGCCTCTTCTGCGAGGAAGGGGCCTCTGTGCATCAGCAGTCTATGCGCGATCCTCTGTGCTCGTGGCAGCGCAGGTTGCGTGAAGCGTGGTCCGCTGCAGGCGGAGTGCTGCAGTCGTCAGTAATAGTCGGCGCAGCTCAAGTAGTAGCCGCAGTGGGTGCAGACCAGCCTGCAGCGGCGGCTGGTGAGGCGATGGCCGCAGGTGGGGCAGACCTGGCAGTGGTGATCCAGGGGCAGCGCGTCACGGGCGGATCCGGGGACTGGGCCGGACGGGGCGGGGCAGGGCGCACCACTTTGTGAGATATCGGGCGCGGGATCGGCTTGAAAATCGGAATTCAGGGCGTGGGGAAGCTGCGGCAACATGCCCGACAGATTAGCATGGGAGTGTGGCCGCCTGCTCTACGGCATTCCCGCGGGCGCCCGAGGCATTAGCGAAAAAGCGGCGCAACGGTTTTCCCCGAAGTGCAACGCCGCGAACCCACCCACAAGCAAAGAATTTCGAACCCCAAGGAGGGACTATGGCAAGCAAGGCAAGCGCGGTTTGGACAGGATCATTGAAGGAAGGCAAGGGCACGATCTCCATGGCGACGGGCGTGCTGCACAACGCCAACTACTCGTTCGCCTCCCGGTTTGAGGGAGCAGCCACCGGCACCACGCCCGAGGAACTGATTGCGGCAGCCCACGCGAGCTGTTTTTCGATGGCGCTGGGCGCGCAGTTGGGCGGCGCGGGATTGACGCCGACGAAGATTGAAACCAACGCGGCTGTGACCCTGGCCAAGGTTCATGGTGGCTTCGCGATTACGAGAATCGCGCTGACCACGACGGCGAGCGTTCCCGGCGCCAGCAAAGAGGTTTTCGACAAGGCCGCTGCCGACGCCAAGGCCGGCTGCCCCGTCTCGAAACTGTTCGCCAACAACACCGAGATCACGCTGGACGCGAAGCTGGTGTAAGGGCTTCGAAGGCGGATCTCCTGGGTCGAGAACAACTCATCCTACCCTTTTCGCACTTCAGCCCGATGGCGGCGAAGGTGGGATCGGTGTTGGCGCTGGAGAAGCGAGGCATCGGCGCTGACATTGATGCTTGCGGCGTGGGAATGACGAACGCTCGAGCTGCAGCAGTTAGGCCGAAACACTCCGAGCGCCACGGAGGTCATGCGGTGAAGAAATACAAGTTCAAAGCGAAGATTGACGGCGCGGGCGGCGGCGCGTACGTGCTCTTTCCCTACGACGTGGAACAAGAGTTCGGCACCCGGGGCAGGGTCGCGGTAAAGGCCACGTTCAATGGGACGCCCTATGCCGGTTCGCTCGTCAAATACGGCCACCCGCGGCACATGCTTCCCATACTCAAATCCATTCGCGAGCAGATCGGCAAGGGCCCTGGCGACACCATCGAAGTTGTGCTTTGGAAGGATGACGAAGTCCGAACCGTCGAGATTCCTCCCGCCTTCAAGGCGATGTTGAAGAAGGAAGGACTGCTCGCCGGGTTTGAGAAGCTCCTCTACACGCACCGCAAAGAATACTGCCGGTGGATTGAGGAAGCAAAGAAGGAAGAGACGCGCCAGAATCGCATGGCCAAGGCCGTCGTCATGTTGAAGAAGGGCGTGAAAACGCCGGGGTGACGGGCCGATTTAGAGCGACGGCGGCTATTTGACACCAGTTTCCGCTTTTGCGAGACTCAGAATTGCTGCCTGCTCGGCGGATCCCGCTTGAGCGCTCTCCCGTGCCGAAGTGGCGGAATTGGCAGACGCGCATGGTTCAGGTCCATGTACTCGCAAGGGTGTGGGGGTTCGAGTC
>CAWIJW010000008.1:0-43222 GCA_963836525.1 uncultured Acidobacteriaceae bacterium
TTTCGGATGAACGTATCGCCTTTATAATGACGCTCCTCGATTTCGTAGAATACCGCCTGCCCAACTTCGCTGATGCGATGCACGGTGGTCTCGAACCGCGTGCCGCCCGCCCATTGGGTCAAGAACTTCACATATTCGTCCCAGTTCAGCTCCTCCAGATAGGCGCCGACGCGCTTGAAATTCTTCATGTTCGACCAGCTCTTCCAGCGGCGCCCAATCGGCGGCGGTGACGGACTTGCCGGTCGCGCGGCTTTCGATCAGCTCGCAGAATTGCGCAACGATGCGGGACAGCGGCCCGAGGTCGTCATTTGTGGCCGCAGCGGTGGCGATGATCATTCATTTCTCCCCGTGATGCGAACGCGCCGGTTCATGCTTTCGCGTTGTTGCCAAGCCATTTGTCCAGGACCGCATGAAAATAGGCAAGGCGGACTTCCTGTCGCGACAGCACCGTATATTCCAGCATCCGGTTGCGCAGGCCTTTCTGCTGGCGCTGCATCTGGTCGTAATCCTGCTGGAGCGCAAGGAAGTACTGGTAGTCTTTCGGCTCGTCGATAAGCGGCGTCCGCTTCGCCGCGCGCTCCCCGGCCGGCAGCCACTGAAAATTGACCACGTGCCAGATGCATCGGTTGGGATCGCCGTCGGGATGCGGCACCGAGCTGATGAACACGCCTTCGCCGGCGCGGATGGTCAGAAAGAAATTGGGGAAGAGCAGATAGAAGTGGTTGTCGCTCAGTTGGGTGTCGGTAAGGCCGCTCACATCCAGGCCTTTGGCCGTCAAAGTATCGCGCGTGGCTTGCTGCAGCAGCGTTCGCGCCGTCACGTTCGGCGGAAACGCCAGCTTTCCTTCCCGATTGCGATAGGCGCCGACCAGCGCCTCGAAACGCGGCAGTGTCTCTGCAACGCCGGGGAATGTCGCCGGCAGTTCGCGGATGGCTTCGACCTGCCGCTCCAGGCTGGCGCCGGCTAGGTTCGATGCGCCGAAGGGAGCGGTCGCGACGCTGTGATCGCCGAAGAAACTGTAACGCTCTTTGGATTGTCCATCGCAGGCACAAGCTGCGGGTGGACGCCTTGAATATGATAGCCCTCCTGGAAGGCATCCATGATCACCTTCCAGTTGCAGTTCAGGCTCTCGCGCACATTCAAGCCGTAGGGAACCATCTCCTCGAGATGGTACGGCGCCAGCAGCTGGGCCACCTCGCCCAGATAATCCGCCAGGGGTGCTGCGTGCGGGTCCGGATTGATAAAGACGAAGCCGGCGAAACACTCGACCGGCACTTGCAGCAGCCCGTATTGCTCCTTGGGACCGACGAACTCTTCGATCGAGCCTTTGAAGTCGGGCCGGGGAACGGCCAGCAGGCGTCCGTCGAGATCGTATTGCCAGCGATGATAGGGACAAGTGAACCGGTTCGCATGGCCCTTGCCTTCGCATAACATGTTGCCGCGGTGCCGGCAGGCGTTGACGAAGCCGCGGATTTTTCCGTCGTTGCCGCGGACGATCACATAGGACTGATCGAAAATCCGGTATTCCGTCCAGTCGCCGGCTTGGCCCAGTTCGTCGGCGCGGCCGGCCGCTTGCCAGACCCGCATCCACAGTAAGTCCCGCTCGCGCTCGTGATAATCGCGCGATGCGTAACGGTCGGTCGTGACGCGCATCTGGAACCGGTCGAAATCAAGCTCCGAGAGATAGGGGCCGTTATCGACCCGCTCTCCGGCTCGCGTGAGTTGCATGGCGCTTCCTCGCTCGTGGACACGTACGCAGCGGAGCGCAACCTGTCATTTTGGCCCGATCTGCTCCGCCGCGCGATCGTCAGGCTTCCTGACCAATAGCACTGCCGTATGCGTATTTCAACGCTTGCCGGCCGTTTCGCCTTCGATCATTCCCTGCAATCCGGGAGATTGATATTCATGGATTCGAATCGCCTGGGCTATCCGGTGGGCGGCGGAGATACTTGCATGGCGGCAGATCCCTATGTGTGGAACGAAGCGCAGCTCAATCGTTTCTACCTGGCGAGCATCGGCAAGCTCCTGTTCGATATTTCGGGCATCGACGAAAATGCCGGATTGGCAATGCTCAAAGCGATGGGCTATCCGGTCACCTCGGCGCATCTCAATGTGGTGCCTCATATCGACATCGAAGGCACCCGCCTCACCACGCTCGCCGAACGCGCCCATCTGACGAAGCAGTCCGCCTGGGAAGCGCTGAAGACCATGCAGGCGCACGGCTATATCGCGCGCACTAAGGATCCGGCCGACTCTGCGCGCCGTTCTCATTTCGTGGACGCCCAAGGGCATCGATTTTCTTCGCGTCGTTTGCCTCGGCCTCACGATCAGGCAGGACGACCTCGCCAGGCGGATCGGCAAGCGGCAGGCCGAGATTTTGCAGCGGCTGCTCGCAAAGCTGCGCGAATCCTATGCCCGGCAGCCGCCGGATCTGCCCCGGTTCGTCGCCGGCCTCAAATCGCGGCGGAAAAAGCAGCGCACCGCGCGAACCGCCAGAGCGGGATGAGATCGGGTTTTCACGCCGAAATATGCGCACGCAAGGGGAGAAGGGAGATACTCGCGTTGCACGACCGGTGCCGCCAAATATCCGCATTTCATATGCGATAGCCCTGCGATCATGGGGGAACCGGCGGTGCGCGCCCGACGTTGCCTCCGAAAAAATTACACATTTGGAATTGTCGGATTCCAACCACCCTATTCCCGCTTGCCGCCGATCCGCCGCAAGGCCGAAAGATAGTCGGCCCATTTCCGATCCTGGCTGCGGCCCAGCTCGCAAAGGTAATCCCAGCTGTAGAGGCCGGTATCGTGCCCGTCGTCGAAACGGATGCGCGCGGCATAATTGCCGACCGGCTCGATCGTCTGGATCTTGACCCGTCGCTTGCCCGTCACGGTCTGCTTTTGCGAAGCGCCATGGCCCTGCACTTCGGCGCTCGGCGATTCCACGCGCAGGTATTCCGCCGGCAAAGCGAAACGCTCGCCCGTGTCGAACGACACCGTCAGCGTCTGCCGTTCGCGGTCTACCCGCAGTTCGGTTGGCCAGGTCATGGATTTGGGCAATAGGCAGTAGGCAATGGGCAATGATGAGGCGCAAAATTCATGGTGCAAGAAAGCTCCTTACTGCTTACTTCCCACTGCCGATCTCTGCCTCCGAAAGCTCCCGCGCCTCGCCCGGCAGCATGATGGGAACGCCGTCTTTGATCGGATAGGCAAGCCCGGCCGCCTTGCTGATCAGCTCCTGCTTGTCGCGATCGTAGACAAGTGCCGATTTGGTCACCGGACAGACGAGAATTTGCAGGAGCTTGGGATCGATCTCCAAAGGCGCCTCCTCAGTTGAGCCGGGTTGGGGGATGCCGCGTCATCTCGAGCAATGCCACGAGGGTGTCGGCGCGCTCGGACAGGCCCGGCGCTTCCAGCAGGGCCTGCTTCTCGGCGGGCTCGAACGGGCATATCATGGCGAGGGCATTGACGAGGCTTTCGGCCGGGGCACTCATCACCGATTGCCAGTCAGCCTTCAACTCGCGCTGCGTCAGCCAGCCCTTGAGCGCCGACATCAGCCGGTCGCGTTGGAAGCTGTGGTAATCGCTGCCGACCAGATCGTCCGCAAACGCCGTGTAATCCGGCTTGATCTGCCGGAACGGCGTCGACACGTCGAGTTCTTCGGCGATGCGGAAACGGCAGATGCCGGTCAGCGCGATGACATAGCGCCCGTCGTCGCTCTCCTGATAGGAGGTGATGCGGCCGGCGCAACCGACGTCGGACAATGGCGGCCGGATATCCTTGTCTTCGTGGACCTTGGGCTGGATTATGCCGATGACGCGGTTGCCCGCCATGGCGGCGTCCACCATCGCAAGATAACGCGGCTCGAAGACGTTGAGGGGCAGCACCCCGCGCGGCAGCAAGAGCACGCCCGTCAGCGGAAACACCGGCAGCGGAACCGGCAGATCCCCGATATGGGCATACAGCCTCATCGGCGCGCCTTCAGCGCGGTAGGCAGTGGGCAGTAGGCAATCGGCAGTGATGCGTGGCGGACAACATCTCGAATTTTCATTTTCTAATGCCTACTGCCAATTGCCGGCTGCCCTTCACGAAAACAGAATGGACGATAGCTTGCGGCGGGCGTCGAGCGTGCGCGGATCGGTGGGCCCCATCGCCTCGAACACGGTGACGAGATGCTTGCGCGCCGCTTCGTCGTTCCATTTGCGGTCGCGGCGCACGATCTCGATCAGCTCGCGGATGGCGCCTTCGCGGTCGCCTTTCGCATCGAAGGCGAGCGCCAGATCGTAGCGCGCCTGATGGTCGTTGGGATCGCGTTCGAGCCGGCTGACGATGTCGAGCGTGTCGCCGACATTCTGCGCCTGCTCGCGCAGCTGGAGCTCGGCGTCGACGGTGCGGATCGCCTCGTCGCCGGCGCCGTCCGGCCTGACCAGCCCCAGGGTCGTGCGCGCGCGGTCCAGATCGCCGGTTTTCAGGTAGCAGCGGGCAAGCCCAGCCACGGCTTTGGGATGGCCCGGCTCGTCTTGCAGCACATGCCCATAGGCCTGGGCCGCGCCGCCGATGTCGCCCGCGGCAGACATCTCTTCGGCGGCGGCAAGAACCTCCTCGACATGATCATGCCCGGCCTCGCCACCCGTCAGCTGCTGCACGAAGGCGCGGATTTGGGATTCCGGAACGGCGCCCATGAAGCCGTCCACCGGCTGACCGTTTCGGAAGGCGTAGACCGTGGGGACGGATTGAATGCGCAGCTGGCGGGCGATCTCCTGGTTCTCGTCGATATTGACCTTGACGAGCCGCACCGCGCCTTTGGCCTCGTTGACGACTTTCTCGAGCGCCGGGCCGAGCTGCTTGCAGGGGCCGCACCACGGCGCCCAGAAATCGACGATGACGGGCACTTCGCGGGAGGCGTCCAGCACGTCGGCGGCGAACGTCTCCAGCGAGCTGTCCTTTACATAGGCGCCCTGAACTTGGGTTCCTTGGGCCGCAGGCGCCGCGGGTTTTGCCGCGCTGCCCAGGGGCCGTCCGCCGGGACCAATCAATGTCATGAGGTCAAATCTCCGAAGTTCCCGAAACATGGGCGCAGCCCGGCCAAAAGAAAAGCCCTACCGTCGCTCCGTGGCGGCGCAACCGGTCTTCCGTCCGCCGCCTCGTCAACTGCTATAGCCGATCCGGTCGAAATCGACTTACAAGGCGCCAAGAACTTTCGAGCTCCGAGCACCTTGTCCCCCACTGGATCGGGGGCTTTGCGTCTCTGCGGTGAAGAGCGATCGCATGCGCTTCGCGCTGCTCCTCAAGGGTTGCGCGTGCCGGCTCCAACAGTCCGCCGTTGCGGGCCGGTCCCTCGTGTCCTTAGGACGCGTCGAACAATAACCGAATCGTGATCGGGCGGGGGTGCGTGGGATAGAACCGAGCTGCGCGCCTCATAATCGTAGCAGGTACTGTGCGGTGTCTCGTTAGTGTTCTTGGTGTTCTTCGTGTGGAAACAGGCTAGCGCCATGAACCGCGCCCTCTGCGGACGGACTGGCGGTTGCCTCGTTGCCGTGCGCCGCCAAGGCGGCCGCGTCCGGCGCCAGACCTTCGAAAAACCGGTGCCGCGACGAGCTGTGCTGCGACCGGCTTGAAAAGCCGCCCGGCGCTTGCCATAACACCCTCCCACTTGGATGCGGGCGTAGCTCAGGGGTAGAGCATAACCTTGCCAAGGTTGGGGTCGAGGGTTCGAATCCCTTCGCCCGCTCCAAATGTTCCAGTGAAATCAGTGCGTTGCTGGTGGACGGGTTTGAAGAACAACTCGTCCACTGGCGCGTAACTGGCGCGAAGTTCATCGAAGAGCAGGTTGATGGCGCGAACGGCGTTGCTCAGATACACGGGATCAAACGCCGCGTAGAGTTCCGTCGTCCGGTAGTCGCGTGACTTGTGGCCGAGCTGCGCCGCAACCTCCCAAGCGGGAACACCGTGCTGGCGCATCCAGCGCGCGACCGTGTGACGGATCGAGTAGGGATTGACCGTCGCGTCGAGTTCCGCCGCTTCACGCAAAGCGCGCCACGCCTTGTTGACCTTCTTGACCGACTTTCCGCGAAAAGTGATGAGCCGCCCTTCGGGTGCATTTGCAAGAACGGATGCCAGAACGTCGGGGAGCTTCACGACCGGCCTGAATTTTTTTGTCTGGGGCCGCCCGTGCGGGTTCAGGTCGATGAGGCCGTCATCGAAATCAAGTTGCGTGCCGGTAAGTTCAAGCGCGGCCTCCGGGCGGCAGGCCGTGCCGATGAGGATCATCAGCAACAGCCGCAGATGGTCAGGTGCTTCCGTGATGAGGCGCGCAAGCTCGGCGATCTTCAAAGGCCGCCCGAGAGGCTCGCCGTAGTTCACCTTGACGCTGGGAATATAAGGAGTGCCCGCAATCTCTCCGCGCCGCCAAGCACGCTTGAGGGCGGCTTTGCCGACGCCAAGAATGCGCTGAACGTAGGCGGTGGCGTGCCCTTGCCCGGTCAGGTGGGCGATGAAGGCTTCGAGTTTCGCCGGCTTCGTCGCGTCGGCAATGCTCGCGTCACCAAAGAAATCGACCCAGTAGCTGCACGACTTCCTTATGCTGACCGCGCTGCGTGCCTGCTGGCCGTGATGCTTGTAATAGTCGAGCACGATATCCGCGAGCGCGACGGACTCAGCGGGTGCATTCTGCGGCCGGTGCTCTTCGAGATAGCGCTCTAGGAGCTTCTGGCTCGCTTGCTCAAAATCGTCCGTGCCAAGGCTGATACGTCGCGTGCGCTTGGTCGTGGCGTCGTAGAAGGTGGCATACCAAGCGGGACTTCCGTCCCGTTGCGAGAGCCACCATTCGCCGATCTGGAAGGTGTGTTTGCTGTAGCGCGGCATGGTCTCACCTGATCGATAAGATAATCTGCAATCTGGTATCCGAAATAGGCAATGGCGCGCCGGCCTTTGGCGATGTACCCGATCGATCCGGCGAGGCGAACCTTCTTGAGGGTGACGGGGTGCACGTCCAGGTATGCGGCGGCTTCAGGCTCGGCATAATGCTTGTACAGACTGAACCCGTGACCTTCGGCAATCTGTTGCCGCAGCGTCTCGCGTCCGGGGATATTTTCTGACTCATGGCTCATAGCCCGCAATATGAGCCGCGCTCGATTTCCATCCGCCTCGCGGGTTCCTCGCGGCTCAGATAGATTGATCTGTATATCATATTAGCCCTATCGAGGCCTTTTCATGATCTGAACAAATCCTATCTTGACGAGGCAGACTACCTGATTTAGATTGATCTGTATAGTGAATTAGCCCTAGCAGGGCAAAAAAGTGATGGAAACAAACCTACGCACACTCGGCCCTAAAGAAACAAAAGTGATTCTCTCCTTCCGGGAGCAGGGCCGCGATGTCGTGCATGCGGCGGACATTATCGGCCTTCTTGGCTCAGAGCCGACGGCCCGCAAGGTGATTCGCAACCTGCTGAGAAAGGGCTGGCTGACCCGTCTGGTTGGCGGACGCTACATGCTGCTGCCGCCCGAGCACGGGCCTGACAACCTCGGCGAAAACAACCCGATCGCGCTTGCCGCCGCCGCCGCCGAGCCGTCCTATATCGGGTGGTGGTCGGCGGCGGCGTTTCATGGCTTCACCACGCAAAAGCCGATGACGGTCACCGTCGCCGTGCTGCGGCAGATACCGGCACGGACCATCGAGGGCACGGAAGTGCGGTTCATCAAAATCGCTGCGCGAAAGTTTTCCGGGTTCAAGAGCTACAACGTCTATGGCCGCAACGCCGCAATCTCGGACCCGGAGAAGACTGTCATCGATTGCATCGACCGTCCCGACCTTGCGGGTGGGCCTGCCGAACTCGCGCGCATCGTTTACAGCGCGATGGGAGAAATTGATCACGACAAACTGGTCACCGCAGCGCTGGCGATGAAATCGGTCGCGTTGCTCCAGCGACTCGGTTTTCTGAGCGAGCTTGTCGGCAAACCACTGCCGGAGGAATCGCGCCTGAAAGTCAGGACCGCAATCCCCAAATCCCGACGCTCGATCTTCGGTCGGCAAAAACGAAAAGAGGGAGATATCGGTTACGTCGCGGCATGGGGTGTGTTCGTGCATGCGCGCCGCAGCGATCTTTTGTCGGAGGTGCCACGGATCAAGGTGGAAAGCGGGCCATCATGCTGACAGCGAATCAGCTTCGACAGGTCGCCAGCCGTTCCGGCGCAAGAGATATCGGCAACATCGAAATCGATGTGATCCTTACCTACCTGCTCCAGCTCTTTGCGGAGAAGGGGATCACCGAGCATGTCGCTTTCAAAGGCGGCACCATGCTGCGGAAGATGGTCTTTGGTCCGCGCGGACGACTCTCGACCGACCTCGACTTTACATGCCGCACCGATATCGGCGTCGATGATCTGATGCTGATGATGCTGGAGGCTGTCGAACATCCCTATCACGGCATTTCATTCCGGTTTGACCGTGACAAGGACTGGTATCTGACCGATGAGGGCTGCGCAGCCAATCCCGTCTGTGCACACGCGGATAACGAGAAGGGCGTGAAGATCAAACTACAGGTCAGCATGCGCGAGCGGCCTGTTCTTCCCATCCGTCCGATGCCGCAGTTGGCTCTGGACCATTTCAATCTGCTGGAATTTGCTCCGGTTGCGGTTCCGTGTCTGGCCTTCGAGGAAGCAGTGGCAGAGAAAATTCGGGCGGCGAGCCAGCGCTCCAAAATCAGAGACCTTCACGATCTTTCTGAAATCGCGGTCCGGGCGCTTGATCGCGACCTCATTCGCTCTCTGGCGGTGCTAAAATTGTGGGGCAGCAATGGTCCGAATCTCGATTACGGCCGGTTCCGCGAGCGGATCATGGGAGCAGGCGATTACGACATTGCCGAACTCGCGACACTTCTTCGCAAGGACCAGCGACCTGAGCTTAAGGAACTGATCCAACGTGTTGTCGATGGATTCAGGTTTCTCGGGGAAATGACCGAACTCGAAAAAAATGTGGCCGGGGATGATAAGAGGCAAAGGCGTGCCGATGCGGAGGCACTTCGCGCCGCAGTGAAGGAAAGAGCTGGCCCTCAATAGATTTGCTAAAGGCCGGGTAGCCCAGATGATTGATTCCTTGGTATCCGGTCAACCCTCGAAAGATAACGGTCGAGCGCCACGGAATTAACTTGCTATCGCTTTGCCCTCACGCGGCTGACCGGAAGGAACGAACCGCATAAGAGCAATCATGACCCCAATGGTCACGAGATAGATGGCGACCTGCGCGCCATTCGGCCGATCCGTGTAACCAATCAGCGTGTGAAACAAGCGTCCGAACAGGCTGCCATCCGACAAGAGCCAGGATGAATCCCATACGGTCGAGGTCAGCACTTCGACGTATCCGGCCTGCTGGACAAAGGCTATGGCCTGAGCCGCGAGGCCTGCGGCAAGCAGGGTGATAAGTCCCGATGTTACGCCAAACAGATGGCGCGCGGGGATCGTCAGCAAGCCCAGATACATGAGCGCCGAGAGGCCGGCGCCCGCCAGAACGCCGAGCGCGCCACCCGCTATCATGGCCGTCACCGACGTTCCGCCGGAAGCGGCGATGCTGTAGAGGAAGAGAACGATCTCCGAGCCCTCCCGTAGTACAGCGACCCCACAGACGATCGATAATGCGGCCAACGGTTTCTGACCGGCCGTAACGGCCGCTCCCACCTTCCTCATTTCCTGAGCCATGGCGCGGCCGTGGCTGGCCATCCAGACGTTGTGCCATGTCAGCATCCCGACAGCGAGGAGCAGGATGCTCGCGTTGAAGAGTTCCTGGCCCGATCCCTCAAACAAGGAGGCGATTTGTCCGGCGAAGGCAGCGACGAGGCAAGCGCCCGCGACGCCCCCCGCCACGCCGTAGGCGACCCATAAGCCGCGTCGGGGGACGCCTTTTGTTGCCGCGAGTACGATGCCGACGATGAGGCCGGCCTCGATTATTTCACGAAATACGATCACCAGCGCTGCGAGCATCGTTGCCCTTACTCCGAGACGACGGCGCCTTGCGCCGTGTCCTCATGATATTCGCCGATGAAATTGTACCGCCCCGGCCCGAGCGGCCTGAGCCTTACTTTGCCTTTGCCGCCCGCAGGGATAACCTTCTCGATTGCGAGTTGCCGCATCTCGAACTCTTCCGGCTCGCTATCCTGATTCGAGACTTCAAGAAAGGTCGGTACGCCTGCCTTAACGTGGATCTCGGACGGCGAGAACCGGTGATCCTTGATTGTCACCTCGACGAGAGCGGTCTGGTCATCCGCCTTCGCCGTGTGGGCGCCGACGAAAAGACCGAGGGTAATACCGAGAAGGAGAACCAGTCGTCCGATGAATTCAGTCATGTTTGCTCCTGTAATGTGCTCTATATTTTTTCAAATAACCGTTGTGCGATAAACTCGCCTTTCGCAATTCCGCCGGGGCAGGCAAAAAGCCCGCTTCCTGTGTTGGTGACGAACTGGTTCATCATGTCGAACTTCGACATGCGTTCGAAAATCTTGATGAATCCTGTACGCGGATCGCGCTGATAGCAGACGAAGAGCAGTCCCGCGTCATACTCCATGCCTTGACGCCACGGCGGCCAGCGCTCGGCAGTAAAACTCACGCCGTCGTTATAGGAATAGGACCGCCGCAGAATTCTCGCGCCGTCGTTATTGCTATGATGGGCAAGCCGCACATGGGAATTCTCCGGAACGACCGGATTGCCGTCGTGATCGGTCGCATCAAGGTCAACCGGATCAAACTCCTTTTTCTTGCCCAGGGGTGCGCCGGATAATTTCTGGCGGCCGAAAGTCTGTTCCTGAAAACCGACATTCATGCGGTCCCAATGTTCGAGCGCAATGCGGGACCGACGGGCCACCACATAACTGCCGCCCCGCATCCAGTCCGGACCCTCGCTGCCGACCCATATGAATTGATCCATCATCTTCGGGTCACTGACCGGGGGATTGCCGGTCCCGTCCTTGAATCCCATCAGGTTGCGCGGCGTGGCTTTCTTACCGAAATCGGCGACGAATCCGGCTTGTACCCAGCGTATTTGCGCCACGTCATAGGCCAGGCGCGCGAGTTGCCGCACGGCGTGAAAGGCAACCTGCGCATCGTCAGCGCAAGCCTGTACCGAGAGATCGCCGCCAGTGCGCGTCTCCATCAGTTGATCGCCGGCAAAGACGGGCATATCGACCAGCGCTTCGGGTCGATGCGCGGCCAGCCCATATCGGTCTTTGCCGTCTTTGACGAACAGGCCGGGACCGAAGCCAAAGGTCAGGGTCAAGCGCGACGGTGGCAAGCCGAGAACGTCGCCGGTATCGGTGGCGGGAGACTGCGCTTCGTAACTGAGCGGCTCGGCTGTCTGGCCGGTGCTCATGCGGTCAGCGGCGGCAGTCCAGCGACGAAACATCTCGATGACCTCGTCGCGCTTGGTCGTGACAAGATCAAAGGAAGCGAAATACGTGTGAGTCTGCGCGGGCGTGACGATGCCGCTTTGGTGTTTGCCCCAAAAAGGCTCGACATCATGCTTGCCTGATCCTGCGACATCGGGAGTGCCCCTTGCCTCAGCGGGAATAGCGGCTGCCGCGTTTGTGCTGATGCCAGAGCCGGCGGCTGCCAAAAGACCCGCCGTCGTGACCAGAAAGCCGCGACGAGTTGCGCGCAGGGTCCGATCATCGCTGTCCGTCATCGGGCGGCCTCCATTAAAAAGTTCGTGTCATCCTCGACGTAATAGAAACCCGTGCCGTCCGGCGTCATGGCAATGCCAAAGAGGTCGCCGTTACCCGGCGGCGACTGGGCCTGATTGGTATCGATCCACTGGGCATAGAGCTGCTTGCCGGCGACGGGGTCGATTTCTACGACCTGCCCATTCTTGGCATTGCACGCCAATAGATGTCCGCCGGCGGTTAGCGCCAGCGCCAGTGGTCGCTTCAGAAGTCCATCTTTGGTTATTGTCGTCCCGGTCCCGGCGCTGGTGGTACGCTTGAGGGCATCGGGGATGGCGACAATCCGGTTTTCCACCGCATCGGAAACATAGAGCGTGCCGTCAGCCGTAAGGGCGAGGCCGGTGGGGCCGATGAGAAAGGCATCCTTGTCCGCACGATGACCAAAGCCATCGGCAACGACAGTCTGATTCTTGATCTCGGGCGGCTTTCCTTCGGGGATAGATAGCTCAAGTCGCAGCACCGTCGCTTTTTTCATGGTCACCGGAAAACCCGATTCCGGATCGCGAACCTCCGGGCCGGGGACGCTGAAACCGGCCATGCTGACGAACAGCGTCGCCGTCGCGCCGCTATCGACCATCGCAATATTGCCCCACGGGCCGCTGATGTTCGGACCGGTCCAGGCGGTGACGAACTGGCCGCTGGAATCGAGCACGATCAGACAGCCTTCGCCCCTTGTGCGGGTTGTGCCGTCCGTACTCGGCGTGCTGCCGACAATGACCCACCCGCTTTTGAGCATCGCCATCGCGGCGGTCAAACCGATACCACCGGGACACTGCGCCAGGTGCTGAGGCAACTTGGCAAACAGCGTCGTCTTTTTCGTGGTCGGGTTGTAATCGATGATCGTCCCGCCCGTTCCTTGCAGGTTCGAGACGTTGTTAAAATTGTCCACCAGTATGTCATCTTTCTGGATTCGTCCGACCGAGACCGGAGCAACGACGACGGCGTAAGGGTTGAGATCACCGTTATCGGTAACTGTCGTGGTGAGGGTCTTGTGCCGATGAACGGTATCGAGCAGGCTGGACGGCTCTTGCGCCTGCGCAGGTGGCGATGCCACCGCGACCAGTACGGCGAGAACGAGCACGTTTCTTGTTAGAACGCTTCGTCTCTCGTGCGGCATAGTTCTCACTCCTTCTCCTTAATATCGGTGCTTCTGATCAGGCAAAAAAATCGCACTGCCCTTTCAGAACAGAATGTTTGTTCGTATTCCGAAAACAGTTTCGTTCTTCACGGTTTGTCCGGAACCGTTCGTATTCAGGACGCTGGCACCGGGATTGAAGACGTATTGAATGTCCGGCTGTAGCTGCCACCACGGCGTGACCTGATATTGATATGTTGCTTCGAGGTAGGTCTCTGCTCCGCGCACCGGAAAGAACGAGCCTGTGAAGTTGCCCGTATCCTGATCGAGACCGCTGGCGTGGCTGCCGACCCTGGCGTAGCCCATGCCAATGCCGAACGTATCGTCGTCACGATGCAGGAACGGCTCATGGAAGGTGAGCCCGGCATTGAGGCTGAAGCTGATCAGATTGCGATCGCCCTCGGGCGTGCCCATGGCCCTGAGAAAGACGTTTATCGTCCTGTCAGGCTCCTCGAAGGAGCGCCATATCATCTGATCGGCCACGGCGTAGATGGCGTAGTCACCCTCATGGCTCTGAGGGATGCCGGTGCTTGCGGGGTCGGCTAAGGATCGACCCATATTATCGAAGCGCAAGTCCGAGAAGCGTTCCGTGTCATACCAGACGCCGAGCTTGTAGAGACGCGACAAGGGTTCCGATTCATCGGCCCTGACCAAGGTGCCGAGCGACGGATAGACATACTGAATTTCAGCGATCACCAGCGCCCCCCCGTTCAGCGGGAAGCTGGTGCCGGATGCGTTCTGCTTCTGAGGATCGCCGCCGTTGTTCGTTACAGGACTGCCGTTGAACACTCCAACCATCATAGTGAGCGAATCAATTGGACGTGCCCTGACGCGAACGCCGAGTGCCGAGAGCGGATAGGCCGGACCGCCGCCGGGCAGATCGGCGGAAGGTAGCATCGGCCAGCCAAACATCGTATTGACGAAGTAGCCCGCGTTCTGGCTAACCATGAATTCTTGGTCGAGGCTTAGCTGACCGATCTTGATGTCGAGTTTGTCCTCTTCAAGGAATTTCTGCTGATACCAGAGTTCCCAGAGACGCGTTCCTCGGTCGGCCTCGATTCCGCTCGCGGTTTGCAGCGTCGCGAGATTGTCTGCGCTTAGATTGCGTCCATGGATCTGCAAGGCGCTGGCGTTGAAAGTGCCGCCATACCAGCCGAAGGCACGCTGCGTATCCAATTGCAGCACCATCTGCGTGAGACCGTCATATTCGAATCCCTGTTTGACGCCTCCATTGACGTTGCCAAAACTCTCACTCGTTTCCAGCAGCCCAAAAGACATGCCGTATCGGCTGAGGAGTGTGCGCAGACCCCACATATCGCCCAGCAGGTAGTTGCTTCGGGAGATTCCGTTCAGAAAACCGAACGGTCCGCCTTGTGGTTGGCTGGACTGAAACGCCTCAGGGTCCGTGGGCACCGAGACCGCAGGAGCGGCTGAGGCCGTCTCGACCCACAGCCAGGCTGTGATGCAAATTGTCGCCAGTGCAAGACATTGCCGCCCTGCGTGGCGAATTCCTGTGTCGCCAGCCAAAATGGACAGGTAACCCGGCATACAAATGTTCCCTCGCTCGACGTGTCCCCCATCCAATCGGGAGGGGCGGCCTGACGAGGACGTTAATGCAACTCATTCTCAATTGCAATCGATTATGCGAGTCGTTCGCAACTGGCCGGCATGTTCCCTTGGACGGCGACCACCCGTCGCCCCGAAGTGTTCTGTTGGACCGATTTAGGAAAATAGCCCCGGCAGGTTCGAGTCCTGATGCGACCAGCGGATCATGAGGGCAAAGCGTGTGGGCGGCGTTTCAAGTTTTTTTTGAAACGCCGCTTCACATAGATCAGGCAAGGTCGAAGCGATCAGCGTTCATCACCTTTGTCCAAGCCGCCACGAAATCCTTCACGAACTTCTCCATCGCGTCCGCGCAGGCATAGACCTCCGCGAAGGCGCGGAGCTGCGAGTGCGAACCGAAGATCAGGTCGATGCGCGTACCGGTCCACTTAACCGCGTTTGTCTTGCGGTCGCGGCTTTCGTACACGTCTTCAGCACCAGCGACCGGCTGCCATTGCGTGCTCATGCCGAGTAGATTGACGAAGAAGTCGTTCGTCAAAGTCCCCGGCCTGTTGGTGAAGACGCCGTGCTTGGATGCTGCCGCATTGGCGCCAAGCACGCGCAGGCCGCCGACGAGGACAGTCATTTCCGGGCCCGTCAGCCTCAGCAATTGCGCCCGATCCACCAACGCCTCTTCGGGCTTCATGAACTGATGCTTCTTGGCACTTAAATAGTTGCGGAAGCCGTCGGCACGCGGCTCTAGTGGCGCAAAGGAGGCGACGTCGGTCTGTTCCTGCGACGCATCCATGCGTCCCGGCGTGAAGGGCACCTTTACATCGACCCCGGCGTCCTTTGCGGCCTTTTCGACCGCCGCAGAACCGCCGAGAACGATCAGATCGGCAATCGAAACCTTCTTGCCGAACTCCTTCTGGATCGCTTCCAGCTTTTGGAGCACCGTCGCGAGCTGCTTGGGCTGATTGACCTCCCAGTCCTTCTGAGGCGCGAGGCGGATTCGCGCGCCGTTCGCGCCACCGCGCTTGTCAGAGCCGCGGAACGTTGACGCCGAAGCCCACGCCGTCGAAACCAGCTCGGACACGGAGAGGCCGGACGCAAGAATCTTGGCCTTGAGAGCCTCAACATCCCGCTCGTCGATTAGCGGATGATCCACGGCCGGAATCGGGTCCTGCCAAATCAGCCGCTCTTTCGGCACGAGCGGGCCGAGATAACGCGCGATCGGACCCATGTCGCGATGCGTAAGCTTGAACCAAGCGCGCGCAAAAGCATCGGCGAACTGATCGGGGTGCTCATAGAAGCGCCGCGAAATCTTCTCATAGGCCGGGTCGCACCGGAGCGAGAGATCGGTGGTCAGCATGGTCGGCACATGCTTCTTGGTCTTGTCGAACGCGTCGGGGATCGTGGCTTCGGCATTTTTGGCCTGCCATTGCTTTGCCCCCGCTGGACTCTTTGTCAGTTCCCATTCGTATTCGAACAAGTTCTTGAAGAAGAGGTTGCTCCACTTCGTCGGTGTCTGCGTCCAAGTGACTTCGGGACCGCCGGTGATGGCGTCGGCGCCGAAACCCGTGCCGTGCTTGCTCTTCCAGCCGAGGCCCTGATCCTCAAGGGCGCCGCTTTCCGGCCCCGGTCCGACCAGCGACGGATCGCCGGCGCCGTGGGTCTTGCCGAAGCTGTGGCCGCCGGCAATCAGCGCAACGGTTTCCTCGTCATTCATCGCCATGCGCAAGAACGTCTCGCGGATGTCCTTGGCCGCCGCGATCGGATCGGGATTGCCGTTCGGCCCTTCCGGATTGACATAGATCAACCCCATCTGCACCGCGCCGAGCGGCTCCGCGAGCTGACGCTCGCCGCTATAGCGCTCGTCGCCCAGCCACGTCCCCTCAGGACCCCAATAGAGCTCTTCAGGCTCCCAGACATCTTTGCGGCCGCCGGCGAAGCCTAAGGTTTTGAAGCCCATCAACTCAAGCGCGACATTGCCAGCGAGGACCATCAGGTCGGCCCACGAGATTTTGCGTCCGTATTTTTGCTTGATCGGCCACAGCAGACGGCGCGCCTTATCGAGGTTCGCGTTGTCTGGCCAGCTATTCAGCGGCGCGAAACGCTGCTGACCCGCACCGGCGCCGCCGCGGCCGTCAGTGATGCGGTACGTGCCCGCGCTGTGCCATGCCATGCGAATCATCAGGCCGCCGTAGTGACCGAAATCGGCCGGCCACCAATCCTGTGAGTTCGTCATCAGGGCGTGCAGGTCTTTGATCACCGCGGTGAGATCAAGTGACTTGAATTCCTTGGCGTAGTCGAACGCCTCGCCCATGGGATCGGACAAATCTGAGTTGCGATGCAGGACCGAAACATCCAACGCATCCGGCCACCAGTCGCGGTGCGACCTCTTTGCGACATTGGTGGTCCCGTGCATTACCGGGCATTTTTTCTCGTCGGCCATCTTGCTCTCCTGTCTGGGTTGGACCCGCGTGGAAGGATGCTATCTGAAGCCTATCATCAGGTAAATTTGATTTTTGTGATGTTTGCGATAAGATAAGCTGATGAACAACATAACCCTCAGGCAGCTTCGGTATTTCGATGCGCTGGCGCGTAACAGCCATTTCGGCCGCGCCGCAGAGGCTTGTGCGGTCACACAGCCGGCATTGTCGATGCAGATTAAGGAACTGGAGGAGGCTCTGGGTGCAGTGCTGATTGAGAGAAGCGCAAGGCAAGTCCGGCTTACGAGGTTCGGGGAAGAGGCTGCCGCCGGCGTCCGTGCCATCCTGCGCTCGGTCGATGAATTGGGAGACATGGCGCGCGCATCGCGTGGCCGGCTATTTGGCCGGTTCCGTATCGGAATGATCCCGACGATCGCGCCCTATTTGCTGCCAGCGGTCATCAGGACTCTTGCTGAAATGCATCCCGAAGTCGAGATGCAGGTACGTGAGGCAGTCACCTCGAAGCTGATACAAGAAATTACGGAAGCTCGGCTTGACGCAGCCATTCTAGCTTTACCGGTGTCAGAACCTTCGCTGACTGAGGTGCCGCTTTTTACGGAGAACTTTTTGTTGGTGCGGCCGGGCGAGGATGAGGGAGCGCCCGTGCCTAGCAGCGAAGCGTTGCGCGAAATGCGACTTCTTCTGCTGGAAGAGGGGCACTGTTTTCGCGATCAGGCCCTGTCGTTCTGCAATATGCAGACCTCGCCATCACGCGACACGCTGGATGCAAGCTCTTTGTCTACGCTTGTCCAAATGGTCAGCGCCGGCCTAGGTGTAACCTTGATCCCGGAAATGGCAGTCGCGTTGGAGACTCGTGCGGCTTCCGTGGCTGTCTCTCGCTTCAAGGACCCCCAACCCTCGCGCACCGTTGGTATGATCTGGCGCAAGGCAAACCCCTTATCCGGACAAATACTGCAACTTTCTGAAGTGGTTTGTCGCTCAGCCGATTCTTTACGTGAGCAACGGAAACCACAATCATCCTCGCGTAAGCCACGAACCTAGGTCGCCCATGTCGTTTGAGGACAAGCGCAACGTCCTGCGGATCGGCCCGCCGGAGCATCCCGGCGAAACCGAAATCACGCCCGCGATGGTCGAGAGCGTGCGCCAGCGCATCAGGGACGCTGGCGGCATCCTCACCGTCTGGGCGGTGCTGAACGAAGATGTCTACGAGACAAGTTACGGGGACGGGTTCTACCTGCACGCGCATGGCCTCGCGCTGAACAGCGCGGATGCGGAAAGACTCGCCGCGCTCGGCGGCGGCGATAAAGAATTGGAAAAGTGGCATGTGCGGAGCTACCGCCTTGGTCTGGAAAACGACCTGCCGGTCTTCACGGAACCATGGCGGGACGAGGAAGAATTCAGGATCGGTGATTTCGTGGAGCTGCTCTGCGAAATCCCGCTCGGCGGCACCGCATCCAAGCTGCTGACGGGAACCGGCCATCGCAAGGATGGACCGCTGCTTTCACTTCCCTGAAGGCTTCCGGGCTTTTTTGTGCCGCGCGTGCGTCGGGTTGGTCCTCGCCCGTCTTACGCCCCTGCGGGCAACAGGGCGATCAGGCGCGATCCTACCGCCTGCGCAGCATCGGCGATGTCCCAGCTATATCCGGGGGCAAGCAACGGGCCGATGTCGGCGGTAAACCGGGGATCATCAAGCTTTGCGGCCAGATTCTGCTCGAAGAGTTCGCGTGTGATGTGATGACCGCCTTGGTCCATATATTCAGAAAACGCGGCGATGATGCGGGCAGGGTCAACCGCAGGATTTTTCAGGGCGATGGCAAGGTCTAACAGGTCGCGGCCCTTCCTGCGCTGATACAGGGCGCGCAATTTCGTGGCCAGAAGCTCGTCAAGCTCATAGCTCGTGATCTGACAGGCGCCCTCGAACCAGCGTGATGAAACCGCGAAGGGAACACTGGTGAACCCGTGGACGGCAAAATGCTCGCGGGAATTGATTTCGACCTTCAGGCGCAGCTTGATCGGCGGCGTATCTTCGGAGTCAAAACGATAGACGAAGGTGACGCGGCCATCGGTCTGTTTCCAGCGCGGCACGCCCAGCCAGGGATCGAGAACGGCGCGCAGCGCTTGCATCATCGGGCCTGCGGCCCCGGCCTTGATCTGAACGAGATCGATATCCTCGGAATAGCGGGCAGCAGGTTTGAGATGAAGCTTGTACAAGGCGGTGCCGCCACGGAACGCAAGCGCCTCTTTCAGATGCGGATCGGAGAAGATGGCGACCAGCGCCCGGCAAATGACGAGGTCCTGCTCGACCTGAATGTCCTGCACCCACGGCGCATGGGCGCGCCATTCCGTGATGTAGTCGCGCGGAATCATGTTTCCGCCTCCACGTCCGCATTGACGTAGAGATTCCAGTCGTCGTCACGCCGGGAAGCCGCGCGCGGCGCGGTCGGCGAAAGTACCGCCGCCAGTCTTGCGTGCTCTTGCACATAGGCTTTGAGCGCAGAGGCTTTTTTGCCGGCGTCGATATGTTCAAGCAGGAAGCCAAGCCGCTGCGCCCACGGAACCGGAGCGGTCGCGGCGGCAGCCGCGAGTTTTTGCGGATCGATCTTCTCGACAAGCTCGACAAGGATCGTCGCCACCTGATCCAGCCCGCCCGCGTGATGCTGGTAGCCGACAAGGTCAATCGCCGTGGCTTCGGGCGTTGAGACAAGGATCGTGCCGCGCGGCGTATTGAAGCTCTGGACCGGAACGTCGGTGATGCGCTTGCGGGCCATGAACGCAACACTCACCTTGCCGCACTGGATGGGCCTGCGGTTCTTGGCGAGGAAGACCTGAAATTCCTGCGGGCGGTGATGTGCCGCGCCGTGATATTGCGCCGCCGAAAGAAGTCCGGCGTAATAGGTCTGCCCAAGGCTCTTCATCAGGGCCGGGATGAACTGGTCGGCGGGCAGGCAGCCGAGGCTGTGGTATTCTGGCGGGACGATGACATAGAATCCCCGCGCCGGGCTTGCGATGGCCCCCTGCTTGGCCATGCGATTGAGGGCAAGCTTGGCGGCGGCAGGCGACACGCCGAGCGCGGCCTGAGCGTCCCGCGAGGCAAAGAAATAGCGCCCCCCGGCGGCGAGGCCGGAGACGAAGCTTCGGATATTTGGCTGCGATAGAGTATTTTCCACATGCGTAAAGTATCATTTATCGATACTTTCTGCAAGTGATTTATACGATGGAATCCTGACGGTACAGGCCACGCCTTATAGTTTCATGTTGGAAAATCCGCGAAAAACGCGGATTTTCCAACATGACCCCCACCTCTGGGTATCGCTTCCCGAGGGTCCTAGGACAAAAGAGGCGCGGCTGCTTTCGCAGCCGCGCCCTGATTTCGGGCAGGCGTTGCCCGCTATTCGTTACCGTCACCATCATCGTCATGGTGATGATCGTCATCATCACCACCACCACCACCGACACCATCATCAACAACATCGTGGTTGCCGACGATAATCGGCGCTGACGGATCGACAGCCGGGAACAGCATGGCCTCGGGAAGCCACTCCCGCGCCTTGCGCTGCGCCTCGGTCGGCTCGGCGGTGCTGTGCGCGTTCACGAAATGCCGGACCAGCGAGGACGTGAGTTCCGACTTCTTGTAGGAACCCAACGAGCCGTTGCCATCGGCATAGCCGCACTCCTTGGCGATCCCGATAAGCTGCTCCCGGTTGCGCTTGCCGAAAAACGCCACGTCCGGTCGCCAGTGGTTCTTCATATCGACGCTCAAATCCCGCGCCACGCGATTGAAGAGAGAGTCGCTCGTGTCCAGACGGTCGCAATTGCCCTGACCGAAAGACAGGGCGGCGAGAAGGGTCTGCAACCCGGCAAGATCGTGATCGGACAGGCCCCTTACAGCCTCGTATAGCGCGAGTTCGTCGGTGAAGGGCGGCGGGAAGCTGCTCCACACCGATTCCCCTTCCTCGATTTTGAACCCAAGTTTGCCAGCGAAGCACCGCGCCTGTTCCTCTAACACGCGGTACGCGCCTTGCGGCTCCGCTTCTTTGCTCAAGGTCGGAAATGCCTCATGCTGCCGGAAGCCTTTCAGGGTGCGGACGATCAACACTTCCTGCGCCGTGCGCGGACTGGCGAGAAGGATTTCCGCGACAGCGGCGGTCTTGTGGTGGGCGAGATAGCGGCAAAGCGGCGCGGAATATGCCGCCTTCACTTTCACCGGGGCGATGGGGTTCTCCGCAATCGCTTCTTCTGTCTCGGGTTCGATCTTGTGCTTGACCAGACCTTCGCGGATTTCGACCGCGCCGGACGGTGAGAGATTGATGAGGACGCCGCCCTTCTCCTTCTTCTTGGCGGTTGCGGTATTTCCAGTCGGGGATGCGATAGTCCTCTGTCAGTTCCACCCATGCGGCCGTTTCCGATGGTGCTTCGGTAGAGTTCAGCGACCGCCTCCTTCTGCAAGCCGGAAAAACTGCTCCGCATCATCGAAATACGAAGTCCTCCTTCGCGGCAAACAGGTCGGTCGTGATGGTGCCGGTGTATTTCTCGGGCGGGAAGATCGCCAAGGCGACTGTCGGGCGGTCATCGAGAAGCATGGCCGCGAATGTCGTCGGCGCTGTAATCGCACTCCGCCGAAGATTGCTCCAAGAGCCGCACTTGCGCTTCATCACTGCCCAAGGGTCAGCGCCTCGGCCTGTGCGAGATTGATCTGACCCTTGGAGAGCGCCTGTTTCGCGTCCCGGCACAGATTGTTGAGCGCCAGACGCCGCTTGATCGTCGTCGCGCTCAATCCTGTCTGCGCGACTACATCATCAAGAGTACGCCCTTTATGGATCAGCTTGGTCAACGCTCCCGCTTCCTCCAACGGCGTGAGATTCTGCCGTTGCAAATTCTCGACGGTAGCGATGCGCAGCGTGTCGTCTTTGGAGAGGTCGTCGCGTATCTCGACCGCGACCGTGAAATCCTCCGGCAACTCGCCGCGCTGCTCCAGCAGGCGCAGCGCTTCAAAGCGCCGCGACCCGCTGACGATCTGGTAACGCTCCTTCTTGCCTCTGCCTTCCACCGGCTGACGACAAGGTTATGCAATAACCCATCGGTCCTGATGCTGGCCGCAAGTCCCTCGATGGTCTTGCGGTCGATCTTCCGGCGCGGGTTCGTGGTGGATGCTTCCAGTGCCGATAACGAAACAGATTGCATGGTCATAGATAGTCTCCTTCTCTTGCTTGCAGCGCGGACCGTGACTTCACGGCCCTTCTTCCCTCCTTCCTTTTTCCTTGGAAAGACGGGTGCGCATGCACCCGGTTGGCCCTCGCCGAGAGCGGGGGTAGCAAGTGCAAGGAGGCTCCGAACGAGGGTTCCCTTCAGGGAGACGTTGGGATGCCTTGCGCGCGCGGGGGGCGGCGTCCCCTAGCTCTCGCGCAACGGATCGAAGCCGGATGGCCGAAACCCGTCAAGGGGTTCGGGGCGCAGCCTGAGAGCCGGACCGGCCCGACGGCGGAGGGCCGGGTGCGCCATTACGATACCAGTCCGGCGATAACCTGATTAGACTGGCGGAGGCACGCTGCCCCGAGGGAGTCGAACATGGCAAAGGCAAAGAAAAAGGGGACAACACAGATCGAACTCACGCCCGGCGACGGTGCTGTCATCATCCGCGAAGACGGCTCGTACAACCTGCTCCTGCCGAACAAGCCGCTGGACATGGCGCTATCCTTCAAACACCTGATGATGACGGGTTTCGCGCTCGGGCTGGGCAATGAGGACAAGCGGATGCACAAGGTGCTGGGGACAATCCTGAACGAGGCGCGCGACGCCACACAGAAGAGCAAGAAATCGGAAACCCGTAAGAAGACAACGCCGCGGCCCAAGGCACGCCCGCGGCGCAAAAATGAAAGCTGACTTGCGTCCGCAGCGCCGGCAGGTGCTCTCCTTTATGCCATGGCCTTCAGTTCGGCCGCGCGCTCCGACATTTCTTTGGTCAAATGCGCGGTCAGGTCGCCCAGTGGATCACCGTGTTGCGGGAGGACCTTCCGGGTCCGGTATCTCGATTTCAAGGCTGTGGTCGCGCGTCCAATCGCGACGGCCTCGGGTGCAGAGTATGCCTGTGGCGGGGTCGGTATAGGTTTCCTGAATGCGCTCCCAGTATTCGAGCACGCGGCGGGTTATGCTCGTCTGCATCGCCCCGACACCACAGCAATCGACATTGGGCGGGTCCCTGTATTCGACCTGGTGGCTGCGGATGATCTCGGCGAGCGTGCGCCACTCCCGCTCCTGTCCGGGCCTGCTGATGACGTTTTGATTTGCTGTGCCTGCATCGAGCGCGACGATGAACGGACGCCCGCAACTCTGGCATTCGATGGCGAGGAGCGCGCATTCGCGGGCATGGATGCTGGCGATGCGGTCCGGCGCGAATTCGCAATAGCGCGGCACGCCCTGCTCGTCGAACCAGCGCGGCGGTTCGGCGATGCGTGAAAGAATATCCTCGTAATGCTGGAGCATGGGTTCAAAATCCGTTTTCTACGCCCGTGAACGGCCCGTCAGTGATCGGGGCTTTTTCTTCGGCGCGAGCTTTGTCTTGCGACCTCGCTTTTCATCCTCGATAGCGCGCTGTTCCGCCTCGTGGAGCGCCTCGAATTTCTTCGCGCTGAGCCAGGCGCGATGGCGCTCTTTCGCCCGCGCCGGGTTGAACGGCAGGATGTCGCCGCGCCACAGCGGCCATGCCAGTAAATCCATCACCTTTATGACCGCAGGGTCATACGACATGGCGGCGAAGTCCGCGAGTTCACCGACCACCTGATACGCGCCGCCGCACCGGGCGGAGAGGATTTCCAGCATGGCGAAAATGCGCTCCAGCTCGTCATGGCCGAGCGTGACCGGGCCTTTTTTCATACGTTCCCGCAAATCCTCGATGACGTGCTCCGGGTACGGAGGGTTTTTCAGCTTGCGGGAATAAGGCGGGATGAGAATCTTCGCAGAGGCTTTCATGTCGCGGGTCCCGTGATGGACAGCGTGGCCATCTTCGCACAAACGGGACAGCAACACAGCTTAGGTCGAGGTCAGGAAGGGGGGTGATCAGGCATAAGCCTTACGTTTTTTTTCCACTATTTGCCTTTTCAGGTCACCGGCCAAGTCACCCAGAGGGTCACCCCTATTGGCTTCTTGTTCTTCTATGGTTTGCTTTAGCTGATAGATATCGGTTCTCCGGAGCGCTTCCAGTTCCTGCTTCACCTCTTGGATTTTGCGTCGCAACTGGGCAATGCGGCGAATGGTTTTAACGATCCGGGATGCCACATCCTCCCCAACGATCGCCTCAGGGTCCTCTCCGTATTCTTTGATGAGTCTTTCAATTGCTGCCAAATCTCCCCGTTTGTAGGCGAGGTTTATCTGGGCCATTAGTGCCGTGCGCCTCAGGCGTTCCTTTTCAGTCAATGCGAGATCAGGATGCATGAGTTTGACCGCGCGCCGGTACGCTTGTTTGAGGGTGGGCGTAATTTCCGGCTCTGAATCTGGTTGACTTTCAATCAAGCCAGCTTCTTCAGCAGTTCGCTTCGCACGCTCCTCAGATGATTTTGCATGAGCCCTCACGTCGGGATCGTTGGGCGCCTGTTTTAGGCGTGCGCTGGCAATTTTTGCCTCAAGCTCATCGAGCTCAGCGTATAGGCGTCCGACTGCATGGTAATAGCGTAGCTTGAACCGTTCCGTCTCTGTCGCGGCTGTTTCTAAGGACAACTCTGCCGAAACAAGCTGTTCCTCAAGCTCTTTTTGCTGCGCATCCAAGCGGGCCAGTTCTTGTTCTTCAGGAAGCACCTTTTGCCAGCCCTTCTTTTGCAAGTTCGTGGTCTGTGGGGTGCAAGGAGGTGATGTTGTCGAATAAATCGCCCGCAAGCTGACGCGCCTCAGCGATCTGGGATGGGGTCATTTTTTGGGCAAGCGCGTCGAGCGTCTTAGTGGCGTCGGTGTGAAACTCTTTTATCCCCGGTTTCCCGTACGAATGGGCAACGGATAACAGATGCCACTTATAGGCCTGGACGTAATCCTTCGGCACGCCCTTTCCCGACTCGTAGATGACCCCAAGGCTTTTCTGAGATCGATAGTCTCCTTGCTCAGCGGCTTTCAGATACCACTTCACAGCCTCGACGTAATTCGGAGCGTCATCGCTGTCGTGTTCGTAAAAATGGCCTAGCTGGTATTGGTCTCTCAGCTTTGAACTACTGCTGTTCTCCTCAGCCATTTTCAGCCAATGGAGGGCCGCAGTCGTATCTTTTCTCAGTCGCTTACCCGATGTGTATTCAAAGGCGAGTAATCTTTGCGAGTCGAGATATCCTGCATTTGCGGTTTCCAGTAGCGATCGCTCAGCGCGCGCTAGGTCTTGGTCTAGGTGATCTCCAGAGAGATACAGGCGAGCCAACGAATCCGTGCTCATGAAAGAGCCGCGCGCTCGATCGAGTTTGATTTGGCGTTCGTACCAGCTAACGGCGGCATTTTTATCGGGCGGAATGAGTTGTGAATATTTTTCGCCCTTCTTAAGCGCGTAGAGTCCACCCATATGACCGAGCAGGTAAAGATCGCCTAGATCTTTACATGCAGTTGATTTTCCCAATTCGGCGGCGCGTGAAAGCCAGTAAATGCCCCGCTCAGTATTGTGGTGGGGGGCTTTGTCATCGAGTAGCCAGTTACCAAGCCGCCAGCAGGCAAATCCATGATTCTGCTCTGCCGCTGCTTTCATCCATCGCATAGCTTCTTCAGGACTGTAATTTGTTGCTTCTCCCCCCCAATGCATCAAAGCAAAGTCATATTGAGCGGCTGGATCGCCCGCCGTTGCCCGTTCGTTGTACCAGGCTGATGCTTGGCGATATAACTGTGATTGGTCGTAGTTCGGGTTACTGAGGTGGTCAGCTATCAAAGGGTCGAATAGTGCTAGAGCAAGATATTTTTGAGCCGGACCGAAGCTCAGTGAAACGGATTTTTCCAACCACGCAACAGCTTCTGGCCATTCGTAATACTCTCCGAGGAGCAGACACAATTCAAACTGAGCTTCTGCATGATTTAAATTGGCTGCTGCCAACAAATATGCGCGCGCACGATCACTGTTCTGAGGGTCTCGGCTTTCATCATTTCTGTAACGCATTCCCTTCTTGAAGAGGCTTTCAGCGTCTTGTTTCTCAGGTACGGAAAGTGACTGTTGGATAGCCGCGAGACCGCGAGCGACGAGGCCACTCGGCTGGGCCTGAGGCAAAGTCGAATTCTTTCGGACGGTTGCTGGGAGATTCTTGTCGTTTGGCATAAGCAGATGAATTACCCCTCCACTCAGATCATACGCACATAAATGGGCCTACCGGAACCTCATCGGTTCCTATGACAAATGCTGAACCGCTCAATGCAAGGGCGGGAGCGCAGACAGAGTTGTAGCGCGGCTCGCGTGGTTCTGGACGGCATTCGCGACTTATGATTTTGAGCGGCTTTTACGCCCGACTATCTTGCTTGCAGTCTTCGGTGACGATTTGGCTTTGGTCCGGCGCTTGGGAATTGCGCGGTGCCGGTCCTTCTGCGTGACGAACGGCAAAACATCGCCGGGCCGCATGGGTCTGCTGAACAGATCGAGCGCCTTTTGCACCGCCGGGTCGTCCATCACCTCGGCCAAGCCGGCGAGAGAGCCGACCACCTGATAGGCTTCGGCGCACCTCTGCGACAGTCTTTCCAGCATCAAAATAATCCGCACGGCATCAGACGCCGTGAGCGTGAGGTCTTCCTTCTTGATGCGCTCACGCAGGGCTTCCGCCACGTCTTCAGGGCCAAGTGATGTTTTCATGTTCAAGCGTCGCCCTTCGCAAGGTAATCCCGGCGTGGAATCAATTCATCTGAACCCAAAGATGGCGCAACTCGATGTCCGGCAGGCTGTTTTCTCTAGTATGACGGGAACGCAATAGGCTCATATGTCGAATAGTATCATGCTGTTCAAGGTGAAGTAGATCATTCGCAGTCCAGCCTTTCTGACCAGATGCAACCAGCGCGTTGATCCATTCGGCGACTTGGGCATTCCAAAACACGCATGTCTCTTGCTGTATGTATGCAATCATTGCACCGAGATTATGAATAGCTCCATGATGACCTGCTTTGAAACGCTGAATGCCGCCGGTCGAGGCATGCTGATTGAAGACGTATTCGCGTGCATCGCGCTCTTTGTCCTTCGGCGTCGGTAGCCTTTTGCATTCGATCGGGAGCAATGGGTCGAAATCAACATGGCGTCGGCCATCAACCCACACCGTCGCGCCACAGGGCGCCGGAACTAGATCAATCTTGCGGCCCTTGACCTGTTCATCGGGTTCCTCCGTCCTAAATTGAAGAATATCCCAACCGGAAGAATGTCGGGCGCTGCTGTTTAAATGGGCACAGAGTTGAGACGACAGAGAGGTCTCCGATGTCTCCTTTTTCCGGTCTGGGCGATCCCGCCAGTGCGGCAGTTCATCGCTGATAAAATTGAGCAGTTCATGAAGTGATGTAGCGGGCAGATGCACGTCCTTGCTGAGAGAACCGGACCGTGCGGATGATTGTTGGGAGTTCGCGAGCATCGGCTTCAGAAACCCTGCGCGCGGAGGTCGGCGAGGGTTTCGTCCGCATCGCGGAGCGCGACAGAACGTAGCCAATATCGCAGCCGATCTGGCTTAAGCAGGAATACAAAGCTGTCATCGTAAACTCGCGCGATTCGCGTGACGTAGAGCGTTGTACCCTGTTGTTTGTGGAAGAGCGCATCAAGCTTGCCTTTTAATTCATCGGCTCCGCTCCAGTCCAACCCACCTTGACCAAAGACGAATGGCTGGCAGATGACGCCGGGCCATGTCTGCGCTTGTAAGGCTCGCAATGGCTTGTTTCTGTAAATTTTATTGATTTGTTGGACGTAAACCTCGGTGAACTCGGAGAGTGCTGCGAGGCCACTCTCTTTCATCGCATCTGAGTCCTCTCCGAGCCTCACTAGATCGCGTTGATACTTTACGATGTCATCGACGATGATCTGCTCGTTGGGGCTAAGATCAAGCGTGCCTGTCTCGGGATATGGAAGAGCCAAAATGTCGGCGCCAGAAAGTGTTGTGGCTTTCTGAGTGAACAGGCGAACGCTAACAATCGCAGCAAACGCACGCAGAGAAGGCGCTTCATTTGTCATCCACCGATCCGCATCGGCCAGAAGAGCGCGATGGGCTTGTGGACCTGCAAATCCAACTATCTTGTTCTTATACGTCAGGTAATTACGCGACCAGACAGCATGTGGCAGGTCCATATGCTCACGTACGAGCAGCATGGGTGGGGTAAACCGCTTCGCAGAGCGCTGCCCTTCAATTGTTTTTTTCGGTACAGTAGTGATCTGCGAAACATCGATTCCGTCAGAAGTCAGCGCTTCGGACGGAAGTAACGCTTTGCCTATAATGTGTTCTGCCGGTCGAGAAACGCCTCTCCTTCCTTCAATAAAGCCTTCCCCAAAATCCCATCCCTGATCTGCTGCATATTGCCCGAGAGTTCGAAATTTTCTAAGGCGATCAACGAATCCCAATACACGTCCACCGCCCAGCAAATCCGAACGCCAGACGCCATCGTTGCCCAGCACAAGTTCGCGGGGTAGCCAGTGCAGGTCGTAGTAATCTATATCGAATCCCTGTTCGGCATCGACGCGTCCACTGCGGCGAAAAACGGCATGGAGAATTTTCCTGTTCGCTTCGGCACGCGCAGCATCGGCCACGACAACGATCACTTTGGTATCGGCACCACCTTTATGAAAGAGCCCCCGCACCGAGACGAAGTCCAGAATTTCTCGCACATCCCAGGTCGCCATGAAGTTGCGACGGAACCCGAGAGATAATTGGTTATAGAGGAAGCTGTATTGCTGAAGCATGCCGAGGACACCGCCCTGAGCGACTAGTCCCATTGCCTCATGCAGGAAAAGGTACGCGAGTTGCTTGTCTGGTAATGAACCATAATCTTTCTGGTAGCGTTCATAGCTACGCTGGGCGCCGGGCGTACTTAGGTTGGACTCAAAAGGCGGGTTTCCGACGACGACCCCCACTGGGTCTTTCAACAAATGTTGCTCTTTGGCCTCAAAAAAGCAGGAATGATGCAGCGTCTTGCCTGCAAGCGGGGGAAAAAGCTTGATGCTGGCGCGAATGTCCTCAGGCTCCAGCGCATCGCACAGGGCCAGACATAGGCTAAAGGCTGCGAGTTCTACCGCACCCTGTTCCAAGTCAATCCCGTGGATCTTCTTGAGGAGCCGTTTGAGATCAGGGATGCGAGGCCGCTTCCATTCATTCCGGCTGCGCCAGTGGATAACCAATCGTTTGTACGCCTCCACCAGAAACACGCCAGAGCCGCAAGCCGGATCGAGGATGATCTCATTTCGCTGTTGAAGGCGGTCGAGACGTTCCCAGCTAAGCGCCTCCTCCAGCATCAGCCGGACAAGGAATGGAGGCGTATAAACAGAGCTATCTGCGTCAGTTACGAAAAGCTGATAAATATGGCTGATCAGCTCTACCGGCAGGTCTTTGAACGAATAGAGCTGCCATAGAGTCAAGCTGACCTCCCGGCTCTTCGTGCGCCTCTATGAGCGTGGCAAAGCGGGCGAGTTGGCTGCTCCCCTTTAATAAGGCGCGATCAGATTCATCGAGGATAAAAACATGACCGTTGAATCGTTCCTCAAGCGCGTCCAGAAGCGAGACCAATGCCTTTCCGTTCGCTAGGACTTGGAAAAATTTTGTAGCGCCTTTGAGAAATTGTCCGAAATAATCCGGAAGCAAGACACCGCGCTCTTCTAGGTAGGCGATAAGCAACGAAAGAATGAGCAATCTCCTCCGGAGATGCTTCTTGAGGATACCTTCCTCATTCAGTTCGCTATTGAGTTGCCTGACCGCGTCGATCAATCGTTTGTGCGCGGCCGAAGCAGACAACATCAGTTTGCAAACTGCGGGATCATCCCAGAGCGTGCCATTGCGCAGACGCGTGGCATCCCACCAAGCGTCAGCGCTCGCTATAGCCGCGGCAATTTTTAGCGTTCTAATTGGCTTGCAGACGATCTCCCCGCTTGGGGATACAAAGTCAGGTTTGTGGGCGCAGCGGAAAAGCTGCACGAGACCGGGCGTCTTTCTATAAATCAGCGGGACCCCGCCCCAGCTCCAGAGACGCTTGTGCAATTCAGCAAACTTAACATCGTCCGCCGGACCATCGGATACAAAAACGAAAGCCTGCGCTACGGGAGCGCGGCCGTTACGCCCAGCCTCGAAAAAGACGGAGTGGGCACCATACGCCTGTGCCTTCTCCATCATGGCCACCTCTTCAGGCAGATGGCCGTCGTGGTTGTAGCCAGCGACAGGTACAAGACCGTCCGCAACCGAGCCCACGGGACCGGCGCCAAGATCGATCAGCCATTGTCCGCGAGAATTCATGAGAAGGCTTTATCCTGTCCGCCGACGGAACACGGCATGGCTTGGGTGTTGCTGATCAATATTTGGAAACGATCAAGGAGCTTCGGTGACATCCGGTTCTCCGCTCGTCACTATCTTCTTTTGCGCTTCGTAAGTTCAAAGCCCTCTTTTAGCAGTTCAACCATGCTCACACCTTGGCTGACCGCATATCCTTTGAACTCTTTCTTGAAATCAGTCGTGACCTTGAAATTGAGCGTTTCCGTGCCGACCGCAGCGGGCGACTGTTTGTCTTTGCTCTTGCGTTCTGACGGCGCCCTTGCTCTGTCCATGACGCTGATGGCTCCTTTCCATACCACATGCAGACTGCGCTTCCGCGCCCGTTCAGTATAAACGGATAGCAAGTTTTCGGTCAATCCGGAAAGCCAGAATTCCGGCGGAAGGTCGCGATCAAGTGAAAAGAGATTTGTCGATTGGGGGACACAGTCAAATATCCAATCGGCGTGGCATTATCGCTTAACAGGCGCCCCGCGAGAGCCTACTGCTGAGGGCGTGAACTTTACCCTATCGCCCACGATCAAGATCACGGTCCTTGCGCCGGCGCGTCGGCGCCGAATCATCTCCGGATGGCCCCTCGTTATCCTTTTCAAGGTCAGGGCGCGTCCTTTGCGTCGATCGCTCTTCATCCGGTGTCCGATCACGCGTGCGACGGCGGCGACGCTGAACCTTGATCTCCGCCTCTGGCGCCGGGTCCTGCGCCGCATCGCCTGACGCGTCGCCCGCACCGCCGCCGGACCCGGACGCTCGCTCAAACTCGGCCATTAGGTCGATGGGCTCCTTGGCAACCCTGTTGAATTCGTCCACATGGGTCGGCGCGGGTTCCGCGCTTGCCTTCTCGAATTGTGCCGTCACGTCGATCGGCTTCTCAGGTGTCTCATCAGGCGTCAGCACCGGCTCCGGCGGCGACGGAGTACGCCCCGTCCGCTCCCGGTCCTCGATCCGGCGCTGCTTCAACAGCGTGGTTTCCAGCGACCGCAACTCGCGCTTTTCGACCTGCGCCAGCGCATGCAAGCGCCGCTGCATCGTCAAGGCTTCGAGCTGCTGCCGGCGGTCGAGCGCCGCCGTCTCGCGCTGCTGACGCTCCGCCAACTCTCTTTTGTGCGCGAGGAAGAGCTTGTACCGGGTCGCATCACGGTACTCGTGAATCTTCTTCGTTATCAGCACGACGCCGGTGACGCGACCGATGAAGGCGGCAAGGCCGGTCGGACGATGGGTGGCGCGGTCAAGTTTGATGCGCCGGCTTTCCTGCAAAAAGCCCTGCCGGAACGCCATGCGCTCCTGCTTTTGCCGTTGCGAAAATTCCTGCCGGGCGTCGCGTTGGCGCTCGGCCAGCCCCTTCGCCTCCTGCTTCACGTCCCGGCGACGCGGCTGCTGGCGGCGCTGCAATTCCTCACGGCGCTCCTTCTCGACGGCTTCACGGGCGGCGCGATCTTCATTTTTGCGGAACAGCTCCATCGCCGCGCGGTGCGCAGCGGCCAGCGCCCGCGCCTCGTCCACGGTCGGCAGGGAGTCGGTCGGAAAGTCCTTGCCGAGGAATTCGCGGAGGTTTTTGACGCGGACGGCCTTATCGTCGATCAGCTTGGCCAGCGCGTTCATGTTGCCGAAGCGATCGACCAGCACATAAGGCCGCTCGCCCGTAGCGAGGATGTAGCCCATATCCTCCAGCGACCGGACGAAGGCTCGCGGCGTGTCGCGGCGGTTCCACGCCGCCGTCACCTGCGCCTTGTGCTGGGCCATCGTGACGCCGCCGTAATCCTCCTGCTTCTTCTCGTAGACGGTCATCTGCCGGCCCCGGCGCCGGTCCTGTTTCTTGTCCTTATGGTAGCCGTCGGGGAGCCGCAGGCCGTGGTCACGCGCGAACTCCCGCGTGACGGCCATGAGCTTTTCATAGTCGTAGGCGACGTGACGGGCCTTGCGCCGCTCCACGTCGATGCGGGACCAGATCACATGGCAGTGCTCGCGCGGCACGCCCCGCCCGTCCTTCTTGACGTGGAACACGACGGCGCGGGGCTGGCCCGAGAACCCGAGCCGCTGTTCGACGCGGTCAATATAATCGAGATACTGTTCCTTCGTGAGCCGTCCCTGCCGTTGGTCCGGGTTGATCGAGAGACTGTAGAGGTAATTGGTGCAGCGCGTCAGGTTGTGCGCCTGCGCCTCCCATTCGGCGAACGCGCCGTGCAGGTCGCGGGCGACGGAGCCCCGCACCTGCGCCACCTCCAGCCGCTCGTTGTCCTGCGCGTTCAGGAGATGGGTGGCGAGATCCTGTCCGCCGGCGCGCTGGCTGCCGAACGGGATCACGGCGTCCGCTCCATCATCTTCATGAGCGCGGCGGCGATGATCTTAAGCTCGGCATGGGCAGATTCCGCCGCCTCGATCATCCGCGGGTCGTCGCCGGCGATGCGGATGGCATTGTCCAGAGCGTCCCGGATCGCGGCGGAGCGGCCGAGCAAATGCGCGAGCATTTCTTTTTCGGCGGCGGGATGGCGGGTGGCGCGCGGGATGGCGGCGTTGAAGATCGCGCGGGTGATATAGGCATTGACGGGAAGACCGGATGATTCGACGCGGCGGCGGAACTCGTCCGCCAGGTCTGCCGGCGGGCGGTAGGAGATCGGTGCGTCGCGCTTCTTGTCGGTCTTCTCCGTCATGTTGCCAAAGTTAGGCGCGTCCGTCCGCCTCTCGCCTCGCACGAACCTCGTGCGATCCTCGCGGGCTCCGGGGCCGCGCCTGCCCCGGTCGATAGGTTTCAAGGGAGAGCCGAAGTCTCCCTTGCGGCAGTGCCGCGCCGTAGCCCAACGGGCTTAAGGCGGTCGTGGTCTCGGGGCGCGAAAGCCCCGGACGCCGGTTTTAAGGGGCTGCGGTGGAGCCCCTTAATCGAAGGGGTCAGGGGAGAGCGGAAGTCTCCCCGATCGCGCGCCAGCGCGATAATGCGCAACGTCTCACACGTTGCGCTCAGCAGGCATGGGCTCGATGCCCATGAGCGATAGCGGCCGGCTGATCCAACCCCTTAGCGAGCACGTCGTCAAAAGACGGGCGAGCTTAGGGGTTGCCGCAGGGGGTCACTGGGGGATGCGTAAGCCCCCAGCAAGGTAGGCGCGGTAGTACCGCGCATACCTTGTAAACGTCACTAAGCTGTCCGTGAGCCCCATACTACGATTGTAGCCGGGGAAGTTTAAAATTGGATGAGCACTACAGACTCTGAGTCGTGATCTGTACTGCACATGACAACTCATATCGCGAGGTTGGTGCGAGGAAAAGCGGAATCAGCACGGCGCATCTTGAGGATGACGCCCGACGTTGTTTGATGATGACTGTGATGTTCATTCCAAAAATTGTGATGCACATCCCAGAGCGAAACGGAGACGGGCGGAGCGACGCGGAGAACGCCCATGTCCGATTCCAACACCCAATCCATCAAGCCTACTCGTGAAACCTACGATCCTTTGCAGCAGGCATACGAGAACTCTGAACCGCTCTCTGTTCGAGGGCGAGCTGCCGAACTGCCTTATCACGCTGCAACGAAGCAAGAAGAGCTACGGGTATTTTTGCGGTGATCGATTTGGTCGCGCCGACGGCACTATGACCGATGAGATCGCCCTGAATCCCACTCACTTCCGCGACCGGCCGCAAGAAGAAGTGCTCGCCACCCTCGCCCATGAAATGGTCCATCTTTGGCAGCACCATTTCGGCAAGCCCGGCCGGGGCCGCTATCATAACAAGGAGTGGGCCGAAAAGATGAGGTCGATCGGCCTGCAACCGACTTCCAACGGCAAGGACGATGGCGCCGAGACTGGCGATGTCATGGGCCATATCATCGTGGCGGATGGGCCCTTTGACCGAGCGGTACGGAAGATGCTGGCGAAAGGATTGGTCGTCTCGTGGATCGAGCAACCCGAAAAACATGCCGACCTTGTCGAGGATGAGGACGGCGGGGAAAAGGCAAGCAAGAGCGGCAAGCGCATCCGCTATGTCTGCCCGCACGGCGATACGAAGGCTTGGGCCAGGCACGGGGCCAAGCTGGTCTGCGGCGAGCATATGGAGGCGATGGAAGTCAAGCAGCCGACGCCGCGCGGATACCGGGACATAACGCCGACCGCCGAAGAGGCGGAATCCGACGAACCGGCGTCAGAAGCTTAAAGCATAAAAACGAGGCGCGGACCTTTCGGCCCGCGCCTTGTCGCGTTTGAAGGAAGCCGTGAGGCGGGGGTTATTCCCCCGCCTCTTCGTTTGCGGGCTCGCCGTCAGTGACGGGTGCGGCCTCTTCCTTGTCCTTCAGCTCGTAGAGCGTCAGGGCGCTGACCACCTGCGTGCCGGACAGCTTCAGATAGAGCGAGCCGTCCTCGTTCCGCCACGCAACCCCGATGCGCTCGTAGGTGGCTTTCTTGCCGTAGCCGTGGCGCACTTTGGCGACGTGGGTCGGCAGTTTGGGCTTGTCGTTGCTGCGGGCGTTGGTTTCCGTCGATTGGTTCGTGTTAGTCATGGGTCTTCTCCTTTGTTGAACGGGCTGGCCTTTCCAGCCTTACCCGCCGGACAGCAGGCCGCCGGGGACGTGTCCCCAACACGGGAGGCCCGCGGGGCCGAATGGAGCGGGCAGGAGAAGGACACGCCGCAGAGCATCCCCGCCGGTCTGATAAACGGCTTCTGGGGTACAAGGCTGAAAGAGAAACAGCTCCGTTCTGAACAAAGGGAACGGAAGCCCTGACGGGCGAAACGACCGAAACCGCCCGCCTGCGTCTTGCCAACGGCACCCAAATGACGACTGAAAAACGCCGACATGCGACACTGCGCCGGGACTCTTGCCACCAGCATCGGGGTTGTTCCAGCGGAACCACTCTTTACGGCTCGCCTGAAGTTCCGGCGCGCGAGGTTGGTGCGAGGTTTGTGCGCACCTGACAGGACAATATCAGCCGCGACCTGCCGATGATGGCAGCTAACGGAGACGCGGCAATGGCCTCCTTCGCAGAAGACTTCACACGCGACATACCCCGCGGGCTTAGTTCGCGCTATTTGAAGCAGCAGACCGCGCCGCAGGCGCGCTGGCAGACGCCGGAAGTCATATTGGAGCGCAAGGCTCTCGAATATGACCCGCGCAATCCGGGCGGAAAGATTCTCATTGGCGCATTCGGCAACAAGCTCGTCGGGATCGACGATAACAGGCACGTCCTAACCGTCGCCGGATCGCGTGCCGGAAAGTCCGTCACGCTCATCAACAATCTCCTGTTCTATCGGGGGAGCGTCATGGCGACAGACCCGAAGGCCGAACTCGCCAATATCACCGCTGCCCGGCGCGCCGCGATCGGGCAGAAGGTCCATGTTCTCGATCCTTTCGAGAACACGTCGCCGGGCATCGCGCATCTGCGCAAATCCTACAATCCGCTTGCGGTCCTGAAGCCCGATAGTCCCACGATCATCGAAGACGCGGGCCTGATCGCGGACGCGCTTGTGGTGCGCACCGGGAACGAGAAAGACCCGCATTGGGATGAAAGCGCCAAGAACTTCATCGAAGGCGTAATTCTTCACGTCGCGACAGAACCCCGCTACGCGGGGCGTCGCAATCTTCTGACTGTCCGCGATCTCATCCGGACGGCACTGGCGCAAGAACCCGCCGCGCTCGTCGGCGAAGACGAAGAGCCGCTGCATCTGCTGGAGAAAGAGATGCTGCAAAGCGCGGCGCGGTTCGCGAAGAACCCCGCGACCGAGGACCTAGCTGGCGCTCTCGAAGGCGCGGCGCGGGACTTCTACGAAAAAGGATCGAACGAGCGCGCGGGCGTGCTTTCAACCGTGCGCCGTCATACCAAGTTTCTGGATTATACGGCGATGCGCCGCGTGCTGGCGGGGCATGATTTCGATCTCGCGGATTTGAAGCGGGATCGAAATGGCGTCAGCGTCTATCTCTGCCTGCCCGCCAGCCGCATGGGGCTCTGCAATCGATGGCTGCGTATCTTCATCAACCAGCTTCTCGACGCGATGGAGCGAGAGAAGACGGCGCCGGCCGCGCCGGTGCTGGTCTGCCTCGATGAATTCCCGGTGCTCGGCCACATGCGCCAGCTTGAGGACGCCGCCGGGCAGATCGCGTCCTTCGGCGTCAAGCTGTGGACCGTCCTGCAGGATTGGGGGCAGGGCAAGGCGCTTTACAAGGAGCGGTGGGAAACATTCGCCGGCAACGCCGGAATCCTGCAATTCTTCGGCAACAACGATCTTGAGACGCTTGAATATGTATCCCGGCGTCTCGGAAAAACCCGGATCGAGGTCGCCCGTCAGGGCGAGGTCGGGCCGGAACAGGCGCAGTCCGGTTTATCAGGCCGCAATTCCAGCATGGAATTGCATGACCTGCTCACGCCGGACGAAGTCAGCCGTCATTTCTCGCGCAGCGACCGGCTGAAACGGCAGCTAGTCGTGTGGGCCGGGTATGATCCGATGATCCTGCAACGGGTGGAGTATTTCGATGCGGGCGGGCCGCATCACGCGGTCTTCAGAGGGACATTTGCAGACGGGCGCGATGGAACTTGATTGCGCCTATGGAAAACTAACAAAAATGCAAACTGCGGGACCATGTTCTCTTTTCTTGGCAGACATCGGCAAATCTGGCACGACTAAAAACAGCAAGGAGAAAAGATGGACGAAAACACCAAGCAAATTTTGCACGAATATATAGACAAGAATTTCGGTGCAAGACTTCAAAATCAGGGTAAGACGATCGCGGGCCTGCAATTGATGTTTGTCACGCTCGTCATACGCCTGCATCAGGCCGGGGTCGTACCGGCGCAGAAAGTTCAGAGTGATCTTGAGGAATTGGCCGAGCTTTTTTCCACTGATCCGGATGACGGGACGTTGCCCCAGATGGCGCGGGAGATAAGCAAGATCATCGATGTGGCGCTTGGAAAGGCGTTGTCGAATTAACGGTTGTCAGGGACGGCCGTGCGACCGGTCGCTTGGCCTGCGCGTCAGCCTGATCCCCTGCGCTTCCGCCTGATTGCGCTCCTTGGTGCCAAGCAGGCGCGCGGCGGCGGGGTCGTGCCCGAACAGATAGGCGAGTTCCGACGCGAGCCGCCCGCCTTTGTCCCGCAGCAGGAAATTACACAGGCCGCAATCGAGAAGGACGCGCAGAACCTTGCGCGCTCTCGTGCCGGCGGAAATATGTAGCGCGGTTTCTTGCGTTTGCCGGTCTTGGTAGTTGGGCGGGAATCCTTCTTCGATATAGGCGCCCACGGCAGGCGCGTAACCGCGCTCGACAGCCTTGAGGAATTCTCGCCCTAATCGGTTCATATCCTTGTCGTCGCGAAGCTTCGGCAGCAATTCGTCCTCGATGAATTCACCCTCTGCGATCTTCGACGCGCGTCGCTCTACGACAAGCGCCCAGTGCATTCGTCTTTCATGCACTGTTTCGCCCGGCTCGGGTTGCCACGCAGCATCGCGGCGCTCTCCGATCCGCGCTCTAAGTTCTTCAACTGCCAACGCGAGTCCTTCAGGAGTAGCGGTCTGTCGTTCCAAGAACGTGGGCATGGCTATGCGACCCTCCTGAAGAGGGCGATGTTGTTCCCTATCGCCTCGCTGATACCCGGCAATTTCTTGGGTTCAAGCGGTTCTCCCTCGTTCGTCTCGATGGGATAATCATGGCGCAGTAGTGCGAGGGCCGCCGCCGGAGCCTGAAGCGAGTGCCAGTTGTCGGCGGCGACGGTCATGTAATAGCAATTGTGACCAGTGCGCTGCTTCTTCAGGAACATGAGCAGGTTGCCTTCGGGCGTAAGAATTGCCCAGCCGCCATATACGATGCGGCTCTCTCTGATCTCCTCGCGTTTCGCGGGCGTGAAATCGTCGAATTGCATGCCATCGAGAAGGTCGTAGGAATCCTCTATCTGCACGAGCTGGATTAATCCGTCGTCCGAGGCACGCTGCAACGTCAATTCGCGGACAACATAATTGTCCTCGTCGATTCGCCCGTTCCGAAACGTGCCTTCCAGTGTTGATGGCGGAAGGATTCGCTCTGTATCGAAATCCTGCTTGAGATATTCGAGCAAGCGCTGCGCGGCGTGCCACGACGGCGCGTGCTCCCGCAATTCCGCCTCCGATATCAGCCCGAACTCCTCGTCGGTCGCATATTTGGCGATGGCCTCAAGTCGATCATCTTGCATCGTGAGCAATCGCCGCCCGCCGTCGGGGGTTTTGACGCCCTCGACGAACTGCCGCAGGCGCTCGGGCGGGATTTCAACCTCGGTAGAGAGGAAAATCGCCTCTCTCACGTCCTTCCAGTTGTAATGGCGGCCTGTCACCGGATCGCGCCCGAATTTGTGGTAGGCGCGCAGGGCGTCACGTAACCGGTTGAGTTGCCAGTCAGAAAACCGCATGGCCGTCGCGCCCTAGAAATCCGTGCCGAGAGCCCGTCGCCCCGCGAGACGGCGGGGTTCGGACCTCTCCAAGCCTACACAACCCTCGCCGGAAGCGACAGAGCGACAGCATGGCCGCCCCGATCGCGTGTGCTGCTGGAGGTTGGCGGCGCGAGGTTCCCGCGAGGAAGTCGCGGGGTGGTGGGCCCTACCTTTGGGATGTTCGCAGGGACTTTCTGGCGGACGGCCCAAGGAGAAAACCATGCCCGCGTATGTGCTGATCCGGGAAACAAAGAAAGAGCGACGGGCACCGCTTCGGGTGTGCATCGCGGCGGTGGCCGGTCTCGGCCTCGGTGGGGCTTTGCTTGGCGGGGCAGCCTATGGACCGGCGCTGGCCGGCGGGCTGCTCGGCTTCGTTCCCTTCCTTGCCCCGATTTTGGAGCCCGGTCACGAACCGCGCGCGACCGAAGGCACGGACCACGTCATTCGGATCAAAGCGGATTCCAACGGCCATTACTACGTCAAAGGCAGCGCTGACGGCGTCCCCCTCGAATTCATGATCGATACAGGCGCGAGCTACATCACGCTCACGAAAGAAGCCGCCGGACGGCTGAGTGTCGGCCCGCTGAGTTTCGATCTTACGACGAACACGGCAAACGGCCCGATACAAAACGCACAGATAACGATCCACCAACTCACCGTCGGACCGTACACCGCGAGCGACATTCCCGCTGTGGTGAACGGCGGAAATCTCGATGAGCCATTGCTGGGCATGAGCTGGCTCCGTCTCTTCCGATCAATCGAAATCCAAAACGGCGTTATGACGCTCCACTACTGAGGAACAAGTCATGGTCAATGTCAGTGCAACTGGTTGGATGCCGCAAGAGGCGGGAAGAAGTCTGCACTTTGGGCGCACGCGCCCCCGGCTGCTTCTATGCGCGTTCGCCGAACAGCCCGTGGTCGGCGTGTTGAACACGCTTCAAGTGAAGACCCGCCATGCGGAAGGCGCTTCCCTGCGCATCCGGCAGGATGGCGAGGAGTTATTCGACGGCGACATTCCCCCGCATGCGGAGATCGGCATCGTGCCGTTGACCCCGGCAGAGCTTGTCGTGTCGCTGACACTTGAGCCGGGCCGGGTCGTTCATAACTTTCGCATCAGGCCGCAGGTCGTCGCGCCGGAATTCTCGAAGATCGATGTTGCGCGACAAGCTTTCGTCGGGGGCAGCCTTCCCGTTGTCTGGGACGCGCCGTCCGCAACCTCTGTCACGCTGCAAATCGAGGATGGCGACGAGCGCTCAGAGCACGCGGGGACATCCGCCGGCGTGTTCATGCTGCGTCCCACGCGAACGGGTCCAATCCTCCTGCGCCTCGTCGCGCAAGGTCCCTTCGCCACGACGGTCCAGACGCGCACTGTTCAAGTGGTCGCTCAGGTGCCGCGCATCGAGATCGAGCGCCCGGTTCAATGGGGCAACCCTGGAACCGCCGTCACTTTCCACTGGCGCGTCAGCGGAGCGCGCGAGGCATTCATCGAAGCGCCGGTGCGTGGCGAGACTTATGGCGTCGCGCTCGATGGCGGGATGGTCGTCGATATCGAGCCGACGGAAGAGGAATTTCACCTGATCGCGATCGGCGTGGATGGCCGCCGGTACACAGAACGCTTCTCCACCATCCCCCGCGTGATCGGCAGCCTCGACGAACCCTGAATTTTTGAACTCTAACTTAAGGAGACATCCCATGAACAATTCCCCCGAAAACCTTTCCCCGATCATGCGCCTAGCGTGTGTGCTGGTACGCTGCAATCCCGACCTGCTTGCCCTTTCGCCTCGGCAGGATCGCTACGCGGTCGTCTCCGAGGCTTTGCTGCTTTCGGTGGTCGCCGGTGTCACCGGGCTCGCTTGGACGGCTTTCTGGGCGCAGTTTGTCACTCTGCCCGCCGCTTTAGCCTTTGGCGCGCTGGCCTGCGTTTTCATGTTCCTGATCGATCAGGCTATTGGGGCGGCGGACTGGCGTCTGACGGGCGTCCTGCGCCAACCCGGCGCGCGCCGTCGTTGGTGGGAGCATGGCCGGCTCGCCATGCGCCTCGCCATGACTGTGATCCTTTCGACGGCAACTTCAACCGGCGCATCGATGGCGATGTTTCATGACGCCATCAAGACGCAGCTCGAACAGGATGTGCGCGGAAAGAACCGCCAGATCGAGGAGCAGTACGCCGAGCGCCTTCGCGAACAGCGGACTCTGCGCTTCGGGACGCTGGAAGCCGAGGTCCAGCGGCTGACAACGAGCGCCGGAGAAATGACCCGCGTGCTCGATGCCGCCCGCCAATTGCGCGCGACGGCCAGCCAACGGGCGGAGGCGTACCAGATAGAAACCGACCGCGAGCTGAAAGGCGCGCCCGGTTACAAGGCGGGAGCGGGATCGAAATACCGCGAGGCCCTCACGCGCAAGGTCGCGGCGGACTCCGATCTCGCCAAAGCCGATTCCGATATCAGCACCTACGAGGCGCGGCTGACCGACGCGCAGAAGAAGCTCGACAAGGCGAGCGCTGACGTAAGAGCGGCAGAGGCCGCGTTCGCGGGCGAAGCGGCCCAGATCGACGAAGAGAGGAAGAGTCACCTCATTCCCGATCGTAATGACGCGCTGATGAGCTACCTCGCATTAGAGGAGGTGTACGCCGACCCGCGCTTCGGGACAGCCGCTCGTCACTTCTCATGGCTGATGATGGCCGTCCTGATGACGTTCGAGCTGAGCTATGTCGTCGTCCGTGCGTGGTTCACGCACGCCTCGGTCTACATGGCGATATTGATTGGCGACACAAAGAAGCGCGCTGACCGGGTCGCGGCGGACTACGAGAGCAGCCGCGATGCGCTCCGCCGTACGCCGGACGCACGCACGCTGACCGGACGCGCTCCGCTGCGCTTCCTTCCCGTGTCATCGCCAAGCGTCGTTGCCATCGGCGAAGCCCGCGAGGTTGGGGCGAGGAATCCGCCCCTTCGTAAGTCCACATAATCCGTGTCTCCACAGGAGGACCAATCATGTTACAGAAAGTCCGTTCCCCCTTCGCCGGAAAGCCTGCCACAAGGCAGGTCGCCGATCACAACGGCGCACCGGCCTTCTATGTGCAACCCCGTGTGTTGACGCCCGTGCGCGCTATGGCGGCGAGCTGGCTGACGGGGCTCGGCGTGGTCGCTGGCCTCGGCTATGGCCTCGCTGGCGTTGCCAGCGCGCCAAGCCCCGATAGCGGGATGTTGACAGCGGCCTTCGTAGTTCCCGTCGTCGGCGGGTTCGTCCTTTACGGGGCGCTGCGCTCTCTCTTGCGCAAGCGCGTCCGACTGATGCTGACACTGGAGCAATTCAGCGTGAAAACGCTGTTCGGCTGGAAGCATTACGACCGGCTGCTGCCGCACCGCTTCGCCCTCTTGCAGCACGACTGGACGCAGGCGGAGCAGGAGCAGCAGGAGTTTCAGGCGGCGCAGGCGCAAATGCAGGGCAAACTCGTTCGCCGGGCGCGCTGGTTCGCCAACTCATTCCACCTCTCCTTCGATTACCTCGGCCAGCGCAATGACGTTCTTACCGTCTACGGCCCGAAAGAAGCGATGGCGATCGTGACGCGGCTGAATGCCTGCGACAACGTTCTGGACGCCCTCGCCCGCCGTGGACAGGGAACGCCGCTGACTCCCGCCGATGAATGGGGCGACCAGCCGGGCGCAATCCCCGAGTTGACCTAACGCAGGAAGACCAATCCCATGCCTCGCGAACCGAGCCGCAATCTGCGGCAAGAAGCAGAGCGCAAAGTTGAACAGCGTTTCGCGCAGCAGAGCGAAGCGCTGTTCGCGTCTCATAAGGAGCAGCGCGAGCGCGATTTACGCGCGCAGCAGCAGACGATTGAGCGCGTCGCACAGGAACAGGCGCGGATTGCCGATAACAAGCGGCAAGCTCTCGAACAGCATGAGCGCAAATGGGACCAGATGCGCGACCGTATCGCCTATAAGCCGGAACCCGCGCCGTCGCCGTTCGGCTGGACACCACCCCGCGATCTTGACCGCGAACACCGGGAGATGCGCCGCCAGTGGCTCGACCAGCGCGAAACCATCGAACAGGCATTTAACGAGCGGATTGAGAAGTGCCAGACGGCACAGGACGATCTGCGCTTCGCCTTCGACGCGGCGAACGAGATTCAGGCGCAGAAGAATCGCGCCGATTACGAGACACTGATCCGGACACAGGACCGGACGCGCGAAAGCGCGGTCCAGCGCGAGGAGTCGCGGCAAGAGCAATCCGTTACGCGGGAATTCCAGCAGCACAGCCGCGATAGCGGGCCGGAGCGCGGAGTGTAGGGGGGCGCGTCACGACGCGCCCCCTTCGGCTTTGCCAATCGTGGCATTGGCCTCCGTCAGCCAACGCCAAAGCTGCTCTTTCGAGAACTGATTGCCGCCGTGCAGCTCTGATAGCAGCCAGATGTAGCGCCGGGTCATTTCCGACAACGGCGCGGCAGTGCTGTGCTGATCGTTCATGACACACCTCACGCTCTGATCGCGCCATGCGCCCGCGCCTCGTCGGCGTAAGCGGATAGCGTCATGGTTGGCGTGAAATGAAACTCGCGCTCGATAGGAAGGCCGAGCTTGCCGCGT